>CAVOXQ010000001.1:0-72317 GCA_963700485.1 uncultured Alphaproteobacteria bacterium
GGATGCGCCAGCCCTTGCCGGGTTGCAAGCCGTCCGTCGGGATCGAGCCTTGCTCCCCGCCCACGCCGACAAGACCGCCCTTTCCCGGCAAGGGCGGCACCGGACGGGCGCGCCCGGGCAATCCGGGAACCTCGCCTGCCGCCGGCACTCGGCAAACCCGCGCCGATTGAAGAAAGTGTTATCGGGCGCGCACTTGTGCAGGGCCGCAAAGACCCCATCTGCATCGGGCAACCAACATGGAGAAGACGATGAAGTGCCCTGTCGACGATGAAACCCTGGTGATGGCCGACCGTGGCGGGGTGGAGATCGACTATTGCCCCAAATGCCGCGGCGTCTGGCTCGACAGGGGCGAACTCGACAAGATCATCGAGCGGTCGGCCGCGGCCGCGCCGGTCGCAGTGGCGCAACCCGCCCCGCCGCCCCTGCCGCCCCAGCATCATGCGCCGCAGCCTCGTCCGCAGGCCCGCCACGATGACGACGACGATTACCGGCAGGGCTATCGCAAGAAGCGTCGCGAAAGCTTTCTGGGCGAACTCTTCGACTTCTGATCGCCGCGCCCGAGGGGCCGCGCATCACGCCGCCCGGGCGCCCGTACGGCAGTAGCAGGACGCGCGGATCGGGATTTCGGCCCGCGCCATGGCCTGGTCGAGCAGCAGCTTCACGTGCCGCCGCTCGACCGTTTCGCCGCGCCGCTGCAGGCATTCGTCCAGCCCGTGCAGGCTCCAGACATTCCTCGGATGCTGGCAGGGGCGCGGCAGCGTGTCGTCCAGTCCGAGATCGGCGCGGTAGATCGCCTCGGCTTCGTCCAAACGCCCGCGCATCCATCAGCAATGCCCCCAGCGCGTGCCGCGTTGGCTGCATCCAGCCCCAGGGCTCGTCATAAAGCAGCGTGTCGTCCAGCCGCACGGACTGGCGCAGGTGCGCCAGCCCATCGTCGATCCGCCCGACTTGTAGGCCAGTTCGCCCAGCATCATCTGCTCCGCGACCTTGAGCACCTCCGAACAGGGATTGTTGAACATCATGCGGTCGTCCTGCACGCGCAGCCAAGGCCGCCAGAAGGCCGCACGCTCTGCCTCCGCCTCGTCCAGCCGGCCAGGTTGGCCAGCGCCACCACCCGCCCGTAGCGCAGCATCGCGGTCGTGTAGCTGTAAAGATCGGCGATCCTCCGGGAAGGGCTCGTCCAGGATCGTCGGCCCACCGCCCGAACCGCACGAGCACATGCGACCTTCATCGCCACGAAGGCCTCGAACAATTGCGGCATGATAGCGCACGACAGGCTCCGGCAGCGTTTCGCGCAGCGCCTCGGCCGCCGCCAGCGCCGGTGTCGGGCGGGCCAGGAACATCGCGCCGTACATCTCGAAATGCAGGTTGTGGATGCGGTAGATCGTGTAGAAGTTCTCACCTCCCGCATGGGCGAAGATACTTGCGGTCGACCGCGCGGCGCGGTGGTTGCGCCACACGACGTTCTGATAGTCGCCGCACAGGACGTCGATATGGGTCGCCATGTGCACGAGATGCCCCGAGTCCGGCACCAGGTCGACCAGCCGGTCGCCGTGCGGCAGCGCCTGTTCGGGTGTCGGCGACATCTCCATCAGGTGAATGTACATGTGCAGCAGGCCCGGATGATCCCAGGCCTCGGGATGGGTGGCGAAGGCCCGCTCCAGCACCGCTTGCGCCTCCACCGTCGAGGCGCCATCGGCGGGTTTGCGCGCCGGCAGGTCCCACAGCTTCCAGGGCGTGCGGTTCATCAGCGCCTCGGCGAAGATCGCCGCCACGTCGAGATCGTCGGGAAAGTCTGCGTAGACCTTGCGCATCGACTGCCGAGAAGGCATCGTTCCAGGGGCCGTAATCCTCGATCGTCGGGTCGGTGGGAAAGCGGTGCGCCAGCGCGTCGACCAGTCGCCCGCTCCATCCGCGTCGCCCTCGCCAGGCCGCCTCGCGTCGGCCAGCGCCTGGTGCGCCCGGGCCAGTGCCGAACCTCTTTCGTCGGGACGAAAGAACTCCCACACCTTGTTGTAGTTGGGACCGATCGCATGGGCGATGCCCCAGTGCGCCATCACGCAGCCGGGATCGGCCGCGAGCGCCTTCTCGAAGCAGACGATCGCCTCTTCATGGTTGAAGCCGTACATCCAGACCAGGCCCCGGTCGAACCGACCTGCGCCTCGGTCGATGTCGTCGTCACGGCCGGTGAAAAGCGCCAAGGTCGAAATCGGCCATGGCCGGCCTCCATTGCTGCGCAATAACGAAATGCTACCACATTATGCCCGGGTTGCCTTGCTTCGTTTCGGGTCTTGCCGGGGGCGGGCATGCCCAAGCGCGACGGCGGCCAGCGCGCCGGGCCGGGCCGCCAGAGGCTCCAGCGCCGTAACCGATCCCCAGTCGTTCTTGCTGCATCGGGGACTGCTGCACCGTGAGGGCTCGCACGTTTCCGGGGCGGACGCGGTTCGGGAAAGCGCCGGCCGCCCGATGAAGATCTTGACCCCTGCCGCCGCCCGGTCAACCCTGCCCGAATGCAGCCGGGCCGCAGAAACCTCATCACCGATGTCGCGGGCCTGCGGGTCGGAAACGCCCATGATTTCCGGCTTCGGTCGGGGACGACCGTCCTTGTCGCCGACCGGCCCTTCACCGCCGCTGTCAGCGTCATGGGCGGGGCGCCCGGCACCCGCGAAACCGACCTGCTGGCCCCCGACCGGCTGGTCCAGGAGGTCGATGCACTGGTCCTGTCGGGTGGCTCGGTCTTCGGCCTCGCCGCCGCCTCCGGCGTGACCGACCGGTTGTCCGAGATGGGACGCGGCTTTGCCGTCGGCCCCGCCCGGGCCCCGATCGTGCCGGCCGCGATCCTTTTCGATCTGCTGAACGGCGGCGAAAAGGACTGGTCCGAAAACCCCTACGCCACGCTGGGGCGCGCCGCCCTTGAGGCGGCCGATCCGGACTTCGCCCTCGGGTCCGCCGGCGCGGGCCTCGGCGCCACCACCGGCCAGTGGAAGGGCGGGCTCGGCTCTGCCTCTGCGCCTGCTCGGGAACGGCATCATGGTCGGCGCCCTCGCCGCGGTCAATCCGCTGGGATCGGTCACGGTGGGCGATGGCCCGCATTTCTGGGCCGCGCCATGGGAGATCGGAACCGAGTTCGGTGGCCTTGGCCCCGCGACCACCCACGACCCTGGCGCGGAACCCGTGCCGGGCAAGCGCGCGGGCGAGGCGACCACGCTGGCCATCGTCGCAACCGACGCCATCCTGACCCAAGCCCAGGCGCTTCGCATGGCCACTGCCGCACAGGACGGGATGGCGCGGGCGATCGTGCCGTCCCATACCCCGTTCGATGGCGACCTCATCTTTGCGGTCGCCACAGGAGAGAGGCCATTGCCGGAGCCGTCGACGGATGCTTTCCTGCTGGGGCACGCCGCCGCCAGCTGTCTCGCCCGCGCCATCGCCCGGGCGGTCTTCCTCGCGGATCCGGCGGGGGGTGGTCTGCAACCCGCCTGGGCCGCACGGCGTCGCCCGCGCTGACCGCCGGCTACCACCGTCGCAGCGCTGCCTCGTCGTCGTCCTTGGCGGCGACCCAATCGGCACCTCGAGGCGGTTATCTCTTTTTTCCAGAACGGGGCGCGGGACTTGAGATAATCCATCAGGAATTCGGCTGCCGCAAAGGCATCCGCCCGATGTGGCGCCGCCGTGGCCACCATCATGATCGGCTCGCCAACGGCAAGCCTGCCATGGCGATGGATCACCAGCGCGTCGCACAGCGACCAGCGGGCAAGGGCCTGTTCGGTGATGGCGCTGATCGCACGCTCCGTCATGCCAGGATAATGCTCGATCAGCAGTGCCTTGAGGCCGCCGTCGAGATCGCGCACGAGGCCGGCAAAGGAAACGACTGCCCCCGCACCGCGCGCGCCAGAGGCGAAATCCGCCACCTCGGAGCCCAGGTCGAACGGATCGGGCTGGACGCGGACCCGCATCCTCAGCCCCCGGTCATCGGCGGAAAGAAGGCAACCTCGCGGACACCGGCGAGGGGTGAGGCGAACCCGGCCAGTTCCTGATCGAGGGCGACGCGAAGCGCCGCCAGATCGGAAAAGGCCGCCGCGTAGCGGTCTTCGCGCGCGGCGAGTTCCGCCACCAGATCGGCCACGGTGACAGCGCTCGTTTCGATCCGCTCGCGCGGCAAGCCGATCCGCTCGCGAACCCAGGCGAAATAGAGAACGTCGAGCGTCATCGATCTTCTTTCAGATAGGGCAGCGACTTGCGGAAATAGTCCCACCCGGTCGTCATCGTCAGGGCCGCGGCAATCCAGATCAGAACGAGATCCGACGAGGGTTGCGTAGGATGAACACCCCCGCGTGCCGCAGGACCGGATCGGGTCGGCGAGGCCCGCGCTCACGGCCTCGGCATACTGGTCGGGCGTCATGCCCTGCCGGGCGATGCCTTCGAGATGTTCGAGACCGGTGCCGAGAAACAGCACGGCGATGGCGACCATCTGGGCGGTCGTCTTCCACTTTGCAAGGCTCGACACCTTGAGGTGTGGGGTCTTGCCGCCGAGATATTCGCGCAGGCCCGAGACGAACACCTCGCGGAACAGGATCGCCGTCGCGGGCAGGATCAGCCAGGGGTTCATGCCCGAATAGCCGGTGATGATCAGAAGGGCGATCACGACCATGGCCTTGTCGGCGATGGGATCGAGCATCGCGCCGAACTTCGATTCCTGTTTCCACAGGCGCGCGAGGTAGCCATCAAACCAGTCCGTGATGGCGGCACCGATGAACAGGGTCAGGGCGAACCAGTCGGCCCAGGGGCGATGAAAGTAAAGGAACATCACGGCGACACCGGGCGCCGCGAGAAGGCGCAGAACGGTGAGGGTATTTGGGATCGTCCAGATCATGTCGGGTGGAATAGCCGATCCGGAAGGTTCGGGGAAGGGAAAGCGACGCGGCAGACAACCGGACATACGCCCGAAGCGGACGGCCTTTCCAAATCGCCTGATTTTCATCGCCCTATCCCGCTTCTGGGGAAATGGGCGGGCCGGCGCTCTGGACGATCCGCCCGCGGCCCCGCGAAGCGCAGGGCGAAAGGGAACCAGGGCCGCCCGGGATCAGACGATCAGGGCCTGTTGCCCATCGCGGGGGGGGCGGTCGGCGGAAATCGGATCGCCCGGGATCAGGACGGCCGGCTTGGGGCGCGTCAGCGTGTAGACGAGGTGGGCGATGGCGGCACCAAGGATGATCGCGCCGCCGAGAAGCGTCGAGAGGGGCGGAACCTCGCCCAGAAACAGAAAGACCCAAAGCGGCGCGAACCCGGCATTCAGGATGCCGAGCAGGCCGGATTGCGCCGCCGGAATGCAACTCGCCGCCGAGAAGATCAACAGGTTGCCGATGCCCAGTTGCACCGCACCGAAAACCGCGAGGATCGTCAGATCGCGCGGACCGAGCGCCGTGAAATCGGCGAGCGGCAGCGCAATCAAGCCGCTGGCCAGCACGGTAAGCGTGATGGTGGGCAGAACGTCGATACCGGGATGACGCCGCATCAGCAGCACCAGCGCGGAATAGGCGAGCACGCACACGAAGGCCAGCGCGTCGCCCAGAAAGGCGCCCGTCCGGGCCCCGGCGAGCATCATCACCGCGATGCCGATGAACCCCGCGAGCGCGGCGAGCAGCGTGGCGGGATCGAGCCTTTCGCCCAGAAGGACGCGCGCCCCGATCGCCGCGACAAAGGGCGCGGTCGCGAAGATCATGAAGAAGTTCGCGACCGAGGTGAGGCTGAGCGACAGGATGTTCATCACCATGCCAAGCCCATTCAGCACGACGAAGGCGAGCCCCCACACGCCGATGCCGACCAGCCGGCGCGGCGCATCGCGACCGCTGGTCAGAACCAGCACCGCAAGAAGGAATGCAAAGGCCGCAAGCCCCCGCCCCGAGGCGATGGTGAAACCATCGGCGGGTAAAAGCCGCGTGAAGAGGCCCGAGGTGGAGTCGACCGCCGCCCCTGCGATCATCAGCAGGAGGCCTGATCTGTGATGGTCGGTCGTCGAGGCCATGCGGGCCAACCTCTGTGCGGTATGTGCGGGCTACATCTCATGGCTTTGCGGGCGCGGCAATGGAGCGGGTGCGCGGGCGTGCGGAATTCTGCCCGGGACAGTGCCGGGAGGCGTTTCCGCGGGGCGCGACATGGCAAACCCGGGGGGCCGTGCGACTGAATTCACGCCTCTCTGACGTCGGGATCACGGAGCAAGGCACGGGCTTGTGGCATGATGGCAAAGGGCAGCGACACCTGTCCGGCCCGCAATCGGTATGACGTTCCTTGGGGGGAAGACGCGATGAAAGGACTTGCAACCGCCCTTGCCGCGACAGCGTTGCTCGCCGCCGGGGCCAGCCACGGCGCTCCGCGCTGTGCCGATCTGGGGCTTGTGCTCGCGGTGGATACATCGGCCAGCATCGACGAGGCGGAGTTCCAGCTTCAGGTGGAGGGCTACGCAATGGCCTTCCTCGATCCCGCGATCCGCCGGGCATTGCGCGAGGCGGGGATGGTGGACGTGGCGGCAGTTTTCTGGGCCGACGCGGGCGCGCCGGTCGCGGTGATCCCGTGGCAAAGGATCACGTCGCCAGAGGGCGCGGCGCAAATGGCGGAAAGGCTGTTGCGGACACGGCGGGAAACCTCGGGCGCGACCGATCTGGGGCATGGCCTGACGGCGGCGCTTGACCTGCTAGAGACGCCGGGGCGGTGTTTCTGGCGCGCGGTGGTGAATGTTTCGGGCGACGGGCGCGCGTCGGTCCCGGCGCGCAGGTCGACCGTGGTTCCGCTGTCGGCCGCGCGGTCACGGGCCGAGCGGATGGGCGTCACCGTGAACGCCCTGGCAATCGAGACGACGGACGCGGGTCTGGGCGCGTATTATCGCACCGACCTGATCGCGGGCGTCGGTTCCTTCGTGATGACCGCACATGATTTCGACGATTTCGCGGGCGCGATCGCGCGCAAGCTGGAGCGCGAGATCCGTCCGCAGCTTTCGGCCGCGCTGGACGGGCCGAGCGCCGGTCATCCCTGATTGTGAAAGTAGTCGCGGATCGCCTGGGCCAGCGTCTCTGAAATGCCGTTGACCGCCATCAGGTCTTCGACGCCGGCGCGGGCGACGGCCTTTGCGCTGCCGAAATGGGCGAGAAGGGCGCGCTTGCGGGTGGCGCCGACCCCGGGGATATCGTCGAGCGGCGTGGCGCTGATCGGCCTTGGCGCGCTTGGCGCGGTGGGCGCCGATCGCCCAGCGGTGCGCCTCGTCGCGCAGGCGCTGCACGAAGTAGAGCACGGGATCGTTGTGACGCAGGGCGAAGGGCGCGTTCGCCGGGGCGGTGGAATTCCTCCTTGCCGGCGTCGCGGTCGATGCCCTTGGCGACGCCGACCATGGCGATATCCTCGACCCCGAGTTCGGACATGATGCCGGCGACGGCGCCGACCTGCCCCGCGCCGCCGTCGATCAGCAGGAGGTCGGGCCAGGCATCGGAGGTCCGATCGGGGTCTTCCTTCAGCAGACGCTCGAACCGGCGGGTCAGCATCTCGCTCATCATGCCGAAATCGTCGCTGTTGGCGCCGGCGGCGGAGCTGATGTTGAACTTTCGGTACTGCGATTTGAGAAAGCCGTCGGCGCCGGCCACGATCATCCCGCCGACGGCATTGGTGCCCTGGATGTGGGAGTTGTCGTAGACCTCGATCCGCTGCGGCGGAGCGTCGAGGTCGAAGGCCTCGGCAAGGCCGGTGAGCAGTTTGTCTGGGTGGCGCTTTCGGCCATGCGCCGGGCGAGGCTTTCGCGGGCGTTGCGGGCGGCGTTTTCGACCAGCTCGGCCTTTTCGCCGCGCTGCGGGACGGCGAGCTCGACCCGGCGGCCAGCGCGGTCAGACAGAGCTTGCGGCCACGAGATCCTGGTTCTCGACCGCGTGCGACAGCAGGATCAGGCGCGGCGGCTCCTTGTCGTCGTAGAACTGGGTCAGGAAGGCCTCCATGATCTCGGGGTCCTCGGCGCCCGCGCCGGTACGGGGATAGAAATCGCGGTTGCCCCAGCTCTGGTTGGCGCGGATGAAGAAGACCTGCACGCAGGCCTGACCGTCTTCGAGGTGCAGCGCCACGACATCGGCCTCGGCCACGCCGTGCGGGTTGATGCCTTGGGTGCTGCTGGACCTGGGTCAGGGCGCGGATGCGGTCGCGCAGCGCGGCCGCGCGTTCGAATTCCATGGCTCGAGGCCGCCTCGGTCATCGCGGTGGCCAGGTCGGCCTGGACGGCGGTGGTCTTGCCTTCCAGGAAGCGAGTCGCGTCGGCGACCAGGCTGGCATAGTCCTCGGGGCTGATCTTGCCCACGCAGGGGGCAGAGCAGCGCTTGATCTGGTACTGCAGGCAGGGGCGCGTGCGGCTTTCGAACATCGCGTCCGAGCAGTTGCGCAGCAGGAACACCTTCTGCAACTGGTTCAGCGTGCGGTTGACCGCGCCGGCGACGGCGAAGGGACCGAAGTAGCTGCCCTTTTCGGACTTCTTGCCGCGATGCTTCTTGATCTGCGGATAGGGATGTTCCGTGGAGATCAGGATGTTCGGGAAAGCTCTTGTCGTCGCGCAGAAGCACGTTGTAGCGCGGCTTCAGCTGCTTGATGAGGTTCTGTTCAAGCAGCAGCGCCTCAGTCTCGGTGCGCGTGGTCAGGAACATCATCGAGGCGGTTTCGTGGATCATCCGGGCGATGCGGCCGGAATGGCCCGACGGGCGGGCATAGTTCGAGACCCGGGCCTTCAGGTTGCGGGCCTTGCCGACATAGAGCACCTCGGCTGCGGCATTCAGCATCCGGTAGACGCCCGGCCGAGCCATCCAGCGACTTCAGATAGTCCTGGATGACCTCATGTCCGGTGCGGTAGCTTGTCGGCCTTGCCGGTGCCGGTGTCCAAGCCTTGCCCCCTTGTCAATTCCCCGTTCAGGCTGCAATGATATTCCGAGGGGTTGGCAAGAGGAAAGCTGTCCACCTTTTCTGTGGATAACTCTGCGGAGAAGATTTCGGGAGACGGGATTTTCCCTTGGATTCCGACCGGGTTCGTTACTTTGCCTATTTTTTGGGCTGTTTTTCAAGACTTTGATATTGCTATAATCTTTTTCGTGATGCGTCAGGCAAATCCCTGAAAACCAGAAGGATTTGTGACATGGTTTGCGACGCCAGGTTCGAAAGTGGACAACTTTGGCTGCGGGGAGGCGCGATAGGCACGCGAATTCGAACGGCCGTTCATTCAACCCCAAGAACATCGGGCGGTTTTCCAGACCAGATGCTGACCGCCGTCGACGCAGATGATCTGCCCTGTGACCGCCGGCGCTGTCGAGGAAATAACCCAATCGCGGCCGTGATGTCGGCGGGATCGGCGCCGCGTCGCAGGATAGTGGCGGCACGCTGCGCGGCGAAGTGCGCGTCGACTTTGCCGCGCGCCATGCATGGTCGGGCCCGGGCCGATGGCGTTCACCCGGACTGCAGGGGCGAGGCCCTGCGCGGCGGTCCGGGTCAGGGCCCAGAGGCCCATCTTGGCGATGGTGTAGGTCAGAACTCGGGCGTCAGCTTCAGGATGCGCTGGTCGATCATGTTGACGATCAGCGCCCTGCGCCAGGGGTTCGCCCGGTCGTCGTCCATAGGGCTGGCGGGCGCCTGCGCCGCGAAGGCCTGGGTCAGGACTGAAGGGTGCGCGCAGGTTGGATTCGATGTGGCGGTCCCAGCCTGTCGTGGTGGCGGTGTCGATCGTGTCGTATTCGAAGATCGAGGCATTGTTGACCAGAGTGGTCAGCGACCGCCCAGGGCGTCGGACGCGCGCCGGATCAGGGCCGCGGTCTCGGCCTCGACCAGAAGGTCGGCCTGAAGCGCCTCGGCCCTGCGCCCCATGGCGCGAATTTCGGCGACCATCGCCTCGGCCTCGTCGCGCGACGCGGCATAGTGAACGGCTACGTCATGGCCGCGCTCCGCCAGAAAAAGCGCCATCGCGCGACCGATGCGGCGGGCCGCGCCTGTGACAAGCGCGCGCTTGGGCGCCAGGGCCGTCATGGTCAGGCCTTTCGCTTGAAGCCGCAGTCGACACTCGCCCTGCCGATCTGGTGCCGCCCGCAGCGTCGGGCAAGGGGCGACGGCTTCCGCCGCGCCGTGATGCGGCGCATCGCGCCGGGGAAAAGCGCGCGCCCGATCATGCCGACCAGAACCATCGCGAGCAGGAACACCAGGATGATCTTCAGCAGCATTCAGAGACCATACCGCGCCCAGAGGGCCCGATCCTCGATATGACCGAACAGCGCACCGCCGAACTGCGCCCCAAGCCGCTGCATCAAAGGCGGCGCTGCGGCCATAGGGCACGAGCTTGGACCTTGTCGCCGTAGAGCTCTTTCATCTTCGGGCACCAGATGAGCGATGCCATCGCCAGCCCAAGGACAACGGCCTGCTGCCGACCCAGATATCGGCGTTGAAGAGATCGGCGGCGGCATCGAGACGCGGTGCCGCGCCGGGCCTGAACATGGTCGATGAAGGCCGGTGGATCGGGCTCCTGCAGGGCCTGCAGACGCTCCACGTCCTCGGGCTTTTGCGGCAGGAACGGGTCGGCGAGGCTTTTCGAGCGGCCCGCTGTGACGACGCGGCGGTCGATCCCCTGTCGTGCCATCAGTTCGTCGAAAGCCGAAGCTGGCGAAGATCACGCCGATCGAGCCGACGATCGAGCTGTCGTCGACCCAGATGTCGGTCGCCCGCACAGGCGAGCCAATAGCCGCCGGAGGCCGCGACATCCTCGACAAAGGCATGCACCTCGACCCCTTTTTCCTCGGCCAGCCGGCGGATGCGCGCCGCGATGAGCGAGGATTGCACCGGCGATCCGCCCGGGGAGTTGATGACGCAGGGCGACCGCGGCGGGCTTGCCCCCGTGCGAAGGCCTTTTCGATCAGCGGGGCAAGGGCGTCGTCGTTCAGGCCCGCGCCGATGCGGCCCCCGGCGGCGATGGTGCCGCAGGCGGATCACGGGGACGTGGGGCGGGTTGGCAGGAAGGGAATGAAACGTCTCATGCCAACGACGTAGGGCAGGCGGGCGATGCAAAGCGCGAACCTGGCGGGGCGTTGCCGCAGGCCCGGAATGCTGCGATGACAGGACATGATCGACAAGCTGGAAATGTTCATCGCGCTGGCCAACGAACGTCACTTCGGCCGGGCGGCCGAGGTCTGCGGGGTGACGCAACCCACGCTGTCTTCGGCGATCCGGCAGCTCGAGGATCAGCTTGGCGTGCAGCTCGTGTTCCGGGGCATCGCGGTTCCAGGGGCTGACGCCGGAAGGCGCGCGCGTGCTGGACTGGGCGCGGCGGATCGTCAGCGACATGCGGGCGCTGAAGGACGAGATGCAGATGGTGCGCGCGGGGCTGTCGGGCAACCTGCGGCTGGGCGTCATCCCGACCGCCCTGCCGATGGTGACGGACCTGACGGCGCCGTTTCTGACGCGCCATCCGAACGTGCGTGTGTCGATCCTGTCGCGCACCCGGACGAGATCCTGGCGCAGATCGAGAGCTCTGGAGCTGGATGCCGGGATCACCTATCTGGACAACGAACCGCTGGGGCGGGTGGCGCAGGTGCCGCTCTATACCGAGTTCTACCGGCTGCTCTGCGCGCCGGGCACGGCGCTGGCCGGGCGGCGAGCAGGTAAGCTGGGCAGAGGTCGCGGAGCAACCGTTGTGCCTGCTGACATCGGACATGCAGAACCGCCGGATCGTGAATCAGCACCTGGCCGAGGCCGGGGCGGCGGCGGTGCCGCAGGTCGAAAGCAACTCCACCATCGCGCTGATCTCGCATGTGCAGACGGGTCGCTGGGCAAGCGTGGTGCCGACGAAACTCGCCGAGCTGTTTCTGGCGAGCGATCTGGTGGCGGTGCCGATCGTGGAGCCCGAGGCCGAGCATCTGGTGGGTCTGATGATGGCGCGGCGTGACCCGCCGACGCCGCTTCTGGCGGCCCTGCTGGCCGAGGCGGAGCGGATCGCGGCCTGATAGACGCCATCTATCGTGCAACGGGTTCATGCCATTGATCCGCCTATCGAGTCGTGCACAATGGAATACAGCAAACCGGAGTGCCGCCATGAGTTCAGACACCGCCGATGTCGTGGCGCGGGTCGGAGAAATCCTGCGCGCGCATGATGGCATGGAAGGGCCGCTTCTGCCCATCCTGCATGCGGTGCAGGCGGAATACGGACATGTGCCGCAGGCGGCACTGCCGGTGATCGCCGGGGATCTGAACGTGTCGCGCGCGGAAGTGCATGGCGTGGTGAGCTTTTACCACGACTTCCGGGATGCGCCGGCGGGGCGTCACACCCTCAAGCTCTGCCGCGCGGAGGCCTGTCAGGCAATGGGCGCGGACCGCGTGGCGGCGCACGCGAAGGCGGCGTTGGGTGTCGACTGGCATGACACGACGGGCGACGGGCGCGGTGACGCTGGAGCCGGTGTTCTGCCTTGGGCTTTGTGCCTGCGCGCCTGCCGCGCTGGTGGACGGGCGGGTGGTGGGCCGCGTGGACGAGGCGCGGGTCGATGCCCTGATCGCCGAGGTGACGCCATGAAGATCTATGTCCCACGGGATGCCGCGGCGAAGGCACTGGGCGGCGAGGCGGTGGCCGCTGCGGTGGCAGCCGAAGCGGCGCGGCGCGGGCGTCGACGTGACGCTGGTGCGCAACGGGTCGCGCGGGATGGTCTGGCTCGAGCCGCTGGTCGAGGTGGAGACGTCGACCGGACGCTATGCGTTCGGGCCGGTCTGACGCCAAGGATGTGCCAGGACTGTTCGGCGAGGTTGCGACGATCATCCGCAGGCGCTGGGGCGGACGGACGACCTGCCGTGGATGAAGGGCCAGACGCGGCTGACCTTCGCGCGGGTGGGCGTGATCGACCCGCTGTCGCTGGCGGATTATCGAAGCGCATGGCGGCCTTGCCGGGCTTGCGCCGCGCGCTCGGCGATGGGATCGGACGAGATCGTGGCCGAAGTGACCGACTTCGGGCCTGCGCGGCCGGGGCGGCGCGGGCTTTCCGACCGGGATCAAGTGGAAGACCGTGGCCGAGGCGACAGGCGCCGCAGAAATACATCGTCTGCAACGCCGACGAGGGCGACAGCGGCACGTTCGCCGACCGGATGCTGATGGAGGGCGACCCCTTCACGCTGATCGAGGGGATGGCGATCGCCGGGCATCGGCGTGCGGCGCGACGCAGCGGCTATGTCTACATCCGTTCGGAATACCCCGATGGCGATCGAGGTGATGGAGGCCGCCGTGCGCATCGCCCGCGGGGCCGGGCTTCTGGGGCGTCGGTGCTCGGGTCTGGCCATTGTTCGACATGGAGATCCGCGTCGGCGCCGGGGCCTATGTCTGCGGCGAGGAAACATCGCTTCTGAACTCGCTCGAGGGCAAGCGCGGCGTGGTGCGGGCCAAGCCGCCGCTGCCGGCGCTCGAAGGGTTTCTCGGGCGCCCGACGGTGGTGAACAACGTGATCTCGCTGGCCACGGTGCCGGTGATCTTCGAGCAGGGCGCCGCGTAGTACGCGGACTTCGGCCTTGGCCGGTCGCGCGGGACGATCCCGTTGCAGATCGCCGGCAACGTGCGCTTCGGCGGGCTGTTCGAGACGGCCTTCGGGATGACCTTGGCGAGATCGTGGACGACGATCGCGGGGGGCACGGCCTCGGGTCGCCCGGTGAAGGCGGTGCAGGTGGGCGGGCCGCTGGGCGCCTATTTCCCGCGGTCGCTGTTCGACACGCCGTTCGGTTACGAGGAGTATGCGGGCCAAGGGCGGGCTGATCGGCCATGCCGGGATCGTGCGTGTTCGACGATCAGGCCGACATGCTGCACCAGGCCCGCTTCGCGATGGAGTTCTGCGCCATCGAAAGCTGCGGCAAGTGCACGCCCTGCCGGATCGGCGCGGTGCGCGGGGTCGAGACGGTGGACCGGATCGCGCGTGGCGATTCCGCCGCGATCCCGCTCCTGACCGATTTGTGCGAGACGATGAAATCCGGGTCGCTCTGCGCTCTGGGGGGCTTCACGCCCTATCCGGTGCTGCTCGCGCTGACCCATTTTCCCGACGACTTCGCCCCCCTGAAGGAGGCCGCCGAATGAAAGACTTCATCCTTCCCGACCGCGATTTCGGAACGCCGGCGGCAAAGTCGAAAACGATGGTCACACTGACCATCGACGGTTTCGACGTGACGGTGCCCGAAGGCACCAGCGTCATGCGCGCCGCGGCGGAGGCCGGCATATCGGTGCCGAAGCTCTGCGCGACCGACAGCGTCGATGCCTTCGGGTCGTGCCGGCTCTGCCTGGTGGAGATCGAGGGGCGGACGGAACGCCTGCGTCCTGCACCACGCCGGTCGCGCCGGGCATGAAGGTTCATACCCAGACCGGCCGGCTGAAACAGCTGCGCCGCGGGGTGATGGAGCTTTACATCTCGGACCACCCGCTCGATTGCCTGACCTGTTCGGCCAATGGCGATTGCGAATTGCAGGACATGGCCGGCGCCGTGGGCCTGCGCGATGTGCGCTACGAAGCGGTCGACACCCATTTCCGGGCCAAGGACACCTCAGCGGCGAGGCCAATCCGCAGTGGATGCCCAAGGACGACAGCAACCCCTATTTCACCTATGACCCGTCGAAGTGCATCGTCTGTTCGCGCTGCGTGCGGGCCTGCGAGGAGGTGCAGGGCACCTTCGCGCTGACCATCGAGGGTCGCGGCTTGGACAGCCGGTGTCTTCGGCGGGGATGGCGGGCGACGATTTCCTGTCGTCGGACTGCGTTTCCTGCGGCGCCTGCGTGCAGGCCTGCCCGACGGCAACGCTGACAGGAGAAAGTCGGTGATCGAGATCGGCACGCCCGAACGCTCGGTCATCACGACCTGCGCCTATTGCGGCGTTGGCTGTTCGTTCAAGGCCGAAATGCGCGGCGACGAGCTGGTGCGGATGACGCCCTACAAGCACGGCAAGGCCAACCGCGGCCATTCCTGCGTGAAGGGCCGCTTTGCCTATGGCTATGCCAGCCACAAGGACCGCATCCTGAATCCGATGATCCGCGACAGTCGATCGACGAGCCGTGGCGCGAAGTGTCGTGGGACGAGGCGATGGGATTCGCCGCCGCGCGGATGAAGGCCATCCAGGCGACAGCACGGGCGGCAATCGGTGGGTGTCATCACCTCGTCGCGTTGCACCAATGAGGAGACCTATCTGGTTCAGAAGCTGACCCGGGCGGTTTTCATGAACAACAACACCGATACCTGCGCCCGCGTCTGCCATTCGCCCACCGGCTACGGGCTGGGCCAGACCTTCGGCACCACCGCCGGGCACGCAGGACTTCGATTCCGTCGAACAGACCGATGTGGTCATCGTGATCGGCGCCAACCCGACCGACGGGCATCCGGTCTTTGCCAGTCGCGCCTGAAAAAGCGGCTGCGCAAGGGCGCCAAGCTGATCGTCGTCGATCCGCGCCGGATCGACCTGGTGAAATCGCCCGCATATCAAGGCTTCGCATCACCTTGCGCTGACGCCGGGCACCAACGTGGCGGTGGTGACGGCGCTGGCGCATGTGATCGTGACCGAGAGGCCTTGTGAACGAGGCGTTCATGCGCGAACGCTGCGACTGGGACGAATTCCAGGACTATGCCGAGTTCGTCAGCGAACCGCGCCATTCGCCCGAGGCGACCGAGATGCTGACCGGGGTTCCGGCGCACGAACTGCGCGAGGCCGCGCGGCTTTATGCGACGGGCGGCAACGGGGCGATCTATTACGGTCTGGGCGTGACCGAGCACAGCCAGGGCTCGACCACTGTCATCGCGATCGCCAACCTTGCCATGCTGACCGGCAATATCGGGCGGCCCGGCGTCGGCGTGAACCCGCTGCGCGGGCAGAACAACGTGCAGGGGTCGTGCGACATGGGGTCGTTCCCGCATGAATTGCCGGGCTACCGGCATGTGACGAACGACCAGGTGCGTGACGTGTTCGAAAGCCTCTGGGGCGTGAAGATCGACAACGAGCCGGGCCTGCGCATCCCCAACATGCTGGATGCGGCGGTGGAGGGCACGTTCAGGGGCCTTTACTGCCAGGGCGAGGACATCCTGCAATCGGACCCGGACACCAAGCATGTGGCGGCCGGCCTTGCGGCGATGGATTGCGTGATCGTCCATGACCTGTTCCTGAACGAGACCGCCAATTACGCCCATGTGTTCCTGCCGGGATCGACCTTCCTCGAAAAGGACGGGACGTTCACCAACGCCGAGCGCCGCATCAACCGGGTACGCAAGGTGATGGCGCCGCGCAACGGCCATGCCGACTGGGAGATCACCCAGATGCTGGCCAATGCCATGGGCGCGGGATGGACCTATACCCACCCGAGCCAGATCATGGACGAGATCGCGTTGACCACCCCGTCTTTCGCCGGGCGTGACCTACGAGAAGCTGGAAACGATGGGATCGGTCCAGTGGCCGTGCAACGAGACGGCCCCTGAAGGCACGCCGCTGATGCATGTCGACGGGTTCGTGCGGGGCAAGGGCAAGTTCATCCGCACCGAATATGTGCCGACGGACGAAAAGACCGGGCCGCGCTTTCCGCTGCTGCTGACGACGGGGCGGATCCTGTCGCAGTACAACGTCGGCGCGCAGACCCGCCGGACCGCGAACGTGGTCTGGCATGATGAGGACGTGCTGGAGATCCATCCACATGACGCCGAGGTGCGCGGCGTGCGCGACGGCGAGTGGGTGCGGCTGGCCTCGCGGTCCGGCGAGACGATCGCTGCGCGCAAAGATCACCGACCGGGTCTCGCCGGGTGTGGTCTACACGACGTTCCACCACCCCGACACGCAGGCCAACGTCATCACCACCGACTTATTCGACTGGGCGACGAACTGCCCGGAATACAAGGTGACGGCGGTGCAGGTCGCACCGTCGAACGGGCCGACCGAATGGCAGGAGGATTATGCGGCGCAGGCCGAACAGGCCGCGCCGCATCCTGCCGGCAGCCGAGTGATGGAAACGAAGCGCCGCCATGCCCCGCTGGTGTTCGGTGCCGATGCGGATCGAGCAGGGGCGTGCGCGTGCTGCCCGAAGAGGTGGCGGTGGCCTTGTCGCTACAACGGCACCACCCAGGCGGTGATGATGGCGACGCCCGAGGCGACTGGAGGATTTCGCGATCGGCTTTTCGCTGACCGAAGGGCATCGCGCGGCCGGACGAGATCGAGAGCGTCGAGGTGGTGGCCACGGATCGCGGACTCGACGTGCAGATCTGGCTTGCGCCCGAGGCCGAGGCGCGGCTGGCGGCGCGGCGGCGGACGATGGCGGGGCCGGTGGGCTGCGGGTTGTGCGGGATCGACCGCTGGAGGAAGCGCTGCGCGAGTTGCCGCCGGTGCCACCGTCGACACTTGCGCATGACGCCCGCGCAGATCCGCGCCGCGGTGGCCGCCCTTCCCGGGACCAGCACGCTGCATGACGCGACGCGCGCGGTCCATGCGGCGGCGTTCTGGTCGCCGGATGACGGGATCGTCGCCGCGCGAAGATGTCGGGCGCCACAACGCGCTGGACAAACTGGTGCGGGACGATGCTGCGCGGCGCGGATCGCACCCGTGGGTGCCGTGGTGCTGACCAGCCGCGTCTCGATCGACATGGTGCAGAAGATTGCGCGGCCCTGGGCGCGCCGGTGCTGATCGCCGTGTCGGCACCGACGGCCGATGCGGTCGACGCTGGCCGAAGCCGCGGGCATCACCCTGATCGCACTGGCCCGGCCCGACCGCTTTGAGGTTTTCACCCATCCCGACCGCATCCATCCCGACGAGGCCGCCCATGTCGCATGAAAAACTGATCCACATGGCGAACCAGATCGCCACCTTCTTCGAAAGCAAGCCGCATGACGAAGGCGTGGAAGGCGTGGCCGGTCACATCAACGACGTTCTGGGAACCGCGGATGCGCCGCCATCTGTTCGAGGTGCTCGATACCGGGGGCGCGGGCTTGAAGCCGCTCGTTCTGGAGGCGGCGGGCGCCATCCGGCGCCCGGCCGAGGCAGCCTAGCAGATCAATAGCCGGTTCCGCGCATCACGGTCTTGACCGTACGCCCGAGCAGCTTGAGGTCGGTCGCCAGCGACAGATCGCGATCGTAGGCTGCGTCGAACACGGCGCGCGCGGCGAACGAGGTGTCGTTGCGACCCGAAGTCTGCCAGTAGCCGGTGATGCCCGGACGCATCCGGTAATAAACCGTCGAGGGATAAAGCGCCTCTTGCGACAGCATCATCGGGCGCGGACCGACAAGGCTCATGTCGCCCTTCAGCACGTTCCACAATTGCGGCAGTTCATCGAGGGAGCACTTGCGCAGCAGCCGGCCGAAGCGTGTTATCCGCGGATCGCACTTCAGCTTCTGCGTCTCGTTCCATTCGCGGCGCAGCTCCGGGTCGGCGGCGAGGCAGGCCTCCATCCGGGCATCGGCGTCGCAGACCATGCTGCGCAGCTTCCACATCCGGAACACGCGCCGTCCACGCCCGACGCGAGACTGACCGTAGAACGGACGTCCGCCGTCAAGGGCGACGCCGAGCGCAAGCAGCGCGATGAGCGGGACAATGATGGGCGATGCCGCGAGCACGGCAGAAATGTCGAACAGACGCTTGAAAACACGGCGGTAGGGGCCCGCCGGACGACGCGCCGCGTCATCGAGGGAAATCGTCGACCTGACAGGCGAAGCAAGTGACGGGGGAAACTGCGAGAAGTTCATAGTCATTGTAAGCGTCTCCAGAACAATCAGTCTTCAAGATGCCAAAGCTTGGTCTTTGCTAATGCGTGTGATTCAACCGAAAATACCGGTCCTGTGGGGTGGGATGGCTGACGTGCCCTGTCATTTCGCCTGACTCCGATCTCTTCCGCCCCACGTCCCAGTTTACCCTGACCCGCCATCGAAAGGCGAATACTTTCCGCATTGCAGCACGACCGCTTGGGCGAGATGACATCAGAAAGCGGCAGAAACTAGGCGACAGCAGGGGTCGCGGTGGCGGAAATCCACGCACCAGGTGGCGCGCAGGCCCTGATGTGGGCAGATTTGTGGCAAACTGATTCTATCTGCCTTAACCAACATCACCGGCGGCGCCACCGCTTCAGGTTGATTGTGCGGGTGCAGCAAGGCCTTGGCGACTGCGTGCGGCGAAATATGCAGGCCCTGCCCATTGTTTCCAAATCACACATAGAAGGCCAGCGGCCGCATGCTTGACGCGGGCGGTGGCTGCGGTATGGCCGGGCGATGACCGAGTTCAGCTACGCCCCGCCCGATACGCCCTTGCGCCTGATCCATCACGACAGCCAGATCGTCGTGGCGGAAAAGCCTGCGGGCCTGCTGTCGGTGCCGG
This sequence comes from uncultured Alphaproteobacteria bacterium, assembly GCA_963700485.1. Taxonomy (GTDB): domain Bacteria; phylum Pseudomonadota; class Alphaproteobacteria; order Rhodobacterales; family Rhodobacteraceae; genus Aliitabrizicola. The sequence goes on from CAVOXQ010000001.1 coordinate 19,342, forward strand.
GCCGCGGCGAGGATCGGGGGGATTGCCTGATCGCACGGCTGCGGGGTGTGTTCCCGGAGGTGCTGCTGGTGCACCGGCTCGATCTGGACACCTCGGGCGTGATGGTCTTTGCACTGACGAAGGCGGCTCAGGGCAACCTCGGCAAGCAGTTCGAGGCGCGCACGGTGAAGAAGACCTATGTCGCGCGGGTCTGGCAGGCAGATGGACGCCGACGCGGGCCGAGTCAATCTGCCGTTGACGGTCGATTGGCCAAACCGGCCACGCCAGCATGTCAACCACGAGACGGGCCGCCCTGCGGTGACCGACTGGCGGGTGATCCGGCGCGAGGCGGACGAAACGCGGGTGCGGCTGATGCCGGTGACGGGGCGCAGCCATCAGCTGCGCGTTCACATGGCCGCGCTGGGGCATCCGATCCTGGGTGACACGCTTTATGCGACGGGCGAGGCGGCGCAGTTCCCGCGGCTCATGCTGCATGCCGAAAGCCTGCGCCTGCGCCACCCCGAGACAGGTCGGACGGTCAGCTTTGCCTCGCCCGTCCCGTTCTGATCAGGGGATCACGAAGTCGGCGGCGCCATAGCCCTGCAAATAGAGAAGCGCGGTCAGATCGCCGTGGTTCACGCGCAGGTCGCATCGGGCGGCCACGGCGGGCTTGGCGTGCAGGGCCACCCCTGCCCCGGCCCGCTCCAGCATGCCCAGATCGTTCGCGCCGTCGCCGACGGCCATCGCCTGATCGAGCGGGATGCCCAGACGTGCCGTGATCTCATCCAGCGCGCGGACCTTGGCCGCTCGCCCGAGGATCGGCTCTGCCACCGTTCCCGTCAGGCGGCAATCCTCGATCTCAAGGATGTTCGCGCGGTTTTCATCGAAACCCAGCAGTGCCGCGACAGGCCCGGTAAAAGCGGTGAACCCGCCCGACACCAGCGCCGCATGGGCACCATGCGCCTTCATCGTGGCGACAAGGACGGCACCTCCGGGCGTCGGCGTGATCCGGGTTTGCATAGACATGTGCGATCACCCCGGCATCGAGGCCCGCAAGCAGGCCGACACGCTCGCGCAGGGCCATCTCGAAATCCAGTTCTCCGTTCATGGCCCGCGCGGTGATGGCCGCGACGTGCGCACCGACGCCCGCCTCGGCGGCCAGCTCGTCAATGCATTCCTGGGCGATCATGGTGGAATCCATATCGGCCAGCAGCAGCCGCTTGCGTCGGCCGGCCGCGGGTTGAACCGCAAGGTCAATGCCCATGCCTTGCAGGCCGTTCCACACATCCCAGAGGTTCGCAGGTTTCGCGGCAAGCGCAAACTCCGCCGCCACGCCCGGGGCGAGCCAGCGCGCATCGCCGCCACCCCAGGCGTCGCGGAGACTTTCGACCGCGATCCGGTCAAGCCGGGGGGCGGCGGGATCGCAGAGCAGAGTGGCCACGAACATGATGTTTCCGATAGTGGACGCGGGGTGTCGCGAATTCGATCCCGAGGGGCGCATTAGGGCAATTTTGTCGCTTGTGCCAGACCATCGCGCATCTTATTCCCGACGGCGGGACACCCCTCCCCAACGAGGGGCATCTATCTGGAAGGATACCATGTCTGATGTGCAGACCCCGGCCGCGCGGCCGGCAAATCCGCGTTTTTCCTCCGGCCCTTGCGCCAAGATCCCCGGCTTTACGCTTCAATCCCTGGCGGGCGCACCGCTTGGTCGGTCGCATCGCGCCGCCGTCGGCAAGGCAAAGCTGAAAGAGGCCATCGCCCTGACCCGCGAGATCCTCGGGGTTCCGGCCGACTACCGGATCGGCATCGTTCCGGCCTCGGATACCGGCGCGGTCGAAATGGCGATGTGGTCCCTGCTCGGGCGCGCGGCCGGTCGAGATGCTGGCGTGGGAGAGTTTTGGCGAAGGCTGGGTCACTGACGCGGTCAAGCAGCTGAAACTGGACGCCGTTGTGCGCGTCGCCCCCTATGGCGAGATCGTCGATTTCGGCGAGGTCGATTTCGACAGCGATGTCGTCTTCACCTGGAACGGCACCACGAGCGGGGTGAGGCTGCCCAATGGCGAGGCGATCCCCGCCGGGCGCGCGGGCCTGACGATCTGCGATGCGACGAGTGCGGCCTTCGCCATGGACCTGCCCTGGGACAAGCTGGATGTGACCACGTTCTCCTGGCAGAAGGTGCTGGGCGGCGAGGGGGCGCACGGCATGCTGATCCTCAGCCCGCGCGCGGTCGCAAGGCTTGAAAGCCACGTTCCCGCCTGGCCGTTGCCAAAGATCTTCCGGCTGACGGCCAAGGGCAAGCTGATCGAGGGTATCTTTCAGGGCGAGACGATCAACACGCCGTCGATGCTGGCGGTCGAGGATTACCTGGTCGCCCTGAAATGGGCGAAGTCGATCGGCGGGCTGCCCGCGCTGATCGACCGGGCGAGCGGGAATGCCGCGACGATAGACGAGTTCGTGGCCGCCCGACCCTGGATCGAGAACCTCGCCGTTGATCCGGCAACGGCCTCGACCACCTCCGTCTGCCTGAAATTCACCGATCCGCGTATCCTCGACGGTGCCGCGTTTGCGAGCAACGTCGCCAGACGGCTCGAGTCCGAGGGCGTGGGTCTTGACCTCGGCGCGTATCGCGATGCGCCGCCGGGCCTGCGGATCTGGTGCGGATCGACGGTGGAACGGTCAGATGTGGCGGCACTGCTGCCATGGATCGACTGGGCATTCCATGCCGAGATCCGGGCGCTGGCCGACGCGGCCTGACCCGCCTTCCCATGTGACAGTCGGTTCCCGGCACGAGCCGGGGCCGCGTTCCGAAATCCCAAATGATGGAGCCCGACATGGCCCCCAAGGTTCTCGTTTCCGACGAACTCTCTGAAACTGCCGTCCAGATCTTTCGTGACCGGGGGGTGGAGGTGGACTACCTGCCGGCGCTCGGCAAGGACAAGGACGCGCTTGCCGCCGTGATCGACCAGTATGACGGACTGGCGATCCGTTCGGCCACCAAGGTGACGGAAAAGCTTCTGGACCAGGCCACGCGCCTGAAGGTCGTCGGCCGCGCGGGTATCGGCGTCGACAATGTCGATATTCCGGCCGCCTCGAAGAAGGGCGTGATCGTGATGAACACGCCCTTCGGCAATTCGATCACCACGGCCGAGCATGCCATCGCGATGATGTTCGCCGTGGCGCGGCAGATCCCCGAGGCGAATGCCTCGACCCATGCCGGAAAATGGGAGAAGTCGCGGTTCATGGGGGTGGAGTTGTTCAACAAGACGCTCGGCGTGATCGGGGCGGGCAATATCGGCGGGATCGTCTGCGATCGCGCCCTTGGGCTGCACATGAAGGTGCTGGCCTATGATCCCTTCCTGACCGATGAGCGGGCGCGGACGATGGGCGTGACCAAGGTGGACCTCGACGATCTGCTGGAGCGGGCGGATTTCATCACGCTGCATGTGCCGCTGACCGACAAGACGCGCAACATCCTGTCGGCAGAGGCGATCGCGCGGGCCAAGCCGGGCGTCCGGATCATCAATTGCGCGCGTGGCGGGCTGGTGGACGAGGCCGCGCTGGCCCAGGCGCTGCGGTCCGGCCATGTGGCCGGCGCCGCGTTCGACGTGTTCGCGGAGGAGCCCGCAAAGACCTCGGCACTGTTCGGGCTGCCCAATGTAGTGGTCACGCCGCATCTCGGGGCCGCGACCACCGAGGCGCAGGAGAACGTGGCCTTGCAGGTGGCCGAACAGATGTCGGACTATCTGTTGACGGGGGCGGTCGCAAACGCGCTGAACATGCCCTCGGTGACGGCCGAGGAAGCTGCGGTGATGGGCCCTTGGGTGAAGCTTGCGGGCCATCTGGGCGCCTTTGTGGGGCAGATGACGGACGAGCCGATCAAGGCGATCAACGTGCTTTATGACGGCGTGGTATCCGAGATGAACCTCGCGGCGCTGAACGCGGCGACGATCGCGGGGATCATGCAGGCGACCAATCCGGACGTGAACATGGTTTCGGCTCCGGTGATCGCAAGGGAACGGGGCATCCAGATCTCGACCACGAAGCAGGAGAAGTCGGGCGTGTTCGACGCCTACATCAAGCTGACCGTGGTGACGGGCACCCGCGAGCGGTCGATCGCAGGGACGTGCTTCAGCGACGGCAAACCCCGGTTCATCCAGATCAAGGGGATCAACATCGATGCCGAGGTGGGGCGCCACATGCTCTACACCACGAACGAGGACGTGCCGGGGATCATCGGCCTGCTGGGAATGACGATGGGCAAGAACGGGGTCAATATCGCGAACTTCACGCTGGGCCGCGCCGGGGTGGGACGCGAGGCGATCGCGATCCTCTATCTGGATCAGCCGATCAACCCCGAGGTGGTGAGAACGCTGGAGGGGACGGGCATGTTCCTTCAGGTCCGGCCGCTGGAGTTCGACGTCGCCTGAGGCTTGGCCAGGCCCCCCCCGGCCCTTTTCCCGCCAAGGCTCTCAATTCTGCGGCGCTTGCCGGGGGAGCAACAGGTTTCAAGACGTCTTCGCCGAACTCGTCTCGGGATGGTGGAAGAGTTGCGGACATGGCCTGGCGCGCGCACCTTGAGGGTGCCTGCGCCAGGGGCCCGCCCGTCCGGTCCTGCAAAAGCCCGGACGGGGCGCCACGGGTGCCTGCACGCCCGTGTCTGTCAGACGCGCGCGCCGGTTCGGGAAAGGCGGATCAGGGCTTTCCCAGACCGAGATCGGTGCTCGGATAGGCGGCGAAGGTGGCCAGATGGCGGCCTGCGCGCTGAAGCATCTGCGGGATACCCCATTCAAACCGCGAATGGCCCGAACTCGCCTGCTCCTTGGGGTCCAAATAGAGGTTGTAGACCCAGGGACTCATCCCGACATCCGACACTGTGGTTTCATCCAGATTGCGCCGCGCCGCGTGAGTTTCCATAACCTTGAAATGCACCTCGTACTCCATCCAGCGCACGGCCATGAAGTTGTTTTCGGAACACATGAACACCGCGTCGCGCTTTGACTGGCCGTCATCGGCAAGCAGGAAAGAAGGCTGGTCGATACCGTCGATGTAGCGCTCGGGCGGGATCGCGGCCCCGGCCCCGGCGATGGCCAGCGATGTATTGAACAGGTCCGTCAGGTCAAAAAGACCGTCGCTCTGGCGCTCGGGCGCGATCATGCCCGGCCAGTAGGCGATGCCGGGTACGCGCACGCCGCCTTCCCATGTCGTGCCCTTGCCGCCCCGCCACGGCTGGAAACCATTGTCGGGATAGAGGTCTTCGTTCGCGCCGTTGTCGGAGTTGAGAAAGACCAGGGTATTCTCAAGCTGGCCGGTTTCTTCCAGGACACCGATCAGGCGACGGGTGATGTCGTCGACTTCGATGACGGCATCCTTGTAGGGAAAACCGGCCGGGCTCTTGCCGGCGCAACCCTCGGCGGGGTAGCTGTCGTTGTGCAGGCGCCCGAACGAATGCTCCAGGAAGAACGGAACATTGTCGGCGGCGGCCCGACGAATGAAATCCTCGGAGAAGTCGGCGAACTTCTGGTCGATCTGCCCAAGTTCCTCGATCGAGGTGATTTCTTCGGCAACTTCGAGCGGCCCGCCCTTCTTGCCGCTGGTGATCGCGGCCTCGGCCACCTCTTGGAGCGCGGCGAGCCGTTCCGGGCGAAGGACCAGATCGGGATAGAGGCGTGTGTCGAGTTGCTGCGACATGTCGCTGATCACAGAGAGAATGCCGTAGTATTCGTCGAATCCCGCCTGATGGGGCCAGGATCCGTCGGCCTGGCCCAGATGCCATTTCCCGGACAGCGCGGCGCGATAGCCCGCCTGCGACAGCAGGTCGGCTGTCGTGACCTCGACATCCCACGGGTTGACCGCTGGATTCTCGCCAGAGAGCGTAGGTCGGGTCAACCCGCTGCGGGTGGGAATGCGCCCGGTCAGGATTGCGGCGCGGGTGGGTGTGCATGTCGGTTGCGCATAGGCGGAGGTAAGCATCAGCCCCCCGCGCGCGAGCGCGTCGATCGCGGGTGTCGGCGCGCCGACCGCAATGCCGCCGCCATAAACCCCCGGATCGCCCCATCCCATGTCATCCACAAGCAGGATCAGGATGTTCGGCTTTCGCCCGAACTTCGCTTCGAGGGCTGCGAGCTTTTCGGCGGCAACGGCATCCAGGTCCGGGCGCGGGATGAACGGCTCCAGATAGGGGGCGGTCTGCACGGTGTTGTTGAAAAGGTTGGCTGGTGCGTCCTGCGCCAGAACGTGCGGCACGGCGAACAGAACGCCAACGAGCGCCACGGGCGCCATCATCTTTGTGTGGATCATCGGGTTTCTCGTTTCTGCTTGAGATCAGGAGAGTTCTGGCCTGGGCCAGCCACGATCCCCCGGCGGGCTATCGCCGGGGGCCTTCCTTTCACCGAAGGTCGATCACGACCTGGTCGATGGTGCCGGTAAACCGGAAGGGCGGCTTGTAGGTGTTGACGACGGGAGAGCCGGTATCCTCGCCCACCCCGAAGGTGTCGATGCCAAAGCGGCCGGGGACAGTTCGTTCGACACGGGCGCTGCCCACCTCCTCATCGTTGAGAAAGAGGGTGGCGGTGCCGCCCTTGCCCAGATCGCCCGGCGCGCCGTCATAACTGAAGTCAACGCGGAGCGTCGACTTGCCTGCGGGCAGCGGTTTGGCCGACACGACCTCGGTGCGGTCTTCGTCGAACCAGTTGTAGTGGTAGACCGGCGTGCCGTCGCGAACGAAAAGGGCAAAGCCCGCCGAACTGCCGCCTTCGGCCAGGATCACGCCTTCGGCGCCACCCTCGGGCACCTCGATCTCGGCGGTGATCGTGTGCGCCCGGTTCTTGGTGTTGGGCGCCGCCGTTTCGGCCAGCCGCGTCGCGCCGGGATAGAACACGAAATGGGTCCGGTCGGGATCGGAGGGCGTGGGTTTGGCTATCGCCAGGCGGCCCGCGCCCCGGTCGTCCAGCGGATAGACCTGATTGCGCTCGGCCTCTTCGCGGAACAGCGCCTTCATCTCTTCGAGCTTTTCGGGCATCTCGGCGGCGAGATCGCGCGCTTCGCTATAGTCTTCGGCCAGATTGTAAAGCTCCCGTGTGTCCTTGTCCCAGTTGCCCGGCGCCACGTCCTGCCGCCAGGGCAGGGTATGCTGGGCATTGGCCTTCCAGCCGTTGTCATAGATCGAGCGGTTGCTGAAGACCTCGAAATACTGGCGCGACCGCGGGCTTGGCGCGGCAGGATCGCCGAAGGTCGACAGGAACGAGGCACCATCCATCGGCTTCTGGTCGACGCCGTCGACGCCGGCCGGGGCAGGAATGCCCGAGGCGTCGAGGATGGTCGGCAAAATGTCGATCAGGTGGGTGAACTGGCTGCGGGTGGTGCCGCCTTCGGGGATCTGCGCGGGCCATGCGACGACCATCGGATTGCGAGTACCGCCCAGATGCGAGGCCACCTGCTTGACCCACTGGAACGGCGAATTTCCGGCCCATGCCCATTCCAGCGGGTAATGGGGCTCGGTGTCCGGCCCGCCGATGTCCTCGAGCCGCGCGGCCACGACATCGAGATCCGTCGGGAAGCCGTTGAGGTTCATCACCTCGTTGATGGTGCCATCGAAGCCGCCTTCGGAACTCGCGCCATTGTCGCCGACGATGTAGAAGATCAGTGTGTTGTCGGCATGGGGCAATTCCCCGACCGCGTCGATCAGCCGCCCGATCTCGTGGTCGGTGTAGGCGAGGTAGGCCGCGAAATTGTCCATCAGGGCCGCGTAGACCTTGTGCTGCTCGTCATTCAGGCTGTCCCAGGGGCGGGCCCAGTCCGGCCGGGCCGTCAGTTCGGTGCCCAGGGGGATCACGCCCAACTCGAGTTGCCGCTGGTAGGTCTGTTCGCGGATCACGTCCCAGCCGGCGTCGAAGGTGCCGCGGAACCTGTCGCGCCACTCCTTGGGGGCATGGTGAGGGGCATGGGCGGCACCCGGCGCGAAATAGAGCAGCAGCGGCTTTTGTGGCGCGACGGACTTTGAGTAGCGCATCCAGTCGATGGCCTTGTCTGTCATGTCGGCCATGAAATGATAGCCCTCTTCGGGCGAGGCGGGCGGCTCTACCGCAATCGTGTTCTCGAAAAGCACGGGATAATACTGGTGCGTCTCGCCGCCGAGTGAAACCGTAGAAATAGGCGAAGCCGAGGCCGGTCGGCCACCGATCAAAGGGGCCTGCAACGCTGCTTTCCCAGTCCGGCGTATTGTGGTTCTTGCCCAGCCAGGCAGTGGAATAGCCGTTGTATTTCAGGATCGCACCCATGGTGGCGGTGCTGCGCGGGATCAGGTTGTCGTAACTGGGAAAGCCCGTCGCCCACTCGGCGAGAAAGCCCGAGCCCGCGTTGTGATGGTTGCGCCCGGTGATGAGCGCCGCCCGCGACGGGCCGCAGATCGCGGTGGTATGGAACCGTGTATAGCGCAGGCCGCGCGCGGCGAGCTTGTCCAGTTCGGTGTGGGTATCGGTCCCCCGAAGGTGCCGGTCTGGCCATAGCCGACATCGTCGAGCAGGATCACGATGACGTTCGGGGCGCCCTCTGGCGGGGTCGGCAGCGCAGGCCACTCCGCGGTCTATGCCTCATACGTCTCGGCGATCACGCCGCCGAAAGGGGGGAACGGCATCGGCAGGATCGTGCGATCCGGCTGGTAGCCTTGCGATGAGGTTTGCGCGCTGGCGGGATGGGTCATGCCCACCGCGAGAAGCACTGAAGCGATGACGCGCGGCAAGAAGCCAATGGTGGTTTGCATCCCCAATTCCCCGTTTCCGTTGAATACCCGGAAATGGTAGCGTCATTGGCGGTGCCACTATGCCCACGGGTGGGCAAATCCGGAGAATTTCTCGATGCCCCTTGCTCGCGCGCAGAAGATCGCGTCCGAGATCGGTTGGCTTGCGACGCAACCTGAAGAGCTTCGCCACGCCCTCCTGAAGGCTTGCGAGTTCCGGAGCTTCGGGGCGGGGCAGCACCTCTTTTCCTGGGCGATAGGCCCAGGGGCGTGTTCTGCCTGACGGACGGACTTCTCGACGTGCTGCTGTCCGCCGGTCCGTTTCCGCCGTTCCTCGCGTGTATCGCCCGGCCCGGCTGGTGGGCGGGGGAGGCGGGCGTTGCCACCGGAACACCGAGGCCCGCGGATTTGCGGGCGCGCAGCGATGTTGAGGCCCTGTATCTGTCGCGCGCCAGTCTCGATCGGCTGTCGACGGAAGAACCCGGCCTCTGGCGCGGATTGACCGGAATCACGGTGTCGCATCTGGACAACGTGATCATGCTGGCGGCCACGCTGGCCTGCGGCGATGTGCGCGGCCGGGTGGCGATGACATTGTGCAGGTTGGCCGGTCCGGATCCGCAAAGCGACGAGGATGCCTCTGTCACCTGTTCGCACAGAGAGCTGGCAGAAATGGCGGGGCTGTCGCGCAACAGCGTCGGGCCGGCGATCAAGCAGATGGAACGCGCGGGACTCGTTCACCAGGAGTATGTGCGCATCCGTTTCAATCCGGCCCGGCTCTACGCGAGCCTTTCGGTGCAGATGCCGTTCGCCGCGCGCTGATGCCGCCGTCGCCGGCACGGATACCGCGCCCGATCGGGTGGCGTCAGGACGGCGCTATGTCCTTGCCCATGGTCCGTGCCGTCCCGGCAGGCCGTCAAGCCGCTCGAACCCGTGGGCGCCGAAGAAATCGCGCTGCGCCTGGATCAGGTTGGCGGTGCCGCGCGCGGTGCGCATCATGTCGAACCAGCATCAGGCCCGCCGCCAGCGCGGGCACCGGCTGGCCGTGAAGCGCCGCCGGCCGCGACGACCCGGCGCAGCGCCGGATGGTCCGTGCTCCAGGTGGTCGGCAAAGACCGGCGCAAGGATCAGGTTGCGCGGCGGCATCCTCCGCCAGCGCCGTCGCCATGTCGTTCAGCATGTCCGACCGGATGATGCAGCCCGCGCGCCAGACCTTGGCGATCTCGGGCAGTGGCACGCCCCAGTCGAACGCGGCCGAGGCGGCGGTCATCATGGCAAAGCCCTGCGCGTAGCAGAGGATCTTGCCGGCGATCAGCGCCTGTCTCGAGATCGTCGAGCGTCGGGGCGGGATTGCCGAGGCGCACCGGGGCCGCGCCATAGAGGGCCTCGCCCGCCGCCGGGCGTCGCAGGCGGGACGAGACGTTGCGCGGCGGCGACAGCGGCCTCGATCACCGGGACGGGGCGTTGCGAGATGCTGCGCCTCGATCGCCGTCCAGCGGCCGGTGCCCTTCTGGCCGGCGGCATCGAGGATCACGTCCAGCATCGGGCCGCCGGTCGCCGGATCGGTGGCGCGGCGACGGCGGCCGAAATCTCGACAAGGTAGGATTGCAGCGGGCCCTCGTTCCAGCTGTCGAACACCGGGGCGATTTCGGCGGCGCGTCATGCCCATGCCGTCGCGCATCACGCCGTAGAGCTCGGCGATCATCTGCATGTCGGCATATTCGATGCCGTTGTGGACCATCTTGACGAAGTGCCCCGCACCGCCCGGCCCATCCACGTCGCGCAGGGAACGCCGTCGAACCGGGCGGCGATGGCGTGCAAGGACCGGGGCCACGCGGTCCCAGGCCGGCGCGGGGGCCACCCCCCATGATCGAGGGCCCGTGGCGGGCGCCCGTCCTCGCCGCCCGATACGCCCATGCCGATGAAGGGAACGCCGGCCTTTGCGGCGGCTGCGGCGCGCCGTTCGGTGTCGTGGAAACTCGGCGTTGCCGGCGTCGATCAGGATGTCGTCCGGACCAAGCAGGGGCCGCAAGGCCGCGATCTGGTCATCGACGACTGGACCGGCCGGCACCATCAGGATGATCGCGCGGGGCGGGCGGATGGCCGCGACCAGCGCCTGCAAGGCGTTTCGGCGGGATGTATGCGGGGGGCGAGGGGGCCCGCTGCGGCCTGGAACGCCCCGGCGACCCCGGCGGTGCGGTTCCAGACGGCTATCGGATAGCCCTTTTCGGCGATGTTGAGTGCCAGTGCCGCGCCCATCGTGCCAAGGCCGATCAGGCCGATTTCTGCCTGCGCCATGCCATACCCCCCGCTGCCTGTCCGCTCCACAGCTAGCCCCGGCGCAACGTGGGGTCAAACCGAACCGGCCGCGCCGGACAAGGCAGGAGGTCGCGCCGGCTGGGGCCGGGCACGGTCGAGGCGTGGGGATGCCGGCACGGGCCCTTGCCCGATCGGCCGGATCCCGGCGCGCGGCACCTGTCGCCCGGCGGCGCTTCGCACTAGGGTATCGCGCGAACAGGCGGAGTTTCCATGCGGACCTATGCGATCGGCGATATTCACGGGCATCTGGACCTGCTTCTGGACGCGCATCGCAAGATCGCGCGCGACCGGAAGCTGACGGGAGACATGGACGCCCCGGTGGTGCATCTGGGTGATCTGGTGGATCGCGGGCCGCACAGCCGGGAGGTGATCGAGCATCTGCGCGCCGGGCAGGCACGGGGCGAGCCATGGATCGTGCTGAAGGGCAACCATGACCGGATGTTCTCGGGATTTCTCGATGACATCGGGTATCACGATCCGGGTCTGCGGCGCGATCTGGGATGGCTGCATCCGCGCCTGGGCGGGTCGGAAACGCTGGCATCCTATGGCGTGCGGGCGGCCGGGGACCGGCCGCTTGCGCCCGTTCATGCCGAGGCGGTGGCGGCGGTTCCGGCCGAACACCTGATGTTTCTGCGCGGCCTGCCGACCAGCCTGGTGCGGGGCGAGGCGGTGTTCGTGCATGCGGGCATCCGGCCGGGGGTGGCCATCGAGGCACAGACGGAAACCGATCTTGTCTGGATCAGGGGCGGGTTTCTGGACGATCCGCGCGACCACGGGCGGCTGGTGGTGCATGGGCACACCGCACTGGACTGGCCGCGTCACTATGGCAACCGGCTCAACATCGACAGCGGCGCGGCCTATGGCGGGTTGCTGACCGTGGTGGTGATCGAGGGTCGCGACGTGTGGCACCTGATCGACGGGGACCGGGCGGCGCTCGCGCCCTGATCCGCCGCGGCCCGCGATGCGCGGGCCGGCGCAGGCACCGGGGATCGGCGCGTTCCGCGACACTCGGTCAGGGGCCGGGCGGGATCAGCCTGACCGAGGCGCGGGCGGAGCGACCGGCGGCGTCGATCACCGAAAGGGTCACGAAACCCTGGCCGGGCAGGGCCAGCAACGTGTCGCGCCGCGCTCGCGGTGACCACCGGCAGGCCGTCGGCCAGCCAGGTGAAGGGTGCGGTGCCGCCTTGCGACCCGCACGATCAGGCCCTGCGGCAGCAGTTCCACCTGCGCACCGTCCGGCGGGAAGGCCACGGCGGGCGCATCCTGCGGGCTGAAACGCCGCAGATGCGCGAGCGGAAGCGTTGCAGCGGCGCGGGAAGCTCGGCCGTTGACACGAGCAGCGTCGAAGGCGGCGGCGGGGGCAGCGGGTCGAGCGTTCGGCTTCAGCCGGTTGAAGGCCTGGAACAGCACCGGGGCCGCAAGATCGCCGCCGAAGGCGCCGGGCACCGGCGTGCCGTCGGCGCGGCCCATCCAGACGCCGATCACATGGCGCCCGTCAAAGCCGATCGCCCAGGCATCGCGGTGGCCATAGGTGGTGCCGGTCTTGTAGGCGAGCCGGTTCGCCGGGGCGCCCGGTGGCGGGGCAAGGCCCGCCAGGATGTCGGCCACCTGCCAGGCGGCAGTGGCGGAGGCGACGCGCGCGGCCCTCCTCGGTGGCTCGAGGCCGTGAGTGCAGCGGCAGCGCCACGCCGCCCCGCGCGAGCGCCGCGTAAAGCTGCACCATGTCCTCAAGCGTCACGCCGACGCCGCCCAGCGCGATCGCCAGACCCGGCTGGTCGCCGGGGATGACGGGCACGATCCCGGCGCGGCGCAGCGCGGCGAGCAGCCGCGCCGGGCCAAGCGCCTCGGTCAGCGCGACGACGGGGATGTTGAGCGACAGTTGCAGCGCCTCGCGGACGCGGATCGTGCCGCGGAACATGCCGGTCGAAGTTCTGCGGGGCGTAGCCGCCGAAGGTCATCGGCCGGTCGTCGATCAGCGTCTCGGGATGGGCCAGCCCTTCGTCGAAGGCCAGCGCGTAGATCAGCGGCTTCAGGGTCGAACCGGGCGAGCGCAGCGCCCTGTGTCATGTCGACAAAGCCCTGACGCGCGTCGGCCTGGTAGGCGGCGGACCCGACGGAGGCCAGGATTTCGCCCGAACGGTGGTCGGCCACCACGATCGCGACCTGCAAGCGATCGCCCTGCCCGGCCACGGCTTCGGCCGCAAGCGCCTCGATCCGCGCCTGCAGGCGGGCGTCGATGCGTCAGGACATGGCGGCGCATCGCGGGGTTCTCGGCGCGCACCCGGTCGGCCAGATGCGGGGCAAGCGCGGGCAACGGGTGGCGCGAGGTCGGCACGGGTTCGGTGCGGGCGGCCGGGCCTGATCCGCGTCGATCAGGCCTCGCGGCCAGCGCGCGGTCGAGCACGCGGCCGCGCGCCAGCTTCGGCGCGTCGGCGGCTCGCGGTCGGGGCGGCGGGATTCCGGGGCTCTGCGGCAGGGCGACCAGCAGGGCGGCCTCGGCCGGCGTCAGGCGGCGCGGTTCCTTGCCGAAATAGGCCAGGGTCGCGGCGCGCACGCCTTCGAGGTTGCCGCCAAACGGGGCGAGGTGCAGGTAGAGCGACAGGATCTGGTCCTTGGTCAGCCGCCGTTCCAGCGCCAGCGCGACGCGCATCTGGCGCAGCTTGCCCGCCACCTCGCCGGTGCCGCTCTCCTCCAGCAGCCGCGCGACCTGCATCGTCAGGGTCGACCCACCCGAGATGATACGGCCGTTGCGCAGCGCCTGGCACGAGCGCGCGCAGCATCGACCGGCCGTCGACGCCGGGATGATCGTAGAAACCGCTTGTCCTCATAGGCGAGCAGCATCGCCAGATAGACCGGGTCGACCTCGTCCGGATCGACCGCCAGCCGCCAGCGGCCATCGGCGACGGTGATAGGCGCGCAACAGCTGGCCGTCGCGGTCCAGCACCTCGACCGAGGTTTCGACGCACAGCGGCGGCAGGACGCGTGGCGTCGATCCAGCGGTCGGCCAGCCATCGCGCGACCAGGGCGCGCCCGAGCCACAGGCCCGCCGCGCAGCGGCAAACGGCAAGGCCGACGGCCGCGTATCACTGCGGCAACGATCATCCGGCCCGCGTGCGCTGCGGGCGCGGAAGTCCGGGCGATACATGTCCTCGACCGACGGCGGCCGGGTGGTGGAAGCTGCCCGGGCGAGATCGCCCGCACGATATAGGCCAGCCGGAACGGCTTGCGTCGCGTCCAGTCGACCGCCGTCAGGAACCGGTCCTGCCGGAACTCGGTATGACGGCTCGTCCTCGAGGCCGAGGCCATCGAAGCGCGGCAGCGTCGCCCGCCCGAGATCAGGTTCGGGTTGTCGATCTCGAACCCCGCGGGCAGCGGATCGTTGACCATCAGCCGCGCCTCGCCATAGCCGAAGGGCGTGACCTCCAGCACCGTGACCAGCCGGGTCCCGGCCGCGACGCCGTCGGCGATATCGGCGGGCTCGACCGTCCATGCGTGTAGTAGCTCCGCGTGATCGCATAGCCGTTGCCGCCCGCCGGTTCCGGCTCGGACGGGACGCCGAAGGTGGTGACCGTCAGCGTGGTGTCGACGGCGCCGTCGTTGCGGACGCACCGCGGGCGGCGCCGCGCCGCGCGTCCAGCACCCGCACCAGCGGGCCGTCAGGCAGGCTGGCCGTCGAGCGTGATGCCGTCGGCGCCGGGGCGGTCGATCAGCGCATGGCGGCCAGAAGCGCCCAGGTCGCCTCTTGGGTGGACAGGCGTTCCGGCCCGGGCGGCGAGCGCGGTCGTCAGCGCCTCACGGTCGACCGCCGGTCGACCCGGCCTCGACGGCCAGCGTCAGAACCGCGGCCGCATCGCGGAAATTGGTGCCGTAGTCGGCGCGCCAGACCTGCTCGGTCTCCGGCCTCGGGCAGGCGCGCCAGCATCTGCCCCGGCCCGCGCGAACATCGCGTCGGCCCGGGTCTGGTCGCCGTAGACGGCCAGCGCCGCGCCCAGCTGCGCCGCGGCCGATCGGCGTGGCGAAGGCGTCGCCCTTGACGTCGGCGTAGTAGCGCAGATCGCCCATCGCCGCCGCCCCTTCGCGCGCCAGCACCATCAGCGCATAGGCCAAGGCCTCACCGCCGCCGTTCGATGTCGGCGTCGAAATCGGGGGCGTAGTTCACCTGGTTGCGCAGGTTGTCGAGCGCCGAACGGAAGGCCGGATCGGGCACCTCATAGCCCTGCGCGCTGGCGCGGACGAGGAAGTCGGTGACATAGGCATCGAGCCAGAAGTCGCCTCGAACCGGCGCCCCAGAGCCCAAAGCCGCCCTCGGCGGACTGGTTGGTCAGGATCTCCGCCACCGCCTCGTCGATCCGCTGCTCGCAGGTCGTCGGCACCCGTCAGGTCCATCAGCCTGCGCCATTTCGTCGAAATAGAGCAGCGGCAGCGCCTTGGAGGTGATCTGTTCGGTGCAGCCATAGGGATAGCGGTCCAGCGCGGCGAGCAGGCCCGGCGCGTTCAGCCGCGCGATCGGGCCGATCGCCATCGTGGCCTTGCCGGTGCCCGGCACCAGCCCGGCAAAGACATCGTCGTCGAAGGTGAAGGTCTTGCCCGGCCGCGAGGTCGAAGCCGGCTGATGCGGGCGACCTCGGGGTCGTTGACCTGCACCGGCAGGGTCAGGGTCTTCGTCAGTTGCTTGCCGTCCGGCGTGGTCAGGGCGACGGTCGATGGTCTGCGATGCCGGGATCCGGCCGCCGTCACCGGCACGGCGAAGACGTCGCCTTGCCCTTGTCGGCAAGATCAACGCCCGATGGCACGGGGCCCAGCGTCAGCCCGTCGCCGACGACATCGAGGCCCATGCGGCCCGAGGGGCCGGTGGCATGGACAATCTCGAGCAGCAGGCGGCTTTCGTCGCCCGGCGCAAGGAAGCGCGGCAGGCTGGCCGTGACCACGACCGGGTCGCGCACCAGCACATCGGCCTGCGCCTGCCCGACGCCGGTCTTGGACCAGGCGACGGCCATGACGCTTCACCGTGCCGTTGAAGGACGGCAGATCGAACGAGGCGCGGGCATAGCCATCGGCGCCCACCGGCACGCGGGCCGGTGAAGTAGGCGACCAGTTCCTCGGTCGGCGGGCGGGGCCTGCAAGCCGCGCCTGTGCGCCGGCATCGCCGCCCGAGCGGACCGTCGCCCATCGCGCCGTTCAGCCCGTCGATCAGGCGACCGTAGATATCGCGGATGCCGACGCCCAGCTTGCGCTGGCCGAAGTAGTGGTCTTGCGGATCGGGGGCCTCAAAGCGCGGTCAGGTTCAGGATGCCCAGATCGACCGCGGCGATGGTGACATAGGCGGTCTCGCCCGCCGTGATGCCGTCCACCTTGACCGCCACGTCCAGCGGCCCGCGCGGGGCGGCCTCGGGCGCGACCTCGACGGTTGGCCGTCAAGCTGCGCGCGCGCCGGGGTCGATGCTGGCATGGGTCAGGCCAAGCGCGCGCGTCGGGTTGCGGCCCGCCGCCACGTCCATCGGCCGCAGGACCGAGGCCGTGACATAGACGCCCGCCCCCCATTCGTCGGTCACGGGCAATCTGGATCAGGTTTTCGCCTTCGGTCACCTCGACCGCCTGCATCGCGACCAGCCGGTTCGACAGCACCGTGACCAGCGCGGTCCCGGCCGCACGCGGCACGATCCGCAGCGTCGCGGTATCGCCCGGGCTGGTAGGCCGGCTTGTCCAGCGACAGCTCCAGCGTGTCGGGCGTGGCGCGGCGCATCGGCGGGCGCGATACCAGCCGGCGTAGAAGGTGGTCGAGGTGGCTGCCATCGGCCCCCATCCGCCGCTCGACGGCAAGTTCGTACTGCCCCACGCACCGGGGCTGCGAATCTCGACGGGCCGGCGCCCAGCGCCTATCGCCCTCGGCGACGCGGGTGCGGGTGACTCACGGGCTCCCAGATCCAGTGTCCGTATTGCTGATACCACTGGTAGTCGGTCTCGATGCGCGTCACCTTCCAGGTCACCGGCATCGGCATGGCGGTTTCGTCGGGCCGACGCCAATCAGCTGAAAAGCGGGCATCGGCGCCTTCGCGGGACCACGCCATCGAACAGCGGCTTGACCCCGATCATCGGGGCCGACGGGCTCAGCGGCTCGGTCATCCGCACGTTCCACCGGGCGGCCCGAGCCTTCGGCGACGCGCACGGTCACCCGCGCCTCGAGCGGGCGGGCGGGATCGGCGACGTCGGGCAGGGTGACGGCATCCAGGCGCTGCCCGTCCGCGTCGGTGCTCGGCCCCGTCGAGCGACGACATCTGGGCGCTGAAGGGCTCGTCATGGCGCCCGAAGACATAGCCGGGGAACGCCGACAGACCTTCGGCGGCGCGCAGAAGGACCTCGCCCTCGATCGCAAGATCGCCGCCGGGGCGCCGAAAAGGTAGCGCGCGTCAACGCGTCAGATCGGGCAGGATCGCCCAGCCGGAGCGGCGCATCGGCCAGGGTCAGGCTCAAAGTCGATCCGTTCGGGCAGGAAATCCTCGACGAGAAAGGTCTTGGACGCAAGCGGCGGGGCCTCCAGATCGGCCAAGATCTCCAACCGCCAGACCCCGCGCGGAGCGGAGCCCGGCGATCGGAAGCGCGAAGACATGGCCGCCCGCGCCGGCATCGTCGACCAGCGACGCGGAGTACTCCACGCCGTCAGGGCGCTGACAGGATCGCGGTCAGCGGCAGGCCTTCGACCGCGCTCGCGGTCGCTGTCGCGCGCCAAGGGCCGTGACATGGACGGTCTCACCGGCGCGATAGGCGCCCCGGTCGGTGGTCAGGAACACATCGACCGGCGGGGCCGCCTCGCGCCCCTCGACACCGCGGTCCGACAGGTCGAACTCCGGGTCGGTGAGCGAGAGGAAGGCGATGTCGGTCTGTCCCTCGCGCACCACGACCATGGCGGGGGCCGGCGCCCCGGTGCCGCGCGTCAGGCCGGCGTCAAAGACGGGCGTAGCCCTTGTCGTCGGTCGTCGCGGTGCCGAGCACGCTGTTGGCGCGGTTCAGAAGCTCGACCGAGACGCCGGGCTTGGCCGCCGCCGTGCCAAGCGCAGCGGACGAAGACGTGCAGCCCGTCGACGCCCGACAGCGTGGTCACGCCCAGGTCGGAGATCACGAACCACTGCCAGGCCGGCGGCGACGGTATAGGGGTCGACACCCGGCACCGAGGCGCTTCAGCGCGTAGATGCCGGCGGGCATGCCCTTTATCGCTTCGTCCATCGGCAGGCGGGTGGTGACGTCGCGGTTGACCTCCTTGCGCGACGGTGGCGGTGCCGGACCAGATTTGCTCACCCACGGTGTCGGTGAAAAGGTATTCGGACATAGGTCTGGATCGGCGCGCCGAAATAGACGTCCTGGATCGAGCGCGAGCAGGTTGCGGTCTGTCACCCGGAAGAGGGTGAGGTCCAGTGTTCTCGGTGTTCACCGTCTCGACCGGCAACGCGGACCTCGCCTGCCTTCGGCAGCACATAGCCCCGGCCCGGAAAGCGCACGCCAGGCGCGCGGTCGCGGACGTATTGCGTGATCTCGACCGACTTTGCCAAGGTCTGCCCGTCCGCGGCTGGCAGGCCCGTCGCGGAAGGTGACGGAATAGCGCTTGCCGTGCTCGACACCCGTCGACGCACAGCTGCCGCCAGCCGCCGGTTTCAACCACCATGCCCGGGTTCCGTCAGTTGCGACAAAGGTCGAATAATCGACACCCGCGGAGACCAGATCTTCCGAAAAGGTCGCGCAGATGCGCGGGCGTGCAAGGTCGTGATTGCACCACGGTTTCGGTGATGCGGAAGCCGTACTTGCCGATGGCATCGTCAAGTGCAGCGCGCGGTATCGTCGCGCGGTTGCAGAGACTGCGCCAGCCGCAGCGCCTGCACCGTGTCGCGGCCACGCCCGCGACGCTTCCAGCGCGTGCACCCATGGTCACAAGGATCGTATGGCGCAGGGCGGGGTTTTCGGCCCGCAGATAGCCGTTGATTGAAGAGCTACAGGGCCTGGTCGCGGAAGGACCAGTGCTGGTTGGTCCGCCTTGCCGGCCTCAGAGCAGCCGCCGCGCGAACTCGCCCCAGGTGGCGGCGTCATCGGTCAGGTTCAGCGCCGCACCCGACAGAACGGCTGCCGCCCGGCCCAGTCACCCCGCGCCTCGGCAGCCGCGGCCGCATGTCAGAGTGCGTCCTCGGCCGACCAGGGGCCGGTCCAGTGCGGCTGGCCAAGGCCTGCAGCCTGGTAGCGTAGGCCTGTCTGCAAATCCAGTCGGCAAGAAGGCCAGTTCCGCCCGCCGCGTCGTTCGGCCGCGGCACGATCCCCGCGTCGGCTTCGCATGCACGAAGGCCGAAATAGGCACCCTGGAATAGGGCGCCCGGCGCCCGGACCGGTCTTGGGAAAGCACGACCCGTTGCGGGTGTTGAAGGTAAAGGCCGTGCAGCGGCTGTGGTCAGGCAGGCGCGCTCGCAGGCCTCGATCGTGGTGTCGAAGACCGAGGCGAGATCACCACCGGGCAGGTCGACATCGGCTGTCAGGACGAACGCTTGGCGGGCAC
Source organism: uncultured Alphaproteobacteria bacterium (assembly GCA_963700485.1). Lineage (GTDB taxonomy): Bacteria > Pseudomonadota > Alphaproteobacteria > Rhodobacterales > Rhodobacteraceae > Aliitabrizicola. The sequence goes on from CAVOXQ010000001.1 coordinate 38,907, forward strand.
CGGGGCTGTATCGGCCTGCGCATGCGCCGGGGCGGGCCGCTACGGCGTCACAAGGATGAGGGCGACGGCAATACGGGCTCAAGGCCATGCATGAAAAACCTCCCGACGGAATGCGCGATGTGTCGCATGGGCGACGCCGGGTTGGCAAGGCACGGCGGGCTGCGGCTCGCGTTAAGCGGCGGTTCACCTTGTTCGCGCCAACCTACCCGTCGGAAGTCCGGCCAGAAGGCGGGCGGCGATCAGGGCGTGGCATGGATATCGCAGAACGTCTGGCCAAGGAACGACGCGGGACGACTGGCGGCGGAACGGCTGCTGGAGCAGAAGCAACCGGGAGCTTTTTGCGGCCAATGAAAAGCTGGGCCTGCACGCGCGTTCGCTTTCGGACCAGATCGTCGAGCAGCGGCAGGTGGTGCGCAGTCGCGCTGTCCGAGGCCGAGGTGCTCAAGGGCCAGAACAGCCGCTTCGTGACCGACCTGGACCGCGCCCATACCGCAGCCGTGATGGCCGAACGCCGGCTTTGGGACTCCATCAACACCATCCGCGACGGCTTTGCGGTCTTCGACCACGAACCAGAAGCTGGTGACGGCGAACCAGGCCTATCTGGCCTCGTTCGACGGCCAGGCGTCGCGCCCGGCATCGGCTATGACGCCATCCTGCACATCGCTCGCCGACAACCGGCCTGATCGACCTTGGCGGGCAGGCCGCCGAGGAATGGATCGCCCAGATGCTGGCGCGCTGGACAGTGATCCGATCGAACCGATGGTCGTGCGAGTTTGCCAACGGCACCTGGGTGCGCCTGGTGGACCGGCGCGCGCGCGACGGCGACATGGTGACGTTGGCGCTGGATATCACCGAGCAGATGCGGATCTGGGCCGCGATCGAGGCGATCCCGGATGGATTTGTGCTTTTCGACAGGGAGGAACGGCTGTTGACCTGCAACCAACGCTACCGCGAGATCTACCCCGAGACGGCCGCCGCGATGATCCCCGGCGCCCGGTTCGAGGATATCCTGCGCTACGGCCTCGCCCGTGGCCAGCACGCCGATGCGGTGGGCCGCGAGGAAGACTGGCTGGCCGAGCGGCTGGCGCAGCACCGCATGCCGCGGAAGGGATGCACGAGCATCAGTTGCGCGACGGGCGCTGGGTGCGCGCGCATGATCACCCCACCCCCGATGGCGGGCGGGTCGGCCTGCGCGTGGACATCACCAGGCGCCAAGGAGCAGCAGGCCGCGCTGGAGGCCGCCCGACTGGCGGCCGAGGCGGCGAACCGCGCCAAGTCGGCGTTCCTCGCGAACATGAGCCACGAGATCCGCACCCCGATGAACGGCGTGGTGGGCATGGCCGAGCTGCTCTGCGACACCGCGCTGAACGAGGAGCAGCGCCTGTTCGCCGAAACCATCCGATCGTCGGGCGAGGCGCTGCTGGTCATCATCAACGACATCCTGGACTACTCCAAGATCGAGGCGGAACGGCTGACGCTCCACCCCGAGCCGTTCGACCTGGAGCGCACGATCCACGAGGTGACGATGCTGCTCCAGCCGCGGGCGCGGGACAAGGGCATCGACCTGATGATCGATTTCGACATGTTCCTGCCGACCCGCTTCGTCGGCGATCCGGGACGGCTGCGGCAGGTTCTGACCAACCTGATGGGCAATGCGGTCAAGTTCACCGAAGCAGGGCCATGTGCTTGATGCGCGTGGTCGGCATCGAGGCCGAACCGGGATGCCAGCAGCTGCATGTGACGGTGGAGGACACCGGCATCGGCATCGCACCGGAATATCTCGACCACATCTTCGGCGAGTTCAACCAGGTCGAGGACGGAGGCGAACCGCAAGTTCGAAGGCACCGGGCTTGGCCTTGCGATCACCCAGCGGCTGATCGAGCGGATGGGCGGGGCGGTCTGGGTGGAAAGCGAGGCCGGGGCGCGGATCGTGCTTCGGCTTCCGGTTGTCGTTGCCGGTGGCCGAGGACGAGGCGGCGGCGCTGGCTGCCGATAGACCTCCGGCGGGCGCTGGTGGTGGACGACCAGTTCATCAACCGCACGATTCTGGAGCGCCAGCTTGCGGCCTGCGGCATCGCAGTGACGCTGTGCCGTTCGGGCGCCGAGGCGCTGGCCGCGCTGGCGGGGGACGGCGGTTCGACGTGTTGCTGACCGATCATGACATGCCCGAGATGGACGGGCTCGACGCTGGCGCGGCGGGTCCGCGAGGCCGGGTCCGGCCTGCCGATCGTTCTTCTGTCGTCGAACCCCTCGGCGGCGCGGGATGCGCCCGAAGCCGGGATGCTGGCCGCCATCCTGCAAAAACCGATGCTCCGCTCGGACCTCTATCGCCAGGCTCCAGGCCTTGGGCGCGCCCCGCTGCCGCCCGAGGTGGCGGCCCGCGCCTGCCCCGGCCGGCGGGCGGCTGATGCGGGTGCTGGCGGCCGAGGACAACCGCACCAACCAGCTGGTGTTCCGCAAGATGGTCAAGGATCTGGAGATCGAGCTGATGTTCGCCAACAACGGGCGCGAGGCGGTGGAGCTGTTCCAGAGCCTCGTGCCGGACCTGATCTTCATGGACATCTCGATGCCCGAGATGGACGGGCGGGACGCCGCACGCGCAATCCGCGCGATCGAGGCCCGGCAGGGCGGGCATGTGCCGATCGTGGCGCTGACCGCGCATGCGATGGACGGCGATGAGGCCGGCATCCTTGCCGCGGGGATCGACGCCTACCTGACGAAGCCGTTGCGCAAGAATGCCATCGGCGAAGCGATCGCGGCGCATTGTCCAACCGAAGCGCGGGCGGTGGCTCCGGAGGCGGCACTCGAGGCGGGGTAGCTTTGCGGCCCCGGCACCCGGGGGTTTCACACCCCCGGACCCCCGTGGGATATTTGGAAACAGAAGAAGCGGGACACGGCCGGGACGGGCGATCGGGCGCCGGGACGCCTTTCTCGATGGCCATACTGCCGGGGGAAAAAGGAGCGCCGGCGGGCAGCGGGCCGACCTTGCCGCCTGACCGGGGCCGGCGGGCCGGGGAGCTGGCCCCGCACCGGCGGGCGGCTGTCGCGCGGCGCCGGGACGCCCTGAGGGAAAAGCGGGATCGAACGTGGGCGGGCCTGCCACGCGGGGGCAACGGGTCGCGCGGGCGGGTCGTCTTGCGCCGGGCGACGTCAGAGCGCAAGGTCCGCGGCAGGGTTTCCCGAAAGGTGGCGTCTTAGTTTCCAGGGCGGGCGTCGATGTGCAGCGGCTGCGGCACCGCCCGGCATGGGGAGGGATGACCGGTCAGGCGGCCCGCAGGAAGACGAGGCGGCCCTGCGTATCGAGGTCGGGGCAGTGGCGGTAGCCGCCAGTCTCGAACCGGGTCAGGTCCGCGGGATCGGTGAGGCGGTTCTCGGCGATGAAGCGGGCCATGGCGCCCCGCGCCTGTTTGGCGAAGAAGCTGACCGACTTCGCCCGACCATCCCTTTCCTCGAGGAAAACGGGGGTGAGGACGCGGAGTTTCAGCGCGCCCGGATTAAGCGCGCCGAAGTATTCCTGGCTGGCGCAGTTGACGAGAACATCGGTGCCCACCGCCCTTGCCTGGGCACACAGCGCCCGGGCCAGCCGCTTGCCCCACCAGTCGTAGAGGGTGGCGCCCCTTGGGTTTGCCAGACGACTGCCCATTTCCAGCCGATAGGGCTGGATCGCATCGAGCGGGCGCAGCAGGCCATAGAGACCGGAAAGAATGCGCAGGCGATCCTGCGCCCAGCGCAGTGCGTCGGCATCCAGCGTCCTCGCTTCGAGCCCGACATAGGTATCGCCTGCGAAGATCATCGCGGCGGGATGGAACACGCTTTCGGCGGGACCGGTGCGGAAGGTCTGGAAGCGTTCGGCGTTGAGCCGGGCCAAAGGCTCGGAGATATCCATCAGGGCGCGAAGTTCGTCCACCGAGAGGCTGCGCGCGATCCGGGCGAGCCGGTTCGCATCCGTCTGGAAGGCGGGTTCGGTGGCATCCAGCCCGGCCGGCAGCGGCGGGGGTGGGTCGGCAAGGCGTTTGGCGGGCGACAGGACGGTGATCATGGATGGCTTTCGAGAGGCCGGGCGGCAGTGTGGCGAAGCTAGGCGGGGTTTGGCGGCTGTCCAGTCACCCGCCACGGATGGCGTCGAGAAACGCCGGGCCGAAGCGGTCGATCTTTTGCGGGCCGAGGCCCGCGATCCGGTCCAGTTCCACAAGTGTGGAGGGGCGCGCCTCGGCAATCTTGCGCAAGGTGGAGAAGGTGCAGCTGAGCGGCTTGCCGGTGCCGTCCGCGCCACGCTGAAGATCGAGCTGGATCGCGCAGAGCCGGTCAAAGAGCGGGCCGGCGTCGCGCCCGGCAAGGCGCATCCGCTGCGGATGGAGCGGCACCGGAGGTGCGCCGGTGACGACCGCGAGGAACGCCGCACCGAAGCTTTCGAGCTTTTTCGCGCCGACCCCGGTGATCTGCGCCATCTGGTCGAGGTTTTGCGGACGCCGCTCGGCCATCTCGATCAGCGTGCGGTCGGGAAAGACGACGTAGGCCGGAACGCCCGCGGCTTCGGCCAGGGCACGGCGCTTTGCCTTGAGCGCCGACAGCAGGGGCGCGTCCTCGTCAGCCACGAGGGTCTTCACGGCGGGTCGGGCGGTCGCGGACTGCACGGTGTCCTTGCGCAGCGTGACCTCCGCCTCGCCGCGCAGGATCGGCCGGGCGGCCTCGGTCATCCGGAGCGCCCCGTGGCGATCGGGATCGGGCCGGATCAGGTCGCGGCCCATCATCTGGCGGAACACCGCCTGCCACGCCGGTTTCGACAGATCGCGGCCAACGGCGAAGGTCGGCAACTGATCGTGGCCACGCTCGCGCACCTTTGCGGTCGGATTGCCGGTCAGGATGTCGATCAGGTGGAGGGCACCGAACCATTCGCCGGTGCGCAGGATGGCCGACAGCGCCTTGCGCACCACCTCGGTGGCGTCGAAGAGCTGGGCCGGGGTCTCGCAAAGATCGCAGTTGCCGCAGGGTGGGGAGGTTTCGCCGAAATAGCCGAGCAGCACCTGCCGGCGGCAGGCGGTGGCCTCGGCAAGACCGAGAAGGGCGTTGAGGCGCGCGTGATCGGCGGCGCGGCGATCGGCGGGGGCCGGGCTTTCGTCGATCTGGGCGCGGCGCAGGCGGATGTCGTCGGGACCGTAGAGGGTGAGCGTGTCGGCCGCGACGCCGTCCCGACCGGCGCGCCCGATCTCCTGGTAGTAGCCCTCGATCGTCTTGGGCAGATCGGCGTGGGCGACCCAGCGGATATCGGGTTTGTCGATCCCCATTCCGAAGGCGATCGTCGCCACCACGATCAGGCCGTCTTCCTGCTGGAAGCGGACTTCGACGCGGCGGCGCTCGTCAGCCTCCATTCCGCCGTGATAGTAGCAGGCGCTGTGCCCCGCCTCGCGCAGGGCCTGCGCCAGCGTCTCGGTTCTGGCGCGGGTGGCGGTATAGACGATGCCGGATTGTCCCTTGCGCGCGGCGGCGAAGGACAGAAGCTGCTGGCGCGGGGTGGTCTTGACGGCGAAGGCGAGCCGCAGGTTGGGCCTGTCGAAACCGCGCAGGAAGGTTTCGGGGGCTTCGCCGTCGAACAGGCGGGTGACGATCTCGGCGCGGGTCTGTTCGTCGGCGGTGGCGGTGAAGGCGGCAAGCGGCACGTCGAGCGTGCGCCGCAGATCGCCGATGCGCAGGTAGTCGGGACGAAAGTCATGGCCCCACTGGCTGACGCAATGTGCCTCGTCGACCGCGATGAGGGTGGTTCCGATCCGGCGCAGCATCTGGATCGTGCTGGCGGAGGCGAGCCGTTCGGGCGCGAGATAGAGTAGCTTCAGCCGACCCGCGTCGAGCGCGCGGAACACCGCCTCGGTCTCTTCGTCCGTGTTGCCCGAGGTGAGCGCACCGGCCTCGACCCCGGCTGCGCGCAAGGCGCGGACCTGATCGCGCATCAGCGCGATGAGCGGTGACACGACGACGGTGACACCCGCGCGGCAAAGCGCCGGCAACTGAAAGCAGAGCGACTTGCCGCCGCCGGTGGGCATGATGGCGAGCGTGTTGCGCCCTGCAAGGACGGCCTCGACGATCTCTTCCTGCCCCGGGCGATACTCGGGAAAGCCGAAGACCGAGTGCAGAAGATCGGCGGCGGAGGACATGGGCCCTTGCGGCATGACTAGAGCGGTCCGGGCGCGGGCCCGGTGCGTGACTGGCCGGGCCGGGTCACATGAACAGGGCTGCGTTGTTCATCAACACGATGCGCAGCGCATAGACACCGAGCAGCACCACGAGCGGCGCGAGATCGAGCCCGGCCAGTTGCGGCAGGATCGAGCGCACCCGGGAATAAACCGGCTCCAGCAGGCGGTTGAGGCCATCCCAGATCTGCGCGACGAGCGGCTGACGCAGGTTGAGAACCTGGAAGTTGATGAGCCAGCTCATGATGATGTGGGCGAAGATCACGAATTGCGCGATGTCGAGGATCAGAAGCAGGATTTGCAGCAGCGAGGTCATGGGCCGGTTTCCGGTTGCGAGGCTGGCCAAGGCCTATCGCCCGGGCGCGGGAAGGGCAACCGTTTCCGCAGGGTTTCGCTTGACCCCGCCCCGCGGCTCCGGCAACCGGCGGCGGAGCGAAGGAGAAAGCGATGTATCCCTATCTGCGCATGGCCGGAGAAATGTGGGCGCTCCGCAAGCTACCGCCGCTCGACCTCTGTGGCGTCCATGTGTCGCGCCACCGGTGCTGGCCCCATGATCTTGACCCGTGGATGGAACTCAACAACGGGCGGACGCTGACGCTTTATGATCTGGGGCGCATTCCCTATGCGGTGCGCACCGGTCTGCACGCGGTGACCCGGGCGCAGGGCTGGGGCCTGACAGTGGCGGGAAACACGACACGCTATCGCCGCAGGGTGCGGCTGTGGGACCGGATCGAGATGCGGACGCGCTGCATCGGATGGGACCGGCGCTTTCTTTATGTGGAGCAGGCCATGTGGGTGGGCGGAGAGTGCGCGAGCCACCAACTGGTGCGCAATGCCGTCACCTCGGCCGATGGGATCGTTGCGCCGGCCCGGCTGATGGAGGCCATGGGGCGCCCGGTGGAGGGCCCGGCGCTGCCCGGATGGGTGCAAGCCTGGATCGCCGGCGATGCCGAACGACCCTGGCCACCGATGGGCTGAGCGGCGGGCGCTTGCACCCCCGGGACTTTCCGGGTTCACTCCGCGGTGGATCGGCGAAGTCCGGATTCGTCGGGCCTTCGGGCGGCCGTCGGGGCGCGGGCCGGCACAGATGCGCCATGAGGCAGCGGGGGCAGCGATATGGCGCGGGTGAGCCGGCGGATCTGGGGTTGGTGGTTCTTCGACTGGGCCAGCCAGCCCTACAGCACGCTGCTGCTGACCTTCATCTTCGCGCCTTACATGGCCCAGGTGATCGGCGATGGCACGACGGCGCAGGTCGTCTGGGGCTATGGCAACAGCGCGGCCGGGATCGCGATCGCGGTGCTGTCGCCGCTTCTGGGTGCGGTCGCGGACAGGACCGGCGGGCGGATGCGTTTCATCGTGCTGTTCTCGGCGATGTACGTTCTGGGGGCCTGGGGCCTGTGGTCGGCGGTGCCCGGCGATCTGAACGTCTGGCTGGTGATGGCCTCGTTTGCGGTCGGGTTGATCGGGATGGAGTTCGCCACGACATTCACCAACGCCATGCTGCCCGATCTGGGCACGCCCAAGGAGATCGGTCGGATCTCCGGCTCGGGCTGGGCGTTCGGCTACATGGGCGGCGTGCTCGCGCTGATCGTCATGCTGACGCTCTTTGCCGAGGGCGCGACCGGCAAGACCCTGATCGGGATCAGCCCGATCCTCGGGCTGGACGCGGCGACCCGTGAGGGAACGCGCGCGGTCGGGCCGTTCACGGCGATCTGGTACGTGGTGTTCATGATCCCGTTCTTCCTGTGGGTGCGCGAGCCGGCAAAGGCCGGGGCGGTCGGCGTGTGGGAGGCCGCGCGCGGTGCCTGGCCCGCACTGCTGACCACGCTGCGCGGCCTGCCCCGTCAGCGCAGCCTGTTCGCCTTTCTAGGCGCCTCGATGTTCTACAGGGATGCGCTGAACGGGATCTATGCCTTCGGCGGCATCTTCGCCGCCGGCGTGCTGGGCTGGAGCGTCACGCAAGTCGGCATCTTCGGCATTCTTGCGGCGGTGACCGGGGCGGTCTTTGCCTGGCTGGGAGGCAAGGCCGACAGCCGTTTCGGACCCCGCCCGGTGATCTTCGTCTGTATCCTGGTGCTGACGGCGGTGGCTTTCGCGGTCGTCCAGATCTCGCGCGAGGAGGTGTTCGGGATTGCCGTGGGTCCGCAAAGCCGGTTGCCAGACATCGCCTTCTACTGTCTGGGCGCGATGATCGGGGCCGCGGGTGCGGCGCTTCAATCAGCGAGCCGCACGATGATGGTGGCGCAGGCCGACCCGGCCCGGATGACCGAGGCGTTCGGGCTCTACGCATTGTCCGGCAAGGCAACCTCGTTCATGGCGCCGCTCATGATCGCGGTGGTCACGTCGGCGACGGGCAGCCAGCAGGCCGGCATCATCCCGCTGATTGGGTTGTTCCTGATCGGGTTGATTCTGCTATTCTGGGTCAGAAGGACTGGAAATTGGGGCACCGCATGATCCGGATCGCACTTGCCATGCTGCTGATCGCTCTGGCCGCGCCTGTTTCGGCGCAGGCGCTGGCGAACAAGCTTTTCGGGTCGATGGACGCACCCTCGGCCCAGGCGCCGATGCCGATCGGCAGCTATGCGCGGGGCTGCGGGGCAGGCATGGTGCAATTGCCGGAGAGCGGACCCAGCTGGCAGGCGATGCGGCTTAGCCGGAACCGGAACTGGGGGCAGCCCGAGATGATCCAGTTCCTGAAGGAGTTGAGCGTGGCGGCCCAGCAGGTCGGTTGGGCGGGGCTCTACATCGGGGATATCAGCCAGCCGCGCGGCGGGCCGATGACCTCGGGCCATGCGAGCCACCAGATCGGACTGGATGCCGATGTCTGGATGTTGCCGCCGCGCCGGCTGAACCTGAGCCGGGCCGAGCGCGAGAAGATCAGTTCGATCGCGGTCCGCTCAGCCGATCAGCGCAGCGTCACCCAGAACTGGACGCCGGCGCATCGTGCGCTGCTGAAGGCGGCCGCGTCGGACCCGCGCGTGGACCGCATCTTCGTTGCTGCCGCGGTGAAGATCGAGATGTGCAAGACCGCGACCCGCAAGGACCGCGACTGGTTGCAGCGGATCCGGCCGGTGGCGGGGCACGACACCCATTTCCATGTGCGGCTGAAATGCCCGAAGGGCGCGCAATACTGCCAGACCCAGAAACCGACGGTGAAGGAACTGTCGAAGGGTGGCAACGGCTGTGACGACACGTTGATGTGGTGGGTGACGGACTACCTCAACCCGCCCAAGACCACCAAGAAGCCCGCCAAACCCGCACCGCGGGAAAAGGGTGCGCGCGAATTCACGATGGCCGACCTGCCCAAGCAATGCGCCGCCGTTCTGGCCTCGCGCTGATCGGGGCATTCCTGTTCGCGGCCGCGCCTGCCGGGACGGCGGATCGGAGGGAATATCCGGGCTACATCGGCACCTATGGGTGGCGGGTGGATGAACCGGCCTTTGGCGGCCTGTCGGGGCTGGAGGTGGCGGAGGACGGGCTGGGTTTCGCGGCGCTGAGCGATCGTGGAGCGATCATCGAAGGCCGGTTCCGGCGCGACGGGTCGGGCCGGATCACGGGTGTCGATCCGGGCAGTCTGCGCATGCTGGAGGTGCCGCCCGGTCCGGAGCCAGACGATTTCCGCACCGACACCGAGGGGCTGGCGACGGACGGCGGGGGCGGGTTCTACGTTTCCACCGAATCGGAGACCCGAGTGCTTTTCTTCGCCCGCGGGGCCACCCGCCCCGACGTGTTGCCCAGCCCGCGCGACTTCGCCGACATGGACGAGAACGGCGGGCTCGAGGCGCTGGCCATCGGCCCGGACGGCGCGATCTACACCCTGCCGGAAGTGTCCCACCGGACCGATGCGACCGCGCCGCTCTATCGCCTTTACCATGGTGTCTGGGACCAGCCGGCGCTGATCCCCATGCGCGACGGTTTCCTGCCCGTGGGGGCGGATTTCGGGCCCGACGGCAAGCTCTATCTGCTTGAACGGAAATTCTTCGGGCTCGGCGGTTTCGCGACCCGGGTGCGACGGCTTTCACTGCGCCCGGGCGGCGCCCCCTCGGAGGAAACGCTGGTCGAGACGCGGGCGGGAAGCTTCGGCAACCTCGAGGGGATCGCGGTCTGGCGGGATGGTGCGGGTGATCTGCGGCTGACGATGATCTCGGACGACAACTTCCTGCGGGTTCTGGGCACCGAGATCGTGGAGTTTCGGGTTCCGGATTGACTTTGCGCCGATCCGCGCGCATTTGGGCCGCGCCATCCGCCGGATGGCCAAGTTTCCGCAACCTTGCCAAAACGGACCATGACCATGACCCGCTCGCTTTTGCCCGGCATCCTCGCCATGGCTGCCATCGTGGTGGCCTCCAACATCCTCGTGCAGCATCTGTTCGGCCAATGGCTGACCTGGGGGGCGTTTACCTATCCCTTCGCGTTTCTGGTCACCGACCTCACGAACCGGTTCCAGGGCGCTGCGGCGGCTCGCAAGGTTGTCTGGGCGGGTTTCGCGACCGGCATCGCCTGTTCGCTGGTCGGCACGCAGATCATCGGAGAGTTCGGCCCGCTTGTGACGCTGCGCGTGGCGCTTGGGTCGGGCACGGCGTTCCTGTGCGCGCAGATGATGGATGTCGCGGTGTTTGACAGGATGCGCGCGGCGGCATGGTGGAAGGCGCCGCTGGTCTCTACGCTGATCTCGTCGACGCTGGATACGGTGCTGTTTTTCACCATCGCCTTCTCGACGCTTCTGGTGTTCATCGAGCCGGCCAACGACGTGTCCTGGGCAGGCGAGATGCTGCCGGTGCTGGGCGCGGGGCCGAACAGCCCCCTTGTGGGTTTCGCTGGCACTGGCGGACTGGCTTGTCAAACTGGCGCTTGCTTTGGTGGCACTTGTGCCGTTCCGCCTCATTCTGGGGCGGATTGGCGCACGGGTTGCGTGAAACCTTTTGACAAACACAAAATCTGTGGCAGGCTCACCCCTATCGGCAACCATTTGAAAGGAGGTGATCCAGTGTCTAGAGGGATATTGGAGAGAGGTGTCGGGACAGTCGGAGGGCGTGTTTTCTAGGGGCAGCCCCCTGAAAGAGCGAACCACCGATTGGGCTTGAAACCTAACTGGCCCATCTCCTTGAACTCGGAAAGGGTCGCCGCTGGAGGCGACCCTTTCTCTTTTGTGGCGGCACGACTAGCGTAAGGCCATGTTGCGGATCACCGATACGCTGAGCCTCGCGGACTGGGAATTGACGGAGAGCTTTTCGCGCTCGTCCGGCCCGGGCGGGCAGAATGTGAACAAGGTGGAAACGGCGGTCGAACTGCGCTTCGAGGCAGAACGTTCGCCGCACCTTTCTTCGCCGGTCAAGGCGCGGCTGAAACGGCTGGCCGGGCGGCGCTGGACGCTGGACGGCGCGATCGTGATCCGGGCCGACGAGACGCGGAGCCAGCCGCGCAACCGCGAACTGGCGCGTGAGCGGCTGGTAGAGATGATCCGGGCGGCGCTGGTCGCGCCGAAACGGCGGGTGCCGACGAAGCCGACGCTGGGCAGTCAAGCGGCGGCGACTGGCCGCAAAGGCCGTGCGCGGCGAGGTGAAGGCCGGGCGTGCCCGGCCGGAGGTGGATGAATGACCGAAACCTGATCGAGCGGCGCGCGCGGCTGATGGGGCCGAACGTGCCGACCTTCTACCGAACGCCGGTTCACATTACGTGCGGTGAAGGCGTCTGGCTGTGGGATGCCGACGGAAAGCGCTATCTCGACTGCTACAACAACGTGCCGCATGTCGGTCACGGCCACCCCAGGGTGGTCGAGGCGATCTGCGCGCCAGGCGCGGGTGCTGAACACCCACACCCGCTATCTGCACGATCTGGTGCTGGATTACATCGAGGCGCTGACGGGGACGCTGGGGCACGGGATCAGCCAGGCGATCTTGTGCTGCACCGGGTCCGAGGCGAACGACATCGCGCTTCGGATGGCGCAGGCGACGACGGGCAAGACCGGGATCATCGCGACCGACAACACCTATCATGGCAATACGGCCGCAACCTCGGCCCTGTCGTCGCGACGGCCGCCGATCGGGGGCTATCCCGGCCATGTCCGGCTGGTGCCCGCGCCCGACGCGCTCCGGCCCGTGGGCGGCACGCGCGCCGGGCAGGCCGGCGCCTTTGCCGCCGAAGTGGCCCGTGCGATCGACGAACTCGAGATCGCGGGATACGGCTTTTCGGGCATGATGCTGTGCCCGATCTTCGCCAACGAGGGCATCCCGACCGTGGAACCCGGGTTTCTCGACCCCACGGTCGCGGTGATCCGCAAGGCGGGGGGGCTGGTGCTGTGCGACGAGGTGCAGCCAGGGTTCGGGCGGGTCGGCAGCCACTTTTGGGGGCATGACTGGCTGGGTTTCGCGCCCGATGTGGTGACGGTGGGAAAGCCGATGGGTAACGGCCATCCGGTTGCCGCCGTGCTGGCGCGGCCGCCGGTCATGGCCGCATTCCGCGAGGCCTTCGGATATTTCAACACCTTTGGCGGAAATCCTGTCTCGGCCGCGGCCTGCCTTGCGGTGCTGGAAGTGATCCGCGACGAGGGGTTGCAGGACAACGCGGCGCGGGTGAACGCACACCTCTTGGCGCGGCTGCGCGCGTTGCGCCATCCGCTGCTGGCCGAAGTGCGCGGGGCAGGCCTGTTCTTTGGCGTCGAATTCGTGCTGGACGCCGATATGACGCCTGCGAGCGGCTTCGTGGCGGATGTCGTGGAGCGGATGGTGGAGCGGGGCTTTCTGTTGAACCGGATCGGACGGGCGGGCAACACGCTCAAGATCCGGCCGCCGATGCCATTTTCGGTCGAACATGCAGACCTGCTGGCGGATGCGCTGGAGCAGGTGCTTGCCGAAACCCCCGTCGTCGCATGACCGACGTGGCCGAGACAGCGGCGCTGGCCTTTGGCGCACGCGTGACGCGGTTGATCAAGGCCCGCGAGAACATAGTCTACGAGATCGCGCGGCCCGACGGCCGGGCGGCCCTTCGGCTGCACCGGGCAGGCTATCAGTCGCCAGAGGCGATCCGGTCGGAATTGTGGTGGTGCGATGCGCTTGGCGCCAGCGGGGTGGCGGTGCCGCGCCCGCTGCGCGCCCGCTCAGGCGCGTTTCTGGTCGAGACCGGACCGGGAGAGTTCGCCTCGGCTGTCGTGTGGCTGGACGGGGCGGCACTGGGCGAGGCCGGGGTTCCGCTTGCGGGCCCTGTCGATGCCCAGGCGGCGATTCACCGCGATCTGGGGCGGCTCGTGGCGCGGGTGCAGATGGAAACCGAAAGGTTGACCCTGCCCGAGTGGTTTTGGCGCCCGCGGTGGGATCTTGACGGTCTGGTCGGGGAAAACCCGTTCTGGGGCCGGTTCTGGGAACATCCGGCGCTTGGGCCGGACGAGGCGGCCATCCTGCGGCGGGCCCGCGGGTATCTGGCGGAGCGCATCGCGGATCACGCGACGCGCCAGACGCCAAGACTGATCCATGCCGATGTCCTGCGGGAAAACGTGCTGGTGGCCGACGCGGGCCTTGCTCTGATCGACTTTGACGACAGTGGGTTCGGCTATCCGCTCTACGACCTTGGCACGGCGATGTCGCAGAACCTTGCCGAACCGCGTCTGGGCGCGATCGCAGAGGCGCTGATCGGCGGCTATGGGGAAACCCGCCCCGTCGAGGCCGACATGGTGGCGGTCTTCACGCTGATGCGATGCTGCGCCTCGGTCGGATGGATGATCCCGCGGCTGGCGCCCGGCCACTCGGTCATCCGGCCCTACATCGGCCGGGCGCTGCGGCTGGCTGCGGGCCTTCTGGAAGGCCGGCCTCCCTGGTGAGGGCGCGCTAGACGATCACCTCTTCGGCGATCTGCTTCCCCACCCCGAAAACCCGTTTGTAGCGCTCGATCTCGGGCGCCGGACCCATCGCCTTGTTGGGATTGTCGGACAGCTTGACGGTCGGGTGGCCATTCGCGCTGACGGCCTTGCACACGAGGCTGAAGGGGGCGAGCGTATCGCCCTCGATCAGTCCGCGGAAATCGTTTGTGAGCATGGTTCCCCAGCCAAAGCTGACCTTGACGCGGCCGGCGAAGCGATGGTGCAGCTCCGCGATCCGGTCCACATCGAGGCCGTCGGAAAAGATGACGAGCTTGGACCGCGGATCCTCGCCGCGCGATATCCACCAGCGGATCGCGGTTTCGGCGCCCTCCGCCGGGTCTCCCGAAATCGATGCGGATGCCGGTCCAGCTGGCCAGCCAGTCGGGGGCGTTCCGCAAGAAGCCCTCGGTGCCGTAGGTGTCGGGCAGGATGATGCGCAGATTGCCGTCATGTTCTTCGTGCCAGTCTTCAAGCACCTGATAGGGTGCCTGCGCCAGATCCGCGTCGGTTCGGGCCAGCGCGGAATAGACCATGGGCAGTTCATGCGCGTTGGTGCCGATCGCCTCGACCTCGCGCCGGTAGGCGATCAGGCAGTTCGACGTGCCTGCGAACTTGCCCTCCAGCCCTTCCATCAACGCCTGAACGCACCAGTCCTGCCACAGGAACGAATGACGTCGCCGGGTGCCGAAATCGGCAAGGCGCAGATCGTCGATCCGGCGGAGGCGCTCGACCTTTTCCCACAGCTTCGTCATGGCGCGGGCGTAGAGCACCTGAAGTTCGAACCGGCCCATGTCCTTGAGCGCGGCGCGGGTGCGCAGTTCCATCAGCGTCGACAACGCGGGGATTTCCCAAAGCATGACTTCGGGCCACTTGCCCTCGAACGTCAGTTCATACTGGCCGTCACGTTTCTCGAGGTGATAGGGCGGCAGGCGCAATCCCTCGAACCACTCCATGAAATCCGGCCGGAACATCTGGCGCTTGCCGTAGAAGGTGTTGCCGCGCAGCCATGTGCTTTCGCCCCGGGACAGGCGCAGGGTGCGGATATGGTCGAGTTGCTCGCGCAGCTCGCCCTCGTCCACCAGTTCGGCCAGACGGATCGACCGGGTCCGGTTGATCAACGAGAAGGTGACGTCGGTATCCGGCTTGTTGCGAAAAATCGACTGGCACATCAATAATTTGTAGAAATCTGTGTCGATCAGGGATCGCACGATCGGGTCGATCCGCCATTTGTGGTTCCACACCCGTGTGGCGATATCCACCATCTCAGCGCTCCAGCCGCACACCGGCGTCGGCCATCGACCGGCGCGCCGCGTCCAGCGACCCGTCCAGGTCTATGGCCCGGCATGCCCCTTCCAGAACCGTCGCGCGCAGGCCGTGGCTTGCCGCATCAAGGGCAGAGTAGGCGACGCAGTAATCCGTGGCCAGTCCGACAAGGGTGACGGCGGT
This sequence comes from uncultured Alphaproteobacteria bacterium, assembly GCA_963700485.1. Taxonomy (GTDB): domain Bacteria; phylum Pseudomonadota; class Alphaproteobacteria; order Rhodobacterales; family Rhodobacteraceae; genus Aliitabrizicola. The sequence continues at coordinate 54,390 of CAVOXQ010000001.1, forward strand.
GACCCCGCGCGAGCGCAGATAACCGTCGAGCCCGGTAGGGGTCAGCCGGTCATTCTCGAAGAAGCCGGAATAGCTGTCGATCTCGGGCCGAAACCCCTTGCGCAGGATCAGGTCCGCCGCGTCGACGTCGAGCGCCGCGTGGAATTCGGCCCCACGGGTGCCCTGGACGCAATGGGTCGGCCAGAGCACCTGTGGACCATAGGGCATCCGGGTCATGCTGAAGGGCGCGGCCCCGGCATGGTTCGCCGCAAAGGACGTGTGGTTCGCCGGGTGCCAGTCCTGCGTCAGCACGACGACGGCGAACTCGCCCATCAACGCGTTGACGCGCGGAATGATCGCATCGCCCTCCGCCACCGCAAGCGCGCCGCCCGGGCAGAAGTCGTTCTGGATATCGATCACGATCAGGGCTTCGTCTTGCGGTCGCATGGGGCCTCGGGGGGTGGCTGTTTCCTGTGGGTAAGTGGCGGGCCGGGGCGCGTCAAGCGCCGGGGGCTTGCGGAACCGGCGGCGTGCGGCCTATCAGGCGGCATGATCGTGGTTGCGGCTCTCTATCATTTCACCCGGTTCGAAGCACCGGAAACCCTGCGCGCGCCCATGCTGGCCTGTTGCGCCCGGGGTGGCGTGACGGGATCTCTGCTGCTGGCGCGCGAGGGGATCAACGGCACGATCGCGGCAGATCGCGCCGGGATCGACGCCGTGCTTGCACATCTGCGTGCCCTCCCCGGTTGCGCCGGGCTGGAGTGGAAGGAAAGCACCGCCGAACGCCCCCCGTTTCGCAAGATGAAGGTGCGTCTGAAGGCCGAGATCGTGACGATGGGACAACCTGGCGTCGATCCTCTGGCCGGAACCGGGCGTTATGTGACACCGGCCGAGTGGAATGCGCTTATCGCCGCCCCGGACGTGGCGGTGATCGACACGCGCAACGCCTACGAGGTGGCAATCGGCACGTTCGAAGGTGCTGTTGATCCGGGCACCGCCCGGTTTCGCGACTTTCCCGCGTGGTGGGCGGCGGAGCGCGACAGGTTTGCCGGAAAACGGATCGCCATGTTCTGCACCGGGGGCATTCGATGCGAGAAAGCCTCGAACTTTCTGCTCGGACAGGGGGCGGGCGAGGTCTTTCACCTGAAGGGTGGCATCCTCAAGTATCTTGAAGACGTCCCAGAGGCACAAAGCCTCTGGCGCGGCGAATGCTTTGTGTTCGACAGGCGCGTATCGGTCGGGCACGGCCTGCAGCAAGGTCGGATGATGGCCTGCGGCGCCTGCGGTCGCGCCGTGAGCCCCGAGGGGCGCGAAGACGCGCGTTTCGAGGCGGGCGTGTCCTGTCCCGCCTGCGCGGGCGAATACGACGACGCCGACCGCGCCCGGTTTCGTGAACGGCAACACCAGATGGAACTGGCCGCGCGCCGGGGCGAACGGCACCTTTCCGGACCCGACTGACACCCACGCGAGAGACGCTTACGCGACCAACGCCCACCCGACTGGCGCGCGCGAAAGCGGCGCACGCGAGAACGATGCCATGCGACACGCCTCCGGGTCGGCTCGCCCGAGGGATTTGGCGGCGGTTCGGTCTGGCTCTGCCCGACGATCGGGCACGCGGCGCGGCGTGGCGGAGACCGGATTTCAGCGTGGAGATTCCGAGCGAAAGAATCGGATTTACATTTCCTAGCGTTTCAGTCAGGTTTCGCCAGGCTTGGTCTTGTCCGATCCGGTCGGCAAAGAGAACACTGAGGACAGCAGATGCGGGATATCCCGTCCGGCCCGGATTTCGGCGCGCCGACCGCGCCCGGAAAGTGGCTTCGAGGGAAGGCCGGCATTGGCGCAGGGCGTGCCGGGGGCAACTCTTCGCCGACAGAACCATCTTCGGGCTGGTGCCCGCAATCAGACAGACGGATAGAATGATGAAGCCAATATTTCTCGCCGCCGTGATGGGTTCGGTCGCAGTGCCGGCGCTCGGTGCCGACCGGGCCGATGTAATCCAGACTTATGCCGCGATCGGCGAAGCGGTCTTTGGCGACACGCTTGACACCGCGCGGGCGCTTCAGGTGGCGGTCGACGCGCTGGTGGCGACCCCGTCGGACGAAACGCTTTCTGCCGCGCGGGCGGCGTGGCTTGCCGCGCGCGTTCCCTATCCGCAGACTGAGGTCTTTCGTTTCGGCAACCCCATCGTCGACGACTGGGAGGGCCGGGTAAACTCCTGGCCGCTGGACGAGGGCCTGATCGATTATGTGGCGCAGACCTATGGCGGTCCCACCGACGAGAACCGCTTCGCCGCGCTCAACGTCATCGCGACCCCGGTATTCACGCTGTCGGGGACCGAGGTGGACGCAACCCGGATCACCCCGGAACTGATTGCGGGAACCTTGCACGAGGCGGACGGAATTGAGGCGAACGTGGCGTCGGGCTATCACGCGATCGAGTTCCTGCTCTGGGGGCAGGATCTGAATGGCACCGGCCCGGGCGCCGGCAACCGGCCCTATACCGATTATGTGACAGGTGCGGGCTGCACTGGCGGGCATTGTGACCGGCGCGGAGACTACCTGCGGGCTGCGACGGCGCTTCTGGTGTCCGATACCGACGAGATGGCGCGTAGCTGGGCCGAGGGCGGGTCTGCCCGCGCGGCGCTGGCCGGCGATCCGGACGTGGCGTTGGCGGCCATGCTGACCGGCATGGGAAGCCTGTCCTACGGCGAGCTTGCGGGCGAACGCATCAAGCTGGGCCTGATGCTGAACGACCCGGAAGAAGAACAGGACTGCTTTTCGGACAATACCCACAACAGCCACTACTACGATGCGATCGGCATCCGGAACGTCTATCAGGGTCGATACCAGCGCCTCGACGGGCGTGTGGTCGAAGGGCCCTCGCTTGCGGACCTTGTTGCGGCGGCCGACCCGGCGCTCGATGCCGAGTTGCGCGCGCGGCTCGACGCCTCGGTCGCGGCACTGGGCGCGATCAAGGCGGCGGCCGAAAACGGGTTCGCCTATGACCAGATGCTGGCCGCAGGCGACGCAGAGGGCTCGGCGCTGCTGACGGCGGCGATCGACGCGCTCATCGCGCAAACCGCCCCGATCGAGCGGGCGGCGGCGGCGCTGGGCCTGGGTGCCGCACAGATCGAGGGGTCCGACAGCCTCGACAGCCCGGCGGCGGTGTTTCAGTAGGACGACCGTGCGTCGCCTTTCGCAGCCCGGTCATGACCCTTTCGGTGCTGGACAGGAAGGCGCGATGCACCAGATCACCAGTGTCCGCAGCGAAAGACGGCTCCATGACGCCCGCACACACCGCCCTTGCCTACCTCCGTCCCGGCCCTGCCCGATCGGCGGGCCTGTCTCGCACCTGCCCGTGGGCTGACACTTGGATCCCGGGGGGTTGGGCATGATATCCCGGATCGTGGCGATCGTTGCCTTGTTCGGGGCGCAAGGCGCGCTTGCCCAGCCCCCTCGCGATCCGCACCTTTCCGTGGTGCCGCGCACCGAGGCCGAGCGGGCGCGGATCGCGCCGGTGATCGCGCCTACCCGGGACTTTTCGCACGCCGAAGCCTATGAGGCCTCCCCGGGCGGGGCAGCGACAGTGCGGGTGACAGCCACCGCCGATGCATTTTCCCAACCGTCGGGCAACATCCGCCTGGAGCGCGAACTCGACTTCAAGATCGGCAACGGGCTGTTCCGCAAGCTCTGGGTCGCGGCGCCCTCCTCGACCCAAGCGTCGGACGGGCTGGGGCCGCTCTACAATGCGCGCGGATGCCAGAACTGCCACCTGAAGGACGGTCGCGGGCGGCCACCCGCAAGCCCGGACGAACCCGCAACGTCGATGTTCCTGCGGCTGTCGATCCCCGGCGGCACTGCGCCGGAACAGATCGAGGGCTATCTGGCCACCCTGCCCGATCCCGTCTACGGCGGGCAGTTGCAGGATTTCGCGAGCCCTGGCCAAAGCGCCGAAGGTCGCATGACCATCACCTACGAGGATCGGCCGGTGACGTTGGCCGATGGCACCGTGGTGACCTTGCAGGCGCCGCACTATGGGGTTGGCGATCTCGCCATGGGTCCGATGCAGCCGGGGATCATGCTGTCGCCGAGGGTTGCGCCGCAAATGATCGGGCTGGGGCTGCTCGAGGCGATCCCGGCCGAGGACATCCTTGCGCGCGAAGACCCCGGGGATGCCGACGGCGACGGTATCTCCGGCCGGGCCAACATCGTGTGGTCGGCCGAGTTCGACCGCCCGATGCTGGGTCGGTTCGGTCTGAAGGCCGGGGCCGCGACGATACGGGAACAATCGGCCGGTGCGCTGGCCGGGGACATGGGCCTGTCGAGCATCCTGCACCCGGCACCCTGGGGGGATTGCACCGAAGCCCAGCAGAGTTGCCGCACCGCCCCCCACGGACAGGAACCGGGGGTGCGCGACGGGCTGGAGGTGGATCGGGAAAGCCTGGACCTCATCACGTTCTATTCGCGCAATCTTGGCGTTCCGGCACGGCGCAACGTGGACGATCCACAGGTGCTGCATGGCAAGCAGGTGTTCCACGAGGCGGGATGCGTGGCCTGCCATACCCCGAAGTTCGTGACGCACCGACTGGTCGACCAGCCCGAGCAGAGCTTCCAGTTGATCTGGCCCTACAGCGACCTGTTGCTGCACGACATGGGCGAGGGACTGGCCGACAACCGTCCGGAGGCGCGCGCGACCGGGCGGGAATGGCGCACGGCCCCGCTTTGGGGAATCGGCATGACGGAAACGGTCAGCGGACACACCCGGTTCCTGCATGACGGACGTGCGCGCAACCTGCTCGAGGCGATCCTGTGGCATGGTGGCGAGGCCACGGCCTCGCAACGGGCGGTGATCGCCCTGCCCGCGCCGGATCGTGCCGCGCTCATCACCTTTCTGGAGAGCCTGTGATGCTGATGCGATCCCTTCTGCTCGCCGGTCTTGCCGCCCTGCCGGCCCATGCCGACGTGGCCGAGGCCGTAGCCGGGCAAGCCCTGCCCGGCTATGCGGCCTTTGCCAGCGCGACTGCCGGCCTTGCGGCCTTGGCCGAGGCGGATTGCGGCGCGGAGGCGATGAAACCGGGTTGGAATGCCGCGTTCGACGCATGGATGGGGGTATCTCACCTGCGACTGGGACCGGTGGAAGAGGATGGACGGGCGCTTGCGATCGCCTTCTGGCCCGACCCCAAGGGGGCCGGCCAGCGTGCCATTGCCACCCTGCTGGCCGGGGATGACCCGCCACTCGACGATGCGGCGGCCTTCGCCGAGGTATCGGTTGCGGGGCGCGGCCTGTTCGCGCTTGAGCGGCTGCTTTACGACGCGCCCGACACCGCGCGGGCCTGCGCTCTGCGTCAGGCCATCGCGCGCGACCTGTCGCGTATGGCGGCCGAGACGTCGGACGCCTGGATAGGCGGGTATGGGGCCGCGCTGACCACGGCGGGGGCGGAGGGCAACGATCTGTTCCTGAGCGCCACCGAGGCGCGGCAGGCGATGTTCACGCAACTTGTGACTGGTCTGGATTTCACGGTGGACGAACGGCTGGGCCGCCCGTTGGGCACGTTCGACAGGCCGCGCCCGGAACGTGCCGAGGCAAGGCTTTCGGGACGCTCGATGCGCAACGTGCGGCTGTCCCTTGCTGCGCTGAGCGATCTCGCGGTCAGGCTGCTGCCCGACAGCCCCCGGACGCAGGCGGCGCTCGATCGGGCGTCGGGGCTGGCGGACGGACTGGATGACGACGCTCTCGGGCGGGTGGACGATCCACAGGTCTGGCTGAAGGTGCAGATCCTCCAGCAGGCCGTCGACGCGGCCCGCGATGCGGCACTCGCCGAGATCGGCCCGGCCTTGCAGGTCGGCGTCGGGTTCAACGCCTCGGATGGAGATTGAGATGCCGACGCGGCGGATGATCCTCGCAGGGTTCGCGGCCTCTGCCGTGCCCCGGATCGGTTGGGCCGGGGCCGGCCGGCCGGCGTTTCTGGCCGCGGCGCGCGACAGTGCGGGCGGCTGCTGGCTGCACGGGCTGGGCGACACGGGCGAAAGCCGGTTCCGCCTGCCGCTGCCCGCGCGGGGCCACGCCGCCGCGGCCCATCCCGAACGGGCCGAGGCGGTGGCCTTTGCCCGCAGACCGGGCCACTTCGCCATGGTGATCGACTGCGTGAACGGGTCCACCCGCGCCGTGCTCGACCCGCCCGAAGACCGGATGTTCAACGGGCATGGCGTATTTTCTGCCGACGGGCGGATCCTGTTCACGTCCGAGGTGGTCGGCACCACGGGTGACGGGCGTCTGGGGCTTTGGGATGCTGCCCGGGGCTACGCCCGGCTGGGCGAGGTCGCGACCGGCGGGCTTGGTCCGCACGACGTCAAGCGTCTGGCGGACGGGACGCTCGTCGTGGCGAACGGCGGGCTGCGAACGGATCCGGACGACCGGACAAACCTGAACGTCGACACGATGGCGCCAAACCTCAGCTATCTTTCGCCCGACGGCGTGATCCTGGAACAGGCGCGGACGGACCCGGAATACCGCCAGAACTCGATCCGCCATCTTGCGCTGGCCGCTGACGGAACCGTGGCTTTCGCGATGCAGTGGGAGGGCGACCCATCGCTTGCCGTGCCGCTTCTGGGGCTGCACCGGCGCGGCGGCGGCGTTCGCCTGTGCGCCCCGCCCGAAGGCGACGGGCTTGCCATGGCGGGATATGCCGGGTCGATCGCGATCGACCCCGGGCGGGCGATCGCCGTGACCTCGTCGCATGGCGGGGTGGTCATGCTGTTCGGGATGGACGGGTCATGGCAGGCAACGATCCGCCGGCTGGACGTGTCGGGCGTGGCGGCGGGGCCAGACGGTTTCGTGGTAACGGATGGACACGGCGTGATCAGCCGCTGCGATGTCCACGGCCTGCGGCCGCTGGCCCGCGCATCCGAGGCCTGGGACAATCACCTTGTCGCGATCTGATCCGGGCGCAATCCGTCCTCGGTGAAATGCCGGGGGAAGAAACCGGCGGCGGCGGCGTGGACGGTCGCCAGCGCCTCATCCCGGCCATAGGGCTCGTTCGTGGTGATCAGGTCGAGCCAGACCCCCTCGGTCGTGACCCGGAGCGCGCGGGCCACACGCGCCGGTGTGCCGCTATAGCCGCCCTCCGCCGCAAGAGCGGCACAGATCTGCTCCAGCCTCTGGTTATAGGCCGCGTCATTCGATCCGCAGCGTTCCTGATAAAGCGGGCGGCTTTGCGCCTCGCCCCAGAAGGCGCACCACGCCGAGAGGCGTGTGGGCGTGCAGAGTGCCGGGTTGAAATCGGCGCGCAGCATGGCATCGAGTTGCGCCGCCGGACGGTCAGGCGCCGCGTCGAGCGCCTTCGTCCAGTTCTGGCGGTATTCCTCCGCGAGATACAGCAGCGTCTCGGCCAGAAGCTTTTCCTTCGTCTCGAAATGAAAGTTCACGAGACCATGCGACAGACCCGCCACCTTGGCGACATCGGTCAGCGTGGTGCGGGCATAGCCGCGCGCGGCCAGCGTATCGATCGTCGCCTCGATCAGTTGCAACCGGCGTGCCCCACGGCTGAGCTTGCGCGGGACAGGCTCGGTCCGCTCCGGCCCGGGGCGTGTCGTATCGGGCTCGACGGGGGTGTCTGGCATGATGGCCTTTCGTTGCTGTCAGGGGACATGATCTAGGGCATCCAAGCCACCACGAAAGGGCAGTCGGGCGGCAAGGTCAAGCATAATTCTGATTGACAGACCAGTCAAAATCCGGCGATCCTAGGGGTGGCGCGGCAAATCGCGTCGCTTCAGGACCAGAGTCATGGCTGCCATTCCCGCCCGCGATCTGTCGAAATCCAACGCCCACTACAAGGCGGCGCTCAGGCGGCTTCCTCTCGGCGTGGCCTCGACTTTCCGCTACTGGGGCGACGACCGCACGATCTATGTCGATCACGGCAAGGGTGGCCGGTTCTGGGATATCGACGGCAACGGCTATGTCGACTACCGGCTCGGCTACGGCCCCGCAATTCTGGGCTACGCCGACGACCGGGTGGACGCCGCCGCCCGGCGCGGGATGGAGGTGGGCGGCGTCTTCGCGCTGTCGACCGAACGCGAACTGGCCGTGGCGGACCGGATCGCGAAGATGGTTCCGGGAATGGATCTGGTGCGGTTTTCCAATTCGGGCACCGAGGCCGTCATGGCCGCGCTGCGCCTGGCGCGCGCGCATACCGGGCGCGACAGCTACCTGTTGATCGAGGGAAGCTACCACGGGCTGTTCGACGCCGCGATGTGGATGGTCAACCTCGAGGACTGGGAGCCGAAATCGTCGCCCGAACCCGAGGTCATAAGCTATTCCAAGGGGATTCCCGCAGACCATCCGGAGCCTCGCGCACCTGACGCCGATGAACGATCCGCAGCGGCTCGAGGATATCTTCCGGCGCCATGGCGACAGCCTCGCCGCGATGCTGATCGAGCCGATCCAGGGCAATTGCTGTGGTATATCGGCATCGGCGGAGTTCGTGAAACTGGCGCGCGCCTTGTGCGACCGTCACGGCGTGCTGCTGATCATCGACGAGGTGAAGACCGGGTTCCGCGTGGCGCGCGGCGGCGTTCAGTCGCTTCACGGGGTCATGCCGGATGTCTCGACCTTCGCCAAGGCGATGGCCAACGGCTATCCGATCGCGGCCGTCGCGGGGCGGGAAGAGGTGATGCGGACCTTCCGCTATGGCGGCGCGGCGCATGGCGGCACCTACACGGCGCATTCCGTCTCGCTCGCGGCCGCCGAGGAATGCCTGCGTATCCTCGACGAGACACCCGCGCTCGACACGATCGCGGCCTATGGCGAAAGGCTGAAGGGCGGGATCAGCGACATCCTGAACCGAAGGGGCATCGTGCATTCCTTCGCCGGACACTCCAGCATGTTCGGCTTGTTCTTCGCCCACGAGCCGCCGGACAACTACCGCGCGTGGAAGCTGTCGGACTACAGTTTCTACGACACCATGGCGCATCACCTGCACGACCTGGGCATCATCTGCGAACCCGACAGCCGCGAGCCGTGGTTCATCTGCGAGGCCCATGACGACGCCTGCCTTTCGGACACGCTCAAGGCGGTGGAAGTGGCAGTCGATGCCACGCTGGAGCAGGTGGAAGCCGAGCGGCGGGCATGATCTACGACGCCGTCATCATCGGGGCCGGTCACAACGGCCTCGTCACGGCCTGTTACCTCGCCAAGGCGGGGATGAAGGTCTGCGTGGTCGAAAAGAATGACTGGGTCGGCGGCGCGGCCGTCAGCCGCGAGCTTTATCCCGGCTTCACCTATTCCAATTGTTCCTACGTCAGCAGCCTCTTCCGGCCCGAGATCATGCGCGATCTGGAACTGCCGAAACATGGCTTGCAGATCCTGCCCTACGAGGGCGGCGCGGTGTTCATGGAGGATGGCGATTACCTCGGCATGTTCCGTGACCACGATGCGAACCGCCGCGAGTTCGCCCGCCATTCCAAGCGCGATGCCGAAGCCTACGACCGCTATTCGCGCGATATCCTGCGGCATTGCCGGTTCATCCGCCCGCTGCTGATGCGCACGCCACCCGACCCGTCGAGTTTCCGCCCGCGCGACCTGTCCGAACTGGCCTATCTGGGCCGCACGCTGTTCGATCTGTCGGAGGCACAGATCTGCGACATGATCCGCTTCTGGACGATGAGCATATCCGATTATCTCGACGAGTATTTCGAGCACCCGGTGATCAAGGCCTACATGGCGGTGTCGGCGATCATCGGCACGGCCCTCGGACCGATGTCTCCCGGATCGGCCTATGTGCTGCTGCATCACTACATGGGCGATGTGGACGGCAACGTCGGCGCCTGGGGCTATGCGCGCGGCGGGATGGGTTCGATCACCCAGGCGCTGGCGAAATCGCTGGCGTCCTACGGCGGCGAGATCCGGACCGGCAAGGGCGTGGAGAAGATCGTCGTGTCGGGCGGCAAGGCCACCGGCGTGGTCCTCGAGGACGGCGACGAGATGTCGGCGAGGCGCGTCATCTCCAACATGGACGTGAAGCGGACTTTCCTGAAGCATGTCGAGGAACGCGAGTTGCCCGACGGTTTCGTCAAGCGGGTGCGCAGCATTCAAGACCCGGGGATCGTCGGGCAAGCTGAACATCGCGCTGGACGGGGCGCCGAGCTTTACCGCGATGCCCAAAGGGCGCGCCGATGCTCAAGGGCGATCTGCACTTCACCGATTCGATCGAGCGGATGGAGCGGGCCTATGACGACTGGAAGGCCGGGTCATTTCAGCCGCGATCCGTTCCAGGACATGATGATCCCCACCATGATCGACCCGACGATGACGCCGCCGGGCAAGCACTTCATGAGCTGCTTCGTGCAATACGCGCCGCCCAGGATCGAGGGCCGCGACTGGACCGATGCCGACCGCGACGCCTTCGGGCGGACCTGCATCGACCAGATCGAGGCCCATGCGCCCGGGCTTCAAGGATCTGATCCTGCATGTCGAGGTGCGGACCCCGCGCGAGCTGGAGGCCGAGGTCGGCCTGACCGAAGGCAACATCTTCCAGGGCGAGCTGACCTTCGACCAGCTGCTGTTCAACCGGCCGGTTCCGGGCTATGCGCAACTACCGTTCAGCCGATCCGCGATCTGTGGATCTGCGGGTCGTCCACCCATCCGGGTGGCGGTGTGATGGGCGCACCGGGGCGCAACGCGGCGGCCGAAATGCTGCGCGACGTGAAACTCGGGACAAAGGGGATGAGCGATGCCTATGCCGTCCTCTGAAATCGTCGTCATCGGCGGTGGCACCAACGGCTTGGCCTGCGCCACCCGACTGGCGCAGGCGGGCCGGCGCGTCACCCTGCTGGAAAGCGAGGCGACGCTGGGCGGTGGCGCCACCACGGTGGAATTCGCACCCGGCTATCGCGTCTCGGGCCTCGCCCATATCCTCAACGCGCTGGATGCGCGCGTGCTCGACGGAATGTCGCTGGCCCGTCATGGCCTTGGCTATGCCTCGACCGGCATGGCCTCGACGGCGCTTTCGGCCGACGGCGATCACCTTGCGCTGGACGGACCGGCGGGCGAGAGCGTGTCGGCGATCTGTCCGCGGCCGACCGCATGGCGTGGGACGCGTTGCGCGCCCGCCTGATGGCCTTCGCGGGTGTGCTCGCGCCATTCAAGGCGATGACACCGCCGCGGCTCGCCCGGGGGCAGGGAATGATTACCTGCGGCTCGCAAAGCTCGGCCTGGGGGTGCGCAAGCTGGGCAAGGAAGAATTCCGCGAGTTCCTGCGGATGATCCTGATCAACGTGGCCGATGTTCTTGAGGACGAGTTGTCCGACGACCGGCTGCGTGGCCTTGTCGCCTTCGACACGGTGCTGGGCGCCTGGCTTGGACCGCGCTCGCCGAATTCCCTGATGCTTCTGTTGAACCGGCTTTCGGGTGAAAGCGCCGGAGTGCGCGGTGCCCTTGCCTTGCCCAAGGGCGGGATGGGGGCGGTTGCAGCCGCGATGGCCAGGGCCGCCGAGGCGGCGGGCGTCAAGGTGCGCACCGGCGGCCCGCGTCGCCCGCGTGACCGTGGCGGGCGACCGGGCCACGGGCGTCGTGCTCGAGGCGGGCGAGGTGCTGACGGCCGATCTGGTCGTCTCGGCGATCAACCCGCGCACGACCTTCCAGCGGCTTGTCGGGCCACGTCATCTCGACGCCGGCTTCTTTCGCCAGACGAGCCACATCCGGTCGCGCGGAGGGGCGGCCAAGCTGCATCTCGCGTTGACAGGCGCGCCGGATTTCCGGGGCGCCGACCTGCGGTCGCGCCTCGTGATCGCGCCCTCGGTGCGGGCGGTCGAGGATGCGTTCAACGCGGTGAAATACGGCGAGGTGCCTGCCCGTCCGGTGATGGAGATGGTGCTGCCCTCGGCGCACGAGGAGGGGCACGCACCGCCAGGGCACCACGTCCTGTCGGCCATCGTCCAGTTCGCGCCCCACGCGCCGAAGGCCGGGCTCGACGCCGCACGGGCCGAAATGCTGGAAAACACGTTGATGGTCCTCGAGGAACAGGCCCCCGGCCTGCGGGGCCTGATCGCCCATGCGGAACTTCTGATGCCGCAGGATATCGAGGCGCGCTTCGGCATGATCGGCGGCAACTGGCACCACGGCGAACTGGCGGTGGAGCAGATGCTGTTCCTGCGCCCGCTGCGCGAGGCCGCCCAATATGCAACGCCGCTGCCGGGCCTCTGGCTGGCCGGCGCGGGCAACCATCCGGGCGGCGGAATTTCAGGCGCGGCCGGATGGAACGCGGCCGAACGCATCCTGAAGGAGGGCGCATGATGACCGCCGACCCGCGCCTGCATTTCACCACGCCGCTGCGCCAGACCCCGTTCCACCCGCGCACCTCGGCGCTGAACCTGTTGAACCAGTGGGGCGCCTGGGGCGGCTATACGACGGTGCTCAGCTACGACGATACGGCGATGGAACATACGGCGATCCGCAACGCCGCCTCGGTCTACGACCTGTGCCCGATGGTCAAATACCGTATCGAAGGCCCCGACGCGACCGCATATCTGAACCGCCTGACCGTGCGCGATGCCGGCCAGACTGACCGCCGGGCGGCGTCCACTACACGATCTGGTGCGACGACGCGGGCAAGATGCTTGATGACGGCACATTGTTCCGCCATGCCCGCGACAGCTACCTGCTGTGCTGTCAGGAACGGCACCTGCCCTGGCTGGTGGACAGCGCCACAGGCTTTGACGTGACGGTTACCGAAGTGACCGAAGAGATCGCCGCGCTGTCGCTGCAGGGGCCAACCTCGGCCACGGTGCTGAAAGCAGGCAGGCTTCGACGTGGCCGGCCTGAAACCGTTCCGAATGTCGTCCGCATGCCTTCGGCAAGGGCGAGATCACCGATTTCGCGCACCGGCTTCACCGGCGATCTGGGCTATGAACTGTGGACGACGCCCGACCAGGCGCTGCCGCTCTGGGACCGTCTGTTCGAGGCCGGCAGTCTCTACGGGATCGCCCCGATCGGCACCGATGCGCTGAACATCGCGCGGATCGAGGCCGGCTTCATCATCACCAACATGGATTTCATGCCGGCCGACCAGGCGCTCCGCGAGGACCGGCCCGCTCGCCGTTCGAAATGGGACTGGGCTGGATGATCGACTGGGACAAGGGCCATTTCACCGGTCGCCGTGCCCTGCTGGCCGAAAAGCGAAAGCGGCTCCTCGACATGGGCGATGGTCGGGCTCGACATCGAGGGAAACATCCCCGTCGACGGGTCGCTCATCTATCACGAACAAGACCAGAGAGGTGGGCTATATCACCGCTGCCGCCTGGTCGCCCGCCACCAAGCGCAACATCGCGATCGCGCAGGTGCGCCGCCCGTACGAGGCGAAGGGAAACCTCTGGGTCGAGGTCTACGCGCTGCGCGAACTGCAATACGCCAAGCTGATGCTGAAGGCGCGATGTGACGGCACGCCCGTTCTTTGCCCCGCCGCGTCGCCGCGCCACGCCCCCCGGATCCGTTCTGAGAGCCGCCATGTTGCTGCACCCGCAATCGCCCCTGCTGAACCACTGCCCGGAGACGCTGCCCCGATCGGCCTATGTCGATGCCGCCTGGTATGCGCGCGAACGGCGTGACGATCTGGGCGCGCCAATGGGTCCATGCTCGGTCGCGAGAACGACCTGCCGCGCGGGCACGATGCGCCGCGTGTCGGTGGCGGGCGAAAACCTGATCCTCTGCCGCGACGCCGCTGGCAAGATCACGGCCTTCCACAACACCTGCCGCCACCGGGGCTCCGAACTTTGCGCCGAGGCCGAAAAGCCGATGGGCAAGCTGATCACGCTGCCCCTATCACGCCTGGGCCTATGCGACCGACGGCCCGCTGGTTTCGATCGCCCATGCCACGCCGACCGCGGATTTCGCAAGGCCGACCACGGGCTTCACCCGGTGCACGTGCAGGCGTGGAACGGTTTCCTCTTCTCTGCCTCGCCGCCGACGCCGCCGGACTTCCGGCCCGACCTCGGGCTGCACGCGCTCGACAACTGGCCGATGGACGAGCTTGTCACCGGGCACCGCTGGGAAACGGTGCTCGCCTGCAACTGGAAGGTCTTCTGGGAAAATTACAACGAATGCCTGCATTGCCCCGGCATCCATCCGGAACTGTGCGACATGGTGCCGATCTACCGCGCAGGGCATCATGTCGGCGCAACGAAGCGCCCGGCTGGACGCCCGGATGCCGCACCCGCGCCGGCGCTGAAACGAGGCGCGCTGACGCTGGACCATCGACGGCGCAGCCCTGCGGGCCGGTCTTTCCCGACCTGACGCGAAGACGAACGCGCAGGCGGGTACAACTTTCGTCACGCTCTAGCCCTCGATCTTCGTCGTGGCGCATGTCGATTATGTCCGCTGCCGTCAGGCTGACGCCGCTCGGCCCGGAACGGACGCGGCTGACCGCCGAATGGCTACTTCCTGCCCGAAACGCTGGCCCAGCCCGGTTTCGATGCGGCCCAGGTCGCCGATTTCGCCACGATCGTCCTGCGACAGGACGGCGCGGCCTGCGAGATGAACCAGCGCGGCCTGCGCTCGCCGCGCCTATCGACGGCGGCCGGCTGATGCCGCAGGAATTCGACATCCACCGTTTTCACAACTGGGTGCTGCAGCGCATCGAACCGGAGGCACACGCCATGAACATCGACATCGCCCACACATGCTGTCCCGCAGAATTGGGACCGCCGCGGCCTTCCGGGTTGGACCTATCATTCGCCCGCGCTGTTCGACCTTGAGCGCGACCATGTCTTCCTGAACCACTGGCAGATCGTCGGCCATGTCAGCGACATTGCCCGCACCGGGCGACTGGCTGACCTTCGACATGCTGGGCGAACGCGCGGTCGTGATGCGCGGGCAGCGACGGTGTGGTGCGCGCCTTTCACAATCTGTGCCGCCACCGCGGCGCGCGGGTGGTCGATGGTGCCGCAGGGCCATTGCAAGGGGGCGCATCGTCTGCCCGTTCCATGGCTGGGTCTACAACCTTGACGGCACGCTGCGCGGCGCGGCGCAGCCCGAAACCTTCGGCGACTTGGATCGCGAGAGTTCGGGCTGAAGCCGATCGAGATGGAGATCTGGCACGGCTTCATCTTTCTGCGCTTCCAGCCGGGCCCGCAGCCCGCCGTTGCAGACCTGCTTGCGACCTACGACCGGGATTTCACCGATTTCCGCGCCAGCGAACTGCTGCCGGTCGCACGCGCCGACTGGTCGCACCGACCTGCCGGTCAACTGGAAATCGGTGCGCGATGTGGACAACGAAGGGTATCACGTCGCGATGGCCCATCCCGGCGCTGCAGGATCTTTACGGGCGCACCTATCGCGATCTAGTCCATGACGACGGGCTGTCCAGTTCCTACGCCGAATTCGGCGACACGCCGGGCCGGCTCTGGTCGGTGCGCAATTATGTGAAGCATCTCGCCGCTTCAGGAGTGGCTTGCCGCCCACCTGCAACGCGCGTGGACCTATTACGGCCTGTTCCCCAACCAGGTGTTCGCCTTCACGCCGGAAGGCGTGCAGTTCTATCACGACATCCCGCTAGTCGCTCGGCGGAAACCACGCGTCGACCGGCCGCGTCTATCGCCGCCCGGACGAGACACGGCAACAGCGGCTGGCGCGCTATCTGGCCTACCGGATCGACCGCGACACCTCGGCCGAGGATCAGCAATTGTCGATCTGGTCGAACGAGTCGATGAAATCGGCCGCCTTCGACGACTTTCATCTGTCCGATCTCGAATATGGGCTGCGCAACCACCATGACCAGATTGCGCAGCCTCTTGCCGGTGATGACGCTGACAGAACGCGCCCGACGAGGCAACATCGTCGCGACGTAACGAGGAATTGCTTCGCGATTGACGCGAAACCGGGCGCAACATAGCGTTCATCAAAACAGACGCCGGACGATGGCGGCCCCAAAAGAAACGGGGAGAATACGATGCTACTCAATCGACGTCAGACGCTCACCGGCTCTTGGCGCCGCGCTTGCGCATGCCGTATGTCCGCCCTTCCTGGGCACAGTCAGGGACGGTCAACGTCTATAACTGGGCCGACTACATCGGCGAGACGACGCTCGCCGATTTCGAGGCCGAAACCGGGATCGGGGTGGTCTATGACACCTATTCCTCGTCCGAAGAGATGCAGGCCAAGATGCTGGCCGGGTCCAGCGGCTATGATGTCGTGGTCACGCCGGGCTGTCGCATGCCGCAGTGCGATCGCGGCCGGCATCTATGAAAAGCTCGACAAGTCGAAACTGCCGAACTGGGGCAACCTTGATCCCGGAACTGCTGAAGGTCGTCGACGGCTGGGATCCCGGGCAACGCAATATGGCGTTGCCCTATATGTGGGGCTCGGTCGGCTTCACCTATCAACCTCGACATGGTGAAGGAACGGCTGCCGGATGCCGACCTTCAGAACCTCGACACGATCTTCAAGCCCGAGAATGCGGCCAAGCTGGCCGATTGCGGCATCTCGATCCTCGACAGCCCGATCGACATCTGCTGATGATCCTGCGCTATCTCGGCCTTGATCCCGACACGACGAATGTCGGCGGATTACGACAAGGTGGTCGAGGCGTTCAAGCCGATCCGCGAATACATCGCGACCTTCGACAACACCAACTACCTCAACGCCATTCCGAACGGCGAGCTCTGCGTCGATCAACAACTGGTCGGGCGATTATGCCGTCGCCAAGTCGCGCGCCGAAGAGGCCGGGATCGACATCTGAACCTCGCCTATTTCGTGCCGAAAACCGGGGCGCCGGCCTGGTTCGACCTGATGGTCGATCCCGACGGATGCGCCGAACCTCGACAACGCCTACACCTTCCTGAACTTCATGCTGCAACCCGAGGTCATCGCGGGCTGCACCAACTACACCGGCCTATGCCAATGCCAACAACGCCGTCCAAGCCGTTCGTCGATCCGGCGATCCTGCAGCGATCCGGCCGTCTATCCGGATGAGGAGACGCATCGGCGCGGCTGTGGACGCCCAAGCCGCTGAACGAGGAACAGGACCGCGCCATGACCCGCGCCTGGACCGACGATCAAGACAGGCTGACCGGAAAAATCATGGAGCTCGCGCAGCACCCTGACCGCAGGCCCCGGCCGCCCATGCGGCGCCGGGACCTGCGCCTTTCATCCGGATCGAAGGCGTCTCGAAGAGCTTCGGCACATTTCAAGGCGGTCAAGGATGTCACGCTCGTCGATCGCGAAGGGCGAGATCTTTGCGCCTTCTCGGCGGTTCGGGCTGCGGCAAGACCACGCTGCTGCGGATGCTGGCGGGGTTCGAGGAACCGACCTCGGGGCGCATCTTCCTTGACGGGCAGGACATGACGGGCGTGCCGCCCTACGAGCGGCCCGTGAACATGATGTTCCAGTCCTATGCGCTGTTTCCGCATATGACGGTAGAGCGCAACGTCGCCTATGGCCTGAAGCATGAACGGATGACCGCGGCGCAGCGCAAGGACCGCGTGCGCGAGATGCTGGATCTGGTGCAGCTGACCCCTTTCGCGGCACCGCAAGCCGCACCAGATTTCAGGCGGCCAGCGTCAGCGGGTCGCCCTGGCGCGCGCCCTGGCCCGCGCAGCCGAAACTGCTGCTGCTGGACGAACCGCTTGGCGGCGCTCGACAAGAAGCTGCGCGAACATACCCAGTTCGAACTGATGACGATCCAGCAGCAGCACCGGCGTGACCTTCATCGTCGTGACCCACGATCAGGAAGAGGCGATGACGCTGTCCGACCGGATCGCGGTGATGGACAAGGGCGCAGGTCAGGCAGGTCGGCAACCCGACCGAGGTCTACGAATATCCCAACAGCCGGTTCGTGGCGGGTTTCATCGGATCGGTCACGATCTTCGAGGGCACCAGTCTTCGGGTCGAGGGCGATCTTGCGACCGTCGACGTGCCGGCCATCGGGCGCGAGGTTCTGGCCCGCGCCGTGCCTGGCATCTC
>CAVOXQ010000002.1:0-297364 GCA_963700485.1 uncultured Alphaproteobacteria bacterium
TGGCCACGACGTGCGCCCGTCACGCAGGAATCCCTGCGCCGCCAGATCGGCATGGTCACGCAGGAAACCGCGATGTTCAACCGCACCGCGCGCGACAACATCGCTCTATGGCCGCCCCGACGCGTCCGAGGACGAGGTCGATCGCCGCCGCCAAGGCCGCCGAGGCGGATGAGTTCATCGTCGACATGATCGACCACAAGGACCGCAAGGGCTACGACGCCTTCCTGGGCGAACGTGGGGTAAAGCTGTCCGGCGGCCAGCGCCAGCGCATCGCCCTTGCCCGCGCCTTCCTGAAGGACGCGCCGATCCTCGTCCTGGATGAAGCCACCACCGCCTTGGACAGCGAAGTCGAAGCCTCGATCCAGGAGGCCCTCTCCCGGGTGATGGAGGGCAAGACCGTGCTCGCCATCGCCCACCGCCTGTCCACCATCGCCGCGATGGACCGGATCATCGTCCTGGACCGCGGCCGCATTGTCGAAGAAGGCAGCCATGAGGAGCTTCTGGCACAGGACGGCCTTTACGCCCGCTACTGGAAACGCCAGTCGGGCGGGTTCATCGGCGTGGAAGATAGACGGAAGCGGCAGAGTGAGCTTGACCATCGACCGTCTGGGCCATCTGGGCGACGGCGTCGCCGCCAGGACCCGGACACGGCCCGATCTTCGTGCCCGGCGTCCTGCCGGGCGAGGTTGTCGAGGGCACGCTGGACGGCGACCGTCTGCCGATGTCAGGATCGTCACCCCCTCGCACCGACCGCGTCAAGCCCGCCCTGCCGCCACGCCCGCACCTGCGGCGGCTGCCAGCTTCAGCACGCCTCCGATCCCTTCGTCGCCCGCTGGAAGCAAGAGGTCGTCGCAGCCGCTCTTGGCTGGCCAGGGCCTGACCGCCGCCTTCCGGCCGCATCATCACCTCGCCGCCCAGGTCCCGCCGCCGCGCCACCCTTTCCGCCCGCCGCACCAAAGGCGGCGCCTGATCGGCTTTCATGGCCGCGCGTCCGGACACCATGGCCGAGATTCCCGGACTGCCAGCTGTTCCACCCCGACCTTGCTGGCCGCCTTCCCGCGGCCTGGAAGCCTTGGTGCACGCCGGCGGCTCGCGCACGGCCGAGCTGTCGCTGACAGGTGACCCTCACCCGCGGCGGCCCCGATGTCGCGGTGACCGGCGGCAAGCCGCTCGACGCGGACCTCGGCTCGACCTCGCCCGCGCTCGCCGAAGCGCATGGCCTTGCCCGCCTGACCTGGGACGGCGAGACGGTCGCCCTGCGCGACCGCCCCGATGCAGCGATTCGGGCACCGCTACGGTCGCGCCACCCGCCCGGCGCCTTCCTGCAGGCGACGCGCCGAAGGCGAGGCGGCCATGCTGGCCGCGGTGCGCGAGGCCGTCGGGCCCGCCCGCAGCGCATCGTCGATCTTTTCTCCGGCGTCGGCACCTTTGCCCTGCCGCTGGCCGAGACGACCGAGGTCCACGCGGTCGAAGGCGACGCGGCCATGACTGGCGGCGCTGGACAAGGGCCGGCGGCAGGCGCAGGGCCTGCACCGCGTCAGCCACCGAGGCGCGCGACCTGTTCCGCCGCCCGCTGGAACCCGACGAGTTGCAAGCGCTTCGACGGCGTCGTGATCGACCCGCCCCGCGCCGGGGCCGAGGCGCAGGCCGCGACCCTTGCCCGCGCGCGCGATCCCGGTGATCGCCGCCGTTTCCTGCAACCCCGTCACCTTCGCCCGCGACGCGCGGATCCTGATCGCAGGCGGGCTATGCGCATCGACTGGGTGCAGGTCATCGACCAGTTCCGCTGGTCGACCCATGTCGAGCTTGTCGCCGCGCTTCAGCCGCCCCGCCGCTGACGTTTCACGTGAAGCGCGCTATTGGCGACCCTGCTATGCAGGACGCGCAGTTTGCTGTATCCTTCACGAAAAATGGGCAGGCGGAACAGATGCGGGCTATTCGGTGCTTTGATGATCCTGGTCATGGCCCTGGCTTTGGCGGGCTGCGGGAGTTCAAAGTTCAAACGTACAACGGCCCCGAGGTGACCCGGGTCGCAGGTCCACAAGGCCGACCGCAAGATGTATCTGCTGCACAACGACCGAGGTGCTGAAGTCTACGACATCAAGCTGGGCTTCGCACCCGGTCGGGCACAAGCAGTTCGAAGGCGACGGCAAGACGCCCGAGGGCATCTACCGCATCAGCCACAAGAACCCCGAAGCCGACTATCACCTGTCGCTGGGCATTTCCTATCCGAACGAGAACGACGTCGCCTTTGCCCAGGCGGCGGGCAAAGCCGCCGGGCGGCGACATCATGATCCACGGCCGCCCAAGCTATCGCGGCAAGAACAAGGACGACTGGACAGCGGGCTGCATCGCTGTGCGCGACCGCGAGATGGAAGCGATCTATTCGATGGTGCAAGCCGGGCACGCCGATCCTGATCCTGCCCTGAGCGATCGCACGGCGCGGTTCTCGCGAACTGCGGCGCTGCCTGAAGGGGTCGAGCTCGAGCTTCCGGTGACCATCGTCCACCAGATCTTGCCGGTCGGTTCCTGATACCAGGCAAAGCCCAGCTGCGTTCGCCGCTGGGATCCATGATGATCGCCGCGGGTGTCGGCCTGCTCCATCCAGGCCGACAGCGTCTCGATCTCGGTCTCGTAGGTTTCCGAGATCAACTCGCCCACCAGTCGCCCGGTGTAACCGACGCGCTGAACGCGGATCGAGTGGCGATGACCCGTCCGACCCGAAGTGCCAGGGCCGGTTCTGCACCGACATGTCGCGCGAATGGGTGGCTGCGGCGGCGTTCAGCTCGGCGTTCAGCTGCAGCGGCTGCAGCGCCTTGGCGCCGCGCAGCGCGTTGACCGAATCGAGCGTGCGATACTGGATCGGCCCCGGGTCTTCCGGCGTTGAGCCGCCCGCCCTGACCCGAGCGCGCTCCCGCCGGTCGTGACGCACCCCGAAGCGGCGACGGCCCCGACAAAGCGAGAAGAACGGACAAGATCTTCATCTGCGGCCACCTTCCGGCTCGAGGCAGGTCTGTCCTTTACCGAAAGCCCGGTCGCGGGTTCAAACCCAACTCTGCGTGACGACCATGACGCGCTGTTTGATTTGCAGGACGGCGACGACAATGTATCTCTCGCGCGCACGCAGGCAAAGAAGGAGTATGGGCAAATGTCCAGAAGACCCTCGTACAAGGTCGGGCGGCGAGCATTCATCGGCGGGTCCGCAGCAGCCATTGCGGGCCTCGCGGCGGCTCCGGCGCTGGCAATGGAAGGCTCCACCGAGGCCGACGACACCCTCGGCGGCCCCGTCCGCAGCAACGTGTCGAGCTTCCGGATGCTCGACTGGCAGGACTACTTCGCCAATACCCGGCAGGGGGCGATTCTGTGTCGATACGACGTCGCGCGCGCTGCACTTCTGGTCCGAGGATCAGTCGGTCTACCGGCTTTATCCGACGTCGGTGCCCGCTGTCCGACGATCTGACCCGGCGCGGCAAGACCGAAGTGATCCAGAAGGTGGTGAACCCGCCATGGCGCCCGACGGCCTCGATGCGCGAACGCAATCCCGAATGGCCCGAATTCGTCGAAGGCGGCTCGCCCGACAACCCGCTCGGCATGCGCGCGCTCTATCTGTCGTGGCCGGCCTATCGGATCCACGGCACGCATGACACGCGCAAGATCGGGCGCCGGTCGTCGAACGGCTGCATCGGGCTGTATAATGAGCATATTATCGAATTGTTCGGCATGGCCAATGTCGGGACGCAGGTGTTGCTAATTTGACGACACCGCCTGAATGAGAGTGCAACGCGAGCGAAGTCACGTTGCATTCCACGGGCAAGCTGCTTATGAAAGCTCACGAGGTACAGCTTGGGTGTGCGTCATCGTCCTCTGAAAAATTCGGTGGCGCGCAATATCTGGAGGTTAACATGAAGAAACTCGTACTCGCTGCGGCCCTGGCGGGCGCTGCTTCGACGCGGCCTACGCCGGTGGTGTTGCTGAGCCGGTCATGGAACCGGTCGTCGTCGAAGAGCAGACCTCTTCGTCGAGCCCGGCATCGTTGTTCCGCTGCTCCTGCTGATCCTGATCGCGGCTGCTTCGGCTTCGTGATCTGACGGACTGCATCGGAAAAGGCGGCGAACCTGGTTCGCCGTCTTTTTCATGTGGTCCGATCACCTGCCATGGTGCGCGCGGATCAGGCGATCCAGCCGGCCAGGTTTTCTTCGATCACCGCGACCAGTGCCCGCGATATGCGCCTCGTCGTCGTTCAGGCAGGGAATATAGGTGAAGACCTCGCCGCCCGCATGTTCGAAGGCCTCGCGGATCTCGCCGTTGATCTCTTCCAGCGTCTCGATGCAGTCGGCCGAAAAGGCCGGCGCTATCACGGCGATCCGCTTCTTGCCCTGCTTCGCCAGCTCGGCCACATGTTCGACCGTGTAGGGCTTCAGCCATTCCTCCGGGCCAAAGACCGATTGGAAGGTGGTGTCGATCGCCGCCCTTGTCCCACCCCAGCCGTTCGCGCAGCAGGCGCGAGGTCTTCGGCGCACTGGCAATGATAGGGGTCGCCCTCCATCAGATAGCGCTTCGGCATGCCGTGATAGCTCGCCACCAGCACATCCGGGCACATGGTCCAGCGCGGCATAGGCCCGTTCCACCGATTGCGGCCAGCGCGTCAATGTAAAGCGGATGGTCGAAATACTCCGGCACCGTCCGCACGGCAGGCTGGCGCTTTTCCTTCATCAGGGCGCGAAAGAACTGGTCGTTCGCGGTGGCCGAGGTCGCGCCTGCGTAATGCGGATAAAGCGGGAAGAACAGGATCTTTTCACACCCCGCCTCGACCATCGCCCGGACCTTGGACTTTCGGTCGACGGATTGCCATAGCGCATGCAGAAATCGACCATCACCTCGTCGCCATGCGCGGTCCGCCAGCGCTTCGGCGATCTGCGCGGTCTGGTGCCTGGTGATCGTCAGCAGCGGGCTTTCGTTCTTGTCGTGGTTCCAGATCAGCTTGTAGTTCGCGCCGGAGGTGAACGGCCGCTTGGTCAGGATGACCAGTTGCAGCAGCGGTTGCCATTTCCAGCGGGAATAGTCGATCACCCGCTTGTCCGACAGGAATTCGTTCAGATAGCGGCGCATCGACCAGTAGTCGTAGTTGTCGGGCGTGCCGAGGTTGGCCAGCAGGACGCCGATCTTCGCCTGGCGCACCGGCGGATGATCGGCGGGCGCATGGGCCAGGCGGCCTGTCCGCGGGAATCATCGGGCAGCGCGTGCATCGGTCGTCCTGTCTTGGCATCCAGCATGCTCTGTCCTGTCATCGGAACGTTTCCGGGGAGATAACCGCTATCTGGCCGGGGTCAACCATCGCCCTGTCGCCCGGCAAGCGGCACTTCGGGCGCACCCAGCGCATCGGCAAGCCTTGCGCGGCAGACCCGGGCCGCAACGGCTTTTGCTGGCTGTCGTGCGGCGCCCATCCGGTCAGAAAAATCATCTCGAAGGTCGCGGCGATCCGCCCGTCGGCCCGGCAAAGTTCTCGGCATAGCGCCGCGCCGCCTCGGCAAACAGCCGCGCGGCGTGTCGGACGGCGCAGCCGCGCGTGCAAGGGCGTTGCTTTCGCCCATCGCGCGCAGGTCGCGCATCAGAGCGGAAGGCAGTCGCGGTAGGTGACGGTCGTGCTAACCAGCGTCGGCGACCGGCAGGGCAAAACCTGCGCGTTGCAACAGCGCCGCCAAGATCGCGGATCTCGCCCATCGGCAGAACGCGGGGCGACAAGGCCGCCGGTCACCGCGACCTCGGCCTCGGCAAGGCAGGCGCGCAGTTCGTGCAGGGTCTGCCCGCCGAACAGCACGCCGAGGAACAACCCGTCGGGTCGCAAGGCGCGGCGGCATTGGACCAGTTGCCCGACCGGGTCATTCGCCCAGTGCAGCGCCATCGCGTGGATCACCAGATCATGGGCGCCGGGCTCCAGCGTCAAGCACCTCGTCATCCGAGACGATCCGCGCGGTTGGCAGCGATGCCCGCCAGATCTCGGGAAAACCCGTCACGACGGCGGGGGCTGTAAACGTTCTGTTAACCTCGATCAGTCTTTCCTGAAGCTCGGCCGCGGCATCCTCGTGCAGAAACAGCGCCGGTCGCGCCGGCGCAGGCGCGGGCGCGGTTGCGGATCAAGCGCCGGCACGGTCAGTCAGATCGGCGGGGCTGTTCATGGCCGGACAGCTAGGGGGAGCGGATGGGAATGCAAGCCGTGCTGCACGTGCTGTCTATCCGCCGCAATGCATCAGCTGCGACGCGCGGTCACCTCGGATTTTGGGCTTTGCGGCGCCGTGCTGGCGCGACACGCCCTTCATCGCGGGACTTGTCTGCGACCTTGCGGCATGCCGCTGCCCGGCGAGGACGACGGGCATGCGGTGCATTGCGACGATTGCCTGACGATCGCGCGGCCTTGGGCGCAGGGCCGCGCGGCGCTGCTGTACAGCGACAATGGGCGCAAGCCTGGTTCTGGCGCTGAAGCATGGCGACCGGATCGACCTGGCCCGACCTGCGGGCGAATGGATGGTGCGGGCTGCCGCACCGATGCTGCCGCCCGACATGCTTGTGGCGCCGGTGCCGCTGCACTGGTTGCGCCTGCTGTCGCCGGCGCTACAATCAGGCGGCGCTGCTGTCGGCGGCGTTGGCGCGGCTGGCGGGCTCGAGCACATGCCCAGATCTTCTGCGTCGCGCCACGACACACCGGCAGCCAGGAAGGGCGGACCGTGACGGCCGGTTTGCCAATATGGCCGATGCGATTCGCGTCTGCACCCGCGCCAGCGGCGCGGCTTGCAGGGCGGCCGGTGCTTGCTGGTCGATGATGTGATGACCTCGGGCGCGACTCTGGCCGCCGCGGCCGAGGCCTGCCTTGCGGCGGGCGCAGCGGCAGGTCTCGATTCTGGTACTGGCGCGCGTTGCGAAGGATGCCTAAATCCCTATAGTCCTTGCGACTGCAAGGATCGGTCCATGACAACCGTCGAAATCTATACCACGCCGTTCTGCCCCTATTGCCATGCGGCCAAGCGGCTGCTGACCACAAAAGGGCGTGGCCTTCACCGAGATCGACGTCAGCCGCGATCCGTCCTTGCGCGCGGCGATGACGCCCGCGCGAACGGGCGCCGCACGGTGCCGCAGATCTTTGTCGGTGACACCATGTCGGCGGGTCGCGATGACCTGCACGCGCTGGACCATGCGGGCAAGCTTGACCCGCTGCTGGCGGGCTGAGGATGCGCGTCAGGCCTGGTCCAGCTGACGGTAACCGATGATCCGGCAGGACAACCTGCCGGGACGCTGGCCCATGTGCGCGACGCAGCGGCCGCGGGCGGCGCGGGTTTGTCCTGACGCCGGAGTGACCAACTGGCTATCCTCCAGCCGGGCCCATCAACGGAGATGTTCCGCGATGAGGATGACGATCCGACGCTGGCCGCCCTGCGCGACGAGGCAGCCGCGCCGGGAATTTGGCTGCTGATCGGCTCGCTTGGCCTGTTGACCGGGATGCAGATGGCCGCTTTGCCAACCGGTCCTTCCTGATCGACCCGGATGGCGGGATCGTCGCGCGCTATGACAAGATCCACATGTTCGACGTGAACGTGTCCCGAAACCGAGGTCTACCGCGAATCAGCGGGCTATCGGCCCGGCGCCCATGCGGTCCTGGCCGATACGCCCTTTGCCCGGTCGGAATGACGGTCTGCTATGACGTGCGCTTTCCGCGCTTTATCGCCGACTCGCGCAGGCCGGGGCACAGATCCTGACCGTGCCCGCCGCCTTCAACCACATCACGGGCGCCGCACATTGGGAGGTGTTGCTACGTGCGCGCGCGATCGAGACCGGCGGTTTTGTGCTGGCTCCGGCACAGACCGGCTTTCACCCCGAGCGGGAGGGCAAGGGGCGCACGCACCCATGGCCATCAGCCTGGCGGTTGCCCCCTGGGGCGAGGTGCTGGCCGATGGCGGCACCGAGCCGGCGTAACCTTTGCCGAGATTGACCTGCCGGGTCGCGCGGCCCGCGCTCGCGTGCCATCGCTGATCGCATGACCGGGCGATCGAGGGGCCATGATGTCCGACGAGATCGATGACGAAACGCGACGACATTGCGGTCGCGCTGTTCGGCGAGCTGTTCATGGCCGATCAGCTGGCGCGCAACCGAATCTCCAAGGTGCTGCCGCAGGGGATGGAGCTGTCGCATTTCTCGGTGCTGAATCATCTGGCGCGGCATCAGCGACGAACGCACGCCAGCGCAGCTGGCCGGCGCCTTTCATGTCACGCGCGGAGCGATGACCAACACGCTGGCGAAGCTGGAATGGGCAGGACATGTCCATATTCGCCCCGATTGGGATGATGCCCGGCGCAAGTTCGTGGCGATCAGCCCCTCGGGCCGGGCGGCGCGCGATGCCGCCGTGCAGGCGATCACGCCGCTGATCGCGGGCGTGATGCAGCGTCTGGGTGGCCACAGACTCCGCACGATCCTGCCGATCCTGCGGGAACTGCGGCGCGAGCTGGAAGCGGGAGATCAGGCTTAACCGCGCGGTAAACACGTTGTCGCAGGATGCCTCCGGTCTGCAGGAGGTTCCGATGCCCGTCACGCCCCGCCCCTTCGTTCTCGTCACCGGCGCGGCAGGCCGCTTCGGCGCCCTGCTGCGCGCCGCCTGGGCGCTCGATCCTCCGGGCGACTTCGACCCCCTGTGGCATTGCCGGGCCGATCCGCCGCCCGGCTGGTTGGCTTGGGACATGCTGGCCGCGCCTTGTCCGGCGCTCGACCCGGCACCCGCCGCCATCCTGAACCTCGCGGGGGTGCCCCCCGGGGGGCCCGGTCGATCGGATGGAAACCTCGTGCTGGCGCGGGCCGCGGCCGGTGCGGCCCGTTCAGCCGGGTGCCGGCATCTCTTTCTGGCCTCATCCGCCGCAGTCTATGGCGCGACAGCAAATGGCCGCGAATCACACCCGCCGCACCCGGCCAGTCGCTATGGTGCGGACAAGGCGCGGATGGAAAGCGCCGCCCGCCGCTGGGCCGGGCCGAGGGTAACGATCCTGCGCATCGGAAACGTCGTCGGCGCCGACGGCCTGCTCGGTGCGGCCCGTCCTGGCGTCCCCGTCATGCTCGACCCCGCCGGCACTTACGCGCGAGGCCCGCTGCGAAGCTGGATCGGTCCCGCCACCCTCGCGGCTACCCTCGCCGCCCTGGTGGCCCGCGCGCTTGCTGGCCGGACCCTGCCCAGCGTGGTCAACGTCGCCCAGACACCGCCCTTGCCCATGGCAAGCCTTCTCGAGGCCGCCGGCATGCCATGGCAGTTTGGCGCGCCCTGCCCCGCCACGATCGCACAGGTCGCCCTCGACACTCGGCGGCTCGCGGGCATCCTTGCGGCACCGCTGCGCCCCGCCTGCCCCGCGGGCCTCGTCGCCGAATGGCGCAACCTCGCGGCTGCCGCATGACACCCGCCAAGCGCCTGTGCGATCTCGCGCTCGCAATCCTGCTCGGTGGCCTTCTGGCGTTGCCGACATTGCTGTTGATGGCACTTCTCTGGGTCGCGCAGGGCCGCCCGGTCCTGCATGGCGCGGAAAGGATGCGCGCGCCCGATCACGGCTTTCGCCTCTGGAAACTGCGCACGATGACCGTGGCCGACCACGATGGCGGCGTGTCGGGTGGCGACAAGGCGGCGCGGATCACGCCGCTTGGTGGCATTTTACGGCGCACGCGGCTGGACGAGATACCGCAGCTTTGGAACATCCTGCGTGGCGACATGAGCTTTGTTGGCCCCCGCCCGCCGCTGCGCGCGTATGTTGCACTCTGCCCGGATATCTACGCGCGGGTGCTGCGAAATCGTCCCGGCCTTACCGGGCTCGCCACGCTTCGTTTCCATGCCGCCGAGGCGCGCATTCTCGCGCGCTGCCAAAGCGCGGATGAAACCGAGGCGGTCTACCTGCGCCGCTGCGTTCCGCGCAAGGCAAGGCTCGATCTCATCTACCAGCGCCGCCGCACGCTGGCGCTCGACCTGCGACTGCTTGTCGCGACGGTGGCCGCTGTCCTGCGTCCGTCGCTACCCCGATTGCGGCGCGGTGGCGGGCTTGCGATGGCCGGCCGCAGGCCGGGGGGCTGACGCGGGCATGGCATGCACAGACATCCGCAACACTCTCGGGGTCCGGGCAAGTTCGATCAGCCGGGCGCACAAGCGCATCGTCCTGCTGGCGCTCGATCTGGCTGCGGTGCTCGCAGCCGCGTTCATCGCCGCGTGGTTGCACGACATTCCGCTCGGGCTGCTGTTGCCCCTCGCCCCTCCGCTGACCTGCCTGATCGTCGTCGGCTCGGCCGTTCTCGGGTTGCCCCGCATTAAGCTCGATGCCTACGAATCCGACGGGATCCTGCGCAGCGCGGCGCTGGCGGCGATTGCCCTGATTGCCGTCCGTGGCCTGGCGCGGCTTGCCGGTGTGCCGATACCCGATCTGGCGCTTGTCCTCTTCGCCATGATCTTCTTCCTCGCCGGGGTCGGCGGCCGGGTGGGAATGCTGCACGTCTACCGAGCGTTGCTCGGGAGGGGCAGATCACGCGAGGCGGTCATTCTCTATGGCGCGGGTGAAACCGGCCTGCAACTTGCCGCCGCGTTGCGTCGCCACGAAACCATCCGCCCCGTCGCGTTTCTCGACGACAATCCCGTCCTACACGGCATGACGCTGGCCGGACTGCGGGTTCACCCCCCATCCGAGGTCGCAAGCCTCGCCCAGCGCCACGGCGTCGGTCGCGTGATCCTTACCCTGCCGTCGCATCCCCCGCCGCGGCTGCGCCGGATCGCCGGCCGCCTGCACCCGCTCGGCCTCGGGGTGCAGGCCGTTCCGTCCTTTGCCCAGCTGATCGGACAGGACGCCATGGTCGACCGGCTCATCGCGCTTCCCCCCGACCTATTTCTTGACCGCGCGGTCGTCGAACCCGCGCCGGGCGAGAGCTGCGCGGCCTATGCCGGTCGTTCCATCCTCGTCACCGGGGCGGGCGGCAGCATCGGCACAGGCCTTTGCCACCAGCTTCTCGCGTGCCATCCCGCGCGTCTTGTCTTGCTCGACTTCAGCGAAGCGGCGCTGTACGCGATCGACAAGGATTTGCGGACCTGTGCCGGGGCGACCGAGATCCTTCCCGTGCTTGGGTCGATAACCGACGCGGCCCTGCTGCAATCGGTGTTTTCCCGTTATCGTGTCGATGTCGTCTTTCACTCCGCCGCCTGCAAACACGTCCCCCTTGTCGAGGCGAACCCCATCCCGGGCATCGAAACGAACGTCTTCGGCACGCACCTTCTCGCCATGGCCGCTTGCGCGGCCAATGTCCCGCGGTTCGTCCTGATCTCGACGGACAAGGCCGTGCGGCCCTGCAACGTGATGGGCGCAACCAAGCGGCTGGCCGAAATCGTCGTGCAGGATATCGGCCGCCGCGCCCGCAACACCCGCTTTGCCATCGTGCGCTTCGGCAATGTCCTGGGCTCATCCGGATCGGTGGTGCCGCTCTTTCGTGAACAGATCGCGGCGGGGGGGCCGGTCACGCTGACCCACCCGGAAGTGACACGCTACTTCATGACCCTGACCGAAGCGGCGCGTCTCGTTCTGGCTGCGGGCGCCTTCGGCGAACCGCCCCGCAGCGGTGCCGACGTCTTCGTGCTCGACATGGGTCAACCCGTCCGCATCCGCGACCTCGCCCTGCGGATGATCGAGGCGGCGGGACTGTGCCTGCGCGATGCCGACCATCCGTCGGGTGATGTCGAAATCGTTGTGACCGGCCTGCGCCCCGGCGAAAAACTGCACGAGGAACTCCTGCTTCGCCCCGACCTGCTGCCGACGCCGCACCCCGGCCTCATGCGGGCCGAAGAAGCCGGGCCTTCGGAGGGGCCCGTGGCACAGGCGCTGCGCGGGCTGCGCGCCGCCCTTGCAACCCGCGATAGCGGCACCTTGCGCGAACGGCTGTTCGCCGCGATCGATCCCGGCTTGGGCTGCGATGGCACGGGCGGCGTCCGCGCCACTGTTGCGCGCGCAGGCCGTCGTGCCGGATTGACGCGGCCCGCGCGGCCCCGCAGGCTCCACCCGGAACGGGTTCACGGCGCGCGATCTGCGCCAGACAGGCAGGATGATGGCGCAGACGACCCACCCGCTGATGGCGGTTCCGCTCCGCCTCTGGCGGCGCACCCATGAGGCGAACCTCGGGTTGATCTCGGCCGGGGTGGCGTTCTTCGGATTTCTCGCGATCTTCCCCGCCGCCGCCGCCGTGGTCACCGTCTGGGGCTTTGCGAGCGACCCCGAGGTGATCCGCGGCCAGACCGAGGTCTTGCGGGATTTTCTTCCGCCAGAGGCATTCCGGGTTCTCGACAATCAGGTCCAGACCCTGATTTCGGCCAGCGGCGGCAGCTTCGGGTTGA
Organism: uncultured Alphaproteobacteria bacterium; assembly: GCA_963700485.1. Lineage (GTDB taxonomy): Bacteria > Pseudomonadota > Alphaproteobacteria > Rhodobacterales > Rhodobacteraceae > Aliitabrizicola. The sequence continues at coordinate 12,383 of CAVOXQ010000002.1, forward strand.
CCACCCTGATCTCCACGCTCGTCGCACTCTGGTCGGCGCGCGCTGGCGTCGATGCGTTGATCAAGGGGCTCGATGCCGCCTATGGCACGCACAGCCGGGGTGGATTCGGCCACGCGATCCGGTCGATCCTGCTGACCGGAACATTGATCTGTGTCGCACTCGTCTCGGTTCTCGCGGCGGTCGTCGTTCCGGTGATCCTCGCCTTCGTGCCGAACCTGCCCGCGGGGATGAACTTGCTGCAATACCTCAACACCGCCGTGGGACTCGCCGTCGTCGTCATCGGAATTGCGCTGGCCTATGCGTTCGGCCCGAACCACGCCGGTCCGCTACGCCCCCGCATCCTGCCCGGGCTTGTCCTCGCGACAGTGCTTTGGGCCGCGGTTTCGCGCGGCTTCATGCTCTATCTCGGCAATTTTGGCAGCTACAACCAGATCTACGGCTCGATCGGGGCCGTGGTGATCCTGATGATGTGGTTCTGGTTCAGCTCCTACGCGGTCCTGCTGGGCGCGGCGCTGAACGCCGTGACGCCGCGCCGCGACCGCGCTCAGTAATCGCGCTCGATGACGGCGCCGATCCCGGTGTTGCCCTGGCTGTCGGCCGATCCGCGCACCGTCACGCCACGCCCGACATCGAGGTTCAGGTTCAATTCGGTGGTGCCCTGATCGCCGAGTGTCACATCGGTATAGAGGTTCTTGGCGATGTAGCGCCCGGCCCTGACCGACGTGCCCCCGGCCGCATCTGTCGCGAAATCGAGATCGTCGAGCCCGAAACTCCGCCGCAGCTTTCCGATCAGCCCGTCGCCGCCCCGCCCCGCGAGGGTCGCCACCGCGTTGGCCAGCTGCACCGCCTGAAACGGCGACAGCGAGTTCAGGTTGCGCCCGAACAGCAGGTGCGCCAGCACTTCCTCCTCGGGAAGTTCGGGCGTCGAGGAAAAGCTGATCTCCGGCTGGCTGATACGCCCCTCGATCACCACCTGGCTGGTGATCCCGTCGCTCGAGTTCGCGGCAACCACGCGCAACTTCGGATCGAGGCTTCCCTCAAGGCGCACCTGCGCCTCCGTCAGATCGAGCCTGCGCCCTAGAATGTCGAGCCGCCCCCGGATCAGGTCGATGCCCCCGCTGGGCGTGACCGAAGCGGTGGTTCCCGCGATCCGCAGCGTCCCGCCAAGTTCCGCGTCGAGCCCGCGGCCCCGCAGGAACATCCGGCTTGGCGCATTGATCACGAGATCGAGCGCGAAGGGTCGCGACCCGCCGTTGCGCGCCTTTTCCTCGTCGCGAAGGATGCCCGCGCGCGCGCGGGTCGCGCGCACGTCGGCCGGTTCATTCCTGTGCGCCAGATCGGGGATGGCGCCAGAGGCGCCGAGATCGGTCGAAGGGACGCGGATCTCGGTTTCCGGCAATGTCAGCGCGCCGGAGATCAATGCGCCCCCCGTCAGCGGTCCGGCGATCCGCACCTCGCCGTCGATCCGCGTCTCGAACAATTCCGGGTCGCGCAGGACCATTCCGCGCGGGCTCACCACGAGGTCGCCCTGGAATGGCGGGGCCAGATCGACCGTGCCGCGCACCCCGACATTCCCGCCGGCGACGGCGGCCGCATCGGCGGTGATTGTCGCGCGCCCGCCCGCAAGCCGCGCCTCGGCGTCGAGCCGTTCCAGCGACAGACCAAGCAATGGTGCCGCGACGCGTCCGCCCGACAGGCCCACGGTCCCGCTCAGCGCATTCAGCCCCAGCGGCCCGTTCAGCCGCATGTCAAAGCGCAGGAGCCCGCTGATTGTGCGTGGATCAATGAACGGATTTGCCAGCGCCGCCTGCGCCGTGCCGGTGACCGACAGGTCGGCCTGCCCGCCTGTTGCGGCCACACGCCCCGTCGCCCGCGCGTCGATCTGCCCCGGGCCGGTCGCCCGCAGATCGACAAGATATCCCGCAGCCTCGTCGATGATGGATCCGGCCAGTGTCAACGGTCCGGGGAAATCAGGCAACAACAGGCCCAGATCGGCCAAGCGGCCGTTGACGGCAACCTCGCGCCGGCCCTCGGTGCCCTGTCCGGTCGCAAGGAGGGTCACCTGCGGGTTGTCCAGCGAGATGCGGTCGATGTGGGTCATGTCCGCATCCCGCCGGATGGCCAGCGATACCGTGCTTTGCCCGCGCAACAGCCGATCCGCCTCGGGTTGCCCGATGGCCAGCCCGTTTGCACGCGCATCGAGCGACAGTCGTCCTGTCTCGGGGGTGCCGCTGATCTCCGCGGTGCCCGAAAGAGCCCCTTCATAGGCACCTCCCAGAACGGCCAGATCGTCAAACCGCAATGTCGCCTTCAGATCGCTCCCCGAACTGCGCACCCAGCCCCCGACGCTTGCCTCCAGGCTCGTGGCGCTCAGGTCAAGCTGCCGGATCTCGGTGCCCTCCGCCCCCCGCGCGATCGAGAAGGCGATCCGCGATGGCGCCGCCAGCAGCGCGTCGGCCTGCGCCTGCCCGAGCGTCAGCCGCTCGCCCTGCATCGCGCCGGTCAGGTCCAGATCCCCCCCCAGAACGCTGCCCTTGCCCTTGGCCGCCAACCGCACGGCGCCGCCCAGCGGCCGCCCGGCAAGGCCCGAAAAACGCGCAAGCTCGGCCAGCTCCGCCGTCACCGATCCCTCAAGGCCGATCCCGCCCGAAAGGCCGGTCACGCGCCCCCGCGTCTGCACGGTGTAATCGGCACCGGCCAGCGTGAGGTCGGAGATGGCAAGCGGCTTTCCTTCCTGCCAGACGAGTTTCACAAGCCCCGTCACCGCGGGGCCCAGCGCCTCGGCCAGGGCCGGGTCATTCGGCTGCACGCCAGCAGCCACGACACGAAGCGTCGCGCCCACCAGCGCATCACCGACGCCGGCGCGGATCCGGCCCGATCCCGTCAACAGCACCTGGCCCAGGGCCAGATCCTCGCGCGTCAGGCCGCTCAGGCTTGCCTGCCCGGTCCAGCCGTCATCCTGCGCCGCGTCATAGCTCAGCAGCACATCAGCCCTGTCGATCCACGTCTGGGCGCCCCCGGTGGGCAGCAGCACCGGACTGCCATCCTCTGCGGCGATCCGCCCGGTCAGCGCAAAGCGGTTGGGCACGCCATTGGGCCCGGTTCGAAGATTGCCATCGAGATGCAGCGCCTTCGTCGCCACCGAAAGCTTCGACAGTTCCAGCGCGCCCGAGGCATCCTGCGTGCCTGCCACGTCAAGACGCACGTCGTTGCCGAAGAACGCCGCATGTTCGGGCACGAAGAGCGGCGCGGGGTCTCCGGCCAGAACCGCAGTGAAACTGTGCGCGTCGTCCGTGACGGCCAGCGTCACCCGACCTGCCAATCGGTCCGTCCCGTCGGTGGCAAGCCGGATATCCGCACCGAAATCGTCGATGATCCCCTGGCCCTGCACCTGAAATTCCGTGGCCGGGGTGCCGGGCAACCCCAGCTTCGTCGCCGCGATCCCGCCCGCGCCTTCATGCGCATCGAGGTTCAGGACCAGAAGGCGGCTGGTATTGGAATAGCTCGCGTCAAGCGCGACACGCCCCGCCGGCCCCTCGTCCATCCGGATCAGCGACAGCGTTGCCTGCCCCTCGCCGTCGGCCAGTTGCACCGACGCCTCGAGCGACGCCTCGACCGCCTGCCCGAGGACATCCGGCCCAAGATCCACGCGCGAGGCCAGAACCCGCCCGATCTCGACCGAGATCGGCAGTTCCGGCAGCGCAAACCCGGTGGCCTCGGGTGCGGGCAGGCCCGGCTCTGGTTCCGGGGGGCGCAGCATGATGACCTCGGTCGCGCTGAGTTCGTTGACCGAAAAGCGCCCCCGCAGAACCGCGGCCCGGTTCCAGTCGAGCGTCACGCCCCGCAGCGTGAGCCAGACCCCCGTCGCATCGGCGATCGTCATTTCCGCGATGGTCGCGCGCGACGACAAGGCACCCTGAAATCCGCTCACCGTCACCGTCCGCCCGGCACCCGACAGGTTATCCTGCAGGAAGCGGGTCAGAAGCCCCGGCTGGTCGTCCTGGGCCAGCGCCAGCCCGGGCATCATCGCCGCAGCTAGGATCAATCCCCGCCGCATCAGAACGACTGCCCGATGCCGACGTAAAGCTGCAAGCCGCTGGCGTCGTCGTCCCCCGTCACCGGCACCGCAAGATCCAGCCGGATCGGCCCGAAACCCGTTGCATACCGCACACCGATCCCGGCGCCAGACTGCCAACCGCCCTCCGGATCGTCGATGAAATCCGTCACGCCGACGCTGCCCGCATCATAGAACCCCACCACGCCGATCGTCTCGGTGATCGGCGCGCGGATCTCGGCCGACACCGCGATGAACCGGGTGCCTCCGGTCGTCTGGTCGGGCGACAGCACACTCACGCCCAGCGATTGATAGGGATGGCCCCGCACCGTGTCTGCGCCGCCCGAATAGAACAGATAGTCGCGTGGCGTCCGCACAAGGCTCGTGCCGAATACCGCCCCCACCTGGACCCGTGCCGCGAACACCAGAGGCCGGCCGGCCTCGGTGAACGAACCGACGCCAAGGTATCCGCGCCCGTCCAGCGTCAGGCGAACGCCCAGAGTCCGTCTCGTCGAACCCCACGAACGGAGCGATCCCCGCGTTCACGAAGTATCCCTGTGTCGGGTCGAACTTGTCGTTGCGCGCATCCATCGTTGCAGCCAACGGAAACGCCAGCGCCCGGTATTCGTAGTCGCCCGTCGAATCCGTCACATTCTCGGCACGCGCCTCGAGCCCCGCCCGCAGCGTGAGGCGATCCGACACGAACTGCGTTGCCCCGAAACTCAGCGTGGCAAGGTCGATGATCTCGTCATTGTCATCGTCGAGCCGTGCGACCGCCGCGCCAATGCTGACCAACGTATCGGGGGTGAAGGTTGCAGGCCGGTCCAGCGTGACGCCCAGCCGATAGTCTATCCCGTTGTTCTGCGCCCCGATGTTGTCAACAGTCGCGTCAAAGCGCAGCCGCTCCGCCCCGCCCCACAGGTTCCGATGGATCCAGAAGGCGTTCGCGCTCAATCCATCCAGCGTCGAAACCTCGCCGCCGAACCCATAGCGGCGCGGCAGATCCTCGATAACGGTGGTCGCGACGTCCAGCGTTCCGTCCTGACCCGGCTCATCCGCCTCGGTCAGCGCCACGGACCGGAACACCCCCGCCCGCCGCAACCGGTTCGCGCTGCGCTCCAAAGCCTCGGGGTCGAACACCTTGCCTTCGGGGAAGCCGGCGATGGCACGGATGCGTTCCTCGCGCATCCGGTCCTGCCCGCGCAACGTGAACTCGCCGAACCGCAGGCGCGGCCCCGGCTTCATCTCGATCGAGGCCGACAGGGTTTGCGCGGCGTGCTCGACGACCAGGGACTGTGCGCCCGGTTCCGCCTTGGCGTGACCCACCGCGCGCCAGCCGTCGACCGCGGCCTTGGCGGCGTCCCGGATCACACCCGTCTCGGCCGGCTTGCCCAGCGCGAAGCCGGTCGGCAGTTCCGTGCCCGGGGCCAGCGGCGCGATCTCTGCCCGGGAAAAGGCGAACTGCGGGCCGGGCGTCACCATCACCACGATCCGCCCCACGCGGTCGGGGAAATCCAGCGGCGCGATCGTGGCCGCCTCGCGCCCGTCCACCTTCACCGAGATCACCGGGCCGAAATAACCCCGCGAATAGAGCGCGGCCAGCAATCCCGCATATTCCGCGCGCGCCGCAGCCAGCAGATCCTGCGCATCGAGACGGTCTGCGCGCTCGGCCGACAGCAGGGGCGAGGATGCCCGCAACAATCGGGTCAGATCTTCCGGCCCACCCGCAACCTGGAAGTCGACCGGCCCAGCGGCCTCGGCTCCGGCACCCCACGGTGTTACGACAGGAACGAAAAGCGCCGCGCCGAACACCGCCGCATGCCACCCTCCAGCCCATCCAGGACGTGCCAAATACCCCATCTCCCCGTCAATGGACTGCACCATCGCATGGCGGGAATCGCACTGCAATCCATCCCCGGGAAGATCACCGCGCATTGGCATGTTCGCGCCCGCCCGGAGATTATTGCGCGGCAATCTCGCGCGGCGCGGCAAGGATCGCCTCGGTCACGCCGACAGGGCCAGCGCCGCCGCCCCGCTGGCCCAGAGCATGTCGCCCCAGGCATGGATCTCGATCGGCGGCAGCGGGCGCCCGGTGTCGATGACCAGGTTCTCCATCTCGGCCAGCGTCTCGGCGGCGTAAAGGTAGTCGTAGCGCATCCGTTCCCCGGCAAGGATGATCAGCGCGCGGGTCGAACAGGTTGACGACATTCGACAGGCCCACCGCCAGATACCGCCCCGCGCGGCGGAAGATCGACCGCGCGGCGTGGTGTTCCCGGCCTTGGCATGGTCATAGAGGCTTTCCAGCAGCACCTGCATCGACTGGCCGTCCTTGTCGCACCCAGTTCAGCGCGGTCGTCGCCTCACGCGCCAGGGCATAGTCGGCGACATAGGCCTCGAGGCAGCCGCGCTGGCCGCAGCGGCACAGCGCGCCGTCGAGCTGCACCTTCGTGTGGCCCAGTTCCATCCCCACCCGCTGCGCGCCGCGATAGATGCGGTGGTTCATCACGAAGCCCATGCCGACGCCATGCTCGATGGTCACCACCGCGAAATCGCGACAGCCCGCGCCCGCGCCGAACCAAAGTTCGGCCAGCGCCACCAGGTTCGCGTCGTTGTCGATCGTGCACCGGCAGGCCCAGCCGACGCCTGGCGGCGGAGGCCAGCGGCACCGCGCGGTCGGTCAGGACCGAGGACCACAGCACCATCGCCCTCGGCGCTGTCGACAAAGCCCGGCACGCCGATGCCCGACGGCCGAGAGTTCGGACCGGCGCATCCCCGCCTTGGCGCAGACGCGGTCCAGCAGCGTCTCGATCGCCGTCAAGAATCGTCGGCAGCGCCATCGGCGCCGGGGCGGCGGGGAATCGCGTCGTCGGCGATCAGGTTGCCGGCGAAGTCGACGATGACCGCCGTATGTTCGCGGTCCGAAAGCTTCATCCCGGCGACGCGATGCGCCGCCGCCCGCACCCCCAGCGCCACGGCGGGACGGCCGCGCCCGGCCTCACCGTCGCGCGGGGCCGAGATCTCTTCGATCAGGCCGGCTTCGATCAGTTCCGAGCGTGAGGGTGGTGACCGAGGCCGGGCTGACGCCCAGATCCTTGGCCACCTGCACGCGCGGAATCAGCCCCGCCGCGCGGACCCGTTCGAAGACCTGCTGGCGCAGCGGGCGCAGCGATTCCGGACAGAGGCGGGATCAGCGGGCCGACAGCCCGTTTCGACCCTCGTCCCATCTTGCCGGACCGTCAGCGTGCGCCATTATTTTGATCTCCGAACTAAAAAACCGGCCAAAGATGAGCCAATTTCGCGCCCGCAGAATGCTGCATCGCAGCGCCAAATTGCACAATCTGTAGGCGACCCAAGCTTTGACCAGCATTTTTATTTTGACAACTGAAATTATTCGCGGCTATTTTCCGCCCGTTCCGGCGAATCTGCCGGGCCGGCCATTCGCGGGCCGACACTCCATAGGGAGGATACCAATGCGTAACGCAATTCTCGTCGCCGTACTGGCGGTGACCGGTTTCTCGTCGGCTGCACTGGCAGAAGGCAAGAAGATCGGCGTGTCCTGGGCCCAGTTCCAGGAAGAGCGCTGGAAGATCGACGAAGCCGCCATGAAGGCCGCGATCGAAGCCGCCGGCAACGAATACGTCTCGGCTGACGCGCAGTCTTCGGCTGAAAAGCAGCTGTCGGACATCGACGCGCTGATCGCGCAGGGCGTGGACGCTCTGATCATCAACGCCTGGGACAAGGACGCCATCGGGCCGGCCATCGAGAAAGCCGCTGCCGAAGGCATCCCGGTCGTCGGCTATGACCGCCTGATCGAAGACGACCGCACCTTCTATCTGACCTTCGACAACGTCGGCGTCGGCCGCATCATCGCGGAATCGGTGTTCGCCGTGGCCCCCAAGGGCAACTACGCGATCATCAAGGGCGACCCGGGTGATCCGAACGTCGGCTTCCTGCGTCAGGGCATGGAAGAAGTCATCGGCGCCGCTGTTGCCTCGGGCGACATCGTGATCGTCGGCGAAGCGAACTCGGACGGCTGGAAGCCAGAGAATGCCCAGAAGAACATGGAGCAGATCCTGACCGCCAACAACAACGCCGTTGACGCGGTTCTGGCCGCAGAACGACGGCATGGCCGGCGGCGCTGCTCGCAGCTCTGGCGGCTCAGGGCCTGAACGTTCCGCTCGGTGGCCAGGACGGTGACCTTGCCGCGATCAACCGCGTGGCCCGCGGCACGCCAGACCGTTTCGGTCTGGAAGAACGCGCGTCGACCTTGGCAAGGCGGCTGGCGAAATCGCCGTCGGCTCTGGCTGACGGCACCGCGCTGGACGCGATCGCCGGGTGCGACCGAAGTTCTCGGGCGGCGAAAAGGGCGTTGAGATGAACGCGATCCTTCTGACGCCGACCCCGATCACCAAGGACACGCTGAACCTGGCGATCGACGCTGGCCACATCACCAAGGAGACAGGCTTGCGAAGGCGCCATGGAAGGCGTCGCCGCCTGCCAGTGATCCGACCTGATACACCGGCGCCGTCCTCAAGGGCGGCGCCGGTCTTCTTTCTCGCAGTCGGTCACGTCGACCCGCGACGCAGGCCTTGGCCGCGCCACTGCGCGACCGCCTTGCACGTCCGACCCCCCTCTCTGCAGCATGGACGAGGACATGACCGACACATCCACAACCGCATGCCCCCAGCGCCGCAGGAAAACGCCTTTGCCCGCTTTCTGCGCGCGACCGAGATCGACCCCCGCCTTCTGGGCATGATCGGCGCGCTTCTGCTGATCTGGTGCCTTCGAGGCCTATTCGACCTTCGTACTTGGTCGTCCGCATGCTTCTCGGCGCAATCCAGGCCGAGGCGAACGGTTCCTGACGCCGCGCAACCTGTGGAACCTGTCGGTCCAGACCGCCTATATCGGGATCATGGCGACGGGGATGGTGCTGGTCATCGTCACCCGCAACATCGACCTGTCGGTCGGCTCGATCATGGGCATGGTCGGCATGAACATGGGCCTCTTGCAGGTCGAATTCTGGCCCCAGTCCTTGGCCTCGGCCATCCCGTCGATCTGGATCATCACGGTGATCTTCGGCATCGCGATGGGGGCCCTGATCGGCGCGCTTCCAGGGCGGGCTGATCGCCTATCCTGGGCATTCCGTCCTTCATCGTCACGCTTGGCGGCCTGCTGGTCTGGCGCGGCGCGGCCTTCCTGGTTGCCGGCGGCAAGACGATCTCGCCCGCTGGACCACACCTTCGCGCTGATCGGCGGCGGGTCCTACGGCGCGCTCGGCGAGACCGGCAGCTGGATCTTTGCGCGTCATCGCCTGTGTCTTCGTCGTCTGGGCGCTGCCTGAACGGCCGCAAGTCGCGCAAGACGCACGGCTTCGCGCTGCGCCCGATCTGGGCCGAAAGCTTCGTGGCCGGGCTGATCTGCGCGGTCGATCCTTGGCGCGACTGCGTGGTCAACGCCTATCTCTGGCCGCCGGGCAACATCAAGAAATACTTCGAAGCGCTTGGCCAGGAAGTGCCGGAATGCGCCAGAACGGTGGCACGATCTACAGCGACGTCTGTGCCACTTCGGCCACGGCTTTGCCTATCCGGTGCTGATCCTGATCGTCGTGGCGATCGTCATGACCATCCTGATGACCCGCACCCGCTTTGGCCGCTATGTCTTTGCCATCGGCGGCAACCCCGAGGCTGCGGCGCTTGTCGGGCATCAACACCCGCTGGATGACGGTCAAGATCTTCACCCTGATGGGCGTGCTGGCCGGGCATCGCCGCCGTCATCGGCGCTCGGCCCGCCAGAACTCGGCCACCAACGCCATGGGCAACCTTGACGAGCTTTACGTCATCGCCGCCGCCGTCATCGGCGGCACCTCGCTGGCCGGTGGCGTCGGCACGATCTACGGCGCGATCCTCGGCGCGCTGATCCTGACCAGCCTGCAGACCGGCATGGTGCTGATCGGCTTTGGCGACGGCGTCATACCAGCGGATCGTGATCGGCTGGCTCTCGTTCTCGCCGTCTATCTCGACATCGTTTACCGCAAACGCATCAAGTAAGGGGCTGACATCATGGCAGACAGAACCGGAACCCCGCTTGTCGAGCTGCGCGACATCTCGATCGCCTTCGGCGGCATCAAGGCCGTCGATCACGTCACCGTCGATCTCTACCCCGGCGAGGTCGTGGGCCTGCTCGGCCACAACGGCGCCGGCAAATCGACGCTGATCAAGTGCCTGTCGGGCGCCTATCAGGCAGATTCCGGCGAAATCCTGATCAACGGCAAGAAGGTCGAGATCAACAATCCGCGCGATGCCCGCGCCCTGAACATCGAGACGATCTACCAGACGCTTGCGCTGGCCGACAATCTCGATGCCGCCTCGAACCTGTTTCTCGGGCGCGAGATCGTGAGCGCCTGGGCTTCGTCGACGACAGCCAAGATGGAGGCCGAGACGCGCAAGATCATGGCGCCGGCTCAACCCGAACTTCCGCAAGTTCAACGTGCCGGTGAACGCGCTTTCGGGCGGCCAGCGCCAGTCGGTCGCCATCGCCCGCGCGGTCTACTTCAACGCCAAGATCCTGATCATGGACGAACCGACCGCCGCCCTCGGCCCGCATGAGACGCAGATGGTGGCGGAACTGATCCAGGAGCTGAAGGCGCAGGGCCTCGGCATTTTCCTGATCGAGCATGACATCCACAACGTGATGAAGCTGTGCGACCGGGCCATCGGTGATGAAGAACGGCCAGCTGGTCGGCACGGTCAACGTCGACGAGGTGACCGACGACGACATCCTGGGCATGATCATCCTGGGCAAGAAGCCGGCACAAGGCCGCGTGATGTATCATCGGCCTTGACCTTGGCACCTCGGGCCTCAAGGGCATCCTGATCGACGAGGACCAGACGGTCCTGGCCGAGGCGACAGCGCCCCCTGACCGTGCAGCCGCCCGCATGACGGCTGGAGCGAACAAGCCCCGCCGACTGGATCGCCGCGGCCGAGACGGTGCTGGACCAGCTTGCCGTCCACGGGCCTGGCGGCGGTGCGCGGCATCGGGCTTTCGGGCCAGATGCACGGCGCGACCCTGCTGGATGCGGCGCGACGAGGTGCTGCGCCCCTGCATCCTGTGGAACGACACCCGCAGCCATGACGAGGCCGCCGAGCTGGACGCGCGATCCGATGTTCCGCCGCCTGACGGGCAACATCGTCTTTCCCGGCTTTACCGCGCCAAAACTGATGTGGGTCAGCGCAGCACGAACCCGCAGATCTGGGATCGAGTGGCCAAGGTTCTGCTGCCCAAGGATTATCTGCGCCTCTGGCTGACGGGCGAGCATGTCGGCCGAGATGTCGGATGCCGCCGGAACCAGCTGGCTGGATACCGGCGCGCGCGACTGGTCCGACGATCTGCTGGCGGCGACCGGACTGACGCGCGACCACATGCCGCGCCTGGTCGAAGGGTCCGACGGTCTCCGGCACCCTGCGCGCAGCCCTGGCCACGCGCTGGGGCCTGCCCGCGGGCGTCGTCGTCGCGGGCGGCGGCGGCGACAACGCGGCCTCGGGCGTCGGCGTCGGCGTGGTGCGCGCGGGCGAGGCCTTTGTCTCGCTTGGCACCTCGGGCGTGCTCTTTGCCGCCAATGACGGCTATCAGCCCGACCCGGCAACGGCCGTGCACACCTTTTGCCACGCCTTGCCGAGCACCTGGCACCAGATGGGCGTGATCCTGTCGGCGACCGATGCGCTGAACTGGTACGCCGGGCCTGGTGGGCGCAGACGCCGCCGACCTGACCGGGGAGCTTGGGCCGCTGCAGGCGCCCGGCAAGACGCTGTTCCTGCCCTATCTGGGCGGCGAACGCACACCGCTCAACGATGCCGCGATCCGCGGCGCATTTCTCGGGCTGGAACACGCGACCGACCGCAGGCCGCGGGCACGCGCGCCGTGCTGGAGGGCGTCACCTTCGCGATCCGCGACTGCCGCGATGCGCTGGCCGCGACCGGAACGCGGCTCGAGCACCTGATGGCCGTCGGCGGCGGGTCACGGTCCGACTACTGGCTTGCGGCCATCGCGACCGCGCTCGACTTGCCCGGTGCAGCTGCCGGTTGCCGGCGATTTCGGCGGTGCCTTCGGTGCCGCGCGCCTTGCGCTGATGGCCGCCACCGGCGCCGGGGCCGAGATCGCCACCCTGCCGCCGATTGCCCGCACCATCGACCCCGACCGCGCCCTCGTCGACGGCTTTCGACGCGGGCCACGCCCGCTTCCGCGCCGCCCAATCTGCCATCAAGGACCTGACATGACCGATTTCTTCAAAGGCATCCCCGCGATCACCTATGAAGGCCCCGACAGTCGACCAACGAATTCGCCTTTCGCCATTACAACCCGGACGAGGTGATCCTTGGCAAGCGGATGGAGGATCATCTTCGCTTTGCCGTCGCCTACTGGCACAGCTTTGCCTGGCCGGGCGGCGACCCGTTCGGCGGCCAGACCTTCGACCGCCCCTGGTTCGGCGACACGATGGAGCTGGCGCAGCTGAAGGCCGATGTGGCCTTCGAGATGTTCGACATCCTCGACCATGCCGTTCTACTGCTTCCACGATGCCGACATCCGCCCCGAAGGCGGCCACTTTCGCCGAAAGCCTGCGGAACCTGAACGAAATCACCGATTACCTCGGCGCAAAAGCAGGCAGACCACAAGGCACAAGCTGCTCTGGGGCACGGCCAACCTGTTCAGCCACCGCCGCTGGATGTCGGGTGCCGCCACCAACCCCGACCCGGACGTCTTCGCCTATGCCGCCGCCACCGTGAAAGCCTGCATGGACGCGACGCACCGGCTGGGCGGCGCAGAACTATGTCCTGTGGGGCGGGCGCGAGGGCTATGAGACGCTGCTGAACACCGACCTGCAAGGCCGAACGCGACCATGCGGGCCGCTTCCTGCAGCATGGTCGTCGAGTACAAGCACAAGATCGGCTTCAAGGGCGCGATCCTGATCGAGCCGAAGCCGCAGGAACCGTCAAAGCACCAGTATGACTATGACGTCGCCACGGTTTACGGGTTCCTCAAGGAGTTCGGGCTTGAAAAGGAGGTGAAGACTGAACATCGAACAGGGCCATGCGATCCTGGCCGGCCATTCCTTCGAGCATGAGATCGCGACTGGCTGCGGCGCTTGGGCATCTTCGGGTCGATCGACATGAACCGCAACGACTATCAGTCCGGCTGGGATACCGACCAGTTCCCGAACAACCACCCCGAAAAGGCGGTGGCCTTCTACGAGATCCTGAAGGCAGGCGGCTTCACCACCGGCGGCACCAACTTTGACGCCAAGCTGCGCCGTCAGTCGCTGGACCCCGAAGATCTGATCCTTGCCCATGTCGGCGGCATGGACATCTGCGCCCGCGCGCTGAAGGCCGCCGCCGCGCTGATCGGAGTCGGGCGAACTGGAGGCGAACCGTGCCGCGCGCTACGCCGGCTGGCAGACGCCCGAGGCGCAGACAATGCTGTCCGAGGGCACGCTTGACGGATCACCGCCGAAGTCATCGCCAAGGGAACAAACCCTTCGCCTGTCTCAGGCCGGCAGGAGCGGCTGGAGAACCTCTGGAACCGCTACGTCTGACGCGTTGCGCGTCTTCAACCGGCCGACTGGTCGCGATCCGGCCTGTCCGGTCCCGCGGGCCTGCGCCATGTTCCCGACAGCCGCCTCGATCCGCGCAAGCCGCGCCATGACCTCGTCGCGGTGCAGCGAGGTCTGATCGCTCGCTTCCTTTCCGCCGGCCTCCTGCATCGAATTCACGATCAGGCCGACCAGCAGGTTCACCACCGAAAAGGTCGTCACCAGGATGAATGGCACGAAGAACGCCCAGGCATGCGGATGCACCTGCATGACCGGCCGCACGATCCCCATCGACCAGCTTTCCAGCGTCATGATCTGGAACAGCGAATAGGCCGACGCGCCGAGCGAGCCGAAGAACTCGGGAAATGTGGCGCCGAAGAGCTTCGTCGCGATCACCGAACTGACGTAGAAGATGATGCTCATCAGGATCACCACGGACCCCATGCCGGGCAACGCCGATACCAGCCCCTCCACCACGCGCCGCAGACTGGGCGAAACGGAGATCACCCGCAGCAGACGCAGCACCCTGAGCGCCCGCAGCACCGACAGGGCCCCGGCCGCCGGAACCAGCGCGATCGCCACGATCACGAAGTCGAACAGGTTCCAGCCGTTGAGAAAGAAGCGCCCCCGATAGGCCACGAGCTTCAGCGCGATTTCCGCCACGAACACCGCAAGGCAGGCGCTGTCGAGAAAGATCAGCAGCGGGCCGAACCGCGCCATCGCGATGTCGGATGTCTCAAGCCCGAGGATCGCCGCATTGAAAAGGATCACCCCGAGGATGAAGCGGGTGACGAGCGGGCGTTCCAGCCAGCCGGCAAGCGTGGTCGTCTTGGTCATGCCTCTGTCCGGCCCCTCGGTCGTGCGTCCAGTCCCTGCGGCCCGCGCAGCGCGGCCACCTGTCCGGTCCATATGGGCAAAGATCGCCACCACGACAAGCGGGCATAACCCGCTCGTCACCCCGCCGCGATGCGCGGCCCTCCGCCGGCCCCTGCGCGGGGCCTTTCCACAGGCATCCGTGCCCGATAAGACGGGCCAACAGCAAGGACGCAGCATGACCTACTCCGCCCGCCGAAGACCGCTACGACCGGATGATCTACGCCGCTGCGGCGCCTCGGGCCTGATGCTGCCTGCCGTCCGCCTCGGGCCTGTGGCACAACTTCGGCCACGACACGCCGCACGCGACCAAGCAGGCGATCGCGCGCGCGGCCTTCGACCACGGGATCACCCATTTCGATCTGGCGAACAACTACGGCCCGCCTGCCGGCAGCGCCGAGGAGGCATTCGGCGAACTTCTGCGCACCGATTTCCGGGCGATACCGCGACGAGCTCATCATCTCGTCCAAGGCGGGCTACCATATGTGGAACGGCCCTTACGGCGAATGGGGCAGCCGCAAGTACATGATCGCCTCCTGCGACCAGTCGCTGAGGCGGATGGGCCTCGACTATGTCGACATCTTCTATTCCCACCGTTTCGATCCCGGATACGCCGCTCGAAGAGACGATGGGCGCGCTCGATCACATCGTGCGCTCGGGCCGCGCACTGTATGTCGGCCTTTCCAGCTACAATTGCCGAACGCACGCGGAGGCGGCGGCGATCCTGAAGGACCTGGGCACGCCCTGCCTGATACACCAGCCCAGCTATTCCATCCTGAACCGCTGGGTCGAAACATGACGGGCTGAAGGATACGCTGAAGGATCTTGGCATCGGCTCCATCGCCTTCACTCCGCTGGCGCAGGGGATTCTGACGAACAAGTACCTGGGCGGCATACCGCCGGGAAGCCGGGCGAGCCAGGACAAGTCGCTCGATCCGGCAGTCGTAACCAAGGCGATCGCCTCGGTAATGCGCTGAACGACATGGCCGCCGCACGCGGGCAGACGCTGGCACAGATGGCGCTGGCCTGGGTGCTGCGCGGGGGTGGCATCACCAGCGCGCTGATCGGCGCCTCGCGGCCGGAACAGGTGGAAGATTGCGCTGGCGCGATCGGCAACCTTCACTTCACCGCCGAGGAACTTGCCGGGATCGACGCGATTTCCGAGGAAAAGGACGTGAACCTCTGGGCGCAGTCGGCCGAACTGGACTGACCGCGCGACCTTCGCCCTGTCGCGGCCACGCAGGATGCCGCCCCAAGCGCGCGAAAAACCTAACAGCCTGAGATGTTCTTGAGAGAACCCGCCATTTCAAGGGTCGAATGAATGTACATTCCCGGCCGGATCAGGACATGGGCACGCGCGCGAGGCTTCGACGACAGCCGGATCGTCTCGGAACAATATCACCGCCATCTTTCAAGACGGCTTGACCTTGCCCATCCGCGCGGCCTCCACGAAAAGTTCTGCTGGTTGAAACTCTACGGCATGACGCCACTGCACAGCTTCTGCTCCGACAAGATCACCGCTCCGGCCTATGTCGACTCGATTCTCGGTCCCGGTCACACCACACCCCGATACTTTGCGACCTACGACATCGAAAAAATCGGCCCTGCGGCAGTGCCAGAGCAATCCTGCGTCATCAAGACCGGCCATGATTGCAACGGCGTGTTCCTGATCCCGGATATTGGCAGCTACGACTGGGTTGCACTTCGCGAAACCCTGAGGCGCAGGCTTTCCCGGAACTTCTACTATCGTGCGCGGGAACGCCAATACAAGCCGATCCGCGCAGGCGTGCTGGGCGAGGAATTTCTCCGGTCCGCGAACGGATCGCCTGTCGAGATCAAGGTATTCTGCTTCCACGGAAAGGTCCGGTTCATCGCGCTCATCATCGACGGCATCCGGACGAAAAGCTCCCGCCGCGCCTTCCTCGATCCTGACTGGACCGCGCTGGAGGCCAACCGGCTGCGCGCGCCCTTCGAGGTCGGCATGATCGACCGCCCGGCCTGCCTCGACCAAATGCTGGCGAATGCCGAACGTCTGGCGGAGCCGTTTTCGTTCGTCAGGGTCGATTTCTTTCTGGTCGACGGACGCCCCTATGTCGGTGAACTTACCTTCACGCCATCGGCGGGATACGAGATCTATCTGCCCGACAGCTTTGAGATCGCTGCCGGCGACATGCTCGATCACCGAGCACCGACGCGAAACTGGCGGCAGCGCCTCGCGGCGGCACAGGCCTGCCTTGACGCCACGTCGCACCTGATCTGACCGGCACCCGCCTGCCAGTGCGGGCGTTGCCGGTGGCACCGTTTCCGGTTGCCTGGGCCGGGCGTCACAACCTAGTGTCATAGGGAAAAAGGGAGGCTGGACGATGCCTGCGTCCGACATGACCGAATTGCGGGATGCCTTGATCACCGCGCAAGCATTTCTTGTCAGGATGCTGACCAATGCGCGGGCGCTCTACATTTCCGGTCCGAACGCGCTGGCCGAATGGGATGGCTACGCCGAGGCGGTCGCGGCCCTCGGCTCGCTTGAACTGCGCCTTGCGAACGCCGTGGTTCTGGCCAAGCAGGTCGCCCCCGAACTTCAGGACAAGCTGAAGGGTTTCTCCGACAAGAGCCCGGTCGCGATCCGCTCGGCAGAACTGGCCGTCAATGTGCGGATCGCCGGATCGCGCAAGCTGCCAGGCTCGGCCGCAGTCCTTGCCCGCAAGACCGCCGCAGTCTTCGGGTATTTCGCCGGTGGCGGTCTCATCAAGAAACTGTTCTCGAAACGGTCCGAGGATCTTCCCCTGCACGAGATGGTGGTCGATATCGAACGCCTTCTTCCGCTGATCGAGGTTCTTGCGGCCGCACCGCGCCCGGACCTGGCCAAGCCGGAACCCGGCACGACCTAGACATGTGCCGTGCCTCGCCTCGATGGTTGCCCCTCACGCCCCGGGCATCTCGCGTTTCACGCTTGCCGTCACATAGTTGCACGACAGGTCACGCGCCGAGAGGCTCCAGCTCCACCCCAGCGGATTGAACACCATTCCCTTGCGATCCACCGGTTCCAGCCCCGCCCTGCGCAACAGGTCGTAAAGCTCGTCCGGCGTGATGAACTTGGCCCAGTCATGCGTCCCCTTGGGCAACCATCGCATCACATGCTCTGCGCCGATGATCGCCATCAGATAGCTTTTCGGATTCCGGTTCAGGGTCGAGCAGATCATCAGCCCCCCGGGCTGGAGCAGGTCATGGCAGGCCGTCAGATAGGCCAGCGGATCGGCCACATGCTCCACCACCTCCATGTTCAGGACCACATCGAAACGCTCTCCCGCCGCCGCGAGATCTTCGGCGGCGGCGTGGCGATAGTCGATCTCCAGCCCTGACTGCTCGGCATGAAGCCGGGCCACCGGAATGTTGCGCGCCGCCGCATCCGCGCCGACGACACGCGCCCCGAGGCGTGCCATCGGTTCCGCAAGCAGCCCGCCCCCACACCCGATATCGAGAATCCGGATCCCCTCGAACGGGGCGGGTGCGGTCAGGTCGCGGTCGAACTCGGCGGCGATCTGCCCGGTGATGTAATCCAGCCTGCACGGGTTCAGCATGTGGAGCGGCTTGAACTTGCCGTTGGGATCCCACCATTCCGCCGCCATCGCCTCGAACTTCGCGACCTCGGCGGCGTCGATCGTGCTGGTCATTGCGTTTCCTTCCGGTTTGTCTTGCAGCGGCATGGCCTCGCACCGTTATATAGGGCGATCATGGACCAGAGATCAGGCCAAAAGCGCGCAGCCGAATTCCTGTACCCGCCGATCGACCCCTTCGATCAACGGGTGATCGAAACGGGCGACGGACATCGCATCTATGTGGAGCAATGCGGCAACCCGCACGGCATCCCCGTGGTGGTGTTCCACGGCGGGCCAGGCGGCGGGTGCAGCCCGGCGATGCGCCGCTATTTCGATCCCGGTGTTTTCCGGGTGGTGCTGTTCGACCAGCGCGGTTGCGGCAGGTCGCGCCCCCACGCCAGCGTCGAGGCCAACACGACCTGGCATCTGGTCGCGGACATCGAGGCGATCCGCGTCATCCTCGGGATCGACCGCTGGATCGCCTTCGGGGGAAGCTGGGGCGCAACGCTGGCTCTCGTCTACGCGATCAGTCATCCCGACAGGGTTGCCCACCTCGTGCTGCGGGGCGTGTTCCTGATGACGAAGGGAGAGCTTTCCTGGTTCTATGGGGGCGGGGCGGGTGCTTTCTTTCCCGACATCTGGGCCAAGTTCATGGCGCCGATCCCGCCGGAAGAACGGGGCGACCTCATCGGAGCCTATCATCGGCGCCTGTTTTCGGGGAACCTGATGGAGGAAACCCGCGTCGGGCGGATCTGGGCGCATTGGGAAAACGCGCTGGCCTCGGTCCAGCATGATGGCCCGGTGGGAGAGAGCCCGGCCGAATATGCGCGGGCCTTCGCGCGACTGGAGAACCACTACTTCCAGCACGGGGGTTTTCTGGAAGAGGATGGCTGGATCCTGCGCCAGAGAGGCCGCATCGAGCACATTCCCGCCAGCATCGTTCAGGGCCGCTTCGACATGATCTGCCCGCCACTGGCGGCATGGCGTCTGGCAGACGGATGGGACCGGGCGGAGCTGCGGATCGTGCCACTGGCCGGGCATGCCTTGTCGGAACCCGGAATTTCGGCCGAACTGGTCCGGGTGATGGATGGCCTGAGGGGCTAGGCGCCGCCTGCGTGTCGCGTGGGTCAGGCATCTGTTGTCATCGGTTGTCTGTTGTCATCGGTTGTCGGAATTTTGGTGGCCAAACCTCAAGGGGTCGGGTGTGTGAGCGGGCCGGCGCGAGTTGCCGATGACGCAGGTGCAGGTCGAGGCCTACGCCCGGCGAATCGGGTATGCGGGGCCGCCCGAGCCGCCCCTCCCCTGCCTGAAGGGCCTGCACCGCGCCCCTGCCCTCAGCGTTCCCTACGAAAACCTGGATGCGGGTGGGGTGACCTGCCTGACCGGACGTGTCCTTGGCCACAAGACCGCAAGCGGGACGACCAAGCGGCTTGTGGGCGTGGAGGAGTTCGAAGGCGTTCTGGCTGCGTCCTTCGGCATCCGGGGCGTCCCGATGGCGGCGCTCTGGCCCAAGGTGCAGGCCCGCCACCACGCGCTTTTCGGCGACCGGAATATCGAGCAGATCGACTGCCGTGGATCCTGAACGGCGGACGGCCGGCGCCACGAGGGCAGGTGCGACAACCGCTGCGACGCAGCCCTTGCAGACTCCGCCCCTTGCGCGTATATGGCTGTTCAACACAGCGGTCTCGGCGTCCAAACCCGAGGCTCACCGGACCTTCATGACGGGCCGCTGGCCCGTTTTTTCGTTTCTGGAAGACCCCTCATGTCCGACCTCATCGCCAAAACCGCCATCGACCGCCGCCTTGCCGAGATCGTGACCCCGGTCATCGAGGGCCTGGGGTTCGAACTGGTGCGCGTCCGGCTGATGGGCGGGCAGACGCCGACGTTGCAGATCATGGCCGACCGTCCCGAGGGCGGGATCGACGTGGACGATTGCGCGCAGATCTCGACGGCCGTTTCGGCGGTTCTGGACGTCGAAGATCCGATCGAGGAGAACTACACGCTTGAGGTCTCGTCGCCCGGCATCGACCGGCCGCTGACGCGGCTCAAGGATTTCGAGGTCTGGGACGGCTACGAGGCCCGGATCGAGACGACCGAGCTGATCGACGGCCGCCGCCGCTTCAAGGGGATCCTGCGCGGCATCGAGGACGACGAGGTTCTGATCGAGATCGTCGAGGGCAAGGAGACGCTGACCATCGGCCTGAAGTTCGACTGGCTGTCCGATGCCAAGCTGATCCTGACCGACGAGCTTATCGCGGAGATGCTGCGCCAGAAAAAGGCGAGCGCGACCGTGGACGAAAGCGCATTCGACGAGATCGAGGAACAGACGGGGACGAGGACGAAGACCTCGACAGACCCGAGACGAAACACTGATACCGGGGAGCGACCGACATGGCGATCACCTCTGCCAACCAGCTTGAACTTCTGCAGACCGCCGAGGCGGTCGCGCGCGAGAAGATGATCGACCCCGATCTGGTGATCCAGGCGATGGAAGAAAGCCTCGCCCGTGCCGCGAAGTCGCGCTACGGCGCCGAGATGGACATCCGCGTGAAGATCGACCGCAAGACCGGGCGCGCCGCGTTCACCCGCGTGCGCACCGTGGTCGAGGATGACGCGGTGGAAAACTACCAGGCGCAGCTGACCGTCAAGCAGGCCAAGAGTCATCTGACGATCCGCAAGTCGGCGACGGAAGTCATCGACGAGGTGCCGCCCGTCGACCTTGGCCGGATCGCCGCGCAGATCGGCCAAGCAGGTGATCCTGCAGAAGGTCCGCGAGGCCGAGCGTGACCGCCAGTTCGAGGAATTCAAGGACCGCAAGGGCACGATCATCAACGGTGTCGTCAAGCGCGAGGAATACGGCAACGTCATCGTCGACATCGGCCGCGGCGAAGCGCATCCTGCGCCGCAACGAAAAGATCGGCCGCGAAGCTATCGCATCGGCGACCGCATCCGCTGCTACATCAAGGACGTGCGCCGCGAGGCGCGCGGGCCGCAGGTCTTCCTGTCGCGCACCGACGCCGCGAGTTCATGGCCGAGCTGTTCAAGATGGAAGTGCCCGAGATCTATGACGGCATCATCGAGATCAAGGCCGTGGCCCGCGACCCGGGCAGCCGCGCCAAGATCGCCGTGATCAGCTATGACAACTCCATCGACCCGGTCGGCGCCTGCGTCGGCATGCGCGGCAGCCGCGTGCAGGCCGTGGTGAACGAGCTTGCAGGGCGAGAAGATCGACATCATTCCGTGGAACCAGGATCAGGCGACGTTCCTTGTGAACGCGCTGCAGCCGGCCGAGGTCGTCCAAGGTCGTGATCGACGAGGAAGCGGGCAAGATCGAGGTCGTGGTGCCGGACGAGCAGCTGTCGCTGGCCATCGGGCGGCGCGGCCAGAACGTGCGGCTTGCCTAGCCAGCTGACCGGGCTCGACATCGACATCATGACCGAGGCCGAGGAAAGCGCGCGTCGTCAGGCCGAATTCGCGGAGCGCACCAAGCTGTTCATGGATACGCTGGATCTCGACGAGATCATGGCCCAGCTTCTGGTCTCGGAAGGCTTCACCAACCTCGAAGAAGTCGCCTATGTCGACATCGACGAACTTCTGTCGATCGACGGCTTCGACGAGGCACCGCGGCCGAACTTCAGGCCCGTGCCCGCGACTACCTCGAGGCGGCGAACAAGCAAGGCGCTGGAGAACGCCCGCGCGCTTGGGTGTCGAGGACAGCCTGGTTGACTTCGAGGGGCTGACCCCGCAGATGCTCGAGGCGCTGGCGCAAGGACGGCATCAAGACGCTGGAAGACTTCGCGACCTGCGCCGACTGGGAACTGGCCGGCGGCTGGACCACGGAGAACGGCGCAGCGCAAGAAGGACGAAGGCGTGCTGGAGAAGTTCGACATGAGCCTCGAAGAAGCGCAGCACCTGGTCATGACCGCGCGGGTCATGCTGGGTTGGGTCGATCCGACCGAGCTCGAGGATGACGCGGCGGCCGAGGACGAAGACGAGGAGGCCGAGGCCTGATCTCAGGCCTCGGGACTCGCGCCATGACGCGCGGCGGCCGGGACAAAGAACCGGGACGATCCGGAGCGCAAGTGCATCGTCACGGGCGAAAGCCAGCCCAAGGCGGGGCTGATCCGCTTTGTCGTTGGGCCTGACGGCTCAGGTGGTGCCCGATCTCCTGGGCCGGCTGCCGGGCGCGGCATCTATGTCACGGCCGACCGGGCGGCGATCGACGAAGGCCGCGACGAAGGGCCTGTTCGCCCGCGCCGCGAAGCAGCCGGTCGATGGTGCCCGAGGGGCTGGTCGATGACGGTGGAGCGTCAACTGCGCCCGGCGGGTGGTCGACCTGATCTCGCTGGCCCGCAAGGCGGGCGACGCGGTGGCCGGGTACGAGAAGGTGAAGGACTGGCTGGCCAAGGGGAAGGCCGAGATCCTGATCCAGGCCAGTGACGGGTCGGAACGCGGCAAGACGAAGCTGCATCCGCCGGACGGGCCGGAGACGTTTATCGGCTGTCTGACGGCCGGGGAAATGGGTTTGGCATTCGGGCGCGAACATGCGATACACGCGCGCGCTTGCCGCTGGTGGACTCACCGACACGTGTTGTAGAGGAAGCGGCAAGGCTTGCTGGCTTGCGCGAAGCAGATGAGCGGCAAGACCGCATCGGAAGGATACGAAGAACGCATGAGCGATACAGACGGCAAGAAGCCACTTGGCCTTGGCGGGTCGGTGTCGCGTCCCGGGCAGGTGAAGCAGAGCTTCAGCCACGGCCGGACCAAGAGCGTCGTGGTCGAGACGAAGCGCAAGCGCGTTGTGGTGCCGAAGCCGGGCGTGCCCGGCACGGCCGGGCCGCCGGCTCGCCCGCGCATCTGGGCGATCCGTCGCAAGCGGCCCGCCGGGATTTCCGATGCCGAGATGGAGCGCCGCCTGACGGCGCTGCGCGCCGCCAAGGCCCGCGAGGCCGAAGAGGCCGCGCAGCGCGCGCGGACGAAGAGCGCGCGCGAGGAAGACCGCGCAGCGCCGCCGCGACGAGATCGAGGCCAAGGAGCGCGAAGAGCGCGAGCGCGACGACGCGCTGCCAGCCGAAGGCCGAGGAAGAAGAGCGCGCAGAAGGCAGCGGCCGAGATGCGCGCGAGCCGCGATGGAAGAGGCCAGGCAGGCCCGCCGCCGGCAAACCGGCCGCCGCGCCCGATGACGGCGCCGAGCCGCGCCGCCGTGCGCCGCCCAGCGCGCCCGGATCGGCCAAGCCGGGTCCTTCGGCCCGCGCAAGACCGACCGCGACCGCGACGACCGCGACCGCGACGCGCCGCGCCAAGGCCAAGCGGCGACGACGATCGCCGCGCCGGCAAGCTGACGCTGAACGAGGCGCTTGCGCGGCGAAGGCGGGCGCACGCGCAGCCTGGCCGCGATGAAGCGCAAGCAGGAAAAGCGCGCGCCAGAAGGCGCTGGGCCTGGGCGTGCAGCGCTGAAAAGAGGTGCGCGACGTGCAGCTGCCCGAGACGATCGTGGTCAGCGAACTGGCCAACCGCATGGCCGAACGTGCGGCCGATGTGGTCAAGTCGCTGATGAAGATGGGCATGATGGTCACGATGAACCAGACCATCGACGCCGATACCGCCGAACTGGTGATCGAGGAATTCGGCCACAAGGCGGTGCGCGTTTCGGATGCCGACGTGGAACAGGTCATCGACACGGTCGAGGACTCGGACGAGAATCTGGTGCCGCGTCCGCCGATCGTGACGATCATGGGCCATGTCGACCACGGCAAGACCTCGCTTCTGGACGCGATCCGCAAGACCAAGGTCGTTTCGGGCGAGGCGGGCGGGATCACCCAGCATATCGGCGCCTATCAGGTGACGACCGACAACGGCGCAGTCCTGACCTTCCTCGACACGCCCGGCCACGCGGCCTTTACCTCGATGCGCGCGCGGGGCGCGCAGGTGACGGATATCGTGGTGCTGGTGGTTGCCGCCGATGACGCGGTGATGCCGCAGACGATCGAGGCGATCAACCACGCCAAGGCCGCCAAGGTGCCGATGATCGTGGCGATCAACAAGATCGACAAGCACGACGGCCAACCCGCACAAGGTGCGGACCGACCTGTTGCAGCACGAGGTCGTGGTCGAGAGCGATGTCGGGCGACGTGCAGGACGTCGAGGTCTCGGCCAAGACCGGGCATGGGCCTGGACGAGCTGCTCGAAGCGATCGCGCTTCAGGCCGAGATTCTCGAACTGCAAGGCCAACCCGAACCGGGCGGCTCAGGGCGCGGTGATCGAGGCCAAGCTGGACGTGGGCCGTGGCCCGGTCGCGACCGTTCTGGTGCAGAACGGCACGCTGCGCAAGGGCGACATCTTCGTCGTCGGCGAGCAGTGGGGCAAGGTTCGCGCGCTGATCAACGACAAGGGCGAACGGGTCGACGAAGCCGGGCCTTCGGTTCCGGTCGAGGTGCTGGGCCTGAACGGCACGCCGCAGGCGGGCGACGTGCTGAACGTGGTCGAGACCGAAGCGCAGGCGCGCGAGATCGCGGACTATCGCGAGAAGGCCGCCAAGGACAAGCGCGCCGCGGCCGGTGCGGCGACCACGCTGGAACAGCTGATGGCGAAGGCCAAGGCCGACCAGAACGTGGCCGAACTGCCGATCCTGGTGAAGGCCGACGTGCAGGGATCGGCCGAGGCGATCGTCCAGGCGATGGAAAAGATCGGCAACGACGAAGTTCGCGTCCGCGTCCTGCATTACGGCGTCGGGCGCGATCACCGACATCGGACGTCGGTCTGGCCGAGGCGTCGCAGTGCGCCGATCATCGGCTTCAACGTGCGCGCCAATGCGACGTGCCCGGCAATCGGCGAACCAGAAGGGCGTGGAGATCCGCTATTACTCGGTGATCTACGACCTGGTGGATGACATCAAGGCCGCCGCTTCGGGCCTGCTGAAGGCCGAGGTGCGCGAGACCTTCATCGGCTATGCGCAGATCAAGGAGGTCTTCAAGGTCTCCGGCGTCGGCAAGGTGGCCGGCTGCCTCGTGACCGAGGGCGTGGCGCGCCGGTCGGCCGGCGTTCGCCTGCTGCGCGACAACGTGGTGATCCACGAAGGCACGCTGAAGACGCTGAAGCGGTTCAAGGACGAGGTCAAGGAAGTGCAGTCCGGTCAGGAATGCGGGATGGCCTTCGAGAACTACGAGGACGTCCGGCCGGGCGACGTGATCGAGATCTTCGAGCGCGAAGAGGTCGAGCGCAAGCTGGCCTGACGGACGGCACTGGAATTGAAAAGGCCGGGCATCATGCCCGGCCTTTTTCATGGATCACGCCAATCGTCACGCAGCGCGGCGCGGCGGAATCGGATACCCGACAAAGGTCTTTTCGTCGACCTTCACGACCACTTTTCCGTCGGACAGCTGGCTGACCATCAGCCCCTGCACGGACACGCAACTTCCCAAGGATATTGTCCGCAGCATGAGCTTCTCCCCCAATCAGCACCTGCATTTGCACTGTATGTAGAAAACTTTCGCAAATGCATCACTATTCTTTCAGCCTTTGGTAGAATTCGTGGAAAACCCCGGTTCGCGCGCGCACCGCCACAGTATTGCCCCATTCGGGATCAGAGCCAGTCGCGCAGAATCGGGATCAGCGGCAGATCGGCCGGCGGCATCGGATAGTCGCGCAGCCGTTCGGCGGCGCACCCATGCCAGCGCCTGGCCCTCTTGCGCGACGGGCGTTCCCTCCCAGCGCCGGCAGGCGAAGAGCGGCATGAGGAGGTGGAAATCCTCGTAGCCGTGGCTGGCGAAGGTCAGCGGCGCGAGGCAGCTCTTCCAGGTGTCGATACCAAGCTCTTCGTGCAGTTCGCGGATCAGAGCGGCCTCGGGCGTTTCGCCCGGTTCGACCTTGCCGCCGGGAAATTCCCAAAGTCCGGCCAGCGACTTGCCCTCGGGGCGTTGCGCCAGAAGAACGCGACCATCGAGATCGATCAGGGCGACGGCCGAGACGAGGACGACCTTCACCGGCAGGGCGCGCAGGGTCACGACCGGTAATCGGCGTTGATGTCGATGTAGCGATGGGTCAGATCGCAGGTCCAGACCGTCCGCGCGGCCCTGCCCAGGCCGAGGTCGACGCCGATGACCAGATCCTGACTGCTTCATGTAGGCGCGCCGCTTCTCCTCGGCATAATCGGGCGCGCGCCAGCCCTTTTCGGCCACCAGGATATCGCCGAAGCGGATCGAGAGACGGTCGCGGTCGGCCTCGGCGCCGGACTTGCCGACGGCGGCGACGATGCGGCCCCAGTTCGGGTCCTCGCCCGCGATCGCGGTCTTGACGAGCGGCGAGTTGGCGATCGACATGGCGACCTTGTGGGCATCGTGCGGCGGTCGTCGCGCCGGTCACGCGGATCTCGACGAATTTCGTGGCGCCTTCGCCGTCGCGGATCGACCTGATGGGCCAGATCCATCATCACGCCGCGCAAGCGCCGCCTCGAAGGCGTTTGGCCGCGCGAGCGCGGGCCGTGATCTCGGCCGCCCGGGACTGTCCGGTGGCGGCGAGGATCAGCGCGTCGGAGGTGGAGGTGTCGCTATCCACGGTGATCGCGTTGAACGTGTCGTCGACTTGACGCGACAGCATCTTTTGCAGCAGCGCGGGGGCGATCTTTGCGTCGGTGAAGATGTAGACCAGCATGGTCGCCATGTCGGGCGCGATCATGCCCGATCCCTTGGCGATGCCGGCGATGTTGATCGGGCCGCCCTCGGTCTCGATCGTGGCGGAGGCGCCCTTGGGGAAGGTGTCGGTCGTCATGATCGCGCGGGCAGCCATCGCGATGGCCCCCGGCGAAAGAAGGGCGGCAAGTTCGGGCACTCGGGCGGTGATGCGATCCTGCGGAAGCGGTTCGCCGATCACGCCGGTCGACGAGGAGAAGACGCGGGTGGCCGGCAGACCGAGCGCGTTGGCGACGGCGCCCGTGATGGCATCGACAGCACTCTGGCCAGCGGCGCCGGTGAAGGCGTTCGAGTTGCCGGAGTTCACGATGATGGCGGCACCTGACCCGGCGGGCACCTTGGAGGCAAGCTTGGCCTGGCAGTCGAGCACGCAGGCGGCGCGGGTGGAGGACCGGGTGAAGGCACCCGCGATCGAGGTGCCGGGGGCGAGGCGGACGAGCATCACGTCGGTGCGGTCCGGGTAGCGCACCCCTGCGGCGGCGGCGGAAAACTCGACCCCCGCGATCACCGGCAGGTCGGGAAAGCCACCAGCGGGGGCGAGAGGAGAGACCGGGCTGGCGCCTTGGGCGCAGCCGCCCAGCCTTGCGGCGCTCGAGCGGCCGCGCGAGCTTTTTCTTCAGCGCCTTTGCCTCGGCCTTCCAGTCTCTCTTTCCCATTCCCGCCCCCCGTGGTCGATCACTTGTCGAGAAGTGTCTGATTCGCGAAGCAGGGCGGGGTCAATCCCGTCGCGTCGCGGGTCACCTTGGCGCCTTCTGTCAGCTTCGCGATGCTAGTCGGCCACGGCCGCGCTCTGGAGTTCCGGCGCGATCTCGGCGCGCAGTCTCGTCCAGCGTCGGGGCGGGCGCGGGGCGGGTTTCGTTCAGCTTGATCAGGTGCCAGCCGAATTGGGTCTGCACCGGACCCGAGACATCGCCGGGTTTCATCGCGACCACGGCATCCTCGAACGGCTTGACCATCATGCCGACGCCGAACCAGCCCAGATCGCCGCCATTGGCGGCCGAGCCGGTCGGTGGAATTTGTCTTGGCCAGTTCCGCAAAATCGGCGCCGCCGTCGATCTGGGACTTGAGATCCGTGGCCAATGCCTCGTCCGCCACAAGGATATGGGCCGCGTTGTATTCGGTCGCGGGCGTCATCGCCGCGATGCGCGCGTCATAGGCGGCCTTGATGGCCTCTTCGGTCACGGCGGTTCCGACAACGCCTTGCAGGATCGAGCCCGCGAGATAGGCGAGCCGCTGATTCTCGAGCACCAGTTCGTCGCGACGTGTCAGCTTTCCGTCGAGGGTTTGCGAGATCGTCAGCTGCTGGACCAGTTGATCGACGATCCCGTTGTAAAGCACGTCGTCGGCAAGCGTCTGGTATTGCTCGGGAAGCTGCTCGCGCAGGGCGATCACCTGGCCAAGCGTGATGTCTGTGCCGTTGACCGAGGCGACGACGGTGTCGGCGGTTTCGCCTGCGGCATGGCCCGGCGCGGCGGTCAGGCCCAGGGACAGAACGAAAGTCAGGGCAACACTCGCCCCGATGGCCGCGAACTTCGACATGATACACGATCTCCTGAAGGTGCCGCATTCTCAAGCGACGTTGACACTCTG
This sequence comes from uncultured Alphaproteobacteria bacterium, assembly GCA_963700485.1. Classification (GTDB taxonomy): domain Bacteria; phylum Pseudomonadota; class Alphaproteobacteria; order Rhodobacterales; family Rhodobacteraceae; genus Aliitabrizicola. Next base: position 40,767 of record CAVOXQ010000002.1, read on the forward strand.
GCCCCGCCCCCTTACATCGCGGGGGTCACGTGAGACAGGGCGCCTCGGGCCTTCTTGGCTCTTCTATGGAAGGCGGTGAAGGCGGGCAAGACCTGCACCTCACACGATCCTGTCAGGAGCCGACGGAGAAAACATGCTGGGTCTCGGAACACTCGCACGGAAGGTGTTCGGCACGCCGAACGACCGGAAGGTCAAATCGGTTCGCCCGCTGGTCGCCAAGATCAATGCGCTCGAGCCGGAGTTCGAGGCGCTGAGCGATGACGGGCTGATCGCCAAGACCGAAGAATTCAAGACCCGGATCGCCAAGGGCGAAACCCTGGATGCGCTGTTGCCCGAAGCCTTCGCCAATTGCCGCGAGGCTGCCCGCCGCGCGCTGGGCCTGCGGGCCTTCGACGTGCAGCTGAAGGGCGGGATCTTTCTGCACCAGGGCAATATCGCCGAGATGAAGACAGGCGAGGGCAAGACGCTGGTCGCGACCTTTCCGGCCTATCTGAACGCGCTTGACGGGCAAGGGCGTGCATGTCGTCACGGTGAACGACTATCTGGCCAAGCGCGATGCCGAGTGGATGAGCAAGGTCTACGGCGCGCTGGGGATGACCACCGGCGTCGTCTATCCCTATCAGCCGGACGCCGAAAAGCGCGATGCCTACCGGGCCGACATCACCTATGCCACCAACAACGAGCTTGGCTTCGACTATCTGCGCGACAACATGAAGGGCTCGATCGAAGAGATGGCCCAGCGCGGGCATTACTATGCGATCGTCGACGAGGTGGACTCGATCCTCGTGGACGAGGCGCGCACGCCGCTTATCATTTCGGGGCCGTCGCAGGACCGGTCAGACCTCTACATCGCGGTCGACAAGCTGATCCCGAAGCTGACGCCGGAACACTACAAGGTCGATGAAAAGACCCGCAACGTGACCTATACCGACGAGGGCAACGAGGTGATCGAGAACCTGTTGCGCGAGGCGGGCCTGCTGCCGGACGACCAGATCGCTCTACGATCCGGAAAGCACCACGCTGGTGCATCATGTCACCCAGGCGCTGCGGGCGCACACGCTGTTCAATCGCGACCAGCAATACATCGTCCGCGATGACGAGATCATGCTGATCGACGAATTCACCGGGCGCATGATGAAGGGCCGCCGCCTGTCGGACGGGTTGCACCAGGCGATCGAGGCCAAGGAAGGCGTGACGATCCAGCCCGAGAACATGACGCTGGCCAGCGTGACCTTCCAGAACTACTTCCGACTTTACGACAAGCTGGCCGGCATGACCGGCACGGCCGCGACCGAAGCCGAAGAATTCATGGAGATCTACAAGCTGGGTGTTGTCGAGGTGCCGACCAACCGGCCGGTGGCGCGCAAGGACGAACACGACCAGGTCTACCGCACGGCGCGCGAGAAATACGACGGTGTGGTGAAGGCGATCCGCGAGGCCCACGAAAAGGGTCAGCCGATCCTTGTCGGCACGACCACCATCGAGAAATCCGAGTTCCTGTCGGACCTGCTGACCAAGGAGGGCATCCCGCACAACGTGCTGAACGCCCGCCAGCACGAGCAGGAGGCGCAGATCGTGGCCGATGCCGGCAAGTTCGGCGCCGTGACGATCGCCACCAACATGGCCGGCCGGGGTACCGATATCCAGCTTGGCGGCAACGTCGAGATGAAGGTGCTGGAGGCGATCAGCGCCGACCCGCACCTGCACCCCGACGAGGTGCGCGCGCGTATCGAGGCCGAACATGCCGAGGAAAAGGAAAAGGTGAAGGCCGCGGGCGGGCTGTTCGTGCTCGCGACCGAACGACATGAAAGCCGCCGGATCGACAACCAGTTGCGCGGCCGGTCGGGCCGTCAGGGTGACCCGGGGCGCTCGTCGTTCTTCCTGTCGCTCGAGGACGATCTGATGCGGATCTTCGGCTCGCGAGCGGCTGGACAAGGTGCTTGTCCACGCTTGGGATGAAGGAGGGCGAGGCGATCATCCATCCTTGGGTCAACAAGTCGCTGGAAAAGGCGCAGGCCAAGGTCGAAGGCCGCAACTTCGACATCCGCAAGCAGCTTCTGAAGTTCGACGATGTGATGAACGACCAGCGCAAGGCGATCTTCGGCCAGCGCCTCGAGATCATGCAGGCGGAGGATCTTTCGGAAATCGTGCAGGACATGCGCCACCAGGTGATCGAGGATCTGGTGGATCAGTACCTGCCGCCGAAATCCTATGCTGACCAGTGGGATGTCGAGGGGCTTGTCGCGGCCTGCCGGGAATGGGCCAGTCTTGACCTGCCATTGGCCGATTGGGCGGCCGAGGAAGGCGTGGACCAGGAAGCGATGCGCGAGCGCATCGTCGCGGCGTTCGACACGATTCATGGCCGAGAAACTCGAGGCATTCGGGCCTGAAACGATGAAGACGATCGAAAAGCAGCTTCTGTTGCAGACCATCGACGCCAAGTGGCGCGAACACTTGCTGCGGCTTGAACACCTGCGCTCGGTCGTGGGCTTCCGGGGATATGCCCAGCGTGATCCGCTGAACGAATACAAGACCGAGGCGTTTCAGCTTTTCGAAAGCATGCTGAATTCGCTGCGGCTGGACGTGACGCAGAAACTTTCCCAGGTGCGGCCGATCTCGAAGGAAGAGCAGGAACAGCTGATGGCGCAGTTCATGGCGCAGCAGCAGGCCGCCGCACGGGCCGCCGCGCCCGCGCGCGAGCCGGTGCTTGCCGGCGCGGGCGATGTGGCGCCGGAAGGTGCCCGTCGCGCGCCCGCACCTCTGATCGCGGGCTTCGACGAGGCTGATCCGGCAAGCTGGGGCAATCCTGGCCGCAACGATCCGTGCCCCTGCGGATCGGGCCAGAAATTCAAGCATTGCCACGGCAGGATCGTCTGACGAGACTCACTGCGTGCGGTGCGCTGCCGCAATTTGGCCCACGGCATGTAGATTCTGACCGCGGTTCCGCCACGGATCAGCCCGAATCCGCCAGCACCCTGTTCGCTTGTTGGGAATCGGGAGTGCGGGGATGAAATCCGGACGCAGACTGATCCGGGTGGCCGCGGTGATCGCCGTGGCGCTGGGTGCTGGCCATGTGGCGCAATCGGGCTCCGGCCCAGGGCAGGCGGCACAGGCCCCGGCGCGGGTGGCGGGTCTGGTTCCGCGGGCGGCCGCGAATACGACGCGCGTCAGCTATCAGCCCGATCTGCCTGGCCCGGCCTTGTCGGATATCGCGCTGCCCGCACTTCCCCGGGCGATGCTGCGCCCCGCTGCGGTGGCGGCCCCTCCCCTCGACCCGCCGAGAACCGGGGCGGATGCCGGTGGCCCGCGCGACTGCACGCCGCTGCTGGCGCTGTCGCCACGCCCCGGCGCGATGATCGACATCCTGCTCAGTGCGCCATGCCGCGCGGGCGAACGTGTGGTCCTGCGCCATTCCGGGTTGGCCGTGACGTATCGCGCCAATGAGGCAGGGGCGGTCTTCGCCTCGATCCCCGCGCTCGACGCCGATGCCCGGGTCAGCTTCCTGTTTGCGGGTGGCGAGACGGTCGCGGCGGGCCTGGCCTTGCCCGAGGCCTCCGAGCATCGGCGCTTCGGCGTACAATGGATGGGGCCGCGGACCTTCGGGGTCAACGCCTTCGAGGATGGCGCAGACTATGGCGGGGCGGGCCATGTATCGGCCGCGCAGCCGCACGGGCCCGGTCCGGGCCTGCTGCCCGATCGGGGTTTTCTGAGCGTGCTGGGCGATGCATCGGTCGACATGCCGATGCTCGCCGAAATCTACACCTACCCCGCGGGCCTGGCCACGACGCCCGTGCTGATCGAGGCGGCCGTGACGACCGAGACCTGCGGGCGCGAAGTGCTGGGCGATCTGCTCACCGCCGACCGTGGCAATCTTCGCCTGGCCGACCTTTCTGTCACCATGCCGGGCTGTGATGCGGTGGGCGACTATCTCGTATTGAAGAATCTTGTGCCGGACCTGAAACTCGCCGCTGCGAACTGACGCAAGGGACGGGGCTTGGGAAATCGGTGGATGCGGCGCGCGGCGGTTCTCGCCGCGCTAAGCTTGTGGCCCCTGTCGGGGGCGGCGCAGGACGTGACGCTGACCTCACGCGATGGAACCCTTTCGGTCGCTGGTGAATTTCGCGGCTTCGATGGCGAGCTTTACCGCGTGATGACAGATTACGGCCTGTTGACGGTGGATGGCGAGGGCGTGGTCTGCGACGGCCCCGCCTGCCCTGACCTGACTCAATTCGTGGCCCGGATACGGGTGGCCGGCGAAGCGGCGGCCGGAGAAGGTGTGCTGGTGCCGCTGCTCGCGGCCTTTGCCAAGGCGCGCGGATTCCAGATCGAGCGCGACGGCGACACGATCGAACTGCGCGAGACCGGAACGGGGCGGGTCGTCGCGGACTTCGCCTTTCTGCCGTCCGATCCGCCCGGCGCGGCTGATGCCTTGCGCCAGGGCACAGCCGAAATTGCCTTGGCGGCAACCACCGAGCCGGATCTGAACGCCCGGACGCTCGGCTCCGAAGTTCTGGTCGCGACGGTCGCGCCAGACAGTCCGGCCAGCGTCATGGCCACCACCGATCTCGCGCGCGCCCTGGCAGGAGAGGTGGACAATTGGTCCGTGCTGGGCGGACAAGACCGGCCGCTGGTGATCCACGCCCTTGCCGGCGGAACGGGATTTCGCCGCGCGCTCGAGGCCCGGCTGGGACAGGCGGTCGTTGCCGCGCAGGAACATGCGACCCTCGAGGAACTGGACGCGGCGGTCGCGCGCGATCCCTGGGGGTTGGCCGTGACGGCGGCGTCGTCTGTCCGGCGGGCGCGCGTTCTGCCTCTGACCGACAGCTGCGGTTTCGCCTTGCAACCGGCAAAATCGGCCGTGAAGGCCGAGGATTATCCGCTGACGCAACCCTTTTACCTGCTGACGCCCCGGCGCCGCCTGCCTCTGGTTGCCCGCGAATTCCTCGACTTCCTGTCAACGCCCGCGGCCGGACCCGCAATCGCGGCAGCAGGTCTCGTCGACCGCGAGGCGGAACAGACCGATCTGCTGACCGACGGTCTTCGCCTGTCGAACGCCATCAGGGCCGCCGGGCCCGAGGTGACGGTGGAAGAGCTTCAGCGGCTGACCCACGCGATGCAGGGTGCCGTGCGGCTATCGCTCACCTTCCGCTTCGAGGATGGCGCGCGCACGCTCGACCCGGCCTCGCGCGACAACCTCGCCGACCTGCTCCGGCTGATCGAGGCGGGGCAGTTTGCCCAGCAGGAACTGGTCTTCGTGGGGTTTTCGGATGGTTCCGGCACCGCCGCGTCCAATCTTGCACTCGCCCGCGACAGGGCTGACCTGCTGCGCGAAGACGTGGCGGCGGCGCTGCCCGATCTCGTGGCCGAGGGTGTCGGTCTTGCCGTCGAGGCGTTTGGCGAGGCGCTTCCGATCGCCTGCGACGAAAGCCCGATCGGACGCAAGCTCAATCGCCGGGTGGAAGTGTGGCTTCGCCCTTTCAAAGATACCCCAGCGCCCGAAAACTGACCTCGCGCGACTTCCCGACGATGAGGTGATCGTGCAGCACGAGGCCAAGCACAAGGGCCGCGTCCTGGATCTGTGCCGTCATCGTGATGTCGGCCTCTGACGGGGTGGGATCGCCAGAGGGATGGTTGTGCACCAGGATGAGCGCGCTTGCATTCAGTTCCAGCGCGCGTTTGACCACCTCGCGCGGATAGACCGGCACATGGTCGACGGTGCCGCGGGCCTGCTCTTCATCCGCGATCAGGACATTCTTGCGATCCAGATACAGGATCCGGAACTGCTCGGTCTCGCGATGTGCCATCGCCGTGTGACAATAGTCCAGCAAGGCATCCCAGGACGACATGATCGGGCGATGCATGACCCGCGCCCGGGCCATCCGCTGGGCGACGGCCTCGATCAGCTTCAACTCCTGAACCACGGCCTCCCCCACCCCGGCCACGGCCGCAAGACGGGCCGGCGCGGCGGTGACCACACGGTTCAGATCGCCGAATTCCTCGATCAGACGACGGGCGAGCGGTTTCACATCCTGCCGTGCAAGTGCCCGGAACAGCACCAGTTCCAGCAGTTCGTATTCCGGCACCGCCGCCGCACCACCTTCCATGAAGCGGGCGCGCAGGCGCTTTCGATGATCCCTGATGTAGGATGGCAACCGCTCGGACAGCGGCCGCACAATGGCTTCGTCTTCCTCGATCTGCTCGAAAAGCGAAGGCGTTACTTCCTGAAAATCGCGGTTCTGCGGCATCCGCCAAGCGTCGTGCGGCGAGGTAAACGAACCCTTAACGTTTTCTTCCTTGCACAAATACCCTCGGGGGGTCCGGGGGGCAGACGGCCCCCCGGCCTCTCCGCCGGCTCGCGTTCAGGGCCTGTTGCCGTCCCAGAAACCCTTGACCTTGGAAAAGAAACTGTGCCCTTCGGGATTGTTGTCCTCGGACAGCTTCTCGAATTCGCGCAGCAGTTCCTTCTGCCGCGAGGTCAGGTTCACCGGGGTTTCGACCGCCATCTCGATCAGCATGTCGCCATGTCCACCACCGCGCAGCGCAGGCATGCCCTTGCCGCGCAGGCGCATCTGCTTGCCGGTCTGGCTTCCCGCCGGAACCTTGACCCGGCTCTTGCCGCCGTCGATCGTCGGCACCTCGACCTCGCCGCCCAAAGCCGCCGTGGCGATGCTGACGGGAACCCGGCAATAGAGGTTCACCCCGTCCCGGATGAAGATCGGGTGTTCGCGCACCTCGATGAAGATATAGAGATCGCCCGCAGGTCCGCCGCGCAGGCCCGCCTCGCCCTCGCCGGCAAGCCGGATGCGGGTGCCGGTCTCGACACCGGCGGGAATGTTCACCGAGAGCGCGCGTTCCTTCTCGGTCCGCCCGGCGCCGTCGCAGGCACGGCAGGGGTTCTTGACGATCTGGCCCATGCCGCTGCACGTCGGGCAGGTCCGCTCCACAGTGAAGAAACCTTGCTGGGCCCGGACCTTGCCCATGCCGGAGCAGGTCGGGCAGTTGACGGGCTCGGCGCCACCTTCGGCGCCGGTTCCCTGGCAGACATCGCAGGTGACAGAGGTCGGCACGTTGATCGTCTTCTGGATGCCCTGATGCGCCTCTTCCAGCGAAACGCGCAGATTGTAGCGCAGGTCGGAACCGCGCTGTGCCCGTGCGGGCCCCGCCGCCACCGCGCCCGCCCATGAAATCGCCGAACAGGTCTTCGAACACGTCCGAGAAGGCCGAGGCGAAATCACCCTGGCCATAACCCCCACCCTGACCGCCGCCCATCCGCCCTCGAAGGCGGCGTGACCAAAGCGGTCGTAGGCCGCCTTCTTGTCGGCGTCCTTCAGGATGTCATAGGCCTCGTTCACTTCCTTGAACTGCGCCTCGGCCTTCGGATTGTCGGAGTTGCGGTCCGGGTGAAGTTCTTTCGCCTTGGTGCGGTAGGCCCTCTTCGAGTCGTCGGCCGATGCGCTCCGCGACACGCCCAGAACTTCGTAGAAATCGCGCTTTGCCATTGCAAACCTCTCTTCGTGAACGCGAGGGCGACCCGATCTTCGGCCGCCCTCCCGTCGTTCACAGCGGTGTCACTTGCGCTTGTTGTCGCCAAGGTCTTCGAAGTCGGCATCGACGATGTCGTCGTCGACGCTGCGCGGGCCGTCGTCGTCGGCGCTCTCGGCCTCGGCCTGTGTCGCCTTGTAGATCGCCTCGCCCAGCCTCATCGCCGCCTCGGTCACGTTCTGGATGCCGCCCTTGATCTTGCCGGCGTCGTCGCTCTTGAGCGTCTCCTCCAGCGCGCCCATGGCCAGCTCGATTGCCTCGACCGTCGAGGGATCGACCTTGTCGCCATGCTCTTCGAGCGACTTGCTTGGTCGAATGGAGCAGGCTTTCGGCCTGGTTCCGGGTCTCGACCAGTTCGCGACGGACCTTGTCGGCGTCGGCATTCGCCTCGGCGTCCTTGACCATCTTCTCGATCTCGTCGTCCGACAGACCGCCCGAGGCCTGGATCGTGATCGCCTGGGTGCTTGCCGGTGCCCTTGTCCTTGGCGTTGACCGAGACGATGCCGTTGGCGTCGATGTCGAAGGTCACCTCGATCTGCGGCATGCCGCGCGGCGCCGGCGGGATCTCTTCCAGGTTGAACTGGCCCAGCATCTTGTTGTCGGCCGCCATTTCGCGTTCGCCCTGGAAGACCCGGATCGTCACGGCGTTCTGGTTGTCTTCGGCGGTCGAGAAGATCTGCGACTTCTTGGTCGGGATCGTGGTGTTGCGGTCGATCAGGCGGGTGAACACGCCGCCCAGCGTCTCGATGCCGAGGCGACAGCGGGGTCACGTCGAGCAGGACCACATCCTTCACGTCGCCTTGCAGGACGCCGGCCTGGATCGCCGCGCCAAGCGCCACCACCTCATCCGGGTTCACGCCCTTGTGCGGTTCCTTGCCGAAGAACTTGGTCACTTCTTCGATCACCTTCGGCATCCGGGTCATGCCGCCGACCAGCACCACCTCGTCGATGTCGCCATTCGACAGGCCGGCATCCTTCAGCGCGGCCTGGCACGGCTTGATCGAGTTCTTGATCAGGTCGCCGACCAGGCTTTCCAGTTTCGCGCGGGTCAGCTTCATCACCAGGTGCAGCGGCTGGCCCGGTTTCTTGTCCATCGAGATGAACGGCTGGTTGATCTCGGTCTGCTGGCTGGACGACAGCTCGATCTTGGCCTTTTCGGCCGCTTCCTTCAGGCGCTGAAGCGCCATCTTGTCGAGCGTCAGGTCGACGCCGTGTTCTTTCTTGAACTCGTCGGCCAGGTAGTTGACGATCCGCATGTCGAAGTCTTCGCCGCCGAGGAAGGTGTCGCCGTTGGTCGATTTCACCTCGAACAGGCCATCGTCGATCTCGAGGATCGTGATGTCGAAGGTACCGCCACCAAGGTCATAGACCGCGATGGTCTTGGTTTCCTTCTTGTCGAGGCCGTAGGCCAGCGCCGCCGCGGTCGGTTCGTTGATGATGCGCAGCACCTCGAGCCCGGCGATCTTGCCGGCGTCCTTGGTGGCCTGGCGCTGGGCGTCGTTGAAATAGGCGGGGACGGTGATGACGGCCTGCGTGACCGTTTCGCCCAGATAGCTTTCGGCGGTTTCCTTCATCTTCTGCAGGATGAAGGCCGAGATCTGCGAGGGCGAATACTTCTCGCCCTTCACTTCGACCCAGGCGTCGCCGTTGCCGCCGTCGACGATGGAATAGGGCAGGTTCTTCTTGTCTTTCGCGATCATGCTGTCGTCGATGCGGCGGCCGATCAGGCGCTTGACGGCGAAGACGGTGTTGGTGGGGTTGGTCACGGCCTGCCGCTTGGCGGGCTGGCCGACCAGACGTTCGGTGTCGGTGAAGCCGACGATGGAAGGCGTGGTGCGGGCGCCTTCCGAATTCTCGATCACGCGGGGCTGCGCCCCGTCCATGATGGCAACGCAGGAGTTCGTGGTCCCGAGGTCGATCCCGATGACTTTGGCCATATAAAGTACCTCTTCTTTCGGCGATGTTGTGGGGCCCAGACCCGATTGCGGCCTCTGGTCCCCGATCCCAATGAGATCCGGACAGGGCGGCCGCCCCGTTCCGGCTTCGCGGGGTATATAAGTGGGGCTCCGGGGGCCTGCAAGCGGGCGCGCCCGGGGAAAATCGGAGGTGTTGCGATGAATTCCGACGTTTCGCCGCAGCCGGCGCTGCGGGTCGGCGGGTTCGAGATCCATCCCGGGTTTGTGGACCCGGCGGCACAGGCGGCGCTGGTGGACGAACTCCGCGCCATCGTGGCTGCGGCGCCGCTCATCACCCCGGTCACGCCGGGCGGGCGAGCGATGAGTGTCCGGATGACCGCAGCGGGACGGGTGGGCTGGGTGACCGACCGTGGCGGCTACCGGTATGCCGATCGTCACCCGACAGGAAAGCCCTGGCCCGCGATCCCCGAGCGGGTTCTGGCGCTGTGGCGCGACCTGACGGGGCTGTCGCGCATGCCGGACTGCTGCCTGATCAACTTCTATGGCGAGGGCGCGCGGATGGGCCTGCACCAGGACCGCGACGAGGGTGATTTCGGCTTTCCCGTCTTGTCGGTGTCGCTGGGGGATGAGGCGCTGTTCCGGATGGGGGGAACGCGGCGGCGCGATGCGACACGATCGGTCTGGCTGCGCTCGGGGGATGTCGTGGTGATGGGCGGGGCCGCGCGACTGGCCTGGCATGGGATCGACCGGGTGCGCCATGGCAGTTCGGCGCTGTTGCCGAAGGGCGGGCGGATCAACCTGACGCTGCGGGTGGTGGCGAGCTGATCACCCCTTGGCGCCCCAGCTGATCGAAGCGTGCCGGCGGGTGTAGAACTCGCCCATCAGGCCGACCAGCAGGCAGACGGCGGTGACGATCACGGGATAGCTGATCGAGCTGTAGTGCGGTGAATAGTTCAGAAAGACAAAGCCGCGCGTCTGGTCGACCGTGTGGAACAGCGGGTTCCAGTCGAACCAGGCGAGGATATGACCCGGCATCGTGTTGGCGAGGAACATCTTGCCCGACGCGATCATGTTGAGGCGCTGATACACCATCGCGAGCAGCGCGAGCAGCGCGGGGTTCCAGGGCCGCGCCGCCATGAAGATCGTCCCGATCGCACAGCCGCTGGCCCAGGACAGAAGCATCATGCAAAGTGCGCCGACCGGCTGGTCGATCGTGATCGGCGTCCAGAGCGTGTGATAGAGAAACAGGATCACCAACGCCGAAAGCACCTGCGTGTAGAGCGTCGAAAGCGCGGCCGCGCAGATCGACACGATGCTGTTCATCGGCGCGTGCTTCATCATCGGAGAGGTCGAGTTTTCGGCGCCCGCGACCGCCCCGAGCGCCTTGACGTGGGTCATGAACATGAACACGCCCGTCATGATGTAGAGCATGAAATCGCCCCGCAGCGGCGTGGTGCGGATGCCGAGGATGTAATAGGTGAGCAGGAAGATCGCGATGAAGATCACGGATTGCGCCATGTTCATCACAAGCCCGAACGCGGCGTTTCGATGCGACTTCCTGATGGTGCGGACGGCCGCGTGAAAGATCACGTCGAGCAGCGTCAGCGCCGAGCGGCCCGGTGTCTTGCGCAAGTTGGGGCGAAACATGTGCCTGCTGCTTTCTGCTGACGCCGTGCCGGGCGAGGCCCGATCCTAGGCGGGGAAATCTTGCTGTTCCCTTGACGAGCAAGCATAAGGAAACCGGGGGAATTTTTCAACAGCCGGACCGAGGGCCGGCGAAGAGAGGCGACGCAATGGACCTTGAACGACTGGTGGCCGTGATGCGGCGGCTGGCGCTGGACGCCGGCGCTCGGATCATGGAGGTCTATTCCGCTGACGATTTCGAGGTGAAGGCCAAGTCCGATGCGAGCCCCGTCACCGAAGCCGACGAGGCGGCGGATGCGCTGATCTCGGCCGGACTGCGCGCGGCCTTTCCCGATCTGCCGCTGATCACCGAGGAGCAGGCCGCATCGCACGCGCTGTCGGCACGGACGTTCCTGATCGTCGATCCGCTCGACGGCACCAAGGAGTTCGTGCAGCGGCGCGGCGATTTCACGGTGAACATCGCCTATGTCGAGGATGGCGTCCCGTTGCGCGGTATCGTCTATGCCCCGGCGAAGGGCCGGCTCTTCTACACGCGCGCCGACGGCAGCGCGGTCGAGGAGATCGGGGCGCATGATCCGGACCAGCCCGGCGCCCTGCGTCCGCTGCATGTCTCGGCGCCGGACAATGACGCCCTGATGGTGGTGGCCTCGAAGTCGCATCGCGATCAGGCAACCGATGATTACATCGCGAACTATGCAGTGCGCGACATGACCAGCGCAGGGTCGAGCCTGAAGTTCTGTCTTGTGGCGACGGGCGAGGCCGATCTCTATCCGCGGCTGGGCAGGACGATGGAGTGGGACACCGCAGCCGGCGATGCCGTGCTGCGCGGCGCGGGCGGCCGGGTGGTGCGGTTCGATGACCACACGCCGCTCGGCTATGGCAAACCGGGATGGGACAACCCTTTCTTCATCGCGCTTTCGCCGGGCGTGGATCTCAAGGCCTGATCCGGTGTCGGTGCTGATCGTCATTCCGGCGCGCTTTGCCTCGACCCGCTATCCCGGCAAGCCGCTGGTCGCGCTGCGCGGACCCGACGGTGTGGCCAAGAGCCTGATCCAACGCAGCTGGGAGGCGGCGACGGCGGTGCGGGGGGTGGATCGGGTGGTTGTGGCCACCGATGACGAGCGCATCCGCGCCGTGGCCACCGGCTTTGGCGCGGAAGTTGTGATGACCTCCGGCACATGCCGCAACGGCACCGAGCGCTGCGCGGAGGTGGTGCGCGGCAATCCCGGCTTCGACCTTGTGGTGAACCTTCAGGGCGATGCGCCGCTGACCCCGCCGTGGTTCGTCGAAGATCTTGTGGCGGCACTCGGCGCGACACCCTGGGCCGAGATGGCGACACCCGTCTTGCGCGCCGACGGGCGGGCGCTGGACGGATTTCTGGCGGACCGGCGGGCCGGGCGCGTGGGGGGGACGACGGCCGTCTTCGGCGCGGACGGACGGGCACTCTATTTCTCCAAGGAGGTGATCCCCCATACCGAGGCCCGCTATGGTGCGGCCGAGGCGACGCCGGTGTTCCACCATGTCGGCGTCTATGCCTATCGGCCGGCGGCGCTTGCGGCCTACGGCAGCTGGGAACCCGGGCCGCTGGAGCGGCTTGAGGGGCTTGAGCAGTTGCGGTTTCTGGAACAGGGCCGGCCCGTGCTTTGCGTCGAGGTAGCCGCACGCGGCAGGGCGTTCTGGGAATTGAACAACCCCGAGGATGTTGCCCGGATCGAGACCATGCTGGCCGACATGGCGGCGAACGTGGACGGAGCCCAGAACGATTCGCGCCAGAGTTGACATCGGGGGTCGATCGTCCGGACGCTGGATCAATGCGCGGTCCGGAATATGTATCGCATGAGCGAAAGGCCGCCGTTGTTTCCCGTTTAAGGCTTAACCAGCGGAAATTCGCGCGTTGAAATGCGGTTTTGCCGAAATGCTGTCAGAATTGTATGGGACGTCGAAACGAGCGCGGGTAAGAGAGTCAGGAACCCGACCAAGTTTTCAAGGATCGTGGAAAGAGCATCAGATGAAGAAGCATAAAGTCACAAAGGCCGTTTTTCCGGTGGCCGGTCTCGGCACGCGGTTTCTGCCCGCGACCAAGTCGATCCCCAAGGAAATCATGACGCTGGTTGACCGCCCGCTGATTCAGTACGCGATCGACGAGGCGCGCGCCGCCGGCATCAAGGAATTCATCTTTGTGACTTCGCGCGGGAAAAGCGCGCTCGAGGATTACTTCGATCACGCGCCCGAGCTTGAAAGCTCGTTGCGCCGCGCGGGCAAGGAGCACCTGCTGGAGGTGCTGAAGCAGACCAACATGGAAAGCGGTGCGATTGCCTATGTGCGCCAGCACAAGGCGCTGGGGCTGGGTCACGCCGTGTGGTGCGCCAAGCGGCTGATCGGGCCGGACGAGCCTTTTGCCGTCATGCTGCCCGACGATGTGATCGCCGCCGAGAAACCCTGCCTTCAGCAGATGATCGAAGCCTATGCCGACATCGGCGGCAACATGGTGGCCGCGATGGAAGTCCCGCATGAAAAGGCGTCGTCCTACGGCGTTCTGGATATCAAGGACGACATGGGCGCGCTCGTCTCGATCAAGGGGATGGTGGAAAAGCCGAAGGCCGAAGAGGCGCCGTCGAACCTCGCGGTGATCGGGCGCTACATCCTGTCACCGCACGTGCTGGAGAACCTGAGCCGGATGAAGCACGGGGCGGGCGGAGAAATCCAGCTGACCGACGCCATCGCCGAGGAAATCAACGAAGGCCGCGATGTCTACGGCTATCGTTTCCGTGGGCAGCGCTATGACTGCGGATCGAAGGCCGGGTTCCTTCAGGCGACAGTGGCTTTCGGTCTGGCACGCGACGAGCTTTCGGCGGAATTCTCGGAGTTCCTGCACCAGATGATCGCGCAGCAGAAGGCCGCGCAATAGCCGGTGGCGGGCGGGCTTCGCTGCACGCTGTTCCTGCCTTAGGCGGCACGGACCCGTGTCGCAGAACATCGCGCTCTGGACCGCCTATGCGCTTCGCTGGAAACGGCGCAGGCTGTTGTGGCGCGCGCTGCGCGCGCGCCACAACCTTGTGCCCGCGAAGATCCGCACGGCCGCGATCCGGCCGGACGACATTCTGGCCGCGACCGTTCTGCGAAACGAGATCGACCGGCTGCCCTATTTTCTCGAACATCATCGCGCGCTCGGGGTCGGGCATTTCCTGATCGTCGACAACGCCAGCACCGACGGGTCGGCGGCCTATCTTCGGGACCAGCCGGACGTTTCGGTCTGGCAGACGGGGCATGGCTACAAGCAGTCTCGATTCGGCATGGACTGGCTGACATGGCTGCTGTCGCGCCATGGTCACGGGCATTGGTGCCTGACCCTCGATGCGGATGAGTTGTTCATCTATCCCTACTGGGACAGCCGCGACCTGCGCGCCCTGACCGCGCTGGCTCGACCGGAATGGGACCGAAGCCTATGGGGCGATGATGCTTGACCTTTACCCCAAGGGTCCGCTGGCCGATCAGACCTACGCGCCGGGCAGCGATCCGACCAAGGTTCTGGAGTGGTTCGATCGGGGCAGCTACACGATCCAGCGGCGTGGCAGGATGGACAATCTGTGGATCCAGGGGGGCGTGCGGGCACGGGTCTTTTTTGCCGACGAGCCGCGCCTTGCACCGACGTTGACCAAGATCCCGCTGGTGCGGTGGAACCGCCGCTTTGCCTATGTGAACTCCACCCACGCGGCACTGCCGCCGCGCCTGAACAGGGTCTATGACATCGCGGGCGGCGAGTTGGGATCGGGTTTGCTGCTGCACAGCAAGTTCCTGCCCGGGGTGGTTGCCCGCGCCCGCGAAGAGAAGGTCCGCCGCGAACATTTCCGGCAGAGCGAGGTCTACGACAGCTATTATGACCGGCTTGCCGCCAACCCCGACCTGTGGTGCTCGGCCTCGAGCCGATTGACCGGCTGGCGGCAACTGGAGGCGATGGGCCTCATGTCGCGCGGGGGATGGGTATGATCGGGGCGAAAGAGCAGCCGGTGCGCCTGCGCGGCGTGTTTACATGATTCGGTCGAGACATTAACGTTTTGACGCCCGGTGCGGACAGGTTCTCGGCGCGGGAAAAAAGGGGCACGACGGACTTGGTCACGACGCGGTCAACCAGTTGTCAAACCTGGGGGCGTAGATCCTGCATTGTGCAGGCTGCGTCGGTGGGGACAGGTGACGGCATTGGAACTCCTTAGTTCCTATCGGATGCGCCTCCGGCGCAAGCGTTGCCACCTGCGCGCCTATCGCCGCTCGCGCGATCTGTCGGTCGTGCGGGACCGCACGCGGGCGATCGGACCCGAGGCGATCCTGCTGACATCGACCCTGCGCAACGAGCGTGTTCGGCTTCCGTATTTCCTGCGCTACTACCGCGATCTGGGCGTGGACCATTTCCTGATGGTCGACAACGGATCGGATGACGGGTCGATCGACTATCTGGCAGGGCAGCCCGACGTGTCGATCTGGGCCACCACGGCAAGCTACAAGCGGGCGCATTTCGGGGTGGACTGGATGAACATGGCTTCAGCGGCGGCATTGCCACGGGCATTGGACGCTGACGGTCGATGTCGACGAATTCCTCGTCTATCCGTTCTGCGATACCCGACCGCTGCGGGCGCTGACGGACTGGCTTGACGCGTCGGCCTTGCGATCCTTTTCGGCGATGCTGCTCGACATGTATCCACGCGGGCCGATCGCGGCGCAGCCCTATCACGATGGCCAGGATCCATTCGAGATCGCCGCCTGGTTCGACGCCGGCAATTACACGATCTCGCGCAACCACCTTTATGGCAACCTGTGGATCCAGGGCGGCCCGCGCGCACGGGCCTTCTTCTCCGATGACCCCAAGGTGGCACCGGCGCTGAACAAGATTCCGCTGGTGAAGTGGCACCGCAACTATGCCTACGCAAGCTCCACCCACATGCTGCTGCCGCGCGGGCTGAACCAGGTCTACGATGACTGGGGTGGGGAAAAGGCCTCGGGCTGTCTCTTGCACGCGAAGTTCCTCGATACCTTTGCAGCAAAGGCGCAGGAAGAGATGGCGCGCGGACAGCACTATGCCAACAGCCAGGAATACCGGGCCTATCGCGCGGGTGCCGAACAGCAGACAGACCTGTGGTGCAAGTGGTCGGAGAAATACATCAACTGGCGGCAGCTTGAAATTCTCGGGCTGATGTCGAAGGGAAACTGGGCGTGACGGAAGGGCGGGGAACAGTCGGTTTCATAATGATGTGCCACACCTCGCTGGACCGGGCAGCACAGGTGGCGCGACACTGGGCGACGCGGGGTTGCCCGGTGGTGATCCATCTGGACCGACGGGTGGGTCGTGCCGCCGCGGCCGAGTTGCATGCCGCGCTGCAAGGCGTTCCCGACATACGGTTCTGTGGGCGCCATGCCTGCCGCTGGGGCACATGGGGCCTGGTCGCCGCCACCCAGACGGCGGCCGAGATGATGTTGCGCGACTTTCCCGGGGTGCAGCATGTCTATCTTGCCTCGGGGTCGTGCCTGCCACTGCGCCCGGTCGAGGAACTGGTAAGCTATCTGCGGGCGCGCCCGCGCACCGACTTCATCGAAAGTCGGTGACGACCCGCGATGTCGGCTGGACCATCGGCGGGCTGGATATCGAGCGCTTTACGCTGCGCTTTCCGTTCTCATGGCGCTCGAACCGCAGGGCGTTCGACCTTTATGTCCGGCTTCAGCGGCGGATGGGCCTGCGGCGGCGCGTCCCGGAGGATCTGGTTCCGCATCTGGGCAGCCAGTGGTGGTGCCTGACGCGCCGCACACTCTCCGCCATTCTGGACGACCCCGACCGGGCGCAGCACGATGCGCTATTTCCAACATGTGTGGATCCCCGACGAGAGCTATTTCCAGACCCTCGTCCGGCGCTATTCGGGCGACATCGAAAGCCGGTCGCTGACGCTTGCCAAGTTCGATTTCCAGGGCAAGCCGCACATCTTCTACGACGACCACCTGCAATTGCTGCGACGGTCCGATTGCTTTGTGGCGCGCAAGATCTGGCCCCATGCGGGCAAGCTTTACGACACGTTCCTGAATGGGCCGCCGGGACTGGCCACGATGGCAGAACCCAATCCGGGCAAGATCGACCGGCTGTTTTCCAAGGCGGTCGAGCGGCGGACAAAGGGCCGTCCCGGGCTTTACATGCAAAGCCGGTTTCCCGATGACAGCTGGGAGCACGGCAAGACCTGCGCGCCCTATTCGATCTTTCAGGGGTTCGCGGACATCTTCGAGGATTTCGAGACATGGCTTGCAAAGATGACAGGCACGCGGGTGCATGGCCATCTGTTCGGGCCGGATCGGGTGGAATTCGCGGGGGGCGAGACGATCTACAATGGAGCGCTGAGCGACAGCGCAACCTTGCGCGACTACAACCCGAAAAGCTTTCTGACCAACCTCATCTGGAACACGCGGGGCGAACGCCAGTGCTTTCAGTTCGGCCCGTCGGATGCGCAGGACATCTGCTGGTTCATGGCCACGGACGCGAACGCGCAGATCTCGGTCATTTCGGGCGGATGGGCGGTACCGCTGTTCAGGGCCAACCTGAACTTCGGGGATATCCGGACCGAGGCCGCGCGGCTCCAGAAAGTCGAGGCGGCCTGGCTGCGGATCTTGCGATCACCCCATACCAAGGCGCGGGTGAGGATCTGGACGCTGGCGGAGTTTGTCGAGAACCCGATGGAGCCGTTGCAGACCATCATCGACGAGATCAGCCCTCGCGGCCTGCGCCGGTTGACCGAGGCGCCGAGACTGGTCGATCTGACCGGATTCGGCCAGTTCCTTCAGAACCTGCGCAATCAGGGGATGCAGCCGGTGCTGATGGGTGACTTTCCGGCGGGCGATCCGGCCGCGGCGCCACCCGGACGGCGCGGCAGGCCATATCTGGTCAAATGAGCATGACGGTCGGGTTCGATAGCTTTGTCATGCTCGCCGGGATGCGGACTGGTTCCAATTATCTCGAGGCAAACCTGAATGCACTGCCGGGGGTATTGTGCCACGGCGAGGCGTTCAACCCGCACTTCATCGGAAAGAAGGATTGCTTGACCTATCTCGGGCTGACCATCGGCCAGCGCGACCACGACCCGCTTGCGCTGCTGGCGCGGATGAAACAGACGACACGGGGCCTGTCCGGGTTTCGCTATTTCCACGACCATGATCCGCGCGTCCTGCCGGTGGTTCTGGCCGATCGCGCCTGCGCCAAGGTCGTGCTGACACGCAATCCGCTGGAAAGTTATGTCTCATTCAAGATCGCGCAGGCGACCGGGCAATGGAAGCTGACCAACGCAAAGAACATCAAGACCGCGAAGGCGAGGTTCGTGCCCGCCGAGTTCGAGGCGCACCTCGAGGCGCAGCAGCGGTTTCAGGGCGATATCCTGCGCGGCCTGCAAACCGGCGGCCAGACGGCCTTCTACCTCGACTACGAGGATCTGGGCGAGCTTGACGTGGTCAACGGGCTTGCAGGCTTCCTGGGCGTGGAAGGACGGCTGGACGCCGCGGATGGCACACTGAAGAAACAGAACCCCGACGCAATCGCTGACAAGGTGCTGAATCCTGCCGAAATGGCGGCGGCGCTGGCCAGGATCGACAGGTTCGATCTTGGCCGAACGCCCAGCTTCGAGCCGCGGCGCGGGCCCGCGATCCCCCAGATCGTCGTTTCGGCGGGGGCGCCGCTGCTGTTTCTACCGGTTCGGGGCGGCCCGGACGGGGTCGTGACCTGGCTTGGCGGGTTCGGGGGCAAGGGCGTGCTGGGAAAGTTCAACCAGAAGGAGTTGCGGCAGTGGAAGCGCGCCCATCCCGGCTTTCGCAGCTTTACCGTGCTGCGTCACCCGGTTCGCCGCGCCTACGAGGTCTTCGCCGGTCCGGTCCTCGATGGCCGGATGCCGGAGTTGCGCAGCACGCTGGAACGGCATCTGAAAACGCCGATCCCGCCGGCCACCGACCTCGCCGGGTGGCGCAGGGGATTCGTGGGATTTCTGCATGTCGTGAAACAGGGCCTTGCGGGGCAGTCGCACCTGCAGGTGGCGCCGGAATGGGCAAGCCAGACGGCCATCCTGCAAGGCTTCGCACAGGTTCACCTGCCCGACCATGTGCTGCGCGAGGATGAGCTTGCGGCGGGCCTTGCGCGTCTGGCCGCGGAGATCGGCCATCCGACGCCTGCCATGCCTGATGCGCCGCCGCCCGCCGGCCTGCAATCCATCTATGACGAGACGATAGAGGCAGCCGCGCGGGATGCCTACCAGCGCGACTATGTGACCTTCGGGTTCGGGCCTTGGCGATAGGCCTCAGGCGGCCTGGTTGGCGCGGCCTTCGGTCAGGATCGCATGAAGCTTGAGCGAGTCCGTGTTCGCGCGCAGCTTTGCGCAGATCGCCGGATCGCGCATCGTCCGGCTGACGAGCGCCAGTGCCTTGAGATGGTCGACGCCCGAATCCTTTGGGGCGAACAGCGCGAAGACCAGATCGACCGGCTGGCGGTCGACCGAATCGAAATCAAGCGGCTTTTCCAGACGTAGGAAGATCCCGACGATGCCGGCCAGATCCTCGAGCCGGGCATGGGGCAGGGCAATGCCATGCCCCACGCCGGTGGGGCCAAGGCTCTCCCGCTCTTGCAGGCCGTCGACGGCGGCCGACGCGTTCAGCCCGTAAGCCTGGGCTGCAACCTCACCAAGTTCCTGAAACAGGCGCTTCTTGCTCGTCAGGTGTCCGACGACCCGCACGGCCCCCGGCTTCAGTAGCTTGGATAGTTCCATATGACGTTCAATTCCCGCGCGAGATGGCGCTACTTGCTGTTGCGAGGGTCGATCCAGCCGATGTTCCCGTCATCCCTGCGATAGACGACATTCACGCCACCATGGCCCTCGTTACGAAAGATGAGCATTCGTTGCCCGGCCAATTCCAGCTGCATCACGGCTTCGCCGACGGTGATGGACGGAATCTTGGTTTCCATCTCGGCGATCACGACAGGCTGGAGCGTCTCGGGCTCCGTCTCCTCGGCTTCCTCGGATGCGGCGAGGATATATGTGGAGCCGCCGTCGAATTCAACCGGTGCCGTACGGTCACGATGATGGCTGCGCAGGCGGCGCTTGTAGCGGCGCAATTGCTTGTCCATCTTCTCGCGACACGACTCGAAGGCGGCGTAGACCTCGGCTGCATGACCCTTGGCCTGCGCAGTCAGCCCGGTCGACAGATGGATCACGGCCTCGCAGACGAATTCATGCGCGACGCGCGAGAAGACGACGACGCATTCGGTGGGACGTTGCGCATACTTGTCCACCACCTCGCCCATCTCGGCCTTCACATGGGTCTGAAGCGCCTCGCCAATGTCGATCTGTTTTCCGCTGATCTGGTACCGCATGACCCCTCCTTCGGCCAAGGCACACGTCTAGCCTGCGCGATGCAGGCGAGGCGCGTGTCCAGCAATGTTCCGGTGCCCGATGTCGATTGTCCCGCATCCCGTGCCGTAGCCTGCGGAGCGCAGCCTTGCCGGCGCTGTGAGGTCTTTTCCGAGGGCGGGTGGCGCACGCATCAAGGCCATTTGGCGGCAGGTGAGCGGGAAATGTCAACTGCTTCGTCACGCGGGTGTCACACTCCGGCAGGCGGCGGGTCAGCTGATGCGGAAGTCCTGGCCAAGATAGACGCGGCGCACGTTCTCGTCGCGCACGACTTCATCGGCTGTCCCGCTCATCAGGACCGCGCCGTCGTGCAGGATATAGGCCCGATCGACGATTTCCAGCGTTTCGCGCACGTTGTGGTCGGTGATCAGCACCCCGATTCCGCGCCTCTTGAGATCCTGGACAAGGTGGCGGATTTCGCCCACGGCGATCGGATCGACGCCCGCAAAAGGCTCGTCGAGCAGCAGGTATTTCGGATCGGCCGCGAGGCAGCGCGCAATCTCGACCCGCCGCCGTTCACCGCCCGACAGCGCGAGCGCCGGAGCGCGGCGAATATGGGTGATCGAGAAATCCGACAG
Organism: uncultured Alphaproteobacteria bacterium; assembly: GCA_963700485.1. Lineage (GTDB taxonomy): Bacteria > Pseudomonadota > Alphaproteobacteria > Rhodobacterales > Rhodobacteraceae > Aliitabrizicola. Next base: position 61,863 of record CAVOXQ010000002.1, read on the forward strand.
CAGTTCCTCGAGCCGCTCGCGCCGCTTGTGACGATCGGGCTCGGCGATCTCCAGAACGGCAAGGATGTTGTCCTCGACCGAGAGACCCCGGAAGATCGAGACTTCCTGCGGCAGATAGCCGATCCCGAGGCGGGCGCGGCGGTACATCGGCAGACCCGTCACATCGCGCCCATCCAGGCTTACAGTGCCGCTTTCTGGCGTGACGAGGCCGGCAATCGCATAAAAGCAGGTGGTCTTGCCCGAACCGTTGGGACCGAGAAGCGCCACGACCTCGCCGCGCTGCAAGTCGATGCTCACGTCGCGCAGGACGGGCCGGCGCTTGTAGCTCTTGCGCAGGTTGCGTGCCCGCAGGCCCGCCGTGCCGCCCGTCAGCACCAGATCGGGCGGTGGTCTCATGGAGCGGCGCTGCCCGGCACGAAGACGGTCTGCACCCTGCCCTGCATCACGCCTGTGCCGGTATTGAGATCGACCGTCAGCTGATTGCCCGAAAGCGCGCTGCCGCCCTGCGTCACCAGAACATCACCGGTCATCACCACCTCGCCGGTGTCAATGGTATAGACCGCGTTCTGAGACTCGGCGGCTTCGCCACCATTGACGAGCGTTACCCCGCCAGAAGCATCGAGCCGGGCGATGGCCTTGCGATCCTGGGCGTAGTCGACCTTGACCAGCGGCGCTGTCAGCCGCATCTCGCCCTGGATCACGATGACGTTGCCGGTAAAGACCGCCGTGCCATCGGTCTGGTTCACCTGAAGCTGGTCCGCCGTGACCTCGACGGGCAGCGTCGGGTCGCCCTTGAAACTGCCGAAGGCGACCGGGGCACCCGTCGTCTGCGCCGTCGCGGGCAAGGCGCAGAGGCCAGCGCACAGAAAACCAAGACGAAGAAGTATCAGCATGCGCGTTCCGGGGGAAATGTCATTTCGCAGGCTCGTATATCAGCCGGACCCGGTCCTTGAAAACCAAAACATATTTTCCCGGGCCATCCGGGTCGGGGCGCAACTGCATCCGGTCCGAGGTGATCCGGCCCATCGGCGCATCGGCGACAACCGAGCCCGTCGCGTCGAGGGCCGTCGCATCGAGCGCGCCATCCAGCCTGTCGGACGTGATGCGGTAGCCTGCGGAACTGGTGATCACGACATCGCCCGTCATCACATAGGTGCCTGTGGTGCCGTCGATACGCCCGGTCTTCGCTTCGACGTCGGTGGTCGCCCCGTCGGGTGTGATCATCCGCGAGGTGATGTCGGTGGCCGTGCCGCTGGCGGGATTGCCGATGTCGGGGCGCATGTCGCTGGCATCGAGCGTGACCGTCGCGCCGTCGTCCGTCACGCCCGAGAACCGAGGAGCGGTCAGGCGCGGCTCGCGGGCGCGGTCATCGAGTTCGACCTGAGAATAGGGCAGGCTGGCCGTCGGGTCGATGCTGCGCGAGACGAGAAAGATCGACGACAGCATCCCGAGCGCGATCAGTGGCAGGATGATCTTCAGCCAGACCACCAGCCGCGAGTAGGCGTTGTCAGGGGCGGCCATGGCCCTAGGCGATGCCTGCCCGAAGGCAATCGTGGATATGCAGGATGCCTTTCGCGGCCCGGCTTTCGTCCGGGTCGACAACGAAGAGACAGGTGATCTTGCAATCGTTCATCACGGCAAGCGCCTTTTCCGCGAGCGCTCCCGCCCCGATGGTGCGGGGGTTCGGCGTCATGACAGTTTCGGCGGTCTGCCGAGAGGAGCCCCTCCATGTGCCGCCGCAAGTCACCATCGGTGACCACACCTATCAGATAACCATCGTGATCGGTTACGCCAACCACCCCGAAGCCTTTCTGGCTGATCGCCAGCAGCGCCTCGGTCATCGGGGTTCCGGCGGAAACCAGCGGGCATATCGGTGTGCATGAGGTCAGCGACCCGCGTCAGGCGCGCACCAAGCTTGCCGCCCGGGTGGAACACCCGGAACTGGTCGGGGGTGAACCGGCGGTGTTCCATCAGCGCGACGGCGATCGCATCGCCGAGCGCAAGGGTCATCGTCGTCGAGGTTGTCGGGACCACGCCGGTCTCGCAGGCCTCGGGCGCATCGGGCAGAAGGATCGCCACGTCCGCCTGCCGCAGCAGGGTCGATCCCGCGCGGGCGGCAATGCCGATCAGCGGGATCGCGAAGCGGCGGCTGTGGGCGACGATATCGGCAAGCTCGGGCGTCTCGCCGGAATTGGACAGTACCATCACGACATCGCCTCGCATCACCATGCCCAGATCGCCGTGGCTCGCCTCGGCCGGATGCACGAATTGCGCGGGCGTCCCGGTCGAGGCCAGCGTCGCGGCGATCTTGCGGGCAACATGGCCGGACTTGCCCATGCCCGAGACGATCACCCGGCCCCGCGCCTTGAGGATCAGGTCGACCGCATCGACAACCCCCGCGTCGAGGCTTGCCGCAAGCAGGCCAAGCGCCTCGGCCTCGCGCGTGACGACACGGCGCGCTGTCGCCAGGATGGTGTCAGTGATGGAAGATGTCATTCGGTTCATCCCAGCCCAACAGGTCCAGTTCGGCCCGGGTCGGAAGAAAATCGAAGCACCGCTGCGCAAGATCGAGCCGCCCCTCGCGGATCAGCCGGGCCTCAAGCTCCGATTTCAGGCGGTGCAGGTACAGCACGTCGGAGGCCGCGTATTCCTTCTGCGCCTCGGTCAGGTCGGTCGCCCCCCAATCCGAGGTCTGCTGTTGCTTGGAGACATCGACGTTGACAAGTTCCTGAAGCAGATACTTCAGGCCATGCCGATCGGTGAAGGTGCGGATCAAGCGCGAGGCGATCTTGGTGCACCAGACCGGCGCTGTCACGACGCCGAGCGCCGCCTGCAACGCCGCGATGTCGAACCGGCCGAAGTGAAAGAGCTTGAGCGTTTCCGGATCGGTCAGCAGCCGCTCGAGGTTCGGGGCGCGCGTCTGTCCGTGCGCGATCTGGACAAGGTGCGCGTCGCCGTCGCCGGCGGAAAGCTGAACGACACAAAGCCGGTCGCGGCGCGGGTCCAGCCCCATGGTTTCCGTGTCGATCGCCACGACGGGCCCCAGGTCGAGTCCGTCGGGAAGATCGCCCAGATGGTGGTGAATGGTCATCGTCTGATCCCCCGAACCGTCACGACCGATCGGTAGGGCCCCGAAGACGCGCCGGCATGTTGTTTCATGGCGAGCACCGTTACACCGATCGTCACGATCGAACCACCGAGAAGTCGGGCCCGGATCGAAATCTTGCCGCCCGTTGCGATCGCGGGCCGCAGACCGGCGCGGCGATCCGGCCGGCCATCCCTTTGCGATCCCCAGCCCGCGCGGTGGTCGGGGCCGCGCACTGGCGGGACCGGACAGACCGGTGATTGACCGCGGGACGGGTACATCGCAGGCGGTGGATCTGTGCCCATTCCAACCCGCCTGTGGCCGCCGCAGGCCGACCGACACTGGAATCTCGCGCTCCGACCGCGTAACGAACGCCGAGCAGCCGTCCGGACCGCCCGGCGCTGACCAAGGCCGTTCTGGCGTGGCGATCCGAGGTTTGGGACGATGACCGACACAGCCCTGCAATCCAGCCCTGTCTCCGGGTGGAAGAGCCTCGTTCGCGGCATTGCGGCCTGGGCGCTGCTGACATCCGACGGATATCCCCGAAAATTCGCGCAAGCCGTGCTGTTCAAGGACGTGACCGGCCGTCCGCGATGGCCGCTGTCACGCATCCTGTTCCGCAAGAACGGGCTTGCCCGGCCCTACCTTGACGGGCCGACCCGCAGCTTCCTCGAAGCGGGCGCGCTGAGCTACTGGGTTCGACGCTTCGACACGCCCGAGGCGGAGGATCTGGCGCGCATGGCGGCCAGCGCCGACGACCATCCGGTGACCACCTTTCTGGTGGAGCTGGATGAACGTCTGCTTGCCGCCCCGGAAGGTCTGGCGCGGGCGCTGTCAGAGGTGACGGGGCTGAACGTGCAGGTGCGGCTGTTGCTGCCGCGCGAGCCGACCGACGACGAAGCCGCGCGGCTGACAACGCTTTTCGGCGAGGCCGCACTTGATGGCCCGACCACGAACGGTCTTTCGGACAGCCTGCTGGTGCTTCTGGCCGGTGCTTTGCCCCGACCGCATGGGCCGCGCCTGCTGGTCGACGCGCTGTGCCGCCGGTCGGCGGCGCTGGCATACGGGGACGAGGCTGGATTGCTGCCCTATCCGGGCCTCGCGCATCCCTGGTTCAAGCCGCCCAGCCCCTCGCCGATCCTGGCGGCGCAAGGCACGCTCGTGGGGCGGATGGTGGCCCTGCACCCGGGCCGGACCGGCGACGGGGCGGCCCTGATGACGGCCCTGTTGAGCCCTGGCTGCAACCGGCGCGAGGTTCTTGCGCGACTGGCCGCGGATCTTGCCGATACGCTGGTTGCGCCGGTGCCGCATGTCTGCCTTTTCAACACGCGCCCCGCCGACCCGCCGCTGCCGGCGATCGCGCCACCGCTGCCCGATGTGCTGCCCTTCGTCTCGGTCATCATTCCCAATCGCGACAGCTGGTGGCTGCTGGAAAAGTGCCTGGCGTCTCTGGCCATGACGGATTGGCCTTCGGATCGGTTCGAGATCATCGTCGTGGACAACGGATCGACCGAAACCGCCTGTCTTGAGGGACTGGCGACAGCCGAGGCGGCCGGTCAGATCCGCGTGATCCGCTATCCGGAGCCGTTCAACTATTCCCGGATCAACAACATCGCTGCGGCGCAGGCGCGCGGCACGCTTCTCGTCCTGCTCAACAATGACACCGAGGCACTGCGCCATGACTGGCTGCGGTGCCTTGCGGCCTATGCCGTTCTGCCGCGGATCGGTGCGGTGGGCACCAAACTGCTTTATGATGACCGCACCGTCCAGCATGGCGGCGTGGTGCTGGGCATGCATGGCGGCGCGGTGCATGACTTTGTGGGATTGCCCGAACGCGCCGGCGGCTATCAGGATCTGGCGAACCTGACCCGTGAGACGAGCGCGGTCACCGCCGCCTGCATGGCAATCCGCAAGGACGCCTTCGAGGCGATCGGCGGGTTCAACGAAAGTTTCGCCGTGGCCTTCAACGATGTGGCCCTGTGCTGCGACCTTCTCGCCGCGGGGCTGCGCAATTGCTATGTCGCCGAGCCGCTGTTCCTGCACCATGAAAGCAAGACCCGGGGCCACAACACCACGCCGGAAAAGCGCAAGCGCGAAGAGGACGAGTGTTTGCGCGCCATCGCGCGGCACCCCGGTCTTTTCGCCGCAGACCCGTTCTATTCGCCGAACCTGTCGCTCGACGTCTTCTACAAGCCCGCGCGCAGCCCGAGGCGGGTGGCGGCATGGAAGGCCTCGGGGGCGGAGTGACGTGGCCCCTGGGTGCGCGGCACGGTCGAACGCGGAAGATCCGACACAGCCGCGCTGCCTCGCGTCAGGGCCAGACCCCGAAACGCTCTCGCAGGTGATCGATCGCGAGCCGGTTGGCCTCGTCGCGCCCGACGCCCAGTTCGACATGGGTGCTGAGGGCGGCAAGCCGGTCGTAGTGCCGGTCGGCATAGACCGGGCGCGGCAGTCCGCTGACCCAGACCTTGCATCGGTTGCTGAAGGCCATGCCCGACAGCCAGACATCATCCACCGTCCACACCACATCCGGGATCGTCCACGCCGCCTCGGGAAAGGCATCAGCCGGCACGAGAGCGCCCAGAAACCCCTCGAAGATGTCGGCGTAGCCCGCCGAGGCATAGACCGAGCGTGGCGGATGATGGAAGCCGAGCGAGGCGATCCGGCGAAACCTGTAGCCGGCCGAACGGCCCCGGGTCGGGTCAAGCGTCGCGCGGGGCTGGTCCGCGGCGCTGCGCTGGATCGCGAACTGCTCGTCGATGTTCCAGCCGCGTTCGGCGATGATGTCGTCGGGCCTGAGCCTCCGCCCTTCGACGAAACGGGCGACCCAGTGGCGATCCTGAAGGCGGTCGTCATCACACAAGAGCAGGTCCGTCTCTGTCCCTCGCCAGCGGGCGGCGGCAGGCAGAACCTTGGTGGCGGGGCCGAGGTCGGACGCGCCCTCGATGACGTCAACCCATTCGGGCAGGGCCGGCAGCGCGGGACGCTCGCCCGGAAAGCGGCGGTAGACCCGGGGAAGATGCACCTCCACCCGGTCCGGACGGACCGTCTGGCGGGCGATCGAGGCGAGCTTGCGGGGAAGGTTCGGAAACCGGGGCGGTATGCTCGTCAGCGTGACGACGATTTGCTTCTTGCTGGTCATGTGGTGACGAGGCGCCTCGAACCGCTGCTCTTCATGCCTGCGCGGGCACGAAATCGGTCCCTTCCTATACATGCCCCGCAGCGGGGCCGAAAGAGGCAGCGCGCCACCCTGCAAGGCGCTCGGCCGCGACGCGGCCCGCGCAACCATCGCGCGCTCTCTGTGCCGGGTCCGGCAATCAGGGACGGATCAGGCTCTCGATCAGCACATCTGCGGCGAGTTGATGGGTCGGATAGCCCCAATGGGTATCGTTGGCCATGTAGACGTCCCGGGTATCCCGATCCAGCACGCCCGCGATCACCGGGCGCAGGTCGACAAAGGCATCTCCCAGCGCCGCCCCGGCTTCGGCGAATACGTCGAACTCCTTTGGTGACAACGGATCTTCGATCCAACGGGCATAGGCCGTGCGCTTGTCGGGCATGATCATCAGTCGAAACGGGACATCGCCGGCAAGTTCGGCAAGGCGGGCGATACCGCAGCGCATCTGCGCCGTGGCCTCTGCGACGGACCGGGGCGCAAGGCGATCGGCGCGGAACAGATCCACATCCTCGTTGATGATCAGCAACTGGTCGGATGCGGGATTGGTGAACAAGTCGTCACGCAAAAGCGACACCTGCTGGACCGGCCTCTTGCGGGGCTTCGCCCAGAAGCGGACGGCCAGGATGGCCCTGTCCAGCAGGTCGGCAAGGTTGTAGTCCGGTCTTGACTTGGGCGGCTGGGCAACCCATTGCAGGGGGTCCGCGCGCTCGGGCGGGGGCGCAAGCCAATGCACTTGCGGGGGCGCCGGGCATCCCGATCCGGTCGCCTCCAGCGCCAGCGACCGTTGCATGACAAGGCGTTCGATGGACTCGACGACGACGGCGCGTGGCGGATGGTCGCGAAACGCATCCGAGCGCAGGTAATTCTCGACAGGCGCGAAATCATCGGGCCAGACGACGACGACCCCAGTTCCCGAGACGTGTTGCAATGTCTGGACCCAGGGCCCGGCAAAGCTGTCGCCGAAGACGACGATCTTTCCTTCCGCCATGCCATCGAACGGCGCGCCGTAGCCAAGCCGGAGCGCGTCCGGTTCGTCCAGCGTCCGGCTTGGCCCGGGATAAAAGAAGTCGGCGTCCGGAAGTGCCCCGACCCGGGTCAGATCGCCGCTTGCCGGGCCGAGCCAGAGCCCGATGCCGACAAGGCCCGTCATCAGGGCGATGATCGGCACCAGAACCATCGCGACATAGAGCCGGGCCGGGCCGCGCGAGGTGCCCGACACTTCTGCGTCGTCATAGAGATGATCTGGAATACCGACGGTCACTTGCCTGTCTTGCCCGGACTAGAACTGGAAGTAGAGAAATTCGCTGGCCGAATGCCGCGAAAAGACGATGATGGTGAAGCAGAGGACGATGCTTACCGCCCAGGCCCAATGCGGTTGCCACGCAAGCCATCTGAACCGCGGTCCGGACAAGAGCCCCCGATACCCTTCGGCATAGAAACGCTCGCGCGCAAGGAACAACTGGTTCGTGTTCGGCGCGAGGACCGCGATCAGACCCGCGACCAGCAACAGGGGCACGCCGTCGCGACGCCAGTCACGGAACGAAACCGCTCCCTCGGCGCCATATCCGAGCCCGTAGTGTTGCATGAAAACACCCAGCTTCGACGCGGCGTCGGCCGGAAAGGCGCCACTGCCCTGCCCCGCCATCGCGGAAAGCATGGTGAATGCCCCGTGAAGGGTCGTCGCGCGAAAGAAGACCCAGGCGATGACCACGGCCAGGAATGTCAGCGCCCAGGCGAGGGTATGCGCGGTCCAGCGATGGACGATACCGGCGCCACTGGCGGCGAACCAGCGGCCCAGTGCCGTCGCACGGACGGCGTGGTTCACCGCAAGGTAAAAGCCGTGCAGGGCCCCCCAGATCACGAAACCCCAGTCCGCGCCGTGCCAGAAACCGCCCAGCAGCATCGTCAGGAACAGGTTCACCTGACGCCGGCCCGGCCCTTTGCGGTTTCCGCCCAGAGGAATGTAGAGGTAATCGCGCAGGAAGCGGGACAACGTCATGTGCCAGCGCCGCCAGAACTCGATGATCGAGGTTGCCCGGTAGGGCGAGTGGAAGTTGATGGGCAGACGGATACCGAACAACAGCGCCAGACCGATCGCCATGTCGGAATATCCCGAGAAGTCGAAATAGATCTGGAACGTATAGGCCAGCGCCGCGCCCCAGGCCTCGAACGTGGTGACATCGGCGCCGGCATCGACCGCCGCGAAGATGGGTGTCGAGAAGACCGCCACGTTGTCGGCGATGATCACCTTCTTGAACAACCCGGCGACGAAGATCGTCAGCCCAAGCGCGACCGCCCGCGCATCCGGGCCGCGGCTGAGCGAGAATTGCGGCATCATCTCGCGGTGATGGATGATCGGACCGGCGATCAGGTGCGGAAAGAACGAGACGAACAGCGTGTAGTTGATCGGCGAATAGTGCTTGCCCAAGCCGCGCCGGGTATCGACGAGGAAGGCGATCTGCGTGAAGGTGAAGAACGAGATGCCGATGGGCAGCAGGACACCGATGGGCGAGATCGCGAGATCCGTGATGGCGTCGATGTTCGTGATGAAGAAGTCGACGTATTTGAAGAAGCCGAGCGCCACGAGGTTGAGCGATACGCCCACCCACAGCCAGAGGTGTGCGCTCTGGTCCTGGCCACGCTCGACCGCGGACTGGATCTTTCGCCCGACCGCGAAGTTGAACGCGACCGAGGTCAGAAAGATCGGCATGAAGCGGATGTCCCACCAGCCGTAGAAGAACAGCGAGGCGAGGGCCAGCCAGGCATTGCCCCAGACCGGCACGAAGCGGCGGATCACGAGAAACATGACCCAGGTCACCGGCAGGTAGACGAAAAGAAACTCGTAGGAATTGAAGAGCATCGAGTCAGCGCCGCCCAGCGCGGGGATCGGGTCGACGGCGAAGCCCGCGAAACGACCGGCAGGTTAAGGCGGGCGGCGCCGGGAATGCGCCGTCCGTTCCATCCCGCGCCGGTTCCAGCCGTTGTCTCAGCACACCTGATCGCCGCCCCTGCCGCGCCTCGACGTGCGCCATAGCCCGCCCTGCGCCGATTTCGTGCCTAGCTAGCTTCCCCGTTTCAATCGTGCAACCGGGTTTTGCCGGATCCGGGCGATGCGGGTCCGCCATCGCGCATCAGGATCGCGGGAACAACGAACCTGCGGCCCGGGCGCCCGGCGCGTCACCCACGGCGCGCGGTTCGGGCGCATCGGGTGCTGACCGGCGTCGGTGTCAGGCTGCGCGCGCGGTCAGCCCACGAGCGCGGATGGAGTTCCGGCCATGGTCAGCCGGTGTCGCCCGGAGTTGCCAGTAGATGGCCGGCCTGGCGGTCTTGGCTGGGGCTGTCCACGGACCGCAAGGCGATGGAGCGGGTAGCCGCCGCCTCGCGATCGCCTTCGCGCCATCGCCGTCTTCGCGCCGATGGGTTGATCCGGGGTCGAATGGAGGATGGGGGATTTCTGCCGACGCGACCCATCAAGAGCTTTGGGCTCTGGCGGCCAAGTGGTGCCCAGGAGAGGACTCGAACCTCCACGCCTTGCGGCACACGGACCTGAACCGTGCGCGTCTACCAATTCCGCCACCTGGGCAGGTGTCGTGTCGGGCGATTTACCGGGGGGGGTGTGAAGTGTCAACGGGGTGTCATGCAGAATTCCGTGCGGGCTTTGGTGCTTGTTCGCACGCGCTCTGAGAAGCTATTCCAGCAGGCGATTTCCCAGCGATGCGAAAGGGCAAGGCGGATGAGCAAGCTTGTCACCATCTTCGGCGGTTCGGGTTTTGTCGGCCGCTATATCGCCCGTCGCATGGCGAAGGAGGGCTGGCGCGTCCGCGTCGCGGTGCGCCGCCCGAACGAGGCGCTGTTCGTGCGGCCCTATGGCGTCGTCGGGTCAGGTCGAGCCGGTTTTCTGCAACATCCGCGACGATGCCTCGGTCCGCGCGGTGATGCAGGGGCGGATGCGGTGGTGAATTGCGTGGGCATCCTGTCCGGAAAGCGGCAAGAACACACTTTGACGCCGTGCAGGCGGAAGGCGCCGGCCGGATCGCCCGGATTGCGGCCGAGGAGGGTGTCGGCCAGCTGGTCCAGATCTCCGCGATCGGGGCAGATGCGACGTCGACAGCGCCTATTCTCGCACCAAGGCTGAGGGTGAGGCGGCGGTGCTGGCGGCCTTTCCCGGGGCCGTGATCCTGCGACCCTCGATCATCTTCGGGACCGAGGACGGCTTCTTCAACCGCTTCGCCGCGATGTCCCGGATGGGTCCGATCCTGCCGGTCGTCGGCGCCGACACACGGTTCCAGCCGGTCTATGTCGACGATGTCGCGCAGGCGGCGGTCAAGGGTGTTCTGGGCCAGGCTGCCGCTCGGCGTGTCTACGAACTTGGCGGGCCGGAGGTCGACAGTTTCCGGGGCCTGATGCAGCGAGATGCTGGCCGTGATCCAGCGCCGCCGGGCGGTGGTGAACATTCCGTTCTTCGGGCCGCGAGATCATGGCGCTTTGCCTTCGACGCGCTCCAGGCGGTGACGCTGGGGCTGATCGAGAACAAGATGATCACCCGCGATCAGGTGCGAAACCTGGCGCGTGACAATGTCGTTGCGCCCGACGCAAGGGGCCTGGCCGATCTTGGCATCGCGCCCACCGCGATGGACGCGGTGCTGCCGGATTATCTCTGGCGCTATCGCCCCTCGGGCCAGTATGCCGCGATCAAGGATTCGGCCAAGAACGCTCAAACCTGAGGAAAGGGCCTGACATGGCTGGACAGCCACCCTCACCGCCGCCTTTCTGGGGCTGCTGGAAGGGTTGACCGAGTTCCTGCCGGTCTCGTCGACCGGGCATCTTCTGCTGGCTGGACATTTCCTTGGCTTTCAATCGAAGGGCCGGACCTTCGAGGTGGTGATCCAGCTGGGCGCGATCCTGGCGCTTGCATCGGTCTATGCGACGATGGTGCTGCGTCGGTCCTCGGTGCGGCCCCACATGATCGATGCCGCGCGGCGGTCGATCGTGTCGGTTCTGCTGGCGTTTCTTGCCGGCGGTGGTTGTCGGCCTGCTGGCGCATGACTTCATCAAGACCGTGCTGTTCGAAACACCGATGCTGATCGCGATCATGCTGATCCTCGGCGGTGTCGTGCTGCTGGTCGATCGACCGGATCGCGCCTGACCCCGCGCTATCATCGATGCGACTTGACGCTGCCGTTCGGCAAGTCGCTGAGCTATCGGGTCTGTTCCAGTGCCTTGCCATGATCCCCGGCGTGTCGCGGTCGGGGGCGACGATCGTCGGGGCGCTCTTGCTGGGCGCGAAGAAGCGGGCGGCGGCGGAGTTTTCGTTTCTTCTCTGTCGTGCCAACCATGGGGTGCCGCGGTGGCCTATGACCTTTTCAAGAACCGCGACGTGCTGGATTTCGGCGCCGTTTGGGAGATTGCCGTGGGCTTTGCCGTCGCCTTCATCACTGCGGTGTTCGTGGTGCGCTGGGTGCTGAGTTATATCAGCCGGCATGGCTATGCCCTGTTCGGCTGGTGGCGAATCATCGTCGGCAGCGTGGCCTTGGTGGCCTTGTCGCTGGGGTTCTTAGGCGGTTCGGAAGTCAATAAGCTGACCTATTATGTGCCCGAACACGGTCAGATTTTCTGTCTCTTCCGGCGAAAAACCCGCAATTAGGTAAGTCATGCTGACTTTTATTGCGATCGCGGTCCGGTGTATCAAGTCGGCTCCCGATGATTTCCTACTGGGAAGCGCAGCCATGGCCACGCAGACGATGCTGAAGTTCGTCACCGTCGCGCAAGGAAATGCCGGAGAAGCGTGACGCCCAATCCTGCGCGCGCAGGATTTCCACGAGATCTACCGCGAGTACGCCGACCAGAAGGCGGCCGAGCAGGCCGGGCGGTGCAGCCAGTGCGGCGTGCCCTATTGCCAGACGCATTGCCCGCTGCACAACAACATCCCCGACTGGCTGAGGCTGACCGCCGAGGGCCGGTTGCAAGAGGCCTATGAGCTGAGCCAGGCCACCAACACCTTCCCCGAGATCTGCGGCCGCATCTGCCCGCAGGACCGGCTGTGCGAAGGCAATTGCGTGATCGAGCAGTCGGGCCACGGCACGGTGACCATCGGCTCGCGTCGAGAAATACATCACCGACACCGCCTGGGAGGAAGGCTGGGTCAAGCCGATCCGCCCGGCCGAGGAACGGACCGAAAGCGTCGGCATCATCGGCGCGGGGCCGGGCGGTCTTGCGGCGGCAGACATGCTGCGGCGGCAGGGCGTGCAGGTCACGGTCTATGACCGCTATGACCGCGCGGGCGGGCTGCTGACCTACGGCATCCCGGGCTTCAAGCTGGAAAAGGACGTGGTGTCATGCAGCGGATCGCGCAGCTTGAGGACGGGCGGCGTGCAGTTCGTGCTGAACTGCAATGTCGGCGAGGACATCACCTTTGACGCGATCCGCGGGCAGCATGATGCGGTGCTGATCGCCACCGGCGTCTACAAGGCGCGCGATATCGAGCGCCGGGCGTCGGCGCGCGCGGGCATCGTGCCGGCGCTCGACTATCTGACCGCCTCGAACCGCAAGGCGTTTGGCGACGAGGTGCGCGGAGTTCGACAATGGCGAACTGAACGCCGCGGGCAAGCGCGTGGTGGTCATCGGCGGCGGCGACACGGCGATGGACTGCGTGCGCACGGCGATCCGCCAGGGCGCGCTGTCGGTCAAGTGCCTTTATCGTCGCGACCGGGCGAACATGCCGGGATCGCAGCGCGAGGTGCAGAACGCCGAAGAGGAAGGCGTTGAGTTCGTTTGGCTTTCCGCACCCAAGGGCTTTACCGGCGGCGACGACGGTCGACGGCGTGATGGTCCAGCGGATGCGGCTTGGCGCGCCGGATGCGACCGGCCGCCAGATGCCCGAGGTGATCGAGGGCGCGGACTATGTGGAGCCCGCCGATCTGGTCGATTCAGGCGCTGGGCTTCGAGCCGGAGGATCTGCCGACGCTCTGGGGCGTGCCGGAACTGAAGGTCACCCGCTGGGGCACCATCAAGGCCGATTTCCGCACCCATGCAGACCAGCCTGCCCGGCGTCTATGCGGCAGGCGACATCGTGCGCGGTGCGAGCCTTGTGGTCTGGGCGATCCGTGACGGGCGCGAGGCGGCGGAGGCGATGCTCGACTATATCTGCGCAGACCGGCGCGGTGGCGGCGGAGTAGGGCAATATGGCCGTCTGGAAACGTATGACTATGCCTATGACAACCGTATGCAGGACAACGAAACGTCGGTCCTCGCGGCAGGGTCAGTTGGCTGACCTGCATGGCGCACGGGCCTGATCCTTGGGCTGTCTGACCGCTCGGGGCGCTGCGCGCCAGCGCATCGCCCGCGCACCGGGTCTTTTCGCCGCCCGAGGGATGCGACCGGCCTGGATGACCGTGCAGTCGCGAGGCATGCCGCGTGTCGCATCACTACAAATGCGCGGCGGATGCGCCGGGCGACCAGTGGCGGGCGGATTTCGACCAGGAAGGCATCGTTCTTCTGTCAGCGGATCGACAGCGAGGCGCAGTGGATCGAAAGCTACGACATGATTCCGATCGAGCGCAGACGCTCGACCCGGACCCGGCCGATCCCGCCGCCGTTCAGCGAGCTTCTGTCCAGCGGGATCGATACCTGGGACTTCGGCCTGACGAAGGACAACGGGACGCGCATCACGGGCGACGGGCTATGACCAGCTGACCGGGCAGATCGGTGCACGATCGACGGGATCGCCTGTCGCAGCGAGACGGAGTTCGACTATCGACGAGACCGGCGCCGATGGCAACGGTGCTGCACAGCGCGCGCGGCAACGAGTACATCCACCCCGACTGGCGGCTTGTTCCTGCCGGGCCCGTCGAGAACGATCTTGTCGACGGCGAGTGCGCTGCCGATCGACGGGAGCCCGCGTCGAATTCATCTTTCCGGGCGAACCGGGGTTCTTTGCGACGCAACCGAAGTTCGATTGCGAGGCCACGATGTCGCGGACTGCGGCTGCGGAGGCGCTCCGCGATGCAGCCTGCGGCGGTCAGGCATGACGGCGGACGTTCTGACCGGCGCGGTGCTGTGCGGCGCCGTGACGATCCGCGTCTCGGGGCGCCTGATCCACGGCCGGGCGCATGCCATTGCCGGATGTGCCAGCGCTGGTCGGGCGGACTGTTCCTGCGTTCAACGCTGGACTGGACGGGCGTCGAGGCGGAGGGGCCGGTGGCACGATCCGCCTCGTCGGATTTGGCCGAGCGCGCGCTTTGTGCGGGACTGCGGCAGCCATCTGGTTCCGGATGACGCGAGACGGGCCCTGTGCGGGCGAACTGCGAATTGCTGCCGGGCTTGTTCGACGCGGCCCGCGGACTGGCCGCTGTCGATCGAGGTCTACATCGACGCGCAAGCCCGACGGCTACGCCTTCGCGGGCGAGCATCCGCGGGCGACGCGCGCCGAGTACGAACGGAAGAATTCCCGCACTGTCAGCGGGAGACGCGCCATGACCAAATACGATGCCGCCTGGGTCGCCGCCGAAGAGGCCAAGCGCGCCTGGATGGACGAGACACGGGCTTTACAAGACCGAGGATGAACATTCGTCCTGCGGCGTGGGGCTGGTCGTGTCGATCTACGGCAAGCCGAGCCGCAAGGTCGTGGAGAACGGGATCGACGCGCTGAAGGCGGTCTGGCACCGCGGCGCGGTGGATGCCGATGGCAAGACCGGCGACGGCGCGGGCATCCATGTGCAGATCCCGGTCAAGTTCTTCTACGACCAGATGCGCCGCACCGGGCATGAGCCGGACATGCAACAAGCTGATCGCCGTCGGCCAGGTGTTCCTGCCGCGCACCGATTTCGGCGCGCAGGAGCGCTGCCGGACCATCGTGGAGACCGAAGTCCTGCGGATGGGCTACTACATCTACGGCTGGCGGCATGTGCCGGTGAATATCGAGGTGCTGGGCGAGAAGGCCAATGCGACCCGGCCCGAGATCGAGCAGATCCTGATCCGCTGCGACAAGGACGTCGACGAGGAACAGTTCGAGCGCGAGCTTTACATCATCCGCCGCCGGATCGAGAAGGCGGCGGCGGCGGCGCGGATCCAGGGGATGTACCTGTGTTCGCTGTCCTGCCGGTCGCATCATCTACAAGGGCATGATGCTGGCCGAGCAGGTGGCGGTCTTCTACCCCGACCTGATGGACGAGCGGTTCGAGAGCGCCTTCGCGATCTATCACCAGCGCTATTCGACGAACACCTTCCCGCAGTGGTGGCTGGCGCAGCCGTTCCGGATGCTGGCCCACAACGGCGAGATCAACACGCTGAAGGGCAACGTCAACTGGATGAAGAGCCACGAGATCCGCATGGCCTCGAACAACTTCGGCGAGATGGCCGAGGACATCAAGCCGATCATCCCGCAGGGCACGTCGGACTAGTGGCGCGCTGGATGCGGTGTTCGAGGTGCTGGTGCGCGTCGGGGCGATCGCGCGCCGATGGCCAAGACGATGCTGGTGCCGGAGGCCTGGTCGAAGCAGACGGTGAAGATGCCGCAAGGCCTGGGCGGACATGTATTCCTATTGCAACTCGGTGATGGAGCCCTGGGACGGGCCGGCGGCGCTGGCGATGACCGATGGGCGCTGGGTCTGCGGCGGGCTGGACCGCAACGGGCTGCGCCCGATGCGCTATGTCGTGACCGGCGACGGGTTGCTGATCGCGGGGTCCGAGGCCGGGATGGTGCCGGTCGACGAGGCGACGATCCGCGAAAAGGGCGCGCTGGGGCCGGGGCAGATGATCGCCGTCGACATGGCCGAGGGCAAGCTGTTACCACGACACCGAGATGAAGGACAAACTGGCCGCGGCGCAGCCCTTTGGCGACTGGGTCGGGAAGATCGTCGACCTGAACGCGCTGCTGCGCGACGTGCCGGAGACGCAGCGCTGTTCAGCGGCGCCGAACTGCGCAAGCGGCAGATCGCGGCCGGCTATACGATGGAGGAGCTGGAGCAGGTTCTGGCCCCGATGGCCGAGGACGGCAAGGAAATGATCGCCTCGATGGGCGACGATACGCCGGCGGCGGTGCTGTCGAGCAGTCTACCGGCCGCTGAGCCACTTCTTCCGGCAGAACTTCAGCCAGGTGACGAACCCGCCGATCGACAGCTTGCGCGAAAGCCGGGTGATGAGCCTCAAGACGCGCTTCGGCAACCTCAAGAACGTGCTGGACGAGGACAACAGCCAGACCGAGATCCTGGTGCTGGAAAGCCCGTTCGTCGCCAATCGCGAATTCGACGTGATGGTGCGCCAGCTTCGGCGATCAGGTGGCGTTCATCGACTGCACCTTCCCGGTGGGCGCGGGGCTGGATGACCTGCGCAGGGGCTGGAGCGGATCCGGGCCGAGGCCGAGGATGCCGTGCGGTCGGGCGCCGGGCATCTGGTGCTGACGGACGAGCATCAGGGGCCGGACACGGTGGCGATGCCGATGATCCTTGCCACTTCGGCGGTGCATTGCTGGCTGACGCGCAAGGGGCTGCGGACGTTCTGTTCGGTCAACGTGCGGTCGGCGGAGTGCATCGACCCGCATTACTTCGCGGTGCTGATCGGCTGCGGCGCGACGACGGTGAACGCCTATCTGGCGCAGGATTCCATCGCCGACCGGATCGAGCGCGGGCTGATTCGAGGGCATCGCTCACCGATGCCACGCGGCGCTATCGCGATGCGATCGATGCGGGTCTTCTGAAGATCATGTCGAAGATGGGGATCTCGGTCATCTCCTCCTATCGCGGCGGGCTGAACTTCGAGGCGGTGGGCCTGTAGCCGCGCGATGGTGGCCGAGTATTTCCCCGGAATGCACAGCCGCATTTCGGGCATCGGCCTGACCGGCATCGAGCAGAAGCTGGAGGAGGTCCACGCGCAAGGGCTGGCTGGGCGGCGCGGACGTGCTGCCCATCGGCGGCTTCTACAAGGCGCGGCGGTCGGGCGAAAAGCACGCCTGGGAAGCGCAGACGATGCACATGCTGCAATCGGCCTGCGACCGGGCCAGCTATGACCTGTGGAAGCAGTATTCGGCGGCGATGCGGGCCAATCCGCCGATCCATCTGCGCGATCTGCTGGACATCAAGCCGCTGGGCAAGCCGGTGCCGATCGAGGAGGTGGAAAGCATCACCTCGATCCGCAAGCGGTTCGTGACGCCGGGGATGTCGCTGGGCGCGCTGTCGCCCGAGGCGCACAAGACGCTGAACGTGGCGATGAACCGGATCGGCGCGAAGTCCGACAGCGGCGAGGGCGGCGAGGACCCGGCGCATTTCACGCCCGGAGCCGAACGGCGACAACCCATCGCCAAGATCAAGCAGGTGGCGTCGGGGCGCTTCGGCGTGACGGCGGAGTACCTGAACGCCTGCGAGGAACTGGAGATCAAGGTCGCGCAGGGCGCCAAGCCCGGCGAGGGCGGGCAGCTGCCGGGGATGAAGGTCACCGCGCTGATCGCGCGGCTGCGGCATTCGACGCCGGGCGTGACGCTGATCTCGCCGCCGCCGCACCACGACATCTATTCGATCGAGGATCTTGCGCAGCTGATCTATGACCTGAAGCAGATCAACCCGCGCGCCAAGGTGACGGTGAAGCTGGTGTCGTCCAGTCGGGCGTCGGCACCATCGCGGCGGGCGTGGCCAAGGCCAAGGCCGACGTGATCCTGATCTCGGGCCACAACGGCGGGACGGGGGCATCCCGGCGACCAGTCCATCAAGTACGCGGGTCTGCCGTGGGAGATGGGCCTGACCGAGGCGCATCAGGTCCTGGCGATGAACAACCTGCGCGAGCGGGTGACGCTGCGCACGGATGGCGGCCTGCGCACCGGGCGCGACATCGTCATGGCGGCGATGATGGGGGCCGAGGAATACGGTATCGGCACCGCCGCGCTGATCGCGATGGGCTGCATCATGGTGCGCCAGTGCCAGTCGAACACCTGCCCGGTGGGCGTCTGCACGCAGAACGAGGCGCTGCGCGACAAGTTCACCGGCACGGCGGACAAGGTGGTGAACCTGATCACCTTCTACGCGCAGGAAGTGCGCGAGATCCTGGCCCAGATCGGCGCGCGGTCGATGGACGAGATCATCGGGCGGGCGGACCTGCTGACGCAGGTCTCGCCGCGGGGCGGCGCATCTGGACGACCTCGACCTCAACCCGCTGCTGATCACGGTCGATGGGGCGCGGACGATCATCTATGACCGGACCAAGCCGCGCAATGCCGGTGCCGGACACGCTGGACGCCGAGATCGTCAAGGACGGTCGCGCGGTTCCTCGAGGACGGCGAGAAGATGCAGCTGTCCTATGCGGTGCGGAACACGCATCCGCACCATCGGGACGCGGGCATCGAGCCATATCGTCAAGCAGTTCGGGATGCGCAACACGCTGCAGCCCGACCATCTGACGGTGAAGCTGACCGGGTCCTGCGGGCAGTCGCTGGGGGCCTTCTGCCGCGCCGGGGCTGAAGCTGGAAGTGCAGGGCGATGCCAACGACTATGTCGGCAAGGGGCTGTCGGGCGGCACGATCGTGGTGCGGCCGCAGATGTCCTCGCCGCTGGTCGCGTCGGAGAACACGATCATCGGCAACACCGTGCTTTACGGCGCGACCGACGGGTTCCTGTTCGCCGCGGGTCGCGCGGGCGAGCGGTTCGCGGTGCGCAACTCGGGCGCGAAGGTGGTGGTCGAGGGCTGCGGGTCGAACGGCTGCGAATACATGACCGGCGGCGTCGCGGTGATCCTCGGCCGGATCGGCGCGAACTTCGGGGCCGGGATGACGGGCGGCATGGCCTATGTCTACGACCCCGAAGGCGTGGCCGAGGACTTCATGAACCTCGAGACCATCGTGACCTGTGCGGTGGAGCATCCGCATTGGGAGACGCAGCTGAAAGGCCTGATCGAGCGCCACCTGACGGAAACCGGCAGCCGGAAGGCCGCCGCGATCCTGCCGAACTGGGCGATCGAGCGGGCGAACTTCCTGCAGGTCTGCCCGAAGGAGATGCTCGGCACATCTGCCGATGCCGCTGAGACGACGAGCGAAGGCCGTGCCCGCAGGAGTGACGCAAAAGCGTCTTGTTGGCGTGACGTTCCGGGTTCAAACATGATCCGCAACCGCTGGTTTGGCGCAGTTTTCCTGCTGGGAGAGTTTTCTGATGTCAGATCTGATCGTCGTGGCATTTGAGGATGAGGCCACGGCGTTCGAGTTGCGCGCGGCGCTGGTCAAGCTGCAGAAGGAATACCTGCTCGAGATGGAGGATGTCGTCGTCGTCACGAAATCGGCGGATGGCCAGGTGGCCTTGCACCAGGCGGTGAACCTGACGACCGGCGGGGCCATGGGCGGCGGCCTCTGGGGCACGCTGATCGGCCTTCTGTTCCTGAACCCGATGTGGGGGCTGCGGTCGGGGCGGGCGCCGGGGCGCTGTCGGGCAAGCTCACCGATATCGGGATCAACGACCAGTTCATGCGGACATCGGCACGACGCTGACCAAGGGCGGCGCGGCGGTCTGCGTGCTGGTGCGCAAGGTGACGGGCGACAAGGTTCTGGACGGACTTGACGCCTCGTTCAAGAACAAGGGCCGGGTCATGCAAACCTCGCTGTCGAAGGAACAGGAAGCAAAGCTGAAGCGTTCATGGGACCGGCCGACGCGCCTGCCATCTGACAGCTCGGCGGCAGGGGTCCCCGGGCTTGACCCGGGGCCCCTGCGCATGCGTCAATCGCGCCGGATGGCAGCCCTGTCCGGAAAATCCAAGACGCCCAACGGCCAAGGAAGCGGCGGCGCGAGCGCGGCAGGTCCGCGCGCGAGCCCTCGCTGCGGCGCGCGCTGCGCTGGGCCGCGCGGGGCCTGCTGGCGGTTGGCGGTGCCCTCTGTGGCGCTGATCCTGTGTTTACGCCGTCGTCAACCCGCCGCGACGATCTACATCCTTCAGGAGCGCGCGCGACTGGGGGCGGTGGATCGCGAATGGGTGGATGCCGACGCGATCGCGCCGGTGCATGGCGCGGTCGGTCGTGGCGGCGGAGGATGCGAATTTCTGCCTGCACTGGGGGTTCGACATGGCCGCGATCCGCAAGGCGATCGACGAGGGCGGCAATCGCGGTGCCTCGACGATCAGCCAGCAGGTGGTGAAGAACGTCTTCCTCTGGCATGGGCGCAGCTGGTTGCGCAAGGCGATGGAGGCGGCGATCACCCCGGTGGTCGAGCTGGTCTGGTCCAAGCGGCGCATCCTCGAGGTCTATCTGAACGTGGCCGAGTTCGACACGGGCGTGTTCGGCGTGCAAGCGGCGGCGCAGCACTACTTCGGGGTGAGCGCGGCCGATCTGAGCGCGGTGCAGGCGGCGCGGCTGGCCGCGGTCCTGCCCGATCCGAAGGGCCGCGATGCGCGCCGAACCCGTCGCGCTTCGTGCGCAGCCGCGCGCGGGCGATCATGGACGGCGCCGCAGACCATCCGCGGCAGACGGGCGAGCCGCCTGTTTCGAGCGGTTGACGCGGATTGATCCGGCGCGGGATTGAAATCACACCGCGCCATGCGGCAAGAAGGAGCAGACCGTGTCATGTGCCGGACCTTGCCGATGAACCGTCTCTTTACCACGTTCCGCTGTCGCCGTTCTGCCGCAAGGTCCGCCTGACGCTCGCGGAAAAGAAGATCGAGGTGGAGCTGGTCGAGGAGCGCTACTGGGAGCCCTCGCCCGATTTCCTGCGGCGCAATCCGGCCGGCAAGGTGCCGGTGCTGCGGATGGACGCGCGGATGATGGCCGAGAGCCAGGCGATCTGCGAATACCTCGACGAGACGGTGCGCCGGAGCCGCCCCTGATGCCGCGAGATCGCCGAGGGCCGCTACGAGGTGCGCCGCCTCTGCGCCTGGTTCGACGACAAGTTCCACGGCGAGGTGACCTCGAAGCTGCTCTACGAGCGGGTGAACAAGAAGATGCACCGGGACAGGGCTATCCGGATTCGCAAGAACGTCAAGGCGGGGGCCAAGCCGGATCAAGTATCACCTCGACTACATGGCCTGGCTTCTGGACCAGCGGCGCTGGCTGGCGGGGAACGAGATGACGCTGGCCGATTTCACGGCGGCGGCGCATCTGAGCTGTCTCGACTATATCTCGGACGTGGACTGGAACCGGCATGCGGCACGGTGAAGGACTGGTATGCCAAGATCAAGTCGCGCCCGTCCTTCCGGCCGCTTGCTGGCCGACCAGGTTCCGGGCTTTCCGCCGCCCGCGCATTATGCCGACCTGGATTTCTGACGGCGACGCGCCGGGGGCGTTCACACCCGCCGGGCCCGCCGTCGGGATATTTGGCGAACAGAACGATAGGACACTTGCGGGGACGTGAAAGAGCGGCTGACGGCACGCGCGCTGGCGGAAGGGTTCGTCGGCGCTGGGTGTCTGTCGCGCCCGATGCGGTGCCGGAGGCGGCGGGGCGGCTGGCGGCCTTTCTGGCGGCCGGGCGATCACGGGCAGATGGGCTGGATGGCGGAGCGGGCGGCGTGGCGCGGCGAGCCCCGCGGCGCTCTGGCCCGAGGCGCGGTCGGTGATCATGCTGGCGGAGGCCTATACGCCCGAGGAGCGATCCGCTGGCGGTGCTGGCGCGCGCGGACCGGGGGCGATCTCGGTCTATGCGCAGGGCAAGGATTATCATGACCTGGTGAAGCGGCGGCTGAAGCGGCTGGGGCGATGGCTGATCGGAGGCATGGCTGGCGGCGAGATCAAGGTGTTCGTCGATACCGCGCCGGTGATGGAAAAGCCGCTGGCGCAGGCGGCGGGGCTTGGCTGGCAGGGCAAGCACACCAACCTGCTGGGCCGCGACCTGGGGAACTGGGTGTTCCTGGGCGCGATCTTCACCACGCTGGAACTGCCGCCGGACGCGGCGGAGGCCGACCATTGCGGCCGTTGCACGGCCTGTCTGGACATCTGTCCGACGCGGGCCTTTCCGGCGCCCTACCAGCTCGATGCGCGGCGCTGCATCTCGTATCTGACGATCGAGCATCGCGGGGCCGGTCGATCGGGAGTTGCGCGGCGCTGATCGGCAACCGGATCTACGGCTGCGACGATTGCCTTGCGGTCTGTCCATGGAACAAGTTCGCCGTGACGGCGCAGGAGATCGGCTATCGCGCGCGCGGGACGGCGCCGCCTGTGCTGGCCGAGCTGGCGGGCTGGACGATGCAGGGTTTCGCGCGCGGTTCGCGGGCAGCCCGATCAAGCGGATCGGGCGCAATCGGTTCGTGCGCAACGTGCTTTATGCAATCGGAAATTCGGCGGACCGGGGACTTTTCCCGGTGGCGGCCGCGCTCTGCGACGATGAGGACGGGACCGTAGCGGAGGCGGCGCGCTGGGCCTGCGAGCGGCTGTCGTAGTTGTCCTGGATCGGCGGATGTTTTCCATTCATTTTTGTGAATGTTTTACGCCGAGCCGGAATCATGCTAGGATGCGTCGGCCAGAAAAAGGGGAGATGCTGCCATGACGCGACATATCGCTGATCATCGCCGCCCGTCGCTGGGCGGACGCCTGCGCCACTACTTGCGGATCGACCGCAGCGGGGAGGGCCGCTGGCACCGGTCCGAATCTCCGGCAAGCAATCGCAGGCTGATCGAGTACCTGCGCATCGCTCGCGGCCGCAGGGCCTGAGCGGACGCCCCCCGGACGGCAGGGCCGGTGGCCGGGGGCAGACCGCCCCACCGCGCCTTTGCGATCGACCTCATGGGTGCGCGCCTGAAGGCGCCCGGGGGGCAAGTCGCGGGGGGCCAAGTGCGTGCGCCGCGCCGAAAGCGGCGCGGCGAGGGTCAGGCCCGGACCAGCTTTTCGTAATCTGTCGCGACGCGGCGGGTCAGATCGCCGACCTCGAAACGGTAGGGGCCGATCTCGCCCACCGGCGTCACTTCGGCGGCGGTGCCGGTGAGCCAGCATTGCTGGAACCCTTCAAGCTCATCGGGCAGGATGTGGCGTTCATGCACCTTGATCTGCATGTCGCGCAGCATCCCGATCACGGTCTGGCGGGTGATGCCGTTGAGGAAGGCATCGGCGAGCGGGGTATGCACTTCGCCGTCCTTGACGAAGAAGATGTTCGCGCCGGTCGCCTCGGCCACATAGCCGCGATAGTCGAACATCATCGCGTCCGAGCATCCCTTGGCCTCGGCCGCGTGCTTGGACATGGTGCAGATCATGTAAAGACCCGACGCCTTGGCCGAGGACGGGATGGTTTCGGGCGACGGGCGCTTCCACTTGGCGATGTCGAGCTTGGCGCCCTTCATCTTGGCATCGCCGTAGTAATTGCCCCAGCTCCAGCAGGCGACGGCGAGGCGGATCGGGTTGCGCTTGGAGGCGACGCCCATGTCTTCGCCCGCGCCGCGCCAGGCCAGCGCGCGGACATAGGCATCGGTCAGGCCGTTGGCCTTGAGCACGGCCTCCTTGGCGGCGTCGATCTGGTCGCGGTGTAGGGCAGCGGCATGTCGAGCAGTTCACCCGAGGTGCGCAGCCGCTCGGAATGTTCGTGGCCCTTGAAGATCTGCCGTTGTAGCACCGCTCGCCCTCGAACACCGCCGACGCGTAGTGGAGGGCGTGGGTCAGGATATGCACGTTCGCGTCGCGCCATTCGACGAGCTTGCCATCCATCCAGATCTTTCCGTCACGATCGTCATACCCGGCCATTTTGCCCTCCAGCATCGCCATCTTTTCCGAATGTTGCGCCCGATGGGTCCACTTCGGACATAATCTTGCGCCAAAACATCGGCTGGCTACCAGTTCGAGTCTTGGAAAGTCAACAAGGCTGACATAAATTCATCGGGGTGGCGATGGATGTTCGCGGCGCTTGTGCCCGATTAGGGTGGCCGCGGCATTCATCCGGGGGAGTTCGCGTTTGGCTGGGATCGGGGGTCGGGGATGCAGTGGATCGCGCTGGCCATCGCGGGCGCGCCGGGGGGTTGCGCTCGCTTCGTCTGCCAGCCGCCGTCCGGGGCGGCAGCCTTGCGCGGAGGGCGGCAGGGCGGTTGCGTGGGTCGTCAGCCTGCCTTTGGGCCGGCCGTCGATGCCGGATCGCGCGGCGCTTCCGGTTGGGGGCAGGACATGATCGCGGCTTCGGTCCGGGCCGGGGGCATCGGACCTGGGGATGAAGGGGGGGCTCGGTGATGGCCGACAATGCAGGCGGATCCGGGGGCGGCGAGACGCTGCTGTTCCTGACCGATGAGCAGCTTCGCAAGGGTATCGAGGCGATGTTCTTTGCCTATCGCGGCTTTACCGCCGACCCCGACCGGATCCTGGAGGGCATGGATTATGGGCGGGCGCATCACCGGGCAATCCATTTCATCCATCGCAGCCCGGGAACAACGGTCAACAACCTGCTGGCGATCCTGGGCGTGACGAAACAGAGCCTCAACGGGTGTTGCGAACGCTGATCGACGATGGTCTGGTGGAAAGCCGGGTGGGCCGGCAGGACAAACGCGAGCGGCATCTGTTTCTGACCGAGACCGGCGCGGCCCTGGAGCGTGAGCTGTCGGATGCCCAGCGCGCGCGGATGCGGGCGGCCTATCGCGCGGCGGGGCCCGTGGCGGTCGCAGGGCTTTCGGCAGGTGCTGGAGGCGATGATGGACCCCGAACTGCGGCGGCAATTCCAACCGTCTGAAGGAGGGCGTGCATGATGATCGGACCCGCACGCGCATCTCCTCGTGGTCGATGACGATGAACGCATCCGGGGCCTGTTGCAGAAGTTCCTGATGCGCAACGGCTATCTGGTGTCGACCGCGCGCGATGCGGCACAGGCGCGGCGGATTCTGCGGCGGGCTGGAGTTCGACCTGATCGTGCTGGACGTGATGATGCCGGGCGAGGACGGCATCAGCCTGACCCGCGATCTGCGCAAGCGGATGGCGACGCCGATCCTGCTGTTGACCGCCAAGGGCGAGACCGGCGAACCGGATCGAGGGGCTGGAGGCCGGGGCGGATGATTATCTGGCCAAGCCGTTCGAGCCCAAGGAACTGCTGTTGCGGATCAACGCGATCCTGCGGCGGGTGCCGCAGGTGAAGGCCGCGGACGCGGGGCCGCAGGTGCTCCACTGGGCGCAGTGCGCTATGACGTGGACCGGGGCGAGATGTGGCACGGGCGAGATCGGTGCGGCTGACCGCGACCGAGGCGCAGCTGATGCGGATCTTCGCCGCGCAGGCGGGTGAGCCGGTCAGCCGCGAGCGGCTGGTCGGCGATCTGGGGCGCGACGACGGCGGCGCGCAGGAACGCGCCGTCGATGTGCAGATCACCCGGTTGCGGCGCAAGATCGAAGCCGATCCGAAGCAGCCGAGATACCTTCAGACCGTTCGCGGCGAAGGCTACATGCTTGCCCCCGACTGATCCTCGCGGATCGCTTGGTGGCGCGTCCGGGTAAGCCCGCGCGCGCATTTTGTGGCGTAATGCGAAACATTCGGCAGCCTGCACGGACATTCTGCGGCCGGTCTTGTCGGATGTGCATTTTTCGGGAGACCTACCATGCTGAAACAAGTTGCGCTGCCCCTTTTCCTCAGCCTTGCCAGCGTCGTGCCGGCGACGGCGGCGGATCTGGTTCCCTGGGGCGAGTCGGGTCCGTGGACGATCCTGCGCGATCCGAACCGCGGGAACGGCTGCCTTGTGGAAACCGCGCTGAGCGACGGTTCCTACCTGCGGATCGGCTTCGAGAAGAAGGGCGACGGCAAGGGCTACATCTCAAGCTTCAACCCGTTCTGGGAGCAATTCAAGGAAGGCGACAGCTATGACGTCGCCATCACGTTCGGGGATCGCAGCTTCGTCGGCAAGGGCAAGGGCGCGAAACTGGACGACATGCCCGGCGTCATCGTCGCGGCTGACAACATCGACCTGCTGGTCGAACTGGCGAAGGCGGAAACCGTGAATCTTTCCGCGAATGGCGGAGAGGGCCTGACAGTCGCGCTCAAGGGCAGCTATGATGCGATCGAACAAGCACTGATTTGCCAGGCGGAATGAACTGACGACGGCTGTCTATTCACATCCTGATTGTCTCTTGCACGAGACGCCGGCCGGGCATTCCGAAAGGATTGCCCGGCTTCATGCCGTTGAAAAGGGGCTGGCCGACCTCGACCTCGATCGCTACGAGGCACCCTTGGGCGAGGAGGAGGATATCCTGCGCTGCCATCCGGCGCGGTTCGTGGAGCGCATCCGCAAGGCCGTTCCGCAGCGCGGGTTCGTCGCGCTCGATCCCGACACCTTCCTGTCGCCGCATTCGCTGAACGCGGCGATGCGGGCGGTGGGCGGGGCCTGTGCCGCGGTGGATCTGGTGATCGGGGGCCGGGCGGCCAACGCCTTTGTCGCCACACGCCCGCCCGGGCACCACGCCGAGCGGGAAACGACGATGGGGTTCTGCTTTTTCGGCAATGTGGCCATCGCGGCCAAGCGGGCGCTGGATGTCCACGGGTTGAACCGGGTCGCGGTGGTGGATTTCGATGTTCACCACGGCAACGGCACGCAGGATCTGCTGTGGGACGAGGCGCGGGTGCTGGTGGTGACGAGCCAGCAGATGCCGCTTTGGCCCGGCACCGGCGATCCTTCGGAGCAGGGCGCCCATGGCCAGATCCTGAACGTGCCGCTGGATCCGGGAACGGACGGGGCCGCAATGCGTGCGGCCTACGAGGCAAAGGTGTTTCCCCGGCTGGATGCGTTCCGGCCGGAACTGATCCTTGTCTCGGCCGGGTTCGATGCCCATCGCGCGGACCCGCTTGCCGAACTGGGCTGGGACGAACAGGATTATCGCTGGTTGACGGGGCGACTTTGCGACGTGGCCGATGCCCATGCCCGGGGCCGGGTGGTTTCGGTGCTGGAGGGGGGCTATGATCTGGGGGCGCTGGAACGGTCGGTTGCGGCGCATGTGGGTGTGTTGAGGGAGCGGGGCGCATGAGCGAGAAGCCGATTGCGGAGATGAGTTTCGAGGAAGCGATGGCGGCGCTGGAACAGGTTGTTGCCTCGCTGGAAAAGGGCGACGTAGCGCTGGAGCAATCCATTGCCCTCTACGAGCGGGGGGCGGCGCTGAAGGCGCATTGTTCCGCCAAGCTGAACGAGGCGCAGGAAAAGGTCGAGCAGATCCGGGTGGCCGAAGGCCGGGCCGTGGGGGTCGCGCCGGCGGAGGGGCTGTGAGCTTTGAGGCCACGCTTGCCGGGGCGGCGGCGGCCGTGCAGGGCAGGCTCGACGCGGCGCTGGCCGGGTACGCAGACCTGCCCATCGTCCACGCGATGCGATACGCGGTATTCGGCGGCAAACGGTTGCGCGGGTTTCTGGTGCTGGAAGGCGCGCG
Organism: uncultured Alphaproteobacteria bacterium; assembly: GCA_963700485.1. Classification (GTDB taxonomy): domain Bacteria; phylum Pseudomonadota; class Alphaproteobacteria; order Rhodobacterales; family Rhodobacteraceae; genus Aliitabrizicola. The sequence continues at coordinate 89,379 of CAVOXQ010000002.1, forward strand.
GATGCTGGGCGTGGAAGAGGCACGCGCAGCAAGCGCGGCCGCGTCGGCAGAGGCGTTGCACGCCTATTCCCTTGTCCATGATGATCTGCCTGCCATGGATGATGACGATCTTCGGCGCGGGCAGCCGACCGTACATGTGAAGTGGAACGAGGCAACGGCGATCCTGGCGGGCGATGCGCTTCAGACGCTGGCGTTCGGGCTGCTCGCCGACCCGGCGCTGGGCAGTGCCGAGGTGCGGATCGCACTGGTGGCCTCGCTGGCACGGGCCTCGGGCGCAGAGGGCATGGTTCTGGGGCAGGCGCTTGACATTGCGGCGCAAACGGCAGGGCGGGCCCTGGCGCTGGACGAGATCACGGCGTTGCAGGCGGGAAAGACCGGCGCGCTGATCCGCTGGTCGGCGGAGGCGGGTGCGGTGATCGCGGGTGCAGACCCGGCCCCGCTGGGACGGTATGCCGCGTCGCTTGGCCTCGCCTTCCAGATCGCGGACGATATCCTCGACATCGAGGGCGATGCCGGAAAGGCGGGCAAGCGCCTGCGCAAGGACGAAGGCGCGGGCAAGGCCACCTTCGTGTCGCTACTCGGGTTGACCGGGGCAAAGGCGCGGGCGAGGGCGCTTGTCGATGAGGCCTGCGCGGCCCTCGAGCCCTATGGCGCGGAAGCTGCGAACTTGAACGCCGCCGCGCGCTTCGTTATCTCGCGCGAGAACTGAGACGCCACCCCGGTGGCGCAGACACAAGGCAGGCATGACCGACCGACCCACCACCCCGACGCTTGACCGTGTGACGCTGCCCTCGGATCTGAAGGCGCTGAGCGACCGCGAGTTGCGGATGCTGGCTGACGAACTGCGGGCCGAGACGATCAGTGCGGTGTCGGTGACCGGCGGGCATCTTGGGGCGGGGCTTGGCGTTGTGGAACTGACGGTGGCGCTGCATGCGGTGTTCGATGCGCCGCGCGACAAGATCATCTGGGATGTCGGCCATCAGTGCTATCCGCACAAGATCCTGACCGGGCGGCGCGACAAGATCCGGACCCTGCGCATGGAAGGCGGGCTGAGCGGGTTCACCAAGCGCGCGGAAAGCCCCTATGATCCGTTCGGGGCCGCCCATTCCTCGACCTCGATCAGCGCGGCGCTCGGTTTTGTCATGGCGCGCGAACTGGGGGCGGGGGGCGGCGATGCCATTGCGGTGATCGGCGACGGCGCGATGAGTGCCGGCATGGCCTTTGAGGCGTTGAACAACGCAGGCCACCTCAGGAAACGGCTGATCGTGGTGCTGAACGACAACGAGATGTCGATCGCGCCGCCGGTCGGGGCCTTGTCGAGCTATCTTTCCAGGCTTTACGCCGGCGAGCCGTTCCAGGAGTTGAAGGCGGCCGCGAAAGGCGCGGTCAGCCTGCTGCCCGAGCCGTTTCAGGAAGGGGCGCGACGGGCGAAAGAGCTGCTCAAGGGCATGACGGTGGGCGGCACGCTGTTCGAGGAGCTGGGTTTCAGCTATATCGGCCCGATCGACGGCCACGACCTCGACCAGTTGCTGCCGCTGCTGCGCACGGTCAAGACGCGGGCGACCGGGCCGGTGCTGATCCATGTGCTGACCCGGAAGGGCAAGGGCTATGCCCCGGCCGAGACGGCACGCGACCGCGGCCACGCGACGGGAAAATTCGACGTGATGACCGGCGTGCAGGCCAAGGCGCCCTCGAATGCGCCGAGCTATACCAAGATCTTTGCCCAGAGCCTGGTTCGCGCGGCGGAGCGCGACGACAGGATCGTTGCGGTGACGGCGGCGATGCCGGATGGAACGGGGTTGAACCTGTTCGCGGAACGCTTCCCGAAACGGTGTTTCGACGTGGGGATCGCAGAGCAGCACGCGGTGACGTTTTCCGCGGGCATGGCAGCGGGCGGATTGAAGCCGTTCTGCGCGCTTTACTCGACGTTTCTTCAGCGGGGATACGATCAGGTCGTGCATGACGTGGCGATCCAGCGGCTGCCGGTTCGGTTCGCGATCGACCGGGCGGGCCTGGTGGGCGCGGACGGGGCAACCCACGCGGGCGCGTTCGACGTGGCATTCCTTGCGAACCTGCCCGGGTTCGTCGTGATGGCGGCGGCCGATGAGGCCGAGTTGGCCCATATGGTCGCGACGGCGGCGGCCTGGGATACCGGGCCGATCAGCTTTCGCTTTCCGCGCGGTGACGGCGTCGGCGTCGAGATGCCGGCCGAGGGCATCCCGCTCGAAATCGGGCGGGGGCGCGTGATGCGCGAGGGAAGCCGCGCCGCGATCGTGAGCCTTGGCACGCGGTTGGCCGAAGCGATGGCCGCGGCCGAGGGTCTGGCGGCGCGGGGGGTTTCGACGACGGTCGTCGACGCCCGGTTCGCCAAGCCTCTGGACCAGGCGTTGATCCTGCGCGTGGCGCGCGAGCATGAAGCGGTCGTGACCGTGGAAGAGGGCGCGCTGGGCGGTTTCGGCAGCCATGTCGCGCAACTTTATGCCGATCACGGCGTGTTCGACCGGGGGCTGAAGTTCCGCGCGATGGTGCTGCCGGATGATTTCATAGATCAGGCAAGCCCCGAGGCGATGTATCGTGTCGCCGGCCTGAGTGCGGCGCAGATCGAGGCCAAGGTGCTGGCGGCGCTGGGGGTGGCGGTGGTCGGGCGGCGGGCCTGAGCGGCGCGACAGGTTCGACGGACCGGACCTGAAGGGATCTCGCGCGGCCGTTTGCGGCATGTTCGTCGCATGCACCCCGCCTCAGGCGATGGTGACATCGACGCGGGATTGATCGAGAACATCGCCGGGCGCGGGACCGGTGCATGGCGTCTCGGTGACGTTGCCGGAAAAGGCGCAGGCAAGGATCGGAAGAATTGTGCCGCCAAGACCGCCCGCCATGTAGAGGCCGAGACTGATCCAGCCGACGTGGCCCAGCATTGCACCGATGATGGCCACGGACGATCCCGTGACGATGGCAAGGAACAGGCACGCGACGGCCATTTGCATCCTCCCTCCCTGCCCGGCCCGGCCCGTGGTCCGGGAAAAGCGGTCTCTGCCCCCCCTATGTCCAGATGCTGCGGTGCCAATCGGGCAAAGATCCGGCGGAAGTGAGTTCACTGCGCAAAATTGTTGCGGCCCACGCCGCGGTGCCGATCAGAGCGCGTTCACCACCAGATAGAGAGCCGCCTTTGCCAGGGCATAGATCACACCGGCGACGAGTGCGATGCTGGCACAGCCGATGGCGACCCCGCCCAGCACCCAAACCCCGTCCCGTTCCAGAATTCCAAGCGCAATCAAGCAGATGGAAAAGGCTGGCAGCATGTTTCCCAAGGGAACAGGCAGCAGCAACACGATGGCGAGCATCAGGCAGAAGGCGCCGATCGCCCGCTCGGCACCGCCACGCACCAGAACCGAAAGGCGCGGCCGGAGCAATCTTTCGGCCCTCGCGATCAAGGGCGAGGCGCGGGCAATTGTGGCAGCGAAATCCGCGCGGGACATCGACCTTGCGGCGATGAAGCGGGGAAGCCAGGGCGTGCGGCCCAGCGCCATCTGGGCCGACAGATAGACGAGCGGCAGTCCGAGGACCGATGACGTGCCGGGCGGCGAGGGAAGCGCGGTCGGCAAGGCGAAGAGAAAAAGCAGGGCCCCGGTCGCGCGCGCGCCAAGCAGCGACATCAGGTCGGCGATCGAAACACGGTCGCGGTCGTCATCGGCCGCGATCTCGTCCAGCACCCGGGACAGGCGCTTGCGGTAGACCGGCGGATCGTCGGACGGCACCCGGCCCGCGGCAAGACCATCCTCGGCGGGGCGTCCGCCCGTTTCCTCGGGCCCGGGGCCGCGAGACGATGGAGGGGTGGTCTTCGTCATCATTGGCAGGACGTGGTCATCGGGAATGGCGGACGCAAGACGGATGGCGGGCGACGGCCCGAGGCCTGACGCGGTTGTGACGGACAGGACGCCTGAAGGCGGCACCGCTGGCCGCGGGCGCGGGCGCGGGCGATCATTTCGGGCAAGGCCCTTGTCCTTGCTATTGCGCTGCGGCGGCCGCGCTGCCGCGTGACCGCCAGAGCGAATAGACCACGCCCGCCGCAAGGATCGCAAAGGTGATGCCCAGCGACCAGGATGCCGGGAACTTCTGCCACCCCATGAGATCGGCCACGAAGATCTTGGATCCGATGAAGACCAGAAGGATGGCCAGCGCGTATTTCAGGTAGTGGAACCGGTGCAGCACGGCCGCGAGCGCGAAATAGAGCGCCCGCAGGCCGAGAATGGCGAAGATGTTGGACGTGTAGACGATGTAGGGATCGGTGGTGATGGCAAAGACGGCCGGAACCGAGTTGACCGCGAAAACCAGATCGGCGATCTCGATCAGCACGAGGGCAAGAAACAGCGGCGTCATGAAGCGCGCGATCTTGCCGGTCCTGGGGTCCGTTTCGGCCACGAAGAAGGCATTGCCGCGCAGATCATCGGTTACCCGGAAGCGCCGGCGCATGAACCTGAGGACCGGGTTCTGGTTCAGATCCATCTCTTTCTCGTCGGTCACAAGCATCTTCAGACCGGTGAAGATCAGGAAGGCCGCAAAGATGTAGAGGATCCAACCATACTGGGCGACAAGCGTCGCACCGACGCCGATCATGATCCCGCGCAGGATAATGACGCCAAGAATGCCCCAGAAAAGCACGCGGTGCTGATAAAGCCGAGGGATCGCGAAATAGCTGAAGATCAGGGCAATGACGAAGACATTGTCGAGTGCAAGGGTCTTTTCGACAACGAACGCCGTCAGATACTCGGCGGCGGATTGCGTGCCGAACTGATACCAGACGAAACCGCCAAAGCCCACGCCAAGGGTGATGTAGAGCGCCGACAGCCTGAGGCTTTCGGCGACACCGATTTCATGGTCTTCCTTGTTGAGAACACCAAGATCGAAGGCCAGAAGGCCGATCACGATCCCCACGAACAGGGCCCACAGCCAGACCGGGGTTCCAAGAAAGAGCGAGAACAAGAGCGTTTCCACGGGTGGCCTCCGGCGATGTTTCCAGCGCGCAAAGCCGACCGCAAGTTCCGGGCTGACACCGAGCGCTCTCGATGCGATCCGACATCACGACAGTCGCCTGTCGCCAGAGGGGCCCGGTCCGCCCCGTTCACATGGGCGTGAAGGCACGCGGAGACAAGGGCATCGGCGGATTTCTCTGCGAAGATGCCGTGCGGCGACCGATCCGGCGCGGGATCCGGTTGTCGCGCCAACTTTACGGAACGGGGCAGGGTCATGGCGGTCGGCAGCGGCGCTGCGCGAACAACCGGGAAGGGTGTCGCGATGGAGACTTCGCAAGGCGGGATGCGCTCCGCCCTTGGATATGTCTGGCAGGGCGGGCCGTCGATAGCGGGGTTGCCGGTGCGGATCCGCGACGAGATCGACCGGCGCGAGGCCTCGGCGGAACGGCTGATCGGATGGGTGCAGCTGGGGCTCGTGATCTTCTTTGCGCTTCTCTATTCGATCGCGCCCCGGGCGGAGGGCGGGTCGGGCGAGAACTTCGTGCCGCTGACGCTGGCTGCCTACTTCCTGTTCACGGTGCTGCGGGTCGCGCTGTCCTATCGGATGACCCTGCCGCGCTGGTATCTGATCCTGTCGATCGTGGTCGACGTGATGCTTCTGTGCGGGCTGATCTTTTCGTTTCACATCCAGTACGGGCAGCACCCCTCGTTCTACCTCAAGGCGCCGACGCTGCTGTATCTGTTCCTGTTCATCAGCCTGAGGGCGCTGCGGTTCGATCCGCGATTCGTGCTTCTGGCCGGGTTGATCGGGGCTGTGGGGTGGCTGGCGATGGTCGCCTATGCGGTGCTTGCCGACATGGGCCAGATGCATGTGACCCGGAATTATGTGGTCTACCTCACCTCGAATTCGATCCTGATCGGGGCCGAGATCGACAAGGCCCTGACGATACTGGGGGTGACGACAATCCTTTCGGTGGCGCTGTTCCGGGGCAGGCAGGTGTTGTTCGACGCGATCCGCGGTCAGGCGGCGACAGCCGACCTGCGGCGGTTCTTCGCGCCTGAAGTGGCCAGCACGATCCTGCAATCGGAGGCCCTGCCGGCGGCCGGCCGGGGCGAGATCTGCACGGCGGCGATCCTTTTCGTGGACGTGCGATCCTTCACCACCACCGCCGAGGCGTTGCCGCCCGAGGCGGTGATGCGGATCCTCGCCTGCTATCAGGAAGCGACGCTGCCAGCGATCCAGACGCACGGCGGGCGGATCGACAAGTTTCTGGGAGATGGCATTCTCGCCACGTTCGGCGCCGTGCAACCGAGCACGACCTTTGCCGCGGATGCGTTGCGCGCGGCGCGGGCGGTGATCGAGGCGGGCGAACGGGTTGGCGACGATATCCGCGCGCTTGGCTGGCCGGGGCCGTTTCGCCTCGGCGTCGGGGTTGCCTCGGGGACGGTCACGGCGGGCGTGGTCGGTGCAATGGGCCGGCTGGAGTTCACGGTGATCGGCAATCCGGTGAACCTGGCGGCCAAGCTGGAAGCGGCGAACAAGGCGCAGCGGACCCGTGCGACAACGGATGGCACCACGCTGGCGCTGGCGCGGGAGCAGGGTTTTGACGAGGCGATCGTCGAGGAGCGCAAGGGTGCGCACATCGCGGGGGTCGGAAAACCGGTAGACCTCGTGGTGCTGGCCTGAGCAGGGGCGCGCGCGCCCCGGTCAACGCCGGGGCCGGCCTTCATCGGCAAGCAGGGCCGCCAGACCCTCGCGGTAGCTGGGATAGAGCAGATCGACGCCCAGATCGCGCCTGATGCGGTCGTTCCGGACGCGCTTGCTTTCGGCGTAGAAGCTGCGCGCCATCGGCGTCATGTCGGCCTCGTCATGGGCAATCTCGGGCGGCAGCGGCAGGCCGAGCAGGCGGGCCGCGTGGCCGATGACATCCTCGGGCGGGGCGGGATCGTCATCGCAGACATTGTACACGGTGCCGGGATCGGGGCGGTCGATGGATGCCAGCAGCACCCGGGCGATATCGTCAACGTGGATGCGGCTGAAGACCTGGCCAGGCTTGATGATCCGGCGCGCGGTGCCGTCACGGACCTTCTCGAACGGGCCGCGTCCGGGGCCGTATATCCCGGCCAGCCGGAAGATGTGCAAGGGCTGGCCCAGCGCCCGCCATTCGGCCTCGGCCGCGACGCGCTGCTGGCCGCGCCGGGTCGACGGGACGAGCGGCGTGGTTTCATCCACCCAGCCACCGCGATGATCGCCATAGACCCCGGTCGTCGACAGATAGCCCACCCAGCGGAGCGGGGCGGCCGCGATCGCCGCGCCATGCGCGCGCAGCGCCGGATCGCCGCCGTCATCGGGGGCTATGGAGGAAAGCAGATGTGTGGCACGCGCCAGCGCCGGGCCGATATCGGCCGGCCACAGAAGCGGCTCCACCCCGGATGCGCGAAGCGCCTCGGCCCTGGCGGGGCTTCGGGTCGTACCGATGATCGTCCAGCCCCGGGGCAGCAACAGGCGGGCGAGCGCCTGTGCGGAGTAGCCGTGGCCAAGGGAAAGCAACGTTGCAGTCATGCCGGCGACTATCGGTGCGACGCGGCGGGGCCGCAAGCATTGCTCTTGATTTTCGGGCGGCGGGCGCGCGGAATACGCAGATGAGCGATCCCGACCTGCACGCCGCATACGCCCTGCGCAGCCCAGAGGACTGCCTGCGGCTTTATCGCGAATGGTCGGACAGCTATGACTCGGGCTTTGCGGCAGAGATGGAATACAGGCTGCCGGCCCATGTCGCGGCTGTGTTTCTCGCGGCCGGCGGAACGGGGCCGGTTCTGGACGTGGGCGCCGGCACGGGGCTGCTGGCGGAACGGCTGCGGGCCGGAGGATTCGCAGACGAGATCGACGGCATCGACCTTTCGCCCGAAATGCTGGAAAGGGCGCGGGCAAAGGCGATCTACCGGCGGCTCGTCGAGGCGGATGTGACCCAGCCCCTGCCGGTTGCGGGCGGATATGGCGGGATCGTGAGTTCGGGCACCTTCACCCACGGACATGTCGGACCATCGGCGCTGCCGCATCTGGTGGCTGCGGCAGCGCCGGGCGGGCTGATCGCGCTGTCGATCAACACGCGGGTGTTTTCGGAACAGGGTTTCGACCGGGCGCTGGAACGTCTGGACCATGTTGCGGACCTTCGCCTGATCGAGGTTGCGATCTATGGCGAAGGGGCCGCAGCGCGGGATCTGGCCCATGCCAATGACCGGGCGCAGATCGCGCTGTTGCGGCGGGTGTGACCCGGACTGTCATGGCGATGACACGCCCGGGGTGGTAGACCGGGCGGCTCTTGCGGTGGCACGCCTGTTCCGCCTTAGATGCCGCAGCCTTTCAGGATGATGAAGATGACCGATGACACCAGCCTGCCGATCATGACACCGGACACACCGGCGGCCGAAGCCTTTACCGATCCGGTGGCGGCGGTGCAGCGGCTTGAGCAGCTTTTCACCATCGGGACGGGGTTTCTGGCAGCCCATTTCAGTGCCTCGGTGACCAGGGGCAAGCCATCGGCGCGGGTGCGGGCCTACTACCCCGAGATCAGGCTTGCGACGACCAGCTTTTCCAAGATCGACAGCCGGCTCAGTTTCGGCCATGTGGCGGGCCCCGGCACCTATTCGACAACGATCACGCGCCCGGACCTGTTTCGCAATTATCTGGAACAGATGATCGCGCTTCTCGTGCAGAACCACGGTGTTCCGGTGTCGATCGGGCTGTCGGAGACACCTATTCCGGTGCATTTCGCGGTGGCCGGCAATCCGGCGGTGTCTGTGCCGCAGGAGGGCGTGCTGGAGTTTTCGATCCGCGACGTGTTCGACGTGCCCGATCTTTCGACCACGAACGATGACATCGTGAACGGCACGCGGCTGACCAATGCGGACGGGTCGTTCCCGCTTGCCCCTTTTTCGGCGCAGCGTGTCGACTATTCGCTTGCCCGGCTGACGCATTACACCGCCACCGACCCCGAGCATTTCCAGAACCATGTGCTGTTCACGAACTATCAGTTCTACGTCGACGAGTTCGAAGCCTTTGCCAGGGCCGCGCTCGCCGACCGGTCGCAGGGCTATACCTCTTTCGTGGCCCCCGGAAACCAGGAGATCGAGGGATCGGACGCACCGCTCGGGTTGCTGGCCAAGATGCCCCAGATGCCGGCCTATCACCTCAAGCGGCCCGACGGGCAGGGTATCACGCTGGTGAACATCGGGGTCGGACCGTCCAACGCCAAGACTGCGACCGACCATATCGCCGTGCTGCGCCCGCATGCCTGGCTGATGGTCGGGCATTGCGCGGGGCTGCGGAACTCGCAGTCGCTGGGTGATTTCGTCCTGGCCCACGCCTATGTGCGCGAAGATCACGTCCTGGACGACGATCTGCCGGTCTGGGTGCCGATACCGGCGCTGGCCGAGATCCAGATTGCGCTGCAACAGGCCGTGGCCGAGGTGACGCGGCTCGATGGCTATGAGTTGAAACGGATCATGCGCACGGGAACGGTGGCGACCATCGACAACCGCAACTGGGAATTGCGCGACCAGTCGGGCCCGGTGGCACGGCTGAGCCAGAGCCGCGCGATTGCGCTGGACATGGAAAGTGCAACGATCGCCGCCAACGGATTCAGGTTCAGGGTGCCCTATGGGACGCTGCTGTGCGTCTCGGACAAGCCGCTGCATGGAGAATTGAAGCTGCCGGGAATGGCGAGCGAGTTCTACAAGACCCAAGTGGCGAGCCATCTGAAGATCGGCGTGCGGGCAATGGAACTTCTGCGCTCGATGCCGCTGGAGAAGATCCACAGCCGCAAATTGCGCAGTTTCGAGGAAACCGCATTTCTGTGAACGCGCGGGCTTACGTTGGGAAATACGCAGGCCCGTTCACGAAATCGCTTGATTTGTTCAACAAAACAGGCTGGAAGGGGCGGCATCGCCCGAATGGGTAGGGACAGTCCCCGATGTGCGGGGCAAGGACAGGGGAAAACTATGTCGAAACCGATGACCAAGACGCAGCTTGTGGCAGCACTCGCAGAAGAGATGGGCAGCGACAAGAAAACCGCCGGTGCCGCGCTCGACGCGATTGCCGCGCTGGTTTCGCGCGAGATGGCGGCTGGCGGCACCGTGACGCTGCCGGGTCTTGGCAAGGTGGCCTGCCGTGCGCGCCCCGAGCGCCAGGTGCGTAACCCGGCCACCGGCGAAACGCTGACCAAGGCCGCCGACAAGCAGGTGAAATTCACCATCGCCAAGGCCTTGAAAGACAGCGTCAACGTCTGAACGGATATCCCGGCTTCGGGAAGGGGGCCGCCCTCCGGGCGGCCCTTTTGCGTGGCATCGACGGCTCTGGTGCCTGCGGGGGCAGGCTGCCCGTGCCGCAGATCAGGGCCAGACGCCGTGGTGCTTGCGCAGGAAATCGACCGCGTAGCGGTCGGAGTTTTCGCGCCCCAGGCCCTTTTCGACATGATCGCGCAGCGATGCCAGCTTGTCGACGCGGCCATCGGAATAGACCGGGCGCGGCAAGCCATGCGCCCACACCCTGACACCGTTCGACCAGGCCATCCCCGACAGCCAGACGTCATCGACCGTCCAAACGATGTCGGGGATGTCGAACGCCGCCTCCGGCAAGGCGTTCGCCGGCATCAGCGCGCCCAGAAAACCCTCGAACACATCGACATGGCCGGGAGAGGCATAGATCTGGCGCGCCGGGTGGGCGAGGTTCAGGGACGCGATCCGCTTGAGGCGATAGGCCAGGGTGCGGCCCTGTCTCGGCGACAGGCGGGCACGGGGAAGGTCCGGCTCCGCCCGCGTCAGGCCGAAGCGATCTTCGATGTTCCACCCGCGTTCGCACAGGATGTCGTCGGGCCGGGTCTTGCGGCCCTCGACGAAGCGGCCAATCCAGCCCGCATCCTGAAGCCGGTCGTCGTCGCAGATCAGCAGGTCCGTCGCCGTGCCGCGCCAGCGACGGACCGCCGGAAGAACCTTCGTGGCCGGCCCGAGATCTGTATCGGTTTCCATGACATGGACCCAGTCGGGCAACGGCGGCAGGGCGGGCCGCAGCCCGGGAAAGCGGCGATACTCGCGCGGTAACTGCAATTCCACGCGATCGGGGCGGATGGTCTGGCGCGCGAGGGACGCAAACTTGCGTGGCAGGTTGCCAAAGCGGGGCGGAATGCTGGTAAGGGTCACGACGATCTGGCGGGCGGGCATCGAGGCTGCTCCTTGCGCGGGCTGCGCCTTCCCATAGCGGCATTGGCCGAGGGACGGAAGCGGGGCTTCTGACGCGATGCGCAATGGCCTATACCGGGGCGAACCGGCGCGGGAGACGAAAATGCAGACGACGCCCCTTGCGGCCTATGTGATCAACTTGCCCCGGTCCGCCGAGCGGCGGGCACGCATGCAATCGCAACTGGACGCGATGGGGTTGGCGTACCGGTTGTTTGACGGTGTCGACGGGCGGGCCGAATGGACCCGGCTTGCGCCGACGCTCGATGCCCCGGCGTTCAGGCGCAACGTGGGGCGCGAGGCGCTTCCGGGCGAGGTCGGGGTCTATCACGCCCATCTTTCGGTCTGGCGGGATTTTCTGGACGGGCCCTGCGCGGTAGCGCTGGTGATGGAGGATGACGTGGTTTTTCATCCGGAGTTCATGGCGGCGCTGGAGGCGGCGCTGGAGGCGCGCGACAAGTGGGATTACCTGAAGCTCAACCGGGTGCGGGCAAAGCAGCCGGTCCGGCAGGGTCGCATAGGGGCCTGGTCCCTGAACGCCTATCTGGGGCCGGCGACCGGCACGGGGGCCTATCTCATCACCCGTGACCTCGCGGCACGGCTGTTGCCGGCGATGCTTCCGATCACCCGGCCGATCGACCATGAGCTTGATCGCATCCATGTGCATGACTTTCGCCACTTCGGGCTGGAGCCGTTTCCGAGCCATGTCGATGACGGCAATGAAAGCACCATCACGGGCGCGGGTTTTTCCGCGGTGAAAAAGCCCGCCTGGTTCAGACGCCTGCCGATGTATGGCCTGCGGTGGCGGAACCTGTTCGGCAAGGGCATCTATCTGGCGCGGACTGGCCGGCTGTTTCCGCGGAACTAGAGCCTTTTTCGACGAGGCCGGACGATCTTCGCGCCGCAACGGTCAATCCGGCAGGCGTCCGCCATTCTCTGTCCAGTAATCCGCCATCCATTGCACCCGGCCGTGCCCGAAATGCGGCGGGCGATCCCACAGCCGATGCCCCGAGCGCAGCAGGTCTGCCGGGCGGGGCGAGCCATGGAACGCCACGACCCGGGCATCGGGCGGCGGCGCCTTGGGCTGGCGGAACAGGTCGAGGCCGATCGGTTGGCGCAGATGCCGCTTGAAGCTGACGACCCAGCCCCGCGGCCAGAACGCCATCGACGAGGCCTGAGCGCCGACCCAGACCTGCTCGATCGTGCTGAGATCCACGGCGGCCTGCTTGTCCGCAAGGAAACGGTCGAGGATCTGTGGTTCCTTGCCGAGATTGAAGGCGAAAAGGCAGGTTCCGGGTTCGGGCTTCGCTTGGCCACTGGGGTTCGGCCGCCAGTCGTCGCCCATGTCGGTGGTGATGAACGGCGCAGGATGGTCGAACAGCGGATCGAGCGAACCGCAGATCACCATGTCGAGATCGGTGAACAGGGCGCGCCCGGTGAAGCCGTAAAGGTCGGGCTGGTAGATGCAGAGCTTCGCCCATTGGCCGGCCTTGTTCATTCCCGGCGTCAGGTCGAGATCGGGGATCGGACGATGCTCGATGTCGGGGTGAAACCCGCTCGGGTCATCGGTGAGGCACAGGAAGCGGAACGGGCCGGTGATGTTCTTGCGGCAGGCGTTGAACAGCACGTTGACATAGTCCGCAGGGTAGAGTGTGCCCCATTTCATGCAGAGCACGGTGCGGTCGGTGGCGCGGGTCATGGGCTGGTTCCGGTGCGTTGGGTTTCGTGCCGATCGGGGCGGAGCGGGGCCCGGCACGGTGCGTCTGCCTTCTTAATTGCTTAGGCGCGGCGGGGAAAGATGCTTGGTGCCCACGGCGTTTCGACTTGCGCCCGAAGACGCGCGGACTAGGGTCGCGCCACACGGGTTGGATGGGCGGCGCAAATGGATCTGGCGGCGGGCGTGACGAGGACATTCCGGCGGGGCGCCCTGCCCTCGCTGCCCGCGGCCCCGCGACAAACCATCGGTGACGCGATCACGCCAAGACATGGGTCTTTCGGCCGGAACAGTGTCTTTCTTTCCGCCTCGCCTCGGCGTTCCGCCGGCTTTGGCCGCACGCCCGACGGGGCGGAACATCCGGTTGTTCGGCGGGCGGGCGGGACCGGACGGCGAAACCCGCCTCAGCGCACGCCGGTCGGGCAGGCATCGCTGCCCCTCTGTCCGCCGACGGCGGATTGAGCGATGGACCTGCGCGCGATCTGGATGGGACTTGCGTTTTCGCTCATGTGGTCTTCGGCGTTCACGAGCGCACGCATCATCGTCATGGATGCCCCGCCGCTGAGCGCGCTCGCGATCCGGTTCGCGATTTCCGGCACGATCGGCGTGGCGCTGGCCGCGGCCCTCGGGCAAAGCGCGCGCCTGACGCGGGCGCAGTGGCGCAGCGTGGTGATCTTCGGGGTGTGCCAGAACGCGTTGTACCTGGGGCTGAACTTCGTGGCGATGACGAGGGTCGAGGCGGGACTCGCCTCGATCATCGCCTCGATGATGCCGCTGATGGTGGCCTTGCTCGGCTGGATCGCCTTTCGCGACCGGGTCAACCGCCTGGGCCTCGCCGGATTGGCCGCCGGGTTTTCGGGCGCCGCGATCATCATGGGATCGCGGCTGTCCGGAGGTGTCGATCCCGGCGGCATCGCGCTTTGCCTGATGGGCATGGTTGCGCTTGCCATCGCGACACTGACGGTGCGGTCGGCGACATCGGGAGGCAACCTGCTGATGATCGTGGGGATGCAGATGTTCGTGGGATCGGCGGTGCTGGGCGTGGCCGCAGTCATGCTGGAAACCTGGTCGGTGCAATGGACAATGCGCCTTGGGCTTGCATTCACCTACACCACGCTGGTGCCCGGGTTGATTGCAACCTGGGTCTGGTTCCGGCTGGTGGACAGGATCGGCGCGGTCCGGGCGGCGACCTTTCACTTCCTGAACCCGTTCTTCGGGGTTGCCACGGCGGCTGTGCTGCTGGGCGAGCGATTGCAGATCTGGGATGTGCTGGGCGTCACCATCATCGCGATTGGCATCCTCGCGGTGCAATGGTCGCGCCAGGTGCGGCCGGTCGGGTTCAACGGACGATGACGGGGCGATCACGCAAGTGTGGTTTTCGTGTGGGGGCGTGTGTATGGCACGATCCCTGCCGGTGGTTCCGGCCTTTCCGGGCCCTGAGAGGAGGCCGCGATGACTTGCCGTGATTTCCGACTTCTGGTTGGCCGTGTGACCCTCGCCGCACCTCTCGGTGCCGCCGCCCGCGCCGAGGGCGCGCCCGAACAGCCCGCCGTGCACCTGGCGCCGACCGTCGCGCGCTAGCCGATCGTCCCGCGCCGGCCGCCGGTCTGGCCGCGATCGAGCAGCAGGTGATCGAGGACGACGCAGGCCATCATCGCCTCGCCCACCGGCACGGCGCGGATGCCGACACAGGGATCGTGCCGCCCCTTCGTCACCAGATCGACCTCTTCGCCTGCGGCCGTGATGGTCTGCCGAGGCGTCAGGATGGACGAGGTCGGTTTCACCGCAAAGCGCGCGATCAGAGGCTGGCCTGTCGAAATGCCGCCCAGAATCCCTCCGGCATGGTTCGACAGATACTCTGGCCCCTGCGGCCCGAGGCGGATCTCATCGGCGTTTTCGGTGCCGGTCAGGCTGGCCGCGGCCATGCCGGCGCCGATCTCGACCCCCTTCACGGCGTTGATCGACATCATCGCGGCGGCCAGATCGGAATCGAGCTTGGCATAAAGCGGCGCACCAAGACCCGGCGGCACGCCCTCGGCCACGACCTCGATGATCGCACCGACGGAATTGTGCGACCGGCGCAGATCATCCAGATAGCCCGCCCAGTCTTCGGCGGCGCGGGCATCGGGGCACCAGAACGGGTTTCGGGAAATCTCCGCCGGGTCGAATCGCGCCCGGTCGATGGCTTTCGGGCCCATCTGGACCATGTAGCCGGTGATCGAAAGCCCCGGCAGCGAGCGTCTGAGAGGACCGCACGCGCGACACCGCCGGCGGCGACACGGCTGGCCGTCTCGCGCGCGGAGGACCGCCCACCGCCTCGATGGTCGCGCAGGCCATACTTCTGATGATAGGTGATGTCGGCATGACCGGGGCGGAAGCTTTGCGCGATATCGCCGTAATCCCTGGACCTTTGATCGGTGTTCTCGATCATCAGCTGGATCGGGGTGCCGGTCGTCCGCCCTTCGAACACGCCCGACAGGATGCGGACGATGTCATCCTCGCGCCGCTGGGTGGTGAACTTGTTCTGTCCCGGCTTGCGCGCGTCGAGCCATGGCTGAAGATCCGCCTCGGCGAGCGCCACGCCCGGCGGGCAGCCGTCGACGGTCGCAGCCGATGGCGGGGCCGTGGCTTTCGCCCCAGGTGGTCACGCGGAACAGGTGGCCGAAGGTATTGAAGCTCATGAAATGCTCCTTTGCCCGGTGGGTCTAGCGGGGGGTTGGGGGCCGCTCAAGCGATTTCGGCTTGCAGGCCGCGGCCGAGCGCCTATGTTCAAACCCACCTCGGGGTGCCTGGTGACAGGCTGAGATGCGAAAGCGGACCCGTTGAACCTGAACCGGATCATACCGGCGGAGGGAAGGTGCAAGGACGTCCTCCTGCCCGACCTTTCCCGTCGCAACTGGAGGAAGACATGCGATCTTCGATCATTGCTGCGGGGTTTTCTGTGGCCGCCACGATGGCGGCGGCCGAGACACCCGTGCTGACTGTGCTGACCTATGACAGCTTTGCCACCGAATGGGGCCCCGGCCCGGCGGTCGAGACGGCGTTCGAGGCCGACTGCGGATGCGACCTGCGGTTCGTGACGGCGGGCGACGGCGCGGCGCTGCTGGCGCGGGTCCGGCTGGAAGGGGCGCGGTCGGAGGCGGATGTCGTCGTCGGGCTCGACACCAGGCTGACGGCGGCGGCGGCGGCCACGGGCCTCTTCGCCCCGCACGGCCTGTCCGCCCGGAACGATCTGCCTGTGGCCTATGCAGACCCGCTTTTCGTGCCGTTCGACTGGGGATGGTTCGCCTTTGTCTACGACCAGACCAAGCTGCGCCGAGCCGCCCGCGTCATTCGAGGAACTGGCGGCTTCGGACGTGACGATCGTGATTCAGGATCCGCGGTCATCGACCCCCGGACTGGGCCTTCTGATGTGGGTGAAGGCGGCCTATGGCGACCAGGCGCCGGAGATCTGGCGCGGCGTTGTCGGACAACATCGTGACCGTGACGCCAGGCTGGACCGAGGCCTATGGCCTGTTTCTTGAAGGAGAGGCGGACATGGTGCTGAGCTATACCACGTCGCCGGCCTACCACCTGATCGCGGAGGGCGATGCGAACAAGGCCGCCGCGGCCTTCGACCGAGGGGCATTACCTGCAGATCGAGGTGGCGGGAAAGCTGGCGTCGAGCCGCCAGCCCGAACTGGCGGACCGGTTCCTGGCCTTTCTCGGGTCGGAGGCGGTTCAGTCGGTGATCCCGACGACGAACTGGATGTATCCGGCGGTGACCCCCGCAGCGGGCCTGCCCGAAGGTTTCGAAACAGTTGATCGTGCCGGAAAAGTCGCTGCTGATGTCGCCATCCGAGGCCGAGACGATCCGTGCGGAGGCACTGGACGAATGGCGCGCCGCGCTGTCGCGCTGACCCTGGCGGGGGGCGCCGTTGCGGCGGCGCTCTGCCTTCTGACGCTGGGAACGCTGGCGGCCGTTCTGTTGCGCGGCGGCGGCGCGGGCCTCGGGCCGGCGGACTGGGCCGCGCTGCGGTTTACCGTGTCGCAGGCGGCGCTGTCGTCGGCGCTGTCGGTGGGACTGGCCATCGTGGTGGCCCGCGCGCTGGCACGGCGGCGGTTTCGCGGGGCGGTCCGTGCTCATCTCGCTGATGGGGGCGCCTTTTCTGCTGCCGGTGATCGTGGCGGTGCATGGGGTTGCTGGCGGTCTTCGGACGATCGGGCATCCTCAATCAGGGACTTGCGGTCGTCGGAGCGCCGCCGGTGTCGATCTACGGGATGCATGGCGTCGTGCTGGCGCATGTGTTCTTCAATCTGCCGCTGGCGGTCCGGATGATCCTGTCAGGGCTGGCAGGGCATCCCGGCCGAGCGGTTTCGGCTGGCGGCGATCGCTTGGCTTTGGCGCCGGTCGCGGTGTTTCGCCATCTTGAATGCGCCGATGCTGCGTCGGTGTGCGCCGGGGGCGATGGTTGCGGTCTTTCTGATCTGCCTGACGAGCTTTGCGGTTGCCCTGACGCTGGGCGGCGGCCCAAGGGCGACGACGGTCGAGCTTGCGATCTTTCAGGCGATCCGGTTCGAGTTCGATCTTGGCCGCGCCGCGCTGCTGGCCGCGCTGCAGTTCGCGCTCTGTGGTGCGGCGGTGCTGGCTCGCGGGCCGGCTTGCGGCGACCACCGGATTTGGCGGCGGGCTCGATCGGCCCGTCGAGCGGTGGGATGCCCGAAAAACGGCTCTGCGATTGCTCGATACGGCTGTGATCGGGCTTGCGGCCCTGTTCCTGCTGCTGCCGGTGGCCCTTGTGGCGGTGCGTGGCTGCGCGGGGCTGTTGGCCTTGCCGCACGGCATATGGGCCGCGGCGATGCGATCGGTCAGCGTCGCCCTGGTTTCAACCGCGCTCTGCATGGCGGCGGCGATGGTTCTGGCGCTTGCGGTGCAGCGGGGCGCGGCCTGGATGGAGGCGGCGGGTATGCTGCCGCTGGCGGCATCATCGCTCGTTCTGGGGACCGGGCTGTTCCTGATCGTGCATCCGCTGGTCGCGCCGGAACGTGTCGCCTTGCCGGTGACGGCGCTGGTCAATGCGGCGATGGCCTTGCCCTATGCGCTGCGGCTGCTGTTGCCGGCGCTGCGCGAGATCGAGGCCGACCACGGGCGGCTTGCCGACGCGCTTGGCCTGGCCGGATGGGCACGGTTGCGCTGGCTGATCCTGCCGCGGCTGCGCCCGGCGCTGGGGTTCAGCGCCGGGGTGGTCGCAGCCCTCTCGATGGGCGATCTGGGGGTGATCGCGCTTGTTCGCCGGCGAGAACGAGGCCACCCTGCCCCTTGTGGTGCAACGGCTGATGAGCGCCTATCGCATGGAGCAGGCGGCCGGGGCGGCGCTCTTGCTGGTCTTGCTCAGCTTCGGCCTGTTCTGGCTGTTCGACCGCGGGGGACGGCATGCTGCGGCTTGAGAACGTGGTGGTGGCGCAGGGATCATTTCGGCTGGCGGCGGACTGGGCCGTGGCGGCGGGCGAGCGGGTCGCGGTGATCGGGCCGTCGGGGGCCGGGAAATCGACACTGCTCATGGCGATTGCGGGGTTCGTTCCCGCTTGCACAGGGTCTGATCCGGTGGGATGGGCAGGATCTCGGGCCGCTTGCCCCCGGCGCGCGTCCGGTGAGCGTGCTGTTTCAGGACCAGAACCTGTTTCCGCATCTGACCCTGCGCAGAACCTCGGGCTTGGCCTGTCGCCCGACCTGCGGCTGACTGCGGAGGACGGCCGGCGGATCGCGGCGGCACTCGAGCGGTCGGGCTGGCGGGTCTGGGCGCACGGCGGCCCGGCGCGTTGTCCGGCGGGCAACAGGGCCGCGCGGCGCTGGCGCGGGCGTTGTTGCGGGCGCGGCCGGTGCTTGTTGCTGGACGAGCCGTTTGCCGCGCTGGGCCCGGCCCTGAAGGCCGAGATGCTGGGGCTGGTCGAGGAAATCGCGCAGGATACCGGCGCGACGGTCCTGATGGTGACGCATGACCCGGGCGATGCGCGGCGATTCGCCGGAAAGGTTGTCCTCGTCGCCGACGGCGAGGCATCCATGCCCCGCCCCACGGCAGAGTTGTTCGCCGATCCGCCGGCGGCGCTCAGCGCCTATCTTGGCGGCTAGATCACCCGGCTTCGATCAGGCCGCGGAGATGGTCGACCTTGCCGGCGAGGTCGACGCCGGAGCCGCGGGCCTCGACGTTGAGGCGCAGCAGCGGTTCAGTGTTGGAGCGCCGCAGGTTCAGGCGCCAGTCCGGGAACGCGAGGCTGAGGCCGTCTGTCTCATCTCGCACCGGGTTCCGGCCGGACAACGCGGCCTCGACGCGCGCGATGGCAGCCGCCGGATCGGCGCAAACGAAGTTGATCTCGCCCGATGAGGGAAAGGCCGCCATCCGGTCCGACACCAGATCGGACAGCGACCGGCCGGTCCTGCCCATCAACTCCGCCACCAGCAACCAGGGGATCATGCCGGAATCGCAGGCCATGAAATCGCGGAAATAATGGTGCGCCGACATCTCGCCGCCATACACGGCCCCGGTATCGCGCAAGGCCTGCTTGAGAAAGGCGTGGCCTGTGCGCGCCTGAACGGCCCGGCCCCCCGGCCTGCGCCACGATGTCTTGCGTGTTCCAGACCACACGGGGATCGTGGACGATCGTCGCGCCGGGCTCTTTTGCGAGGAACACGGCGGCCAGCAGCCCCACGATATATTCGCCGGGGATGAATTGCCCGGTGTGATCGAAAAGAAAACAGCGATCGAAGTCGCCATCCCAGGCCACGCCCATCTGCGCGCCTTCGGCAACCACGGCTTCCCCGGTGACAGGTTGATTTTCGACAAGCAACGGGTTGGGGATACCGTTGGGAAATCGGCCGTCCGGCTCATGGTGCATCCGCACGAAGGACAACCTTGCCCCGCGGGCTGACAGCGCCCCGGCTATTGCGTCGAACGTCGGGCCGGCCGCACCGTTTCCGGCATTCACGAGAATGGTGGCATCCGGCGAGGAGCGCGGGATCGACGAAGGACAGCACACGCTCGACATAGGCCTCTCGGGCGCCCGTCGCGGGCCGGACACTGCCGCCCGGGCGCTCTGGCGTTTCACCGGCCTCGGCGAGCGACTTGATCGCGGCGAGGCCGGTGGCAGTATCAAGCGGGGCGGACCCGGCGCGCACCAGCTTCATGCCGTTGTAATCCATCGGATTGTGCGAGGCGGTCACCTCGATGCCGCCATCGGCGTCGAAATGCGTGGTGGCGAAGTACATTTCCTCGGTGCCGCAAAGGCCAAGGTCGATCACCTCCGCGCCGGCCTCGACCAGCCCATCGACCGCCGCCGCCATCAGCGTTTCGGACGAGGAGCGGCAATCGCGGCCGATCACGACACGCCGGGCCCCGAGCGCCTGGACAAAGGCGTTGCCGATGCGTCGGGCAATGGGCGCGTCAAGATCGACGCCCAGCCGGCCGCGGATATCATAGGCCTTGAAGCAGGTCAGGGTCATGGGCGGGTTCCTTCTTGCAGCGGTGGGCTTGCCACGGGTGGGCTTGCGACGGATGGGCTTGCGACGGATGGGGCGGTGGGAACATGGATTGTCGCCCCGGTCAAGGCGGCGGGCACCGACCGGCGACGCTGGCGCGACCTTGTTTCCCCGGCCCCGGCCCGTCACAATGGCGGCAGGGGATTTTAGGGAAAGCGTGGATAAAGACATGGCCTTGATTCATCCGATACTTTTGTGCGGCGGCTCGGGAACCCGGCTCTGGCCGCTGTCGCGCAAGAGTTTTCCCAAGCAATTCACCGATCTGACCGGCGACGAGACGCTGTTCCAGTCGGCGGCGAGGCGGATGACGGGGCCGGATGTCGCAGCCCCGGTAATCATCACCAGTTCGGATTTCCGGTTCATCGTCACCGAACAACTGGCCGAAGCCGGGGTTGATCCGGGGCCGATCCTGATCGAGCCGGCCGCCCGCAACACCGCGCCGGCGATCTTGGCGGCCGCGCTTCATCTGGCGCAGTCGGACCTAGACGCGCTGATGCTTGTCATGCCGTCCGATCATGTCGTGCCGGACGGCGAGGCTTTTCGTTCGGCGGTGCGCGCCGGCGTGCCCGTGGCGCTGACGGGACAGATCGTGACATTCGGTATTCTGCCGGACCGGGCGGAGACCGGCTATGGCTGGCTCGAGCTGGCGGCCGATCCCGGTGCTGGTGAAACCCGTCCGATCGCGCTGAAGCGGTTTGTCGAGAAGCCGGACGCGGCGCGCGCGGCAGAGATGCTTGCCGCAGGCCACTATCTCTGGAACGCGGGGATCTTCCTGATGTCGGTCCGCACGGCGTTGAGCGCGTTCGAGACGCATGCGCCGGAACTGATGGTGCCGGTCCGGCGCGCGGTGGAGAAGGCCGAGGCCGATCTGGGGTTCCTGCGGCTGGATCCCGGGGCCTGGAGCGAGGCGGAAGAGATTTCCATCGACTTCGCGGTGATGGAACGGGCCGCGAACCTTCAGGTTGTTCCATTCTCGGGTGCATGGTCGGACCTTGGCGATTGGGCCTCGGTCTGGCGCGAGGCCGGACCGGACGACAAGGGCCTGGCGACCCACGGCCCGGTGACGGCGATTGATTGTGCCAATTCGCTGCTTCGGTCGGAGAGCGGATCGCTTGAGCTGGTCGGGATCGGGCTGCGCGACCTGATGGTAGTCGCCATGCCGGACGCCGTGCTGGTTGCAGACAAGACGCGGGCGCAGGACGTGAAGCTGGCTGTTGCCGCCCTCAAGACGCGCGGCGCCCGACAGGCAGAGACGTTTCCGCGGGACCACCGGCCCTGGGGCTGGTTCGAGACACTGGTCCTTGCCGATCGGTTTCAGGTCAAGCGAATCGTGGTGCACCCCGGCGCTGCGCTTTCATTGCAAAGCCATGTCCATCGGTCCGAACACTGGATCGTGGTCGCCGGCACGGCCAGGGTGACGGTCGACGGCGCCGAGCGCCTTCTGTCGGAAAACCAGTCCGTCTACATCCCTCTGGGCGCGGTCCATCGAATGGAGAATCCGGGCAAGGTGCCGATGGTCCTGATCGAAGTTCAGACCGGGGTCTACCTTGGTGAGGATGACATCATCCGCTACGAGGACATCTACGCGCGCGGACAGGGCGCGAAGGGCTGATCCCCGCCCGCTGTCGCGCCCGATCAGGCAGGGCCGCCGCAGACCCGCGCCTCTGCCGGCGACGGGCGGCCCCCCCATCAGCCTTGGGTGTTGGACGACACGCCGACCTGCGCGGGCCGCAGGAGGCGGTCATGCAGCAGGAACCCTTCGGTCATCACCTGGATGATCTGCCCGGCCTTGGTGCCGGGAAAAGGGGCCTCGAACATGGCCTGATGCAATTGCGGATCGAACGTGTCGCCGACCTTCGGGCTGATGGTCTTGACGCCGTGCTTGGTGAGGACGCTCGACAATTCGCGCAAGGTCAGCTCCACACCCTCGATCAGGGCGGCGGCCTGCGCGCGCAGCTCTGGCGAGGCCGCATCGAGCGCACGGTGAAGGTTGTCGTAGACCGGCAGCATGTCGCGCGCCAATCGCGAGCCGCCGTATTGCTCGGCCTCGCGCCGATCCCGTTCACCGCGCTTGCGCGCGTTTTCGGCATCGGCCAACACCCGCATGAAGCGGTCCTTCAACTCGTCCCGTTCGGCGCGCATCGCGTCCAGTTCGGCCTCGAGCGAACCATCGGCCGGAGCCGCGTCCTGATCCGACATCGGATCGGCGACAAACTCGTCATGCGCCATATTGCTTTCCTTCGTCATGTCCTTACCCCTTGCCGCGTTCGGAAATCAGCCTTCCGACCAGCTGTGCCGTATAATCCACGATCGGCACGATGCGCCCGTAGTTCAGCCGCGTCGGCCCGATGACGCCGACCGCGCCGATGATCTTGCGGTCAGCGTTCATATAGGGAGAGACCACCAGAGAGGAACCCGAAAGTGAGAAAAGCTTGTTCTCGGATCCGATAAAAATGCGCACGCCCTCGCCCTGCTCGGCCAGATCGAGGAATTCGGCGATGTCGCGCTTGCGCTCCAGGTCATCGAACAGCGTGCGGATCCGGTCGATGTCGTTCGCCTCGACGGTAGCGTCGAGCAGGTTGGATCGGCCGCGCACGATGAGGCGCTCGTGCGGCTCGCCCGCGTTCTCCCAGAGGGCAAGGCCGCTTTCGACGAGATCGCGGGCCAGCGAATCGATTTCGCGCCGCCGCGTCTCGATCTCATGGGTCATGGACTGGCGCAGATCCGACAGTGTCTTGCCTTCGGCCAGCGCGTTGAGGAAGTTTGCCGCCTCTCGCATCGATGAGGGCGTCTGGCCGGGAGGCGGGGTGAACACCCTGTTCTCGACTGTCCATCAGCGAAGACGAGCACGACCAGCGCGCGGTCGGGCCCGAGGCTGACGAACTCGATGTGGCGGATCGGCGCCTCGCGCTTTGGCGTCAGAACAAGGCTCGCCCCATGCGTTATCCCCGAGAGGGTGGCGCCGATCTGATCGAGCATCGCGGGAACGTCGCGTTCGTTCGCGCCAAGCGTCGCGTCGATCTTCACGCGGTCTTCGTCGGCGACCATGCCGATTTCGAGCAGGCCGTCGACGAACATCCGCAGGCCGAGCTGCGTGGGCACCCGGCCGGCCGAGACATGCGGGCTGTCGAGCAGACCGAGATACTCGAGATCCTGCATGACGTTGCGGATGGTCGCCGCGCTGATCTTTTCCGACATGGACCGGGTCAGCGTGCGAGAGCCGACGGGTTCGCCCGAGGCGAGATAGCCTTCGACCACGCGGCGAAAGACTTCGCGCGATCGGTCGTTCATGTCGGTCAGTATCCGGGTTCCGTCTGTCATCTCTGGGCCAGTCGCGGGGGCGAGCTACAGTAGGAAGACACAGCGCCTCGCGTCAATCGGGGTTGCAACCCCGTGCTGGCGGGGCGTATCTGGCGGCGACCCGAAAAGGAGGCGCGACATGCGTCCATCTGGCCGGAATCTAGAGCGATATGCGCCCGATTTCAATCGAGACGGGCGTGATGAAGCATGCCGAGGGCTCCTGCCTGATCCGGATGGGCGACACGCATGTGCTGTGCTCGGCGACGATCGAGGACAAGGCGCCGCCGTTTCTGAAGAACACCGGACTCGGCTGGGTGACGGCGGAATACGGGATGCTTGCCGCGCGCCACCAACACGCGCAACCGGCGCGAGGCCGCTGCGGGCAAGCAATCGGGCCGGACGCAGGAAATTCAACGGCTGATCGGCCGCGCCCTGCGGGCCGGCGTGGACCGCGTTGCCCTTGGGCGAGCGGCAGATCGTCGTCGATTGCGACGTGATCCAGGCGGATGGCGGCACCCGCTGCGCCTCGATCACCGGCGGCTGGGTCGCGCTGCGGCTGGCGGTGAACAAGCTGATGAAGGCGGGTGCGATCATTAGCGATCCGATCGTCGATCATGTCGCGGCCGTGTCTTGCGGCATCTATGCCGGTCAGCCGGTGCTGGACCTCGACTATGCTGAGGACAGCGCGGCAGGCACCGACGGCAACTTCGTCCTGACCGGGGCGAGGTCGGCTGATCGAGGTCCAGATGTCGGCCGAGGGCGCGAGCTTTCTCACGCGACGAGATGTTGCAGCTTCTGGATCTGGCCGAACTGGGGATGGAGCGACTGGTCGCGGCGCAACGGGCGGCGGTGGAGTAGCCAGATGGCGAAGTTCACCGGAGGCCGCCTGGTTGTGGCCACTCACAATGCCGGGAAGCTGGAAGAGATCCGGAGATTGCTGGAGCCCCATGCGATCAGCGTCATCTCGGCGGCCGACCTTGGGTTGCCTGAACCGCCGGAAACCGAAACGACCTTCGTCGGCAATGCGCGGATCAAGGCGCATGCCGCGGCTCGGGCGACGGGCCTGCCGGCCCTGGCAGATGACAGCGGGCTTGAGGTGGACGCGCTGGGCGGGGCACCGGGTGTTTATACCGCCGATTGGGCTGAGACAGCCGCAGGGCGCGATTTCGGGTTGGCGATGCAGCGCACGCTGGAATGAACTGGAAGCGATCGGCGCCCCATTTCCACGGCGGCGCCGTTTTGCTCGACGCTCGTTCTTGCGTGGCCAGACGGGAAAGATGAAATATTTCAAGGGGTTATTGATGGCGAGGTGGTTTGGCCCATGCGTGGCGTCCTGGGGCATGGCTATGATCCGATCTTCAAGCCCGATGGATACGATGTAACCTTTGGCGAGATGGATCGGTGGGAGAAAAATCGGATCAGCCATCGCGCGAAGGCGTTCCGGCTTCTCGTGGAGGCCTGTTTCACATGAAACACATCAGCACAGGCTCACCTTTCGAGGCGCGCATGGCCTATAGCCGGGCGGTTGTGAAGGGTGGATGGTGTTTCATTTCGGGCGTCACGGGGTATGACTACACGACGATGGAAATGCCCCAGGATGCCGCGGGGCAGGCCCGTAACTGTTTCGCGACGATCTCAGATGTATTGGATCAGGCGGGCTTCGCACTTCAAGACGTGGTGCGGGTTCAATACACGATCACTGACGCCGCGATGGTTGATGAGATTGCGCCCGAACTGTGCCGCGCCCTTGAAACGATCAGGCCTGCTGCGACCATGGTTGTCGCCGGCTTGATTCGTCCGGAGATGCTGATCGAGATTGAAGTCACGGCGTTCAAGGGTTGAGGGCCGCGTCGATGGATCAGATTTCTGCGGAGTTCGGGATCTATATCCATTGGCCTTTTTGCCAATCCAAGTGTCCGTATTGCGACTTCAACAGCCATGTTGCGGAAAAGATCGATGAGTCGCGGTGGGCGAAGGCCTATCTGGCCGAACTGGATCGCACCGCGGTCGAAACGTCCGGCCAGCAGGTTGCCTCGGTTTTCTTCGGCGGCGGGACGCCCTCGCTGATGCCGCCCGAGATCGTTGCCGCGATCCTGGACAAGATTCGCGCTCGGTGGGTCGTTGCTAACGATTGGGAAGTAACGCTGGAGGCCAACCCCGGCTCAGTCGAAGCCGGACAATTCCGCGCCTTCCGTCATGCCGGGGTCAACCGAGTTTCCATGGGTATTCAGGCGCTGGATGACACAGCACTGCGGCGGCTGGGCCGATTGCACAGCGTTGCCGAGGCGCGCGCAGCCTTCGATATCGCACGAGACACCTTCGACAGGGTGAGCTTCGACCTGATCTACGCCCGGCAGGATCAGACACTTGCCGCGTGGAAGGCCGAATTGTTCGAAGCGCTGTCGATGGCGATCGACCATCTCTCCCTCTATCAACTCACTGTCGAACCGGGAACAGCCTTTGGTGATCGTCTGGCGCGCGGCAGGCTCGGCGGTCTTCCCGACGAGGACCGGTCGGTAGACATGTACGAACTGACGCAAGAGTTGTGCGCAGAGCGGGGCCTTGAGGGCTACGAGGTGTCCAATCATGCGCGTTCAGGTTCTAAATCTCGGCACAATCTGATTTACTGGCGTGCCGGCGACTATGTCGGGGTCAGGACCAGGCGCGCACGGGAGGATCACGAAGGCAGGGTACCGCTGCGCGACAGAATGCGTGAAAATGCCTGAAGCGTGGCTCTCCAGAGTAGAGGACGATGGGTCGGGAGAAGCGGTTTGCGATCGTCTGTCGGGGCGCGATCAGGCGATCGAATACCTGATGATGAGCATGCGCCTTGCAGAGGGCATGGAGATCTGCCGGTTCGAACATCTTTCAGGCGCCGAAATAGAACCCAGTGCCCTTACGGAAATGATCGAACTCGATTTGGTAAACCACTCGGCCGGCCGACTCACGGCAAGCCGGAAAGGTCGCCTTGTCCTGAATGCGGTGATCAAGAGACTCGCTCATAATCTCTGAGGCTGCCTCACAGAGATCCGTCCCGGGGCAAAACCGACAAACCCCTGCACAAGAGGTCCAGATCCTCCAGAGAGTTGTACCGGATTGAGATCAGGCCGGAATTTCCGCCCGGTTCATGTTCGATCTTGACCGCCATTCCGAGATTGGACGACAAGTCCGCTTCGAGTGCCAGCGTGTCCGCGTCCTTTTCCTGACGCCTTGGACGGGTGCGGCCCGATCCGCCAACGCGGTTCTGCGCATCCTTGGCGAGCGCTTCGGCCTGCCTTACCGTCATACCCTTTGCTATGACCATCCGCGCCAATTCGGATGGATTGTCGGTCGCAACCAACGCCCGCGCGTGCCCGGCACTCAGCCGCCCATCCCGAACATAGCCCTGAACCTCATCGGGCAGATTCAATAATCTCAACAGGTTGGCAATATAACTCCGGCTTTTCGCCAGGGACTCCGACAGCTTCTCTTGCGTATGGCCAAACCTGTCCATCAATTGGCGGTAGGCTTGCGCCTCTTCAATCGGATTCAGGTCGGCGCGCTGAATATTCTCGACGATCGCGATCTCGAGAACTTCGTCGTCGTTGAGTTCCCGGACAAGCACCGGAACTTCATGCAACTGCGCCAGTTGGGCAGCGCGCCAACGGCGTTCCCCCGCAACGATCTCGAATCCCCCCTCAGGGCGCGGTCGGACAATCAACGGCTGGATGATCCCCTTGCTGCGGATCGATCTTGCAAGATCCTCCAAAGCATCGGGTGCGAAATCCCTCCTGGGCTGATCCGGATTGGGAAAAACACGCTCCACAGGCAAGAGCGTATCCGGGCGCCGCACGGTGCCCGCAAGATCTCCGCCGTCAACCCTGACATCGGCCATCAATGCAGACAGGCCGCGTCCCAGGCCACGTTTCTCATGCTTCTTGTCCATCAGGCCATTCTTTCGCTGGATTCTCTGGTCACGCCATGCCGCTGCATCAGGCTGAGCGCAAGAGCCCTATAGGCTTCACTCCCCTTGGAGGACGGATCGTAGGCGAGAACCGGCAACGCATAGGATGGTGCCTCGGAAACCCGGACATTTCGGGGAATCACCGCTTCAAAGACAAGATCGCCGAGCGTTTCGCGCACATCCTTCTCCACCTGCTGGGCCAGCTTGTTTCGCCCGTCATACATGGTCAAGAGGACACCCTCGATCCGAAGATCAGGGTTGGCAGACTGACGAACCTCCCGGATTGTGAGCATCAATTGTGAGAGCCCCTCGAGTGCGAAAAACTCGCTTTGGAGCGGCACAAGCACAGAATCTGCCGCAACCATGGCGTTTACGGTCAGAAGATTGAGGGATGGCGGGCAGTCGATGAGAATGAAGTCAAAGCCGAACGGGTCCAGCGCGGGCTGGCGAAGGGAATCCCTGAGCAGAAAGCTGCGCCGCTCGTTCGACACCAGCTCCATGTCCGTCGATGACAGATCGGCGGTTGCGGGGCTGATCCATACGCCTGAGAGGCCGGTAGCCTGAAGAACATCCGCAATTGGAACTTCGTCGACAAACAGATCATAGCTGGTCAACTCGCGCTGGTCGGGATCGATACCCAGCCCGGTCGATGCGTTGCCCTGAGGGTCGATATCCACCAGCAACACCTTGGCGCCCAATTCGGCCAGTCCGGCCGAAAGATTGATCGCGGTGGTCGTCTTGCCGACGCCACCTTTCTGGTTCGCGATGGCGATTATTCTCGGTCGCTGCGATCCAAGGGCGTCATGCACGGTGGAGGCCCTCAATCCTGAATATCACCCCGGAAGCGTCGGTTTGGCTTTGATGCGTCTCGACGGAGAATTGCCACGCCCGTCTTGCCTGCTCCAACTCTTCGGCGGCCTGTGCCCCCTTCATGAACAGGCACACCCCTTTAGACCGCAGATGTCGAACCGCAAGCTCGCACAGCCGAGGAAGTGGAGCCAAGGCTCGGGCCGAAACAACTTCTGCATCGACTCCCGCCACACATTCTGCCCGCTCCGCGACGATCGTCGGAGCGAGCCCTGTTTCACGTGAAACAGTTCGAAGAAATGTCGCCTTCCTTTGGTCGGCCTCAATCAATGTGACTCCGAGTTCGGGCCGAAGTTCAGCGGCCATGATCGCCACAACCAGACCAGGAAAGCCCGCGCCAGATCCAAGGTCCACCCACGACTTCACATCCTTGGGCGCCAGCCGGAGGAGCTGCGCGCTGTCCGAAAAATGCCTGGCGCGAACATGAGGAATCGTCGAGGCGGCGACAAGGTTGATCTTGGGATTCCACTTCGCCAAAAGCTCCTCGTAAATTCGGAACCGATCTCGCGTGATGGCACCAAGTTCGTCCAGATCTGCTGGCATCTCGCTCGAACCGCCATGGCCAACATCCGGCATCATGCGACTTTCCCATGTCCGTGTTGCCGCAACCGAGCAAGAATGAGCATGAGCGCTGCGGGCGTCATGCCCTCAATTCCCGCAGCTTGCGCCAGATTGACAGGCCGGGCGCGCTCGAGCTTGAGGCGCAGTTCCGACGATAGGCCAGACAACTCACCAAAATTGAAATCAGAAGGAATTATCGCCGCCTCATCGCGCCGTAGGGCCCGCACATCGACCGCCTGCCTTTCGATATAGGGCGCGTAGCTTGCTTCAATGATCAATTGGTCCATGATTTCTGGTGGTATATCGTTGATCGCCCCGCTGATCCCCCTCATTGCACCCACATCCACTCCCGGCAATCCCAGCGCCACAAACAGCGAGCGCTTCGACCCGTCCTTGCTGACATGGACGCCCAGCTCCTCAAGCCTCTGGGGTGAGACGGTATCGGATTTCAGCAAATCCATTCCATCCGAAAGATACCTTTTCTTTCTGGAAAACGCCTCTGCCCTCGGCCGCTCCACGAGGCCAATATCAATGCCCAACGGCGTAAGCCGCTGGTCCGCATTATCCGCTCTCAACAGAAGCCTGAACTCGGCCCGTGACGTAAACATCCGATACGGCTCGGTGACTCCACGCGAAACAAGATCATCAACCATGACACCGATGTAGCTGGTGGATCGACTGAATTCCACAGGCGGAACGCCGTGAGCGCGGCGCGCTGCATTCAATCCTGCGACGAGCCCTTGCGCTGCGGCCTCTTCATAGCCGGTGGTGCCGTTGATCTGACCGGCAAAGAACAGCCCCGGCAGCGCTTTCAACTCAAGCGATGGCCGAAGGCCCCTCGGATCAAAGAAGTCGTACTCGATTGCATAACCAGGCTGAAGAATCCTGACACCCTCAAGGCCTCTGATGGTCCGGACATACTCCTCCTGCACATCAACTGGCAGCGAGGTCGAAATGCCATTGGGATAAACCGTATCGTCATCAAGTCCCTCCGGTTCGAGAAAAACCTGATGGCTGGCCTTGTCTGCGAATCTGGTCACCTTGTCTTCCAGCGAGGGGCAGTATCGAGGACCAACCCCACCGATATGCCCGCCGTACATTGCAGACCTGGACAGGTTCTGCCTGACAATTTCATGGGTTTCGGGGTTGGTGTGCGTAATGCCGCAAGCGATCTGACGGACAACCGGGCCCTTCGCCAGAAACGAAAACATCACCGGATGCTCATCGCCTTGCTGGGCCTCCAGCCTATTCCAGTCAATAGTCGCCCCGGAAAGCCGTGGCGGCGTGCCCGTCTTCAGCCTGCCCCGGACAAGCCCCAGATCGTCGAGCCGCTCGGCCAGACGAATTGCCGGCCTGTCTCCGATCCGCCCACCCGCCCGGCTCTGGTCGCCGATGTGTATCATGCCGCGCAGAAACGTCCCGGCCGTAAGCACCACCGCACGGGCCGTCAGCTCTGACCCATCCGCGAGCACGACGCCAGTGATCTCGCCATTTGCAACGACAAAGTCCACGGCTTCGCCTTCGACGACCGTAAGCCCGTGGCGCGTTCGCACTTCTTCCTGCATGGCTGCGCGGTAGAGACCGCGATCCGCCTGCGCGCGCGGCCCCTGGACGGCGGGCCCCTTCCGCCGGTTCAGCAAACGAAACTGGATCCCGGCCTTGTCGGCTACCCGCCCCATGACGCCATCCAGGGCGTCGATCTCCCTGACGAGGTGGCCCTTGCCAAGGCCACCGATTGCCGGATTGCAAGACATCACGCCGATACCAGACCAGCTGAGTGTGATCAGCGCGGTATTCGCCCCCATCCGGGCCGCTGCATGCGCAGCCTCACTTCCCGCATGGCCGCCGCCAATGACGATGACGTCAAAATGTTCCACGTGAAACACCCTCACTTCCCAACGCAAAAGTTGGAGAAAATTTCGCCCAAGACAGCCTCGACATCAACCCGGCCCACCAATGAGTCAAGCGATCGCGTCGCAGCCCGCAGCAATTCCGCAGCAATCTCCACGCGAGGCCCTTCACCGGAAAGTTCGATACATGCCCGATCCAGCTCTTCGATCGCTCTCTCGATGGCGATCCGGTGGCGCTCCCGCGTCAATGTCCCGCTTTGCGACAGCCGGCCAGTCAACACAGTCTCGATGCTCTCGAGAAGCTCCGTCGCCCCAGCGCCCGTCTTGCCCGAGACGCCGCAACCGTCTTCCCTGAGATCACCCTTTCCCATCACGATGATATCCTCAGACTGCGGCTCGATCAGGCCAGGCATTCCCTGTTCGTCAAGCAGGAAGACGCGAAGATCTGCCGACTCGGACCGCTCCACGGCACGATCGATCCCGATGCGCTCGATTCCATCGCCAGTTTCACGCAGTCCAGCGGTATCAAGAAACGTCACCGGCAAACCGGAAAGATCCATCCGGACTTCGATGATATCCCGTGTCGTGCCGGCGATCTCGGATGTGATCGCAGCCTCCCTTCCAGATAACATATTGAGAAGAGTTGATTTTCCAGAGTTTGGCCGACCAACGATCGCCACCTCGTATCCGTCCCTCAACCGTTCGGCATAGCGCACGCCACCCGCTTCCAGCTTCAGGTTTTCCAACAACCCACGCGCCAGGGCAAGCACCTCGGGCAGCACGTCCTGTGGTATGTCTTCGTCGGCGAAGTCGATCGTCGCTTCGAGAAGCGCTCCCGCCCGGATTAACTCCCGCCGCCACCGCTCCGCCTTTTTTCCGATGGAGCCTGCCAGCACGCGCATGGCCTGCCTGCGCTGTGCCTCTGTCTCTGCGTCGACAAGATCCGCCAAGCCCTCGACCTGCGAAAGATCGAGCCGGCCGTTCTCCAGCGCCCGCCGCGTAAACTCGCCGGGCAAGGCCAGGCGAAGCCCGCCGAATGACCGCAGACACCCCAGTAGCGAAGCGGCAACCGCCTGGCCGCCGTGAACATGGAATTCGGCGGAATCCTCACCCGTAAAGCTTTCACCCGCAATGAACGTCAGGACGATGGCCTGGTCAAGAACTTCGCCCTGATACCGCAAGGTGCGCAGCGAGGCCCGTCGCGACTGGGGCAGATCGCCCGCCAATGCGTGCACAACCGCATGAGACTGCGGTCCCGACAGCCGCACGATAGCGACGCCGGCCTTCCCACGGGCCGTGGCGAGGGCGAATATCGTGTCCATTGATCGTCGATCCGGTGGCGGAAGCACCCGTCAGGTATTCATGGATTCGAAGAATTCCCCGTTCGACTTGGTTTGCTTCAGCTTCGAAATCAAGAACTCGATCGCATCTGTCGTGCCCATTGGGTTCAGGATGCGCCGCAGGACATAGGTTTTCTGAAGATCGGCCTTGTCGACAAGAAGGTCTTCCTTCCGTGTCCCCGATTTCAGAATATCCATCGCGGGGAACACCCGCTTGTCGGCAACCTTGCGGTCCAGCACGATCTCCGAGTTGCCCGTTCCCTTGAATTCCTCGAAGATCACCTCGTCCATCCGGCTTCCGGTATCAATCAGGGCCGTCGCGATGATCGTAAGGGATCCGCCTTCCTCGATATTCCGCGCCGCGCCGAAGAATCGCTTCGGCCGTTGCAAGTGCATTGGCGTCCACACCGCCGGTCAACACCTTGCCCGAAGACGGCACGACGGTGTTGTAGGCCCGGCCGAGGCGCGTGATCGAGTCCAGCAGGATGACCACGTCGCGCTTGTGCTCCACCAGCCGCTTGGCCTTTTCAATCACCATTTCCGCCACAGCGACATGCCGCGTCGCCGGCTCGTCGAAGGTCGATGAAACGACTTCGCCCTTCACCGAGCGCTGCATGTCCGTCACTTCCTCCGGGCGCTCGTCGATCAGCAGCACGATCAGATAGCACTCGGGATGATTGATCGCCACGGAATGGGCGATGTTCTGCAACAGAACTGTCTTGCCGGTCCGCGGCGGCGCCACGATCAAGCGCCCGCTGGCCCTTGCCGATCGGCGCCACCAGATCGATGATGCGGGCAGATCGGTCCTTGATCGTCGGATCGTCGATCTCCATCTTCAGCCGCTCATCCGGATAAAGCGGCGTAAGGTTGTCGAAATGCACCTTGTGCCGTGCCTTCTCGGGATCGTCGAAATTGATCAGCGTGACCTTCGTCATGCAGAAATAGCGCTCGGTCTCGCGCGGCGCCTGAATCACACCTTCGATCGTGTCCCCCGTCCGAAGCGAGAACTGTCGCAGGATCTCCGGCGAAACATAGATGTCGTCGGGACCGGGCAGATAGTTCGCTTCCTTCGACCGCAAGAAGCCGAACCCGTCCTGGAGGACTTCCAGGACACCATCGCCACCAATCTCCCAGCCTTCCTCGGCATGTTCCTTCAGGATCGAGAACATCATCTCGCCCTTGCGCATCGAAGGGGCGTTCTCGATCTCCCACTCCTCGGCCATGGCGAGAAGATCGGCCGGGGTCTTGGCCTTCAGATCGGACAGGTTAAGGCGGTCTTTGGTCATCAATAGGGCTCGCGCGCTCTGCTCTGTCCCAGGGGGCCGGGATCCGAACTTGCATGAAAGGGAAGCGCATGGGCCGGACGGCCCCGCTTTGCCCTCTTAGGCGCGCGGAAGAGCGGAAGTCAATCTTTCAGAACTTGACGATGACGGACGCCACAATGATCACCATCAGCACCGTCGGAACCTCGTTCATCAGTCGATAGCGCCGCCCGGTCAGCTCGTTTCGCCCTGCGGCGAAATCCTTTCTGCGTGCGCCGAGCCAATGGTGAAACCACGTCATCGCCAAGACCGCCAGGGCCTTGCTCCAAGGCCAGATAAACGCCCACCCGACGATGCCCGGCGTCAGGACAAGCGCCAGCCCGAAAACCCACGCGACAATCATCGAAGGCCCCATGATGAAGCGGTAAAGCTTCAACTCCATCGTCTGGAACAACGCATCGGTCGGCGTTCCGCGCTCCACGCGCTCCGCATGATAGACAAAGAGCCGCGGCAGATAGAAAAGGCCGGCCATCCAGGCAATCACTGCCATGACATGTCCCGCCTTGATCCAGGGATAGGCCTCCGCCAGCACGCCCGCCATTCCACGCCTCCACCTTCCTGCTCTTTCTATAAGAGAAAGGATTCTCAAGGGAATGATGATGTAGGGGCATGGGACAACGGAATTGTCCGTCTTGTCCCACCATTCATCCACAAACCAATCCTTGTGGACAACACGGGGACAAGTCGTTCATGACACTACTAAATTCAAAAAAAGTAAACGATATCATATTGTTAATCAGATGTTCCGCACCCTGGAACTGTGGACTGAAAATCCCGATCCCTGGCCGTCCCGGCCTGTCCCCGGTCCTTGGTTTCGCTTGTCCCCTCGTGGAAAACTTCACCCGGAACAACGTGACGCAGCCGCATCGCTCGCGGGCCGGCGCGCGCCAGCCTCACACACCTTGCCTGCTCCCGCGGAACATATCAGGATTATGCACAGCCTTCGGATGACATGATGAAACCCGACGTCCTTCTTGCCTCCGCGTCTCGGATACGCGCCGATCTCCTTCGCGCCGCCGGCCTCGCGGTCACCCAGCAACCGGCACGCGTGGATGAGGAGAACATCCGCGTGGCGCTCGAGGCCGAGGGCGCCCGGCCGAGGGACATTGCCGATGCGCTGGCCGAAATGAAGGCCCGCAAGATATCCGAGCGCCACCCCCTGTCCTGTGTCATCGGTTGCGATCAGGTGCTGGAGTTCGAAGGCAAGGCTTTTGGCAAGCCCGAGACCCCTGATGCAGCCCGGGCACACTTGTCCGCCGCTTCGAGGCCAGTCACACGTTCTCCATTCCGCCGTCGTGCTATATCACGAAGCGAAACCTGTCTGGCGGTACGTGGGGGAGGTGCGCTTGACCATGCGGGAATTCTCCGATGCCTATCGCGATGCCTACCTGGCGCGGAACTGGGACAGCGCCCGCCACAGTGTCGGGTGCTACAAGATCGAGGAAGAGGGCGTGCGCCTGTTCTCCAGGATCGAGGGCGATCATTTCACCCTGCTCGGTCTGCCGCTTCTGCCCCTGCTCGACTACCTTTCCGGCCGTGGCTTCATCGAGACATGACGGACCTTGCCCGCATTCCCCTCGCCGGGGTGATCGGCATCGCCGATCGCCCACAGCCGGTCGCCAGCGCTGCACGGGTATTGGCTGCATCGCTATGGGATCGCGG
This sequence comes from uncultured Alphaproteobacteria bacterium, assembly GCA_963700485.1. Taxonomy (GTDB): domain Bacteria; phylum Pseudomonadota; class Alphaproteobacteria; order Rhodobacterales; family Rhodobacteraceae; genus Aliitabrizicola. The sequence goes on from CAVOXQ010000002.1 coordinate 124,655, forward strand.
GTCACTACATCCCGATGGACGTGACCCAGGCCGACCTGAAGGAAGCCCTTGGCATTCTTCCGCGACTCGGGTTTGTCGGGCTCAACGTGACGATTCCGCACAAGGAATCCGTCCTCGGGCTTGCCGATATCGTCACAGACCGCGCGGCTTTGATCGGGGCGGCGAACACCCTGATTTTCCGCAAGGACGGCAAGATATTCGCCGACAATACCGACGGATCGGGGTTCATCGCGAACCTGCGCCAAGAGGCACCCGACTGGGCACCACAATCCGGTCCGGCGGCGGTATTCGGCGCGGGTGGGGCGGCGCGGGCCGTGGTTGCCGCGCTGATCGAGGTTGGTGTCCCCGAGATCCGCATCGCGAACCGGACCCGCGCGCGCGCCGAGGCGCTGCGATCGGATTTCGGAGCGAAGGTTCATGTCTACGACTGGGTCCAGGCTGGCAACCTGCTCGAGGATGCCGCGACCGTGGTCAACACGACCGCGCTGGGGATGACAGGCAAGCCGGAATTCCGCGTGCCGATCGATGCCATCAGCCGCCACGCCCTCGTGACGGATCTGGTCTACACGCCGCTGCGAACCGCTTTTCTCGAAGCTGCGGCCGAGGCCGGCTGCACGGTGGTAGACGGTCTGGGCATGTTGCTGCATCAGGCCGCGCCCGGTTTCGAGCGCTGGTTTGGAACCCGACCGGATGTCGATGCCGCCACGCGCGCGGCCGTGCTGTCGGCATGAGCGTCTTTCGCCTCGGGCTGACCGGATCCATCGGGATGGGCAAGTCGACGACAGCCGGTTTCTTCCGCGACGCCGGAGTGCCGGTCTGGAATGCGGATGATGCGGTTCACCGGCTCTATGCCACGGGAGGGGCAGCCGTGGCGCCCCTTGCCCGTCTGTTCCCCGAGGCAGCCACCGCATCGGGGATCAGCCGGGATGCGCTGAAAACCCGCATCGCGGCGGATCCCGGCGTCATGCGGCAAATCGAAATGATCGTTCATCCCCTCGTTGCGGCCGACAGGGCCCGCTTTGTCGCGGCGGTGACCACGGATATCGTGCTGCTCGACATCCCCCTCCTGTTCGAGATCGGGGCAGAGACCGACGTGGATGCGACGCTTGTCGTCACCGCGCCGCCCGACTTGCAGCGCGCCCGCGTTCTGTCGCGCCCGGGGATGACCGAGGCGCTGTTCGGCACCCTGCTTGCAAACCAGCTTCCCGATCGCGAGAAACGGGCAAGGGCAACACATCTGATCGAGACGCTCAGCCTTGATGCCGTGCGCTCCTGTGTCGCGGCACTGATCGACTACATCCGGGGAACCCATCATGCGTGAGATCGTTCTGGATACCGAGACTACGGGGTTCGAACCCGCCGAGGGCCATCGGATCGTCGAAATCGGCGCGGTAGAGTTGTTCAACCACATGCCCACCGGGCGGAACTATCACCAGTACATAAACCCCGAGCGCCCGATGCCCCTCGAGGCGTTCGAGGTTCATGGTCTGGGGGATGATTTCCTGCGGGACAAACCTGTTTTCGGGCGCATCGGGCAGGCGTTTCTGGATTTCATCGGCGATGCCCGGCTCGTGATCCACAATGCCAGTTTCGACATGAAATTCATCAATGCCGAGTTGGGCCTGGCCGGTCTTCCGGTCGTTGCCGCCGAACGCGCCGTCGATACGCTGCTGATCGCCCGCAAGCGGTTTCCCGGTGCTCCCGCCTCGCTCGACGCGCTTTGCCGCCGCTTTGGAGTCGACAATTCCTCGCGCGACAAGCACGGCGCGCTTCTCGACAGCGAGCTTCTCGCCGAGGTCTATCTGGAACTGATCGGCGGACGCCAGCCCGACCTCATGCTGTCGGATGCGAACGGATCGCAAGGCGATGGCGATGGTCCCTTGGGCGCCGGGGGGTGGCGGCCGTCACCCCGCCCGCTGCCGCTTGCCCCCCGCCTGACGGCGGAAGAGGCCGCAAGACATGCGGCCCTTGTCGCCTCGATGGGCGAGGCTGCGGTGTGGCGCAAACGCGGCTAGCGGCTCAGGAAACGGCCTTTTGCGACTCGGCGCGGCGCTGCAATTCCTGCCGGTAGAGCGCGAGGAAATCGACCGTATCGACGTTCAGCGCCGGGAAACCGCCATCGCGGGTCACATCCGAGATGATCCGCCGCACGAACGGAAACAGAAGGCGCGGGCACTCGATCAGCAGGAACGGGTGAAGTTGCTCGCCCGCGACGCCCTCGACGTGGAAGATGCCGCCGTAGTCCAGCTCCAGCAGGAAAAGGACATCTTCCGTGGCCTTGTTCTTCGAGGTCACCTTGAACTTCGTGATGACTTCGTACTGGTGGTCGGCAGGGCGCTTTCGGGCATCGAGGCTGACCTGCACTTGCACGTCCGGCTGCACTTCGCCAGCCTGAAGTCCCTTTTGCGCGACAGCGTTCTCAAAGGACATGTCGCGGATGTATTGCGCCAGAACCTGCATGCGGACCTGCGGCTCGGGGGCGGCATTTCCATTCGCTTCGGTCATCGAGGTCTCCCGGGGTTTCTCGCTTCGGCGCCGTCTCTAGCAGGTCCGCCGCCGTCTCTCAATGCCTGGTCCAGCCCGAGCGCGGGGGTGTTTCGCCGTCCGGCAGTTCTTCCCAAGTTCCGTCGATCACATCGGCGGGCTTGCGCGACGAGGCGGCCATCGACGCCGCCTTGTCCCACGCCCGCCGTTCCAGATGGGCGCCGACCTTCATCCTGGCGCGCCGGGTCACATAGCCGATCACCGTCCTCTGGACTGGCGGCGCCAGCAGCAGAAGGCCAAGCGCATCCGTAAAGAAGCCGGGCAGGATCAGAAGCACCCCCGACACCACCGCCAGTGCGTCGCTGGCGAGCGCCGGCCCGGGATTGGCGCGCGTCATGACCGCCGCGCGCAGGTCTGCGCGGGCGCGATCGCCCTGCCGCCGGATCAGCAGAATCCCGAAAAGCGCCGATCCGACCACGATCGCCAGCGTCAGGCCAAGACCCATCCATGCGCCCAATGTCACGAAGAGCGAGATCTCGATCAGCGGCAACACAAGCAAAAGGGCGAAAACCCACATGTCGTCCCCTCACTTTCCGGGGCAGCGGTAGACTTGAGGCGCCCCCTCACCTACATAGGACGCGAGGCGGCGGGTGAACAGCCCGATGACCGCTATCGCCGAGGTCAACATGAGTTCTTCCGTGATCCAACTGCTCGTCCTTGCCGGAGTTGCCATCTTTCTTGTGCTCAAGCTGCGCTCCGTCCTGGGCACACGCGAAGGGTTCGAAAAACCTCCCGTGCCGATCGAGGAGGCCCGACCCCGCATCGCCAAGCGCGAGTTCGAGGTGATCGAAGGCGGGCTTGATCGCGATATCGTCGATCACGTTCCGGAAAACAGTCCGGCCGCCAAAGCGCTGGCCGCGATGAAGGCGGCAGAGCCGTCGTTCTCGGTCAGCGACTTTCTCAGCGGCGCGCGCGGTGCCTATGAAATGATCTTGATGGCATTCGAGCGGGGCGATCTTGCCGAAATCCGCCCGTTCCTGTCCGATGATGTGAATGCGACCTTCGCTGAGGTGATCGAGGCGCGCAAACGTGAAGGCCTCTCCATCGAGTCGACGTTCGTGGGCCTGCGCGAATTGTCGCTGCAGGACGCCGCCTTCGACAGCGCCACCCGCGAGGGCGAGATCACCGTGAAGTTCCTCGGCGAATTGACCTCGGTGGTGCGCAACAAGGCCGGCGAGATCCTCGAGGGCAGCCCCACCGCGATCAAGCGCCAACGAGACGTGTGGACCTTTGCGCGCCGGATGGGGGTCGACGATCCGAACTGGCAACTGGTCGCGACGAGCGAGTGACGGGCGGGCGATGCGTCATCGGACGATCGCCCTTGCGCTGTCGGTGATGCTGGGCGCGGCATCGGCCGGCGCGCAGGTGCTGGAGTTCTCCGCGCTCGATGGCTGGGCCGACGATGACCATGCGAGCGCCCTGTCGGTTTTCGTGCAGACCTGCGACCTTCTGGACGCGCCCGAATGGGCGCCGGTCTGCGGCCTGGCGCGCGACACCGAACCCGAGGCGGCCCGCAGCTTTTTCGAGCTTTTCTTCCGTCCCGTCCTGATCGGCGACCCGCCGGCGCTGTTTACCGCCTATTACGAGCCAGAGCTTCTGGGATCGCCCGTGCGCACGCCGCGTTTCGCCTACCCCCTCTACCGCCGCCCCCCGGAACTGACGACCGACGGTTCGTGGTATTCGCGCGCCGAGATCGACGGTCTGGGCCGGTTGCAGGGCAGGGGCCTCGAACTCGTCTGGCTGCAAGATCCCGTCGAAGTCTATTTTCTTCAGATACAGGGCTCTGGCAGAATCCGCATGCCCGACGGCCATGTGATCCGCGTCGGGTTCGCCGGCAAGAACAACCAGCCCTATCGCTCCATCGGACAGGAACTGATCCGCAGGGGCATCCTCGATGCGAGCGAGGCCTCCGCCGAAACGATCCAGCAATGGGTCCGGGCCAATCCCGCGGCGGGTCGTGACCTGCTCAACCACAACCCGTCATTCGTGTTCTTTCGCAAGATCGCCGATCTCACCGACGACATGGGGCCGATCGGGGCGATGGGCCGGCCGATCACGCCGATGCGGTCGGTCGCAATCGACCCCTCCTTCGTTCCGCTCGGTGCGCCGGTCTGGGTTGAAAAGCAGGGGGCGGACCCGATGCGCCGCCTGATGGTCGCGCAGGATACCGGCGGGGCCATCAAGGGGCCGCAGCGTGCCGATCTCTACTTCGGAACCGGACCCGATGCGGGCCGTGCCGCGGGCCAGATCAAGGATGCCGGCCGCATGGTCGTCCTGCTGCCGATCGACCGGGCCTATGCCCTGCTGCCCGAGGGCTAGGGGATGTCACGCCGCCGCCGGTCGCTTCGCCCGGACGAGGAAGAGCTCTGGCAATCCGTCGCGCGCACGGCGCATCCGCTGCGGCCCGAAAAGCCGCGCCTCGCCAAGCTCGATCTGCCCGCCTCCGTCGCCCCGCCCGCCCCGCTCTCGCCCCCGTCCCTGCCCCGATTTCGCGTCGGCGAGACCTCCTCGGCCCGCGCGCCGCGCGTCGATCTGGCGCCCGACCTTTCGGTCGGGCTGGCGGCTGCCCCGTTGCGGATGGATGCCAAGGCCTTCGCCCGCATGTCACGCGGCAAGCTTGCCCCCGAGGCCCGGATCGACCTGCATGGAATGACCCTGGCCGAGGCGCTTCCCGAGCTTGTCCGCTTTATCCTGAGCGCGCAGTCGCAGGGCCTTCGCCTCGTGCTGGTCATCACCGGCAAGGGGCGACGCGGGCAGGATGATGGACCCATTCCGCAGCGCCCCGGCGCGCTCAGGCACCAGTTGCCGGTCTGGCTTGGCCGCGAGCCGCTGCGCTCGGCCGTGCTCCAGGTGGCCGAAGCGCACCTGAAACATGGCGGAAGCGGTGCCTTCTATGTCTATCTGCGGCGCCCCCGCTGAAACCGACTAGTTCGCCGCCTGTTCCAGGGCGACCACCGGGGAAATCACGATCTCGGTCGCGGCGCGCGCGGTCAGCACCACGCCCGGCAGCAGGCCCGGCCGACCCGAACGATCCTGGTCGAGCGAATTCTGGATCTGGATCGCATTATCCATCAGCGCGATCAGTGCCGGCGATTCGCCAAGGTTGAGGTGGCCGGTTCCGGTCGAGAAGTTTGTCGTGTTCAGAACCGTGATCTTCAGGTCCGAGAGGGGTTCCAGATCGTTGATGTTGCCAAGACGATCGCGCTGCCCCGTGATGAAGGACGACAGGCGCAGCGCCTTGTCCTTGTTCGAGGAAAAAATGAAGAACGGTTGCGGTAGCGCACCGATCGTCGAGGCCTGCGAGTGGAACACCTCCACATCGATGTCCGGCGACATCATCACCACCGACCTTACCTCGCGCTGAAGCCGGCCCGGGCTGCGCAGGTCGATCTGACGCATCGCTTCCATCAGGAGCTGGCATCCCATCGAATGACAGGTCAACAGGATGTCGTCCGCGCCGGCCGCGATCACCTCGTCGAGAAGTTTTTCAAACCCGTCGCGTGCAATCAGCGCGGAATCCCGGTCATAGGCATAGCCCAGCGCCTCGCCGGCCGAGGGCCACGAGTAGTGGATGATCTGTTCGGGCACATCGAGATCGGTCGACAGCTGCGCAAGCCGGTATAACCCCTCCGCGAAGGTGTTGTTGAATCCGTGGACAAAGATCGTCGCCGTCCGCTTGCCCGGGGGCATTTTCCGCAACGCGCGCCCCAGGTCTTCGCGAAACCCGGTCGAAGAGCCGAACATTGTCTCGTCTATCGTCAGGAATTGTGTCTGCGGGTCGATCTTGCCGCGTTTCCCGGGCCAGGTGATCGTGCCCACTTCGCGCTCTGGCGGAATGGAGATCTCATAGCGCGCAAAGTTCACTGTCCGGCCGCGCCCGCTTCCGAAGCTTCCCGTTGCGGGGTCAATCGTCCGCGTCGTGCCGACAAAGATCGTCTTGTCTATCCCGACATTGCGCGCCGGCGGATAGACCGTGATCTCTCCGCGTTGCCCGCATGCGGCGATCGCCAGAAGGCAGCAGAGGGCGATCAGTTTCTTCAAGTCGAACCACCTTGACCAGACGCGGATTCGCGCTGCGGGACGTTGACCGTCTCGGCCCCGCCGCGTCAAGGCTCTGGCGGACTAGAGGACGTACCGGCTCAGATCGGCGGAACGGGACAGGGCGCCGATGTTGGCCTCGACAAAGGCCGCGTCCACCTCCACGGCCTCGCCGGGACGGTCCGGCGCGGAAAACGAAAGTTCCTCGAACACCCGCTCCATCACGGTATAGAGCCGCCTCGCCCCGATGTTCTCGATCGAGGCATTCACCTCGGCGGCAATCCGCGCAAGCGCGGCGATCCCGTCCTCGGTAAAGCTTACCTTCACCTGCTCGGTTCCCATCAGGGCGCTGTACTGGCGGGTCAGCGCATTGTCGGTTTCGGTCAGGATGCGCACGAAATCGGCCTCGGTCAGCGCCCGTAACTCCACGCGAATCGGCAGGCGGCCTTGCAGTTCGGGCAGCAGGTCGGAGGGCTTTGCGACATGGAACGCACCGCTGGCGATGAACAGGATGTGGTCGGTCGTCACAGGGCCATACTTGGTGGAGACCGTCGTTCCCTCGATCAGCGGCAGCAGGTCACGCTGCACGCCCTCGCGACTGACGTCCGCGCCCCGGGCATCGGCCCGCGCGCAGACCTTGTCGATCTCGTCGATGAAAACGATGCCGTCGTCCTGCACGGCCGCCAGCGCCGCTTTCGTCACCGTTTCGTCATCCAGAAGCTTGTCCGCCTCTTCCCCGATCAGAAGGTCGTAGCTTTCTGCAACCGTCATCCGCCGACGCACCCGACGCCCGCCGAAGGCCTTGCCGAACATGTCCTGCAAGCCCTGCATCTGCTGTTCCATCCCGGGCATGCCGCCCATGATCGGCAGCGCCGGAGAGGCCTCGGCAACCTCGAGTTCGATCATCGTCTCGTCGAGCTCGCCGCGCTTCAGCTTGCCGCGGAACATCTCGCGCGTCTGTTCGCGCGCATCCTTCCCGGCCAGCGCCTCGATCACCCGTTCCTCGGCGGCGCCATGCGCCTTGGCCCGGACATCCTCGCGCATGCGCGTGCGCGTCTCGATGATGGCGGCATCGACCAGATCGCGGATGATGCTGTCGACGTCGCGCCCGACATAGCCCACCTCGGTGAACTTCGTGGCTTCCACCTTCAGGAACGGCGCCTTGGCGAGTTTCGCCAGCCGGCGGCTGATCTCGGTCTTGCCGACCCCGGTCGGCCCGATCATCAGGATGTTCTTGGGATAGACCTCGTCGCGCAGGTCGTCCTCCAGTTGCCGGCGCCGCCAGCGGTTGCGCATCGCAACGGCCACCGCGCGCTTGGCGTCCTTTTGTCCGATGATGTAGCGGTCAAGCTCCGATACGATCTCGCGGGGGGTCAGGTTGGTCATGGGAACTCCGCATAGGGGGGCAGGCGCGCCTTGCCGGGAAAGTCGGGCAGCATCCGCATCAGGGCGGCGCGAAGCGGCACCCACCAGGTGCCAAGCGCGGTGATGATTGCCCCGAGCAGGACCAGAACGAAGGTCCACGAGGCAAAGTTGCCCTCATCGCCCCGAACGATCCACGCAATCAGGATTGCGATGTAGCCGATCGCGGCGGTCAGGAACGACCGCCGGTCGATCACCAGCGCCAACACCGCGATCACGGCCAGCGCCACGCTCAACGCGGCGATGCCCGCACCGCCACCCACGTTGTAAAGGGTCAGCGCGACCGTGTTCACCAGCGCGGGCGCCGCAAGCAGGTGCAGCCAGAACGCCGTCGCGGAATGGCGGCCCAGCCGGTAGCGGTCCTGCACGTCGAACCACATCGCAACGGCGAAGGCCGCAAGGCCGAAGCCAAGGGTCGCAAGTCCGAAATACGGGCTTTCCCGCAGATCGAACAAGCCGTCGGCCCCCCAGCGACCGCCGCCGATGAACCCTCCCAGCGTGTCGATCGAGGCTGTCATCGTGTAGACCGCCGCGAGCACGAACAGCCCGAGGATGAACATAGCGAAAGGCAGGCGAAAGCGGCGATACCACAAGGCCATCGCCACCGCCCCGACCAGCAGGCTCAGCACGACCGTGACCCTCGCGTTGTCGCCCGGTCCGCCCAGCAGTGTCATCGTCGCCCAGAAGATCCCCCAGCCGAAGGCCGAGGCGAGCACCATCGACGGCAGGTTCATCCGCCGCCTGAGCGTGAAGTAATTGGCCCACCACCAGGCGATTCCGGCCGAAATCAGCGGCAGCACCACCAGCACGCCGAACCCGCCGATCGCCACAACGGTCGCGATGATGCCAAACAACAGGATCACCAGGCCGACCGAGACGAAGATCTCGGAAAAGCCCTTGAAGAACTCGAATGGCTCGTCTTCGGCGGGCATCCCGGACCGCTTTCCCGCCCGGCCATGGGCCAGCGCCGAAACCGACGCCGCCTGCGCCTCGGTCAGGATCCCGGCGGCCACCGCGGCGCGCAGATCCTCTGCCCCGAATGGCGCGGCACCTTCAGCCACGGATCGTCTCCACCGTCAGGTTTCCGTTGGTGTAGACACAGATATCGGCCGCGATCGCCATGGCCCGCCGGGCGACCTCTTCCGCAGCCATCTCGGTGGACATCAGTCCCCGGGCTGCCGCGAGGGCATAGTTCCCGCCCGACCCGATCGCGGCCACGTCATGCTCGGGCTCGAGCACGTCACCCGCCCCGGTGATCACCAGAAGATCCCGGCCATCCGTCACGATCAGCATGGCCTCGAGGTTGCGCAGATACTTGTCCATGCGCCAGTCTTTCGCCAGTTCCACGCAGGCCCGCGCCAGTTGCCCGGGCGTGGCCTCGAGCTTCTTTTCCAACCGATCCAGCAGGGTGAAGGCGTCCGCCGTCGATCCCGCAAAGCCCGCGACGATCTCGTGGCCGCCGGGCGCCAGCCGGCGAACCTTCCTCGCGGTCCCCTTGATCACCGTCTGGCCAAGGCTGACCTGGCCGTCGCCCGCCACCACGACCTCGCCGGCCCGCCGTACGGCAAGGATCGTGGTGCCGTGCCAGCCCGGAAAGCTGTCATCCGCCATTGCGCCGTTCCCTTCCTGCCGTCCCGGGGAATATGGCGGGGCGGACAGCCCCGCACAACCCGCCCCGCCAATGCAAAGGGGGCGCCCCAAGGACGCCCCCGATCGCTTCTGTCGTGCCGGCGTCAGATCGCCGAGTTGATCCAGCTTGCCAGAGCCGCCTTGGGCGCCGCACCGATCTTGTTCGACACCACCTGTCCGTCCTTGAACAGGAACAGCGCGGGGATCCCGCGAACCCCAAGCTGCGCCGGGCTGTCGGGGTTTTCGTCGACGTTGATCTTCACGATTTTCACCTTGCCGGCGTATTCCGCCGAAAGCTCTTCCAGAGCCGGGCCGATCTGGCGGCACGGTCCGCACCATTCGGCCCAGAAATCGACGACGACGGGAACGTCGGCCTTGCGCACTTCGGCGTCGAATGTGGCGTCGGTGACTTTGGTGGTAGCCATGCTCTGTCTCCGGGAATGAGGTGGAACCCGAACCTATGGAGCCGCCCCGCGAAGGTCAAGGGAACCCCGCCCGCTGCAAGGCCGCCATGACGAGCGCGCCGGGCAATGGCATCAATGCGGGCGCACCTGTCCACAGGATCGCGGTTTCGATCCGCCGCCCCGGATAGATCTGCGCCAGCAGCGCCGCATAGGCCCCCATCTGGCGCAGAATGCCCTCGGGAACCGCCTCGGGCCGGTCGGGGATCAGCCGGTTGGACTTGTAGTCGATCGCAAGGATGTGCGCGGGGTTCACGATCAGCCGGTCGATCGACCCGACGAACCGCCTTCCGCCGATCTCGCCCGTGATCCCCGCTTCGTTCAGGCCTTCCGGCCCGAACACCGCGTCCAATCCGGGCGCCTCCAGAACCGCTCTCGCTTCGGCAAGCCGGAGCACAGCCAGACCGGGATCGCCGGGCAGAAGTTGCGCGGCCAGCGCCGGCCATGCCGATGACCGCGCGCCCGGAAGGTGCTCCAGCAACAGGTGGAGTTCCGATCCGCGCCGCATCGCGTCGTCCTGCATGGTCGCGTCGGTATCGCCGGGCAGGGCCTTGGGTCCGCCGAGATCGGATGGAGACAGAACGGCCGCCTCGCGCGGGGCAGCGGGTGCGGGCCTCAGCGCCCAGTCGGGCAGAACCGGCCGCGCCGTATCGCGCCGGTCGATCTGGGCAGCGGGCTCGGGCCAGGCCGCGTGCGCAAGCCGCAACCTCCCGTCGGGCAAGGCCCCGGCCCCCGCCCGCTCCATCCCGTCGCGCACGATGTTGTACCAGCAGTTGTCCTGCGTGCGTCTCGCCTGCGGCCGCAACGATCAGCCAGGATTGCGCGCGCGTCAGCGCCACATAGAGCAGTCGCAGGCTCTCTTCCGCGGCCTTTTCGCGATTGCGCGCGACCGCCGCGACAAGATCTGGCGGGCTTTCGTCTGCGGGCATCCGCCAGGCCGGATCGCCCCCGGCGAGCGTGACGATATCGCCGCCCTCGGGTGGCTTGCGGTTCTGCGTCTCGGGCAGGATCACGATCGGTGCCTCCAGCCCTTTGGCGCCATGCACCGTCATCACCCGGATGCGCCCGCCCGCCGCATCCATCTGCCGCTTTACATCCACCTCATCCGCCTGAAGCCAGCCGACAAATCCGGTCAGGCTTGGCACCTCGCTTTTCTCATAGGCGAGGGCCTGTGCCAGAAGGGCGTCGATGCCGTCTTCCGCCTCGTCGCCAAGCCGCGCCAGAAGCCGGGTGCGCCCCTGGTGCCGGATCAGGATGCGCGCCAGCAGGTCGTATGGCCGCAGGTAATCGGCTTGGTCGCGCAGGTCGCGCAGCATTTCCAGCGTCGCGTCATGGCCCGCCGCATCCCGGAGCGCCCGCCACAGATAGCCGCTGCGCCCCTGCGCCAGCCGGAACAACGCGTCCTCGCTCCACCCGAACAGCGGCGAGCGCAACGCCGCCGCAAGCGACAGATCGTCCTCGGGCGTTGCAAGAAAGCACAGCAAGGCAGTCAGATCCTTGACCGCAAGTTCGCCGCCCAGTTTCAGGCGGTCCGCACCGGCGATCGGCAACCCCGCAACCTTGCATGCCCGGATGATCTCGTTGAACAGCGTCGATCGCCGTTGCACCAGAATCAGGAAATCGCCCGCGTCGATCGGCCGGACCCCGTCGTGCGAGTGGATCTGCTCGCGCCGGGCGATCAGGCCTGCGATCTCGGTTGCGATCTTGCGGGCAAGCTGTGCCGCGTGGTGTTCTTCGGAGATCAGGTCGGTGGGATCATACCAATGGTCGGGTTCCGGGGCCTTCGTGGGGGCGATGGCCGGCCACAGGTCGACCCGGCCCGGCAAGGCGTCGCGAAATGCGATGTGCTTCACTTCGCCGCCAAGGATCCGCCCGGCATCCAGATCGAAGGTGAGGTCGACAAGCCGCAGGATCGCGGGCGACGAGCGGAACGAGTATTCGAGCGTCAGGTCGGCCAGATGCGTCTCTGCCTCTGCCAATCTTTTCCGGAAATGCAGTTTCATTGCATCGAATGCCTGCGAGATCGGCACCCTGAAAGGAATAGATCGACTGTTTCTTGTCGCCCACGACAAAGATCGTGCGCGCCACGTCCCGAGCGCCCTCGCCCGCCGTGAATTCCTGGGCCAGCTGTTCGATCACCCGCCACTGGTCCGGGCTGGTGTCCTGCGCCTCGTCCACAAGAATGTGGTCAATCCCGCCGTCCAGCCGGAACAACACCCATTGCGCGACCGAGGGATCGGTCAGCAGCGCCCGCGCCCGCGCGATCAGGTCGTCGAAATCCAGCATTCCGCGCGCCGCCTTGCGCGCGTCATAGACCGGCAGGAACCGCCCGGCGAACTGGTGAAGCGCAAACGTCCGCTGCGCCGCGGCAAGGGCGACGCGCGCCTGCCGCCCCGCCTCGACCCGCGCCATCAACTGCTCGAGCGGCCCGAGCATGGAACCCAGCGCTGCCCTCGTATCCTTGGTCGGAAGACTGCCGATCTTGGCGCTGAACGGGCTTGCAGCCCCGCCCTTGGTCAGAAAGATCGCCTCCATCCGCGCCAATGTATCGAGCGTGGGCGGAAGTTCCCGCAGCGCCGCGATCTGGTCGGCGAGTTTCACGTCGCTGGCCTTCCCCGCCCTGAGCGGCGCGTCGAGGCCGGAAAACAAAGCGTCCTCGCCACCCAGGAGAATGTTCCGAACCAGGCCTTCCGCCGTGGTCCCGGCCGAGAGGCCGAATTGCGCCAGCACCTCGTCCCATGTAACATTCCGCGCAAGGCGCGGACCCGCCCGCGCGATCTCGGCAAGAAGATCGTCGAAATCCTCGCCGGAACAAATCCGCGCCAACCCCGCCACTTCGCAAGACGCCTCTCCTGCTGCCAGGTCTTCGACAATCTCGGCGCGCATCAGTCGCCCGGCGCGGTCTTCCATCTCGGTGAACTGCGGCGATACCCCCGCTTCCAGCGGAAACCGCCGCAACAGAGACGCACAGAAGGAATGGATGGTCTGGATGCGCAACCCGCCCGGGGTTTCGATTGCGCGGGCGAACAGCCGGCGCGCCTGCGCCAGCGTGTCATCCCCGATCGTGCCTTCGACCCCAAGCTCCGCAAGCGCCCGGCGCAGCCGCGCCTCGTCAAGCATCGCCCAGGATCCCAGCCGCTTGAATAGCCTGTTCTGCATCTCGGAAGCCGCGGCCTTGGTATAGGTCAGGCACAGGACGCGCTGCGGCTCTGTCCCGCCAAGAAGAAGGCGCGCCACCCTGTCGGTCAGAACGCGGGTCTTGCCTGACCCTGCGTTGGCCGAAAGCCATGTGGAACCAGCCGGGTCGGCCGCCTGCACCTGCCGTTCGCTCGCCGCATCCCGCATCATCCGACATCCTCCGGCGCGGGTGGGTCCGTCATGTCCCATTCGCCATAGCGGGCCAGATGGTCATAGTCGCCCGGATATCGCGTCTCGAACACCGCGCGGCGCGCCGTATAGCCCTGCCCGCGCGCCCGGTAGCGCCCGATCAGGTCCAGCAAGCCGGCCCAAACCTCGGCGGTGATGTCGCCTGTCATCTCGGTCGTCACTACCGTCGCGGCCGCGTTCAGCCCGACATAGCTGATCCGCGCAACTTCGCGCGGCCCCAGATCCGCAAATCCGCCACGTTCCGCCATTGCCGCCTCAAGCAGCAATTGCTTCTCGAATGCCGCCTGCTGCTTGGCCGTCGGGGGCGCGCCGGTCTTGTAGTCGAGGATGTGCAACCGCCCGTCCGGAAGAACGTCGATCCGGTCGGGTTTTGCGGTCAGCCGGAACGACAGTCCGGGCAGGTCGACGCCGCCCTTGCGCTCGAGGATCACCGGCTCCCCCTCCTGCCCCGCTTCGCGGGCGAGGAACGCATCCGCGGCGCGCTCCAGCCGGGCCATCCACAGCAGCCGCGCTGTGGGCCATGGCACCGTTTCCCCCAGAATCGACCCTGCAACGGCCAGAAGCTGTTCCCGGTTGGTCCCCCCTTCCCGTACGAACCGCTCAAGGATCGCGTGGATCACCGAGCCCCGCTTCGCGGCATCCGGCGTCGGGCGGAGCGGGTCCAGCGGGCGCAGCCCAAGGATATGGCGGGCATAGATCGCATAGGGGTCGCGGATCAGCGTCCGGATCCCCGTGACAGCCAGCTGGGTTGGCCGCGTGGCCACGGGCGGGCGGGGCGCCGGGCGAAGGGTCGGCCGCTCGGGTCGTTCGGGGCGATCCACCTCCTGCGCCAGCGCAAGCCAGTGCTGCCCGCGCGCGCGCATGTCCTTCAGTGCCTGCGATCCGCCCTGCGCCGGCAGGCCGTCCATCAGGTTCACCAGCCGGTTCAGCCAGCGCGAGGGAACCGTCTCGGCCTCGGTGTCGCGCACCGCGCGCGACAACACGACCTCGGGGGCCGCGACCGCCTGCTGATAGTCATGCGCCGAAAGCCCGATCTGCCGCTCAGGCAGCAGCAGCCCCGCCGCCTGCCGCATCTGCCGGTTCAGCCACGGATCAGGCGAGGGCCGCTGCGGCCAGATCCCATCGTTCAACCCGCCGAGGATCACGAGGCCCGCCTCGCATTCGCGCGCTTCGCGCGGACCAAGGATGCGGATCGACGGATGCGCCGTCATGGCCTCGCGCACCTCGCCGCGTGCCAGAATCGCGTCGAACAGGCTCGCATAATCCTCTACCGAGAGCGTGCCGCCATGCTCGGCCTCTTGCGCCAGTTCGTCCATCGCGGTGCGGGCCGCCTCGCCCGCCTCGCGGTGCCAGAGCGCGCCCGCCGCCTCGCCCGCCGGCCCTTGGGCAAGCGCCTCTGCCACCCGCCGGTGATCTTGCACATGCTGCGCCAACGGTCGCGTTCCCGCCGCCGCCAGATCGTCAAGCAGCCTGCCGGCCCATTCGCCCCATGCGATCAGCTGCGCATCGTCCCCGCCGGCCCAGCCCCGCAGGGCGTCCCCCGTCGGAAAGACCGGCCCCTTCCTGCGCACCGAAAGCTCCAGATCGCGGGTTCGCCGCAAGTGGTCGCCCCGGTCCGCCCCGGTGGCCACCAGGGGATGCTTGAGCAGCACCAGCAACGCCTCCACCGTCAGCGTCCGGCCGAACAGGCCAGCGACATGGCGCAAAAGCCGCCCCGGCGCGGAAAGCGACAGCGGCCGCCCCGCGCTGTCGTCCGGCACGATACCCCAGCGATCGAGCGCCGCCGTCACGCGCCGCGTCAGCATCCTGTCCGGCGAGATCAGGGCCGCGTCCCGCCCCGTCTCCGCCGCCTGCCGCAGGATCAGGGCGATCGCCATCGCCTCGACCCCCGGATCGGGCGCCTCGATCAGCGAGATCTGCCCCACGGTCTCGCTCAGCTCACCCAGCGCCTGCCCGTCCGCCAGCCATTGATCCGTCACCGGCGCCGGGCGCAAGGACAACGAGATCAGCCTGTTCAGGCTCTGTTTCGGCCGCGTGCTGGCGGCCCATGGCCGCACATGGCCGGGCGATACATCCAGTGCATCCAGCAAACGCCGGAACCGGTATTGCGGATGGTCTTCCGCCGTCATCGCATCACCGAGGCTCGCCCAGGCGGCCTCGGGCATCGCATCGTCAAACCCCGGCAGCACCACCGCCCCCTGCGGCAGTCGTGCGACCGCCTGCATCAGCAGGCCCGTCGCACCGCGCGATCCGGTCGATCCGGCCACGACCACAGGATGCGCGGGGGGTGCTTCCCGCCAGCCCGCGATCAGCCGTTCCACCGCCAGCCGCTGGCGCGCGGCGGCGTCCATGCCATCCGCCGCCGCGAACAGCGGGGCCACGATGCCAAGGAAATCCTGGGTGCGCTTCCAATGGGCCGAATGGTTCGACACGTCCAGCCCTGAGACCGCCTCTGGGGATACGCCTTCGGTCTGCATTTCCTCCAGCAGCCCGGCAAGGCTGTCGGCCAGATCGAACAGGGCGGCACGCGGTGCGATGTCGGGCTGGCGGTCCATCAGCCGCGACACCAGTCGGGACAGCTCGAGCCTGCGGCGCAGGTCGGAAACCAACGGTGGCAGCCCCGCAACAGGCGGCTCCAGCCCGGCCTGCACCACCAGGCGCAGCTTCGGCAACAGCCCAGCCGGGCCTCGGGCCAGCGCATCGCGCACCGCGCGCAGCATCCGGGCGCTGTTGAGGAACACCTCCACCCGCCCGATCGCCTCGGGCGGCTGTCCCGCCAGCCGCTCGTGCAGCCCGCGCGCGAAGCCTGTCGGAAAATCCGCTCCTGGCGGCAGGGCGAAAAGGCGGGGGCCGCCGGCCTCAAACATCGCGGGCCGCCAGCATCGCCTCGGCTTCGGCAATCGCCTCGGGCCGCCCCACATCGCACCACCCGCCGGTGTGCATCAGGCCGAACAACCGCCCCTCCGCGATCATCCCGTCCCATAGCCGGTTCAGCGAAAACGCCCTCGCCCCAATCGTGGCAAGCCCGTCGGTCCGGATGATCTGGGCGCCCAGATAGACGACGCCCTCGGCGCTGCGCGCCAGTCGCCCGTTGCTGTCCATTGCGAAATCCGCCAGCGTCCCGTGGCCGCGCGCCGCACTGGTCGGCGCCACGAGCAGCAGCCCGTCCATCCGCGTGTCGTCCCACGCGGCCTCCAGCCGGACCAGCGGGTTCGCCCCTGTCCAGGCCGCATCGGTGTTCAGCGTGAAGACCGGATCCGCCCCAAGCAGTGGCAGCGCGTGGCGCAGGCCGCCTCCGGTTTCCAGGATCTCGCCCTCTTCATGCGAAAACCGCACGGCCCGACCCGCGAGGTGCCTTTCGATCTGCGCCCCGAGATAGTGCAGGTTCACCACGATCGGCGCGGCGCGGGCCTCTTCCGCCAGATGCATCGCGTGGTCGATCAGGGGCCGCCCGGCCACCGGGATCAGTGGCTTGGGTCTGTGCGCCGTCAACGCGCCCATCCGTGTGCCGAAGCCGGCGGCAAAGAGCATCAGCGCGCGGGGTGGCATTGGCCCTCGATCCTCCGGATCGTTGCCGCATCGGGCGGCGGCAGGATGGTTTCGCAGATCCGCGCGACCGCGCCCAGCGCCGGATGCCCGAGGTTGTGCTGCAATTGTCCCCAGACCCGCGGCAAAAGCCGAAGGTATCCCGGTTTTTCCGACACCCGGGCCAACCGCGCAAAGACGCCAAGGATGCGCAGCGCGCGCTGGGCGCCCAGCACGGCATAGGCCGGCCCGAAGGCGGCAGCGTTCGCGCCGGTTTCTTCGACGAACCGGCGCACCAGCGCCGCCTCGCGGTCCGGCCGCACGTCACGCCGTGCGTCCTGGCACAACGACACAAGGTCGTAGCCCGGCTGTCCCATCTGTGCGAGTTGGAAATCAAGAAGCCCGACGCGCGCCACGCCCGTCCGATCCGGCAGCCAGATCAGGTTCTCGGCATGGTAATCACGCAGGATCAACGACCCTTGGTCCATCCGCATGGCGTCCGATCGCCTCGGCCAGCGCCGCCCGGAAGGCGTCGCGCGTGGTTGCCTCGACCGGGTCCGCATAGAAATCCAGCACCAGTGCCGCGGCTTCGGCCCAGTCGACGGCGGTCAGGTTGGGCAGGCCTTCGGGCGCAGGATGGTCCTGGATCCTGGTCAACACATCGACGGCCGCCGCGTAGAGCCTCGGTTCCATCGCCGGCTTGTCATCCAGCCGGCGCGCAAACACGCCGTCACCCAGATCCTCGAGCAACAGAAAGCCGTTCGCGGCGTCTTCGGCAAGGATCGCGGGCGCGGACAGACCAAGCCCCTGCAAATGCCGCGCGATCCGGACGAAGGGCGCGATCTCTTCGCCCTGTCCGGGCGGCGCGTCCATCAGCACGGCGGAACGTCCCTGCCGCGACAATCTCTCGTAGGATCTGGCCGATGCGTCGCCCGCCAGAAAGACGCGCCGCGCATCGCCCCATCCCGATGCCGCTACGAAGGCCGAGGCCAGCGCCTCGCGATCAGGCATGGACAGCCTCGATCACGGATGCGATCCGCGCACCCCAATGGCCTGCGCCGAAAAAGGCGGCGGTCCGGCCTTCACCCGCCGCCGACAGCCGTATCATCAGCGCGTTCTGCGGTGCCTGCCCGCCAAGCCTGTCGGGCCATTCCACAAGGCAGATCGCCCGGTCGAACGCCTCCTCCAGCCCCAGTTCGACCACTTCGTCGGGATGGCCCAGACGGTAGAGATCGGCATGCCAGATCTCGTTTTCTCCCGCCCCGTAGGTTTGCACCAGCGTGAAGGTGGGGGATGGCACATCCTCGCCCGATCCGATCCTCGCCCGGATCAATGCCCGCGCCAGATGTGTCTTGCCCGATCCGATCGGGCCGTCCAGCAACAAGACATCGCCCGGCATCACCACCTCGGCGAGCGCCCGGCCCAGCCGGTCGGTCGCCTCCGGCTGCGGCAGGTCGAGACTTGCGAAGGGGGGTGTTGCGCACATCGCGCAATTCTATCGGGCCGTCAGCCCGCCGCAAGCGCCTTGCCCCGTCGCCCGTCACCTTTGGCGCGCCCGTGCCCGGCCCGTCTGCGGCGCGGTCAGCCCCCCGCCCGCGAGTGGCGAAAGACCGGACCAAGCAGCAAGGTATCCTCGCTGCGCGACGGACGGAACGCGATCATCGTCGCACCCCCGGCCAAAGGCACGAACCGGCAGCCGATCAGCCGCCCGTCGAGCAGGCGCGCCTCGCACAGCCGTTCGGCCCGGTCCTCGGTCCGCACGACGAAGTCCTCGGCCTCGGACCAGACGCCCGAGGGGGCCGACATCCTGCGCCAATGGGCCGCGAAATCGGAAATCCCCGCCTCGCCCGTTACCGCGCTTGCCGGATCATGCGACCACAACAGCGCATAGGCCGCGTTCGACATCACCAGATGCCCCGCCGCCGAAAACACCGCGACCGCTTCATCCATCGCGTCGATGACCGACTGGCCAAGCTCCAGATCGGCGCGGAACCGGCGGGTCCGGCTCATCTCGGTCGAGATATCCTCGAACAGCATGGCCAGCGCGCCATCGGGATGCGGGCGCGCGATCACCCGATAGATCTGCCCCCCCGGCAGGTTCCACGTTTCCATGTAAAGCCCCGATGCCGCCGCCTTCTCGAGATCTATGATGCGCTGGCGCCATTCCACATAATCCCTTGGTTCCGGGATCATCTGGCGGTCCCGCATCCGGTCGAGGAAATCGAACAGCAGCGGCTGCAAGGTCAGGAAATCGGCCGGCAGGCCCGTCAGGTCAAGCAGGGCGGGGTTGAACAGCACCAGTTGCCGCCGCTTGTCGAAGACCGCCAGTCCGATCGGCAGATGGGCGAAGGTCTTGGTCAGCGTCTGGGTGAAGTCCCGCAAGGTGGCTTCTGCCTGAACCAGGCCGTCGATCGGCTGCGCGTAGATCATCCGTCCCCCGTCGGCGGGGCGCACATGCGCCTCGAACCACTGGTTCGCGCCGGCCCGCACGCGATGTGCCTCGGTGCCCTTTACTTTCATCAGGCGGGGCAGTGGCCAGGCGAAGTCCTGCTCTGGCCCCAACATCCGGCGTGCCAGCGCCATGTACACGGTGTTGGCCCAGATGACTTCGCCCTCGCCCGTCTCCAGCCAGATCGGCATAGGCGCCTGGGCTACTGTCCCGCGCAGCAGCCGCAACTCCTCGTCGATCGCACGCAAGGTCAGCGGATCGGCGAGGCTCATCATGCCATCGACGTCGGGGTCGCTCAGCGTGATGCGGGTCAGTCCGCCGCGCCATTCGGCCAGCAATGTCATCGGCGACTGACCGCTGCGCGCGTGATCTGCGTTCATCACGATACGCCCCTCGGTCGAAAGGGCCTCGATCCGCTTGCCAAGATCCGGAAAGCGCGGCGCCAGAAAGGCCATCAGGCGCTGCCATGGGGGGCCACGCACAGGTGCCGCGGCCAACAGCGCGCGACCCTCGGGCGAGGCGTCGATCAGCGCCTCGCCATCAAAGACGAACGATGTCTCGGGCCGCATGCCGCCTGCGAAGACCGAGCGTGCTGGGCGTCCCTTGACCAGCCAGGCCAGCAGCCATGCCCCCCCAAGGGCAGCCGCAAACGCGCTCAGAACCAGCGAAAGGCCAAGCGCCAGATCGTATTCCATTCAAGCAACCGCCCCGGGCACCAACTGGCCAACGGCTCAACTATTCCGGGAATTGATTAATGGATCCTAAACGCGGCCGCCGTCGATGCGCGACTCAGGGCGCGATCGGGCGGTTGCGCCCGAGGCCGTCTCCGTCCGGCACCTCGAGCGCGCTCCGCGGCCAGGTGACCTCCACGATCGCCCCCGACCGCTCGGGGTGCTCGTCGGCGCGCAGGAACGGATCGGTGCCATTGGCAAAGCTCAGTTCCGCCCCGGACCGTTCCAGCAGCGTCTTGGCGATGAACAGGCCGAGCCCCATTCCCTCGTACCCCTGACGGGCGCCATCGGCGGGCGCGGCCCTGCGGCTGCGCACGAACGGGTCGCCGATCCGCCCCAGCATGTGGCCCGGATAGCCGCTGCCATCATCGCTGATCCGCAGCGTGATCCGTCCGGCCGTCCATGTAGCCTCGATCCAGACGCGCGCCTGCGCGAAATCGACCGCGTTCTGGATCAGGTTGCGCAACCCGTGGATGACTTCGGGTTGCCGCCGGATGACCGGCTGGCGGCTGTCTGCGCCCGCCTCCGGTCCGACCGCGAAGATCACCGTCCGGCCGCGGTCGATGTGCGGTTCCGCCGCCTCGCGCAGCACCGCCCCGAGCGGCGCACGGCGCAGGTGCAGGTCATCCTTTCCCGCGCGCCCCATCGACCGCAGGATGTCGCGGCAGCGGTCCGCCTGCGTCCGGATCAGCCGCGCATCCTCCTGCAACTCCGGGCGCTCGGCCAGTTCCTCGATCAACTCGGAGCTGACCAGCTTGATCGTGGCCAGAGGCGTGCCCAGCTCATGCGCCGCCGCCGCCACCACGCCGCCGAGATCGGTCAGCTTCTGCTCGCGCGCGAGGGCCATCTGTGTCGCCAGCAGCGCGTCCGACATCGTGCGGATCTCGGTCGCCACCCGGCGCGAGTAAAGCGCAAGAAAAAGGATGCCGATCACGATCGACAGCCAGAACCCGAACTCGAACATCGCGGGCACCGCAAGGTCGGACCCATCGGCAAGACGCAGCGGAATGTTGAAAAGCCCGATCAGCGTGACCAGGACGATCGCGATCACCCCGAGAAGCACCGTCGTGCGCAATTCAAGCGCGCTGGCCGAAATCGTCACCGGCGCCAGGATCAGAAGCGCGAACGGGTTGTTGAGCCCGCCTGTCAGGAACAGCAGGAACGCAAGCTGCGACACATCGAACAGCAGCGTCAGCATCGCCTCGATTTCAGACAGACGCTTGTTCTCGGGAAACACGAAGGTCGCCACCAGATTGGCGATGATCGCCGCCCCGACCGCCAGATAACAAAGCCCGAGGGGAAGCTGGAGGCCGAACGTCCGGTCCGCCACGGTGATCGCGGCAAGCTGCCCGCCGATCGCCAGCCACCGCAAGAGGATCAGCGTTCTCAGGCGCACCCAGTCGCTGCGTGTCGTGCGGTTGAAGGATCCGAGGTCGGGGGACACCTGGCGCCCTTGTGCCGGAGGAAAGGACAGTTTGGTCTTGTTATGCCGGTGCCGTTGGCGGATCAATGCGCCCGATGGACGATGCGAAGGGGAGAAATGCGATGTTGCGGTTCTTGGCGCGCCTTGCGGTCATGGTGGTCGTGGCGCTGCTGGGGGTTACGGCTTGGTTCGCCCTGAAGCCGGCCCCGGGCGACAGGTTCACGAAATGCCGCACCAGCCAGATTGCCGGTGGTGCAGGTACCATCGGCGGTCCGTTCACCCTGATCGACAAGACCGGGCGAACCGTGACGGATGCCGATGTCATCACGAGGCCGTCGCTCATCTATTTCGGCTATACCTTCTGTCCCGACGTCTGCCCGCTTGATCTTGTGCGCAATGCCGAAGCCGTGGATATCCTGGAGGAAAGCGGCCACGAGGTTGCGCCTGTCTTCATCTCGATCGACCCGCGCCGCGATACTCCGGAAGTGGTTGGCGACTATGGCGCGAACATCCATCCCCGCATGATCGCCCTCACCGGGTCCGAAGATCAGGTCCGCGCGGCGTCCGCCGCCTACAAGACCTATTTCGCAATTCAGCCCGGCGATGATGAGAATTACCTCGTCGATCATTCGACCTTTACCTACCTCGTTCTTCCCGGTGTCGGCTTTGTCGATTTCTTCCGTCGCGATGCCACGCCCGACGAAATAGCCGATCGGGTCGCCTGTTTCATCGACGCCGCCTGACGTCGTTTGACCCCCCCGCTGGATCGACCTACATCTGCCTTGGCAATCAAGGGAAAATACCGATGTCGGACGTGAATCTGCGGGATCTTGGCGAAGACCGGACGCTGTTGCTCGTCGATGATGACGAGCCATTCGTGAAACGTCTGGCCAAGGCGATGGAAAAACGCGGCTTCCTTCCCGAAACCGCGGAAAGCGTCGCCGCAGGACGGGCCATCGCCCTGTCGCGCCCGCCGGCCTATGCTGTTGTCGATCTTCGGCTCGAGGATGGCAACGGTCTCGATGTCGTCGAGGTTCTGCGCGAGCGCCGCCCCGATTGCCGCATCGTGGTGCTGACCGGCTATGGCGCGATTGCCACGGCCGTTGCCGCGGTAAAGATTGGCGCCACGGATTACCTGTCAAAACCC
Organism: uncultured Alphaproteobacteria bacterium; assembly: GCA_963700485.1. Classification (GTDB taxonomy): domain Bacteria; phylum Pseudomonadota; class Alphaproteobacteria; order Rhodobacterales; family Rhodobacteraceae; genus Aliitabrizicola. Next base: position 147,411 of record CAVOXQ010000002.1, read on the forward strand.
GCCGATGCCAATGACGTGACGGATGCCCTGCTTTCCAGAGGGGAAATGCTTCCGCCCCCGCCCGACAATCCCATGTCGGCCGATCGGGTGCGCTGGGAGCATATCCAGCGGGTCTATGAATTGTGCGACCGCAATGTTTCCGAAACGGCCCGGCGCCTGAACATGCACCGCCGCACGCTTCAGCGGATACTGGCAAAGCGCAGCCCGAAATAAACGTTCAATATTTTAGGAGACGGCCCTATTAATGCTTGAAAAATGAATGTGATGCGAATATCCCGAAAGCTATTGCTGGAGGGATGCCTGGATGGATCTGAATCTGAATAATCTTTCGCTCAAGGAACTCAAGGACCTGCATTCTCAGGTGTCGCGCGCCATTGCCACCTTTGAGGAGCGCAAGCGCAAGGAAGCCCTGTCGGAGCTTGAAGAGAAAGCGCGGTCGATGGGTTTTTCGCTCTCCGAACTTACCGGCGCCCCGGTTGCGCGCAAGCGCGCGCCTGCCGTCGCGAAATACGCCAATCCGGCGAACCGTGCAGAAACATGGTCGGGTCGCGGCAGAAAGCCGCGCTGGTTTGAAGCGGCATTGAACGCCGGAAAGTCGCCCGAGGACATGTCGATCTGATTTCGGCCGCCCTGCCCGGCCAATAAGCCGGGCCGCGTGATGCCTAAATGCCCGGGTGCCGACAACGGCAGCGTGGGGCGATCCGCAATTGATGTCAGGTGGCCGCGATCAGTGCCGCGTGACGATCCATGAATTGCGCACGCACCTCGACCGGCGGGCGCAGACGGATCGCGAGGCCACTGATGACCCGCGGCTCCGGCCGGCCGAACAGCCGGCCCGCCTCGTCTTCCCGGAACCCCGCGATCTCCACGGCCTCCATCCAGGCCGAAATCCGGTCCGCCCGCTTGATCGCCGTCTTCACCCGCTCGGGCAAGGTCGCAGGCAGGCCGAACCGCAGGTGGATGGCTGCCGTCAGCCGAACGTCCAACTCGCCATAGCCCGGCCCCACCGCCGCCTTTACCGGGCTGATCATGTCGCCGATCACATATTCGGGCGCATCGTGCAGCAGCGCCGCCAGCCGCCAGCGCGCCTGCTCGCCCGGATGCATCCGCCCGAAGATCTCTTCCACCAGCAGCGAATGCTCGGCCACCGAATAGGGCCAGTCGCCGAACGTCTGTCCGTTCCACCGCGCGACAAAGGCAAGGCCATGCGCGATGTCCTCGATCTCGATGTCGACCGGCGTCGGGTCCAGCAGGTCGAGCCTGCGCCCCGACAGCATCCGTTGCCATGCGCGCGGCTGTCTGTCGGCCATCTCGCTTCCCTTGTCACCCGTCAGGTGGCACCATGTCCCAGCCGAATGCCATGCTCAAGATGGTCACGCCGGCAATCGCCGCGCCCCGCGCGGAAAAGCCGCCGCTTCGCCGTTGCCGCACATGGCATGCGCTGCTATGTCACCGCCAATCACGGATTTCGCACGGGAGACAGCGATGCAAGGATTACATCGTCAAGGATATCGCCCTGGCCGGCTTCGGCCGCAAGGAACTGGACATCGCCGAAACCGAGATGCCCGGCCTGATGGCGCTGCGCGAGGAATTTGGCGCGGCGCAACCGCTGAAGGGCGCGCGCATCGTCGGTTCGCTCGCACATGACGATCCAGACCGCCGTGCTGATCGAAACGCTGGCGGCCCTTGGCGCCGATGTGCGCTGGGCCTCGTGCAACATTTTCTCGACGCAGGACCACGCGGCCGCTGCCATCGCCGAGGCGGGCGTCCCGGTCTTCGCCATCAAGGGCGAGACGCTCGAGGATTACTGGGCCTACACCGACAGGATCTTTCAGTTCCCGGAAGGCACCTGCAACATGATCCTCGACGATGGCGGCGACGCCACGCTCTACGTCCTGATGGGCGCGCGGGTGGAAGCGGGCGAAACGGATCTGATCGCCGTTCCGCACCTCCGACGAAGAGGTGTGTCTGTTCAACCAGATCCGCAAGCGGCTTGACCGCCTCTCCCGGCTGGTTCACCAAGCAGCGCGACGCGATCAAGGGCGTGTCCGAGGAAACCACGACCGGCGTCCACCGTCTTTACGACCTGCACAAGAAGGGCCAGCTGCCCTTCCCGGCGATCAACGTGAACGACAGCGTCACCAAGTCGAAGTTCGACAACAAGTACGGCTGCAAGGAATCGCTGGTCGATGGCATCCGCCGCGCCACCGACACGATGATGGCCGGCAAGGTCGCCGTCGTCTGCGGCTATGGCGATGTCGGCAAGGGCTCCGCCGCCTCGCTGCGCGGCGCCGGCGCCCGCGTCAAGGTGACCGAGGTCGACCCGATCTGCGCGCTTCAGGCCGCGATGGACGGCTTCGAGGTGACGCTGCTGGAGGATGAGGTCGCGACCGCCGACATCTTCATCACCACCACCGGCAACAAGGACGTGATCCGCATCGAGCACATGCGCGCGATGAAGGACATGGCGATCGTCGGCAACATCGGCCATTTCGACAACGAGATCCAGGTGGCCGCGCTTGCGCAACCACAAATGGACGAACATCAAGGAACAGGTCGACATGATCGAGATGCCGTCGGGCAACCGCATCATCCTTCTGTCCGAAGGCCGCCTGCTGAACCTTGGCAATGCCACGGGCCATCCGTCCTTCGTGATGTCGGCCAGCTTCACCAATCAGGTTCTGGCGCAGATCGAACTCTGGACCAAGGGCACGGACTACGCCCCGGCGTCTACATCCTGCCCAAGCATCTCGATGAAAAGGTGGCGCGCCTGCATCTCAAGAAGATCGGGGTGAAGCTGACCCAGCTTGCGCCCGATCAGGCCGCCTATATCGGCGGTCTCGCCGGAAGGCCCGTTCAAGTCGGAACACTACCGCTACTGACACTCCGCATCGCCTGCGGCGACATGAGGCTCTGGCGCCACGCCAGAGCCTTTTGCGCATTGAGCCCCTCGCAAGGATTCCAGCAGCGAAGCCGATGCCCTAGCCTTTGCGGCATCAGCGAGGCTGGAGACACGCGGATGGTCGAACAGGCAGAACCTTCACGGCGCGAACTGGTGCGCGACCGGCTGTTGCGAAACCTGCCCAAGGGCGGCCGCGCGGCCGAAATCGGCGTCTGGGAAGGCAAGTTCAGCCAGCGCATCCTCGCGACCTGCGCACCAGACGAGTTGCACCTGATCGACCCGTGGCTCTACATGCCCGAGTTTTCGAACACCGGTTTCGGCCGCAAGAAGAACGAACACCTGATGGACGAGAAACATCGCCTCGTCGTCGAGACCTTCCGCGACAACCCCGCCGTGCGCATCCACCGCGCAACTTCGCAGGAAGCCCTGTCCGCCCTGCCGGACGGCTACCTCGACTGGGTCTATATCGACGGCAACCACAACGAGCCGTTCGTCGGTCAGGACATCGCGCTTTGCCTGCGAAAGGTAAAGCCCGAACGGCATGATCGCCGGCGATGACTACAACTGGCAGGCCGAACAGAGCGGCGCCCCCGTCCGGCGCGCCGTCGAGGCGGCTCTTGCCGAACTGGGCCCCAAAGCCAGCCTCAGGTTGATGGCGAACCAGTATCTGATTGCGCTCAACCGGGGCTGAGGGTCGGTTTTTCCCTTTGTGGACCGGGCTGTCTCGCCTTACCTTTCCGCTCGGCCCATTTCGATGGGTGGGGGACAAAGGGCGCCGCACTCAGCAGCGCATCATTCAGGAGCCAGTCATAATGAGCAAACGTGACGAACTGATCGCGAAATACGCCGACGATCTGCGCAGACGAAGTGCAAGATGGAGCCCGACATGGGTCTTCTGACCAAGGTGACCATCGGCTGCGGTCCGGCGATCTACAACGCCGATTCCGAAACCGTCGCCGCCTCGCAGGCTTCGGAGCTTGAGACGATCAAGGCGAACTTCCTGATCAAGAAGCTCGGTCTGGCCGATAGCCCCAAACTGATGGAGGCGATCAAGGCCGTGATCGACACTTATGGCAAGTCCGAGCGCAACAAGTATCGGGCCGTCGTCTACTACATGCTTGTCAGGCATTTCGGCAAGGAAGCCGTCTACGGCTGATCCTGCATCGCGGGCGCCCTGGCGATGCCGGCGGCGCCCGGTATTTGTCTCAACTGTTCGGCACTTGGGATTTGCGCGGCACGGTCCGCGCGCCTACCCTGATCCCAGGGGCAGGATGCCTTGGACCTTTATCAGAACACGTGTGGTGCGAAGGGAGCACGTGGGGTGGATGGAGGGTCCTGTCGGGGTCGGGGCCCTCCATTTCCCAGGCTCTGCGATCCGGTCGGCACTGCGCGGCCATAGAGAGACTGCGACTGCCGTTTTTCCCGCCCGGCATCGCGGGATCGGGTGAAGAAATCCGGGAAAGAGATAAGGCGCCAGCGATATGCCCGCAGGATATTCGCTCGCGCGGTCTAGGGCGCCACGCCGCCCATTCGGCAGATGATCCGCCATTCCTCCGGGCGAGACCGGCTGCACCGAAAGCCGGGTGTTGTTGACCAGCACCATGTTGTTCCAGCCCCGGCTCGACCTTGCATTCCTCAAGCGTGACCGCCCGCTTCAGCGGCTGCACCGCCTTGATCTCGACGCAGTCCCAGCGCGGATCGTCGGTCGTGCTGTCGGGCGCGCTTTCGCGCGCAGACCTCGACGATCCCGACGATCTCCTTTCCCGACGTTGGAGTGATAGAAGAACCCCCGGTCGCCCACCTTCATCGCCCGCATGTTGTTGCGGGCCTGATAGTTGCGGACCCCGTGCCATTCCTCGCCCTCGTCCCCCTTGCGCGACCTGGTCGTCCCAGCCCCAGACGTCGGGCTCCGACTTGAACAGCCAGAAGGCATCAGCCGATCACCTTCTTCCATTCCTGGATCATCGACCGATCGTCGAACAGCCCCGCCTTCGCATAGGGGTCCGCCGCCGCCCAGGCCTCGGCCTCGGCCATGCGAGGCGACGTTCAGGACGATCAGGACTGCCGCACATCTGCCCCGCCGCGTCGATGAAGGGGCCGGCCTGTTCGACGACGCCGGTCGCTTGCATATGCTCCAGATGCGCGGGCCGGTTCTCCACCCGGATTTGCAGGGCGTTGGGCTTATCAAGGCAGATCAGGGCGATAGCGCATGGTCATTCCTGTTTCAGGGGTCGGCTCATCAGAAGGCCGATGGCATCATTCAGCGAGGTCCGCTCGCTGGCAAGGGCATCCACCATCGCCGTCACTGGCATGTCGATGCCCCGTCTCGCCCGCAAGTCGCACCGACGGCGCGGGCCGTGGCCACACCTTCGACCGTGATCTTCGGGTCGAACGCTTCGCCCGCGCCCCAGCGCATGACCAAAGCGGAAGTTCCGCGACTGGGTCTGACGTGCAGGTCAGCACCAGGTCGCCAAAGCCCGACAGCCCGGCCAGCGTCTCGGCCCGCGCGCCAAGGGCCAGCGCAAGGCGCACCATCTCGGCATAGCCCCGTGTCATCAGCGCCGCCCGGGCCGACTCGTCCCAGGCCCGCGCCGATCACCGACGCCCGCGGCGATGGCGATCACGTTCTTCAACGCCCCGCCCAGTTCGGCCCCGTGCACGTCGTCGGTGCGGTAAAGCCGCAGGGTCGGGGTGGACAGCAACGTGCCTGCAGGCCTTCGCCGCCGCTTCGTCGCGGCCAGCGTCAGCGCCGTCGGCAGGCCTCGCGCGATGTCGACGGCAAAGCTGGGCCCGGTCAGGATCGCGCACCGTGGCCTCCGGACGCCACGACTGCGATCAGCGCCACCGGGCCGCGACAGCGTTTCAAGATCCATCCCCTTGCAGCAGGCGACCAGCGGCTGCGCGCTGCCAGTCTGCGGCCGCGTGCGTCCAGAAGCCCGCCCAGCGCCTGCATCGGCACCGCCAGCAGCAGCGCCTCGGCCCGATCGCAGCGCATCGCAGATCGGTCGCGCATGTACAGAGACGTCTTGCGGCAAATCGACGCCCGGCAGCGCAGCCTCGTTCCGGCGCGTGGCCGCATCGACTGCACCTGCGCCGGATCGCGCGCCCACAGGCGCACCGACGCGCCCGTCGCGTGCCAGCGCGACCGCCAGCGCCGTGCCGAAGGCGCCGCCGCCGATCGATGCCGATCATGCCTTGGCCCCCTTCTTGCCCGACCCGAGCATGCGCCGGCGCCGTCTCGTCCAGCGGCCAGCGCGGCCGGGCGATCAAAGCTCGGTGAGGCCTCGATCCCCGCCCGCAACCGCTCGATCCCGGCCCAGGCGATCATCGCCGCATTGTCGGTGCAAAGCGCCAGCGGCGGCGCGATGAACGCGCACGCCGCGTTCTCGGCAGAGCGACAGTCTCTAACCCGGCGCGGATGACGCTGATTGGCCGCAACGCCCCCGGCAACCGCGAAACAGGGCCGGTCGGACCGCGTCCCACGCATATCGACCAAGCGCCCGCGCCGGTCTTGTCGACCAGCACGTCCGCCACGGCGGCCTGAAATCCGGCGCACAGGTCGCGCGCGGTCCTGCACGGTGATCCCGCCCTTCTCGGCGACCAGCGCATCGCGGGCCCGCAAAAGCGGCGGTCTTCAGGCCGGAAAAGGACATGTCGCAGCCCGGCCGGTCCAGCAGCGGGCGCGGGAAGGTGCAAACCGCGTCGCGATCGCCCGCGCGCGCCTCGGCCTCGACCGCCGGCCCACCGGGTTGCGGCAAGCCCAGAAGCTTCGCGGTCTTGTCGAACGCCTCGCCCGGCGCGTCGTCGATGGTGCCGCCAAGGCGGCGAGAAGCGGTCTGACCCCTCAACGATCAGGAACTGGCAATGCCCGCCCGACACCAGCAGCATCAGATAGGGAAACGCGACACCATCCGTCAGGCGTGGCGTCAGCGCATGGCCGGCAAGATGGTTGACGCCGATCAGCGGCAACCCCGCGCCGCGCGCGAGGCCCCGCGCCATCATGACGCCCGACAGCACCCCGCCGATCAGCCCCGGCCCGCGGTCACGGCGATGCCGTTCACCGCCGTCAGCGCCAGATCCGGCCCGCGATAGCGCCTCTTCGACCGCCAGATCCAGCCGTTCGGCATGGGCACGGGCCGCGATTTCCGGCACGACACCGCCGAAATCGGCGCATGCAGCGCCGTCTGTGCCCAGCACGACCGAGCTCAGGATTTCAGCGGGGCCTGCCCCGGCTCATGCCGGACCACGGCGGCGGCGGTGTCGTCGCAGCTGCTTTCAAGGCCGAGAAGGGTAAGCGTGTTGTCCATCGCCTGCCGTTGCCAGTTCATTCGGGCGCAGGTAACACCGCAGGTATGTCGATTTAATCCCGGCCGCCTCGCGCCAGTTTCCTCGTGACGCGGCCTGCCGAGCAGGGCGACCGTTTCGCCGAAGCGCTGAGGGGGCGTTTCGGCCCTGCCTTCGATATCGTCATGTCGCCCGTTCTTGTGACCAGATTTCTCGCGCCGGTCTTGCCAGAGGCCATGCCGAGCGGGGTGATCTTCACGTCCGAGGCCGGCGTGCAGGGACTTGGCCGGATCGCCGCGCTTGGGCCGATGCGGGCGTGGTGCGTGGGCGCGCGAACCGCCGCCGCTGCGCGCAGGGCGGGGTTCGACGCCATCGACGGCGGTGGGGACGCGGGCGCCCTCGTGCGCACGATCCTTGCGTCCGGTGCGCGCGGCCCGCTTCTATATGCGCGCGGCCGGGACCGTGCCGTGGATATCGCGGGCGGGCTGGAAATGGCCGGCACAGAGACGATCGAGGCGGTGGTCTATGCCCAGGATGCGCAGCCTCTTTCGCAACAGGCGTCGGCCTTGTTCGCGGGCACGGTACCGGTGATTGCGCCGCTTTTTTCGGCCCGGACAGCCACATTCCTCGCGGCAGAGATCGCCGTCACCAATCGGACAGCGCCGTTGTGGGTCGCGGCCTTGAGCACGAACATCCTCGTTGCGGCCGAAGTCACGCACCCGGACAGGACTGCGGTTTCGGCACGCCCCGACACCGCATCTCTGCTGGATGCGATAGAAGAATTGCTGCAATCCAACCGCCAGCCTTGAAGCCTTCCACCCCGGCAGCGTAAGGTTGCACGGTCGGTCGGGCAGGTTTGCAGTCAACAGCGGGGAGGGTTTGGATGCCGGACGAAGAGAAGCCCTCGGAGGAAACCGTCACGCCGGATGCGGCCAAACGCGCGCCGATCGATGACGCCGAAGTGGTCGAGACGGCGCCCGGACACAAGGCGCCGGAACCCGCAGATGTCGAACATTCCGCGCCCGTCGCTGCAAAGGGCGGGGGTCGGTTCCTCGGCCTTGTTCTCGGGGGGGCGATCGCGGCGGCGGCAGGTTATGGGGTTGCGCAGTTCGTGCCACAAGGCTGGCCGGCAGCCAATGTCGACGCGCTTCAGACCACGATCAGCGCACAGGCGGACGAGATTGCGACGATGAAGGCAACGCTCGCCGATCTCGCGGCACGCCCCGCCCCGGATCTGAGCGGCGAGGTATCGGCGGTGCGCGCAGAACTGGAAGAAAAGCTGGCCGCGATCGAGCCATCCAGTGATCCTGCGCCGGCCATCGAAAACCTCCGCTCGAGCGTCGACACGGCCCTCGCCTCGATTGATGCGCGACTTGTCGAGATCGAGAAGGCACCGCTTGTGGGCGGTGGCGGCGTTCCCTCCGCGGCAATTGCGGCTCTGGATCGGGACTTGAAGGCACTTTCAGCGCGAATCGACGGTCTTGAAACTGCGGGAACCACGGCGTCCGGAGCGATCGAGGACGCGGTTGCAAATGCCAAGGCAGAGCTTGCGGCGGCGACCGCCGAAGCCGAGCGCCTGAGAACCGAAGCAACCGCCGCATCGCGATCCGCCCAAGTGGACGCGGCCCTTGCGCGGATGTCGTCAGCGGTCGAGGCGGGCGGTCCGTTCGGTTCGGCGCTGGACGCGCTGACCCAGGCGGGGGTCGAGGTTCCGGCGGCGCTCGCCGATCAGGCCGAGGCGGGCGTCCCGACATTGGCGGAACTTCAGCGCGCGTTTCCGGCGGCGGCCCGATCGGCGCTCGACGCGGCACTTCGGTCGGATGTCGGGCAAGGCTGGACCGAGCGGCTGGGCGCGTTCCTGCGGACGCAGACCGGCGCAAGGTCTTTGACGCCGCGTGATGGCGGCGACCCGGATGCGATCCTGTCGCGGGCCGAGGCCGCCCTTCGGGACGGAGATGTTGGCCTGGCGCTTTCGGAGGTGAAGGCGCTACCCGAGTCCGCCACCACCATGATGGCCGACTGGCTGGCAAGGGCCGAAGCGCGCGAGGCCGCAACGGCGGCGCTTGCAAGCGTCGTTTCCGCCGTCGACGGTCGGTGAGGCAAAGGTGATGATCTGGTCCCTCGTCAAAATCCTGATCTTCCTCGCGCTGGTGGCGGCCCTGACGCTGGGCGCGAGCTATCTTCTCGAAACCGGCGGCGGAATGCGCATCGCGCTTGCCGGCTATGAATTCACGCTCGGGCCGCTTCAGGCCGTGATCGTCGCGGCGCTGCTGCTGACGGCTGTCTGGCTTGTGATGAAGGCGATTGGCCTTGTCGTCGCCGTTCTGCGATTTGTGAATGGCGACGAAACGGCGATCTCGCGCTACTTCAACCGCAACCGCGAGAGAAAGGGGTATCAGGCCTTTGCCGAGGGCATGATCGCGCTGGCCTCTGGAGAACCCAGAACGGCGCTTGCGCGGGCCTCGCGGGCCGAGAAATACCTCGGCCAGCCGGAACTGACGACCGTGCTGACGGCGCAGGCCGCGCAGGCCGCGGGCGACACCAAGCGGGCGACCGCAGCCTACAAGGCTCTTCTCGCCAACCCGAAATCGCGGTTCATCGGTATCCGCGGCCTGATCGACCAGAAACTTGCCGAAGGGGACCGCGAAACCGCCCTGAAACTGGCGCAGAAGGCATTCGAACTCAGGCCGAGACACCGCGAGACCCAGGATCTGTTGCTGGAGCTTCAGGCCGAAAGCTCCGACTGGGTCGGAGCCCGCGCGACGCTTGGGGCAAAGCTGCGCAGCGGAACGATCCCGCGCGATGTGCACCGGCGCCGCGATGCGGTGCTGGCGCTGCAAGAAGCCAAGGCCATCATAGATGACGGGTCCGACATCGCCGCGCGCGAGGCGGCGATCGAGGCGCATCGCCTGTCACCCGACCTTATCCCGGCCGCCGTGATGGCGGCACGAAGCTATATCGCCAAGGGCGATACAAGGAATGCGACGCGCGTGCTCAAGAAGGCCTGGGGGGCGACGCCGCACCCTGACCTCGCGGCGGCCTTCGCCGAGATCGCTCCGGACGAAACCCCGGCCGAGCGGCTCAAGCGGTTCCGCACGCTGACGTCGATACGCCCGGAAGATGACGAAACCCGGATGCTGTTGGCCGAACTCAACCTCGCCGCCGAGGATTTTCCGGCCGCGCGCCGCGCCCTGGGGGATCTGATAACCCGACATCCGACACGCCGGAGCCTCGCTATCATGGCCGCGATCGAACGCGGCGAAGGCGCGGACGAAGCGGTTGTGCGGGGTTGGCTCGCCCGCACCCTGACGGCGCCACGCGGACCGCAATGGGTCTGCGACAAGTGCCAGGGCGTCCATTCCGAATGGGCACCCGTCTGTGGAAACTGCGGCGGGTTCGACACGCTGTCGTGGCGTGAACCCGTTGAAACGACAGGCCCGAGTGCAACCCAGTCAGAGTTGCTTCCCCTGCTCGTGGGCATGTCGCCGGCGCCGGACCCTGACGATGACAGCGACATCGGGAAGGACGGCGGCCGCAAGACGTAGTCGCCCCGGGACGGCCCGGGCAGGGCCCTCGTGCAACGGGGTCGGGGCGCCTCGAAATGCCCCTCGGGATTGACCGGGGGTATCGGGCCTCGATGCCCTGTACCAAGGGGCCGAACCGGCCAAGTGCCGGGCTTGACTTCGGATTGGCAGGGCCATAGTAGGTCCGCACCAGAAAAGTGCCGCTGTAGCTCAGCTGGTAGAGCACGTCATTCGTAATGATGGGGTCGGGAGTTCGAGTCTCTTCAGCGGCACCACTTCTTTCTTTCAGAACCAAGAGCTTGGTCTTCAGCCCGCTCGTCACGGCGCGATAGGGCGCATGCCGGATCAAGGTGTGCTTGCCCTTCGCGTGGCGTGCGGCTTCGCCATCGCGGCCACCGGCTAGGTTTCGGCACCGAGCCGCCCGTCGGCGATACCAGGGGCGACCTGGCGTCGGGCCGGGTCCGCCGCGATCGCGGCCGACATCGCCTCGGCAATTGCATTGCGATCCGCCTCATGCCGGATCGGATAGGCATTGACGAACCAGTCGCGAACGGCCGCCGCATCGCACGGGCCATCGCCCGTCCAGATGCGCGAGACTGCCGACTTCATCTGATCGAAGGCGATGCGCGCCTCGGCCAGGCGACCCTGCCGGACAAGCGCCGCCGCGAGCCAGCCCTGATTGTCGACGATCTTGTCGCCCGAGCGAAGCGCCGCCGCTTCGGCAGCCTCGGGATTGTCGCTCAGAAAATGCACCGCCGCCACATAGCACCATTGATACGACCGAAGCATTGGCGACAGCTGCAACGCCTGATTGAGGATCGCGCCGGCCCTGTTGTGGTCGCCGAAAAAGGCATAGCCCATGGCGGCAGAAATCATCGTCGTCGGGCTGAACGGGTTCAGCGAGGTGGCAAGGTCGAGATGCACGGCCGCCTGATCGAACCGGCCCGCCAGGGCCGCGCTCCATGACAGCGCGAGATGGTTGCGCGCGTCCATCGGATCGAGCTCGACCGCCTGCATCGCCAGGGAATAGCCGGCGGCGACATCGCCGGGTGTCCGGTTGTGGCCGGGTTGCAGGATGTGGCGCACGTTCATTATGCTTGCGAGGCTTGCGTAGGGCAGAGCGAATGTCGGCGCGTTCCGGATCAGACGCTCGAATATCTGCTGCGCTTCGGCATCCGCCTGCGGTGCCCATTGCAGGAGCAGGGCCTCGCCATGCCGCCAGTCGTCATAGTTCGTGATGTCGAGCGGCACATGGCCCACGACCTGCGAAAGCCGATCCGACGAGATATAGATTTCGAGCGCCGAGGCAACGCGGCCGATGACGTGGCTTTGTCTTTCGCGCCAGTCGGCCGACGACAGGGAAAAGGCCTCGCCCCAGACGATGCTCCGACTGCCCGCCTCGACAAGACGGAATTGCAGCCGGTTCTCTGCCCCCTCCTTCGCCTGCTTGACCAGCAAGAGGTAGTCGGCGCTACCCGGATCCACGCCCATGATGTCGAGTACCGCCCAGTTGCGGAACCGCGACAGGTTGGCGATCAGGTCGGCGCGGAATTGCTCCACTGCGTTTCGATCGGCCAGGCCATCGCCGTCGAGAGCGCCGATCGCGATCTGCGGGACGCGCTGGCTGATACCTGCAAGCGGGCGTGACGCCGCCAAAGATCCGGAATCGCGCAGCGAGGTGGCCAGGTGCGTGGCGGCCTCGCCCGGTCGGGTGCGCAATTGGCGAAGATGGCTGGACAGCCGCTGGAACTCGTTCAGCGCGGCTTCCTTGCGGCCGCGGGCGGCCAGGTGCCGCATCAGCGCCATCGAGGCCGGTTCATGCCCCGGCTCAAGCCGCAACAGAGCCTCGGCGGCCGTCCGCAAGGCCGGCTGGTCAGGATCGTGGCGCTCCAGGCAAGCCTCCAGCCGGGCGATGATCCGGTCGCGCCAGATTGTCCGACGGACCGTCAGCCAGGCGTCGAGCGTCGGGCTGTTCAGCCCGATCCCCGCAAGAACGTCGCCCGGCATGTCGGCGGCCGACAGAAGGATCGGCGGCACCACTCCCTCCTCAAGCGCGCGGACGGCCTCTTGCAGGTCGATCTCGGCCGCTGACAGGTTCAGCGCCAATTGCGTGCCACGCGCGACGATGAGAGGCGGCATGCCACGGGCAAGCCGCGCGTTGACATGCCGCCGGGTCCGGGCGAGTGCGGCGCTTCGCTGTGCCGGGGACCGATCGGGCCACAGCATCGCAGCCAGCCGGTCACCGGCGATCGGCTGATCGGGTTCCAATGCCAGAACCCCGATCATCGCCGCGGCATTCGCCGAATTCAGGACCACTTCCTCGCCCGTTTCGGTGGTGATCATCAGCTTGCCAAGAACCCGAAGTCGAAGCCTCGTACCGGGGATCTCGGGTCGCTCGCGCAAGGTCGTCGTGTGCAGCCGGTAAAGGGCAAGATCATCGCCGATGTTCTTGAGCAAGGGATGTCCCATGGCCTCGAGGCGGAACCGGGCCGAACGCTCGATCTCCGCCACCACCTTCTGCGAGACGATGATCCCGCCAGGATCTGCCAGCGCCTGCATCCGCACCGCGACGTTCAGGGCGTGGCCGAAGTACTCTTTTTCGCGCAACATCACCTCGCCCACATGGACGCTGATCCGCAGGGTCAACTCCGATGTGGCGACGGTTCGCTGCGCCAGCCGTTGCAGCACCACGGCACATTCCACCGCCCCCGAAACGCTGTCGAACAGGGCGATCCAGCCGTCGCCGGTCGTCTTCACGACCTTGCCGCCGAAACGCGCACTGCCGCGCCGGGCGCGCGCGAATGCCCGTTCGACCAGCGCAATGGTGCCGGTCTCGTCGAACTTCATGCGCCGGCTATAGCCGACAACGTCCGCGACGAGTATTGCGGCCAGAGGACTGTTGCGAACCACGACACCCACCAAGCTTGGGAAACTGCACTCCATGATAGCGGAAAACGACGGGCTGGGCGAAAGCGAAACGGATGATGCCGACCGGCTTCGGTCGCTCGCCCCCTATTTCGACACCTTCACGCTGCGGATCGGTCCGGCCGCCTGGGTTTCGGCCGTGGTGCCGGGGACAAGCCTGCTGTCGCTCGGCCGGACGTATCCTGAGGCCGCCTTGCCTGCCTCGGGTCGGGTCGCAAACGGCTGCGGTCTGGATCCCGACCGTTGCCGGACAAGCGGGCTGGGCGAGGCCGTCGAACTGGCAAGCTGCTGTGCCTGGGGTGACGAGCCTCTGGTGCGCGCGCGCGCGGCCGACCTTCCGCCGGGCACTGTCTGGCCACAAGAGATGACAGGCCTGACCGCGGCTCAGACCGACAATCGGCAAAGTTGGAACCGACGCTACGGATCCTACGACTGGCGACCGCCCGCCTATGGTGGCGGAGAGATCGAATGGATCGCCGGCACGAACGCGGTATCCGGCGCCATGGTTCATCTTCCCGCCGATGGGATTCTGATCGGACGGCGTGAACCTGGTGACGAAGCGGCGGTTGCCATCGCGGATTCAAATGGCTGTGCCGCCGGTGCAACCAGCGAAAAGGCCCTCGAGGCGGCCTTGCTGGAGTTGATCGAACGGGATGCGACCGGGCGCTGGTGGTATGGCCGGCGACGGCGCCCGGAATTGCCCTTCTCGCTGCTGGAAAGCTGGCCCGATCTGTGCCGCTGGCTGGGCGGGCGGGCGCGATCGACCCGGTTGCTGGACCTGACGACCGACATCGGCATCCCGGTTGTCGCGGCCGTCTCGACCTCGGCGGATGGTGGAGGGCCGGCCATCGGCGTTGCGGCGCGCCTTGCGCAACAGGACGCGGCAGGCGGGGCCGTGGCTGAAATGCTTGGGGTGGAAACATCGCTGTTGCAGGCCCAGGACGAAGCAGACCCGCAGATCGCCGAATGGCTGGCCCGCGGGCCCGCAGGCCTGCCCCGGTCGGGCCCGGTGGCCGATGACGACGGGCAGGCGCGGCCGGTCTTCGCAGGCCGTGGTCCGGAGCGGTTGATCGGCGCGCTCGACGGTGCCGGATGCAGGGTCATCGTGGTCGATCTTTCCCGCCCGATGTTTGGCGTTCCGGTGATGCGTGCCGTTTCGCCCGAGCTTTGTCACTGCAAGCCGCGGTTCGCGCGCGACCGTCTCTTGGCGCCCGATGCGCGCGACCTTGCCCCCGCCCGGTCCGCACAGCCAAACCCGGTGCCGCTGCTGATCTAGCCGGACCCGGTCGGACCGTGTGCTTGCATGGGGCCTCGGCCAAGCCCCTGTCCGGCCAGACGGCGGATGCGCCAAGTCCGGCACCGCAGTGCCAGTGCCCAAGGATTCGGGCGCGACCATTCGGTGCAAACGACAGATCGCGCCATAAGACCAAGGGGCGACCGGCAAGCGGTGGGCTGCTACCGGAGAATCCGGTTGATGCCTTGGCTGGCCTCGTTCCGCGGGAACCATTTCCCTAGCGGCAGCGGCGAAACATCACCGTGGCAAGGAAGTACTTGGCAGCATCGTTCGTGGCCGGGTTTGAAAGGGCCGTCAGATCCTCGAGAACATCGGCGCCATACCCCTGCAACACATCATTGATGCCACCATCGCCAGATGGCACCGGCACCTGCACGTTCATCTTGACCTTCGGCTTGTCCGGCACGCCCTTGATGACCACGGTGCGAAGCTGGCCACCTTCCTGATATCGGTAGGTATTGGCGTTGAAGCTTTCGAGTGTCAGCCCGCGATAGGTGGCCGCGCGATTGGGTTTCCCGATGAACGCCCGCAGCACTTTGCGAACAACATCGTCCGCAAAGGCCTGATCATAATTCGGAGCCGCTTTTGCGGCCTCGGCGTTGACCAGCCCGGCGATGATGTCGCCGGCAAGAACCATTCCTTTTCGTTGCATCTGTTTGGCCGAGAGGCCGCTCGTCGTATCAAGGAAAACCACGGACGCCATGTTCACCCTCCTCCTCGAAGCTACGGGTTAAAACTCATTGCCAATCTGCGCAGGTCATAGAGGTCGAACTTGCCGGCCTGGCGTGCCGGCAGACGGTGGCCCTGACCTGCGGACCATCCACTCTGCCTGTCGAAGAAACCGGGATCCGCGGCTTCGATTGCGGCATGCAGGGTTTCCGCCACAATCCGCCCGCCGAGCGGCCCATAGCATTCCCCGCCCTGACGCTCGCATTCGCGCAGGCAGTAAAACCAAAGAGGCGTCTGCTCGGAAAGAGCGGCCCTTGACCTTGTCTTGTGAACAAACGCTGCGCGTGCCGCGGCGCCAAGGCCCCCGGCAAGCACGTCAGGGCCAAGCACATTCAATTGGGCTCCCGCGTCCTTGGCAAATTGTGCAAGCCTCTGTCCCGAAGGAACACGCATCTTCCGGGCGAGCGACATGGTGCGAAATGCGAGATTGTGCCTTGTCTGGGCCGGCTGATCCCGCTTGACCGTGAAAAGATGCCCCGGCAAGAGGAAGACATCGCGCCGCAGTCTTGAACTCATGCGGGCGGCCGGCGTGGGTGGCGGCACGCCCGGCTTTCCAAGCATGGTGTCCCAGTCGATGCGCCAGTCATCGTCGAGCCGGCCGGAGACGAGGCCATTTCCGCCATAGGTCAACCTCAGCAGCGTCGCGAGTGTCGCGCTTCCTGGTGGATGATGCGCCTTGCCCGGCCCAAGCCCCCAGGGTTCATACTTTTCGCGGATCATCGCGTGGGGAACCTGGAATGCGCCCCACGCGAATTCGAGCGGCACCTGAAACAGGTTTGTCCCGCCAGAGGCCGGTGTCGCAATCAATTTGCGGCCGTGCAGGCCGATGTCGTCAATCACGTCACACGGCACAAGCCGGTCAACGTAGTCATACCAGACCATCGCATGAAGGTGCCTGAGGATCGTGGCTCTCTGTTCCGTTTCATTCATCGTCTTGTCCACGGAAAGAAGCGCCTCGCGCGCCGCTCGGGCAAAGCGGATGAAAAGGACGTGAAGCTGTGCAAGGTTCAGGCTCGAAATCGTTCCGCGCCTCGGGGATACGCGGCCTGCCGTCTTTCTTGCGCGGCAAATCGGCCAGCGACGGGCCGAACCCCGCGCTGGGCTTCGTAGGTCCGAGGGCGGACTTGTCGAACGCCCCGATGACGCCGGGGGTCTTGGTTCCCACGCTGTCCCCGCGCCCGAACAGGCTGTCAAAACGCAGCGCCCCGGGCAGCAGCATCAGGGTGTTTCCATCCGCCCTTATCTCGGTGCGGGAGATGTCATGGGCGATGAACTGCCCGAGATAGGTATAGGCGGCCGGGATGCCCGACATCGCAGGTGGGTCGGATTGATCGAGCAGGGCGTCCGCAAAGGCGGCGAGCGTTTCTTCCTTCGGCTCGTCTTTCGGCGCTGGTTCCTGCAAGATCGCGGAATACATGCGCGCGTCACCCGACAACAGTGCGGCGCGATCGCGCGATATCGGCCGCAGCGACATGATCTCTGCCGCGCGCTGATCAATGGTGATGCCAGTCCGGCCCGGCGTGACATCCATCACGTTTCTAGTGGGTTGGGCATTCTCGTCGAATTCGGAAAGCTGAAGCTCGCGTGCGAATCCATTTTCTTTCGGGTGGAAAAGCAGCTTCCGTCCCCCGCCGTGAGATGCGCAGACTTTCATCAAGCCCCCCCACTTTTTTCCAATCTACCACCAAACCGCCATCCGGCCAATCGGTCGCGTGATGGCATCCCCCGCGGCAAGCCGGGGTGGGGATCGGATCGGAAATCCCTCGGACGGGCCCAGGTCACACGATCAGGCCCTGCCTCGCCGGGTGCGGGGGTGATGGCGAGGTGACGCGTTGTCCTGGGATGGAACGGCCCCCGTCGGGCCGGATCGCCTTGTGGTGCTGAACGGCAGCTAGGGAAACTGGGCCCCGGTCGTCGCGGTATAGACCGCATGGACAGACGTCGTTGCCGTGATGAACAGCCGGTTCCGCCTTGGCCCGCCGAACGTCAGGTTCGCGACCGTCTCGGAAACGAAGATCTTTCCAAGCCGCGCCCCCTCTGGTGAAAAACAATGCACGCCGTCTGCCGCGCTTGACCACAGGTTGCCGTGGATGTCGGTTCGGATGCCGTCCGGCAACCCGCGGTCGATCACCGCAAACTCTCTGGAGCGCCGCAGTTTCGCGCCGTCCACATCGAAGGCCCTGATGTGGCGCGGCCAGAGCGGGTCATGGCTCGACGCGCTGTCGGCGACATAAAGAATGTTCTCGTCCGGAGAAAAGGCCAGGCCGTTCGGCTGGCCGAAATCATCCACCACCACCGAAAGATCGCCGGTCGCCGGATCGAGCCGGTAGACATTGCGCGTGGGCTGTTCGGGCTCGGCGCGATATCCCTCGTAGTCCGACATGATCCCGTAGGTCGGATCGGTGAACCAGATCGTCCCGTCCGATTTCACCACCACGTCGTTCGGAGAGTTGAGCCGCCTGCCGCCGAAGGACTCGGCCAGCACCGTGATCGTCCCGTCCGGCTCGGTCCGTGTCACGCGCCGCCCGCCATGTTCGCAACTGACCAGCCGGCCCTGCCGGTCACGCGTATGGCCATTGGTGAAGTTTGACGGCTGCCGATAGACCGAGACCGATCCGCCGATCCCGTCCGGCGACCAGCGCAGCATCCGCTGGTTCGGGATGTCGCTCCACAAGAGGCAATTCATGTCGGCGAACCAGACCGGCCCCTCGGCCCAGCGACAGCCATCGTAAAGCCGGTCGAGCCGTGCCGATGCCCACGGTAAGGTGCCGGAACCGCGGGTCGTCGATCTGGTAGAGGGCTGTCATGCTTTCTTCCCTTCAGCGAAGTGTCCCGCGCCGGCCCGAGGCCAGCAGGATCACGGAAATGATGATCAGGCCCGTCAGGATCAGCCTTACCCCCGCCACTGCGCCATAGGTGTTCAGCATCGACACGACGAGGAACATGAACAGCGACGCGCCCCAGATGCCGGGTACGTTGCTGTCCCCGCCCGCCACGGCCGTTCCGCCGATGACGACGACGGCGATCGACAACACGAGGTATTCCGCACCCATGTTCAGGGCAGCGCCGCCCGAAAAACAAGACAGCAGAAAGCCGCAGAGCGCCGCGAGCACCGAGCACAGGACATAGGTCAGGAACCGCGATCCATCGACGGGGATGCCGGCCATCCGGGCGGCGGGCGCGCTTTGCCCGATCGCGGAAATCCAGCGTCCGTAGACGGTCCGGTTGAGCAGAACCCACGCGGCCACGGAAAGCGCCAGTGCGACGATGGCAAGGTTCGGCAGACCCCCGATATTGGAGGTCGAGAAATCGGCGAGCAGGTCTGGCGGCTTGATCCGCAAGCCGCGGTTTGCCCAGATCGCAGTCGACTGCACGATGAAGCTCATCGAAAGGGTGGCGATGATCGGCGGTATGCGCAGCACCTTGATCAGCGCATAATTGACCATCCCGACCCCGACCCCGACCGCCAGCGTGATCGCCACGCCTTGCAGGATCAGCGCATCATCGGCCGCCATGAACTTCAGCGCCAGCGTTCCGGCCAGCGTCATCGTGGCGGGAACGCACAGGTCGATGTTTCCCGGACCGAGCGTGATCACGAACATCTGGCCCAACCCGACCAGAACCGAAAATGCGGCAAAGGTGAGCGCGGCCTGCGAGACGCCGAAAGTGCTGGCGCCGCCCGTGAACAGGATCGTCGCCAGCCAGACCGCGAAGGCCGCGACAAAGGACCAGATCCAGGGCCGACGAAAGACGCTCATCGTGCTTTCCGCTTTTCAAGACTGTTCAGCCCGAGTCGCAAGCCCAGGACGATGATCAGGATCGCGCCCTGCGCGCCGATCTGCCAGTCAGGCGAAAGCCGAAGGAACGAAAGAAACGATCCCGCCAGCGTCAGGGTAAGCGCGCCGATGACCGCTCCGATCGGGGAAATGCGCCCGCCAGTGAACTCTCCTCCTCCCAGGATGACGCCCGCAATCGAAAGAAGGGTGTAGCGCAATGCGATGTTCGCATCCGCAGAGGTCGCGAGCCCGACCAGGCAGATCCCCGAGGCGATCGCGAAACAGGCGGCCATTGCATAGGCGATGGCCCGGGCCCGCAGGACCGACCAGCCGGCACGGGCGACCGACCGCTCGTTCCCGCCCACCCCCCTGATCAGCACGCCCACGGAAGACCGCATGATCAGCAGGTGTGCCAGCGCCGCGAGCAGCACCGAGGCGACGATCGCCATCGGCGCCAGCGGAGGCTTGGATGTCATGATCCAACGGATCCAGTCCGGCGCGGCGCCCCCCGGCGCCGGCAGGATCAACACCGCGAGGCCGTTCCACACGAAACTCATCCCCAGCGTCACGACGATGGCGGGCAGGCTGCGAAGGTGGATCACCATGCCCATCAACGCATAGACCCCCACCGACGCGAGAAGGATCGTCACCCCGAGAAGGGGGGTGTCGACGACGAAGGTGGCGGTGACGCAGGCCACGAAGCTTACATAGGCACCCATCGACAGGTCGAGGTCGTTCACGCTCATGATGATCATCTGGGCTATCGTCGCCAGCGCGATCGGAACCGCGAGGTTGAACAGCAGGTTCAGACCCGTGTAGCTCATCGCGCGAGGCTGGAGATAAAACACCCCCCCCAGCAGCAGCGTCAGCGACAGCGCGGGGATCGCGAGACGAAGCCAGTCCTGGGAAACCGTCAGACGACCGGGACTCATGCCGCCCCCTCGAACGACGCAGCAAGGATCGCGGTTTCGGATATCTCGTTTCCGGCCAGTTCTGACACGATGACGCCCTCGCGGAACACATAGACCCGATCGCACAAGGTCATCTCGTCCATTTCGGTGGAGTACCAGACGAACGTCCGGCCGCGTTTCGCCTCTTCGCCGATAATGGCATAGACCTCGTGCTTGGTCCCGACATCGACGCCACGCATCGGGTCGTCCATCAGCACGATCGGGGCGCGCGTCGACAATGCCCTCGCGAACAGTACCTTCTGCTGGTTTCCACCCGACAGCGACAGGATCGGGTTGGTGATGTCCGGTGTGCGGATATCGATCCGCTTGCGCCATTCGGCCGCTTTTTGCGCCTCGGCCCCGGCATCCAGGAAGCCATGCCGGGCGGTATCGGGCAGCGCGCCGATACTGATGTTGCGCAGGATGCTCCACAACTCGAAGATGCCGTTCCATCTTCGGTCGCCGGCGACGAAGGCGATGGCGGGATCGCGTGCGGGCCACCAGTGGCGGCTCTGGCGGTCGTGCAGCGCAAGAAGCATTTCCGTCTGGCCGTGGCCGGCCAGCCCGGCAAGGCCGATCACCTCGCCCTTCTCCGCGCGAAAGGACAGGCCCCTGGGCAAGGACAGCGAAATCACGGTCTGACCCGCCGCGCGCACCGCGCGCCGCTCTATCCCCTCTGCGGCGCCACCCATCGTTTCGACGAGTGTCTCGTGCGTGAACGTCCCGGCGGGCCGGTCCGCGACGATCTTGCCGTCCTTCATCACGATGACCCGCGTGGCGGTCGACAGGATTTCACCGAGAATGTGCGAGATCAGGACCACCGCGCCGCCCTGCGCCACGAAATCGCGCACATGGCGCGTCAACTGTGCCGCAAGACCCAGAGTCGAGCGAGGACGTCGGCTCATCGAGGATCACGAGGCGCGGGGCCGTTCCGGCATCCGAAAAGGCCATCGCGATTTCGGTCATCTGGCGTTCCGCGATGCTCAGATCGCCGACGCTCGCGTCCATCGAGATCCCGTGCCCGGGGAAAATCCGGTCCAGCGCGGCCGAAACGATGCGTCGCGCCGCCCCGCGCCATCCCAACCCGCGCAGGTCGCGGTGCGTGATGCGCGCGTTCTCGGTCACAGTCAGATTGGGACAAAGCGACAGTTCCTGAAAAACGCAACGGATGCCGGCCTGGCGTGCGGCGTCGATGCTGTAGGTCTGGACGGCCTTGCCCGCGATGCTGATCGCACCGCTTTGCGGGGTCAGGCCACCGTTGATCACGTTGACGATCGTCGACTTGCCGGCGCCGTTGTGGCCGACGAGACCAATGCATTCGCCGGGCCGGACCGCAATCGACACGCCGTCAAGCGCCCTGACCTCGCCGAAGCGCATCCGGGCGTCGTCGACGGCGATGACGGGGTCGGCCAAGGGGGTCATGCAGAAGTCCAGACGGGGGTGTATCGGGATGGCGAGGCCCGCCCCCGTCGAGGGGCGGGCCGGAGGTCATGGAAGCCCTGCCGTCACATCGCGCCCGAGATCACCTTGATCGCGTCTTCCTGGCTGTACTCGACGTTGGCGACGCCGCCGGCCTGGGTGGTGGCGAGGTTGGCCTCGAGGTTGTCCTGGTCGATCCGCAGGAACGGCACCGTCAGATCCTTTGGAACGTCCTTGCCGTCAAGGATCTGCTGGGCGACCCAGAAAGCCAGCGTCGAGACACCGGGTGCGATCGAGACGGACATCGTGGTGTAGCCGTTCGCATCCTTCTGCTCTTTCCACCATTTCAGCTCGTCCTCGCGATTGCCCATGATGATCACGGGCATCGGGCGGCCCGCGGCGGCGAAGGCCTGTGCGGCGCCATAGCCATCGCCGCCCTGGGTGACGACGCCCGCGATTTCGGGCAGCGAGGGAAGGATGCCTGCCACGGCTTTCTGGGCGACGTCCTGCGCCCAGTCGCCATGCACCGAGCCGACGATCTTGAACTGCGGGAATTGTTCGACCCCGGCATGGATCCCGGCAGAGATCTCGTCATCGACGAACACGCCCGCGAGGCCCCGGATCTCGAGCAGGTTTCCGCCTTCGGGCAGCACCCCGGCAAGGTATTCGACCTGGCTTCTGCCCATTTCCTTGAAGTCGACGGCGATCCGCCAGGCACAGGGTTCCTCGACGATCCCGTCAAACGACACGACGGTGATCCCGGCATCGCAAGCTTCCCTGACCGCACCGTTGAGCGCGGTGGGGGAGGCTGCGTTCAGGACGATCGCGTCATAGCCCTGAAGGATCATGTTCTGGATCTGGGCGGCCTGTTCCGTCGCCTGGTTCTCTGCGGTGGTAAAAGGGTCCGCTGCCGCGACGATGCCATCCTCGACAGCCTTACTGGTGATCGTATCCCAACTGGTGAGCATCGCCTGGCGCCACGAGTTGCCGGCGTAGTTGTTGGACAGGGCGATCTTCTTGCCCGAGGTGTCGGCCAGCGCGGTAGATGCGGCCAGAACGAGGGTGGCCGTGGTCAACAATCTGGAAACAGGTGTCATCTTTTCCTCCCTTGAGCCCCGGCGCGGTGCGCGGGGCGAAATTTCGCCGGTTTGGCTGGAATTCTTGTTGTTGGGCCAGGCTCCTCTCCCGCCGTCAATCAGGATGGCCGAGTCGGAGGGGCCTGTATAGGGGGTTGATGGGACGGAAAGCCGGGCGAAAATGCGCAAGCATCCCGCGCGTTCAGCCCTGACCAAAAAACTGAAACATATGGGTAAAAGCGCCTCACCCAACGGACCGACGGCAGGCAGCCGGCCTCAGGTTCTGCGACAGCGGCCCCGAAACCGCATGCGCCGCCCGGCCGCGTGCCCGGATGAGACGAGGGCGGGGCCGGTCCGGGCCGGTACAGGGCGGCGAACCGGCGCTGGCACCCCGCGAAGGGCCGGGCGGCCACATGGTTCGTCCGGGGGAAGAACATGGACCGGGCGCGTGCCCCCCAAGGTTGTCACGCGCTGTGCGGCACCTAGGGAATTCTGCAACAGGTTCAAGATTTGAAGGCCGCGCGATTCCGCGCCCACCTGCCGCCCATATCCGGCCTGTTTCCTGTGTGACAAACTCGGCCACGAGCAACCTCTTGCGACAGGTGATAGATGACCGCCCAACGCCCGTATGGCTTGTCTGCCCGGTTCCGCCCGATCTTGCTGGCCGTTGCCGCCGCGGTCCTCGGGTCGATGGCGCCGACGACGGCGCCGGCGCAGACCTGGGTGCAGAACGGAAACGCGAATTGGGGCAGCGCGGTCAACTGGTCGCCCGCCACGGTCCCCAACGCGGTCGGTGCGGCCGTGACCTTTGGCCCGGGAATGACCGGCAACCGCACGGTTACGGTCAACATCCCGGTCACGCTGGGCAGCGTGGTGATCAACGGAACGAGAACCTTCACCATCGCGGGAACCAATCCGCTGACCTTCGACGTGGCAAGCGGCGTCGCCTCGATCACCAGCACGGCAACCGTGCAACAGACGTTTTCCGCCCCGATCGTGCTGAACGACACGCTGTCCATCGTGAATGCCTCGACGGCTGCGCTCACGTTTTCCGGTGTGATCTCGGGATCGGGCGGGCTGACGATCAACGGCGGCTCCCAGACGGTGAACCTGAACGGCGCGAACACCTACACCGGTGCCACGACGATCACCAACGGAACGGTGGCCTATGGAACCGGGTCCGCCATCCCGGCCGCCTCTGCGGTGGCGCTGGGCGATGGCGTGGGGGCGGCGGGCACGGCTCGACTGAACATCAATCAGTCGATGACCGGCGCGCAGGGCTTCGCGTTGACCATGTTGTCGGACGGGTTGCTGGTCCAGGGCAATAACCGGTTTGTCCGCCTCGGCAGTGTCGCGGGATCGGGCGAGTTGCGGGTGAACGCTGCGGTTGGCAACGGGTTCGAATTCACAGGCAACGCGGACGCCAACTTTTCCGGCGCATTGACGGGCGGCACATCGACCAATTCCTCGAACCCCGACGCCAGCAGCCGTGTCATCAAGAGCGGCGCCGCGACCCAGACCCTGTCGGGCAACAATTCGGCCTATATCGGGCGCATCTTCGTCAATGGCGGAAGCCTTCGGGCGGCAAGCGCGACAGCGCTTGGCACGTCATCGGCCGGTTTCAACAACGCGACCTTCGTCTACGGCACCGGCTCGCTGGAGCTTGCGGGCGGCATCACCACGTCGGAACGGTTCTACCTGAACGGGGCGGGCAATGGCGGCGCGGGGGCCTTGCGCAGCTTCTCGGGCAACAACGTCGCCACGGGCAACATCACGCTTGGCTGGTCCGGTGGGTCGGTGGTGGCCTCGGGCGCGGCGATCGGTGTCGATGGCGGAAGCACCCTGACGGTGACGGGCACGATCAGCGGTGCCACCCGCCTGACCAAGGTGGGCAACGGGACGCTCACCCTCAACACCGCCGGAACCTGGACGGGCGGCACGACATTCTCGGCGGGTGTGCTGCGGCTGGGCGTGGCGACCGGCGTTCCGACAGCCTCGGCGCTGACCTTTTCGGGGGGAACCTTCGATCTGAACGGGTTCAGCCGAACGATCACGAGCCTGTCAGGCTCCGGCGGGCTTATGCTCGGCTCGGCGGTACTGACGGTGAACCAGACCATCGCGGGGGCTTTTTCCGGCTCAATCAGCGGCACGGGCCGGTTGACCAAGACGGGCGCGGGCGATCTGCGCCTTGTCGGGGCCAACACCTATACCGGGGGCACGACGGTGAGCGCGGGAAGCCTGACGGGCGACAGCGCGAGCTTGCAGGGGGCGATCTTGAACAACGCGACCGTCGTCTTCGACCAGGCGGCGGCGGGTGAATATGCCGGGGCGATGTCGGGCACCGGGGTGCTGCGCAAGACCGGGGCGGGCACGTTGCGCCTGTCGGGCGCCAACACCTATTCCGGGGGCACGGTCGTGGCGCTGGGAGAGCTTGTCGGCACGACCACAAGCCTTCAGGGGCCGATCACCAACAATGCCGCGCTGACCTTCGACCAGGCCGTGGCGGGCACGTTCGCCGGGGCGATCACCGGGTCGGGCAGCCTGACCAAGACCGGGGCAGGTGTGCTGCGCCTGTCGGGCGCCAACACCTATTCCGGGGGCACGGTCGTGGCGCTGGGAGAGCTTGTCGGCACGACCACGAGCCTTCAGGGGCCGATCACCAACAATGCCGCGCTGACCTTCGATCAGGCCGTGGCGGGCACGTTCGCCGGGGCGATCACCGGGTCGGGCGGCCTGACCAAGACGGGGGCGGGCGATCTGCGCCTTGTCGGCACGAACACCTATTCCGGAGGCACCACGGTGTCGGGCGGAACGCTGACCGGAAGCGCGACCAGCCTCCAGGGCGATATCGTGAACAACGCGGCACTGGTATTCGACCAGACCATCGCGGGGGCCTTTTCCGGGGCGATCAGCGGCACGGGCCGGTTGACCAAGACGGGCGCGGGCGATCTGCGCCTTGTCGGGGCCAACACCTATACCGGGGGCACGACGGTGAGCGCGGGAAGCCTGACGGGCGACAGCGCGAGCCTTGCAGGGGGCGATCTTGAACAACGCGACCGTCGTCTTCGACCAGGCGGCGGCGGGTGAATATGCCGGGGCGATGTCGGGCACCGGGGTGCTGCGCAAGGCAGGCACGGGCCTGCTTTCGGTGACAGGTGCCAACACGTTTTCCGGCGGCACGATCATCGAGGAGGGGACGCTGGCCATCAACGGATCAATCGGTGGGCCGCTGATCGTGGAGGCGGGTGCAACGCTTGGCGGTCGCGGCACGGCGGGCGACGTGCAAGTTCTGACAGGTGGCACCATCGCACCCGGCAATTCCATCGGGACGCTGACACTCGCCACCTTGAACCAGAGCGGCGATTACGCGCTGGAGTATCGCGCGCCGGCCGGGGCCCTTGCCTTTACCCCCTCGGGGGCGGGACAGAGCGTTCGCGGGCGCAACAGCCTGCTCGACGCGGGGCTTGCGGCGGCGGATCAGGACGCGGACCTCATCCATGTCACCGGCACCGCCACACTGGGCGCGAGCAGCACGGTTACCTTGACGCGGTTGGGTAACGATCTGGGGTTCCTGTCGGCGTTCAATGATCCGGGCAATACCAATCGCGAACTGCGCTACCTCATCCTGCGCGCCGACGGGGGTGTGACAGGTCAATATGTGGCGCTTTCCGAAAGCGGCTCGACGCTGGAATACCTCGGGTCCGCCGGCATGGCGGGTGTCAAGGATGTGTGGCTGGTGTTGCGCGGCACCGATACGCCGGTGCTTACGAACCGTGCTCCGGCGGCCTTTGCCCTGCCGATCCAGGGCGATCGGCCGCGTTGCGATCTGGATGCGGTGGCGGGCGGCGCGCAGCGCTGTGCCTTCGTGCAGGGCGATTTCGGCAGTTTCGACAGGGACGCCGCCGGGACGGCGCCGGGAACGGACACGGACGGCTGGTCGGGCACGGTGGGTTTCGGCGCAGAGGTTTCGGACGGGCTGTGGCTCGGCCTCGCGCTGGGCCGCGCCGATGGCGATGCCGACCTGACGGACGGATCGGGATCGGCCGATCTTGAACGAACCGAGGGCACGATCTGGGCGAACTGGCAGACTTCGGGGATCGAGCTGCGCGGCTGGTTGGGCTTTGGCGGCTACGACATCACCTCGGATCGCGCCACCTCGACCGGGGCTGTCGCACGGGCTGACTACGACGCCAACCGGACCACGCTGGCCGTGGAACTGCGCCGTTGGCACAGCCTGGCGGGCGGGATGGAGGTGACGCCGCTCTTGGGATTGGGGGCTGCGGACTTTGAAACCGACGCCTATTCCGAGACGGGGGCCGGGATCGAGAACTTCCGTGCCGAAAGCCAGTCGCAATGGAGCTTGCGCAGCCTGATCGGGGTCGAGGGGCGCTGGCGGGTAAAAGCGACAGTGCCGATGGTGCTGGATGCCTCGCTCGGCTGGAGCCACGAGTTCGGGGACACCACCTCGGGGTTGTCGGGAACCTACGAGGGCGACGCGACCGGAACGATCCTGACGAGCGAGAGCCCGGCCTTCGATCGCAACGAAGTGGTCGCGGGGCTCGGGGCGACCTTCGCCCTCGACCAGGGGCAGAGCCTGCGGGTGGAATACGGGATCAGGGCAAGCGGTGATGTGACCGATCAGGGCGCGATGCTGCGCTGGTCATCGCGGTTCTGACCGGAGAAGGCGGCAGCGGCCGGTCGATGACCGGGTGTGTCGGCCGCAGGGTGTTGTGCGGCGCGACCATGCCATCGGATGCGCGCGGTAGGGAACGCGCACCGCCGACCGGCTGTCCAAGGTGGTTGGACGGCATGAGGGGCGTGGCGATCGCGCGGCCCGCGACCCTGCCCCCTGGGTAAACCGGCGCGGGCGGTAATGCCGCCGGAAAAGACACCGAAGGGCGCAATCTTTCCGTTTCCCCGATCCGGACCACTCCGCGTGAGTCGGGCTATTCCAGCACGTCGTCCTGATGTTCGCCGAGCCGCGGGGAGGGTCGGGCGAGATCGAGATCTGCCCCCGAGAACACGAAGGGGGATCGCACGCCCGGCACCCCGCCCGGGGCAATCTGCATGGCTCGGTGGACGATCTGCGGGTCCGCGAAGACTTCGGCCATGTCATTGATCGGCCCGGCCGGCACGCCTTCGGCCTCGCAAGCGGCCAGGAGATCGGCCTTGGTCCATTGCATCGTGGCGGCGGTCAGCGCCGTGGTCAGCGCCGCGCGGTTGGCGATACGGTCGGCGTTGGTGCGGTAATCGGGCGCGGTGGCGAGCGCGGGCAGCCCCAGGAGCCTGCAAAGCCGCTGATACTGGCCGTCATTGCCGGTGGCCAGGATGACCCAGCCATCGGCACAATCGAACACGGCATAGGGCGCGAGGTTGGGGTGGGCGTTCCCGAGCTTGCCCGGCGGCTTGCCGGTGGCGAGGTAGTTCAGCGCCTGATTGGCGGTGATTGCGGTCGCCACGTCCATCAGCGCCATGTCGATCTGCTGGCCCCGGCCGGTCGTGGCGCGCTGGTGGAGGGCGGCAAGAATGGCGGTCGTGGCATAGACGCCGGTGAAGATGTCGGCCACGGCCACGCCAGCCTTCATCGGCTGTCCGTCAGGCTCGCCCGTCACGCTCATCAGGCCTGCCATGCCCTGGATGATGTAGTCGTATCCCGCGCGGTGCGCATAGGGGCCGGTCTGGCCGAATCCCGTGATCGAGCAATAGACGATGCGGGGGTTGACGGCCGCGAGCGCGGAATAGTCGAGCCCGTATTTGGCAAGCCCGCCCACCTTGAAATTCTCGATCACCACGTCGGCGCCGGCGACAAGATCACGGACGATCCGCTGGCCCTCGGGCGTCCGGAAATCGCAGACCACCGAGCGCTTGCCGCGGTTCGTGGCATGGTAATAGGCGGCCGCCCGTTCGCCTGCATGATCTATGAACGGCGGCCCCCAGCGGCGGGTGTCGTCGCCCTCTGGCGCCTCGACCTTGATCACGTCGGCGCCAAGGTCGGCCAGGGTCTGGCCGGCCCAGGGGCCCGCAAGAATGCGGGCAAGTTCGATGACGCGGAGACCCGCGAGGGGCGCAGACATGCTAGCCGAGCTTTTCGTCCAGGATTTTCTTCAGCTCCTCATAGCTCATGTTCGAGTATTTCTCACCGTTGATGAACAGCGTCGGCGTGGCGGTCACACCATCGGTCTTGGTCGTTTCCTCGTATTTCAGCACGAGTGCCTGAGCCATGGCGGCATCCTGAAGGCAGGCCTGAAGCGTGGCGTCATCCATGCCAGCGGTGCGGCCGATCTTTTTGAGCGCCTCCACCGCGACGGCCGGATCCTCGCTATTGGCCCAATCCTTCTGCTGCTCGAACAGCATGCCGTTGATGCCGAAATAGCGCGTCTCGCCGCCGCAGCGGGCGACCATGGCGGCCCAAAGGCCGTAGCGGTCGAAGAACACTTCCCGGTAGATGAACTTCACCTTGCCGGTGTCTATGTAGTCCTTCTTCAGATCCTTGAAGACGGTTTCATGGAAGTGCGCGCAGTGGGGACAGGTGAACGAGGCGTATTCGACCAGTGTCACCGGCGCGTCGGCGTTGCCCAGCACCATTTCGGGCACCTCCGGGACAGGGAGGGTCGCCGGGGTTTCCTCGGCCAGCGCCGGTGTGGCGCCAAGCTGGGTCATGCCGGGACTTGCGGTCTGGCCGAACCAGAAGGCGGCTCCGACCGCCAGGGCGAGGGCCAGTGTCGCGGCCGCGAGTTTATTTGCCATGGGATGCCTCATGTCTTTCGTCTTGTCAGGAAATTTCTGGTGATGGTTTCCAGTGCGGCGCGCAGGTTTTCGTCGCGCACCCCTTCGGCTGCCGCACTGGCCCGGGCGACGACGGCCGGATCGGGTGGTTGCGCGGCTTTTGGCGCCGGGATGAATTCGGCCTGCCCGTCAGCGAACCCGCTGGGCGCGGTCTGGGTCAGCGCGATCCGGGAAATCGCGTTGTAGCCATAGCAGGCGTTCACCCGTTCGCGCAGGCGGGGAAGCTGCATCTGCACCATCGGCGCCTGCGCCGAGGTGGTCAGAAGCGTAAGCGTGGCGCCGAAGCCGTCGCGGGCATAGCCGATCTTTACCGGGCGCGTGGTGCGAGCCAGCTCTTCGCCCGCGATCTCGGGCCAGTGGGTGAACAGGCGCGCCACGGCAAAGCCGCGCCGCTCGCCCGCCTTGCGGATGCGGTCGGACACGAGGCTCGATGCGGCCTCGAACCCGCGCATCCGGCGGGTCGGGGCAGACGGGGGCTTGGCTGTGCGGGTCATCTGGTCATGGTCCTGTCGGCCGCTATTCTAGGCACACACACGGCGCATGCCAGTCAAATGGCGGAGCGGGGAGAATAAAGATTGCGTGACACCGATTTGGCGAGGGTGCTGCTGGCTTGGTACGACGCTCAGGCGCGGGTGATGCCATGGCGGGTCGGTCCGGCGGATCGGGCGTCGGGCGTGCGGCCAGACCCCTATCACGTCTGGCTGTCCGAGGTGATGCTTCAGCAGACGACCGTTGCTGCGGTGCGTGACTATTTCCGCCGTTTCGTCGCGCGCTGGCCCGATGTGGCGGCGCTTGCGTCGGCTGCGGACAGTGACGTGATGGGCGAATGGGCGGGGCTTGGATATTACGCGCGGGCGCGCAACCTGCTGGCTTGCGCGCGCGTGGTGGTGCGCGCGCACGGCGGGCGGTTCCCCCCGGACGGGAGGCCTTGCTGGCCCTGCCCGGGGTGGGCCCCTATACCGCCGCCGCGATCGCCGCGATCGCTTTTGACAAGCCTGCGGTGGTGGTGGACGGGAACGTGGAGCGGGTGATGGCGCGCATGTTCCGCGTCGAGGCGCCGTTGCCGGGGGCCAAGGCGGAACTGACGCGGCGCGCCGGCACCCTGACCCCTGCCGACCGCCCGGGTGATTATGCGCAGGCAGTGATGGATCTTGGTGCCACGATCTGCACCCCGCGCGCGCCGGCCTGCGGCATCTGCCCATGGTGGCAGGCCTGCCAGGCGCGGGCCGCCGGCGTGCAGGCCCAGTTGCCGCGAAAGGCCGCAAAGACGGAAAAACCGGAGCGTCAGGGTCGATTGTGGATCGCCCGGCGAGCGGACGGGGCCTGGCTGCTGGAGACGCGCCCGGCGCGCGGATTGCTGGGCGGGATGCTCGGATGGCCGGGCAGCGACTGGGACGGGGCGGGTGGGCCTGCTCCGCTGGACGCACCCTGGCGCGAGGGCGGGGGCGAGGTGCGCCATACCTTCACCCACTTTCATCTGCGCCTTGGCATCGAGGTCGCCGATGTCGGAACAAGGGCCGTGGCCCGGCGTGGTGCCTTCGTGCCAGAGGCCGCGTTTCGTCCGTCGGATTTGCCGACAGTGATGCGCAAGGCCTGGGACATCGCGTCAAGCACGCTTTCGCCCCGTTGAGTCGCGAGGCAAACACGGTAGGCTGCGCCCATGGCGACGCAGATCATCCCAGCCGACATGGTGGCCCGACCGGCCCGCGCGATGCCATTCTGGCTGTCGCTGGCGCTGGTTCCGGTGGTGATCCTCGCGGCGGTGGCGGGAGGCTGGGCCATCGTCGCGGTGCCGCTGGCGTCCTGGGGCCTGTTCGCGGTGCTCGACAGCGTCGAGGGGCGCGACGTGACCAACGCCGATCCCGCGACGCCGGTGACCGACCTGATCTGGTATCGGGCGATCACGCTGATCTGGTTTCCGGTGCAGGCGGCGCTCTTGTGCTGGCTCTTATGGTATGTGCCGCAGGCCGAGCATCTGGGGCGGGCGGAGGCGATCGGCGTCTTCTTCGGAATGGGTGTGATCGCCGGAACGATCGGCATCAACTATGCGCACGAACTGATGCACCAGACCTCGCGAATGGAACGTTGGCTGGCGGATCTGCTGTTGGCGAGCGTGATGTATTCGCATTTCCGCTCGGAACACCTGCGGGTGCATCACACCCACGTCGGCACGCCGCGCGATCCGGTGACGGCACGCTACAACGAGGGGTTTCACCGGTTCTTCCCGCGTGTGCTGCACCAATCGCTGCGGTCTTCGTGGCGTGCAGAGGCGGCGATGATGTCCCGCAAGGGCGCGCCAAAGTGGCATGCGAGCAATCCGTTCTGGCGCTATGGGGCGTTGCAGGGCGGATTTCTGGCGTTGGCCTTCGCGATCGGCGGATGGCTGGGGGTCGGGCTGTTCCTGTGGCAGGCCTTTGTCGCGATCTGGCAACTGGAGCTGGTGGACTATGTCGAGCACTACGGCCTGACGCGCCGCCACATCGGCGGCGGGAGATACGAGCGCGTCCTTCCCCGCCACAGCTGGAATTCGGACTTTCGTGCGTCAAACTGGCTGCTGATCAACCTTCAGCGCCATTCGGACCACCATTTCAAGCCGGACCGGCGATTCCCGCTGTTGCAGACCTATGACGACCGCGATGCACCGCAACTGCCCTATGGCTATCCGGTGATGACCACGCTCGCGATGGTTCCGCCGCTGTGGAGGCGGGTCATGAACCCGCGCGTCAGGGCGTGGCGCAAGCTGCACTATCCCGATATCGCGGACTGGACGCCCTATACAAAGGCCACAAATCCGGTTCGCGAGTAACGGTTTCGGGACCGGGCGCGAATTGGCCAATTCATCCTTTACGCAACGAAATCAAAGGATGTAGCATGACGGCGTAAGGGGTTTCTTGGTTTGGAGTGTGCGATGTCTATGACTTACCCGTGTTACTGGCTTGGCAAGGACGATGGCCGCAAGTGGTACTGGGTCTATTTCGGCAGGAACGCCGAGGAAATTGCGCGAAGCAGTGCAAGATTCGCCAACCGGGGTGAATGCACCGACAGTATCGCGCTGATGAAAGCCTCCAGGGACGACGAGGTTTATCACGCCGAATAGGGGTTCGGCGTGACCAGACTTCTTGCAGGTCAGGTGTCCCGGCCGTCATCCTTGGCTTCACTGGCCCGATATACATCGAAGATCGCGTCGGCGATCGCCGTGACCGTCAGCACGAAGATGCCGATGCCGATGAACAGGTAAAAGATCGTATAGATCTTTCCGAGCGCGGTCGTCGGAGAGATGTCACCATAGCCCACGGTCGACATCGTCACGATGCAGAAATAGACGGCATCTAGAAAGCCCCAGCCCTCCACCAGGACGTAGATGACGGAACTGAAGGTGGTGATGACGGCAAGGACGGTTAGCAGGGCGACCACCCTTGGCGCGCGGAATGCCAGCGAAATGGCGCGCGCGATCTCGACATATGTGGTCACGAACGCCTTCGGGTTTGGAACCTGTGACATCGGACTTCCTTTCTGCGGGTGAATGAAAAGGGCCCGCCATGCGAACATGGCGGGCCAGGTCGCCGACCGGGCATGACCGGAAGGCGGGCGGTAACCTCGGGTGTGTCGGGCATGGTCAATGCGGCGGGCCGTCATCCATTTCGGCGCGGATCTGCTGGCGCAGGATGTCGATCGGAATCATCCGTCCGTCACGCTTGAAGTGCCAATAGGTCCAGCCATTGCAGGACGGCGCACCTTCAAGCATCGCGCCGACCTTGTGGATCGAACCCTTCGTTTCGGCGGAGACGAGGGTTCCATCTGCGCGGACCCGGGCGGTATGACGTTCGTTCGGAGACGACAGTACCTCGCCGGGGCGGAGCATTCCGCGCTCCACCACCTGACCGAAGGGCACGCGCGGTTCGGCCCGTTTCGACCCCGTGATCTCAAGTGCCGAGCGATCATAAGCGCGGACCCGCGCGAGCCTGTCCGTTGCGGCGGCGCGATAGACCTCTTCGCGTTCGATCCCGATGAAGCTGCGGCCCAGCATCTTGGCGACGGCGCCCGTGGTTCCGGTGCCGAAGAACGGATCGAGCACCACATCGCCGGGATTTGTCGTGGCCACCAGAACCCGGTGCAGCAATGCCTCGGGCTTTTGCGTGGGATGGGCCTTGTCGCCATTCGCATCTTTCAGGCGCTCGCCGCCGGTGCAGAGCGGGATCACCCAGTCGGAGCGCATCTGCACACCGTCGTTGAGTTCCTTCAGCGCCTCGTAGTTGAAGGTGTACTTGCTGTCTTCGCCGCGACTCGCCCAGATCAGGGTTTCATGGGCATTGGTCAGGCGCTTGCCCCGAAAGTTCGGCATCGGGTTCGACTTGCGCCAGACCACATCGTTCAACACCCAGAACCCGTGATCCTGAAGCGCCGCGCCGACGCGGAAGATGTTGTGGTAGCTGCCGATCACCCAAAGCGCGCCATTGGGTTTCAGCAGGCGTCGCGCGGCTGCAAGCCAGCCTTGCGTGAACCGGTCGTAGCTGGCGAAGCTGGAAAACTGATCCCAGTGATCGTCGACGGCATCGACCATCGAGTTGTCGGGCCGATGCAATTCGCCCTTAAGTTGAAGGTTGTAGGGCGGATCGGCGAAGATCAGATCGACACTGCCTGCCGGCAGGCTGTTCATCACCTCGACGCAGTCGCCCGCAAGGATCTGGTTCAGCGGAAGGCCGGGCGCCGCCGAGGGTTTCGTCTTTGTCATCGCTGCCTCTGTCCCACGGCCTTTTCGCCGTCTTGTTGGAAGCAGGATAAGTCATCGGCGATTCGCCGTCAAATTCTTTTTTGAATCAAGAGCTTATAGAAACGGCTTGATACAAGATGTTGTGGACTGGCTTGAACGATCGCCTATGAACGGGGGTAACCCCGAGATTTCGGAGCGCCGCGACATGATCGCGCGTCGGATATCCGGCGTTGCGTTCCCAGCCATAGCCGGGGTGCTGTTGCGCCAAATCCACCATGATCCGGTCGCGGGTGACCTTGGCCACGATCGAGGCTGCGGCGATGGACAGCGACCGGGTGTCGCCGCGCACGATCGCCTCGGCGGGGAATCCAAGATCACGCGGTATCATGGCGCCGTCGATCAGGACATGATCCGGCGGCACGGGCAGGGCCGCAATCGCACGGCACATCGCAAGGTGGCTGGCGCGCAGGATGTTGATCCGGTCGATCTCGTCGACCGAGGCATGTCCGACACCAACCTGCGCGCAGCCAAGGATCGCCGTGAACAATGCCGCGCGCCGCCCCGGCGAGAGTTGCTTGGAATCGTTCAGCCCATCGGGGATGCGGGCGGGGTCGAGGCAGACGGCGGCGGCGGTGACCGGACCGGCCAGCGGCCCGCGCCCGGCCTCGTCCACGCCCACGACAAGGCGTGCGCCGCCTGAAAGGGCCAGATCCTCGAAATCGAAATGCGGGCGCGTCATCGCGCGAGAATGCCCAAGCGGGCAAGAAAGAAAAAGGGGGAACGCTGCTCGATCCGTTCCCCCCCGCGCGCGGCCTTTGGGGGATGCGGCCGCCCGCTTTGCCGGCGCGCCTAGTAGCGGCCGAGCCGGTAGCCCGCATCGCGCAGGCATTCGCCCTCGTAAACGCGGCCCTGCCAGTCGCGGCTGCGGATCGATTGGGCGCAATACTGCGGCAGGCCGTAGCCCACGCCCTCGCGCTCCAGACAGGACTTCGGCGTAGTACGTCGCGGGGCGCGGGCCACCCACCTCAACCGCGCAGACCCCCGGCAGGCGAGGTCCGCCACGCGCCTGATGATAGCGGCGGCCGTCGTCCCATTGGCGGTTTTCCTGCCAGGCCGGCTGCCGCTCACGATAGGCGGGGGCGGGGGGAAGCGGCTGATAGACCTGGGCACGCGGCGCCGGCGCAACGCGATTCTGGTTCTGGATCGCACCAGCGATCACGGCCACGGCGGCAACCCCGGCCAAAGCGCGCAACAGATCGTTGTCACCGGCCGCGGCCGGTGCCGGACCCGCGGTAATCGCGGCCAGCGCCACGGCGCCAGCGGTCAGCGCGTTCGTCATGTAGATGCGGACGGATGTCATGGTCGGTTCCTTCTGCCTGTCACTGGCCGGTGCGATGTGCGCCGGGCCGATGCGGGAACCGTCGGGCAAAAGCCGTCGGACAGGCAATATCACCGGTCTGATATGGGATAACCATCGGCCATCGGGCAGTTGTCATTGAATGACCGGGGGGTTCGGCGCAAACATCGGGCATTGCACCGGAGACCCGCCATGAACTTGCGTCCCGCCCTTGTCCTTGGCCTTGCGCTGGGTATCGCCGCCCCGGTCGAGGCCGGCTGCTATGCCGACTACAAGGCCAAGCAGGACCAGCCGCTGCGTCTTGCCTACGGGGTGGCCGAGGTGCCCGACGCGGGTTGTGGCGGCACCGATGCCGCCGCCGCCGTCCTGGCGCCGAGGCTGGCCGCAGCAGGCTGGACCCTGCTCGCGGTCTTGTCGCTGTTCGGTCCGGAAGGGCTAGAAGAAAGGAAAGCGAGTGCCGGAGACCACTTCCTCCGCTACTGAATCGCTGCGCGCGGGAAACCGTGTGGTGGCGGGCGGCATTGCCGCGATCGTCGCGATCCTCCTGGGCGCGGCCGTGTTTCTGTTCGCGAGCCTTCCCGACGCCAATGCCTTCAACGCGAAGGTCGAGCAGATTTTCGTCGCAAACGATGACCTGCGGGCGGGTGCCGAGATCAAGTTGCTGGAGATCCTCGCGCAGTCGGGCTCCGCGTTTTCCGAGGTTCTGGCAAGCTATCGGGTGGTGATCTTCGTGCTGCTGGTCTTTGCAACGGCCTTGCTGCTGGCGGCCCTCGTGTTTCTGGTGACGATCATCGCGCTGAACAGGCGGATTTCGGCAATCCAGCGATCCGGCATCCAGGTGTCATCGCTGATGATCGCGCGCGAAAGCCGGTCGGTGTTCATCAACGACATGGAGTTCCAGCTGACCGAGGCCGCCCTCGAGACGCTGAGCGTCCTGGCCGAGGCCCGGATGGACGACGAAGTGCTGACCGGCGCGCAGATCGAAGCCGTGATCTCGGGCCGGGACGCGGCTGAGTGTGACGAGGCGTCGGGCGCGACGCGCGTCAAGCGGTTGCGCGACGCACTTGGCAACCAGATGGTAAGCGAGTTGCTGGTCAAGACGGTCGCCCGGCGCGGCTACATGCTGGCGGTCGGGCGCGACGTGATCCGGGTGGTCTAGGCGCGATTGCCACGGGCGCGCGGGCCTGCCAAATTCGCCCGGAACGTTGGGGGCTGGCGATGAAATTCCTGATCCATGTGACCTGCGGCCCCGAGAACCCGACAAAGGCCGCACTGGGTGTCCTGATCGCGCGCACCGCGGCGGATGAGGGGCACGAGGTCACGCTTTTTCTGGTTGGGGACGCGGTCGTTCTGGTGCGCCCCGCCGTGATGGTCAACCTGGTAGGGTTGGGAACCGGCGCATTGGACGAACACTTTGCCGGGCTTGTTGCGGCGGGGGGACGGATCCTCGTGTCGGTCCTTTCGGCAAAGGCGCGCGGCCTGCTGGATCCTGCCGAGGCCGGGGTGCCGGTGGACTTTGCCTTGCCGCCCGAACTGGTGCGCTGCACGGCCGAAGCCGACCGGGTGCTGTGCTACTGACCGGTTGGTGGTGACCCCGGATGGATTCGAACCATCGACCTGCCGCTTAGGAGGCGGCCGCTCTATCCCCTGAGCTACGAGGCCAGTCGTGGCCTTCATGCGGGCAAACGCGCCGTTTCGCAACCCGTTCGTCTGTCCTTGCGAGAAGAACAAGGGGGAGTGCTTTTGGCCCACCACCCCCCCTTGCGAGCCCTTGCGTCGGGAGTTGAGAGCTTGCAGGACGCGCGGGTGTTCGTTTGTGTTCGATGTTAGCGATAACCTATTCAGGATCGCGCGCTTGGACAAGACCCAACTTTGGCGCTAACAAGATCGCATCGCCTCCCCGCTGCGAAAGGCTGCGCGTGTCCCGAATGCCCTCAAGCTCCAGCCGCCGCCCCCTGACGCTCCGGGATGTTTCCGACGCCTCGGGCGTCAGCGAGATGACGGTGAGCCGGGTGCTGCGCAATCGGGGCGACGTGTCGGATGCGACACGGGCGCGGGTGCTCGAGGCGGCGCGCACACTGGGTTATGTGCCCAACAAGATCGCGGGCGCACTGGCCAGCCAGCGGGTGAACCTCGTGGCCGTCATCATCCCGTCGCTGTCCAACATGGTGTTCCCCGAGGTGATGACGGGCGTGTCCGAGCGCCTTGAAGACACCGGGCTGCAACCTGTCGTGGGGGTAACGAACTATTCGCCCGACGCGCGAGGAAGCGGTGCTTTACGAAATGCTCTCATGGCGGCCGTCGGGCGTGATCATTGCGGGCCTCGAACACACCGCAGCGGCCCGTGCGATGATGCAGAACGCGGGCATTCCGATCGTCGAGATCATGGATGTTGATGGCAGCCCATCGACAGCGCCGTCGGCATCTCGCACGCGCGGGCCGGTCGGCAGATGGCCGAGACGATCATCGCGGCGGGCTATCGCAACGGATCGGGTTTCTGGGCACCATGATGCCCGACGACTCACCGCGCGCGAAAGCGGATGGAGGGGTTCGAGGCGGGTCTGGCCAAAGCCGGACTGACCATGGTGGACCGCGAGTTCTACTCGGGCGGGTCGGCGCTGCTGAAGGGCCGCGAGATGACGGCGGCGATTCTGAAGCGGTCGCCAGACCTGGATTTTCTCTATTACTCCAACGACATGATCGGGGCCGGCGGATTGCTCTACTGTCTGCACAAGGGGATTGACGTTCCCGGACGCCTTGGGTTGGCCGGGTTCAACGGCGTGGAACTGCTGGAGGGATTGCCGCGGCGCCTGGCGACGATGGACGCCTGCCGGCTGGAGATCGGGCAGATCGCCGCAGACATGGTCGCGGGTCGGCGGGAGCCGGGTGTGGTGGAACTTTCGCCGACATTGCAGCCCGGTGACACGATCAGGGCGCCGTAGGGCGGGGGCGATGCGAGGGCCTGGCCCGGATCAGGCGGCCAGCGCCTGTCCCGATGTGCCTGTGATCGTGGCTTCGACAATGCGGCCCTCCGGCCGATCGGCGCTGAACACCACTTCGGTGAATTGCTCGGTCCGGCCCATGCGGGGGCTTTCCATCAGCACGCGATGCGTAAGGCCCTGCTGCTGTGCAAGATGCCGGACAAGACGCGCCTCGCCCGCGGCCCGCAGCCGCGCGGCCCGTTCGCGGATCTCGCGGCCCCCGACCTGCGGCATCCGCGCGGCGGGTGTGCCCTTGCGGGGGCTGAATGGAAAGACGTGCAGGAAGGTCAGGCCACAGTCCTCGACCAGGCCGAGAGCGTTCTCGAACATCGCCTCGGTCTCGGTCGGAAAGCCCGCGATGATGTCGGCGCCGAAGACCATGTCGGGGCGCAACCGGCGCGCGTCCTCGCAGAACCGGATCGCATCGTCGCGCAGGTGGCGGCGCTTCATCCGCTTGAGGATCAGGTCGTCGCCGTGCCTGAAGCGACAGGTGCAGATGCGGCATCAGCCGCGGCTCGGTCGCGATGGCCTGCATCAGCGCCTCGTCCGCCTCGATCGAGTCGATGGAACTGATCCGCAGACGCGGCAGATCGGGAACCAGCCGCAGGATGCGCACCGACCAGATCGCCGAGCCGGGGCCGGGCCGGAAGATCGGCGCCCCACGAGGTCAGATCGACCCCGGTCAGGACGACCTCGTTGAAGCCCCTGTCGACCAGCCGCTTGATCTGGTCGACGACGACACCCGCCGGGACCGAGCGCGAATTGCCCCGTCCGAAGGGAATGATGCAGAAGGTGCAGCGATGGTCACAGCCGTTCTGCACCTGGACATAGGCGCGGTGGCGGCCGAAACCGTCGATCAGGTGGCCGGCGGTTTCGCGCACCGACATGATGTCGTCGACCTGCACGCGCTCGGTCTGGCCGATCAGATCGGGGACGGCGAGCGCGGCCCATGTTGCGGGCCTGCATCTTTTCGGTGTTGCCGATGACCCGGGTGACTTCGGGCATGGCGGCGAAGGTTTCCGGTTCGGTCTGCGCGGCGCAACCGGTAACGATCAGCGGCGGCCGTCGGATGTTCGCGGCGCAGGCGGCGGATTTCCTGGCTTGGCCTTGCGCACGGCCTCGGCGGTCACGGCGCAGGTGTTGACGATCACCGCATTGCCCAGGCCGGCGGCCGCCGACATTTCCTTCATCGCCTCGGTCTCGTAGGCGTTGAGACGGCAGCCGAGCGTGGCGAACACCGGCCCGGTCATGCGTGCGCCGCGAGGAAGGCCGGGGTGAGCGCCGCCGTCGAAGACATGGGCGGTGGGCCCCGTCATCCAGACGCCATCGTCGCGCCAGTCGATCTCCATCGGGCCGCCGTCGAGATCGAGGGTTACCCGCCGCCCGGTGAGGCCGCGAAGATGGGCAGCGACCGCCGTCGCGCAGGCCCCGGAACCGCAGGCGAGCGTGATCCCCGTGCCGCGTTCCCAGACCCGCATCCTGATCCGGTCAGGCGCCGTCAGCGAGGCGAACTCCACATTGGTGCCTTCCGGATACAGCGGGTCGTGCTCCAGCCGGGGGCCTTCGCCCGCGACATCGGCGGACTCGGCGTTCGGAACGAACAGCACGCAATGGGGGTTGCCCATGCCGACCCCCACCGGATCGCCCGGCAACGGCAGATGAAGGGTATCGGCGGCGCGCGCCAGCGGCACCTCGGCCCAGTCGAGTTGCGGCTGGCCCATGTTGACGCTGACGAGGCCATCCGCACGGCGCATCGCGTGCAGCAGGCCACGCGCGGTCCGCAGGCTGAGGGTGTCGCGCGCCAAGCCCGCGCATCACATGGTCGGCCACGCAGCGCGTGGCGTTGCCGCAGGCCCCTGCCCGCGTGCCGTCGCTGTTCCAGAAATCAAGCGCAACGTCCGCCCCGGCAGCATCGCGAATCTCGGCCAACTGGTCGAAGCCGACGCCACGGTTTCGGTCGCCCAGCGCAACAGCAAGCGCAGGCGTCGTGACCGGCCCGCGCCCGCGCGTGTCGATCACCACGAAGTCGTTGCCAAGCCCGTGCATCTTCATGAAGGGCAGGCCGGGGAAGGTTGCGGAGG
Source organism: uncultured Alphaproteobacteria bacterium (assembly GCA_963700485.1). Lineage (GTDB taxonomy): Bacteria > Pseudomonadota > Alphaproteobacteria > Rhodobacterales > Rhodobacteraceae > Aliitabrizicola. The sequence continues at coordinate 188,206 of CAVOXQ010000002.1, forward strand.
CGTCCATGGCCGCGGATATACGCACGAAGCACGGCTTTTGCCAGAGCGGCGAGATTTGGTGGCGATTGTCTCTTGACCCGGTGGGGTGAAGTTTCTACCAAGCGGCCCTGTCGAGACGTGAAGTCTGCGGCGGGCTTCATCCGGCATTTCCGTTTTCGAGAAACGCCAGCAGGGTGGTCTGTCGTGTCTGGTCCCGGCGGGTGAGGGCGGGTAGCTCAGTTGGTTAGAGCACGTGACTTTTAATCATGGGGCCGAGGGTTCGAATCCCCTCCCCGCTCACCACTTTTCTTCGATCAGGTTGATATCGGCCGTCCCTCGGGGCGGCCACGACCTGTTTGCGGCGAATTTGATCTGCCAGCAGGCGGTGCGATCTGGAACTCGAGGCCTGCCGCGCCGTGCCCGCGAAAAACCCCGGCCGCCGGATCGGGGCCAAAGGCTGTCGGCCCCGGATCGCACCGCTCAGCGCCAGGTCTTGTCGAGAACGGCGAACCAGTTTTCGTGGCAAAGCTTGCGCATCAGCGCGTCGTCGTATCCATGCGCGCGCATGGCGTGTTGCAGCGCCGGCAGCCCGGCCACATCGGCGATCCCTGCGGGCACGGTCGCGCCGTCGAAATCGGAACCGAAGCCCACATGATCCTCGCCCAGTCTTGTGATCAGGTGGTCGAGGTGGCGCAGCATCATCTCGAGCGGCACATCGGGTGACTGCCGCCCGTCGGGCCGCAGGAACACGGTCGCGAAGTTCAGGCCGACCATGCCGCCCGTCTCGGCGATCATCGCAAGCTGGCGATCGGTGAGGTTCCGCGTGGAGGGGGAAATGGCATGTGCATTTGAATGCGTCGCGACCAGGGGTGCGGTGCTGATCGAGGCGACGTCGGCAAAGCCCGCTTCGTTCAGGTGCGAAAGGTCGACCATGATGCCGAGGTCGTTGCAGGCCCGGATCAGGGCCTTGCCCGCATCGGTCAGGCCCGGCCCGGTATCGGGGGTGCCGGGAAATCGGAACGGAACGCCGTGGCCGAAGACGGTCGGGCGGCTCCACACAGGCCCGAGCGAACGCAGGCCCATCGCGTGAAACAGCGCAAGCGCATCGAGACCGGGGTCGATCGGCTCCGCCCCTTCAAGATGCAGGATGCCCGAGATCGTGCCGGACGCGAGGCAGGTCCGCAAATCCTCTACCGTTCGGCAAAGCCGGAAGGCGCCCTCGCTCGCGCGGTCCATCCACAAGAGGTGACCAGCCATGGCGAGCGCTATGGGCTGCGCCGTCTCGTGCCCGATCAGAGCGGGCAGCGGCAGGTCGTAAGGCGGGTGGTCCATCCGATCCTCGAAATCGGCGAGGTCGGGATCGACGGGCGAAGGGATGTAGACGGCAAAGAATCCGCCTGCAAAGCCACCCGCCTTCATCCGGGGCAGATCGAGGTGGCCCGTGCCGTCGCCCTGGAACCAGGTCGTCTCTCGTGCGCCGGGATCACGCAGCAGTCGAAGGAGGAAATCGTTGTGGCCATCGAACACGGGTACAAGCGGGGCGGTCATGCGCGATCCTTGCGGCAAGGGATGGCCCTAGTGGTAGAGACTGTGCCGCCCGATGGACAGCCCCCTCATCCCCGCGGGGTGCGCGGCTTCGGCACAGCGGCGCCATGGGCTGCCGCGATTGCCTCGACAAGTGCGGCGATGCGCGGAACGCCGATCCGGTCAGGGCGGTAGGCAAGCTGGAATGGCGCGACATAGCCGAACCGGGCAGGCGCGAGGGCGCGCATCTGGTGCCGCTCCACCCAGGGCGCGGCATAGTGATTGGGCAGGTAGCCAAGGAAGGCGCCCGACAGGATCAGAAGCGCCTCCGATTCCATCTGCGACACGAGGGCGCCCACGCGGGTGCCCGCGAACACCTTGAGATCGCGCGCGCCCCAGTAGTCCCGCCCGATAAGCCGGTGACGGCGCAGGTCTTCATGCCCGATGTCGGCTTCGGGAACGCTGAAAAGCGGATGGCGCGCGCCCGCGTAGAAGGAATGCGCCTCTGCATAGAGATCGACGTAGGTCAGACCCAGGGCGATGCGGGGGAAACTGCCGACCGCCACGTCCAGCGCCGTGTCCGAGATGTCGCGCAACAACTCGTCCGGCGGCCGCGTGACAAGGCGGATCTCGGATTCCGGCGCGGCGGCGGAATAGGCGCCAAGCGCTTCGATCATCCGCGAGTTCGGATCGGTGATCGTTGCATCCAGCATGCCGATGCGGACGGGCCCGGCAAGCCGATCCTTCAGGCCAGCGACCCGGTTGCTGAACCCTTGCGAGGCCGCGATCAGCTGACGCGCCTCGGCGTGGACCGCCTCACCCGCCTCGGTCAGCCGGAAGCCGGCACGCCCACGGGTGCACAGCGTCAGCCCGAGGCGGGCTTCCAGCGCCTTCATCTGTGCCGATATGGTGGAGAGGGAGAGCCCAAGCGGAAGTTCGGCTGCGGTGAAACCGCCCCTCTCCACCACCGTGACAAAGACCCTGAGCAGGCGGAAATCAGCGGCGTCCAGGGGCGGGCGGGTCACAAAATCACTCCGGTTTCTCCAAAGTGAACTTCGGATCATTTTCATTTTACCGCAGTTAGGTTTTGGTCACAATCACCTCGACCAAGCCCGCAGGGAGGTGGGACGCGCAATGACCTGGACGCTGGATTCCGAAACGGGCCGCCTGACGGACGTTCTGCTGTGCCGGCCCGATGCCTATGCCTGGATTCCCACGAACGCGATCGCGCGTGCGACCTTGTCGTCGGGCACCGCGATGGACAGGGCCGCGCTAGTGGCGGAGTATGGCGAGTTCGAGGCGGCGCTGCGCGAGGCGGGTGTCACATGCCACTACCTTACACCCGAGCCGCACCTGCCCTATCAGGTCTACACGCGCGACAGCTCGCAAGTCTCGCCGGGGGGGCCTGCCCTGACGATGCTGGCGATGCCGCAGCGTCGGGGGGAGTATGCCTCGGTCCTGAACTTCTACGGGAAAATGTGGAAGATGGCGACGGCGGGCACGGTGGAGGGTGGCGACATCCATTTGATCCGGCCGGGGCTCGCGGCGATCGGAAGCTCGGGCGGGCGCACCGACATGGCGGGGGCCGGGCAATATGCCGGCTGGCTGCGCGACGAGGGATGGGAAGTCGTCGTTGTGCCGTTCGACGACCATTTCCTGCATCTGGACGTGATCTTTTCGATGTGCGCGCCCGGACTGGCCCTCGCCTGTGCGGACGCGCTGCCACCGGATTTCCTTGTCTGGCTCCGCGACCACCAGATCAGGGTGATCGACGTCGGGTATCGTGAAGCGATGGCCGACATGGCCTGCAACGTGCTTGCCCTTGGCGACGGCCGGGTGCTGTCGCCGCGCCATTCGGTGTCGACCAATGCGGCCTTGCGGGCCGAAGGGATTGCGGTGCTTGACCCGGAACTGCGACTGTTCGCCCATGGCGGCGGAAGCGCGCATTGCATGACCATGCCGTTGCGGCGCGACCCCGACTGAAACCAGACTATCTGACGCCCAGAAACAGAAACGACCACAGGGAGATGACCGATGAAGACCACGATTTCGACCCTGGCCCTCTGCGTGGGGCTGCTTCCCTTCGGCGCCCTCGGGCAGACACAGGAATTGAACGCGCTCGTGTGGTGCGACCATACCGATGAGGCGTTGATCAAGCCGTTCGAAGAGAAATTCGACGTCAAGGTGAACCTCAAGGAATACGAGGGAACCGGCGCCGCCCTTTCTTTGATCGAGCAATCGCAGCCTGGGGACTGGGACGTGCTGGTGATCGACGGGATCGATGTGCCCCGCGTGGTGGAGAAGGGTATCCTCGGCCCGCTGCCGGTGGATCAGCTGCCCTATGACACGCTGTTCCCGGAACTGGTGATGTCCGAAAACCAGGTGATCGACGGCAAGACCTACGCGATTTCCGAGAAGTTCGGCTACAACACCGTGTCCTTCAACAAGTCGAAGGTGACGGCCGACGAAATGGCCGACATGACGAAGCTGTGGTCGGGCGACTTCAAGGGGCGGCTCGCGGTCTATGACTATTACCTGCCGGTGATGGGCATGGTTGCGGTCGGCCTGGGCCTGAAAACCGCCGATCTGACCTTGGCGGACCTGCCCAGGATCGAGGAAGCGCTGCTTGCGCTGAAGGATTCGGCGGCGTCGGTGGGCGAGGTGGTGGCATCACAGACCGCGATCGCGACGGGTGAGGTGGATATCCTTGTCGGAGGCGGTGAATGGGTGACAGCGGGGCTGGTGTCGGAAAACCCCGATCTGGACTGGATCATCCCGGAACAGGGCGCCGTGCGGTGGTCGCAATCCATCGGTGTCTTTGCTGATTCGAAAAAGCCGGATCTGGCGGTCGAGTTCGTGAAGCATGTGCTGTCCCCCGAGGGCCAGGCGGCGCTCGCGACCTCGGCCTGCTACTGGGCGATGCCGGCGAACAAGGCCGCAGGCGAATTTCTGACCGCCGAGCAGAAAGCGGCACTGCGCTGGGACGATCAGGCGGGCTATCTGGCGCGCGCGCAGCTTTATCCGGCGCCCGATGCGGAACTGGATCAGGCGATGCAGGACGTATGGACACGTTTCCTGTCCAGGTGATGGCGCGGAGCATCGAACAGCTTGACCGGAGGCGGGCGCTTGGGTTGCTGGCGCCCGCCACGCTTTGGACGGCGCTGTTCTTCGTGTTGCCCTTCGCGGTGATGGCGGTGCTGAGCCTGCGACGGGGCGAGGCTGCGTGGAGTGGGGGAAACTATTCCGAGTTTCTGGGAAACCCCGAATATGTCGGCGCCTTCGTGAATTCGCTGGAGATCACGCTAACAGTCACGGTGCTGTCGGTGATCCTTGCCTATCCGCTGGCCTGGATCATCGCCGAAGAGGTTCCGCAACGGTATCGGCGGCTGGCGCTGGCGCTGGCAGTGCTGCCATTCTGGACGTCTTATGTCGTGCGATCCTACGCCTGGGGGCTGGTCCTTGCGAAACAAGGCGTTCTCAACCAGGGGCTTGAGGGCGTGGGCCTGCCCGCGCTGGCGCTGGGCAATTCCCGCGTGGCGGTGGTGATCGGGTTCACCCATTTCTTCACGATGCTGCTGACGCTGACGATCTATGCCAGTCTCGTGCAACTGCCCCCGAATCTGCGCAGGGCGGCGGCCGATCTGGGCGCGGGCCCGGTCGCAATCTTTCGTCATGTGGTCTGGCCGATGACGCTGCCGGGGGTTGCCACGGGTGCTTTCCTTACCTTCGCGCTGTGCATCGGGGATTATGTGACGCCGCAGATCCTGGGCGGAGGGAATGATCTTGCCCTTCCGCAACTGGTGATGTTGCAGATCGGGCGGGCCGCGGACTTGCCGATGGCCTCGGCGCTGTCGATCATCCTGATGGCGGCGGTCACCGTGGCCTACCTGCTTAGCGCGCGCTACATGCGGGCGGCGCGATGAAGAAGTTCGCGGCCTGCGCCGCCTACATGGTGCTGATCTACGGCTTTATCTTCCTGCCAGTGATCGTGCTGGTGCTGTTTTCATTCCAGGACGGACGGTTTCCGGTGCCGCCGCTGAAGGGGCTGACCTTGCGATGGCACGCCGCCGTTCTGGCCGATGAGGATCTGCGCGCGGCATTGGTGAATTCGCTTCTGGTCGCCGTGATTTCGTCTCTGGTTGCGCTGTTTTTCGGGTTTCTGGCGGCGCGTGCCCTCGCGCATTCGACCTTGCGCGGGGCGGCCGCGATCCGGGGCGCTCTGACGGCGCCGCTTTCGGTTTCCTACTTGGTGATCGGGCTCGGGTTGCTCGCCAGCCTGAACATGGCCGGAATTCGTCTGTCGCTCTGGACGGTGGGGATCGGACATGTGGTGATCAACCTGCCGCTCTGCTTTGCGATCTGCCATGCGGCGCTCGGCGCGGGGGAAGTGCAGGCCGAACGGGCGGCGCGTGATCTGGGCGCGAGCGAGGGCCGGGTGATGGCACTTGTGACGGCGCCGATGATCTTTCCTGCGCTTCTCGCGGCGTTCCTGTTGTCGGTCACGTTTTCCTGGGACGAGTTCCTGATCGCGTTCCTCTTGTCGCGCTTTGACGTGACCTTGCCTGTCGAGATCTGGAGCCTGCTGAGATCCGGCCTGAACCCGAAGACGAACGCGGTCGGGTCGCTCGTCTTTCTAGTCTCTGCGATGGCCTTTCTGGTGGTGGAGCTTGCCATGAAGAAGCGCACATGACGGCCCGGATCGAAGCGGAAGACCTGACGCGGCGCTATGGCGACACGATGGCGCTGGCGGGTGTTTCCCTTGTGGTGGAGGCGGGCGAGTATTGTGTGCTGCTCGGCCCGTCAGGGTGTGGGAAGACGACGCTTCTGAACATCCTGGGCGGATTTGCTGACCCGTCTTCGGGGCGCCTGCGGATCGGCGGGCGCGACATGGTGGGCGTGCCCGCCGCCGTGCGGCCGACGACGACGGTGTTCCAGGATTATGCGCTGTTCCCGCACATGTCGCTGCTCGACAACGTGGGCTTCGGCCTTCGGATGCGGGGGGTCGGGCGGGCCGAGCGCAACCGGCGGGCCGAAGAGATGCTGGCGCTGGTCGGTCTGCGTGGGGCCGGTGGCAAGCGCCCGTCGCAATTGTCGGGCGGCCAGCGCCAGCGGGTGGCGCTGGCCCGGGCGCTGGCGGTGGAGCCCGATGTGCTGTTGCTGGACGAGCCTTTGGGTGCGCTCGACCTGAACTTGCGGCGCACGATGCAGGAAGAATTGAAGTCGATCCAGGGCAAGGTGGGGGCGACCTTCGTGCATGTTACCCATGATCAGGAAGAGGCGATGGCGATCGCCGACCGGATCGTGGTGATGAACAAGGGCCTGATCGAGGACGAGGGGCCACCGGAACGGGTCTATCGCCGCCCGAAATCGAGATTTGCCGCAGCCTTCCTCGGCGAGATGAACTTTATCCCCGCACAGGTCGAGGGCGGGCGGCTGATGACGGCGCTGGGCGATCTGGGCCCGACCGAGGCCGGGGGTGCGGTGACGCTTGGCATCCGGCCCGCGCATCTGCGGCCCGGCGACGGGGCGCCGGTGGCGGCGGTGGTGCGCGAGGCGATGTTCCAGGGCATCCATCGACGGGTGCGGGTGGAGGCGGGGGGGCTCGACCTGCTGGCGCACCTTCCGTTGGGTGTCGGGGCCGAACCGGGGGAGCCTGTGACGCTGGCCGTGGACACGGCCGAAATCGTGGTGCTGCAATGATGCGGGCGCGCGCCGAGGACTGGTGGCGCGTGACGCGCATGGATGATGGCATCAGCCTGATCGACGAGCCGCACATCCAGCCGTTCTATCGCTGCAACTGCTGGCATGTCCGGGGCGGGAACGAGGACATGCTGGTGGATTCCGGCATGGGCGTGGTTTCGATGCGCGCCTGGGTGGGGCTTGTGACCGAACAATCCCTGCTGGCCGTGGCAAGCCACACGCATTTCGACCATATCGGCTGCCACCACGAGTTTGCACGACGCGCCGTTCACCGGGCCGAGGCGCATCTGCTCGCCGCGCCGGGGCGCAAGGCGGTCCTGGCCGATCCTTATGTGACCGACGCCATCTTCGACACGCTGCCGCCGGAACCCTATGCCTCGGAACGCTATGAGGTGACGCCCGCGCCCGCGACGCAGCTTCTGGAGGATGGCGATATCCTGCCCCTGGGGCCGAGACGGTTCGAGGTGATCCATACGCCCGGGCACTCGCCGGGCGGGATTGCCCTGTGGGAGGCGGCCAGCGGTGTGCTGATCTCGGGCGATATCGTGTACGACGGGCCGCTGATCGAGGATACCTATCATTCGGATGCGGCGGCCTACGTCCGGTCGATGCGGCGGCTGCGCGACCTGCCGGCGCGGGTGGTGCATGGCGGGCATTTCCCGTCATTTTCGGGGGCGAGGCTGCGCGACATGATCGACGCCTGGCTCGGCGCCAAGGGGCTCTGATCAGCCGAGCCCCGCCGTGCCATGGCGCAGGATGACCGGAACCACGAGTTCTTCCTCATCGACGAGGTGGCGGTCGAGCAGCGCCCCGAGTTGGGTGAGGTTTCCCAGGAAGCGGCCCGCCTCGGCATGGTGATCGGCGGGAGCCGCTATCTTGCCCAGAAGCGCGTTCGCGCCGGTCACGAAAAGCTCCAGTTCGGCGTCGAGGGCCTGATGATCGCGGTCGAGCAGATCGAACCCGGCGGCGATCCTTTGTTCGGCCCGCGCCAGGATCGGGAAGTAGTGAGTATCCTCGATCTGGTGGTGGCCGTGCAGGTCGCCGACGAAATGGCTGCCGAGGCGGGACAGCCGGGTGGCATGTTGGCGCGGATCCATCGCTCGGTCGACCAGCGCCTCGGTTTCGGTGCGCATCATCTCCATCATGCGGCGGAAGTTCAGGTGTCGTTCGAGCCAGAAGCTGACGAGGCCATCGAAGTTCCGATCCTGCGGCCAGCCCGCGCGCGGATAATCGCGCAACAGCACACGAAGCGCATCAGGCAGGCCGTTTCGCTGCGCAAGCTCGAGCGTCATGATATCCTCGGCGGTCCCGTCGGGCCAAGCATAGCCCGTTGGCGGTTCAGCGAAAGGGGCGCCGAGGCGGGCCGCGTGCGGAAGTGGCCGACGCGAAGGCGTGGACGTGGCCGGTGGACCTGTGCTTGATGGGCGAAGCACCGGGATCGGGCAGGCAGGTTCGGACCGGGACACAGTGCGGCCGGCCTGAATGACGTTGGAACGGATCGTGGCGCACGGGGCCGCGCGGCCAGGGAGAAAGAGCCGGACATGGGACGATTGACGGGCAAGACGGCGCTGGTGACGGCAGCGGGACAGGGCATCGGGCGTGCGGCGGCGCTGGCCATGGCGCGCGAAGGCGCAAAGGTTCTGGCCACCGACGTGAACGAGGCGGCACTGGCCGGGCTTGCGGACGAGGGACTAGCGACGCGCATCCTCGATGTGCGGGACAAGGCCAGCATTGCCGCCGCCGTGGCCGCGCTTCCCGGCCCCGATGTGCTGTTCAATTGCGCGGGTTTCGTCGCGACGGGCACGATCCTCGATTGCGACGAGGATCAGTGGGCCTTCAGCCTCGATCTGAACATGACGGCGATGTATCGCATGTGCCGCGCATTTCTGCCCGGAATGATCGAGAAGGGCGGCGGATCGGTGATCAACATGGCCTCGGTCGCCTCGAGCGTGATCGCCGCGCCGAACCGCTTTGTCTATGGCGCGACCAAGGCGGGCGTGATCGGGCTGACGAAATCCATCGCGGCCGATTTCATCGGCAAGGGCATCCGCGCGAATGCGATCTGCCCCGGCACGGTCGAAAGCCCGTCGCTTGAGCAACGGCTTCGCGATACGGGCGACTACGAGGCCGCGCGAGCCGCATTCATCGCCCGCCAGCCGATCGGCCGCATCGGAAAGGCGGAAGAGATCGCGGCGCTGGTCGTCTATCTGGCCAGCGATGAAAGCGGCTATACCACGGGCGTGGCGCATGTGATCGACGGCGGCTGGGCGAACGTCTGAGCCGCCCCCATGGCATCGGGAAAAGAACGACAGATGGACCTGATCGACACCCACCAGCATCTGATCCATCGCGACCGGCTACGGCTACGGCTGGACCGCCGCGATCCCCGCGCTCGCTTCGGGCGATTTCACGGTGGAGGATTACCGGGCAACGGTGGTCGGCCTCGGGGTGTCGAGCACGCTTTTCATGGAGACGGGGGTCGATGATGCGGACTATCGGGCCGAGGCGCGGTTGGTTGCCGGGCTGATCGATGGCGGCGGGCAGGCCCCCGTCGCGCAGATCGCGTCATGCCGCCCGGAAGAGGACGCGGGTTTTGACGCCTGGCTTGATGCCTGCGGCGACCTCAAGGTGCATGGGTTCCGCCGCATCCTGCATGTCGTCGCCGACGAGATGTCGCAAAGCGAGACGTTCCGGCGCAACCTGCGCAAGATCGGGGTGCGCGGACTGGCGTTCGACATGTGCTTTCTCGCGCGCCAGCTTCCAGTCGCTGAGGCGCTGGCGCGGGCCTGCGACGATCAGGTTCTGGTGCTTGATCATTGCGGGGTGCCCGACATCGCGGCAGGGGCCTTCGACCCCTGGGCGAGGGGCATTGATGCCCTGGCGCAGTTGCCGCATGTGCAGTGCAAGCTGTCGGGCATTTCGGCCTATTGCGCGCAGGGAAGCGCGACAGAGGCCGCGATGCGCCCCTATGTCGCCCATGTGCTCGACCGGTTCGGCCCCGGACGGATCGTCTGGGGCAGCGACTGGCCTGTGGTCAACCTCGGCAGCGGGCTGCGCGACTGGGTGGCCCAGACCCGTGCCTTCCTCGCCCCGCTGACACTGGACGAGCAGCGCGCGATCACTTCGGCCAATGCCCGTCGGGTCTATCGGCTGCCCTGACGCGGGCGGCGGCAGGGCAGGCACGCAAGATCAGGTATCGAGGTTTTCGACGCTCAGCGCGTTCTGCTGGATGAATTCGCGGCGCGGTTCCACCACGTCGCCCATCAGCTTGGTGAAGATATCGTCGGCTTCGGCCAGATCGTCGACCTTGACCTGCAGCAGGGTGCGGGCCTCGGGGTCGAGCGTGGTTTCCCACAGTTGGTCGGGGTTCATTTCGCCCAGACCCTTGTAGCGTTGCAGGCACAGGCCCTTTTCGCCTTCGGCCAGGATGGCCTGAAGCAGTTCGACCGGGCCGTGGATCGGCTGTTCGCGGTCCTTGCGGACCAGCCGGGCGGGCAGGCCGTAGATTTCTCCGAGGCTCGTGGTATGGCTGCAAGCCGCCGCGCCTCGCCCGAGCGCAGCACCGGACCGTCGAGCGTTCGCACCTCTTCGACGCCGCGCACGATGCGCGAGAAGCGCATGCCATGGTCCTGGGTGGTCGCCCCGACCAGCCACGTTCGTATTCCACGGCGATCAGATCGAGCCGCTCGGCCACCCGGTCGGCCACGCCCTGGGCATCGGCGTCGATCTGGCCGGGCAGCAATGCGCCGGCGATCGCCGACTGTTCCAGGATATGGCTGCGGGTAATGCGTCGGGAACGCCTGCAAGACTGCGGCGGACGACCCGCGCCTCTTCGACGACCCGGGCGAGATCCGCGCCGACGATGTCTTCGCCCGATCCCGAGGCGCAGGATCGCGCCTTCGATGCCCATCTGGACCAGATAATCCTCAAGCGCGGCCTGATCCTTGAGATAGACCTCGGACTTGCCGCGCGCGACCTTGTAGAGCGGCGGCTGCGCGATATAGAGATACCCGCCTTCGATCAGCTTGCGGCATCTGCCGGAAGAAGAAGGTCAGCAGCAGTGTCCGGATATGCGCGCCGTCCACGTCGGCGTCGGTCATGATGACGATCTTGTGGTAGCGCAGCTTCGATATGTCGAACTCGTCGCGCCCGATGCCGGTGCCAAGCGCCGTGATCAGCGTGCCGATTTCCTGACTGCCCAGCATCCGGTCGAAGCGCGCGCGTTCGACGTTCAGGATCTTGCCGCGCAACGGCAGCACGGCCTGATTGGCGCGCGAGCGGCCCTGCTTGGCGGAGCCGCCGGCCGAGTCGCCCTCGACGAGGAAGATCTCGGACTTGGCCGGATCCCTTTCCTGGCAATCGGCCAGCTTGCCGGGCAGCGAGGCCACATCCAGCGCGGTCTTGCGGCGGGTCAGCTCGCGCGCCTTGCGCGCCGCTTCGCGCGCCAGCGCGGCCTCGACGATCTTGCCGACGATATGGCGCGCCGGGCCGGGGTTTTCCTCGAACCACTCGGCCAGCTTTTCGTTCACCAGGTTTTCGACCGCCGGACGCACCTCGGAGGAGACCAGTTTGTCCTTGGTCTGGCTGGAGAACTTCGGATCCGGCACCTTGACCGACAGCACGCAGGTCAGCCCCTCGCGCGCGTCGTCGCCGGTGAAGTCGACCTTTTCCCGCTTCGCGATGCCCGAGGTCTGGGCATAGGTGTTGATCGTGCGCGTCAGCGCGCCACGAAAGCCCGCCAGATGCGTGCCGCCGTCGCGTTGCGGAATGTTGTTGGTAAAGGGCAGCACCGTCTCGTGGTAGCTGTCGTTCCACCACATCGCGACTTCGACGGTGATGCCGTTGCGTTCGCCGATGATGTAGATCGGTTCGGGCATCACGGGCGTCTTGGAACGGTCGAGATAGCGGACATATTCGCGCACGCCGCCTTCGTAGAACAGCTCCGAGCGCAGCGGTTCGGCCGGCCGTTCGTCTTCCAGCATGATGCGCACGCCCGAATTCAGGAAGGCCAGTTCGCGCAGGCGGTTTTCCAGCGTCTTGAAACAGTAGTCGAGGTTGGAGAAGGTCTTGGTCGAGGCCAGAAAGCGCACTTCGGTGCCCTTTTCGCCGGGCGCATCGCCGACGACGCGCAGGTGCTCGACCGTGTCGCCGTTTTCGAAGCGCGCGAAGTATTCCTTGCCGTTGCGCCAGATCCGCAGTTCCAGCCAGTCGCGACAGCGCGTTGACCACCGAGACGCCGACGCCGTGCAGACCGCCCGAGACCTTGTAGCTGTTCTGGTCGAATTTGCCGCCGGCGTGGAGCTGGGTCATGATGACCTCGGCCGCCGAAACGCCTTCTTCCTCGTGAATGTCGACCGGAATGCCACGTCCGTTGTCGCGCACCGAAACCGAGTTGTCGGCGTGGATCTTGACGGTCACGGCGGTCGGCATGGCCGGCCAGCGCCTCGTCGATGCCGTTGTCGACGACCTCGTAGACCATGTGGTGCAGGCCCGAGCCATCATCGGTGTCACCGATATACATGCCCGGGCGCTTGCGGACAGCCTCCAATCCCTTGAGAACCTTGATTGAATCGAGCGCCGTATGTATCAAGCTTCTGTGCGGCTTCGGCCATGCTGGGGCGTCCTTGTTCTTGTGCGCAATTTATAGTCGCTCCGCCGGGGATTGTCACGCCGCCGACACAAGATTTGGGGTCAGCTCAGGGCGATGACCGCAGCCACCGCGATCAGCAGCCCGCCGGCCGTGCGGTTCATCCGGCGCAGCGCGCCGGGCGAGGACAGCACGCGGCGAACCCGGTCGATCATCAGGGCGAAACCGAGGTTGCCGATGATCGGGATGGCCACGGACACGGCAAGGATCGCCATGATGTCCGGCGCCGTCACGCTGCGCAGATCGAAGAAGCCCGGCAGCACGCCCATGTAGAACAGGATCGCCTTCGGATTGCCGAGGATCGCCGCGACGCCGGCCACGAAGCCCGCCCAACGGCCGGGCCGGGTCAGGCGGCTGTCGGTGGCGATCGGGCGGTCGGAATGGCGGATCAGCAACCATCCCATGGCGATGAAGATCACGACGGCGACCCAGCGCAGCACATCCATGAAACCGCCATAGACCGACAGGATCCAGCTCAGTCCGAAGATCGCGGCGAGAGGCCAGACCAGATCGCCGATGGCGACCCCCACCGCCAGTGGCCAGGCGGCGCTGAACCCGCCCGACAGGCCACGGGCGATCAGCGCGACCCAGACCGGCCCGGGGGTAAGGAACAGGATAACGAGGGCGCCGCAATAGAGCAGCAGGCCGTCGGGCGTGATCGTCATGCTGGCATCTCCGTGATCCGAGACACGCCGCAGTCTTCGGCGACGGCAAACCGCTGGGCCCCGGGGCCCAGGTGGTCGAACAATTCCGGCCCGGTGCCGGTCATCAACGCCTGCGCGCCGAGCGCACGATTTCGTCGTAGAGCGCGGCGCGGCGCGCTTCGTCCAGATGGGCCGCGACCTCGTCCAGCAGCAGGATCGGCGGCGCGCCGAGGTCGCCGGCCAGCGCGCGGGCATTGGCAAGGATCAGCGAGATCAGCAGCGCCTTCTGTTCGCCGGTCGAACATTGGTCGGCCGGCACGCCCTTGGCGGCGTAGCGCGCCGACAGATCGGCGCGATGCGGCCCGACCAGGGTGCGCCCGCCGCCATGTCGCGCGCGGCGGCCTTCGGCCAGCGCCGTGGCCAGGGCATCGGCCGTCAGGTTCGCCCCTCGGGGCCGGTGAGAGTCGAGGCTCGGCCGTCGGGAAGGCCGTTTCGGCCCCGGCCTGCGCGCGGCGATGCCGGGCCAGGGCGGCGTCGCGGTTGGCCGCGATGGCCGCGCCCGGCCTCGGCCATCTGCGCCTCGAGCGCGCCATACCAGGCGGATCCGCACCGCGTCGCTCAGCAGCCGGTTGCGTTCGCGCATGGCCTTTTCGTAGGTCAGCGACAGCCTCGGCATGGTCAGGGAAAGAGGCTGAGCGTCATCCGGTCAAGAAACCGGCGCCGACCCTCGGCCGCCTCGATCCACAGCCGGTCCATCGCGGGAACCAGCCACAGGATCCGCGCGAGCCGCCCGAGCGCAGCTTGCGTCGCGCCTTGCCGTCGATGCGGACCTGGCGCGGCTCCGCGCCGGCTCGGCCCAGGTTTCCACTTCATGCGCACCGTCGGGCCCGCGCAGCGGTGCCATGACCTTCCAGCCCAGCGCCTCGGGGCGGCGGGCCAGATCCTCGGCGGGTGGCCCGGCGCAAGCCCCGACCGGGCGACAGCAGCGATACGGCTTCGAGGATGTTGGTCTTGCCCGCACCGTTCGGACCGAAGATCGCCACCGGGCCGGCCGTCAAGCGCCAGCCGCGCCGCTCGGTGCGACCGGAAATGCGACAGGGTCAGCGCGGTGATCGCAAGGCCTGCCACGGAATAGCTCAGTCTTTGCCAGAGGGTCGCGCGGTTCCGCGCAGGACAACCGCGCCAAGGTCAGTCACACGCGCATCGGCATGACGACATAGACCGCCGACATGTCGTTGCCTTCGCGCATCAGCGTCGGATCGCCCGAGGAGTTGAACAGGAAGACCGCGTTCTCACGGTCGACCTGGCTCGGCGATTTCCAGAAGGTATTTGGCGTTGAAGCCGATCTCGAGCCGTTCGTCGCCATAGGCCACGGCAAGTTCTTCTTCGGCGGCACCGCTGTCGGGCGCGTTGACCGACAGGATCAGGCGGTCCTCGTCCAGCGACAGTTTGACCGCGCGCGACCGTTCGGAGGATACGGTCGCCACCCGGTCGACCGCCTTGGCGAATTCGGCGGCGTCGACCTCCAGCCGGCGGGTGTTCCCGGTCGGGATCACGCGGGTGTAGTCGGGGAAGGTGCCGTCGATGACCTTCGAGGTCAGCGTGATGCCGGGCGTCGCAAAGCGGACCTTGGTTTCCGAGACCGAGACCGCGATCTGCGCCTCGTCGTCGTCCAGAAGCTTGCGCAGTTCGCCCACCGTCTTGCGCGGCACGATGACGCCGGGCATGTCCTGTGCGGCCCTTCGGGCAGGGGCGCGTCGATGCGGGCCAGCCGGTGCCCGTCGGTCGCCACGCAGCGCAGCACCGGCCGGCCTTCGGCCTTGTGCGACATGCATGTAGACGCCGTTCAGGTAATAGCGCGTCTCTTCGTTCGAGATCGCGAACTTCGACTTGTCGAACAGGCGCCGCAGCACGGGCGCCGGGGCCGAGAAGTTGGTGGTGTATTCCGAGCGTTGCCATCACCGGGAAGTCTTCCTTCGGCAGGGTCGCAAGATTGAAGGTGGACCGTCCTGCCGCGACGGTCAGCCGCCCGTCGCCGCCGTCTTCGGACAGGTGAACCAGCGCGCCATCGGGCAGCTTGCGCACGATCTCGTGCAGCATCACGGCCGACACGGTGGTTGCACCCGGCCGTTCGACCAGGGCCGGCGCCTTGTCCACCACCTCGATGTCGAGATCGGTGGCGCGGAAGCTGACCTGATCGCCTTCGGCCTCGATCAGCACGTTGGCGAGGATCGGAATCGTGTTGCGCCGCTCCACCACCGATTGGGCCTGCCCCACCGCCTTGAGAAGCGTGGCGCGTTCGATGCTGATCTTCATTGCCACCATTCCCTCTGGACACCGACCATTTCGGACGGGGAGCGGAAAGCTACCCGTTTCACGCCAGTTCTCAAGCTTTTTCGCGGACTGTCTGATGGAATGCCGGGGCCGTCAAGGCCCCGGCGGCCCGCCTAACCCTCGAGCAGGCGGCGCAGACAGCTCGAGATCGTCGGCCAGCTGGCTGTCCGTCGCCATCAGTTCCTCGATCCGGCGGACGCCGTGCATGATCGTGGTGTGGTCGCGCCCGCCGAACCGCCGGCCGATCTCGGGCAGGCTGCGCGGGGTCAGTTGCTTGGACAGATACATCGCGATCTGGCGCGGCCGCGCGATGTTGCGCACCCGCTTCGGGCCGATCATGTCGGACAGGCGGATGTTGTAGTGCTCCGCCACCTTGCGCTGGATTTCTTCGATCGTGACCTTGCGGTCCGACGCGCGCAGGATATCGGCCAGACAATCCTGTGCCAGTTCCAGCGTGATCTCGCGGCCCACCAGGCTGGCGAAGGCGAACAGCCGCGTCAGCGCGCCTTCGAGCACGCGGACGTTGGTCGTGATGCGGTGCGCAAGAAATTCCAGCACGCCGTCGGCGACATCATCAGGCCGCGATACTGCTGGCGGTAGAAGTCGGCCTTCTGCTGCAGGATGCCCGAGGCGCAGTTCGTAGTCGGTCGGATGCAGGTCGACCACGAGCCCGCATTGCAGGCGGCTGCGGATGCGGTCTTCGAGATCCTTGATCTCGCCCGGGCGCGCGGTCGGCGGAAATGACGATCTGCTTGTTCTGATCGACCAGCGCGTTGAAGGTGTGAAAGAATTCTTCCTGCGTGCTGTCCTTGCCGGCGATGAACTGCACGTCGTCGACCATCAGCACGTCGACCGACCGGAACAGCTCCTTGAAGTCCATGATCTGGCGTTCGCGCAGGGCCTGCACGAAGCGGTACATGAACTGTTCGGCCGACAGGTAGAGCACGCGCAGCTCGTGGGCTGCGGGCCTGAAGTCTCATGGGCGATGGCATGCATGAGGTGGGTCTTGCCCAGGCCGACGCCACCATAGAGGAACAGCGGGTTGAAGGTGACCGGCCCACCTTCGGCAACGCGGCGCGCGGCGGCATGGGCCAGCTCGTTCGGCTTGCCGACGACGAAGCTGTCGAAGGTGAAGCGGGCATCGAGCGGCGGCACCCTGGAAGCTCATCCTCGGCACGGGCTGGTCGTTGGCGCCGGCGCCAGGTCGCGCTGGCTTGGCCGTGCCATTGCGTGGCGGGCGGCCTTGCACCGACGGTGAACTCGACCCGGTCGACCGGCTTCGCCCAGGCGGTTCAAGGTCGGTGCGGATCTGGTCGGCGATAGTTTCGCGACACCCAGTCGCCGAAAAAGATCGTCGGCACCTCGAAGCGGGCGACGCCCGTCTTCGAGCCTGACAAGCTGCAGCGGTTCGATCCACGTCACATAGTTGTTCTTGCCGACCGTCTTGAGCAGATCTTCACGCACCTGTCCCCAAGTATCTCGGTCATTATTCTTGCCCGCTCACAGCCATTGCCCTGCACGGCGCAGGCTGCACCATCCCGCACAGCCCTTGCGATCAACCGGCCCGGTCTTCGGGACAGCTGCGACCGGTGCCAGTCGACACCGACATGAGCACATGCGCGGTCGACCGCTTCCCGTCAGGGGCCATGAGGCGCATCTGGCGATGCCGAACACTCAGGACACGACCTAACACGCGCAGGGCCATTGCCCCCGCATGGTTCGGTATCGGCTGCCGACGAATGCCCCTCTACGTCGGACGCGCCAAACGGTTGATTGCAAACGCTATTCAAATGGACGCGATGCCGCGCACAGACAGCCGGATCAGAACGGCCGTTCTGCGATCTTCCCATGTCCCCCCAGGACGATGTGAATTGCCTGGTGACGCTAGCAACTGGTCAAAGCGGCTCCGCAACCGAACATCTCTCTTGACTCAGGGTGTCGGTCGAAACCGAATCCGAGATGAGGCTGTTCTGCAACATCGGCACACAGGCGCCGCACCGAATGCTGATGCGGGCATCGGAACAGCAAAAGGACGCAGCCCTGCAGGTACGCCCTGTACGTTCGAAATCGGCATGGATTCGCAGTATCAGGCGTCGCGAGCGACTTCACGCGCGACGACAGGCGCGACATCTTGCGCGCCACGGTGTTCTTGTGCATCACGCCCTTGGTGACGCCACGGGCCAGTTCCGGCTGGGCGGCCTTCAGAGCCGCGGTCGCGGCAGCCTGGTCGCCGGAGGCGATGGCTTCCTCGACCTTGCGCAGGAAGGTGCGGATCCGCGAACGGCGCGCCTTGTTCACGGCATAGCGCGCTTCGTTCTGGCGGGCGCGTTTCTTGGACTGGGGCGTATTTGCCATGTATCGGTCTTCCGGTTCATCGGTTCGGGTCAAATCTGAAGCCGCGTCTTCTAGGGCCCGATGTCGGGGGCCTAAGTCAACACGGCGAAACGGCGAGCTTCTTTCGCGCTACATCGTCGCGGAACTGCGGCTGCGCGCTTTTCCAGGAAGGCGTCCATGCCCTCTTTCTGGTCCTCGGTCGCGAACATCGCGTGGAACAGCCGGCGTTCGAACAGGAGCCCTTCGCGCAGCGTGGTCTCTTAGCTGCGGTTGACCGCCTCCTTGACCACCAGCACGGTCAGGGCTGGATTTTTCGGCGATCTTGCGGGCGGTCTTCATGCGCCTCTTCCATCAGCGTCGTTGGCCGGGCACCACGCGGCTGACAAGACCGGAGCGCTCGGCCTCGGCCGCGTCCATGAAGCGGCCGGTCAGGTGCATGTCCATCGACTTCGACTTGCCGACGAAGCGGGTCAGGCGCTGCGTGCCGCCCATGCCCGCGACGACGCCAAGGTTGATCTCGGGCTGGCCGAACTTGGCGGTATCGGCGGCGATGATGAAATCGCACATCATCGCCAGCTCGCACCCGCCGCCAAGGGCATAGCCCGACACGGCGGCGATGATCGGCTTGCGGAACGGCCTGGATCGCCTCGGCCTCGGGGCCGAAGAGGTCGTCGCATGAAGACGTCGACAAAGCTCTTCTCGGCCATTTCCCTGATGTCGGCCCCGGCGGCGAAGGCCTTTTCCGATCCCGTCATGACGATGCAGCGCACCTTGTCGTTCGGCCTCGGCCGCGGTCAGCGCAGCGGCGAGTTCGGTCATCAGCAATTGGCGTTGAGCGCGTTCAGCGCGTCAGGGCGGTTCAGGCGGATCAGGGCGACATGGTCTTCGAGTCTCGACGATCAGCGTCTCATAGGCCATGGCTGGCCTCCCATGATCTTGCCGAGGCAGAGTCCTAGCAGCGCGGCTGGCCGGGTTCAAGTCATCTTTGGCAGGCGGGACAGAAGAACGAGGATCGGCCCGACTGCACGATGCGGGCCATCGTGCCCGTGCAGTCCGGCGTGACGCAGGGCTCGCCCTCGCGGTCATAGACCCGAAAGGTGTGCTGGAAATAGCCAAGTTCGCCGTCGGCCTGCCGATAGTCGCGCAAGCGACGATCCGCCCGCCTCGATCGCCTCGGCCAGCACCTCGCGGATGATCGGGACAAGGCTCGCGATCGCGCGTCGCCGCGATCCGGCCCGCCTTGCGGCGGGGATCGATGCCGGCGCGATAAAGCACTTCGCAGACATAGATGTTGCCCAGTCCCGCGACGATCTGTCTGATCCAGCAGCGCCGACTTGATCGGCGTGTCGCGGCCCCGTGCAGCCGCGCCGACGAGGTAGTCCTCGTCGAAGTCGTTGCCCAAGCGGCTCCGGCCCGAGCTCGGCCAGCAGCGGATGCGTCTCCGCGCCGTCGGTCGGCCACCAGGTCCATCGCGCCGAAACGGCGGGCATCGTTGAAGGTGATCCGCGCGCCGTCCGTCCATGTCGAGGACCACATGGTCATGCTTCTGCGGGCGCCGGATGGTCGTGGTGGAACTGCGCCCAGCATCGTCGCCCGAAACCAGCATCCGGCCCGACATGCCCAGATGGATCAGCAGCGTCTCGCCCGACGAGAGATCGGCGAGGATGTATTTCGACCGCCGCCGCAGCCGCTCGACCCGCTGGCCCGTCAGCCGTTCGGCCATGCCGGTCGGGCAAGGGCCAGCGCAGGTCGGGGCGGCGGATCTCGGCCCGGGCGATGACCTGGCCGTCCATCACCGGATCGAGCCCGCGCCGGACGGTTTCGACTTCGGGCAGTTCGGGCATGGCGCAGCCTTCCGGACGATTGGCCGCCGCATTGTACGGCGTCGCGGGGGTGCGCGGCCTGCGGCAGATGAAGGTTGTCCTTGGCTGCGAGACGTTATAGCCCACAAGGACTGCCAAGACCGATGACCGAGCGAGACACAGACGACCCATTTCGGCTTTCAGACCGTGGCCGAGGCCGACAAGGCCGGCGATGGTGCATGGCGTCTTCACGCGCGTCGCCTCGCAGCTACGACGTCATGAACGACGTGATGTCGGTGCGGCGTCCACCGGCTGTGGAAGGACGCGATGATGGACTGGCTGGCGCCCGCGCCCGGGCCAGCGGCTTCTGGATGTGGCCGGCGGCACCGGCGACATCGCGTTCCGCTTCCTGAAACGCGCGCCGGGCGCGCGGCGGCCGTGTCTGGACATGACCGAGCGCCATGCTGATCGAGGGCCGCAAGCGGGCCGAGGCGGAAAAGCTGGCCGACCGGCTCGACTGGGTGGTCGGCGACGCGATGGCGCTGCCGTTCGCCGACGACAGCTTTGACGTCTACACGATCAGCTTCGGCATCCGGAACGTGACCCGCATCCCCGATGCGCTGTCCGAGGCCTACCGCGTGCTGAAACCCGGCGGGCGGCTGATGGTGCTGGAGTTCAGCCAGATCCCGAACGACCGGGATGCAATAGGCTCTATGACCGCTATTCCTTCAACGTGATCCCGGCGATGGGTCAGGTGGTCGCGGGCGACCGCGACAGCTATCAGTATCTGGTCGAATCGATCCGCAAGTTTCCCGATCAGGAGACCTTTGCGGCGATGATCCGTGAGGCGGGGTTCGAGCAGGTGAAGTATCGCAACCTGACGATGGGCATTGCCGCGCTGCATTCGGGCTGGAAGCTCTAGGTGCGCGGACCCCACAACATCTGGCGCCTGATCCGCACCGGCGCGACGCTGGAGCGCACGGGCGCGATGGACGTGGTGCTCGAGGCGTTTCAGCGCCCCGCCGCGCCTGCGGTTTGCCGCGCGGGTGCTGGGCTGGCCGTTCAAGTGGCTCGGGCTGCAGGGCGACCCCGCTCTGCCGCCGGCGACGCGGGCGCTGACGGCGCTTGGCCCGGCCTACATCAAGTTCGGGCAGATCCTGTCGACCCGGCCCGACGTGGTCGGCGACGAACTGGCCGAACAGCTCAAGTACCTGCAGGACAAGCTGCCGCCCTTTCCCGACGGCGATCGCCAAGGCGCATGATCGAGGCCGAGCTGGACGTGCCGGTCGACCAGTCTTCTCGCAGTTCTCCGAACCTGTCGCCGCCGCCTCGATCGCGCAGGTGCACCGGGCGCGGCTGGCGGAGACCGGGCGAGGACGTGGCGGTCAAGGTGCTGCGCCCGAGCATCGAACGCGCCTTCCGCAAGGACATCGACGCCTTCTACCTGGCCGCCCGGATGATCGAGTTCCTCGTCGCCTGCGTCGCGCCGGCTGCGCCCGATCGGATGTGATCGCGCATTTCGAGGGCGTGGTGATGGGCGAGCTGGACCTGCGGCTGGAAAGCGTCGCAGCCGCCGAATTTGCCGCCAATACCGCGAAGGACGCAGGGTTTCCAGGTGCCGACGCCGGTGTGGTTCCTGTCGGCCCGCCGGGTGATGACGCTGGGCTGGGCCGAAGGCGTCCCGCTGGCCGACAACGCGGCGATCGACGCGGCGGGCCATCGACCGCGCGCGTCTTGGCGCGCGGGTGCTGCAGCTGTTCCTGAACCATGCGCTGCGCGACGGCTATTTCCATGCCGACATGCACCAGGGCAACCTGAAGGTCGCGCCGAACGGCGACATCATCGCCTATGATTTCGGCATCATGGGGCGGATCGACGAATATACCCGCCGGGTCTATGCCGAGATCCTGTTCGGGCTTCATCCGCAAGGATTACCGCCGCGTCGCCGAGGTGCATTTCGAGGCCGGCTATGTGCCCGCCGACCGCGACATCGACGAGTTCGCCCGCGCGCTTGCGCGCCGTCGGCGAGCCGATCTTCGGCATGGATGCCACCCGGATCTCGATGGCGCGGCTGCTGACCTATCTGTTCGAGGTGACCGAACGCTTCGGCATGGAAACGCGGACCGAGCTGATCCTGTTGCAGCGCACGATGGTCGTGGTCGAGGGCGTTGCGCGCAGTCCTCGACCCGCATATCAACATCTGGCAGGTCGCGCGCCCGATCGTCGAAGACTACATCACCTCAAACGTCGGCCCGAAGGCGCTGTTGCGCGATCTGGCAAAGACCGCGCGGGTTCTGGCACGCTTCGGGCCGAAACTGCCCGCGTCTGGTGGAGGCACAACTGATCCGGCAGGCGGAAGCGCCCGCGCCGGTGGTGCCGCCGCGCGGCCTGCATCCGATCCTGTGGATGGCGGTGGGCGCGGCGCTGACCGGGGCGGGCATCTGGATCGGCACGCTGATCTAGCCGAGTTCGAGCGCCAGCGCCTGGGCATAGTCCGGCGCGCCCCTTTCCGCTTTCCACAGGCAATGCGCCGCCATGCGCCAGCGGTAGAGCGGGGCCAGCCTGCGGTAGCGTTCGGCGATGCGGGGATCGGGGTAGGCGGAAAGAAAGGCCTCGGTGGCCTCGGACGCAAGAATTTCCCCGCGATAGAGCCATTGCATTGCGGGCGACAGGAAGGTGGCGAGATCTTCGGTCGGATCGCCCGCCGCCGGGCATTGCCAGTCGATCAGGGTCAGGCCGGCTGATCCTGCGATCATGTTGCCCGCCACCGCATCGCCGTGGATCAGACAGGGAACCGGGATCGGGGGCAGACACGGATCGGCCGGCGGGGGCGGCAGCCTGCCCTGGCAGTCTCGCGCCATGGCCTGCGCCTGTGCCAGCAGGGCCGCGCTCCCCGAGGCCAGCGGGCGAAACCCGGCAGCATCCTGCCGGTGCAAGCGAAACAGGGTCCGGGCCACCTGTGCGGGATCGCTTCGCCACGACCTACCCTCGACAAAGGCATAGGCAACCCAGGACGGTCCCGCGCCGATCAACCGCGGACCAAGCCCGGTCGGGCCGAGACGGTCGAGCGCCCGCGCCTCGGCCTGCGGATCGTTGGGAAAGAGCGGCGAGGCGGCGGCCGGATCGTAGGATTTGACGACAGCCGTGCCGACCTTCCACAGACGGTTGGTGCGCCCGCCGGACAGGGCGCGCCAAGCCATGCCTGACAGGCCGGGCAGGCGGGCCAGAACTTCGGAGCGAAAGGGCGTGGCGGGTGGCGGCATCGGGCGGGCAGGCTAGGCCCAGCGAGCGATGCAGGCAAGGGCGCGATCAATCGGCGCGGAGCGCCGTGATCCGGCCCGCCGGAACCTCGACCCCGCCTTCGAACAAAAGGGTGGTACCGCCTGCGCCACCGCGGGCCTCCACAATGCGCCCGTAGCTTTCGACGGGGGCGCTACCGATCAGCGCGCCATCGGCATAGCTGTCGAGGGAAAGCGTGTAGAGGCCTGGCGCAAGCGGCTGTCCGGAAGGTGTGAGTCCGTCCCAGTCAAGCGTCTCGACGCCGAGCGGGACGGGATCGCGCGCGACGATGCGGCCCGAATCGTCGCGCGCCACCAGTTCGATGCCGGTGGCCCGCGATTCGGCCTGTGCAGACACTGTAACGGGGCGGCCATCGAACCAGACAGGCATCTCTGCGCGGGCCTTCTTGCCCACCCAACCGGCCAGTTCCGACATGCCCATCAGGCCCAGTTGGTCCGCCAGCCCCGCGAGAAGGCTGTTCGTCCGGGTCTGTTGTTCGACGCCCGAAAAGGTGGCGAGTTGCACGGCATATTCCGAGTTGTCGATCGGATTGAGAGGATCCTGATTCTCGAGTTGGGCGGTCAGCATCTTGAGGAAGGTGGTGTAGTCCGAAGCAATCGGCCCGGACGCGGTCGAGGGCGTGCGCGCGGACGTGCCCTGCACCGGCGAGGGGGTGGTAGCGGCGGCGACATTCATTGTCTGTCCTTTCAAAGCCGGAGATCAAGGCCGCCCGTGACGGGCCGTGGTCCTGGGTCCGGAGCGGGGGGGTGAAGACCGGTCGGGGCTGGCTGCCCCGAAGCGGCGGGGGGCGGACGCCGGTCTGGGTGATCCGGCGCCGCGCCCCCCCAGTTGGCGAAGCTGAGCGACCCGCCGGCAAAGCCCGCAGTGCGGATCTCTTGCAGCAGGACATCGGCACTGCGGCGCAGCAGATCGAGCGTTTCCGGGCGTTCGACCTGCACCGTCACCCGCAGCGTGTCGCCGTCCTGCACGAGATGGAGATTGAGCCGCCCCAGTTCCTCGGGCGACAGGTGCAGTTCCACCGGGCCACCGGGCCGGGACGTGATGATCGCGGCCAGATCGGCGGGCAGTGTCGGCGGCAGGACAGTCGGCGCACGCGGGGGTGCGTGGGCTGTCGCGTGCATGCCGACCGGGTTCCGCATGTCGGGCAAGACCGGGAGCGCAGTCGGCGCAAGGGCAGGAGGGGAAGAGCCCTGCGGCGACGGGCCGGGAAGGCTGGAATTGCCATCGGGCGGATCGTCCGGCGTTGCGTCGACCCGATCGCCCGCGGGCGTCTGAACCGGGCGAGCTTCGTGGCGATCGGGCAACGTGCGGAGCGCCCAATAGGCAGGAACGCTGGCGTCGTTGGCCACGCGGCCGGCAGGCCCTTGCGGCAGGTCTGCCAGGGTTTCGACAGGCCGGTTTTCCGCCAGCGCCACCGAGTTTGCCCCGACGATCTGCAAAGGGTGGTGTGCCGATAGCTGCGTTTCGGATGGTGCCGCTTGCGCAGGAACAGAGACGGAATTTCCGGAATCGATCGCCGGTGCCGACGGAATGGCGGTGGCCTGTGGTTCTGGCGGTGTCTTCTCGGCACTCCCGACCGCCGCGACGGGAACGGCTGGGGATGGTGCCAGGACCGGGGCAGCACGTCGGGTGTCGCTTGCGGTCCGGTCGGGGTCCATGTCTGCGGATGGCGAGACCAGACGGACGCTCTCCCAGTCGCCCTGCGGCGCGTCGGGGGGCGCGGGCCTTGCACCCGCAAGCGGTCTTCCAGCGGTGTCGGGCGGCGCATCGGCGGGAATGCGAACCGCCGCCAAATCTGCCAGCAGCGGCACTGGTGCAAGATCCGAAGCCGCCTCCGCTGGATCGAGCGGGGCCTCACTCGGCAGCGAGGGTTCTTCATTGGAGGCGGGCAACGCGGCCCCGGCTTTGGTCGGTTGGGACGGCAGCGCGCCGATCAGGTCCGCAAACCCCCCGGGCTGTTCGGCGGCAGCGCCGGATGGCGGCGGACCATGGGCCACCGGTGGATTTGCGAATGGAAATGTCACCGCCTGCATGGGCCCCCCGACTTCTGCCGTCGGGACGAAACTGCATGGAATTGCTTACCGGCTGTTTACCGCGCCCGGAGGATACTCGGGAAAATCGTCCTGAAGGAGAATGTGATGATCTACCCAAGCCTATCAATACCCGTCGTGCGGCCCGCCGCCGCCACGCCTGCGCCGGACGAAAAGCTGCGCGCGCTTGCCGCCGATCTGGAGGCAGGCTTTCTGTCCGAGATGCTGGGATATGCCGGACTTGGCAAGACCAGCACCAGCTTCGGAGGTGGCGCGGGCGAGGTCCAGTTCGCATCCTTCCTCCGGCAGGAGCAAGCGGAGGCCATGGTCGATGCGGGCGGAATTCGGGCTGGCCGAGAGCCTGTTCGACGCCCTGAAGGCGGGGCAGGCATGAACGGGCCGGAGGAAGAGATCTCTGCCCGTCTGGATGAGATCCGGAACCTGCTCCGGCAGGGTCGCCTGGCCGAGTTGGCCCCGGTCACCGATGCGCTGGAGCGCGCGATCGCCGCGGCGGACCCGATTGCGCCGGAGGGGTTGCGCAGGCTGGGCGACACGGCCCGCCGCACCGCGACCGCGCTGGCGGCGGCAGCGCGGGGGGTTCGCGCGGCGCATCGCCGGTTGGCCGAGATCCGCGCGATCGGCGAGGGCTTTGTTTCCTACGATGCGGCGGGTCGGCGGGACGACCCCCCGGCGCAGGCGGGACGCCTGACGCGGCGCGTCTAGGGTCGATCGAATTCGACGTATCGGGGCGATGCGGCTTAGCGATCTCTTAGAACTTCGAGGGCCCTATGCGAGGGCACCCCAAGACGGCGGTGGCGCGGTTGGCAACGACCGCACCGGCGAGAACGCCCTTCCCGCCATCCATCCGGGTGGTCTCTCAAAACGTCGGTGCAAAGCGTCCGGCGCATGAAAGGTGATGACACGATGTCTTCGATTCTGACGAATACCAGTGCGATGGTCGCCCTCCAGACACTGAAGGGGATCAACTCCAACCTCGCCAAGACCCAGGACGAGATCTCGACGGGCAAATCCATCGGCACGGCGAAGGACAACTCGGCCTACTGGCGGGCGAAGGAGGGCGAGCTTGCCCGCACGATCCTCGCCATGCCGCAGATCCGGGCCGCCCGGGTGCATATCGCCCGCGCCGATCCGCAGCCCTTCCGCAGCCCCGACCGCCAGACCGCAAGCGTTACGGTGACGACGGCGACAGGCCGCCTGCCAGTCGCACAGGCGCAGGCGCTCAAGCATCTGGTGGCCTCCGCCGTTGCGGGAATGACCCCTGAGGATGTGGCGGTGATCGACAGCGCGGGGGGTCTTGTCGATACGGGTGAGGACACGGACCCGGGTGGCGCGGGTGATGCCCGTGCCGCGGAATTCAGGCGGAACGTGGAACGCCTGCTGGCCGCGCGGGTCGGTCCCGGCAATGCGGTTGTCGAAGTGTCCGTCGATGTCGTGACCGAACGCGAGACGATCTCGGAACGTCGCTTCGATCCCGACGGCCGGGTCGCGATCTCAACCGATTCGGAAGAAAAAACCGGCAATTCCACCGATCCCGGCGGCAGCGTCACCGTCGCCTCCAACCTGCCCGAAGGTGATGCCGCAAACGGCGCGGCCGGCAAGAGCAGCACATCGGAGACGCGCGAGCGTGTGAACTTCGAGGTGTCCGAGACCAAGCGCGATGTCCTGCGTGGCCCCGGTGCCATTCGCCGGCTGAGCGTGGCTGTCCTGGTGAACGAACCGGCGGCGACGGGTGCCGATGGCACGGTCGCCGCCGCGCCACGCCCCCAGGAGGAACTCGACGTGTTGCGCGATCTGGTCGCCTCGGCCGTGGGCTTCGACGAGGCGCGGGGCGATACGATCACCTTGCGCGCCCTCGCCTTCCAGGCTCCGTCCGCAGACGGAACCCTGGCGGAGGCCGGTCTGTTCCAGGCGATCGACCTGATGTCGTTGATCCGGCTCGCGCTGCTCGCACTCGTGGTTCTGGTCCTGGCCCTGTTCGTCCTGCGACCGATGTTGCTGGCGCGCAGGCGTGAAGCCGACGTGCAGGATGCCGGGCCGATGCTCGCGCTCGCGGGGGGCCCGTCTGCGATGGCGCCCTCCGGGTTTGGAGCTTCGCGCGATCCGGGGATGACCCGCGTGCTGACCGGCGAGATCGACGAGGGCGACGAACTGCCGCCGCTGCCGATTATTTCGCGGGATGATCCGGTGACCGGGCTGCCGATTGATCCGGTGGCACGCCTGCGCCGCCTGATCGAGGAACGCCAGGCCGAGTTGCTCGAAATCCTCCGCGGCTGGATGGAAGAGCGCGAGGAGAAGGCCTGATGCCGCCCCTGAAGCTCGAGGTGTTCAAGACCGGTGAGACGCGCCCCGAAACCGCCGAAGCCGCCGCGGCCTCGGATCTCGAGGAGGCACGCCTGGCCTCGTATGAACAGGGCTACACGGCCGGGTGGGAGGATGCGATCTCGGCCCAGTCAGAGGATCAGAGCCGCTTGCGGACCGATCTCGCGCGCAATCTGCAAGCCATGTCGTTCACCTATCACGAGGCGCGCTCGCATGTCCTGCGCGCGATGGCCCCGCTGATGCAGGAGGTGGCGACCCGCCTGCTGCCCGGCATTGCCCGCGAGGCGCTGGCGCCGGTGGTTCTCGACGCCCTCATGCCGCTGGTGGAGGAACGCGCCGACACCCCGATCGTGCTGGTGTTGAACCCGGTCGCGCGCCCGGCGGTGGAACGGCTTCTCGAAACGGCGGCCGGCCTGCCCGTTACGCTGCGCGAGGAGCCGTCTCTGGGCGAAGGCCAAGTCTATCTGCAACTCGGCGAAAGCGAACTGCACGTCGATCTCGACCGGGCTTCGACCGAAATCATTGGCGCCCTGCGCGCCGTCTTCGACCCCATCGAACAGGAGCGCAAACATGGATGACACACCCGAGCCCACACCTTTTGCCCAGGTGCCGATCGAGATCACCATCTCGGTCGGCAAGGCGCGTCCGCAGATCCGCGATCTGCTGCGCCTGCAACGCGACGCGGTGCTCGCGCTCGACCGGCGGGTCGATGATCCGGTGGAGCTTTACGTCGGCGACCGGCTGATTGCGCGGGGCGAGTTGCAGGAACTCGAGGGTGATCAGGCCGGTCAGCTTGCCGTTCGCCTGACCGAGGTCGCGAACCTGCGCGGCGGCCTTTGATGGGGCGCCGGATCGCCGCCCTGGTGCTGATCGCCCTGGTTTTGGCGGCGATGCCCGCCACCGCACAGGAGATCATCGTCAATCTTGGCGACGAAGGCGCACTTGCCACGCGCAGCATCACGCTGATCGCGCTTGTCACCCTGCTCAGCCTCGTGCCGGGACTGGCGGTGATGGTCACCTGCTTTCCCTTCATCGTAACCGTCCTGTCGATCCTGCGTCAGGCGATCGGCCTGCAGCAATCGCCGCCGAACATGCTCATCGTCACGCTGGCGCTGTTTCTGACGTGGTATGTGATGGATCCCGTATTCACCCAGGCCTGGGTGAACGGGCTCGAGCCGCTGACCAAGGGCCAGACCGATATCCAGACGGCGCTTCCCGCCGTCATCGCGCCCTTCCGAAGCTTCATGGCCGCTCGGCTTGACCCTGACACCTTCGATGCGCTGCTGGCCCTGCGCCCGCCCGCCGCACCCGTGCCGATGGTGGACGCGCCGCTGTCGGTCCTTGTTCCGTCGTTCCTGCTGAGCGAGATCCAGCGCGCGTTCGAGATCGGTTTCCTGGTCTTTCTGCCATTCCTGATCATCGACCTCGTCGTGGCCGCCGTTCTCATGTCCATGGGCATGATGATGGTGCCCCCGGCCATCGTCTCGATGCCGTTCAAGCTGGCCTTCTTCGTGGTGGCCGACGGCTGGAGCCTGATCGCGGGCGCCCTCGTGCGAGGCTATCTCTAGGCGACCAGCGCCTCGGCCTTCTTGAGGTCCACGCTGACCAGCTGGCTCACCCCTTGTTCGACCATCGTCACGCCGAACAGCCGGTCCATCCGCGCCATCGTCACGGCGTGGTGGGTGATGATCAGGAACCGCGTCTCGGTCCGCCGCGTCATCTCGTCCAGACAGGTCGCAAAAACGGGTGACGTTGGCGTCGTCCAGCGGCGCGTCCACCTCGTCCAGCACGCAGATCGGCGCCGGGTTCGCGAGGAACACCGCGAAGATCAGCGCCAGCGCCGTCAGGGTCTGTTCGCCGCCCGACAAGAGCGACAGCGTCGCGAGCTTCTTGCCCGGCGGCTGGCACATGATCTCGAGCCCCGCCTCCAGCGGATCATCGCTTTCCACCAGCACGAGCCGCGCCTCGCCCCCGCCGAACAGGTGGGTGAAGAGTGCAGCGAAATTGGCGTTCACCTGCTCGAACGCGGTCAGCAGCCGCTCGCGCCCCTCGCGGTTCAGCCCCGCGATCCCGGCGCGCAGCCGCTTGATCGCCTCTTCGAGATCAGCCTTCTCGGCCTTGCCAGCGTGTCATGCTCCGCTGCGACCGCCCGCGCGTCTTCCTCGGCGCGCAGGTTCACCGCGCCCAGCGCCTCGCGCTGGCGCTTCAGGCGGTCGACGTCGTCGTCCAGAGCTCGCGCGTCCGGCATCTTCTCCGGGTCGGTGCGCGAGCGTGTTCCAGCAGGCTCGGCCGGGGTTGCGCTCTGCTTCCTCGGCGATCCGCTCCGCCGCCGCGCGACGACCGTCGCGCGCGCGGCCTCCGGCGCGCGCCTCTGCCCGCGCCCGCGCTTCGCGCGCCTCGCTGGCCCGCGCGCTTCGCCGTCGCGCTCGGCGGTCTGCGGCCTCGCGCAGCGCGCCTCGGCCTGCGGCCAGCGCATCGGCCGCGGTGCGCACGCCGCGCCTCCGCCATCGTCGATCGCCTCGACCAAGTTCGGCACGTTTCGCCGCGATCTCCTCGGGCGCCGCGCTGGCCTCGGCCAGTGCCTCCTCGGTCTCGGCCCGCCGCTCGGCCAGTTCGACTCGGTCACGTTGCTCCGCCGTTTCCAGCCGGTGCTTCCAGCCCGAGATCTCCTTGACGATTTCCTGCCGCCGCCGCACGCGCGCCTCACCCTCGCGGCGCAGTTCGTCATGCGCGGAGCGCCGCGTCATCATTGTGATCCGCGCCGCCTCGACGGTGTCTTCGACCTGCTTCGACCGCCCGCGCGGGCCGCCTCGAGATCGGGCAGCTCGGCCGACCGCCGCTTCGGCCTCTGCGCAGGGCCGCGCGGGCCGCCATCGCCTCGTCCTCGAAGCGCGCCACGGCCAGCCGCGCCGCCTCGAGCTTGCCGCCCGCGATCGACCGGTCGGCCTCGGCCCGCGCCAGCGCCCGGCTCGCCTCGGTCACCCGCGGTCGGCCGCGCGCCGCGCATCGCGGGCCATCTGGTCGGCCCGCGCCAGCTCCGCCAGCCGCGCTGTGCAGGGCCTCGTGGGCCTGCCGCGCGCCATCGGCCCGCGCCGACACCTCCTCCAGGTCGCGCTTCAGCGCGACCAGCCGGTTCAACTGCTGCAACCGCAGCGCGGCGGCCGAGGGCGCATCCTCCGCCCCGGCCCGAAACCCGTCCCAGCGCCACAGATCGCCCTCGGGGCTGACCAGACGCTGGCCGGGATGCAGCGCCGCCTGCAAGGCCGCGCCACGGTCGCGCGGCACAAGCCCGATCTGGCCGATCCGCCGGCGCAGCACCTCCGGCACCATCGACATGCGGCGACAGCGGCGCCGACCCCGCCGGCAGGGGCTGCGCCGCGCCGTAATCGGGCAGGGCCGCCCAGCCCGAGCGCGCCGTCGGCGCCGACTTCGGGCGCGCGCAGATCATCGGCCAGCGCCGCGCCGAGCGCCTTTTCATAGCCGGGCGTCGACGGTGCATCCGGTCGAGCACCTGGGTGCCCGCCTGCGCCTCGCGTTCCACCAGCTTCGCCAGGGCCGCCACCTCGGCGCGCAGCGCATTGGCCTCGCCCTCGGCCTCTGACCGCGCCGCGCGGGCCTCTGCCTCGCGGCCCTGCGTTTCGGCCCGCGCGGCCTCGGCCTCGGCCAGCGTCGCTTTCGGTTTCGCGCGGCGAGGTGTCGCGCGGCATCCTGCGCGGCCTCGGCTGTGGCAAAGGCTTCGCCGGCCCAGGGCCACGTTCCGCCGCATGCACCGCCTGCGCGCGACCTGTCCGCCTCGCCTTCGGCGCCTTGCCGAGCGTCGATGCGCGTGTCGGCCAGAAGCCGCTGCGACCGATTGATGCCGTGCGGCCAGCCGCGCCACATCCTCGGTCAGCTCGCGACTGGGCAGCCTTCGCGATCGCTCAGGATCGCGCCCGCATCGCGCGCGGCATCCGCCGCCTCGGCCAGCATCTCGTCATGCCCTCCTGCGCGCGGGCGAGTCTGCGCCTGCTCCCATTCCAGCCGCTCGATCGTACTCGCCCGCGTCGCGGTTCAGCCCTGCCTCGCGCTCGATGTCGCGGCGCCAGCTGCTCGATCCGGCCCCTTGCAGCGTGTCGATCCGGGCGACAGCGCCCGGGCTTCCTGGTCGCACGAGTCGCGTCACGCTGCAACATCAGCCGCTGCAGCACCGCCGCCGCGATCGCCTCTTCCTCGCGCAGGGGCGGCAAGGCGTCTTCGCCGCCTGCGGCGCGGGCACGGGCCGCGGCGCGGGCAGCGCCCTCGGCCTGACCCTGGCCGCCATCAGCCGCTCGCGCAGCGCCCCCTCGGCCAGGGCGCGCGCCTCGTCCGCCTCGCGCCAGCGGCGGTAGAGCAGCATCCCTTCGGCATGCCGCAGTTCCTCGCCGATCTCGCGATAGCGCGCCGCCTGCCGGGCCTGCCGCGCCAGCGTTGCCAGCTGCTGGGCCAAGTTGTTCGACCACGTCGTCGACGCGCAACAGGTTCGTCTCGGTCGCCCGAAGCTTCAGTTCCGCCTCGTGCCGCCGCTGGTAAAGCCCCGAGATCCCCGCCGCCTCTTCCAGGATCCGGCGGCGCGTCTTCGGCTTGGCGTTGATCAGTTCCGCGATCTGCCCCTGCCGGACAAGCGCCGGCGAATGCGCGCCTGGTCGAGGCATCGGCGAACAGCATCTGCACGTCGCGCGCCCGCACTTCCTTGGAGTTGGCCTTGTAGGCCGACTTCCCGCATCGCGGGTGATGCGCCGGACGATCTCGATCTGGTCCTGGTCGTTGAAGCCCGACGGGCGCAAGCCGGTCGGAATTGTCCAGAACGAGCGCCACTTCGGCAAAGTGGCGCGCGCCCCGCGTCGCGGCCCCGGCAAAGATCACATCCTCCATGCCGCCGCCGCGCATCGCGGTGGGGCGGTTTTCGCCCATCACCCAGCGCAGCGCCTCGAGCAGGTTCGACTTGCCGCAGCCGTTCGGCCCGACCACGCCGGTCAGGCCCGGGTGGATCACCAGATCCGTCGGGTCGACAAAGCTCTTGAAACCGTTGAGGCGTAGCCGGGTGAAGCGCACCGCGCAGCCTTCCCTGATTCCGCCGCAGGCCGTTATGGTTGCGGCGCGCCCCGGCGCAAGTCAACCGCTGGACTTGCTTCCTATGGCATCTGGCAACGCCTTATCCCCAACATATTGACGATCGCGGCAGTCCCACGCCACCGGACCAAAGCCCGTCCTTCTGGCCGGAGGTGCCCTGAAACGCAGCCAGCCGTCCGGCAGATACGGCCATCGCACCCGTATTCCGGCACCCGGAAGGGTGCCTCGATCATCCAGCCCGGACCGGCACCGGTATGGATCGCGCCGGCCAGACCGGGCCGTGGCGATCAGTCGAATGTGCCCGTCACCCGCCCGAAAAGCATGAACGCCCGCGCCGTGCGCGTCTCCGACAACTCGATCAGATCCTGGTCCGAGGCATTCTTTTCGAAGGACTGGAAGGTGCGGTCGAAAGTCCGCAGGAAATGGTGGGCCGCGTCGCGGAACACCGTATCCTCGCGCATCCGCGCCGCGGTCAGCGCAAGGCTGGACCGGTCGCGCACCCCGCCAAGGCCTGCGATTGCCCGTCCGCGCTCGCCTTGTGCAAAGCGCCGCCAGATGTCGGGTTTCGAGCGGTCGGGTTTCAGGTCGTCCATGTAGATCCCGTCCTGGCTGAGCAGGGTCAGCACGTCCTGCGCCGCCCTGATCAGCTTGGAGGTATCGCGATCCTCCAGCGCGAGCCGCAGGGCACGGAACCCGGCCTTGTCGTCCGGCGATTCGGGAAAGTTCAGCGCCCGCACGAAGTCTGCGACCATCAGGGGGGCCCGCAGATCTTCCGCCGGGGTGCCAAGCGCCAGTGCGGGCTGCTCGTCGCCGGGCGAGGGATGGGGCAGGGCCAGCGCCGCCTTGCGGTCGGCCGAGGGCACGATCTGCGCCGGGTCGCGCCGCGTCGTGAAAGTCGCCAGCGCCGTCTCGGTCTGCTTCTGGGCCGCCACGATCTCGTCGAGTTTCTTTTCGACGGATGGCTTGATGCCCACTGCCGCCGCCTGGGCCTGGGCCACATAGGCATTGCGCATCGCATCGACCGCGGCCTGAAGGCGCGCCGCCTCTTCGCGCAGGCTGCGCACCGAGCGCAGCGTGATCGCCGCGACCCAGATCAACGCCAGCGGCAGGAACACGACAAGCGCGGTCATCACCAGCCCCAGCGGCCCCTCGTCGCCGGGCGAAAAGATCATGTAGGCCGCGACCGAGGCGATCCAGACGAGACTGAGCATCGCCGCGACCAGATCCGATCCGATCGTGCCGCCGTCGGTCTCCGGCCGCGGGTAGCGGCCAAGATCGACCGGCTTTTCCTGGTTCGTATCCGGCATCGCGGTGCCCCGTTTCCCGACCGGCCGCTTCAAACGTAGCGGACGTTCATCACCTCATAGCTGCGCTCGCCCCCCGGCGTCTTGACATCCACGCTGTCGCCCTCGTCCTTGCCGATCAGCGCGCGCGCCAGGGGCGAACGGATGTTAAGCAGCCCGCGCTCGATGTCGGCCTCGGTCTCGCCGACGATCTGATAGGTCTTTTCCTCGCCGCTGTCCTCGTCAACAAGTTGCACGGTCGCCCCGAACTTGATCGCGCCCGACAGCTTCGTCGGGTCGATCACCTCGGCCAGCGACAGGATGCCTTCCAGTTCCTTGATGCGGCCTTCGATGAAGCTCTGCTTTTCGCGCGCGGCATGATATTCGGCGTTCTCCGACAGGTCGCCGTGCTCGCGCGCCTCGGCGATCGCGCGGATCATCGCCGGGCGTTCGACCGACTTCAGCACCTTCAGTTCTTCGTCCAGCGCGGAAAAGCCCGTGCGGGTCATCGGTATCTTTTCCATCGGCCTCTACAGTAAACAGACAGCGCCCCGGCCCGGATTGGGCCACGGCGCTGAACCTCGGTCAGGGTTCACCTGAAACCAGCCGCCCGGCAATTGCAAGAGGCATGGCGGACGCCGCGATTGTGCGCGGCCCGGTTGCGGTCTCGTGCCGCAGCGCGGATTTGCGATGTGGCGTCACGATTGACCCTGCGCGCCGCATCGGGCAAAGCCACGCAGGGAATGACAGGCAACAGGCGGCGCGCGCGTGCCGCGCTATCGGAGGGGATGCGATGGCAGATCAGATCGAACGCGAGGCGATGGAATACGACGTGGTCATCGTCGGGGCGGGCCCGTCCGGCCTGTCGGCCGCGATCCGGCTGAAGCAACTCGATCCCGACCTGTCCGTCGTCCTTCTGGAAAAGGGATCCGAAGTCGGCGCGCATATCCTGTCCGGCGCGGTTCTCGATCCGTCGGGGCTGAACGCGCTGATCCCCGACTGGAAGGAACGGGGCGCCCCCATCACCGTTCCGGTGACATCAGGACAATTTCTACTTTCTCGGGCCGGCCGGAGCGGCTTCGCATTCCGAACTGGCCGATGCCGCCGCTGATGTCGAACCACGGCAACTACATCGTCTCCATGGCCAATGTCTGCCGCTGGTTGGCCAGCAGGCCGAGGCGCTGGGCGTCGAGATTTTCCCCGGCATGTCCTGTTCGGCGCTCGTCTAGGGCGACAAGGGCGAGGTCACGGGCGTCGTGGCCGGGCGAATTCGGCAAGAACCCCGACGGCACGCCCGGCCCCAGCTATGAACCGGGGATGGAACTTCGGGGCAAGTATGTGTTGCTTGGCCGAAGGCGTGCGCGGATCGCTGTCCAAGCAGGTCATCGCCAAGTTCGACCTGTCCGACGGCAAGGATCCGCAGAAATACGGTCTCGGCATGAAGGAGATCTGGGAGATCGACCCCGAGAAGCACCGCGAGGGCACCGTCACCCACACGATGGGCTGGCCGCTCGGGTCGAACGCGGGCGGCGGTTCCTTCATCTATCACGCTCGACAACAACGAGGTTTACGTCGGTTTCGTGGTCCACCTGAACTACGAGAACCCCTACCTCTATCCCTACATGGAATTCCAGCGGTTCAAGCACCACCCGATGGTCGCGGACCTGCTGAAGGGCGGCAAGCGCGTCGCCTATGGCGCGCGGGCGATCAGCGAGGGCGGCTGGCAGTCGATCCCGAAGATGGTGGCGCCCGGCGTGGCGCTTCTGGGCTGTTCGGCCGGTCTGGTCAACGTGCCGCGCATCAAGGGCAACCACAACGCCATGCTCTCGGGCAAGGCCGCCGCCGAGGCCGCCCATGCCGCGATCCAGCGCCGGTCGGTCGGGCGACGAACTGACCGCCTATGAATCCGATGTCCGCCAGGGCGCCATCGGGCGCGACCTGAGCCGGGTGCGCAACGTCAAACCGCTCTGGTCGCAGCTGGGGCCTCGTGGCCGTCGCTGACGCTTGGCGGGTTCGACATGTGGACCAACAACCTTCTTGGCCTGTCGCTGTTCGGCACGCTGAAACACGGCAAGATCCGACGCCGCGGCCACCGGCCATGCGAAGGATTTCGCAGCCGATCGACTATCCCAAGCCCGATGGCATGCTGTCCTTCGACCGGCTGACCAACGTCGCCTTCAGCTTTACCAACCACGAGGAAAACCAGCCCGCGCACCTGACGCTGAAGGATCCGGCGGTGCCGATCGCGGTCAACCTGCCGAAATATGCCGAACCCGCGCAGCGCTATTGCCCGGCCGGCGTCTACGAGGTGGTCGAGCGAAGCGGGCAAGGATCCGCGCTTCGTGATCAACTTCCAGAACTGCGTCCACTGCAAGACCTGCGACATCAAGGATCCCAGCCAGAACATCATCTGGACCACGCCGCAGGGCGGCGACGGGCCGAACTATCCCAACATGTGACAATTGCGCGAGCGGCGGGCAATGCGCCGCCCCCGGGCCGTCGCCGCATGGACATGGGCCGGGCAGGGGGCTAGCTTCTGCCAAACGCAGCCCGGAGGCCGCCCATGTCCCTGATCCGCCCGCTCGTCGCCCTGCTGCTCGTCACGGCCACCCCGCTGGCCGCGGCCGAGGAGGATGCAGGCGCCTATCTCGCCGCGCGATCCGCCGTGATTGCCAGCGACTACACCGAGGCATCGCAGTGGTTCACCCGGGCACTGATCGCCGACCCCGGAAACCTGCAACTTCTCGACGGGGCGCTGATCGGCAAACTGTCGATGGGCGATTTCGAGGCGGCGCTGCCGATTGCCCGGCGCCTCGTCCAGATCGACAACACCAGTCCCGCGGCGAACATCGCGCTGATGGCCGACCAGGCCAAGCGCGGTGCGTTCGAGGATTTCCTGACGGATCAGGCGTCCGGCCGATCCATCAACCCGCTGGTCGACGGCTTGACCAGCGCCTGGGCGCAATTGGGTGCGGGGCGCATGTCCGAGGCGCTTTCGGGTTTCGACACGGTTGCGGCGATGCAGGGCATGTCGACGTTCGCGCTGTATCACAAGGCAATCGCGCTCGCCTCGGTTGGCGATTTCGAGGGCGCCGACGAGATTCTGTCGGGGGATCTGCGGGTCGGCCGCCGCGGGCGTCATCGCCCGCGTCCAGATCCTCAGCCAGCTTGAACGCAGCGCCGATGCGCTCGCGCTGATGGACCGCGAATTCGTCAATGACCAGGGGCCGCTCCTCGACGATCTGCGGATGCGGCTCGAGGCAGGCGAGACGCTGCCCTTCGACGTCGTGCGCAACGCGACGGACGGCATGGCCGAGGTGTTCTATCACCGTTGCCACGCCCTGAACGGCGAGGCAGCGGATGGCTACACGCTGGTCTATTCCCGCATCGCGGCCTATCTCCGGCCCGACCATGTCGATGCGATCCTGCTCTCGGCCAGCCTTCTGCAACAGCAGGGGCAGTACCGACCTCGCGATCGAGGCCTATGGTCTTGTCCCGCTCGACCGACCCGTCGTTCTTTGCGGCCGAACTGGGCCGCGCCGATGCCCAGGCCATCGGGGGCGACGTCGAGGGGGCCATCGCCAGCGCTGACCGAACTGGCCGAGACGAACGGCGATCTGATGATGGTTCACCTGTCGCTCGGCGATGTGCTGCGCCGGGAGGAACGCTTCGACGAGGCCGCCGCAGGCCTATGACCGGGCGCTGGCCCGGGTGAACCAGATCGACCCGCGCCATTGGGTGATCTATTACAGCCGCGGCATCATCGCACGAGCGGAGCAAGCAATGGGATCTGGCCGAGGCCGACTTCCGCAAGGCGCTTGACCTGAACCCCGGACCAGCCGCAGGTGCTGAACTACCTCGGCTATTCCCTGGTCGAGACGGGGCGAGAAGCTGGACGAGGCGCTGGGCATGATCGAGCAGGCCGTCGCCGCGCAGCCCGACAAGCGGCTACATCATCGACAGCCTCGGCCTGGGCGCTGTTCTCGCTTGGCCGCTATGACGAGGCGCTGGCCCCGATGGAGCGCGCCGTCGCTGCTCGAACCCGTCGACCCTATCGTCAACGACCACCTCGGCGATGTCTACTGGGCCGTCGGCCGCAAGCTCGAGGCCGAATTCCAGTGGCACCGCGCGCTGTCGTTCGAGCCCGAAGAGGACGAGGCCGTCCGCATCCGCCGCAAGCTCGAGGTCGGGCTCGACGCGGTGCTGGGCGAGGAAGGCGCGACACCGCTCGACGAGCGGCGTGCCGCGCTCGACACGCCCGCCTCCGTGGTAACGGAGGACGGGGCGGCGCCGATGGCAACTGAGGTCTTCGCGCCGGCCAAGATCAACCTCACCCTTCACGTCACCGGCCGCCGCGCCGATGGCTATCACCTGCTCGACAGCCTCGTGGCGTTCGCGGATGTCGGCGACACCATTGCGCGCCGTGGATGCTCCGCGCGCTCTCGCTGTGCATCATCGGGACGCAGGCGGCGGGCCTCGGTGCCGGACCGGACAACCTCGTGCTGCGGGCGGCCGCCCTTTTCGGTGCGGCACGGGGCGCGGCACTGACACTTGAAAAGAACCTGCCCATCGCCTCGGGCATCGGTGGCGGGCTCGGCCGATGCGGCTGCCACGCTGCAGGTGCTGTCGCGCCTTTGGGGGATGGCACTGCCGCCGGCCCCTGCGGTCTTGTCGCTCGGCGCCGACGTGCCGGTCTGCCTGGCCGGCCGCCCTGCCCGGATGACGCGGCGTGGGCGAAGGGGTGGAGCCGCTTGCCGCGGCGCTGCCCGCCTGCACGCTCGTTCTGGCCAATCCCGGGATCGCCGCTTGCGACCCCTGCGGTCTTCGCGGAACTCGGCCGCCGCGACAACCCGCCGACTGCCCGCCACGCTTCCGCGGCTGCGCGATCCGGCCGAACTTGCGGCTTTCCTCGCCATGCAGCGCAATGATCTGGAGCCGCCCGCGACCCGCCTCGCCCCCGTCATTGCGCAGGTCAAGACGGCCCTTGTCGGCGCAATCGGGTTGCCGGATCGCGCGCATGTCGGGCTCTGGCGCGACATGCTTCGGGGCTGTTCGACGATCCGCTGTCGGCCGCGGCCGCGGCGGCTGCGCTGCGGGCGGCCCAGCCCGGCTGGTGGGTGGTCGCGGCTTCGCTCCGGCCCTAGCTGATCCGCTCCACCACGAAGTCGGTCAGACTCACCCAGCATGTCGCGCAACTGGATGGTCCGGCAGCTGACGCCAGCGCCGCCACGCGCCATGGCGGCCCAGCCCAGCGCATCGGCGCGGGTCGCGTCCATCGCACCATGCCGTGCCATGATCGCATCGCCCGGTCGAGGTCGCCCTCGTGCTGGTCGCCCTTCTCGATCACCCGCACCCAGAACGCGCGCTCGTCCGCGTCCGCCGCGCCACGGCCTTGATGACCGGCAGCGTCAGCTTGCGCTCGCGGAAATCGTCGCCGATGTTCTTGCCGATCGCCGCGCGCGCTGCCGCCATAGTCCAGCAGGTCGTCGACGATCTGGAACGCGATCCCCAGCGCGTCGCCATAGTCGCGCAGCGCGCGCACCTGTGTCTCGCCGGCGCGCCGGCGATCACGCCGCCGACCTCGGTCGCCGCCGAAAACAGCGCCGCCGTCTTGCCGCGCACGACCTTGAAGGTAGATCCGCTCATCCGTCGCAAGATCCTGCGCGGCCGTCAGTTGCAGCACCTCGCCCTCGGCGATCGTCGCCGCCGCGTTCGACAGGATGTCGAGCACCCGCAGCGACCCGGTCTCGACCATCAGCTGGAACGACCGGGCGAACAGGTAGTCGCCCGACCAGCACCGATCGACTTGTTGTCCCACAAGCAGGTTCGCGGTCGGCCGCCCGCGCCGCCGCTGGCTTTCGTCCACCACGTCGTCGTGCAGCAGCGTGGCGGTGTGGATGAACTCCACCGTCGCGGCCAGATGGACATGGTAGGGCCCGTCATAGCCGCACATCCGCGCCGCCGCGAGCGTCAGCATCGGACGCAGCCGCTTGCCGCCGGCCTCCACCAGATGCGCCGTCACTTCCGGGATGCGGGGCGCGTGTTCGCGACGCCATGCGCTCGCGGATCAGCGCGTTCACCGCGGCCATATCGTCGACCAGCCACGCCGCCAGCCGTTCCTGCGGCTTCACCTTGCCTCGTCCAGACCCATGACCGTCCAACCCACACCCCTCGACAAGGCGCCGCCGCGCCGACTTATGTCCATCGCCATGAAAGAGCTTCTGCGCACCAACGACCCCACGGTCATCGCCTTTGCCACCGCCCTGCTTGAGGGCGAGGGTATAGCGGTGTTTCAGATGGACGTCCACATGAGCGTCCTCGAAGGCTCGCTCGGCATTTTGCCGCGCCGCCTGATGGTGCGTGAGGCCGACCTCTGGCGCGCGCGGGTCGTGCTGGCCGACAACGACATTGCCACGGGGCTGTGAATGTTCGCGCCGTCCGATCTTGACCGATGATCTGTTTCTGGGCGGGCAGGCTGCGCATCCTGCAACCGCGCGCGGGCTATCGCGCGGCTACGGATCCGGTCTTTCTCGCGGCCGCCACGCCCGCCCGGCCCGGTGAGCGGGTGCTGGAACTGGGTGCGGCGCGGGAACGGCCAGCCTGTGCCTGGGCGCGCGGGTGGCCGGGCTCGCCCTCAGCGGCCTTGAACGGCAGTCCGCCTATGTCGCGCTGGCGCGCGAGAACGCGGGGCGCAACGCCATCACGCTGAGCGTCATCGAAGGCGATCTGGCGCAGATGCCCTCGGCCCTGCGCCAGATCACCTTCGATCACGTCATCGCCAACCCGCCCTAGTTCGCGCCGGGTCGGGGCACGCCCGCCGTCGATCCGGGCCGCGAGGCCGCCCAGCGCGAGGAAACCCCGCTTGCCGACATGGATCGACGCGGCCACGCGCCGCCTCGCCCCCGGCGGCTGGCTGACGCTGATCCACGAAACGGCCCGCCTGCCGGCGCTGCTCGCCGCGATCGACGACAGGCTCGGTGCGATAGCCCTTCTGCCGCTCGCGTCGCGCGCGGGTCGACCGGCCACGCGGCTTGTGCTGCGGGCGCGCAAGGGCGGCCGGGCGCCCTTGCGCCTGCTGCCCGCCCTCGTCCTGCACGAGGGGCCAGGCCACGACGGCGACCGGGACAGCTTTTCCCCCGAGGCGCAGGCGGTTCTTCGCCACATGGCCGGCCTCGACTGACACGCTTTCGGTTGGCAAAATTGTGACGCTGCATGCCGCGATCGCACGGCCAC
This sequence comes from uncultured Alphaproteobacteria bacterium, assembly GCA_963700485.1. GTDB lineage: Bacteria > Pseudomonadota > Alphaproteobacteria > Rhodobacterales > Rhodobacteraceae > Aliitabrizicola. The sequence goes on from CAVOXQ010000002.1 coordinate 229,444, forward strand.
GACTTTGCGTGACACAACTCGGGCTTTGTGCTCGACTGTGCTACTGAGGACCACTCACAGGAGGACAGACATGACGATTGCTTCGCATCTGCAGGAATTGCGCCGCAAGCACGAAACATCTCTCCGAACAGGTCGAGCGCGCCCAGCGCAATCCCGGCAGCAGACGATCTTGAGATCGCCGCGATGAAGAAGCAGAAACTCAGGATCAAGGAAGAGATCACGCGACTGCAGCCAGGCATAGACCGCGTGGCGCTGGCGCGTGCCGCCAGTGCCGCACCGCCGGCGATCAGGCCCGCCGCGATCACGATCGTGGATGACGCCTCCGCGATGCCAGCCGCCACCAGGGCGAGCGTCGACAGAAGCGGTGCGGCATAGGACGCAACGCCCAGCAACTGGATATCACCCTTCTTCATCCCGACGTCCCAGGTGAAGAAGGCGATGCCGACCGGCCCCACCCCCAGCGCCACAACCGAAAGCCAGCCGAGGCCGGAGGCGGGCCACACCGTCACTTCGAGCATCAGATGTGCGCCAAGTGAAAGCACGGCCGTGCACAGGCAGAACACCGCCACGCTCGCGGTCGGCACATCGCCCAGCCGCCGCGACAGCACCGAATAGCCCGCCCAGGTCAGTGCGCAAAGAAACGCGAGGCCAAGCCCCGGCAGAGCCGCCGCCGTCATCCCGCCGCCGCCACGCATCACGATCAGCGCCGCCCCCGCGAAGGCCAGCAACGCCCCGATCACATGAAGCCGCCCCAGACGCTCGCCCGGCAGCAGGCCCGACAGCAGCACGATGAACAGCGGCCAGAGATAGGCGATCAGCCCCGCCTCGGCGGCAGGCGCCATCCGCAACGCCGAGAAATAAAGGAAGTGATAGCCAAAGAGCGCGGCCGTGCCGAAGGCATAGACCTTCCATCCCACGCCACGCAGTTGTTCCAGCCCCCCCGACCGCAGGATCCAGCCGAGGCCGATCGTGCCGCCGATCGCAAAGCAGATCGCGCTGAGAAGAAACGGCGGCACCGGCGCCGATCCAACCGTGAACAGGGCCAGCAGCGACCACAGCAGGATCGCCGTAAATCCGATGGTGGTGGCGGTCTTGCGTGGCATGGCGCGAGAAGTGATGCCGCAACCGGGGCGCCGCGCCAAGGGCGAAACAACCGGCGCCCCTGATCTTTCGCGCGCGCCGGTTGTTTGATCGAAGAGTGTCCCTACACGAAGAACTGGCCGCCGTTCGCGCTGACCGTCGATCCGGTGATGAAGCCGGCATCGTCGGCGGCAAGGAACACCACGATCCGGGCGATCTCTTCCGGTTCGCCCAGCCGGCCCACGGGGATCTGCGGAATGATCCGCTCGTTCAGAACCTTTTCGTCGATCGCCCTCACCATCTCGGTTCCGATGTAGCCGGGGCAGATCGCATTCACGGTGATGCCGGCGCGCGCGCCCTCCTGGGCCAGCGCCTTGGTGAACCCCAGGTCGCCCGACTTCGCCGCCGAATAGTTCGCCTGCCCCGCCTGTCCCTTTTGCCCGTTGATCGAGCTGATGTTGATCACGCGGCCGAACTTGCGGTCGCGCATGCCCGACCAGACAGGATGGGTCATGTTGAACAGGCCGGTCAGGTTGGTGTCGATCACCTCTTTCCACTGCTGCGGGGTCATCTTGTGGAACATCGCGTCGCGCGTGATCCCGGCGTTGTTCACCAGAACGTCGACCGGACCCAGATCCGCCTCGACCTTGGCGATCCCGTCCACACAGGCGTCATATTCCGCGACCGACCATTTGTAGGTCGCGATCCCGGTCTGCTTGGTAAAGGCAGCGGCGGCCTCGTCATTGCCTGCATAATTCGCAGCCACGGTATATCCCGCCGCCTTCAGCGCCACCGATATCGCGGCGCCGATGCCCCGCGATCCGCCTGTCACCAGTGCAACTCTCGCCATGATTTCCTCCTCCACGCGATATGACTTGAAATACTGTTATCCAAACGAATATGGGCGCGCAATATTATTGCGCGCCCATATTTCACGACCGCTGCATCAGCCGCGCTCGAGGCACATCGCGACGCCCATGCCGCCCCCGATGCACAGCGTCGCAAGACCACGCCGCGCTTCGCTGCGCTTCATCTCGTGCAGCAATGTCGTCAGGATCCGGGCGCCCGAGGCGCCGATCGGGTGGCCGATCGCGATTGCCCCGCCGTTCACGTTGACCTTCGCCGGATCCCAGCCCATGTCCTTGTTCACCGCGCAGGCCTGCGCCGCGAAGGCCTCGTTCGCCTCGATCAGGTCAAGGTCCGCGGCCTTCCAGCCGGCCTTTTCCAGCGCCTTGCGGCTAGCATGGATCGGCCCGACGCCCATGATCGCCGGATCGAGGCCGGCCGTCGCATAGGACGCGATGCGCGCCAGCGGCGTCAGACCCCGCCGCTCCGCCTCGTTGGCCGACATCAGCACCAGCGCCGCCGCGCCATCGTTCAGACCGCTCGCGTTGCCAGCCGTCACTGTGCCATCCTTGGTGAAGGCCGGGCGCAACTTGGCCATCTGATCGACGGTCGCGCCGTGGCGGATGTATTCGTCGGCATCCACCGTCACCTCGCCCTTGCGGGTGGAAATCACGAAGGGCACGATCTCATCGGAGAACTTCCCGGCCTTCTGCGCCGCCTCGGCCTTGTTCTGGCTGGCGACCGCGAAGGCGTCCTGCATCTCGCGGCTGATCTGCCACTGGGTCGCGACGTTCTCGGCCGTCTGGCCCATGTGATAGCCGTTGAAGGCATCCCAGAGCCCATCCTTGATCATCGAGTCGATGAATTTCACATCGCCCATCTTGGTGCCCGCCCGCATGTGCGAGACGTGCGGCGAAAGGCTCATGCTTTCCTGTCCGCCCGCGACGATGATCGCGGCATCGCCCAACTGGATATGCTGTGCCCCGAGCGCCACCGCCCGCAGGCCGGAACCGCAGACCTGGTTGATGCTCCACGCTGCGGATTCCTTGGGCAACCCGGCGTTGATATGCGCCTGGCGTGCCGGGTTCTGGCCCTGGCCGGCTGTCAGCACCTGGCCAAGGATCGTCTCTGAAACCTCGCCCTTCTCGATCCCGGCGCGGGTGATCGCGGCATCTATGGCCTTGGCGCCCAGATCGTGGGCGGGAGTATTGGCGAAGGCACCGTTGAAGCTGCCGACGGCGGTCCGGGCAGCGGAAACGATTACGACATTGGTCATGACATGGCTCCTTTTCCAAGGCCGGTTGCGGCGGAAATCAACCTCTGGCCGGCGACCAGCATGGCCTATGCAAGCCGAAGGTCAAGCGCAAGCGGCAACCGCCACGCGAAGGCGCCTGTGGTGCGACGGGGGCCCGCGCGGGTGTCAGGCCCGGCGCCGCGCGGCCTCGGCCGACCATGCCGGTGCGGTCGTCGGCATCCCGAACAGATATCCCTGAAGGCAATCGACCCCCTGTGCCATCAGCCATTCCGCGTCCTCGGATGTCTCGACGGACTCGGCAACCGTGAACATGTCGAACTGCCGCGCGATCATGATCAGCGCCTGCGCCAGCACCTGGTTGTCCGGATCGCGCGCCACGCCGCGGATGAACTGGCCGTCGATCTTGACGATATCGAAGGAGAATTCCCGGAAATAGCGGAATGCCGTATAGCCCGCGCCGAAATCGTCCAGCGCGAAGCTGACGCCCTTTCGCTGAAGGTCCGCCATGAAGGTCGTGACGATCTCGGGCATCAGCATGACCGAGCTTTCGGTGATCTCCAGGATCAGGCGTTCGGCCACCGTCGGCCCTTCGGCCAGCCCCCGCCGCAAGATGTCGGTCCATCGCGAATACCCGATCGAGCGCGCCGACATGTTCACTGCGAGCCGCAACCCCGGTTCGCGCGCCAGCGTGGCGAGCCCAAGCTCGAGCGAGGCGCAATCGATGAGCCGGCCGATCTCGGTCGTCTCGACCGCGCCCATGAAATCGCGCGCGGGTATGATCCGGCCGGTTTCGTCCATCAGGCGCACCAGCCCCTCGTGAAAGGCGCTGCGGGCAGGATCGTCGCCCATCACCACCGGCTGGTAGGCGAGCATCACGCGGCGATGGCGCAACGCCTCGCGCACCATCGCCATGGTTCCCCGATCCGTCTCGGCGATCGCCACCCCCAGCGGGCTGTCCACCGTCCCGCCCGCACCTGTCGCATCCTTCCAGACATCCATCTCGCGGGCTCCCTGCGGTTTCTTCCCGACGGCCAGCCTGCCCCTCCAGCGGTAAAGGGCTGGTAAAGATTCCACTTTTGTTCCATTTTCACGAAAATCGTCAGAACCGGATGCGGCCATGCCCGATGCCTGCGAAACCCGCTGCCCGTGGTGCGGCACCGACCCGCTCTACGTTGCCTACCACGACACCGAATGGGGCGTGCCCGAGTTCGATGGCCGCGCCCTGTGGGAAAAGCTGGTGCTCGACGGATTTCAGGCGGGACTCTCCTGGATCACCATCCTGCGCAAGCGCGAGGCGTTCCGCACCGCCTTCGCGGGTTTCGATCCGGCGATCGTCGCGTCCTGGGGCGAGGCCGATGTCTCGCGCTTGCTCGGCGATCCCGGAATCGTGCGTCACCGCGGCAAGATCGAGGCCGCAATCGACGGGGCCCGCGCCTTTCAGCGCATCGAGGGGCGCGAGGGCTTTGCGGCCTATCTCTGGCGTTATGTCGATGGCGCACCGCAGGTCAACCACCCCGCGCGGATGGCCGACGTGCCGGCGGAAACCCCGCTGTCGCGCCGCATTTCGGCCGACCTGAAGGCCGAAGGTTTCCGCTTCTGCGGGCCGACGATCGTCTATGCCTTTCTTGCAGGCGAGCGGCCTCGTCAATGATCATCTGGTGAGCTGCCCGCGCCACTCCGCACTGGCCGGCGGCTAGGGCGCGGCCCCTAGGGCTGCGCCAGCAGCGCCGCCAGAACGGCCTGCGCATCAGCGCTGTCCCATTCGGCGTCGCCGATCAGGCGGGCCACTTCCCGCCCTTCGGGGTCAGGATCACGCGTCACGGGCAGGCCCATCACGCCCATTTCGCGCGACAGAGCCGATTTCGGGTCGCGCAGCACCGGCAGCCCCGTCACCCCCGCCTCCTCAAAGAACTTCGGATGGCCACGACCGAATTGCGCCCCGTTGCCACCGGCACCACCGCGATATCCGGCATCGCGGCCTGCAACCGGTCGAGCGAGGGCATTTCGTTGCCGGCAGGGTGCGCACCAGGTCGCCCAGAAGTTCAGCACCACCCATTGCCCGTGCCAGTCCGTCAGTGAATGGGGCTGTTCCGCCCCGTCAACAGATCGCCACGTCCGGCAACATGCGCGGCGTTTCGGCGAAGACCAGCTTCCGCATGTCGCCGTCGCGCAACGCCTCGGCCTCGCTTTCCCCCGCCAGCACCGGATTTGCACCAAGGGCGAGGGCCGTATAAAGGACCGAGCACGACGTGACGCAGCATTTTCCCTCCACGGGGTCTTCCTATGACCGACACCACCCCCGAACCCGCCACCCCGGCCGCAAACGCGATGTGGGGCGGGCGCTTCGCCGCCGGTCCGGATGCGATCATGCAGGCGATCAACGCCTCGATCGGGTTCGACCAGCGGCTTTATGCCCAGGACATCGCGGGGGTCGCGTGCCCATGCCGCCATGCTGGCCGCCACGGGCATCCTGACCAATAAGGACGCCGAGGCGATCGGGGAAGGCCTGCTCACGGTGTTGTCAGAGATTGAAACGGGAAAGTTCCCGTTCCGGGTCGAGCTGCGAAGACATCCACATGAACGTCGAGGCACGTCTGAAAGAGATCATCGGCGAGCCGGCCGGGCGGCTGCACACCGCCCGGTCGCGCAACGACCAGGTGGCGGTCGATTTCCGGCTCTGGGTGCGCGACCAGTGCGATGCCGCCATCACCGGGCTCGAGGCGCTGATGCGCGCGCTTTCTGGCGCAGGCCGAGGCGGGGGCCGACTGGGTGATGCCGGGCTTCACCCATCTGCAGACCGCCCAGCCCGTGACCTGGGGCCATCACATGCTGGCCTATGTCGAGATGTTCGCCCGCGACCGGTCGCGCTTTGCCGACGCGCGGGCCAGGATGAACGAATGCCCGCTGGGCGCCGCCGCCCTTGGCGGGCACCTCGCTTCCCCATCGACCGGCGACATGACGGCAGCAGGCGCTGGGATTTGACCGGCCCACCGCCAATTCGCTCGACTGCGTGTCCGACCGCGATTTCGCGCTGGAGTTCCTGTCGGCCTCCTCCATCTGCGCGATGCACCTGTCGCGCTTTGCCGAAGAACTGGTGATCTGGTCGTCGGCCCAGTTCCGCTTCGTGCGCCTGTCGGACCGCTGGACCACCGGCTCCAGCATCATGCCGCAAAAGAAGAACCCCGATGCGGCGGAACTTCTGCGCGCCAAGCTGGGCCGCATCCTTGGCGCCACGGTCGCGCTCTTCACCGTGATGAAGGGCCTGCCGCTCGACCTATTCCAAGGACATGCAGGAAGACAAGGAACAGGTCTTCGACGCCGCCGACACGCCTGATGCTGGCGCTGGCCGCGATGACCGGCATGGTCGGCGACATGACGGCGAACCGCGACGCGCTGCAGGCTGCCGCCGCCTCGGGGTTCTCGACCGCCACCGACCTTGCCGACTGGCTGGTGCGCGAACTCGGACCTGCCCTTCCGCGAGGCGCATCACGTGACCGGCGCGCTCGTGGCGCTGGCCGAAAGCCGCGGGCTGCGACCTGCCGGACCTGACGCTGGCCGAGATGCAGTCGGTCCATCCGGGCATCCGCGCGGATGTGTTCGCCGTGCTGGGCGTTGAAAACTCGGTGCGCAGCCGCACGTCTTATGGTGGCACGGCCCCCGATCAGGTGCGCGCCCAGATCGCCCGCTGGAAGGAACACCTCGGATGACCCGCGCCACGGCAACCCTCGCCCTGATTGTCCTGCTGGCCGCCTGCGGCGCCGATGGCCCCCCGGTGCCGCCAAGTCAGGCGACGCCCTCGACGACCCAGCAGGGCGCGAACATCACGATCACCGGCGATGCCCGCTTCGGCTATGAAGGCAACCTGTGATGGCACCGCTGCGGCTTGTCTATCTGGCGCTGGCGGTCTGGGGCGCCATCCATCCGATGTACTGGTTTCTTGCCCACATGCGCGAAACCGGCACCGGCCTCGGCGGCCTGATCGACGCCTGGTATGTGAATGCCTCGACCACCGGGCTGACCTGGGATCTGACGATCGCGGCGATCGCGCTCACCGTCTGGATCATCGCCGAGACGGTCAGGCGCCGCGCCTGGCTGAACCTGGTGGCGATCCCTGCCACCTTCTGTGTCGGGGTCAGTTGCGGCCTGCCGCTTTATCTGTTCCTGCGCAGCCGCCACGCCGGCCCCTGATCCCCCTTCCGGCAACCGGCTTTCTCGCTTATCCCGAAGGCTGACCGTTGGGGCGCCCTCGGTCCGGGAACCGACCGGCACCGGGGGGCCGGGCTTCAGAAAGACGGCAATGGACCATTTTCTCTATCGTGACGGACACCTGCACGCCGAGGATGTGCCGCTTGCCGACATCGCGGCTGCGGTCGGCACGCCGTTCTACTGTCTATTCCACGGCCACGCTGACCCGGCATTACCACCTTTTCGAACGAAGCGCTCTCGCCGCTGCCGCACCTCGTCTGCTTTGCGATGAAGTCGCTGTCCAACGTCGCCGTGCTCAAGACGCTGGGCGATCTGGGCGCGGGAATGGATGTCGTCTCGGGCGGCGAATACCTGCGCGCCCGGGCGGCCGGCGTGCCGGGTGATCGCATCGTCTTTTCCGGCGTCGGCAAGACGCGCGAGGAGATGCGCCTCGCGCTCGACAGGCGGCATCCGCCAGTTCAACGTCGAAAGCGAGCCCGAGCTGCGCGCGCTTTCCGAAGTCGCGACCATCGCTTGGGCGTGACGGCGCCCGATCACCGTCCGCGTCAATCCCGACGTCGACGCGAAGACCCATGAAAAGATCGCGACCGGGCAAGCAAGGAAAACAAGTTCGGCATCCCCATCGCCCGCGCGCCGCAGGTCTATGCCGAGGCCGCCGGCCTGCCGGGCATCGAGGTCGTCGGCATCGACGTCCACATCGGCAGCCAGCTGACCGACCTCGCCCCGTTCGAACAGGCCTACCTCAAGGTCGCCGACCTGACCCGGCAGTTGCGCGCGCGAGGGTCACGACATCACGCCGGCTCGACCTTGGCGGCGGCCTTGGCATTCCCTACGCCCGCTCGAACGACGCGCCGCCCCTGCCGCTCGACTATGGCGCGCTGATCAAGCGCACCGTGGGCGATCTGGGCTGCGAGATCGAGATTGAACCCGGCCGCCTGATCTCGGGCAACGCCGGCGTGCTGCGTCGCCAGGTCATCTATGTCAAGCACGGCGAGGGCCGCGATTTCCTGATTCTCGACGCCGCGATGAACGACCTCGTCCGCCCGTCGATGTACGGCGCCCACCATGACATCGTGCCGGTCGCCGAGCCCGCGCCGGCGGCCGCAGGCGCTTCCCTATGACGTGGTCGGCCCGGTCTGCGAGACCGGCGACACCTTCGCCCGGGCGCGTGCCGCTGCCGCCGCTGGCCGAAGGCGATCTGGTCGCGTTCCGCTCGGCCGGGGCCTATGGCGCGGTGATGGCGTCGGAATACAACACCCGGCCGCTGATCCCCGAAGTTCTGGTGAAGGGCGATCACTTCGCCGTCATCCGGGCCCGCCCGACCTTTGACGAAATCCTGAACCGCGATACCATTCCCCCGTGGCTCTGACGGGCCGCCAGTCAGGCCGAGGGCATGACAGAGACCAGGACAGCCCGCCACGATGGCCCGCCTCCGATCGCGCCGCTCCGCCTGACCTGGGCGGGGCTTTGGGCGAACGTCTGTGCGCGTGCGTTCTGGCCGCTCTGGTCCGTCCTGATCGTCATGCTTGCGGCACTGGCCTTTGGCGCTGCAGGATGTCTTGGCCGCTGCGAGGCGGTCTGGATCGGCCTGCTGGCCGCTGCGGCCGGGGCCCTCGGGACTGCTCGTCTCCGGGCTGCGCCGCTTCCGCAGGCCGACCCGCGCCGAGGCGCTCGACGCGGCTCGACGCGACGCTGCCGGGCCGCCCGATCGCCGCCCTGACCGACACGCAGGCCATCGGAGCCGCCGATCCCGCCTCGCTGGCGGTCTGGCAGGCCCATCGCGCGCGGATGGCGGCGCGCGCGTCCGCCGCCCGCGCCCGTCGCGCCCGATCTGCGCCTGTCGGCCCGCGATCCCTTCTGCGCTGCGCTACGTCGCGCTGACCGCGCTTCGTCATGGCGCTGCTCTTCGGCTCGCTCTGGCGCGTCGCCTCGGTCACCGCCCTTGCCCCGGGCGGGCAAGGCGACCTCGCCGGCGGCCCGTCTGGGAAGGCTGGGCCCAGCCGCCGGCCTACACCGGCAAGCCCAGCCTCTACCTCAACGATATCTCCCGGGCGCGACTCGACCTGCCCGCGGGCACCCGCGATGTCAGATCCGCCTCTACGGCGAGGTCGGCGCGCTGACCCTGGTCGGAGACCGTCTCGGGCCGGACCGAGGTGCCCGCCCGCCTCTGATGCCGGCACAGGATTTCGAGATCGCCAGAACGCGGCTGGCTCGACGATCGCGGGCCCCGGCGGACGCGAGTGGGAGATCATCGCCACTCCCCGACGCGCCGCCCGCCATCGCCGCCGCCGGCGAGATGACGCGCGAGGCGGATGGCGAGATGCAAGCAGCCCTTCACCGCCACCGACGATTACGGCGTCGTCGCCGGTCAGGCGACCATCACGCTCGATCTGGCCGGCGTCGACCGCCGCTATGGCCTCGCCGCCGACCCCGAAGCCGCGCGACCCGATCGTGCTCGACCTGCCGATGCCGATGCACCGGCGACCGGACAGAGTTCACCGAGACGCTGATCGATGATCTGTCCAAGCATCCTCTTCGCGAACCTGCCCGTCACCCTGACGCTGTCGGCCGCCGACGCCGATCGGCCAATCGGGGCAACTCGGCGCCGCATGGCGGTCACGCTGCCCGGCACGCCGGTTCTTCGACCCGCTGGCCGCCGCCCTGATCGAGATGCGCCGCGATCTGCTGTGGAACCGCGCGAACGCCCCGCGCGTCGGTCCAGGTCCTGAAGGCGGTAACCCATCGGCCCGAGGGCTTCATCCGCAACGAGCGTGCCTACCTGCGTCTGCGCGTTCTGATACGCGAGCTTGAGACCGCGACCGACGCCGGGCTGCAGCCGAGACCGCCGCGACGAGATGGCCGAGGCGCTGTGGAACATCGCGCTGATGGTCGAGGAAGGCGATCTTGCATCCGCGCTCGAACGTCTGCGCCGCGCGCAGGACCGTCTCGACGAGGCGATCCGCAACGGCGCCATCGCCCGAGGAGATCGACGAGCTGATGCACGAATTGCGTCAGGCGCTGAACGACTACATGCGCCAGCTGGCCGAAGAGGCACAGCGCAACGGCGACCAGCAAACGTCGGAAAACATGCAGGGCATGCAGATGACGCGGCGACCAGCTGCAGCAGATGCTCGACGAGCTGCAGCGAGCTGATGGAGGAAGGCCGCACCGCCGAGGCGCCGAGACTGATGGAAGCAGCTGCGCCAGCTGATGGAGAACATGCAGGTCACCCAGGGCGAGGGCGGCGCAGGGCCAGGGCCCCCGGCCAGCAGGCGATGCAGGAGCTCGCCGAAACCCTGCGCGACCAGCAGGATCTGTCCGACGAAAGCTTCCAGCGAGCTTCAGGATCAGTTCAACGGCCAGCAAGGCCAGCAAGGCCAGCAAGGCCAGCAGGGCCAACAGGGCCAACAGGGCCAGCAGGGCCAGCGCAGGGTGGCCAGCAGGGTCAGGGCGATCAGCCGGGGCAGAACGGCCAGCCGGGCGGGCCGGGTCAGGATGGCCGCAGTCTCGCCCAGCGCCAGCAGGACTTGCGCGACCGCCTCGACGGGCTGAACGGCCTGCCCGGCGCCGGCAGCGAGGCCAGGGCGAAGCCGGGCGCCAGGCCCTCGATCGCGCCGGGCGCGCGATGGATCAGGCCGAGGACGCCCTGCGCAACGAGGATTTCGCCGGCGCCCTCGACCGCCAGGCCGAAGCGATCGAGGCGCTGCGCGAGGGCATGCGCAATCTGGGCGAGGCCATGGCCCAGGAACAGAACGAAGGCCAGAGCGGCGCCGCGGACGGCGAGGCATTCGGGCAGCGCTGATCCGAACGGCCAGCGTGATCCTCTGGGCCGCGAACGTCGGCGAGATGGGTCGCATCGGCACCGACCAGAACATGCTGCAGGGCGACGACGTCTACCGCCGCGCGCAGGAACTTCTGGACGAGATCCGTCGCCGGTCGGGCGACCAGTCACGCCCCGATACCGAACTCGACTATCTCAAGCGGCTGCTCGACCGGTTCTGATCCCGCGTCCGGATATCCTGTCCGGTCGGCGCCTGCGGCCAGTGGCTCAGCCGCCCTGCTCCTGGTCGTTGCTCAGGCTGCGCAATTGCCGGGAGGCGGACTGCAACGCGGCATCGACCCCGATACGGGCCTTGTCCACCGCGCTGACATAGGCCTGCATCGCCGCCTCGCTTGCCGGTATCTGCGTCACGATACGGGGTGCCATGACGTAGGCCAGCCACAAGGCGGCCGCCACGATCAGCATGAGCGTGAAGCCACTGCGAAAACCCCGGCGGGCATCGGCGGGCTCGGGCGGCGGCAACACCGCTGCCGCGCCCTCGCCGCGTGGTTCCGAACTCGCGCGCAGGGTCGAGTTGATCTCCTCGATGTCCGGCAGCAACTCGCGACGCGACGCAGGACGTGCATCGTCGGCCTCCGTGGCCTCGTCACCGTCGTCGTGCGCGGCATCGACCGACAGATCCTTGAACCGTTCGCGCGCGGCCAGCACCGACGCGGGCACCGCCGCTGCTGGGGGCATCAGGCCAAGATCGGTCTGCGTTTCCAGCCCGCGCGGCGCCTCCGACTTGCGCGCCGCGGCCTCGCGCTCGGCTTCCTCGCGCAATACCGCCATCAGGTTGTCGTCAAGCCCGCGCCGCTGATGCGGCTGATCCGTCGCCCCCTGCGCGGGGCTGTCGTGCGGCGATCGCCCCGCCTCGGCCAATTCTGCCTCGGTCGGGTCCGTGTCAGGTGCCACGCGAGGCGTCGTTTCAGACCGGTCCGGGTCCGCCCCATGCCTGGCAGTTCCCGGATCGGCTGCGGGGTGTGTGGCCGATGCGGCGTCGGCCCGGGCACCGGCCTGGTCCGCAATGGGCGGTGCGCCCGAGGGGCCCGCGCGCGGCGCGTCCCGCAGGGCCTGCTCCGGCGGCGCCGTGACTTCGTCTTCGGGGTCGAGAAAGATTTCCTCTTCCTGCTCTTCCTCCGCCACGATGTCGGGGTGCCGCTGGAACCACGCGTGACCACAGCTCGAACACTGCACATCGCGCCCGGCCTCTGGAATGGCGGCGTCATCCACCTCGTATTGGGCGTCACAATTCGGGCAAACCAGCCGCATGTCCATCCAGTCCCCGAAGGCCCCCCCAAAAAGGGTTGCCCATCTGTAGATGCCCCAGTTGTAACAACGAAGCCCGCTTTCTCCAAGACATTGTATCCGAATTCATCGCACCTTCCTGCCACAAGCGATTGAATCCGGCGTGAAACCGGGCGAAACTGCCGTTCAGCCGGCCGCGCCGCCGGGCAGGGGGTTCCGTGATCGCGTTCGAGAATGTCGCCTACAGCTATGGTGGCGGAGAGCTTCTTTCGGACATCTCGCTGCGTCTCGCACCGGGCTCGTTCCACTTTCTGACCGGGCCGTCGGGCACCGGCAAGTCGACGTTCCTCAAGCTTTGCTATGCCGAACTGCTGCCGACGGCCGGGCAAGTGACGATCTTCGACCGCGAGGTGCGCAGCCTGGGCCGTGACGACATCGCCCGCACCCGCCGCCGGATCGGCATCGTCCACCAGGACTGTCCAGTTCCTCGACCACCTGCCTCTGGCGGCCAACGTGGCCTTGCCGCTGACCGTCGCGCAGCGCGAGACGCCGCCGGGCGATCTGGCCGATCTTCTGTCCTGGGTCGGCCTGTCGCCGCTCGCCGAGGCGCTGCCGCCCTCGCTGTCGGGGGGCGAGCGGCAGCGTGCGGCGCTGGCCCGCGCCGTGATCATCGGCCCGGACGTGATCCTGGCCGACGAGCCCACCGGCAACGTCGATTGGGACATGTCGTTGCGCCTCTTGTCGCTGCTGGTGGAGTTGAACCGGATGGGCAAGACCATCCTCATCGCCACGCACGACCTGAACCTGATCCGCCAGGCCAAGTCGCAGGTCGCGGCCCGCGTCCTGCGCATCAAGAACCGCCGCATCCAGCTTGCGGGGGCCGACCTGTGACCGGCCGCCCCGATGCCAAGCCGGGCCGAACTGACCGAGCGCCACCGCGACCGGGTGGTGCCGCCCTCGGGGCCGACCGCGTGGCTGACGACCCTCACCTCCGGCGCCATGGCGTTTCTCGCGGTCTTCGCGCTGGCGCTGGCGCTGGCGCTCGGGCCGGCTTGCCGACCGCTGGTCCGAGGGCCTCGCCAACAGCGCCACCATCCGCATCTCCGCCCCCGCCGACCAGATGGACCGCCAGACGCAGGCCGTTCTCGACCTGCTTGCCACGACCCCCGGCATAGGCTCTGCCCGCGCCCTGTCCGACGCCGAGCAGCGCGCCCTGCTGGAGCCGTGGTTCGGGCCGGACCTGCCGCTCGATGCCCTGCCCATTCCCCGCCTCGTCGCCGTCACCGAAGACGGTCCCGGCTATGATGGCGAGGGGTTGCGCTTGCGCCTTGCCGCCGAGGCCCCCGGTGCCGTGCTTGACGATCACACCCGCTGGCGCCGTCCGCTGACCGTCGCCGCCGACCGGCTGCGCTTTTTCGGGCTCGTGTCGGTCGCCCTGATCCTCGCGACCATGGGCGCGATGATCACGCTCGCCGCCAATGCGGCACTTGCCACAAATGCGCAGGTGATCCGCGTCCTGCGCCTGATCGGGGCGCGCGACGCCTTCATCGCGCGCGCCTTCGTGCGGCGCTTCACGCTGCGCGCGCTTGGCGGCGCCGCCACCGGCACGGCGATCGGCATGGCTGCCGTCGCGGCCCTGCCCTCGGCCGACGCGGCGGGCGGCTTTCTGACGGGCCTCGGCTTTCAGGGCGCGGGCTGGCTCTGGCCGCTCGCCTTGCCGCCGCTCGCCGCCGTCGTGGCCTTTGTGGCGACCCGTATCGCAGCCTTCCGCAAGCTGAGGGGACTGACCTGATGCGCCTGATCCAATGGGTCCGCTCGGTGCTGTTCATCACCCAGATGTATGTGGCCATGCCGGTCCTCGCGATCGTCTACACCCCCTTCGCGATCTTCGACCGGCGCGCGGCCTACAGCGCGATGCATGCCTATTGCCGCTGGGTCCGCTGGACGGCGTCCTGGATGGTGGGCTTGCGGTCCGAGGTGCGTGGCACGCCGCCCACGGACGAGGTTCTGGTGGCCGCCAAGCATCACTCGTTCTTTGACATCATCATCCTTTTCGGCGGCGATGCCCCGCGCCAAGTTCATCATGAAAAAGGAGCTCAAGTGGGCCCCGATCCTGGGCTGGTATGCGCTGCGGATCGGGTGTGTTCCGGTCGATCGTGGCAAGCGCGGCCAGGCCATTGCCGCCATGATGCAGGCGGTGCATGAAGGCCGTCAGGATCCGGGCCAGCTTATCATCTACCCCGAAGGCACCCGGACGGCCCCCGGAGCACCGCCCGCCTACAAGGTCGGCTCGGCCGTGCTCTATGCCCAACTCGATCAGGATTGTGTTCCCGCCGCCACCAATGTCGGCGCGTTCTGGCCGCGCCACGGCTTCTACCGCAAGCCCGGCCTCGCGGTGGTCGAATTCCTGCCGCGCATCGCCCCCGGTCTGTCCAATCCCGCGTTCATGGCCGAACTGGAACGCCGCATCGAAACCGCGACGGACCGCCTGCTGGCCGAGGCCGGGTTTCGCGGCCCGGACCGCGGGACGACTTAGCATGTCGACGGATCCATCCACCGCCGATTTCGTGTCGGAACAGATGGCGGGGGCCGGGCCGATCTCGACCCGCAAGATGTTCGGCGAATACGCGGTTTATCTCGACGGCAAGGTGGTGGCGCTGATCTGCGGCGATCAGCTGTTCGTCAAGGCGACACCCGGCGCGCTGGCGCTTGTGCCCGACGTTCAGATGGGGCCGCCCTATCCGGGGGCGAAGCCGCACATCATGGCCGATGCGCTGCTCGACGAACCCGATGCGCTGGTCGCGCTCGTCAGTGCCGTCGCGCGCGATCTGCCGGTGCCCCGGCCGAAAAAACCGAAGTCGAGGCGCTGACCGCGCCCTATCCCGCCCCGGAGGTCTGCGCATGATCCCGATCACCAGCCTTGACGATCTGCACGGCCATTACGGCACACCCGGCCAGCCCGCACGCGTCAAGGTCACGCCCCAGCTGACCCGCGCCTACCGGGCCTTTCTCGACAGATCCCGCTTCTGCGTGCTTTCGACAGTCGGCCCCGAAGGCACCGACGGCAGCCCGCGCGGCGATGACGGCCCGGTGGTGAGGGTGCTTGATGCGCGCACCCTCGCCCTGCCCGACTGGAAGGGAAACGAGCGGATCGACAGCCTGCGCAACATCGTGCGCGACGGCCGTGTCAGTCTGATGTTCCTCGTTGCGGGCTCCAACACCGCGCTGCGGGTGAACGGCAAGGCGATCGTCACCGCCGATGACGCCCTGCGCGCCCGGTTCGCCCGGGATGGGGCCCTGCCGCGCACGGTCATCGTCATCGCCATTTCCGAAGTCTATTCGCAATGCGCCCGCGCCCTGATCCGCTCGGCCCTCTGGACGGGCGGGGACCAGTCGCAAGGCCTTCCGACGGTGGGCGAGATGCTGCGCGAGATCACCGACGGCGGCATCGACGGGCCAGCCTACGATGCCGGCTGGCCCGCACGGGCCGCGCAATCCATGTGGTAGGTCCGGGGCGGCTTCGCCGGGCGCGGCACCTCATCGCGTGGCCGTGCCGGCGGCTGGTCAGATCTAGTCGAGGTAGGCGTCGGCGCGCAGGCCGGCCCGCTCGTAGTGGATGGGAAGTGCCCGCCCGTATAGCTGCTTGCACCGTTCCGGGGTGCCCACCATGCCGGGTTCCTCGACATAGGAAAAGATCGCGACATAGCGTGGCGTCCTGCCCTTGAGCGGCGCCACCCTGTGCAGCGAATTGCGCCCCCGGAAGATTTGCAGATCGCCCGGTTCCAGCGCGATGGACCGCACCTTGTCCGACGTTCCATCAAGAACCCGCGCGACTTCGGCAAAGTTCTCGCCGCCCGCGCGAATGTTTGGCGCATATTCGAACGCGCCACCTGATTCGGCGTTCTGGATGGCGATCGTCACCGTGAAGTTGTTGGTATCGAAATGCCACGGGAACCCGTTGCCCTCTTCCGCCATGTTCACGATCGCGTCGGCCAGGGGATCGGCATAGGGAAAGAACCGCTCTTCCTCGAGGCAGTCCTGAACGAAGGATCCGAATGCCGGATAGTCGTAGATGCCGCGCAATGCCGAGCCCTTGGGAAAGTTGTCGGCGGGAATGAACGTGTTCGACCGATCGAAGAACTGCCGGCGCGGATCGTCCGCGGGCAGGGCCGGATCATCCTTGGTGAAATAGGGGTTGGTACGCCCCGACGATCGAAAGCCCCGATCGGAAACGCTGTCGGCTTCCGCACATAATGTCTCGACCCCCCTGGGGTTGAGAAAACCTTTCAGCACCGCGCATCCGTCGCGGCCCAGATCGGCCCGCACGCGGCGCAGCAGGTTGTCCCGATCCGGGCCGCTGCGGTTGATCGGATAGCGATCCAGCGAAATGAGCGGGTGTGCGTCGGACATCCATCGCCTCCATCCTTCGTCCTGCCCAAAGTCCGGGCGCCAGGACAGAAAGTCTGGCCGAAAAGCGACAACCGGCAGGTCGATGAACGATCATGGGCGGTGGGACGGGGGCGCAGGCGCCACGGGTGCCTTCGCAACGACCCGGACCACGATATGCAGCCGAAAAGCCCGCGCCTCGTCGCTTTGGTCTGCTGGCCCGGCTCGGACCCGGACCACACGACACCCTATAGCTTCGCGCCCGGTCTGTTGCCCTGCGGGGGGGCGCAGGTTGATCGCGTGCCCGTCCCGGCCGTCTTGCGCGGGGACTTGCCACCTGCGGGCCCGCCCTGTCGCGGCTGCACCCCGACGACCGCGATACGGGCCGGTTCCGTTCCGGGGTCTTGGGTCTTCATCGAGAACAGCCACAGCGCGATGCAAGGACCGGCGCCCGATCAGTCCCGGATGGCCGGGTTGCCGGCGTGTTTCAGGCGGCCAGACCCTTCGACCCCATGTCGAGAAACTTCTGCCGCCGGTCCTTGACCAGGGCGTCGGCCTTCTTGCCCGACAGTTCCTTCAGCATCGCCTCGATGGCCTTGCCGACGGCGTCGATCGTCTCCTTGCGGCGCCCGTTGCGCGCCCCCCGCCGGCTCCTTGATGATCCGGTCGATCACGCCCAGCTTCTGCAGATCCTGCGCCGTCAGCCGCAGCGCCTCGGCCGCCTCGCGCATCTTCTCGGCGTCCTTCCACAGGATCGAGGCGCAGCCCTCGGGCGAGATCACCGAATAGATCGAATGCTCCAGCATCGCGATCCGGTTCGCCGTCGCGAAGGCCACCGCCCCGCCCGACCCGCCTTCGCCGATCACCACGCTCGACCAGCGGCACGCCGATCTCGAGGCATTTCGCCGGTCGACCGCGCAATCGCCTCGGCTTGCCCGCGCTCTTCCGCGCCCTTGCCGGGATAGGCGCCGGGCGTGTCGACCAGCGTGATCACCGGCAGGCGGAAACGGTCCGCCAGATCCATCAGCCGGATCGCCTTGCGATAGCCCTCGGGGCGCGCCATGCCGAAGTTGCGCTCGATCCGGGTCTTGGTGTCGTTGCCCTTCTCGTGCCCGATCACCACCACCGGCGCATCGTTGAACCGCGCCAGCCCGCCCATCACCGCGTGGTCGTCCGCAAAGTTCCGGTCCCCGGCCAGCGGCGTGAATTCCGAGAACAGGCCGTCGATGTAATCCTTGCAATGCGGCCGGTCCGGGTGCCGCGCGACCTGGCACTTCCGCCAGGGCGACAGATCCTTGTAGAGATCCTTCAGCAGCGTTTCGGCCTTGCGGTCCAGCGCAGCCGCTTCCTTTTCGACGTCCATCTCCTTGTTGGCCCGCGCCAGTGCGCGCAGCTCCTCGGCCTTGCCTTCGATCTCGGCGAGGGGCTTTTCAAACTCGAGATAGTTCATCGCGTTCTCCCGGACGGTCGCACCGCTATATGCTCCGCAGCGCCTGCGATTGCAACCGAACGCCCCGGACGGCCCCGCCTGCGCGATACCGCGGCCCAACCGCCGAAACAGCAGCGCCCCGAGGTCAGACCTCGGGGCGTGCATCCTCCCGGATCGCTGCGCGGGGCCTCCCCTCCCCATGCAGCACGGGCAACCGGATTCGGCGGCGTCAGGCCGAAAGTTTCACACCACTGCCTCTTTCGTGGGCGGTCTGTCAACAACCGAGGGCCGGGTTGCCGCAGCCGGCGCCGATTTTTCGCATGTGACCGCGCCATTGACGTGCCAATTTTCGACGCCGACCGAACCGCCGCGAAAAAGAACCGAGACAAGCCCCGGCCGCTGTCGCATTGTCGCGCCGGTATTCAACGACGGAGCCGACCGTGATCGAGACGCCCTATCTGCTGTTTCTTGGTGATGCCCCCGATCCGCTTGCCGCGAAGGTCGCGCAAGGCATCAGGGACTGGCGGCCGGAGTTCGCATTGGGCCAGTACCGGATGCCGGGCTGCAACGCCGACATGGGCCTTGCCGACATGAGCCTTGTCGAGGCGAAGGCGGCGGGCTGCAAGACGATGGTGATCGGTGTCGCCAACCGGGGTGGAGTGATCTCTCCGGCGTGGAAGAAGGTTCTGGTCGCGGCACTCGAGGAAGGCTTCGACCTTGCCAGCGGCCTGCACAACCTGCTGCGCGACGAGCCCGACCTTGCCGCTGTCGCCGCCGCGACGGGCCGGACACTGCACGACGTAAGGGTTCCGGGTGTGAGCTATCCCATCGCGAACGGCAAGAAGCGGCGGGGCAAGCGCATGCTCGCGGTCGGCACGGATTGTTCGATCGGCAAGATGTATACCGCGCTTTGCATGGACAAGGAGATGCGCGCCCGCGGGTTGAAGTCGTCGTTCCGCGCCACCGGGCAGACGGGTATCCTGATCACCGGCGGGGGGGTTCCGCTTGATGCCGTGATCGCCGATTTCATGGCCGGATCCATCGAATGGCTGACCCCCGACAATGACGACGACCACTGGGATCTGATCGAGGGGCAGGGAAGCCTGTTCCACGTTTCCTATTCCGGCGTGACGCTGGCATTGATCCATGGCGGGCAACCGGATGCGCTGATCATCTGCCATGAGCCGACGCGGACGCACATGCGCGGTCTGCCGGACTACCAGCTGCCGTCGATCGAGGCCGTGCGCGACATGGCCCTCGCGCTGGCGCGCGTGGCGAACCCGGCGTGTGTCGCGATCGGCATTTCCGTGAACACCCAGCACATGAGTACCGCGGATGCCAGAAGCTACCTTGCCGAGATCGAGGCGCGAACCGGGCTGCCCGCGACCGATCCGTTCCGGTTCGGCGCGGATCGGCTCGTGGATGCCATGATCGCGATCTGAGGGTATCGTCGAGGATCTTTCCCGAGCGGTTCGGGGCAAGGGCAGCACCCGGGGGGAAACAGAACAGCTGATGATCACCGTGACGCCCGAAACCTTTCGACTTGCGCAGGTCTTCACGATTTCGCGCGGCAGCCGCTCCGAAGCGCGGGTTCTGACGGTGCGCGTGACCCGGGATGGCGTGACAGGGTGGGGCGAATGCGTTCCCTATGCGCGATATGGCGAGACACTCGACACTGTGGCGGCGCAGATCGAAAGCCTTCCCGACGGGATCGGGCGCGAGGCGTTGCAGGAGGCCCTCGCGCCCGGTGCCGCGCGCAACGCCGTCGATTGCGCATTGTGGGATGCGGAGGCGAAACGGGCAGGACGGCGGGTCTGGGAAATAGCCGGGCTCGCCGCCCCGAAGCCCGAGATCACAGCCTACACCCTGTCGCTCGACACGCCCGACGCGATGCGCGCCGCGGCGGCGAGGAATGCCTTTCGCCCGCTGCTGAAGATCAAGCTCGGCACCCCCGACGACATGCCGCGCCTGGAGGCGGTGCGGGCCGGGGCGCCGGCGACAAGGATCATCATTGATGCCAACGAGGGCTGGACGGCCGAGATCTATTCCGAACTCGCCCCGCACCTTCTGCGCCTTGGCGTGGCGCTGGTGGAGCAGCCGCTTCCGGCGGGGCAGGATGGCATGCTGGCCGAGATCGCGCGGCCGCTGCCGGTCTGCGCGGACGAGTCCTGCCATGATCGCCATTCGCTTGCCGCGTTGCAGGGCAAGTACGATGTGGTGAACCTGAAGCTGGACAAGACCGGCGGGCTGACCGAGGCGCTGGCGCTGCGGTCGGCGGCGCTGGCGCAAGGATATGGCGTGATGGTCGGCTGCATGGTGGGTTCGAGCCTGGCCATGGCCCCGGCCACGCTTCTTGCCCAGGGGGCCGCCTATACCGACCTCGACGGACCGCTTCTGCTGGCCGAGGACCGGGAACACCCGTTGCTGTTCGACGAAAGGGGCGTTCATCCACCAACCGCCGAACTTTGGGGATGACGATCACCGACACGTTGCCTGTCTTCCCGTCGGGCGCGCCCGATCAGGGTATCCCGGACACCCGTTGGAGCTTTCCCATGCGCTGGTTGATCCTTGCCGTCCTGATGTGCCTGGCCGCCCCGGCATCGGCCTGCGGACCTGACAGCGACTGCGTGGTGGAAGATGGCCGGGCCTACCGCCTCTATCTTCCGCCAGCGGCCGGGACAGGCCCCGTCGGCGCGATTGTGTTTGCCCATGGCTACAAGGGCAAGGCCGCGAACGAAATGCGCAACATGAAGCTGCGCGGCCTCGCCGATACGCTTGGCCTTGCCCTTGTCGGGCTTCAGGCCGGGGGCGATGACTGGGCCATCGCCCATGTTCCGCAGGCACCCGAGCGGGCCGATGCCCTGGAATACGCCTATGTCGATGCCGTTCTGGCCGACGTGGCAACCCGCGCCGACATCGACCCGCAGCGCCGTGTCGCCACAGGGTTTTCCGCGGGCGGCATGTTGGTCTGGACGCTTGCCTGCGGGGCGTCCGATCGTTTCAGGGGGTTTGTCGCGATGTCCGGCACATTCTGGGCCCCGATGCCGCAGGATTGCCCGACCCCGCCTGCCAACCTCGTCCACATTCACGGGACACAAGATGGCGTGGTGCCGCTGGCCGGGCGGGCCATCGGCGAGACGAGGCAGGGAAATGTGCAGGATGCGCTGGCCATGTATGCTGCCCAAGGGGGCTTTGTGCCCGACATGGAAGAGGCGGCGGCGCCGGGTGGCATGACCTGCCGGACCTCGCACAATCCCGCGGGGCGGCTGCTGGAGTTCTGCGAATTCGACGGGGGGCACGATTTTTCGGCGGAGCGCCTTCGCTATGGCATCGAACAGGTGCTTGCCGCACCCTGAGACTTGACTGGGGCGGCGATGCTGGCCAAAGACAGGCCGACCCCGAAAGGATCCGACATGAGCCGCATTGTCTATGTGAACGGAGAATATCTGCCCGAAGAAGACGCGAAGATCTCGATCTTCGACAGGGGATTTCTGATGGCCGACGGGGTTTACGAGGTCACAAGCGTGCTTGACGGCAAGCTGATCGATTTCGACGGGCATTGCCGCCGACTGGCAAGGTCGCTTGCGGAACTCGATATGGCCGCGCCGGTCTCCGATGACGCGCTGCTGGAGATCCACCGGGAACTGGTGGCGCGCAACGCGGTTGTGGAGGGGATGGTCTATCTACAGGTGACGCGCGGCGCGCCGGGTGACCGCGACTTTGCCTTTCCCGATCCCGCGGTCACGCCTTCCACCCTCGTGATGTTCACACAGTCGAAACCGGGCCTGGCCCAGAACCCGGCCGCGCGGGCAGGCATGAAGGTGATTTCCATTCCCGATATTCGATGGGGCCGGCGTGACATAAAGACGGTGCAGCTGTTGTATCCGTCGATGGGCAAGATGATGGCCAAGGCGGCGGGTTGCGATGATGCCTGGATGGTCGAGGACGGCTTCGTCACTGAAGGCACGTCCAACAACACATACATCGTGAAGGGAAACCGGATCATCACCCGGCAGCTCTCGCACGAGATCCTTCATGGCATCACCCGCGCCGCGGTCCTGCGATGCGCCGCCGAGGCGCAGATGGAAGTCGAGGAACGCCCCTTTACCATCGACGAGGCAAAGCTTGCGGACGAGGCGTTCTTCACCTCTGCCTCTGCCTTCGTGATGCCCGTGGTCGAGATTGACGGCGCCCGTCTGGGGGCGGGCGCGCCAGGGCCGGTCACGACGCGGCTGCGCGAGATTTATCTCGACGAGATGCGCAATTCGGCGATCTGAGGCGTCGCGGGGCGGTTCGCGCCCGTTCAGTCGCGTTTGCCGACGTTCTGCGGCAAAGGCCGTCTCGAACGCCGCCTTCTTGGCGGCATCGGCCTCGGTCTGGTGCCGGGCCACCCAGTCTGCATAGGGCATGCCGTAGACGATTTCGCGGGCCTGATCCTTGTCCATCTCGAGTCCGCGTTCCGCTGCGGCCTCCTGATACCAGCGGCTGAGGCAGTTGCGGCAGAAACCGGCAAGGTTCATCAGGTCGATGTTCTGCACATCGGGCCGCTTTTCCATCAGGTGATGAACGAGTGCGCGAAAGGCGGCGGCCTCAAGTTCGGTTCGGGTCTGCGTCGTCCATCGGCAAGTCTCCTTCAGCCGTTGAGATGGCCATTGTCCGCCTCCGCGTCAACCAGCGCCGCCGCGAGCAGGGGCGCAAGGCGCCCCGCCCACTGGTGCTGCGCGTCTGCCGTTGCGATCAGGTCGTTCCGCAGTTCGATCAGGGTGTTGTGCCGGCCCGGCCTGCAAGGGCGTGACGGTCGATCGCATCGCCCGGAAGGTGGCCGTCGTAGGGTTCGTTGTCACCGACGCAAAGATCGGGATCGCCTTCAGACGGGCCAGAAGGGTGTTCGAGAGCCGTTCGTCGAGGTGTGAGTGAAGAACTCCGATGTGCCACGGCCGTGGCGGGCGACCCTTCAGACCGGGGTGAAGGAATGGACCGCGACGATCACCGTGTCGTCCGCTGCGCGCCGCAAGCCGCGCATAGGCCGCGTGGTAGGGCCGATAGAAGAGCGCCATCCGCCGTTCCGTCTCGGTGGCGTCGGCGTGCGGTTGGCGGGGATGATCGTGCCGTCATAGAGCTTCATCACCAGCGTCGGGTCGTCCTCGCCCCGGTTGGGGTCGATGACGAGGCGCGAGAAATCCGACAGGATCGCCGTGCGCCCCGAGGCGTCGGCCAGCGCGACGGCCAGGCCCGCGGCACCGACGATCGTAGGCGATGTGCCGTTCCATTTCGCAAGCCGAAAGCCCGAGTGACCCGCCCGCGACCCGGTCGGGCACACGGTTCGTCGCGTGGTCGCAGGTGACCAGCCAGCGCGATGCGCGGTTTTCTCCGACGATGCGAAAGGCGCTGCCGTCATGCCCGTCTCGCTGCCCAGCGCGATAGGGACTTGGCGCGCGCGCAGAATGCTGCCGAACGCGCCGGTTGCCGTTGCGGGTTTCGAATTCCGCCATAACGCCCACGGCCCACATGACCCGACATCACACTGACAGGGAGTAAGGCGATGAGACGCCTCCGCAACGTGAAGATCGTGGCCACGCTTGGCCCCGCATCGAGCGACTACGAGATGATCCGTGCGCTTGTTCGAGGCGGGGGCCGACGTGTTCCGCCTGAACATGAGCCACGGGACCCACGACGACATCCGCGCGCGCCACGCGATCATTCGCCAGGTCGAGGCCGGATGTCGGCCGCCCGATCGGCATCCTGGCCGACCTGCAGGGCCCGAAGCTGCGCGTCGGCATCTTTGCCGAAGGGTCGGCGAAGAACTGGTCGAAGGCGCCGCGTTCCGGATGGACCTGGTCCAGCGCCCCGGGCGACGGTCGAGCGCGTGAACCTGCCGCATCCCGAGATCTTCGCCGCACTTGAACCCGGCGCCTCGCTTCTGGTCAATGACGGCAAGATCCGCCTGAAGGTTGAAAGCTGCGGCAAGGATTTCGCCGATTGCACCGTGACCGTCGGCGGCACGATTTCCAACCGCAAGGGCGTGAACGTGCCCGGACGTGGTGCTGCCGGTGGCGGCGCTGTCGGAAAAGGACCGCGAGCGATCTGGAATTCGCCTGCGAGCTGGGCGTGGACTGGCTGGCGCTGTCCTTCGTGCAGCGGCCCGAGGACGTGATCGAGGCGCGCGAACCTGGCCAAGGGCCGTGCGGCGATCCTGTCGAAGATCGAAAAGCCCGCGGCGGTGAAGGCCTATGACGCGATCCTGCGAGGTGTCGGACGGGATCATGGTGGCGCGTGGCGATCTGGGCGTCGAGCTGCCGGTCCACCTCGGTGCCGCCGATCCAGAAGCGACTGGTGCGCGGCGCGCGTGCGGCGGCCAAGCCGGTGATCGTGGCGACGCAGATGCTGGAATCGATGATCGAATCGCCGGTGCCGACCCGGGCCGAAGTGTCGGACGTGGCGACCGCGATCTACGAAGGTGCGGATGCGGTGATGCTGTCGGCGGAATCGGCGGCGGGCCACTATCCGGTCGAGGCGGTCACGACGATGAACAACGTCGCGATCTCGGTCGAGAAGGACCCGACCTACCGCGCGGTCATCGAAGCCAGCCGCGTCAGGTGCGGCGCGAATCGATGGCGGACGGCATCGTCGCCGCCGCGCGCGAGATTGCCGAAGCGACCAACATCAAGGCGATCTGCTGCTTCACCCAGTCGGGCACCACCGCGTCGCCTGGTGGCGCGCGAACGTCCGCGTGTGCCGATCATCGCGCTGACGCCGCTGATGTCGACACGGCGCGGCGCATGGCGCTGACCTGGGGCGCGCATTGCGTGATCACCGAGCCGCAGGACCGCTTCAAGGGCGCGGTACTGGCCGCTGTGCGCGCTGCGCGCGAGCTGACGGCTTTGCCACCGAGGAGGACCAGATCGTGGTGACCGCCGGCGTGCCGTTCAACGTCAAGGGCACCACCAACATCCTGCGCGTCGCACCTTGTGACGAACGGTTGATTTCTCGCGTCGATCCCGAAGTAGCATCTCCGAGCATCGGAACAGTTTTCGGAGGTATGCATGGATACGGACCTGTTCTGTCGATCGGCATCGTCCTTGGCGTGCTTGACGATTCCATCGCTGCTATCGGCCTGTGTCGGAAGGTCGCGCCCCCGCGGGTCGGCGCGGTCATGGTGCTGATCGCGTCGGATCGCCTGGTCGTGATTGCGGTGCTGAACAGGCCCGGCGGCTATACGTTCGACGAGGTACCCAGGCGTTATGGTCGACGTGTTCGGCCGTTTGATCAGCTGACCCGACTTGGGCAATTCGCCCTTGCACGGCTTGCCGCGCCTGCCCCTATAGCGGCGCGCTTCGTTACCCGCACGGCCGGCCAAAGTGGCATGCCGAGTCGCGCGCTGAACACTCGACCAGGAGATGGAAATGCCCAAGATGAAGACCAAGTCGGCGGCGAAGAAGCGGTTTCAGCTTCACGGCCTCCGGTCGGGTGAAGGCCGGCCCCGCCGGCAAGCGCCACGGCATGATCAAGCGCACGACGAAATTCGTCCGCAACACGACGGGAACCATGATCCTGTCGCGACAGCGATGCGAAGATCGTCAAGAAATACATGCCCTACGACCGGTAAGGAGAGCACCAGATGTCCCGCGTCAAATCCGGCGTCGTCACCCACGCCCGTCACCGCAAGGTGATCAAGGCTGCCAAGGGCTATTACGCCGCGCGCAGCACCAACTTCCGCACCGCCACCCAGGCGGTCGACAAGGCCAACCAATACGCCACCCGCGACCGCAAGGCCACGCAAGCGCAACTTCCGCGCCCTGTGGATCCAGCGGATCAACGCTGCGGTGCGGCTGTTCGACGCCGAGATGACCTATTCGCGTTTCATCAACGGTCTGGCCAAGGCCGGGATCGAGGTGGACCGCAAGGTTCTGGCCGATCTGGCCGTGCATGAGCCCGAGGCGTTCAACGCCATCGCCGCGCAGGCCAAGGCCGCCCTCGCCTGAGGCCCACCTATCCGATGGATCTTGCACCCCGCGCCCCAAGGGCGCGGGGTGTTTTCGTTCTCGATGCAAGGCAAGGCCAGGCCGCGTGGCTGCGCGGCAGGGGCAAGGCGCGAAAGCACGCCGGGGCCCGCCGGGGGGCGGCAGGTATGCCGTCGCATCGACGATGCCGCCCCTGAAGGGGCGGTCGTCCGGCTTGCAATCGGTGCGTCCTGTGGATAGCACCGTCGCGCATCCAACGGAGACTGACATGGACGGGCTCGATACCCTCAAGGCCAGATATCTCGCCGCCATCGCCGCTGCGCCCGACGAGGCGGCATTGGAAGACGTGCGGGTTGCTGCCTTGGGCAAGAAGGGCGATATCTCGGCGAAAATGCGCGATCTGGGCCAGATGGCGCCCGACCAGCGGCAGGCAGCCGGGGCCCTTCTGAATGCCATCAAGGATGAGATCGACATGGCCTTGCGCGCCCGGAAGGCGGGGCTTGCCGATGCCGCGCTCGACGAGCGCCTGAAGGCCGAATGGCTGGATGTTACCCTTCCCGGCCGGCCGCGGCGGAAGGGCACGATCCATCCGGTCAGCCAGGTGATGGACGAAGTGACCGCGATCTTCGCCGACATGGGATTTGCCGTGGCCGAGGGCCCGCAGGTCGAGAGCGACTGGTACAACTTCGATGCCCTGAACATCCCGCCCGAGCACCCCGCGCGGCAAGAGCATGACACATTCTTCATGCACCGCGCGCCGGAGGATGATCGCCCGCCGAATGTGCTGCGCACCCACACCTCGCCCGTGCAGATCCGTTCGATGGCGGCCCACGGTGCCCCGTTGCGGGTCATAGCGCCCGGTCGCGTCTATCGCATGGACATGGACCAGACCCATACCCCGATGTTCCACCAGCTCGAGGGGCTGGCCATCGACCGCGACATCACCATGGCAAACCTGAAGTGGGTGCTGGAGGAATTCTGCCGCGCTTTCTTCGAGGTGCCCTCGGTCGAACTTCGGTTCCGCGCCAGCCACTTTCCCTTCACCGAGCCTTCGGCCGAGGTCGATATCCGGTGTTCCTGGGAGGATGGCCAGCTCAGGATCGGCGAAGGTGAGCGCTGGATGGAGATCCTCGGCTCAGGGATGGTTCATCCCAAGGTTCTTTCCGCCGCAGGGGTCGACCCGCAATCGTGGCAGGGCTTCGCCTTCGGGATGGGGATAGATCGGCTGGCGATGCTGAAATACGGAATACCCGATCTGCGCGCCTTCTTCGAAAGCGATCTGCGGTGGTTGCGTCACTACGGCTTTGCCGCGCTCGACATGCCCGATCTGGCTGGCGGCCTTTCCCGGTGAGATCGGTCAACATCGCAGAGAAACTCTCGCAGTTCGACGACTTGTGGTCTCCGAAGGTTATCGCGGCTTTCAATGGCCACGATGTGATGGTGGTCAAGGTTCGGGGCGAATTCGTCTGGCACAGCCATCCCGATACCGACGACTTCTTCCTTGTCGTTGCAGGACAGGTCACGATCAGGTTGCGCGACGGTGATGTCGTGGTAAAGGCGGGCGAACTGTTCGTCGTGCCCGAGGGCGTCGAGCATTGTCCCGTAGCGTCGGAGGAGGCGCACATCCTGCTGATCGAAGCTGTCGGAACGTCCAATACGGGCGATCCGGCGACGGCCGCGAAGAAGACACGGCTCTAGCGGCGCGATCTCCACCGCTGTGGCGGCGGCTTGCCCGCACGCGCCGGCATCGCGTTCAGATGTAGAGCAGAAGAAGGGCCGTAAGACCCATGATGAGACAAAGCCGCACGACCGAAACCTGCATACTCGTTACCCGCACTCTCCATATGGTTGAAGTGCCGCGAACCTAGCCTTCCACGCCTCGCTTGGCTTGCCCAATCGGGCTTTCGATCGGCAACACCGCGTTTCGGATCGGGAAACTCGGGGCGGGGCCAACCCTTTCCCTTGGCATGTCTTTGCGGTAATCGGTGCCGGCGCTTGCGCGCAAAGAAAAACGGGATCACGCGATGAAGTTCACGCTCACCTGGCTCAAGGATCACCTTGCGAGCGATGCCTCGCTCGACACGATGATGACAGCCCTGACCGACCTTGGCCATGAAGTGGAGAGTGTCGAGAATCCGGAGACGACGCTCGGGGCATTCCGCATCGCGCGCGTGATCGAGGCATCGCCGCATCCCAACGCCGATCGGCTGCGGGTGTGCCGGGTCGAGACTTTCCCGCAAGGGCCGGCCGGGCCGAGCGAGGAGGTGCAGGTCGTCTGTGGCGCGCCGAACGCGAGGACGGGACTGATTGGCGTGTTCGCGCCGCCCGGGACGCATGTTCCGGGAACCGGCGTGGACCTGAAGCCGGGTGTGATCCGGGGCGTGGACTTCAACGGGATGCTCTGCTCGGAGCGGGAATTGATGCTGTCGGACAACCACGATGGGATCATCGAACTGCCGCATGACGCGCCCCTGGGGATGCGCTTCATCGACTATCGGGGCCTGAACGATCCTGTCGTCCATGTAAAGATCACGCCGAACCGGCCCGACGCGCTGGGTGTGCGCGGACTGGCGCGCGATCTCGCGGCGCGCGGGATCGGGGAATTGAAACCGCTCGACATTCCCGTCATCGAAGGCGGGTTCCCCTGTCCGATTGCAGTCTCCATCGCGCCCGAATTGAAAGCCTCGGGCTGCCCGCTTTTCACCGGCCGCGTGATCCGGGGCGTGCGCAACGGTGCCTCGCCCGCGTGGATGCAGGCGAGGCTCAAGGCGATCGGTCTTCGGCCGATTTCGGCCCTTGTCGATATCACGAACTTCTTCACGTTCGGATTGAACCGCCCCCTTCATGTCTTTGATGCGGCCAGCGTGGCCGGCAGCCTGCACATCCGCTCGGCGCGGGCCGGCGAGACGTTGCTGGCCCTCGATGGCAAGACCTACGCTCTCCAGCCGGGAATGATGGTCATTTCCGACGAACGAGGTCCGGAATCGCTGGCCGGGATCATGGGTGGAGAGGCGTCGGGCTGCACGGCAGAGACGACCGATGTTTTCGTCGAAAGCGCCTATTGGGATCCGATCACCATCGCGGCCACGGGTCGCGCCCTCAAGATCAATTCGGACGCGCGCTACAGGTTCGAAAGGGGCGTTGACCCGGCGTTCACCCTGCCCGGACTCGATCTTGCGACCCGGATGATCCTCGATCTTTGTGGCGGCGAGGCATCGGACCTCGTTTCCGACGGCGCGGTTCCCGACACCACGCGCAGCTACGCGTTCGACCCCTCGGCCGTGCAGCGCATCGTGGGCCTCGACGTGGAGCCGCAAGACCAGCGCCGCATTCTTGCCGATCTCGGTTTCGCGATCGAAGGGACACGCGCGACGCCTCCGAGCTGGCGGCCGGACATCCTGGGAGAGGCCGATCTGGTCGAGGAGATCGCCCGGGTCGCCTCGTTGTCCAGGCTGGAAGGCAAGCCGTTGCGCAGGGTGCAGATCGGGGTGCCCCGGCCCATCCTGACACCCCAGCAGATCCGCGAGCGGACGGCACGGCGGATGTTGGCCGGGCTGGGATACAATGAATGCGTGACCTACAGCTTCGTCGATGAAACCTCCGCCACGCTGTTCGGCGGCGGGGGCGACCAGACGCGCGTCGACAACCCGATTTCGTCGGAAATGACCCACCTTCGCCCCGATCTGTTGCCGGGCCTGCTTCAGGCGGCATCGCGCAATCAGGCACGCGGGTTCGCGGACCTCGCGCTGTTCGAGATCGGCCCTGTCTTCCATGGTGGTGAGCCCGGCGAACAAAGCTTGCAGGCGACGGCACTGCTTGTGGGCGGAACTGCCCCGCGTGACCCGTTCGGTTCGCGGCGCACCGTCGATGTCTATGATGCCAAGGCGGATGCCGAGGCGGTCCTGGCGGCTCTGGGCGCCCCGGTGCGCGCGCAGATCACGCGCGGCGTTGCCAACTGGTGGCATCCCGGTCGTTCCGGCGTGATCGGGCTTGGCCCGAATGCGTTGGCCAGCTTCGGTGAAATCCATCCGGCGGTGCTGAAGTCGATGGACGTCAAGGGGCCGGCGGTCGCCCTGACCGTCCTGATGGCCGCGGTTCCGATGCCCAAGTCCAGAACGCCGACGCGGCCTGCCCTGAGGCTTTCGGACCTGCAAGCGGTGGAGCGTGACTTTGCCTTCGTGGTCGATGAAAGGGTCGAGGCGCTCGTGCTGGTCAACGCGGCGCAGGGGGCAGACAAGGCCCTGATCGAGTCCGTCCGGGTCTTTGATGAGTTCAACGGCGAGAAGGCCGAGGCGCAGATGGGCAAGGGAAAGAAATCCATCGCCGTGACGATCCGCCTGCAACCGACAGAAAAGACCCTCACCGACGCCGAGATCGAGGCGGTCGGCGCGCGCGTGGTCGAAAAGGTGATGAAGGCCACTGGCGGCGTCCTGCGCCGCTAGGCCGATGATGCTGGCCTAGCCGACGACGGGCAGGGCCAGCACGAACGCCAGGACGACGCCCACAAGGATCTTCAGCTTGCTGCTTTTCATGTTCGTGTCCTTTTCCGGCCGAGTGTCCGATTGTATTCGCTCAAGGTGGGGGCGCGGGCACGCTGCCGCAAGGTCATGCGCCCCAGTCGGCGGCCTGCATTTCGCGCAGCCGGCTTGCCGTCCTCTCGAATTCGAATGACCCCGCCCCCTCGATGTAGAGACGCTCGGGGATTTCGGCGGCCGAACAAACCAGACGGATACGCGCTTCGTAGAGTGTGTCGATCAGGGTGACGAAGCGCTTGGCTTCGTTGTAGTTCGACGAAGACAACTGGGGAATGTCCTCAAGGATCAGCACCCGGACCGCACCGGCAATGGCCAGATAATCCGCGGGGCCCAGCGGGCGGGCGCAGAGATCCCAGAAAGTTGCGCGTCCGACACCGTTGGCGAAGTGCGCAAGCTCGACCTCGCGTCCATTGACCGGCAGGCGCAGGGACGAACCCGATGCCCCACCGGTCAGGTCTGCCCAGATCGCGTCGATCTCGGCTCTTGCGGCGCGACCCGCAGGTGTGAAGTACACCGTCGCGCCCTCGAGCCGGTGCTGGCGATAGTCGGTCGGGCTTTCAAGCATCACGACGTCCATCCGTTCTCGCAAAAGCGCGATGAACGGCAGGAACGAGCCGCGATTGAGGCCGTCCTTGTAAAGATCGTCGGGCGGGCGGTTCGATGTCGACAGGATGACCACGCCATCGGCCATCAGCATCTCGAACAGTCGCCCGACGATCATTGCGTCGGTGATGTCGGTGATCTGAACCTCATCGAAGCACAGGCATCGGACGGCGGCACCGACGCTGCTCGCCACGGGTTCGAGCGGATCCTCGACACCGCGCTTGCGGGCTTCGTGCATTCCGCGGTGGATTTCCTGCATGAAGGCATGAAAATGCACCCGACGCTTCGCCCCGATCGACAGCGACTCGTGAAACAGGTCCATCAGCATCGACTTGCCCCGGCCCACCCCGCCCCAGATGTACAGCCCTTTGTGCGGGCCCTTATGCGGGGAATGCCCTCGTGAAAAGAGCCCCCGCAGGCCTGATTTCGGACGATCGGGATGGTCTTCCAGCCACTTTCGGATGTCTTCCATCGCGGGCAGCAACCCCCGCTGCGCCGGATCCGGGCGCAGCAGCCCTGCCGCGACCCGGCCGTCGTATATCTCGGGCAAGGTCTGGCGCATCAAAGCGGGTGCCGACGAGGGAGATGAGGAAAGCATTCTGGCGCACCAAAGGCGCAACGCCCACCCACACCGCCCCTGCCGCCAGCCTGCATCATGTCCGGCACGATAGCACTTGCGCGGGCGTGCTCAACCCGGTGCAGGCATTGAGGTTTCACCCAAGCGGGGTTCCGGAACCCCGCTTGATCCTCCACCCGGTCTGTGGCCAGTGTGCCGCCGGCCAAACGGACGATGACATGACGAAAACCGCGATCCTTACCCCGGTCCTGATTGGCGGGTGCATCATTCTGATCGTGAACTTCGCGATCCGCGCGAGTTTTGGTGTGTTCCAACTGCCGATTGCGGATGAATTCGGTTGGCTGCGGGCCGATTTCTCGATGGCGATCGCGATTCAGAACCTCGCCTGGGGGATAGGACAGCCCGTCTTCGGTGCGATAGCGGAACGCTTCGGAGATCGCCGGGCGATCATTGCCGGCGCGATTCTCTATGCGCTGGGCCTCGTTCTGTCGGCTTTCGCAATCACTCCGGGCCAGCATCAGTTTCTGGAAATTCTCGTGGGCTTCGGGATCGCCGGAACAGGGTTCGGCGTGATCCTTGCGGTGATCGGGCGCGCCGCGTCGCCCGAGAACCGTTCGGTTGCGCTGGGCATCGCCACCGCCGCCGGATCGGCAGGGCAGGTGATCGGGGCACCCGCCGCCGAGATATTGCTGGACTTCTACACATGGCAAACGGTGTTCGTCATCTTTGCGGGGGCGATCCTTTTGTCGCTCCTGGCGTTGCCGCTCATGCGGGCGCCCGCGCCGGCCAGCAAGCAGGAGGCACATGAGGCGCTCGGCACCGTCCTCATTCGGGCTTTTCGCGATCCGAGCTATGCGCTGATCTTCGTCGGCTTCTTTTCGTGCGGCTATCAACTGGGGTTCATCACGGCCCACTTTCCGGCATTCGTGACCGAGATGTGCGGTGCCATCAATCCGGACGGAGCGCTGGCGGCACTGGGGATCACGACAAGCTCGGCGCTGGGGGCCATATCGATTTCGATGATCGGTCTGGCGAACATCCTGGGCTCCATCGCCTCGGGATGGCTCGGAACGCGATACAGCAAGAAATACCTGCTTGCCGGCATCTATCTTGGCAGAACGGCCGCATCCGTTCTCTTCATTTCGCTGCCGATGACGCCCGGTTCGGTCATCCTTTTCTCGCTCGTCATGGGGATGCTGTGGCTTGCGACCGTGCCACTGACCTCGGGCCTCGTCGCCGACATCTACGGGGTGCGCTACATGGGCACGCTCTATGGCGTGATCTTCTTCAGCCACCAGCTTGGCGCATTCCTGGGCGTCTGGCTCGGCGGGCGGATGTATGACCTGACGGGAACCTATACGATGGTCTGGTGGATCGGGATCGGGATCGGTCTTTTCTCGGCGATCGTGCATCTGCCGATCCGCGAACGCCCTCTGGGGGCCGCCCTGCCTGCCTAGGTTCACGCCGACAGCATTTACATTCACCTGCGCCTGCGTCAGAAGCACGACCGCACGATCTCTGGAGACAGCCGAAATGGGTTATCGCGTCGTCGTCGCTGGCGCCACGGGCAACGTGGGCCGCGAAATGCTGAACATCCTTGCCGAGCGAGAGTTTCCGGTGGACGAGATTGCGGCGCTTGCGTCCCGCAAGTCGATGGGCACCGAAATCAGCTTCGGCGAGAGCACGTTGAAGACACGCGATCTCGACACCTTCGATTTCAAGGGCTGGGATATCGCGCTGTTCGCCGTCGGGTCCGAGGCGACCAAGATCTATGCGCCGCGGGCGGCCTCTGCCGGCTGCATCGTGATCGACAACTCGTCGCTCTATCGCTATGACCCCGCCGTTCCCCTGATCGTGCCGGAGGTGAATGCCGATGCGATCCTTGGCTACAAGAACAAGAACATCATCGCCAATCCGAACTGTTCCACCGCACAGATGGTCGTGGCCCTGAAGCCGCTGCATGACAGGGCCAGGATCAAGCGGGTTGTGGTTTCGACCTACCAGTCCGTCTCGGGTGCGGGCAAAGAGGGGATCGACGAACTTTGGGATCAGACCAAGGGTCTCTATGTGCCCGGCCAGGAAGTCGCCCCGAAGAAGTTTCCCCGGCAGATCGCCTTCAACGTGATCCCCCACATCGACGTTTTCCTCGATGACGGGTCCACCAAGGAGGAATGGAAGATGGTGGCCGAGACGAAGAAGATCCTCGACAAGTCGATCAAGGTGACGGCCACCTGCGTCAGGGTTCCGGTTTTCGTCGGCCACTCGGAATCGATCAACATAGAGTTCGAGGACTTCCTCGACTGGGAAGAGGCGACCGATATCCTGCGCGAGGCGCCGGGCATTCTTGTCGTCGACAAGCGTGAAGCGGGGGGCTACATCACCCCGATCGAATGCGTCGGGGAATATGCCACCTATGTCAGCCGCATCCGTCAGGACAGCACGGTCGAGAACGGCATCTCGCTCTGGTGCGTTTCGGACAACCTGCGCAAGGGCGCCGCGTTGAACGCGGTGCAGATTGCCGAGGTTCTGGGAAACCGCGTGCTGAAGAAAGGCTGACCGCCGGTCACGGATCAGGATCAGGGATACGAACGGGGCCGGGTCACATGACCCGGCCTTTCCTGTCGCCGCCCGACCCCTGCACAGAATTGGTGCGCAGGCGCAAGGTGACAGCGCGCCCTGCCGGCCTCATCTTGGACGCAACCCGAGCGCCACGTCGGCGCCCGTCTGATGCTGTGGAGGCTTCCATGACCAAGGCTACAATCCCCGGACTCCATCATGTGACGGCCATCTCAGGGCCGCCACAGGCGAATGTCGACTTCTACACGGGCACGCTGCACCAGCGCCTCGTCAAGAAGACTGTCAACTTCGACGCGCCTGATACCTATCACCTCTACTATGGGGACAAGGTCGGTTCGCCCGGTACGATCCTGACGTTCTTCCCATTTGCCGATGCGGCACCGGGCCGCGCCGGGCCCGGAATGGCGAGTGCCTATGCCTATGCCGTCCCGAAAGGGCAATTCGACGCCTGGATGGAAGACCTGGCATTGAAGGCCATCGATTTCGGCGGCCCGACAGAACGTTTCGGCGCCCGCGTGATCACGCTGCGCGACCCCGACGGAGCGCCGGTCGAACTGGTCGAGACGAAGGAGGACTCGGCCGAACCCCTGGCCGGGTTCCATTCCGTGACGCTGTGGTTGCGTGACAGCACACCGACGGCACGCATCCTGTGCGATGTGTTCGGATATGAAGATCGTGGAAGTGAACGGTCGGGGGGCATCGAGCGTCTGCGCCTGGTTGCGCCGGGCGGTGCGAAGGGAAACGTCGTTGACCTGATCCGCTCGGATGCGCCTTCCGTCGGCCGACCCGGCGCAGGCACGATCCACCACGTCGCCTTCCGCGCCCGCAACGATGCCGAGCAGGTCGAGTGGCAACATCGTCTGGCCGAGGTGGGCCATCGCACGACCGAGGTGATCGACCGGCAATACTTCAATGCGATCTACTTTCGGGAACCGGGTGGCGTGCTGTTCGAGATCGCGACCGATCCGCCCGGATTTACGGTGGATGAACCGCTGGCGACGCTTGGCGAGGCGCTGAAGCTCCCGTCACAATACGAACCGATCCGCGACCGGCTCAACCGTGTGCTGCCGGCCCTGACGGTCGCGTCATGAGGCGAGCCGGACCCACGAGCGGGGCGTCATCCGGGGTGGTGCTGCTGCACGGCAGGGGCGGCAGCGCCACCGACATCCTCGGCTTGTGGTCGCACGCGGCCTTGCCCGAGGTGTCGGCCATCGCCCCGGATGCGCCCGGCAACAGCTGGTGGCCGACGAGCTTTCTTGCCCCGGCCGCCCAGATGGAACCCTTCGTCGCGGCCGGGCTTGGCCTTGTGCGCGAGGCGGTGGGCGCATTTGCGGCCGAGGGCCTGCCGCGAAACCGGATCTGGCTTTGCGGTTTCAGCCAGGGCGCCTGTCTGGCGCTCGAGGCCTTCGCTCGGGAGGGCGAAGGCCTTGGTGGCGTGATCGCTCTTTCGGGTGGCCTCGTTGGCACCGCCGACACTGGCGACACGCAACACGCCGATCTCTACGGCCACGGAGAAAAGGCTTTCCGGTATTCGGGCCGGAGGGATGGCGCAAAGGCGTGGCTCAGTGTGCACGAACGTGATCCGCACATACCGCTCCGGCGTGTTCACGAAAGTGCGGCGGTGCTGTCCTCGCTTGGCGCGGGCGTCGAGACGCGCATCCACCCGGGCGCCGGGCACGGCGTGCTGGGCGACGATATCGCAGCCATTCGTGCGCGGCTGAACGGATGACGAAGGAAGGCGGCCGTCAGGCCCCCTTCAGCCCGAGGATCGCCCGCGCTTGGGCAGGCGTCGCCACGGCACGACCGTGCCTTGCGCAAAGATCGGCAGTGCGCCGCACCAGCGCCGCGTTCGAGGGTGCGAGCGTATCGCGGTCGAGCCTCAGGTTGTCCTCCATACCCGTGCGGGTGTGCCCGCCCGCGGTGATGCACCACTCGTTCACGCTCGAGCTGATGGCGGCCGATGCCCGCCGCGCACCATTCGGCGTCCGGCATCAGGCGCCTTACGGTCCGAATGTAGTAGTCGAAGACATCGCGATCTGCGGGCATCGCATTCTTGACGCCCATCACGAACTGGACATAGAGCGGCCCCTTCAGACGTCCGTCCCGCTGCATGGCGGCGGCCTGGTGGATATGGCTCAGGTCGAAGGCCTCGATCTCGGGCTTGATGTCGAACTCGAGCATGCGCGATGCGAGCCAATCCACCAGGTCCGGCGGGTTCTCGTAGACGCGGGTCGGAAAATTGTTCGAACCGACGGAAAGCGAGGCCATGTCGGGGCGCAGCGAAAGCATCCCGCCGCGGGCCTGCCCCGCGCCCGACCGCCCCCCGGTTGACAGCTGGACGATCATGCCCGGGCAGAAGGCGCGGACGCCCTCGAGCAGAAGGGCGAAGCGCTCGGGATCGCTCGTCGGCTTGCCCTGCGCATCGCGCACATGGGCGTGGACGATGGACGCGCCGGCCTCGAACGCCGCGTGTGTGCTCTCGATCTGTTCGGAAACCGAGATCGGGACGTTGGGATTATGCGCCTTGGTCGGCAGCGATCCGGTAATCGCGACGCAGATGATGCAGGGTTTCATTTCGGTCGCGCCAGAACGAAATCATGCGTGACCTCGACATAGGGCCCTGAAAACCCGGCCTCGGCGACGCGGGCGGGGTCGGCCACCCGGCGAAACTCGGCCAGAAGGCTCTGTTTCACCCCGAACACGGCATCGGAGTGGATGTAGGGATCTTCGGGATCGAAGATGTGCGTCACCAGCCGTTCAAAGCCCTTTGCCTCCAGGATGTAGTGAAGATGCGCTGGCCGATAGGGATGCCGGCCAAGACCTGGCGAGCAGTTGACCGACCGGCCCATCGTCGGGGATCGGATAGAACTTCGGCTTTACCCCCTTGAACCAGTATCGGCCGTCCGGCCCGGTCCGGAATACGCCGCGCAAGTTGAAGTCGGGCTGGATGCCCTTT
The DNA here is from genome assembly GCA_963700485.1 of uncultured Alphaproteobacteria bacterium. Classification (GTDB taxonomy): domain Bacteria; phylum Pseudomonadota; class Alphaproteobacteria; order Rhodobacterales; family Rhodobacteraceae; genus Aliitabrizicola. Next base: position 266,923 of record CAVOXQ010000002.1, read on the forward strand.
TGCTGAACGTCGTAGAAGCCTTCGTCATTTGCCTGCCAGACGTCGATCCTGACACCTTCGATGGGGCGTCCCTCGGTAGTCCAGGATGCGGCCCGAAACCAGCATCGGCTCGCCCTTCTGGTCCAGACAGATATCGGCGCCCATCGGCAATTCCGGGGCATCGGCGACGTGAAACGGCCCAAGAACCGTCGATTCCGACGCGCCCGAGGGTTTGCGGTTGTTGATCGCGTCGACCAGCATCGACACGCCGAGCACATCCGACAGCAGGATGTATTCCTGACGCCAGTCGCTGCACATCTGGCCCGTCCGGGTCAGGAACTGATCGCCGTCATCCACTCGTCCTGGTCGGCTCGATCTCCTTGACCGCGGCGTGCAGGTGTCTGACGGATCACGCCCATCACTTCGGCCAGCCGCCGATCGGCCGCGCCGGCATTGCGCGCCACAACGACCTCGGCGCTAGTTCTCTTCGGTGAAATAGCCGTCTTCGCTGTTGCATCGGAGCCTCCCTATCGCGCGAGAATGGCGCCAAGACCCGGCGCAGATCGCCTGGCCGGGTTTGCCGTGATCGTTTCGGCCCGCCAGGCGACGTGGTGGTCCGGCCGCGACCAGGACGCAGCCCGTGTCGCCGACCTCCCGGGTTCTGGCCCAGTCGCCGGCGTGATCGAGATAGATCCGCGCGGCCCGATGAGACGACAGGCGATGTCGAGCCCGAATTCGGCGCCGACGCCTCGGCCGCATCGGCCCATCCTTCGCCGCCGATCCCGGTGAAGAGCGTGAACCGGCCATGTCCGGACAGATCGAGGGTCGAATGCCTTGCGCCCTTGCGTCGAAAAGCCAGACATGCGGGAGACGCGCGCCGGGCCATGTCGTGGGCTGGTAGTGCAGTTCGGCATCCAGCTCGAACGCCGGCTCGATCTGCCCGTCGGTCACCACCGCGTCGGACCTGTAGCGCTGGTTCATTTCGACCCCGTGGGCGTCGAATTCGTACTTCTTGAAGGCGATCGCCTCGCCGCAGCGCCGCGCGCTGTCGTCTCCGCCGCCGCCGATGCGTCGCAGCGCGCGTCCATGCTCGCCTGGATCTTCTCGTGGTCGATGCCGCCCGTCATGCCGAGCGCCTCGAAGATCGGGCCGAACTCGCCGATCGACTGATTGGCGCGCGTGACGATCTGCCTGGCGATCGGCGCGCGCTCGACCGTAGTAGCTGTCAAGCAGGGCCTCGCCCGCCTGTCCCTTCAGACACGGCGGCAAGCTTCCAGCCGAGGTTGAAGCCGTCCTGAATCGAGGTATTGGACCCAAGCCCGTTCGACGGCGGGTGTCGATGCGCCGCGTCGCCCATGATGAACACGCGACCCTTCTGCATCTGCGTCGCATACATGTTGTTGACCGTCCAGGTATTGGCGCTGAATCAGTTCGATCTCAAGGTCGGGGTCGCCCACCAGTTGCCGGGCGACCTGCGTCGCCATCGCCTCGTCGACCACGGGCGGCGGGCTGGCTGATGTCGTAGCCCCAGACGATCAGCCATTCGTTCCAGGGGCGGACCATGCGCACCAGACCCATGCCGATCCCGCCGACGTCGGCACCCGGCTGCATGACCCAGTAGAGCACGCTCGGCCGGTGCGCGACGTAGCGCGACAGGTCCGCCCGGAAAAGGATGTTCATCGACCCGCCGACGCCCATCTCGCCCTCGAACGGAAGGCTCGGTGTTCGGCGACCAGCAGAGTTCCCGCCATCCGCCCCGACCAGGTATTCGAGCGGATCGTCACATTCTTGCCGGTCAGCCGGTCGCGGCAGGTCGTCGTCACCCCGTCGGCGATCCTGCACGTGGCTCAGATATTCCGTGCTCATCCGTGCCTGCGTGCCGCGGGAACAGGCGGTCTTGAACAGGAGCGGCTCCATGAAGGTCTGCGGCAGGTCGTTCATGAAAGTGGGCGAGGACAGCAGATGCTCCGCCTTCGACAGGGGATGGGTGCCCCAGCTCTTCATCCGGCCGATTTCCTCGCCCGCGAGGCTTTCGCAAAAGACGTTCTCGCCCATCAGTTCCTGCGGCGCGGCAGTGCATGTAGGCCTCTGCCTCGACCTCCGGCCGAGGTCGCGCAGCACCTCCATCGTCCGCTGGTTGGTGATGTGGGCGCGCGGCGTGTTGGCAAGCCAGCGGTAGCGGTTCACCGCCATGTTCTCGACCCCATAGGTCGACAGAAGCGCCGCCGTCGCCGAGCCGGCCGGTCCGGTCCCGATGATGAGTACGTCGGTGGTGATGTCGGCCATGATCGGCCGTCCCTCCGGTAGATGCTCTCTGTTGCTTCGCGTCTCGATCTCAACTCGGGGGATTGGCGATCCCGCGACTGCGGTGGCGCGACCTTGCCGGCGGTATCGCCGGGCCGCTGCGCTGCCTGCTGCCCGCGCCCGATCGAACCGATGGGCCGGTCCGCGGGGCGGGCACCTGCCGCCTCCGTCCATGCATCGCAGCCATCCCGACCGTCCAAGTCCGCATCGCGTCAGCCTTCCTGCGAAAGGTTGTCGTGCGGACCGGCACAGCCGGCGCCTGACCGGAAAAAGGTGCAATCCGGTGCGGTCCGTGACCGCCCCAGAGCCCGCGCGGCGCGAACAGCATGACGACGATGGCGATCAGGCCCAGCGCGATGAGATACCAGCTGCCGTAGTCGGACAGGGCGTTCTGCAGAACGAAGAACACGATGACGCCCAGGATCGGCCCTTCGATCGTGCCGATGCCGCCGATGACGACGATGAAGATGACATAGGCGGTCCAGTCCGTGACGCTGAAGGCGGCGTCGGGCGAGATGCGGGCGGTCTGAGAATAGATCAGCGCGCCGTCAGGCCGGTCACCGAAGGCCGCGGTCAGGAAGACCACCCACTTCATCCGCCGCGCATCCACGCCCACCGACTGCGCCGCCTCGACGTTGTCGCGCACGGCGGCCAGCGCCAGGCCCTGGCGGTGCGCAACAAGGCGTAGATCGCCGGCCATGGTGGCCGACGGCCAGCGCGAGCGCCAGCCAGTAGGCGAGAATGTCCCGCGCGGCGGCCTCGCGCAGGCCGAAGAGGTCTGGCGATAGCCTGTCACCCGACATGATGTCCGCCGTCGCCTCACGCGGGAGGCGAGGTGCCCGGTGCCGCCGCCCAGCGCCTTCCACTGGGCGACCAGCAGCCGGGCCACCTCGGCGATGACCCAGGTTCCGATGGCGAAATAGGCGCCCATGCAGGCGGAAGGCGAAGAAGGCCGTCGGGATCGCCAGAAGGCAACGCCGCAGACCCCGCCAAGCAGGATCGCAGGCACCGGGTCCCAGACCCCACAGGATGACTCCGCGCGAACATCGCATAGGCCGCCGATGCCCGACAAAGGCCTGCTGGCCGACGGACACCAGACCGCCATAGCCCGCGAGCAGGTTCCACAGCTGCGCCAGCGTCAGCATGGTCAGGATGAAGAACAGGTCCTGGATCAGGCTGCGCGAGGCGAAGACCGGCAGCATGCAAGCCCGACCGCGATCAGGAGGATCGCGATGACGCCGGCGATGGTCGCTGGTGCCGGGTGCGGTGGTGACGGTTGCGTCGGTCCATGCACGTCAGTCCACCGCCCGCGGAAACAGGCCGCGCGGCCGCAGGATCAGCACGACCAGGAAGGCGATGTGGCCGGCAAGGATCTGCCATTCGGGATTGATCGGCCGCGCCCATCGTCTGCGCGACACCGATGATCGATCCCGCCGGCCAGCGTTCCCCACAGGCTGCCAAGCCCGCCGATGATCACCGCCTCGAAGGCGTAGATCAGCCGCGCCGGGCCGATGGAGGGGTCGAAGTTCGACCGCATCCCAAGGTAGAGCGCCGCGATGGTCACGATCACCATCGCAAGGCCGGTGGCGATGGCGAAGACGCTGCTCGGGTTCGGATCCCCATCAGGCTGGCAGTGGTCGGGTCGTCCGAGATCGCGCGGAACGCCCGGCCAAGCGCGGTGCGGTAGAAGATGCAGTTCAGCACGAAGATCACCGCGACCGCCGAGGCGAAGGTCAGAGCGGCAGGATGCCCACCGTGACCGGTCCAAGGTCGATCGACGCCGTCTCCAGCGCGCCCGCCGGCAAGCCGCTGGCTGTCGGCGCGAGAAGCCCTCCAGCAGCCCGTTCTGCAGGACGACCGACAGGCCGAAGGTGACAAGCAGCGGCGGCAGGATGTCCTCGCCCAAGGACACGGTTCAGGACGAACGTGCTGCAGCCCCCAGCCGGCGGCGAACATCAGCGGCGCCGCGATCAGCGCGGCGAGGAACGGGTTGAGGCCGGTCAGCGCCGACGATCATCAGGATAGCGATAGGCGGCGCAGACGATCAGGTCGCCATGCGCGAGGTTGACGAGGCGCATGATGCCGAACACGAGGCTCAGGCCGGCGGCGAACAGCGCGTAGAGCCCGCCGAGAAGGACACCCTGAAGGATGGTGTCGAGCCAGATCATGCGGCGTCTCCGAAATAGGCCGCGTGGATCTCCTCGCGGGTGATCTCGGCAGGCCGGCCTGCCAGGGTCACGCGGCCCTCCATCATGCAGTAGACCCGGTCGGCGACCGACATGCGCCCGGCCGATGTCCTGTTCGACGAGGATCACCGATGCACCCTCCTCCCGGATCCGCGGCATGGCGGCGTAGATGTCGCGGATCACGACCGGCGCGAGCCCGAGGCTGATCTCGTCGCACAGACAGGATCCGCGGGTTGACATCAGCGCCCGGCCGATCGCAACCATCTGCTGCTGACCGCCCGAGAGCGCGGTGCCGGGGGCCTTGCGACGTTCCCCGAGGATCGGGAACAAGCTCGTAGACCGTCTCGAGCGTCCAGTGTCCGGCCGTCTTGCGCCCATGCGCCGCCGATCAGCAGGTTCTCCTCGACGCGTCAGCGACGGGAAAAGCCGCCGTCCCTCTGGCACCATCGCGATCCCGCGATGCAGTGATCTCGGCCGCCGACAGATGCACCGATCGGCCGCCCATTGAGCAGGACCATGCTCCGGTGCCGATTCGCAGCACCCCGGTGATCGACCGCATGAGCGTCGATCTTGCCGGCGCCGTTCGCGCCGATGATCGCTACGCGTCTCGCCGGCGCCGAGCTCGAGATCCACACCGAACAGCGCCTGGAACTGATCGTAGCAGGCGGTCAGGCCATGGGTGCTCAGCAGGCTCAGACCTCGATCCCCAGATAGATCTCGCGCACATCCTTCGATGCCATGATGTCTCGGGGTGGCCAATGCCGATCGACTTTCCCGAAGTCGAGCACCAGAAGCCGTTCCACCACCGAGTCAGCGCATGCAGGACATGCTCGATCCAGATGATCGTCACGCCCCGGGCATGAATGTCGCGGATCGTGTCGACCAGGATCCTGCATTCGCCTTCGGTCAGCCCTCCCGCGATTTCGTCGAGCAGCAGAAGCCTCGGCGCGGTCGCCATCGCGCGCGCCAGTTCCAGCCGCTTGCGATCCAGAAGGCCGAGCCGCCCGCCACAATGTTGGCCTTGCCCGAGCAGTTCCCGCACACCTCGAGAATCCGCGCGACTTCGCCCACCACTCGCCTCCCGCTTGCCCTGCCCGTAGGTGGCGGCAACCAGCAGGTTCTCGAACACGGTCAGCTTCTCGAAGGGCTGCGGGAATCTGGAAGGATGCGCCCGACACCCATCCGCATGCGGTCCATCGCCGGCACTCCGGGTCACATCGCGCCCGAGAAACGTGATCCGACCGAGCATCGGGCAGGAAATTTCCCGGTGATCAGGTTGAACAGCGTCGATTTCCCGGCGCCGTTCGGCCCGATGATGCCAAGCGCCTCGCCTTCGGAGACATCGAGGCTGACCCCGTCGGTGACCTTCAGCGCGCCAAAGGATTTCGAGATGTCATGCAATGAAAGGATGTTCATCGCCACTCACCCGGATGTGCTCTGCGCCTACTCAACGGGGGGCACCCCTTCCCATGCGGCCTGAAGCAGTTCGCGGATCGACCGGCGTTCAACCGGCCTCGGGTTCCAATACGGGTTTTCTGTCGCGATCTGCGCGACACGATCCAGTTCCCGTTCCCCAAGACCGAGGTCGCGCAACGCCATCGGTGCCCCGAGGTGCTGGGCAAAACTCCACAATGTCCGGTCTTCCAGAACCGCGAAAAGCGGCGCCAGCTGCTCTGGCACGGCCCTTGCGTTGTAGGCGATTGCATGGGGCAGGATGATCGCATGGGTTTCAGCATGCGGCAGATCGAAACTGCCGCCCAGGGTGTGGCAAAGCTTGTGGTGCAGGGCCATGCCCACCTGCCCAAGCACGGTCCCGCACAGCCACGCCCCGTAGAGCGTCTCGCCCCGTGCGCTCAGGTCATCCGGTGCGGCGACGACCGCCGGCAAGGCATGGACAAAGGCCGCGAGCCCCTCGCGCGCGAGGGCCGTCGATAAAGGGTTGCGGTCCCTTGCGTAGAGCGCCTCGGCCGCGTGGGCCATCGCGTTCAGACCACTCGCGACCGTCATTCCGACCGGCAGCGACCGGACCAGTTCGGGGTCATAGAGGATTACTTCGGGTTGAACGCGGGGGTCGGTGATCGTCGTCTTGCGGCCACCCTCCGTCTGGCCGAGGATCGCCGTCGCTTCCGACCCGGCATAGGTTGTCGGCACGACGATCTGTGGTCGGCCGGTCCTCAGGGCGAGCGCCTTGCCCAGGCCTGTCGTCGACCCGCCACCGACCGCCACATAGCAATCGGCGCCAAGCGCCTCGGCCCGCGCCAGTGCGGCTTCGGTGACGGTGGTGGGCGTGTGCATCGCGGCTTCGGTAAAGATGCCTGCCGCGCGACCGCCGATGGCCTCGGCAAAGGCAGACGCCGTCGATGCCTGCTGCGGTGTCGAAAGGACGAGGGCGCGCGAGCAATTCAGCGCCGCAACCTCGTCGGCGATGATTGCGATTGCACGCTCCCCGAACCTCACGCGCACAGAGGCCGTCCGGGCCGTGAACCTGGGTTGAAACAGCGACATCGCGTCTCCTTGCGCAACCACCTTGTCCTTCTACCGCGGCAGTTCTTTGAACTTGATAAATCTGCGCGCCACAATATATCCTGAAGTTATGAAGCTCGATCCCCGCCAGCTCGAAGTCCTCGCTGCAATCGTGGACAGCGGGGGGCTGACCGAGGGAGCGGCAAGCCTGGGAAAGTCTCAACCAAGCCTGTCGCGCACCGTTGCGCAGCTGGAAGAGCGGATCGGCAGCCCCCTTTTCCAGCCGCATCGCCGCCCCCTTCAGCCGACCGAACTGGGCGCGATGCTGGCGGACGAGGGGCGCCGCATCCTGCGGGCCAACGCCTCTGCCAGCGAGATCGTGCAACGCTATCGCGCGGGCAGGTCCGGGGTTGTGCGGGTCGGCGGCACGCCGATCTTCATGGATGGCGTGATCGCTGCCATGATCGCCGTTTTCCAGACCCGCAATCCGGCGGTCAGGATCGACCAGTCCTACGGATATGTGCCGGAATTGATCGACCGTCTGGCCAAGGGCACGCTCGATCTGGCCATCTGTCCGGTGCGGTCCGAAGAGGTGCCGGACGATTTCCTGTTCGAGACCATTCTGCCTGGCCGCAACGTGATCGCGTGCCGGAACGGCCACCCCCTGTTGAACCGCAAGGGTGTCCGGGTCGAGGATATCGCGAAATTCTCATGGATCGCACCGCCGGTCGACAGCCCGCTCTACAAGGATCTCCGCCAGGTTCTTGCCGGCCTGGGCAGCGAGGCGTTCAACATCAGCTTTACCGGAGGTGGTCTTTCGGCGGTGCTGAGCATCCTGACCGCATCAAACTCGCTTACCGTCCTTCCGTATTCGGTCGTCTTCATGTTGCGGCGCCAGTTCAGCATCGGGGCGCTGTCGCTCAGGATAGACCATCCAGATCGAAACCTTGGCATCCTGCATCGACCCGCATCGGATCAGACACCTGCCGCACGGCGCCTGCGCATGGATATCGCCGCGCAGTTCGAGACGCTTTCGGCAACGATCCTGCACCACGAAAAGAACTCGCTCTGGAGGCGCTAGAGCAAGGGAATGCCGCCCCTCCAGACCTGCCGAAGCTGCCAGTCGCGATCCAGATGAACGAAATCCGCGGGCGCGCCCGGGCGCAGGGTGCCGGCCCGAACCGTGGCCCCGATGACGGCCGCAGGAATGGAACTGGCCATCGCCAAGGCCCGTTTCGGCGGGATGCCGACGGATCGCACGAGATACCCGACCGCTTGCGGCAGGCTGAGGTCCGCCCCCGCCAATGTGCCGTCCTCGAGCGTCAGGCGCCCGTCCCGCCGCAGGATACGCCGCCCGCCCAGACGAAACTCGGTCGCCTCGGATCCCGCGACCGCCATCGCGTCCGACACAAGGAAGATCCCGTGAGGCCGCGCCGCGAGCGCGATGCGCAAGGTTTCCGGCGCCACATGGATGCCGTCCGCGATAAGCCCCGCCGGCGTATCGCCATCAAGCACCGCCCCCACCAGACCCGGCTCGCGGTTTCCCAACTGGCTCATGGCGTTGAACAGATGGGTGGCGCAACCGGCGCCCGCCGCCATCGCCGCCCGGGCCTGTGCCGCCGTGCAGTCGCTGTGCCCAAGGCTGACCACCACGCCCGCCGCCCGCAGCCGCGCAATCTGTTCGAGGCTCGCCGACTCGGGGGCGAGCGTGACCATCAGCGCGGGAAGGTGCCGGGCCGCGTCGCACAGGTGGCCAAGGTCCGTCTCGTGCATCGGCCGTATCAGCGCCGGGTCATGCGCCCCCTTGCGCCGCGGATCGAGATGCGGCCCTTCAAGATGCAGCCCCAGAAAGCCCGGCACGCCCGCCCTCGCGGCATCCATGCCCGCACGAAGGACTGCGGCCGTCGCCTCGGGCGTATCGGTGATCAGTGTCGGCAGGATGCCCGTTGCGCCAAGACGCGCATGTGCATCGCAGATCGCGGCGAGCAGGGCAACGTCGAGCCCGCCGTCAATCATGCGTCCGCCGCCACCGTTGACCTGCAAGTCCACGAAACCGGGTGCGATCACCCCGCCGACGACCGCGCCTTGGCCGGCCGGCTCGATCCCGCGCACGACCCCGTCGTCCGTGACCAGCGCCGCGTTTCCGTGCAGCGTGGTGCCATCGAAGACGGCATCTGCGCCGAAGATGCCCGGCATCATATCGTCTCCGTGACCTTCCGCAGATGCGGCGGCGCATCTGGGTCGAACCCCCTGCGCCGCGCGAGCGCCTCGATGAAGGCATAGAAACTGACGGCAAGCACCAGTGGGGCGATCAGCGGATGAAGACCCGCGACGGAAGGCAGCGTCACCACCCCCTTTGCGTCCCCCCCCGTCAGGAAGACATCCGCGCCCTGCGCTGCCAATCGCGCGGCCGTTTCCGCGACGTGGGGCAGCGCCGCATCCCCAACCCCAAGGGCCAGGACAGGAAAGCGTTCCTGTGCGATCGCGCTCGGGCCGTGCAGAACTTCGGCTGCCGAATAGGCCTCCGCGTGCAGACCGCAGGTTTCCTTGAACTTGAGTGCGGCTTCGCTCGCGATCGCAAAACCCGGCCCGCGCCCCAGAACGTAAAGCGACTGGGCCCGTGCCAGGCGCCCCGCCAGGGCCGACCAGTTCTGGGTCAGGGCCGCCTCGAAGGCGTCGGGGGCCCCTGCGACCGCGCGGCGCAGGGCCTCGTCCTCTTGCCATTCCGCAAGCAGCGCCAGCCCGGCAAGGACGCTGGTCGTGAAAGTCTTCGTGGCGGCAACACTTCGTTCCACGCCGGCCTGCAAGGCAAGGCAATGTGCCGAGGCTTGTGCAAGCGGCGCATCCGCCATGTTGGTGATGGCGATCGTCAGGGCGCCGCCCGCTTCGGCGGCCCGCATCATTTCGACGATATCCGGACTGCGGCCGGACTGCGAGATCCCGAGGCAGGCCGCGCGGTCCAGCCGCAAGGGCCGACCATAGATTGATGCGACCGAAGGCCCGACGGACGCAACGGGCGTTCCCGCGAGAAGTTCCGCCGCATACTTGAAATAGGTCGCGGCGTGATCGGAAGATCCGCGGGCAACAGTCACGAAGAGGGCCGGATCGGCCTGGCGAAGCGCTCGGGCCGCCGCGCGGACATCCGCGGCCGACTGATCCAGAAACCTTGCGGCCGCCTGCGGGATTTCGGCCACTTCCTGTGCCATGAAACTTTCCGTCATGCGTCGGTCCTTTCGTCTTTCGGTCGTCCCACGTTCGGAGACAGGGTCAATTCCACGGCAAAGTCATAGGCGTCGCCGCGGTAGATCGACCGGGTGAACTCTACCACGCGGCCCGAGGGCAGATAGCTGATCCGTTCGATCCGAAGCCCCGCCACGCCATCCGCCACGCCAAGCAGCGCGGCGTCACGCGCGCCAAGGTTCGTGGCCGAGATCCGCTGCACCGCGCGGACCGGCCGCAGGCCGCGCGTCTCGAGCACGGCATAGAGCGAGGCCCCGACCGCGTCCGGATCAGGCAGCAATTCCGCCGAAATCGCCGCGCGTTCAATCGCGAGCGGAACCCCGTCGCTGCGGCGAACCCGTTCAAGCCGGGCGACCCGATCACCCGCACCGAGGCCCAGGGCCATGACTTCTTCCGGGGCCGGGGCATGCAGGGCCCGGCTGATCCAGACCGACTCCACACTTCGCCCGCGCCGCGCCATGTCTTCGGTGAAAGACGTCAGCAGCGACAACGCCTGTTCAAGCCGTTCGACCCTGGGCGCGACGAATGTGCCCGACCCGCGGCGTTGCGAGAGCAGCCCCGATGCGACAAGCGCCTGGACAGCCTTTCGCACAGTGACGCGGCTCAGCCCGGTCATTGCCGCCATGTCGCGTTCCGGGGGCAGGCTGTCACCGACGGCCAGTTGGCCCGAGGCGATCGCATCCGCGATGCGCCTTTGCAGTTGGCGATAGAGCGGCCCCGTGCCCGGTCCGTCAAACCCCCGGGGTGCGAACAATTGTTCCATCACGCCTCCTCACGGGCAAGGCAAAGCGCACCGTCGAGTGCGGAGCCTATCGGCGCAACCTGTGGAACCTGGGACACGAGCCTGCAGCGATACACCTCGCCAAGACCGCCCAGGAACGCGACAGGCAGCGCCGGCCCCGGCCCGAGAAGGCAAAGCGCAGCGAATACCGCCGCATCGGCCTCGGCCATGACCACCTGCGCCGCCGGGTCGTCCGATTGCGCGACCCGTGGCGCCAGGGCCGCGAAATCGGCAGGCGTGGCGCGTGTCGCAAAGGCAACGAGCGACTCCGGCCCGCCCTTTTCGGCCAAGAGCGAGGTCAGCAACGGCGTCATGGCCACGAAACCATCCCTGGCGTGGAGGCAGCGCGACAGGATCGTCCGGCCCAGCCAGGCTCCGGACGCCTCATCGCCCAGGACAAGGCCCCATCCCCCGATTTGCCTGACGGACCGGGCCTGCTGCAAGGCAAACACCGATCCCGTTCCAATCGCGGCCACGATCCCGTCACGCGCCCGCAAGGGCGCCTCTGGTGGCGATCATCGCGTCCGTTTCGATGCGCAGACGACGGAAAGCGAGGCCGGAACGGAACTGCTGGACCCTTTCGGCGACATTCGCCCCCGCAAGACCCATCACCGCCACGGCATCCCGCGGATCAGCGCCCCTTCGGCAACGCCTGCGCGACCGCGCGCAGGATGTTTTCGCGCGCAGCGTCAGGATCGGAGGCGATGTTCGACGGACCACCCCGGCCTTGCCGACAATGCGCGCCTCCGCGTCGGAAACCGCGACGCGACACCCCGTTCCGCCCCCGTCGATCGCCCAGATAAAGCCATTCTCGCCTCCGATTCTTTCTGAAAATACCAAAACAATACCAAATAGGAAGGGTTATCTGAAGATCGCCGAAAATAGCCCGTAGGCAGCGCAGAAAACGTGCAATACAACAAATGTCTTTACAATTGGTATTAGTTTGGCATTGTAATTCCAAGCTGGGGAATCGTATGACTGACCGCCGGACCGAAGCTCCGCCACCCTGACGCAGCCGGACTTGCAGGATGCGGAGCCGAATGTCGTTCTTGCGCGGCTTCTTGCGGCGCAGCTTGGCGCGGCCGACACGCTTCCTGCGGCCTTCGACGCCATCGTTTCCGCGGCCGATCGTTGCGCCGATGCGATTTCTGCCGGTGGGCACGCCTGATCTATGCCGGCGCGGGAAGTTCCGGGCTGATGGCGCTGGCGGATTGTCTTGAGCTTGCGGGCACGTTCGGCATTCCGCCCGATCGCACGCCGATGCTGTTTGCCGGCGGGGCGGCCTCGCTGCTGCACATGACTGGCGGCACCGGAGGACGATCCGTCGCTCGCCGCGGCGGATCTCGCCGCGGTAGCGCCCGGGCCCGACGATGTGGTGATCTGCGTTTCGGCCTCGGGGGCGACGCCCTATACCCTGGAGATCGCCGAGGCGGCCGGCCGCGCGGGTGCAACCATCGTGGCCATGGCAAATGTTCGGGTGAGCCCCCTGATCGCGATCGGCGATATCGCAATTCTGCTCGACAGCGGCCCCGAGATCGTCGCAGGCTCGACCCGCATGGGGGCCGGAACTGCCCAGAAGATCGCGCTGAACATGCTGTCGGTATTAGTTGGGCTTCGGCTTGGCCATGTCTACGAAGGCTATATGGTGAACCTCGTCGCCGACAACGCCAAGCTCGTCGACCGCGCGGCGCGGATCGTTCAGGCGCTCGCCGGCGTCGACCGGAAACATGCAACCGATGCGCTGTCCCGGACCGGGGGCGCGGTCAAGCCCGCGATTCTCGTCGCGGTCGGGGCGACGCCCGAGGCCGCCGAAGCCGCGTTGCAAAGTCATCGGGGCCATCTTGGCCCCGCACTGGCCGAAGTGACCGGATGAGTGTCACGAAATCACCGGGCGAATGCCCGCCAACAGGGAGACGACCATGAAGATCAAGACCCTTCGCATGGCCCTTCTGACCAGCACCTTGCTGGCCGGGGCCGCCCAGGCCGAAGATGTGACGTTGACCATCGAAAGCTGGCGCAACGATGACCTGACGATCTGGCAGGATACCATCATTCCCGCCTTCGAGGCGCAGAACCCCGGCATCAAGGTTGTTTTCGCCCCGTCCGCGCCCGCCGAGTACAACGCCGTCCTGAACTCCAAGCTGGATGCCGGAAGTGCGGGTGACCTCATCACCTGCCGTCCGTTCGATGCCTCTCTGGAACTCTACAGCAAGGGAAAGCTGGCCGATCTGTCGGGGCTTTCGGCGATGGCGAACTTCTCGCCCGTGGCGAAGTCCGCCTGGCAGACCGATGACGGCGCAGCCACGTTCTGCGTCCCGATGGCGTCGGTCATCCATGGCTTCATCTACAACGCCGATGCCTTTGCCGAACTTGGCATAGAAGTGCCCACAACCGAGGCCGAGTTCTTTGCGGCACTCGACAAGATCAAGGCCGACGGCACATACATACCCATGGCGATGGGCACCAACGACCAGTGGGAAGCGGCCACGATGGGCTACAACAACATCGGGCCGAACTACTGGAAGGGCGAAGAGGGTCGACTTGCGCTCATCAAGGGCGAACAGAAGCTCACCGATCCGCAATGGGTTGCGCCCTATACCCAACTCGCGCGGTGGAAAGACTATCTCGGAGACGGATTCGAGGCGCAGACCTACCCGGACAGCCAGAACCTCTTCACTCTCGGTCGGGCTGCGATCTATCCCGCAGGCTCGTGGGAGATTTCGGGCTTCAACACCCAGGCCGGCTTCAAGATGGGGGCGTTCCCGCCGCCCGTAGCGGCTGCGGGCGACACCTGCTACATCTCCGACCACACCGATATCGCTTTGGGCATGAATGCCGCCAGCCCGAACGCCGAGGCTGCCAGGACGTTCCTGGAATGGGTCGGATCGCCTGAATTCGCCACCCTTTATGCCAACGCCTTGCCGGGGTTCTTCTCGCTCAACGCGACACCCGTCGAGATGCAGGATCCGCTTGCCCAGGAATTCGTGAGCTGGCGCGACAAGTGTCAGTCGACGATCCGCTCGACCTACCAGATCCTCTCGCGTGGCACGCCGAACCTCGAAAACGAGACGTGGAACGCGTCAGTCAACGTGATCAAGGGGACCGAAACACCCGAGGCTGCCGGCGCGCGCCTGCAAGCCGGCCTGGCAAGCTGGTACGAGCCGCAGAAGTAGGTGGCACGCGGTATCGGAAAGTGACGGGGTCGTTTTCCGGCTGAGACACCATCGAACCGCTCTGCCGGGGGGCAGGCTGCCCCCCGGTTCATCCGGGCACGGACAACGACGAGCAGGGAGAACCCGGCACATGGCCGAACGCAAGCCTGTCCGCTGGCATATCGCCGTATTCCTGGCGCCGGCTGTGCTGGTCTACACCGCGATCATGATCGTCCCGTTGTTCGGAACGCTCAATCTCTCGTTGTTCAACCAGACGCCCGAGCGCACCCGCGAATTCGTCGGCCTCGCCAATTTCCGCACGCTCTTCGGCGATCCGATCTGGGCCGACGCCTTCTGGAACGCGCTCGGCAACAACGCCTGGTTCTTTCTGGTCCATATGCTCGTCCAGAACCCGATCGGCGTGCTGCTTGCGGCGCTTCTGTCCAGTCCCCGGTTGCGGATGGCCGCGTTCTACAGGACCGCCATCTTCATTCCGACGATCCTGTCCTTCGTGATCGTCGGCTTTGTCTGGAAACTGATCCTGTCGCCGATCTGGGGGATCGCCCCGGGGATGCTGGATCTGGTCGGCCTGAAGTCGCTCTTCGCGCCCTGGCTGGGGAAAGAGGAATATGCGCTTACGGCCCTGGCACTCGTCTCGGTCTGGCAGTTCGTCGGGATCCCCATGATGCTCATCTATGCCGCGCTTCTGTCGATCCCGGACGAGGTGCTGGAGGCCGCCGAGATGGACGGCATCACCGGAATGAGCCAGTTCTGGAAAATCAAGCTGCCGCTCATCCTGCCTTCGATCGGGATCATCTCTATCCTGACCTTCGTCGGCAACTTCAATGCTTTCGACCTGATCTATGTGGCGCAGGGCGCGCTTGCCGGCCCGAACTTCGCCACCGATATTCTCGGCACCTTCCTCTACCGGACGTTCTTCGGATTCCAGTTGCAATTGGGCGATCCGCACATGGGGGCCACGATCGCGACGGCGATGTTCTTCATCATTCTGGTCGGTGTCTGTCTTTACCTGTTCGGCATCCAGACCCGCCTTCGCCGGTACCAGTTCTGATGGCACAGGCGCGCATGTCCCTCGGACGCACGATCGCCGCCCATGCGGTGCTGATCACCTATACCGTGATCGCGCTCTTCCCGGTGTTTGTGATCGTGGTCAACAGCTTCAAGTCGCGCAAGGCGATCTTTGGCGATCCGCTGTCGATCCCTACGGCCCAGACGTTCGATCTCGTGGGCTACCAGACGGTGCTCAAGCAGGGCGATTTCGTTCTCTATTTCCAGAACTCGATGATCGTTACCGTTGCATCGCTGGTCTTCGTGCTGCTTTTCGGGGCGATGGCGGCCTTTGCCCTCAGCGAGTATCGCTTCAAGGGCAATACCTTGATGGGCCTGTATCTGGCACTTGGCATCATGATCCCGATCCGCCTCGGCACGGTTGCGATCCTTCAACTGATGGTCGCGTCGGGGCTGGTGAATACGCTGATGGCGCTGATCCTCGTCTATACCGCGCAGGGTCTGCCGCTTGCCGTTTTCATATTGTCCGAGTTCATGAAGCAGGTGTCGGACGACCTGAAGAACGCAGGCCGCATCGACGGGTTGTCGGAATACACGATCTTCTTCCGTCTCGTCCTGCCCCTCGTGCGTCCGGCGATGGCGACGGTGGCGGTATTCACCCTGATACCGATCTGGAACGACCTGTGGTTCCCGTTGATCCTGGCACCCGCAGAGGCGACCAAGACGATCACCCTGGGCAGCCAGGTCTTCATCGGCCAGTTCGTCACCAACTGGAACGCGGTTCTGGCCGCGCTCTCGCTGGCGATCCTGCCGGTGCTGGTGCTCTACCTCATCTTTTCGCGCCAGCTTATCCGAGGCATCACCGCCGGAGCCGTCAAATGATCAGAACGCTCGTCGCCGGTCTTGGCAACATGGGGCGCAGCCACGCGCTCGCCTATCACCACGATCCCGCGTTCGAGATCGTCGGGCTGGTCAACCGCTCGACGCCCGAATTGCCCGACGCGTTGAGCGGATATGCGATCACCCCCGATTTTCACGAGGCTCTGGGCAGGCTGAAACCGGATCTCGTGTGCATCGCAACCTATTCCGACAGCCACGCAGATCTTGCGGTGGCCGCGATGGAGGCAGGGGCGGATGTGTTTGTCGAGAAGCCGCTGGCGACAAACATCACCGACGCGCGGCGCGTGGTCGAGACGGCGACACGCCTGGGCCGGCAGGTGGTCGTAGGCTATATCCTGCGTCACCATCCCAGCTGGATCCGGCTGATCGAGGAGGCGCGCGCGCTGGGCGGCCCCTATGTCTTTCGCCTGAACCTCAACCAGCAATCCTCGGGCCCGACATGGGAGGTTCACAAGGCGCTGATGCAGACGACACCGCCCATCGTCGATTGTGGTGTCCATTATGTCGACGTCATGTGCCAGATCACCGATGCAAAGCCGGTCGAGGTGCGGGGAATGGGGCTGCGGCTCTCGGATGAGATCGCGGTGGACATGTACAATTATGGCCACTTCCAGGTGTTGTTCGCCGACGGATCGCTCGGCTGGTATGAAGCGGGCTGGGGCCCGATGATGTCGGATACCGCCTTTTTCGTGAAGGATGTGGTCAGCCCCGGCGGCGCGGTGTCCATCCGGATGCCGGAAACCGCGAGGTCCGATGATATCGACACGCATACCCGCACCTCGGTCTTGCGGGTCCACAAGGTCGCATCGGGCGACACCGATATCTCGATGGCCGACGAACCCGGGCATCAGGCGCTGTGTGACCGCGAGGCCGCCTTCATGGCCCGGGCGATCACCGAACGGATCGATCTGACGCGGCACATGAACGATGCTGTCCAGTCGCTCGCCATCTGCCTCGCGGCGGATGAAAGCGTGCGGTCGGGCCGGCCCGTGAAACTTTGAAGGATCCGACATGGGCGAACTTGCACTTTCCGGGGTGACCAAGACATTCGGGACGGTCGACGTGATCAAGGGCGTCGATCTGTCGGTGGCCGAGGGCGAATTCTGCGTCTTCGTCGGGCCTTCGGGCTGTGGGAAATCGACGCTGCTCAGGATCATCGCAGGGCTGGAGGATGCGACCTCGGGAGCCATCGAGATCGACGGCCGCCGGGTGAACGACGTGGCGCCGGCAAAGCGTGAAATCGCCATGGTGTTCCAGAGTTACGCGCTCTATCCGCACCTTACGGTCCGCGACAACATGGGGCTGGCGCTGAAGCAGGCCGGGGTGCCGAGGGCCGAGATCGCGGCCTCGGTGGATCGGGCGGCCGGAATGCTGGCGCTCGGTCCGTTGCTCGACAGGCGGCCTGCGGAATTGTCAGGCGGGCAGCGCC
Source organism: uncultured Alphaproteobacteria bacterium (assembly GCA_963700485.1). Classification (GTDB taxonomy): domain Bacteria; phylum Pseudomonadota; class Alphaproteobacteria; order Rhodobacterales; family Rhodobacteraceae; genus Aliitabrizicola. The sequence goes on from CAVOXQ010000002.1 coordinate 284,386, forward strand.
AGCGCGTGGCGATCGGACGGGCCATCGTGCGGACGCCGAAGCTGTTCCTTTTCGACGAGCCGTTGTCGAACCTCGACGCGGCGCTGCGGGTCGCGACGCGGATCGAGATCGCGCGCCTTCACCGGCAACTCGGGGCGACCATGATCTACGTCACCCATGACCAGGTCGAGGCGATGACGCTTGCCGACCGGATCGTTGTGCTGCGCGCCGGAAAGGTCGAGCAGGTGGGCGCGCCCATGGCGCTTTACAACGACCCCGACAACACCTTCGTCGCGGGGTTCATCGGATCGCCCCAGATGAATTTCCTCAAGTCGGGGGCCCTCGGGATGCGTTCGGACACGATGGGCGTCAGGCCGGAGCATGTCGGGATTTCCCGGCAGGGGGGACAGATGGCCGGAACCGTATCCCATGTCGAGAAACTGGGCGGAGAGACGCTGGTCTATGTGCATACCGAAGGTCAGGGATTGCTGACGGTCCGGTTGTTCGGGGAACATGACTTCGGGGTGGATGAGGCGGTGGGCCTGACCCCCGATCAGGCGCGGGCCTTTCACTTCGACGGCGATGGAAAGCGGCTCCGCTAGGGCGGTATTGCGCGACGCATGCAGGCAATGACGCCAATCGGCCCATCTGATCGGCACGGGCTGTTCCGTTTGCGTCCGGACGATCTTCGCCGCTGTGGCTTGGGGCATTGTCGCTTCGCGCTCGTCGACCCTTGGCCGCCGACCGCGTCAGGCCAAAGCCTTCAGGTGGGCAACGAGGGACATCAATACGCGGCGATGCTGGAGCGCATGGGGAAAGACGAGGACATATTCATCCGACATCGGCAGGGCCGTCCTGACCGGCACGACCAGGCGGCCGGTCGCGATTTCGGACCCGGCGATCCGGCGCGGGGCGAGGGCGACGCCCAGCCCTTCGCGCGCCGCCGCGATGGCGAGGCTGGTAAGGCCGACACGCAGTCCGGCTGCCGGATCGGGCGTCCGGCGGATACGGGCGTGTGCGAGCCACGCCGCCCATGACGGCTGGGTCGCATAGGCCGGCCCCCAGTCGGTGTGGATGAAGCCCGCATCGGGCATCCGGGCAAGGCCATCCGGCAGCGGGAAACCAGGGGCGCAGACAGGCACGAAGCGATCCGAAAACAGCATCTCGACCCGATGATCGGCATAGAGCGCGGCCCCATAGGTGACGCGCAGATCGACCCCGTCGCGGGCGAAGACCACCGGATCATCCTCGACCCGCACCTCGATGCCGCGCCCGGTGTGAAAGCCGCAAAGCCGTGGCATCAGCCAAAGCTCGGCCATCGAGGGCAGGACCGAGATGACAAGCGGTGCCCGCGCCTGTGCCGAACGGACCTCGGCCGTCATATCGGCGATGTCGCTCAAGGCCCGCTCGAGTCGAGGATAGACGGTGCGCCCGGCATCGGTCAGCACGATCCGATTGCCCTGCCGCTGGAACAGCTTCTTTCCCAGATGTTCCTCGAGCAGCTTGACCTGCAAGCTGACAGCGGCGGCCGTCACGCCGAGTTCGACCCCCGCCTGCACGAAGCTGCCCGTCCGGGCGGCCACCTCGAAGGCGCGCAGCGCATTGAGCGGGGGGAGATCTGGCATTGCTTACCAAAAGTTTTTCTTATGCTCCCCAAAGACAAGACCTGTTGCAAGCGCTGTCTGCCCGACCGATGATCGGGCGCAGTCCGGGGGATCATCCCGGGCCGGACCCTTGATTGGCCGCCCCATCTGCTTGACCTTTGGGCGGGCGCCCGTCGGTCTGGCAAGTACGGTGGAAACTGCAAGCAGGCGACATGAACATCGACACCCCCTTCAAGGACGTCCGGAAAGCGGCTTACCTGAACGCTGAGGGCGCCGACCGGCCACTGATCTCGGCGATCCCTGCCGATGTCGTGGGGCGGGCGCGGGCCTATCGGCTGGGCCGGCTTCGGGCGCAGATGGACAAGGCCGATGTTGCGGGCTTGCTGCTCTACGATCCCGTCAACATCCGCTATGCCTTCGACTCGTCCAACATGCAGGTGTGGACCGCGCACAACCCCATGCGCTATGCGCTGATCCTGTCGGGCGGCCCGGCGATCCTGTTCGAATTCAAGGGTTGCGAACACCTGAACCGGGGCCTGACGGGGATCGACGAGATTCGCACCGCGATCACCTACATGTTCATGAACCGGGGCGACAAGACGGCCGGCTTCATCAACGACTGGGCAGACGAGATCGCCGACCTGATGGGGCGTGCCGGGCGGCTGGCGGTCGACAGGATCGACCCGCAGGCGGCCCATGCGCTCGGGGCGCGGGGACTGCTGCTGAGCGATGGCACAGAGATCACCGAGATCGCGCGGTCGATCAAGTCGGCCGATGAAATCCAACTGATGCGATGGACGATCCGGGTCTGCGAGGCGGGCATGGCGCGGATATACGAACATTCGGTACCGGGCGTGACGGAACGGGAGTTGTGGGCGCACCTGCATTTCGAGAACGCCCGGTCGGGGGGCGACTGGCTCGAGACCAAGATCCTGACGGCGGGGGCGAACACAAATCCCTGGTATCAGGAATGTTCCGACCACGTCGTGCAGGCGGGCGAGATGATCTCGTTCGATACCGACATGATCGGGCCCTACGGCTATTGCGCGGATATCTCGCGCTCGTGGGTTTGCGGATACCGTCCGATGAACACCGACCAGCGACGTCTCTACCGCACGGCGCTTGACCAGATCGAGCACAACCTTGCACTCGTCCGGCCGGGAACGACCTTTGCGGAGTTCAATGAGAAAAGCTGGCGCATCCCCGCGCGGCACCTCGACTATCGCTATTCGCTTGCGGTTCACGGCGTGGGGATGGCCGACGAATGGCCTGTGATCCCGCTGCATTGCGACTGGTCGGACCGTGCGATGACGGGTGCGTTCGAGCCGGGGATGGTGGTCTGCGTGGAAAGCCTGATCGCCGAGGCCGGATCGGAGAGCATGAAGCTTGAAACGCAGGTTCTCGTCACCAAAGACGGGGCCGAACGGCTCGACACGTTCCCCTGGGAGGACACCGGGGTGCGGGCCGGCTGATCAGGCCGGCTTGCGCGCCCGAAGATGCGTCGGGCAATGCTCGCCCGATTGCAGGACGGGCACCATCCGCTGCCATATCTCGATGTTGTGGGCCACGAAATCCGCCCCGAGTTCCTCAGCGACCTTTTTCCCGAGCGGGCCGCGCAGCCGATCCAGTTCCTTGGCGGCGACGCCGGCATACCAGGCCCCGCGCCCGAGCGTCGTGATGGCCTCGAACCCCGCCTGTTCCATCGCGTCAGCATATCGCGACGGCGAGGCCATGCCGAAATCGAGCCCTTCGGCCGCGATATACGCCGCCATCTCGGGGCTGGGCTGGCGATCATGCCCGATCAGCCAGTCCGATGCCACGAACCATCCGCCCGGCTTGAGCACGCGAAACACTTCGCGCATCAGGGCATGCTTGTCGGGGATGTGGACGATCGAGTCCTTGGAGAACACGATGTCGAACGCGTCTGGCGGAAAGGGAAGCGGACCGGGCGCGACCTTGACCAGGCCGATCCTGTCGCCCAATCCGCGGCGCGCGACAACCCCGCGGGCATGGGACAGGACGCCATCCTCCACGTCCATGCCGGTGACATGGCCCGCGCCATGGTTCGCCACCAGCGCGACGTCGATGCCGCCCGCGCCGCAACCGATGTCGAGAACCGACCTGCCGGTGAAATCCACCCCCTCGACCAGGCGCGCGACCTCGGGTTCGCCCCCCGGCGACAGGAAGCCCTCACCCCAGATCGCCTCGAGGATCCGGATCAGTTTCGTCCCGTAAAGCTCTTCATCCTCACCCATCGCATTCCCCCTTGCCGATGCCCGGCGCCGGGCCCGGGATTGTCGCACTCGCCCGCCTGCACCCCCCTGTGGCGCGGCTCGGCTGTCGCCTGTCAGCCCGCAAGGCGCAACGCCTCGAGCGCGGGCCAGTCGCTTGCCGTAACGACGCGCGCCGGTTCGTTCACGTCGCGCGTCCAGGCGAAAAGCGACAGGAACGGCACCGGGCCGATCTTTGTCAGGTGGGGACGGTTCGGTTCGTTCCAGACCGGCCGGTGCGCGGGCCAGATGGCGAGCGGCGCGTCCGGGCCGAAACGCCAGCCATGCGGCCCGGTCAGCGGGGCGTAAAGCTCTGGCGAGGCGTGACAACGATCGCGGTAGAGCAGATGCGGGGCCACCAGGAAAAGACCGAAGTCGAAGTCCTCTGCCGGCACCGGTGCGCCACCCCCGATCAGCGATGCAAAGGCGTGTCCGCCGGCGAAGTCGGCCCCGATCTCATCGACCGGATAGGCGTCATAGGCAACCCAGTCGAGATGCGGTCCGGCCTGTTCGATCGCGAAGGCCAGTGCGGGATGGGTCATGCGCAGCGCCGCGAGTGCCGGGCCAAGGTGCGCGGTTGCGACCGGATGGCCACGCGCGGCAGTCTGGGCAAACGCCGCGCCGCGCGCAGCCGCGATCGCGGCCCGCACCTCGCCGATCCCCGGGCCCGAGCGGGTGGCGAGATAGCTGTCGGCCGCCTCGATCAGCGCCGGGATCGTCTCGGCAGCCGTCGTGGCGGATGGCTCGAGGGCATCCACCACCCCGCGTTCCGCCAGAAGTGCGCGGGGGTCGTCGCCATCACGCGCCGCGCAGATCCGATAGACCTCGAGCGCGGCCGCGGACAGCCGCCCTTCGGCATAAAGTGCCATCGCCGCGCCGTATCGCAGCCGACCCGAGCCGGGCAGGCCAAGCGGGCGTCGAAAGCAGCGACTTCGGGGGTCATTCGTTGTCCCGGTAGGCCATCCGCATGTCGCGGTCGCGCCGCTTGTCGGCGCGGTTCAGAAGCAAATCCCGCGATCGCCACGCCGATCCCGACGACGACCACCGTGATCGTGGCGAGTGCGTTGATGTCGGGGGTCACGCCGAGCTTGACCTTGGACCAGATCAGCAGCGGCAGCGTGGTGTTTCCCGGCCCGGTGGTGAAGTTGGTGATCACCACATCGTCGAGCGATATCGTGAAGGCCAGAAGCCAGCCGGACAGGATGGCAGGCGAAATGATCGGCAGGGTGATGTCCTTCATCACCTGCCAGGGACGCGATCCCAGATCCATCGCCGCCTCCTCGATCGCCTGATCGGCCTGCGACCATGCGCGAGTGAACGATGGTGGCGACGAAGATCATCGAAAAGGTGATGTGGGCAAGTGGTGATGGTGGTGAAGCCGCGCGATGCCGGCCAGCCGATCCACTCGGCCATCAGGATGAACAGCATCAATGAGGAGATGCCGGTGATCACCTCGGGCATCACCAGCGGCGCAGTCACAAGGCCGGAAAACAACGCACGCCCGCGAAACCGCTTGAACCGGGCCAGCGCGATTCCGGCCATCGTTCCGAAGATCGTCGCGAAGGTGGCCGAAACGAGCGCGATCTTGAACGACAGGATGGCCGCCGCGATGACCTGGCTGTTGCTGAAGAGCGAGACATACCACTTGGTCGAAAAGCCGCCCCAGACCGTCGCCAGCCGCGAGGCGTTGAACGAATAGACGATCATCGACAGGATCGGGATGTAGAAGAACGCAAAGCCGAAGCAGAGCATGGTGATCAGGAAGACCGGACGGCGGTTCATGGCCGGTCCTCCGCCTTCGCGTGGGACTTGCCCTCGAAATGCGTGTAGACCATCATCGGCAGCACCAGCAGGAACAGCAGCGCCACCGCCACCGCCGAGGCCATCGGCCAGTCGCGCGCGCTGGCGAACTCGTCCGAGATCACGCGGCCGATCATCGGCGGACGAGGCATCGCCGACCAGCGACGGAATGATGAGTTCACCCGCCGCTGGAATGAAGACCAGAAGGCCGCCGGCGATCATGCCGGGGATCGACTGCGGCAGGGTGACATCGAGAAAGACCCGCGACGGGCCGCGAGCCCAGATCCATCGCGGCCTCGTCCAGGGTGCGGTCGAGCTTTTCGAGATTGGCATAAAGCGGCAGGATCATGAACGGCAGGTAGGAATAGACCATCACCAGCACGACGGCGAAGTTGGTGTTCATCATCGGGATCGAGCGCAGCGCCCATTCCGACGGCACGACCCAGTTGTAGGCCTCGGTCAGCAACTGGTTGAACCAGCTGTTGGTGCCCATCAGCCCCATCCAGGCATAGACACGCAGAAGGAACGAGGTCCAGAACGGCAGGATCACCAGCATCAGCAGGATATTGCGCCATGATTTGCTGACCCGGGTCAGTCCCGAGCGCCATCGGATAGCCGATCAGCAGGCACAGCAGCCGTCGCGAAGAGCGCGTTGGAGACCGACGTCAGGAAGGCGCGGATATAAAGGTCGTCGTCGAACAGCCGTGCATAGCCCGCGAGGTTTACAAGCGGATGCTCGCCGCCGAAGGAAAACGGCGGGGCGGTGGGCGTGCGGGTGGCAAAGCTCATCGCCACGACGATCACGAACGGCAGGAGGAAGAACACAAGCAGCCAGACATAGGGCAGGGCGATGACCATCCGTGCCCAGCCCGTGCGGTTGAACCAGCGCAGGAACGGCTGTCGTGCCGGGTGTGTCGGCGCTGCCCGTGCCCTGCGATCGGTCCTGGGAGATCGGTCATGCCGTCAACCACAAGAAGGATCGCGGCGGTCGGATCGAACGACAGCCAGACCTCGTCTTCCCAGTCGGCGACCCGGCTCGTTTCATCCGACCCGGCGCGAATTGACGCGAGTTGACCGAAACGATCTGCCCCGATGGCAGGGCGACGCGGTAGAGCGAGTCCTTGCCGAAATAGGCCAGATCCTCGACGACGCCCGAAATGGTGTTCGGGCCTTCGGCCCGCTCGCGGGTGATCGCGATCTTTTCGGGGCGTAGCGCGAGCGTGACGCGCCATGCCCGACGAGATGCCAGGCACGGCGCGGGCCAGAACCTCGCGCCCGATGGCCGGCACGTCGACGGTCGCAAGATCGCCCTCGACCCGAAGACACGGTGCCGTCGAAGATCGTTGATCGATCCGATGAAGCCCGCGACGAAGCGGCTGTTGGGATATTCGTAGACCTCGGTCGCGGTGCCGACCTGCCTGACCTGCCCCTTGTCCATCACCGCGATCCGGTCGGACAGGGTCATCGCCTCTTCCTGATCGTGGGTGACGACGACGAAGGTCACGCCGGTCTGCTCCTGAATCGTCATCAGTTCGAACTGGGTGTGTTCGCGCAGCTTCTTGTCGAGCGCTGCCAGAGGTTCGTCGAGCAGCAGCAGTTTCGGCTGCGCGGGCCAGGGCGCGGGCAAGGGCCACCCGCTGACGCTGGCCGCCCGAGATCTGGTGCGGCTTGCGGCCCGCGAACTGGGTCAGCTGCACGAGATCGAGCATTTCGCGCACGCGGTCCTTGCGCTGCGCCTCGGTCATCCGTTCATGCTTCAGGCCGTAGGCGACGTTGCTGCTCTACCGTCATGTGCGGAAAAAGCGCGTAGGACTGGAACATCATGTTCACTGGCCGCTCGTAGGGCGGCACGCCCGTCATGTCCTGACCATCCAGCCAGATGCGCCCCGAGGTGGGTTCCTCGAACCCCGCGAGCATCCGCAGCAAAGTGGTCTTGCCGCACCCCGAGCCACCGAGCAGGCCAAAGATCTCGCCCTTGGCGATCGAGAGCGTGACGTTCTCGACCGCCTTGAATGTTCCGAACCGCTTGGACACGCCTTCGATCCGGATGAACGGCGCAGGTCCCGGCGCCGCATGGGCGGCCGGGGCCTGGGTCGGGTGCTGCGCGAGCTCCATGATTTTTCCGGTCAGCCTGTCTTGATCGCGGTCCAGGCGCGCGTGATGGCGCGGTCCTGTTCCTCGTTCATCGGCTTGGGCGTCCAGAGCCTGCCGATCGTCTCTTCATCAGGATAGACGGCCGGATCGTTCAGGATCGCCGGATCGACGAACGGCTTGGAGGCGAGGTTGGCGTTGGCATAGGCCGTGTAGTTGGTGCAGCCCGCGATGACCTCGGGTTTCAGCATGAAGTTCAGGAAGGTGTAGGCGTTGTCGCGGTTCGGTGCGTCCTTCGGGATCGAGAACACGTCGAACCACGCCGGCGCCCCGGTTTCCGGCACGAAATAGGCGAGGTTCAGATCCAGCCCGGCCTCTTCGGCGCGCGACTTGGCGACAGCATAATCGCCCGACCAGTTGTTGATGACGCACAGCTCGCGGTTCGGGATCGCGTTGAGGTAGTTGGTGTTGTCGAAGGTTGCGATGTATTCGCGAATCGGCTTGAACGCCTCGACCACCTTGTCGTAATCCGCCACATTCGTCGTGTCGGGATCAAGGCCGAGGTAGGGCATCAGCATCAGCATGATGTCGAGCGGGCTGTCGAGGATCGAGATGCCGCAATCCGCCAGCTTGGCCGCATTCTCGGGCTTGAAGATCGTGTCGAGGTTCTGAAATGATCCCAGTAGTCTTCCAGCAGCCTTCCGTCCCCTTCATGATCGTAGTTGAAACCCCAAGGCACGAACCGCTGGTCGGAGTTCACTCGTACGAAGCATGTTCCATCGTTAGAAACTTTCACCCAATCCAATTTCGACTGCCGTGCAGGGGACAGCGGTGAGCAGCAAGATCAATTGGGAAGCAATGCCAATACGCACGTCCAAGATCACTCTCTTGGGTTTCTGTTACCGTTGATACCTACCGATGGTCACTGCGACTGATTGTTTCTCGCCGCATCGGTCGCTCCACTGGCCAAATTGGTTTTCGTAGCGAGTGACGATTTTTGAATCGACCGCAATCGTTACCGAGCAGTGATATGATATCGCGTCATGATACTGTTGCTTGGTACCCACCATTCATCGAGACTTCGATCGCGGCGGTCAGGTGGTTGAGGATTTGGCCGAGTGACCAGTTCCCCAACCGTTCTTACCCCCCCGAGTAGATGCTCGACATCCGACAGGGCATCATCCAATCGGTCAAACGATAGTTCGCGACGTTTTGACATGGCTGAGCCGATATTTCTCGGCAAACCGGACATCTTTCAGATGGGATAGGTCTCGCCGTGTCGAATCGAAAATTGCACGGAGTGTAGCTCGTCCAAAAGTTCACGGTAACTTATTCGCAATCTTCAATCTACCAGACTTGGCGGCTATCCAATCGCTTCAGCACACTTTCAACCATAGCCGCTCCTAGAGCCTTTTGCCTTGTCGGTTAAAATGGATGCCGTCGTCCGAACTCCGACTGGGTTGCTGCTTCACAAGCCGGAACAAACCGTTGGTCGGAACGCCAAAGTCTTTCATGATTTGGGCGGCAATTCGATTTCTCGCGATGATAAACTCGAAGCGTTTGTTACTTTTTCGCACCACAGCAAATTGCAAGGTGCACACGGTTGGGCCGGTATTGCGGGTTGTTCCAAATGTGTGTGAGTGACCAGTTGGGCGATCGCGGTATCGAGCAAAAAGTTCTTTTTCAGTCTTGCGCTTCACCTAGACTATCATTATGCAGATCAAACAAACCGTTCAGCGATACGGAGCACTCGCGGCCTGTCACAGGCTGCTTTACCGTGTTGTTCAACGCTGCATCTTGTTGAACGTGACTCATTTGGTCACGATGAGCCTTGATGAGCCGTCGTCGGACAAGGAACCTGTGGATGGCATCGAGTTTCGTCCGCTCTCGCGAGACGAATATTTGGCGCAGGTTGAACACTCCGATTTGGAACTGGACCCGTCGCTTGCCGAGCGGATTTCGCCTCCATTGGACACCTGTTTTGGAGCCATCAAGGACGACAGGCTGATCGCTTACTTCTGGCTCGCGACCGATTCGATCGAAGCGATTCACAACAGCCATGGTAGTGAGGCGTCAGGTGTTGCGTTGTCCTTCCCCGCCAATACGGTCTACACGTATAACGCATTGGTTCATCCCGATTACCGAGGCGCTGGTTTGTATACCCAGTTGGTTCGCGCTGGCTGCGACTGGGCGCACGAGACACTGCGAACGGATCGTTTGATCTCGACGGTGGATTGGACCAACTTTTCCGCAATCCGAAGTTGTCGCCGTCAGGGCCGGAGATCGATCGGCTTGATTTGGAGAATTGGACTCTTCGGTCGTCTGTTCACGTTCGTGCCGCGGAACGCCAAGATTTACGGCGTGAAGTGTGGCAATGCAGCGATGGTCAAGAGTCGAAATCTTCCAGAGTCAATCGCTAGCGAAGCCCAGCGACCACAAATGTCACGGTCCGCTACAAACTGTGTAAAAGTGCTAGAGCATTTTACTTTTGACGTGGTCAGTTCGTAGGCCAGGTGCAACCTGGCAGGACGTTTTTCCAGGTTTCACCTGGCCTACATGTTTTCTAAAAAAGTTCTAGTTGGATCTGACGCATCATCTAACTCAATGATGGCAGCCGGTAGCCAGACGTTGATTGAGTAAGGACCGAGCGGAAAATCAATAGGAATGCCCCTGTCCCTATTTGTTTACTGCCCGGCCGCACAAAGGGGTGACAGGAACGAACGAGATTCATTGTTGTGAGACGCGGAAATTTAGAAGTTTCGAGTCTGCGTCTGAGCGATTATTGCTGGGCGAGCATTGCTAGGTACGGTCCGCTGATTCAGCCAACTCGGTTTGAATCTTACTCACGCAGTCGAATCAAGTCGTCTGCGATCCGCTGTTGGTCGGAATTCAGCGGCACGCCGTCAATCCGGACGTTGGGCGTTGCATAGATCCCCTGAGCATACAGCATTCGCTTGAAGAAACGGATCGAAACATCCAGTCTCTGATTGCTGAACGCCAGCACGGGCTCGATCTTTTCGAACAATTGTTTTGCTCCGTCGCGATCATGCAGCATGTATCGCCGATAGATTTCGACGTAGATGTCATGCATTGCCGTGGGCATGAAGACATGAACGCCTCGATCCAACCCATCCATCATTTGAGTGACGGCCCAGCCGCCAGCGACGCCAAGTTTGCCCCCGGTTGCGTTTAGCACCTGCGTGTACTTCGGTCCCGCATGTTGAACCTCAATCTTTAGCCACTTGAACCGCTCGATACGTTGAAACAGTCTCTCGATGGTCTCAATCGAAAGTCCTTGGCCGCTGGAATCCCAATCTTGAATCATCAGAAACCTTGGTTCCAAATCGGCGATCTGAATCAGGTCACTTTCGATCTGATTGGGATCCGTTGCAGCATCGACCGACACCAAGATTCCGGCACAGCCTAAATCGATCAACTCCGCTGCCAGGTCAAGTCGTTCCCGCTGCACACTCGCTGACGCACCGCCGATGACCGGGACTTGGCCAGCGACTTGGTCAACGACCTGCGCGACGATGTCATGTTTCTCTTGTTGACTCAGCTGGTCAACTTCGCTGGCCATCGCCGGAACTAAAAAGCCTGCGATACCGGCATCGAGGGCTTTGGCCACATTTTTACGCAGTCCATCGAAGTCAATCGAATTGACTTCCGTATATGGAGTGTTCAGGACGGTCACTATCCCGCGCAATGGTTCTGTCCCTTTGTTTAGGTCATCGCGAGCATCCAATCGGTTTTCCATCTTGATGTTTGCCCGTCGTCAGCAGTGAAAGCAACTACGATAGAGTATCCTGAATTCCCAATACCACGTTCGGCGAAACTTTCCGGCAAATGTTCGCCGCTGGAACCGCTTACCTGTTTGTTTTTCCATCCTGACTGATACGGCTTCCCATGCGATACCTGCTTTCGATTTTATTTTTGACGGTTGCTTCACAAACTTTTGCCGCTGATGCGGTCCGCCATACTGTGGTTTATCAACAGGAGGGAGAGTTCGCTGGTTGGCCCGCGAATCATGGAATTTATTCGTGGGGCGATGAGATCGTGGTTGGTTTTACTGTCGGCTATTATTTAAAAAATCCGACGGGCGGGCACGATATCGATCCCGACAAGCCATCCGTGCCCAGGCAAGCACGCAGCACCGACGACGGTGAGACATGGAAAGTCGAGGTGCCAAGCTACGTTGACGAAAACGGAAAGCAAGCAGATCCGATCCAACTGCAAGAACCGATTGACTTTGCCAATCCCAACGTGGCGATCAAGCTGGCCGGAGGTAACGTTTATTACTCTTCCGATCGTTGTCGATCATGGACGGGACCGTTCAGCCTTCCAACGTTTGGTCGCCAAAGTTTGCTGGCGCGAACAGATTACATCGTAGAAGGTCCCAAGCAAGTGACGGCCTTTGTTGCGGCATCCAAAACAGATTCCGGTCAAGAAGGCCAACCCTTGTGCATGCGCACGATTGATGGTGGACTGAATTGGGACCTCGTTGGATGGATTGGTCCCGAGCCACCGGTGCCCTATGGTTACGCGATCATGCCAGCGACGGTCCGCGTGGGAGAGACCGGGTATCTAACTATGATTCGCCGTGGCGGCGTGTTCGATGGTCGCAAACGATGGTGGGTTGAACCGTTTCTGTCGCACGACGACGGAAAGTCTTGGTACTTGCTGGCCGATCCGGTGATCGAAAACGCAGGCAATCCGGCAACGCTGACGCGATTGCAGAGTGGATCCATTGGCATGGCCTACGGGATGCGACGTTCGCCCTACGGTATTCGTGTACGAGTTTCCAAAGATGACGGTCAGAGTTGGAGTCCCGAGCGAAGTATCCGTAGCGACGGCTCCAGCTGGGACATCGGATATCCACGAACGGTTCAGCGCAGTGACGGTAAGTGCGTAACGATCTATTACTACCACAACTCCGATTCGCCGCAGCGCGCTGCATCGCCTGTACGATCTGGGATCCGGAAAGTCGAGACTAGGCACGGCCCCTTCAAAGTGAGCCGTGGACTGTAAGGCACCGGGCAATGCGCGGGGCCTCACAAAATCGGCCATTCTATTCTGTATTCGTGAGCCGCTGGCCGTGAAACTACGGGCAATTCGCTCAGGGCTCACACCGCAAGACATGATTTTCATGCGCTCGCTTGATGATGCCTGTTTCTGGTCCGGCACCCGCCAACGGCATTCAGGTTTTTTCTGTATTTGCTCAAGTTTCTGTCGCTC
>CAVOXQ010000003.1:0-39595 GCA_963700485.1 uncultured Alphaproteobacteria bacterium
CAGAGGACAAAATTAAACCGGACCACCAAATCTCTTTGGTGCACCCGACCAATCCGCCTCGAATTTCCGCGCGTCCTGCCGTCCTGGCTCTCGCCGCTTCCGCCATCCGCTCCCGTCCCGGCCACTGCCGCTTCGGTGAGGGGGTATTTACGGATCACCGATCAGACCCGCAAGAGGAAAAAAACAGATTCATGACATTTTTCTGCCGCTACAGGAAAGGGCATCAAAATCTGGGGTCTGCCGCAATTTTCGCCACAAGACGGACAGCCTTTGGGTACGAAAACTGCGCAGGGCCTTCCCGGTCAGGCGGCCCGCGCGACGCCTTTTCCGCGCGACCAGCGCAAGCGCAGCGCCAGAAGGGCCGCGACCGCCGCCGCATAGAGTATCGGCTCCAGCGGCCAGGCCTTGACCAGCATCAGGTAATGCACCGCACCCGCCACAGCCACCGGATAGGTCAGCCGGTGCAGTCTGCCCCATGCCCTTGCGCCCAGCCGCCGGACCGAGGCAGCGTTCGATGTGGCCGCAAGCGGCAGCATCATCACGAATCCCGCCATGCCGACGATGATGTAGGGCCGCTTTACCAGATCGGCCCCGATCTCGGCCCAGCGGAACGCCAGATCGAGCGACACCCAGACCGTCAGGTGAAGCGAGACATAGACAAAGGCCATCACTCCGATCGCCCGGCGGAACCGGATCAGGTTCACCCCGGCGATCCGGCGCAGAGGCGTCACGGCCAGGCCCGCCACGATCAGTTGCAGCGCCGTTTCGCCCAGCGAACGCTCCAGCGTCTTGACCGGATCGGGCCCAAGCCCATTGGTCACGATATCCCAGACGAGCGACAGCAGCGGCAACGACAGCAGGGCATAGACCGCCCAGGGCGGCACACGGCGCAGCGCACCATTCACCGGCCCGGCCAGATCCATCAGTAGTCTTTCGCCAGGTCCATCCCGGCATAGAGCTCCGCCACCTGATCGGCGTAGCCATTGAACATCAGGGTATCCTGCCGGCCGGCGAACAATCCGCCGCCCACGATCCGCTCGCTCGCCTGGCTCCAACGCGGATGGTCCACCTCCGGGTTCACGTTGGAGTAAAAGCCGTATTCGTTCGGCTGGAGCATGTTCCAGGTGGTCGGTGGCATGTCCTCGGTCAGCGTTATCTTCACGATGCTCTTGATCGACTTGAATCCGTATTTCCATGGCACGACAAGCCGGATCGGGGCGCCGTTCTGGTTCGGCATCGGTTCACCGTAAAGCCCGGTCGCAAGGATGGTCAGAGGATGCATCGCCTCGTCGATCCGAAGCCCCTCGCGATAGGGCCAGTCGATCCCCCCGCCACTGGCCTGCCCGGGCATCTCCTCGGGGCGCAGCAGCGTCTCGAAGGCCACGAATTTCGCTCCCGGCTGCACGCCCACCCGGTTCAGCAGCGTCGCAAGCTCGAACCCCACCCAGGGCACGACCATCGCCCAGGCCTCGACACAGCGAAATCTGTAGATACGCTCCTCGAGCGTCGCGCCCGCGAGGATATCGTCCAGCGCGTAGCTGCCCGGCTTGTCGACCAGCCCGCCGATCTCGATCGACCAGGGCTCGGTCTTCAGGGCGCCGGCGTGGCGGGCCGGATCGCTCTTGTCCCAACCGAACTCGTAGAAGTTGTTGTAGCTCGTGATGTCTTCCAGGCTCGTCGGGGCGAGATCAGTGGAATACTCGCTCGGCACCGTTTCGATCGCCGCCGCGGCTGGCCCTGCCAGTGCCATCGCACCCGCCCCCGCAAACAATTGCCGGCGGTTCATCCAGATGGCTTTGGGGGTCACGTCGGACCAGCCCAGATCGTTCCGGAATGTCTTGCGCATTCGCATCTCCTTCGCAATAGCCCGCATCCCTTGGGCCAACCTGTGTCATTCCCGCGCGGATTCCAACGAAACTCGTCTCACATCTGCGGCACGGCCCTGAAATCTCGCCGCGCAGGGATCACGCCAGATAAACCAAGTTCACACCATTTTTACTGGAACGGGAAAAAAGCCCTGGCTTAGGCTCAAGACACGCACAGTCAATCCCCGCTGACGCGGTTGTGTGACGCATCCAATGCGGCATCCCGCACGTTTCACCTCATGCCAATCCAAGGGCACAACCTTACGGGAGAGACAGAATGATCCGCCGCACATTTCTTGCACTGACCGCCGCCACCATGTTCACTGCGCCCGCCTTCGCGCAAGAAGCCGACATCGTCGATACAGCGGTCGCCGCCGGCAGCTTCACCACGCTCGTCGCCGCGGTGCAGGCCGCTGGCCTCGTCGACACGCTCAAGGGCGAAGGTCCGTTCACCGTGTTCGCGCCGACCGACGCGGCCTTTGCCGCGCTGCCGGCCGGAACCGTGGAAGACCTGCTGAAGCCCGAGAACAAGGACAAGCTCGTGGCCGTGCTGACCTACCACGTCGTTCCCGGCAAGGTGATGTCGACCGACCTGTCGGAAGGCATGATGGCCAAGACAGTCCAGGGCAGCGACATCACCATTACGCTCGACGGCGGGCCGAAGGTGAACGGCGCCGCCATCTCGACGCCCGACGTCGCGGCCTCGAACGGCGTGATCCATGTGATCGACGCGGTCATCCTGCCGCCGATGTGATCGGACGGCAGACCCCGGGGGCGCATGGCGACATGCGCCCCTCTTTCAGTCAGGGAGAATTCTCGATGAACAAACGCACATTCCTTCGCGTCCTCGGTGCGGGCGCCGTAGCACTGTCGATCACCGCCTGCACGCCGGTCGCCAAGTCGCCCGACATCGTGTCGATCGCCGCCTCGAACGATCAGTTCAGCACCCTCGTCGCAGCCGTGACGGCAGCCGATCTGGTCGGAACGCTACAGGGTCCGGGCCCGTTCACCTTGTTTGCGCCGACCAATGAGGCCTTCGCGGCCCTGCCGGCAGGCACCGTGGAAAACCTGCTCAAGCCGGAAAACAAGGCCCAGCTTGTCGCCGTGCTGACCTATCACGTTGTCCCCGGCGCGGTGACTTCGGATCAGCTCGCCGGCCAGCGCCTCGACGTGGCGACCGTCCAGGGCCAGACAGTCCGGGTCGATGGCCGCAATGGCGTGCGCGTGAACAACGCCCGCGTTACGCAGGCCGATATCATGGCCTCGAACGGCGTGATCCACCGCATCGACCGCGTGCTTCTTCCGAAGTAGCCGTCGACGGCCCCGCCCGGACTGCACTCCCGGCGGGGCCACTTCGCGCAAACTGGTGCCACGCCGCTCGCGGCACGCCAGCCAGGCAAAAGGGGGCGGCACCAGCCGCCCCCATTTCGCTTCAGTGAACCACCGCGTCCTGCGGCCGCTCGCGCCGCGAACTCGCGACCCGGTCGCCGATGATCAGCCCGTCGGCACCCGCGCTGATCGCGATGCTCGACCCGTCCATCACGTCGCCGGCCAGGATCATCTCGGCCAGCGGATCCTGCAAGCGCACGCTGGATCACCCGCTTGAGCGGCCGCGCGCCATAGACCGGATCGTAGCCCTCGTCGGCGAGCCAGGCCTTCGCGCCCTCGTCGATGTCCAGCATGATCTTGCGCGCGGCCAGGCGCTTTTCCAGCGGCGCAAGCTGGATCGTCGACGATCCCGACCATGTCCTGCGCGACTCAGCCGGTCGAAGATGATCGGTCTCGTCCAGCCGGTTCAGGAATTCGGGCCGGAAGTGCGCCCGCACCGCCTCCATCACCTCGGCCCGCGCCGGCCCCGGATCGGCGCCGTCCGGCAACTGGCTCAGCGCCTAGGCCCCGAGGTTCGACGTCAGCACGATCAGCGTCTGCTTGAAGTCGACCGTGCGGCCCTGCCCGTCGGTCAGCCGGCCGTCGTCCAGCACCTGCAACAGCACGTTGAACACATCCGGATGCGCCTTTTCCACCTCGTCGAACAGGACCACCTGATAGGGCCTGCGCCGAACCGCCTCGGTCAGGACGCCGCCCTCGTCATAGCCGACATAGCCGGGCGGGGCGCCGATCAGCCGGGCGACCGCATGCTTCTCCATGAACTCGGACATGTCGATCCGCACCATCGCCTGATCGTCGTCGAACAGGTATTCCGCCACGGCCTTGGTCAATTCGGTCTTGCCAACACCGGTCGGCCCGAGGAACAGGAAGACTGCCGAGCGGGCGGTTCTCGTCGTTCAGTCCGGCCCGCGCGCGCCGCACGGCGTTCGACACGGCGTTCACCGCCTGCCGCTGGCCGATCACCCGCTTGCCGAGCTCTTCCTCCATGCGCAGCAGTTTCTCGCGCTCGCCCTCCAGCATCCGGCTGGTCGGAATGCCGGTCCAGCGTTCGACGACCTCTGCAATCTGCTCCGGCCATACCGCCTCCGACACCAGCAGGTCGCCCTCGCGCGCCTCTGCGTCGGCCAGCTTCTTTTCCAGTCCCGGAATGATGCCGTAGGACAATTCCCCCGCCCGCCCGAGGTTGCCCTCGCGCTTGGCCTGGTCAAGCTCGGCCCGTGCGCGGTCAAGCTGCTCCTTGATGTCCCGCGCCGCCTCCAGCTTGTCACGCTCGTCCTGCCACTTGGCGGTCATCTCGGCAGAGCGCTGCGTCAGCTCCGACAGCTCCTTCGACAGCTTTTCCAGCCTGTCCTTGCTGGCCGCGTCGTCTTCCTTCTTCAACGCCTCGGCCTCGATCTGCTTTTGCAGGATCTCGCGGTCCAGCGCGTCCAGTTCCTCGGGCTTGCTGTCGACTTCCATGCGCAGCCGGCTGGCCGCCTCGTCCATCAGGTCGATGGCCTTGTCGGGCAGGAACCGGTCGGTGATGTAGCGATGGCTCAGCGTCGCCGCCGCCACCAGCGCCGAGTCGCTGATCCGCACGCCGTGGTGCAGTTCGTATTTTTCCTTGATGCCGCGCAGGATGCTGATCGTATCCTCGACCGTCGGCTCCTCGACCATCACCGGCTGGAACCGCCGCGCCAGGGCCGCGTCCTTTTCCACATACTTGCGGTATTCATCCAGCGTCGTGGCCCCGATGCAGTGCAACTCGCCCCGCGCCAGCGCCGGCTTGATCAGGTTGGCCGCGTCCATCGCGCCTTCGGATTTGCCGGCGCCCACCAGCGTGTGCATCTCGTCGATGAACAGGATGATCTCGCCCGCCGCCGCGGAGATCTCCGACAGGATGGCCTTCAGCCGTTCCTCGAACTCGCCGCGATACTTCGCGCCCGCAATCAGCGCGCCCATGTCCAGCGCCATCAGCCGCTTGTTGCGCAGGCTCTCGGGCACGTCGCCGTCGACGATGCGCAGGGCAAGACCCTCCGCGATCGCGGTCTTGCCGACGCCGGGCTCGCCGATCAGCACCGGGTTGTTCTTCGTGCGCCGCGACAGCACCTGCATCGCGCGGCGGATCTCCTCGTCGCGCCCGATGATCGGGTCGATCTTGCCCTGTTCGGCAGCCTCGGTCAGGTCGCGCGCGTATTTCTTCAGCGCGTCATAGCCTTCCTCGGCACTGGCGGAATCCGCCGTGCGCCCCTTGCGGATGTCGTTGATCGCGGCATTCAGGTTCTGCGCGCTTACCGCGCCCGCATCCAGCGCCTCCTTGGCCTTGCCCGGCACCATGCACAGCGCCATCAGGATCCGTTCGACAGGCACGAAACTGTCACCCGCCTTGCCGGCGATCTTTTCGGCCTCGTCCAGAACCCGGACAAGCGCCGGATCGGTCATCGGCTGGGCATCGCCGGTCACGCGCGGCAATTTGCCGATCGCGAGATCGGTGGCCTCGACGACGCGCTCGGGGGCGCCGCCCGCGCGGCGGATCAGGTTGCTCGCAAGCCCCTGATCGTCATCCATCAGCGCCTTGAGCAGGTGTTCGGGCGCAAGCCTCTGATGGTTCTCCCGGATTGCGATGGTCTGCGCCGCCTGAAGGAACCCGCGCGACCGTTCCGTGAACTTTTCCAGGTTCATCGGCATTCTCCTTTGCAAAAGCACCGGATACCGGGCGCCCTCCAAAGGCACGCCCCACCGGCCTCGAACCTCAGATGGGGCGCGCTGCGGCCTGCTGCAAGATTGTCACAGCGGCCGCACGGTGATTTTCCCGATTGGGCGCGCGGCCCCCGCCGGCCTACATGCCCGCGTCGGTCGGCTCCTCGACAGGCGCGCCCGCCTCGACCCAGTCCTTGAACCCGCCGAGGTTGTAGACCTCCTGATACCCCATGTCCTTGAGCAGCTTGCCCGCCAGTGCCGAACGACCGCCACTCGCGCAATGCAGGATTACCGGGCGATCCTTGCGCAATTCGGGGTCGTGATAGGGTGTCGCCGGGTCGGCGCGAAACTCCAGCATCCCGCGCGAGATGTGGTGCGACCCCACGGCGCGCCCCATCTTCTCAAGTTCCGGCGTGTCGCGCACGTCCAGCAACAGCGCCCCCCGGGCCATCATCTCCTGCGCCTTTGCGGCATCTATGCGCGGCACGGCGGCGTTGGCGGCATCCAGCAGATCCTTCGCGGTTACGGCCATGCTGTCTCTCCCTGTTCTGCAAGCTCTGCGCACACAGGATTCGCACCCCGCCGCGCCCCATCCGATCTTGTCCACCCCGCCCGCCCGAGACAAGAAGCCATTGCACGCGGCGCCGTTTTCCGCAGCCCGGTCCGGCTGGACATTCGCCGACCTCCGCACCTAGACTCGGGTGCCGGTCAAACCGCGAAAGCATCCGATGCGCAGGCTCCTGCGAACCCTCGTCGTCCTCGTCCTGCTTGTGGCGCTCGCCGGTCTGGGCCTTGGCGCGGCGTTCCTCCAGCACGACCCCTCCGTCGCGAAAATGCCGGCGCCCTCGCCCAAGGATGTCAGGGCGACCCGCGATTTCGTCGCAGAGGTCCGCAAGACCGCCGATGCCACCACCCCGGAGCAGTCGCGCGTCACCGTGCCTCTCGACACGCTGCGCGCCACGCTCCGCCTCGGCGCGCGTGTCCTGCCGGGCCTGCGCGCAACCGCCCGGATCGAGGATCAGGCCGTCGTCATGCAGGCGTCCGTCCCCGTTCCCTGGATCGGGGGCAGCCGGTGGCTCAACCTCGGGGGCACGATCCCCGCCTTCGACGGGGCCTTCGCGCTCGACACGGTCGAGGTCGGCGGCCACATGGTGAACCCGCGCATCGCCCTTGGCGCCGCGCGCATCGCGGCGAACGTCGTGCTCGGCAACCGCGCGGGCGACAAGATCGTCACGGCGGCCTCCGCGATGCGGATCACCGGCGATCGGGTGACCTTCACGCTCCAGATCGACGACGCAGCGCAAGGCGAGGTGATGCAGGGCCTCTTCAGCGCGCTGCGCGACGACAGGATGCCCACGCTCGCCCAGATCGACACCGCCTATGTCCGCATCCGCGAGGCGATGGATGCGGGCGTCCTGCCCACGCAGGGCAGTTTCCTGCCCTACCTGACATTCACGCTCCGCATGGCGCTTGACGGAAGCAGCCCCGAAACCCTGCCCAACGCCTATACCGCCGCGATGTTCGCGCTGACCCGGGTCTGCGTCGGTCGGGTTCTCGGCCCGATCATCGGCAAGCTCGCGGGGGACGAGACGCCAGATCACCGGATCTGGCAGGCGGAATGCGGCGATCTGACCCTTGCCGGGCGCACCGACAGCCGACAGCACTTCGTCACCGCCGCCACCCTGAAGGCCGCGAGCAACCGGGGTGTCGCGGTGTCGCTGGGCGAGTTCAAGGAGTTGAACAATTCCCTCAAGGGCGGATCGGGTTTCGACTTCTCCGACATCGCGGCCAACAACTCGGGCGTCCGGTTCTCCAACCTGTTCATGGCGACACCGCCCGAGGGCTGGCCAGCGCTGATCGGGCGCATCGGGGCCGAAACCGATCTGATCCCCGATCTCGCGAGCCTCCCGCCCCGGATGCGCGACACCACCTTCACCGAGCTTTACGGCACCATCGACAGCCCCGCCTACGCCGGGGAACTGGCCCGGATCGAGGCGCTTATCGACGCGCTGCCGCTTCACGCGCCCTAGTGCGGCCCCGCGCCATGCCTCAGCGCAGCGGCCCGTAGCGCACATAGGCAAAGGCCGACCCGTCGGGCGCCCAGTTCGGCACGTTCATCGTGCCCTGGCCGCCCCGGAACTCGGCCACCACCCGACGGTTCCCGCCATCCGCATCGGCCAGCACCAGCGCCACGTCAAGCTCGCGCGGATGCCCCACGGTCCCCTCCGGATAGGCCAGGTACAGCAGGTGCCGGCCATCCGGCGAGGGATGGGGAAACCAGTTCACGAAGCGGTCTGCGAACGCCTGTTCATGTTCCCGGCCATCCGGCTGCATCCGCCAGATCTGCGCCCAGCCCGAACGGTCGCAATTGTACCACACCGACGCGCCGTCAGCGGCGAACTCCGGCCCGTCCGAGTGCCCTTCGCCGAACGTAAGCCGCCGCTCCTCGCCACCTGTTGCAGGACAAGACCACAGGTCCACCACGCGCCGCCCATCGCGCGCGCCTGCAAACACGATCCGCGTCCCGTCAGGCGATATCCCGTGCCACCAGCTCGGCGCGGCCTGCGTCACCGCCACCGGCGGCACGCCCCCCACCACCGGCATCGCGAAGATCTCTGCGCCGCGCGCCGTGTGCGACGACAGAAAGACCGTCGCGCCGTCCGGCGAAAACCCGTGGTCGTTGTTGCATCGCACAAGCGTGCCGGTGTCGATCGCGAGCAACTCCGGCCGCTCCGGCGGCACGCGCCACAACCGGCCCTCGGCATTCACCAGAAGCCAGCCGTCGCGATGCCAGTTCGGCGCCTCGATCAGCCGGTCGGTCGCGAGCACAAGATGCGATCGACCGGAACGCAGGTCGTGGATCTCAAGGAAACTCGGCACTCAACCTGCCCTCGGCGTCAGAGGGCGGGCCGGCGACCCCACCGCAAGCCTCAGTGTCCGCACCTCCGCCCGGATCGGGCGGCGCACCGAACGCCTTGCCGCCGCCTGCTTCACCAGCGCGGGCGTGCTCGCCGCATCCCGGATGCAACCGCCGCACGGCCGCGGCGGCCACATCACCATAAAAGAGCGCCTCGCGGTCCCGATCACCGCCAATTTCGCACCCCGCCCCGCCCGTTTCGCAAGCGGCCGGCCACTCGGGCGTCGCGAACAGGATCGCCCCCTTGTCATGGGCCGGGAACTGACAGACCGCCGTCCCGCCCTCTCGACCGCCATGTCGCTCTGCACCCGTTCCCCCCAAAGCTCAGCGCCCGGCCCCCGCCAGGTCCGCGAGCGCAATCTTCAATGCCCGCACGCGCGCGGCGCTTGTCACGCGGGGCGCCCCGAACCCGAGTGGCGCCACATCGCCCGCCACCGAACACGAGGCATGCACCTCACGCAATGGCAGGCCGCGCAGCGCCTGAACGCTCTCAGCCGAAATCCCGCCCCCCGGCATCACCGAAATCCGGTCACGCGCCTGAACGAACGTCTCGGCCAGCCGCGCGATCCCGTTGCCCGCCGCGGCCGCCCCGCCGGATGTCAGGATACGCCCGAACCCCAGGTCCACCGCGATCGCCACCGCCTCGGCCACCTCCGGCACGAGGTCGAAGGCCCGGTGCAACGTCAGATCAAGGCCCTCAGCCGCGCCGGTCAAGGCGCCCAGCGCCACCGTGTCCAGCCGGCCATCCGGGCGCGATGCGCCAAGCACCACACCGGCCATACCGGCCGCCCGCGCCGCCGCGATATCCGCCCGCATGACGGCCACATCCGCGTCGCCAAACACAAAGCCGCCCGCATGTGGCCGGATCATCGCGAAGACCGGCACGCCGCACCCGGCCGCCGCCCGCATCAGCCCGGTTGAGGGCGTCAGCCCCCCCACCTCCAGTGCCGCGCATAATTCGATCCGGTCCGCGCCGCCCGCCAGCGCCGCAGCAAGCCCTGCAACGCAATCGACGCAGACCTCAAGCTTCACCTCAGACACGCGCCATTTCCGCATATCCGGCCGCCGCCGCCCCCACGAGGCCCGGCTCAAGGCGTAATTCCGCCACCCGCAGCAGCCGCCCCGGCGCCGCGCGCAACACCTGTCGGCGCACCTCCACATCCAGCAGCGCGATCAACTCGGCCACCTGCGAAAGCCCGCCGCCCACGGGAACCACCGATGCGCCGACCACGTTGAGAACCATCGCGAGCGGCCCGCTGACCAGTTCCGCCCAGACCTCCACCGTCCGGGACGCCGCGCGGTCGCCGCCGCGCCACAGGTCCAGCACCTCGACCGAACTCCGGGACGCGCCGGCAAGATGGCTGTGCAACCGCTCGATCCCGCGCGCCCCGCCAACGGTGTCGATGCATCCCCGCAAGCCGCAGCCACAAGCGAACCATGGCACCACGCCGGCGTTCACCACCGGGCCGTGGCCCCATTCCCCGGCATAGCCCCCCGCACCTGTCACGATCCGTCCGTCGATCACGAGTCCGCCGCCGACCCCGGTCCCCAGTATCACGCCGAACACGTTGCGATGGCCCCGGCCCGCGCCCTCCCGCGCCTCGGCCAGCGCAAAGCAATCTGCATCGTTGAACACCCAGACCGGCAGGCCCAGCGCCGCCGTCAGTTCGACGGCCACCGACCTCCCGTCCAGACAGGGGATATTGGCCACCTTGATCCGGCCTGTCTCGGGGTCCACGACCCCGGCGATCGAAATCGCCACCCCGCGCGGTGCCCGGTCGATCAGGAAACTCCCCAGGACCCCGACAAAGGCCGCGAAATCCTCGCGCGGCGTGGGGGCCTCGCCCAGCGGGTCCATTCCGCCGCCGTCCCGGGCCCGGCCGGCTTTGATCCGTGATCCGCCGATATCGAAACAGACCAGCATCTCGACTTCCCCCCGCCTGCTCGGCGAACCCTAGCACCGCCGCTTCGGCTTGACAGCCCTTCCCGCCCGGTCCATCAGGCCCCACCCCATGCAGGAGAACGCCATGACCGCAGATGATCGTCTGATCGTCGCCCTCGACGTGCCCGATGTCGTCCGCGGCCTCGATCTTGTCGCACGGCTGGGCGATAGCGCGAACTTCTACAAGATCGGCCTGGGAATGCTCACCGGCGGCGGTCTCGCCCTCGCCAACGAGTTGAAGCACGAACAGGGCAAGCGCGTGTTCCTCGACATGAAGCTGTTCGACATCGGCACGACGGTCGAGGCCGCGGTGCGCGGCCTGGCCCGCTATGACCTCGACTTCCTCACCGTCCATGGCGATCCGCAAGTCGTGCGCGCCGCGGCCGAGGGTGCTGCCGGCAGCGCCACCCGGATCCTGGCCGTCACCATCCTCACCTCGCTCGACCGCGCCGATCTCGATGCCAACCTGATCCGCCCGGGCGATCTGGCCGAAATCACGATGGAACGCGCCGCCCGCGCGCTGGAGGCCGGGGCGCAGGGCGTCATCGCCTCGCCGCAAGAGGCGGCGCTGATCCGCGCCTTGCCGCAGGCGGCGGGCAAGCTCATCGTCACCCCCGGCGTCCGTCCGGACGGCGTCGCGCAGGGCGACCAGAAACGCACGGCCACGCCGGCCGAGGCGCTGATGCGCGGGGCCGACCATATCGTCGTCGGTCGCCCGATCTGGGCCGCCCCCGATCCGCGCGCGGCGGCACGCGCCATCACCGAAACGCTGCCCAAGGCGCGCTGACGGCCATCGGTCGCGCCGGCTGTCGGCCCGCCACGGACAATCCCGCGGAACCGAAGCGATTGGTTCGGAACCCGGACGAGCGAACCAAATTTCTCGTGCTTTCGACATAAAATCACCGCGCTTTGCGGCTTTTCCCACCACCACGCGGGCGGCTCGTCCGTGTGACACCGAAATTCAAGGAAAAGCACCAATGCTCAGAACCTTTGCTCTCGCGACATTTCTGACGGCCAGCCTGACCGCCGGCGCGGCAAGCGCGGCCACCGTAACCGTCGATTCGGCGCTGAATTCCAGCGGCGGCGGCACCGGGCTTGCAACCGGCATCGTTCTCGGTGCCGGACAGGCCTTCAAGGTGACGGCGAATGTCCTCGATACCTGGAGCCTCGGCTCCAACCTGCCCTGCACGCGCGAATCGAATGCCGATGGCCTGACCGCCTGCTACGGCAACTACACGCAAGGCACGCTTACGACGCTCTACGGAACGCTCGTTGGCAAGATCGGCGCCGCCGGAAGCTTCTTCCGGATCGGCAGCGCCTTCGTCGGCAACGCGACCGGCGCTGGCGAGTTGTTCCTGTATAACTGGGACAGCAACACCTCCGACAACTCCGGCTCGATCACCGCCAAGGTCACCGTCGGGGCCGTTCCGGTGCCGGCGGCGGGCCTGCTGCTGCTCGGGGCGCTCGGCGGCCTCGGCGCGCTCCGCCGCCGCAAGACGGCCTGATCGCACCCTCGAAACAGGCGGCGCGCCCACTGGCGTGCCGCCTGTTCAGTTGTCGTTGATGTCCCGGTCCCAGCGCTTCACTTCGCCAAGGTTCTTGCCGAACAGCGCCCGAAGCGCGCCCCACGCCACCAGCGAGACCAGCGCGAATACCGCCAGCGCCACCGGCAGGTTCGCCCCCAGCACACCCAGCCAGATCAGCCCGCCGGTCAGCACCGCCGCCACCGCGAACCCGGCAAAGATATAGCCCGGCAGGATCACCTCGAGGATCGCAAGTCCGAACCCCGCCACAACCCAGATCCACCACACGCCCGCCATCGCACCAATCCTTCCTCTGCCCCGTCAGTTGACGAGCATGGCCGCCTCGTATTGCGAACTCCGTAGCCGCGCGGCTCTCGCGCAGGCATCCAGATCGCCCGCGTCGCAGGCCGCGGCCACCTCGGCAGGGCTCGCATCCGGGCCTGGCGGCGGCGGCTTGCACCCCGCCAGCCCAACCACGGCCGCCGCCATCAGCAACCCGGTCCGCACCCTCACCCGCGCCCCTTGAGCATCCGGAACGCATCGCCGAACGCATCGAGCGCCTGCGCCGGCACGATGATGGTCTGCTTGCCTGCGCCCTGTCCCACCGCGGTCAGTGCCTCCACCTGCTTCAGGGCCACCTGGTATTGTGCCGCCTCCAGCCCGTTCTCCTTGATCGCCTCGGCGATCACGCCCGTCGCATAGGCCTCGGCGTCGGCCAGCACGCGCCGTGCCTTGGCCTCCTGCTCCGCCGCGTAAAGCTCGGCATCTGCGTTCAGCTCCACCGCCCGCTTCTTGCCCTCCGCCTCGGTCACCTGTGCCCGGCGCGCGCGCTCGGCGTTCAACTGCTGCAACATCGCCGCCCGCGTCGCCTCGTCGAGGTTCACGTCCAGGATCTCGGCCCGCGTCACCTCGATCCCCCAGTCGTCGACCATCACCGCCACCTGCTCGCGCACCTTCACGATCAGGTCGGCCCGGTTCGACTGTACCTGGTCCAGCTCCAGCTTGCCGATCTCGCTGCGCACGATCCCCGCAACGGTCGTGGCGATGGCGCCGTCCACGTCGCGGATCCGGTAGACCGTCTTTTCCGGCTCGGTGATGCGGTAGAAGACGCTCGTCTCCACCTTGACAAGAACGTTGTCGGCGGTGATCGCGTCCTGGCTTGCGTTCGGCAGTTGCCGCTCCAGGATGCTGATCTTGTGCGCAACCCGGTCGAGGAACGGCACGATGAAGTTGATCCCCGGCCCCAACACTTTCGAAAGCCGTCCGAACCGCTCCACCACATGCTTCTCGCTCTGCGGCACGATCCGCACGCCCAGGAAGATGCTGAGGATGATGAAGGCGGCGACCGCCAGCAGAACGGCATTGCCGCCCAGAAACTCTTCCACGCCCACCTGAACACCCCCTCAATGGCCTGTCCGGCACACCATGCCCGCCCCCCGCCGCCGGCGCAACACCTGCGCGCGCGCCTACCCTGCGCGCCCCGTGCGCGCGCCGGGGAAAGCGCCGCCATGACCCTCACCCTGCCGCTCGACGCCGACCACGCCCTGCCGCGCGACCGCACCGCCCTCGATCCCGAGGAGCTGGCCGAACTGCGGGCCTCCATCGCCGCCTCCGGCCTGCGCCAGCCTGACGAGGTCTTCCAACCGGACAAGGCCCGCGGCCCGCACCGCTACGGCCTCGTCTCAGGCTTCCGCCGCCTCGCCGATGGCGCGCAGCTGGGTTCATCCCGCCATGGCTGGAGGGCTCGCCGTAGGGTGCGTGCTCGCACGCACCACCTCTCGACCGTTTCCATCATCGGTGCGTGCAAGCACGCACCCTACCCCGCGCGCACCTATCCCGGGCAGGTGCCGCATCTCGCCCAGCGTCCGCGCTTGCTGTTCCGCCCTGTCCTCCAACCACAAGTCCAGCGCCTCGCGCACCCCGGCCGGAATGCCAGCCCAGTCGTCGACGGCGGCAAGGCAGGCCGGCAGGTGGGGCAAACTCAGGCCAGATGCGCTGGCCCCCTCCCGATGCACGATGGCACTGTAGTGGTGCATCGCTCATGCCCTTGATCGGCCGGCCAAAGGATCGCCCGTGCCGCGCCCGTCCGCAGGTCTTTCCTGGGATGCGGCACGATCACCGGTTAGTCGCCCGCCCCGGCACAGTTCGTGACCGGATCCGCGGACCGAGATCACCTCGAACCCCGCCGTCCGCAACAGCGCGCGCCGCTTGTGGCGGTTTCGTTCGATCTCCAGCGCCGCCCCCGCAGATGCGCATATCGGTGCGCAAGTCCGGCCTGCATCAGTCCGCGGCAGGCACCCGGCCACCCCGCCGCCCGGAAGGGTTGAGATCCCTAACGAAACCCGCCTGCACCCCTGGCTCCAACCGCTTGGCAAGCGTTACGCCCGTGCGACATCTCTGCTATCCTGCCCCCATGCCCGCCTTCTGCCGCGATTGCCTGACCCGCTTCGACAGCGCGCCCGCGCTGCCCGTCCTGCCGCGGCCCGCGCATCGTCTCCCATCCCGAACTCGACACACCTTTCCATCGCCCACATGGATTGCGACGCCTTCTATGCCAGCGTCGAAAAGCGCGACGACCCCACCCTGCGCGACCAGCCCGTGATCGTCGGCGGCGGCACCCGCGGCGTCGTCTCGACCTGCTGCTACATCGCGCGCATCCATGGCGTCCGCTCGGCCATGCCGATGTTCCAGGCGCTGAAGCTGTGCCCCGAGCGCGGTGGTCGTGAAGCCCCGCATGTCCGTCTACGCGAGCCGTCTCGCGCCAGATCCGCGCGATGATGGAAGACCTGACCCCCGCCATCGAACCGCTGTCGCTCGACGAGGCGTTCCTGGATCTTACCGGCACCGCGCGGCTGCACGGCGCGCCCCCCGCCGCTGATGCTCGCCCGCCTGTCTGAAGCGGATGGAGGACGAGCTGGGCATCACCGGCTCCGTCGGTCTGTCGCCACAACAAGTTCCTCGCCAAGATTGCCTCCGATCTCGACAAGCCGCGCGGGTTCTCGGTGATCGGCCGGGCCGAGACCGCCGACTTCCTGCGCCCCAGACCCGTGCGCATCATCTGGGGCGTCGGCGAGGCCGGGCAGACGGCCCTGGCGCCAGGCCGGTATCCGCACCATCGCCGACCTGCTGCGCTGGGACCGCGCGCGATCTCAACGCCCGTTTCGGCCAGCATGGGCGACCGGCTTTGGCATCTTGCGCGGGGCGAGGATCGCCGCCGCGTTTCGCGCGATGAAAGGATGAAGTCGATTTCCGCACGAAACCACCTTCGACGAGGATACCGGCGACCCCGACATCCTCGACGGCCACCTCTGGCGGCTGTCCGAACGCGTCGCCGACCGCGCCAAGGCCAAGGATCTCGCCGGGCGCACCGTCACGCTGAAACTGCAAGCGCGGCAGATTTCCGCATCGTGACACGGCGCCACTCCCTGCCCGACGCCACCCAGATCGCCGACCGCCTCTACCGCGAGGCGCGCGCGCTCTACGACGCCGCGCGCGATCCCGGCCCGTTCCGGCTGATCGGCGTCGGCCTCGGCGATCTGACCGAGGCCATCGGCGCCGACCGGATGTCCGATCTTCTCGATCCCGGGGCGGATCGCCGCAAGGCCGCCGAACGCGCGACCGACGCGATCCGCGCCCGCTTCGGGAAAGAGGCGATCATCAAGGGCCGCGCCCTGCGCTAGTCGATCAGCGCACGCACCGCGGCGTTATACTCTTCGGGGGCCTGCAACATCGCGAAATGGCTCACCCCCGGCAGGATCACCAGCGTCGATCCCGGAATGACGGCCGCGATATGTTCGGTATGCGGCCTGAGGATCGCCTCGTCATATTCCCCCGCCACGACCGCCGTCGGCACGGTGATCCTTGCCACCTGCTCGTCCGACCAGTTCGGCTGGGTTGCCCACATCTCCGAGATCTGGGCGACAAAGGCATCGAACTGGTCGGGTGTGGGCGACATCGTTCCATATTCCTCGCCCATCCAGGCGATGTAGTCGCCAAACACCTTGTCCTCGGCCACCGAAGGATCCACCCCGTCGGTCGTGATGTTCGCGGCCTGGGCGAAGAGATGGTCCAGCCGTTCGGGGTGGCTCATGGCGATATCGATGCCGATGATGCCGCCGTCCGACCAGCCGACCAGATCCACCTTGTCGATCTTCAGGTAGTCGAGAAGCGCAAGATAGTCCGAGGCCATCAGATCATATCCGAAAGGCTCTTGCGTGCGGGTCGAGCGCCCATGCCCGCGGCTGTCGGCCACGATGACAAGGTGATCCTTCATCAGGTCGGCCACCTGTGCCGACCAGATGTCGGCGTTGCCAAGCCCGCCATGGATCAGCAGCACCGGTTCGCCGGCCCCGTAGGTGGCGTAATACATCTCGATTCCGTTCACCGGCGCCATCCCCGTCGAAACCGGCGCCGGCATCGGCATCGGGCGCGGAAGTGTCATCCAGCGATCCTCGGCCCAGACGGGCGATGACAGAATCACGGCTGCGGCGAAAACGAACATGTGCATTGTGGCCTCCCGGGAGCTGGCGAAGCCGAAGGCTAGGCCCCGAACTGCCGCTGCGTCAACCTCCGGCGGAACGGCTACTCGGCGGCCAGCGGCATCCGGTGTCCGCCGATGCCGACGATCTGTGCGACCACGCCCGTCATCAGGGCCTGGAACGCCGCGAAGTCATCGCGCCGCCGGATCCGCCCTTCATCCATGTAGAGTGACCGGTCGATCTCGATCTGCACCACATGCTGCCCGCGCGAGGGCCGGCCATAGGCCTGCGCGATGTAGGCACCGGCAAAGGGCGCGTTGCGCGCGACACGCAGGCCCGCGCCCCAGAAAGGCGGCCTCTACCCCGTCCACGATGTCACGCCCCGCCGCAGCCCCGAAACGGTCGCCCAGCACGACCTCGGGCCGCGGATGACCGGGGCGCGCATGCGCCTCGATCGCTTCGTGCGGCATCGAGTGGCAATCGATCAGCACCGCTTGCCCGAACTGCAACAGGCTTTCGTCGATCAGCGCACGCAGCGCGTCGTGATAGGGATGCCAGAGCCGGTCGATCCGCGCCTGGGCCTCGCGCAGTCCGATCTTGCCGCGATAGATCGCCCGGCCGTTGGCGACGACCCGGGGGATCACACCCAGCCCCGAATTGACGCGCGGGTTGTGCGGCGTCCGGGCCACCCCGTCGATCAAGGCGGGGTCAAGCTCGTCCACCGCGCGGTTGAGGTCGATGTAGGCACGCGGCGCCCGCGCCGCGATCAGAGGAGCGCCCTGTGCCGGGGCCGCCTCGAACAACTCGTCGACAAATGCATCCTCCGACGATCGAATCGCGTGCCGGTCGAGCGCCGACCGCAGCCAAGAGCGATGCCGGATAGTCGCGCCCGCTGTGCGGCGAGGAAAAGATCACCGGCGAAGAACGCCGGTCCGGACGCAGCAGGCTGAAAGCGGCTGAGGTCATGTAAACTCCTTGACCGACAGGTATAGCCTCATTTCGCGCGCTTCCAAAACCTCTTGAACAGCCCAGACGATCCTTTTATAGACCCCCGAACCGACGCGGTTCCGCCCCGCGTCCTTTTCTTTTGGGGCATACCCCACCGAAGGATGGGCGGTCCGATCGGAGTGGGCGGTTAGCTCAGCGGTAGAGCACTACGTTGACATCGTAGTGGCCACTGGTTCGATCCCAGTACCGCCCACCAGTTCCGCCGCCCCGCCCGGCCATCGGGAAGGGCGGCACGTTGTTTTCAAGGCGCGGACGCGCCGCGAAGAAGGAGAAGTACGATGAAGGTTGCGAACTCGCTCCGCTCGCTGAAGACGCGTCATCGCGATTGCCAGGTCGTGCGCCGCAAGGGCCGCGTCTATGTGATCAACAAGACGCAGAAACGCTTCAAGGCCCGCCAGGGCTGAGGTTTCGGCAAGACGGATCACTTGGACGGGCCGCCGGGGGAAACCCTGGCGGCCTTTCTTCTTCATCGGCAGAGCGCGCAGATGCATCCCAATCCGGCCTTTCGCCAGACACCCGGTGATTCGAATCTCGACTTTGCCCGCGCGCGCGGTTTTGGCATCCTGTCGGTCAACGGGGCGGATGGGCCGTTGGCCGCGCATATTCCGTTTCTGATCTCGCAGGACGGGACCACGGCCGATCTGCACCTTGCCCGCTCGAACCCGATCGCCCGAGCCGGTCTGCCGGCACCCGCCTTGCTCGCGGTGTCGGGCCCCGATGCCTACGTCTCGCCCGACTGGTACGGCATCCCCGACCAGGTGCCGACGTGGAACTATGTGGCCGTCCATCTGCGCGGCCGGCTCGACCCGCTTCCCTCCGATGCCCTGCGCGACCATGCAGATGCCCTTGCCGCCCGATTCGAGGCCGAGCTTCTTCCCAAGCGCCCCTGGCTGTCATCCAAGATGGCTGATGGCCTGATGGAAAGGATGATGCGGATGATCCTGCCGTTCCGCCTGACGATCAGCGGCATCGAGGGGACGTGGAAGTTGAACCAGAACAAGCCACCCGAGGCCCGGCGCGCCGCCGCGGCGGCACTCGCGGCCCATGGGGGCGAGCCGCCGTCCACCGCGCTTGCCCGCCTCATGCGCCTGCCCGGCTGAGCATGGACAGAACCGCACCTCGCGCCTAGCATCGCCGCGCAACAGCGGAGATCGACCATGCGCCTTTATCATTCGCCCACCTCGCCGTTTGTCCGCAAGGTCATGGTCGTCCTGCACGAAACCGGCCAGCTCGGCGATGTCGTGCTCGTTCCGGCCGCCGGAACGCCGGTGGATGCCGGCCAGATGCCGGTCGCCCTCAATCCGCTGGGAAAGATCCCCGCGCTGGAACGTGGCGATGGCCCCGCGCTTTACGACAGCCGGGTGATCTGCCGGTTTCTCGATTCGCTGGCGGGCGGCAAGCTCTATCCCGAGGGGCCGCGGCTCTGGGATGCACTGACGCTCGAGGCAACGGCCGACGGTATCCTCGATGCGGCGGTGCTGATGGTCTACGAATGGCGGGTGCGCCCCGAAGACCGCCGGATGCCGGAATGGGTCGAGGGTCAGTGGGCCAAGGTGTCGCGCGCGCTCGACGCGATCGAGACGCGCTGGCTCAGTCACCTGAACGGCCCGCTCGACATCGGCCAGATCGCCGTGGGCTCGGCGCTCGGATACCTCGATTTCCGCCATGCCGACCGCGACTGGCGCGATGGCCGCGATGGCCTTGCGGCCTGGGACGCGGCCTTTGCCGCCCGACCCTCGATGCTGGCCACGCGCCCGCCCGCCTGACGTCGAGATGACCTTGCCGCTGGCCCAGTTCGTTCCGGTCTGGGCGTTTCTCGCCGTGAACATCGCCTCGCCCGGACCGAACGTGCTCAACACCATCGCAAGCGCGATGGGTTCCGGGCGCGACGCGGGTCTGGCCGCCGCGGCGGCCGTGGGCCTTGGCGTGGCACTGTGGTGTCTTGCCATGTCGCTCGGCATGGCCGCGCTCTTCGCGGCGGTGCCGGGTGCGCAGGCGGTCCTCACGCTTTGTGCCGCGCTGCTGCTCGGCTGGTTCGCAAGCCGCTACCTGCGCGCCGCCTGGGCGGGGATGCGGGGGCGGCCGGCGCCGCCTGGCGGGGTTGCAGGGCTCGGGCTTGCGCTTGCCTTTCGCCGTTCGCTCGTCGTGAACCTGCTGAACCCCAAGGCGCTGACAAGCTGGCTTGCCATTCTCGCCTTCTTTCCCGTGGCACGCGCCGGGCCGCGCGACATAGCCCTTCTGTGCCTCGGCGCAAGCCTGATCGCGACCGGCCTGCATGTGCTCTACGCGCTCGTGTTTTCTACCCCACCTGCGGCCCGGCTCTACCTGCGCGCGGGCTGGATGCTGTCGGGCCTAGCCGGGTTGATGTTCGCAGCCTTCGCCCTGCGGCTCACCGCCGAAATCGCAGGGTTGGCACCCTGAAACCACTGTCCGGTATGCCGAAAATCGTGAAAAAGCGTTCCTCTGCGGCGATCTGCGCGTCTTTGTCCGCTGGACGGGCGCGCCCGCGCACACTAAAACCCGCCGCATAGGGCTGCGGGCGACTGCCGCCCGCTCAGGTCATGGGCGCGCGCCGGCGCGCCATCCAAGGGAGAAGTTCTCGTGTCCCACGCAGACGACACCACAGGCACCCGCCGGGATTTCCTGTTCTATGCCACCGCCGGGGCCGGCGCGGTCGCCACCGGCGCCGCGGTCTGGCCGCTGATCAACCAGATGAACCCGTCGGCCGATGTGCGCGGCCTGTCCTCGATCTTCGTGGACGTGAGCGCGGTCGAGGAAGGCACGCAGCTGACGGTGAAGTGGCGCGGCAAGCCGGTGTTCATCCGCCGCCGCACCCCCGACGAGATCGAGGCCGGCCCGCGCCGTCCCGCTGGTCGACCTGGTGGATACCCTGGCCGAGAACGCCAACCTCGATCCGGCCGCCGACGCCTCGGACGCAGAACCGCACGCTCGACGAGGCCGGCGAATGGCTGGTGATGATGGGTGTCTGCACCCATCTGGGCTGCGTGCCGCTGGGCGATGGCGCCGGCGATTTCGGCGGCTGGTTCTGCCCTTGCCACGGCTCGCACTACGACACCGCCGGGCGCATCCGCAAGCGGCCCGCGCCGCGCAACCTGCCGGTGCCGGTTGCGGCGTTCACCGACGAAACCACCATCAAGCTCGGGTAAGGACAGAATCATGGCCGGAATTCCGCACGACCATTACGAGCCCAAGTCGAGCGGCGAAAAGTGGCTGCACACGCCGCCTGCCGATCGTCGGGCTGCTCTATGACACGCTGATGATCCCCACGCCCAAGAACCTGAACTGGATGTGGATCTGGGGCATCGTGCTGACCTTCTGCCTCGCGCTGCAGATCGTCACCGGCATCGTTCTGGCGATGCATTACACGCCGCATGTCGATCTGGCCTTCGCCGCGTCGAGCACATCATGCGCAACGTGAACGGCGGCTACATGCTGCGCTACCTGCACGCCAACGGCGCGTCGCTGTTCTTCGTGGCGGTCTACCTGCACATCTTCCGCGGCCTCTACTACGGCAGCTACAAGGCCCCGCGCGAGGTGACGTGGATCATCGGCATGCTGATCTACCTGCTGATGATGGCCACCGCCTTCATGGGCTACGTGCTGCCCTGGGGTCAGATGTCGTTCTGGGGTGCCACGGTGATCACCGGCCTGTTCGGCGCGATCCCCGGCATCGGCGAGCCGATCCAGACCTGGCTTCTGGGCGGCCCGGCGGTCGACAACGCCACGCTGAACCGGTTCTTCTCGCTTGCACTACCTGCTGCCCTTCGTGATCGCCGCGCTGGTGGCCGTGCATATCTGGGCGTTCCACACCACCGGCAACAACAACCCCACCGGGGTCGAGGTGCGCCGCACG
Source organism: uncultured Alphaproteobacteria bacterium (assembly GCA_963700485.1). Taxonomy (GTDB): domain Bacteria; phylum Pseudomonadota; class Alphaproteobacteria; order Rhodobacterales; family Rhodobacteraceae; genus Aliitabrizicola. Next base: position 21,676 of record CAVOXQ010000003.1, read on the forward strand.
TCGAAGCAGGATGCGGCCAAGGACACCCTGCCGTTCTGGCCCTATTTCGTGATGAAGGATCTCTTCGCGCTCGCGGTCATCCTGGTGGTGTTCTTCGCGGTCGTGGGCTTCATGCCGAACTACCTCGGCCATCCGGACAACTACATCCAGGCCAACCCGCTCGCGACGCCCGCGCATATCGTGCCGGAATGGTACTTCCTGCCGTTCTACGCGATCCTGCGCGCCTTCACCGCCGATGTCTGGATTGTCCAGATCGCGGGTTTCCTGACCTTCGGCATCGTCGACGCCAAGTTCTTCGGCGTGCTCGCGATGTTCGGCGCGATCGCGGTCATGGCGCTTGCGCCGTGGCTCGACACGTCCTCGGTGCGTTCGGGCCGCTACCGCCCGATGTTCAAGTGGTGGTTCGCCCTGCTCTGCGTCGACTTCGTGGTGCTGATGTGGTGCGGCGCGATGCCGGCGGAGGAACCCTACGCCACGATCTCGCTGATCGCATCGGCCTACTGGTTCGCCTACTTCCTCGTGATCCTGCCGCTGCTGGGCGTGATCGAAAAGCCGCTGCCGCAACCCGCGACGATCGAGGACGACTTCAACGCGCATTACGCCGCGCCGGAAGCCCGTGGCGGCAACGCCTCGGCGCAGCCGGCCGAGTGAGAAAGGACAAGCCCATCATGCTCCGCACCCTCACCCTCGGCGTGATCGCCGCCGCCCTCCTCGGCGGCGGCGCGGCCCTCGCGGCCGGCCCGCACGAGCCCAAGACGACCGATGTCGCCTTCAGTTTCGAAGGCCCGTTCGGCACCTACGATCGCAACCAGCTTCAGCGCGGTCTTCAGGTCTACACCGAAGTCTGTTCGGCGTGCCACGGGCTCAAGCATGTGCCGATCCGCAGCCTTTCGGAATGCGGGCGGCCCCCAGTTGCCCGAGGATCAGGTCCGCGCCTATGCCGCACAGTTCGACATCTTCGACCCGGCGCTGGACGACACCCGGCCACGCACGCCCAACGACCACTTCCCCAAATCGGGGATGGAAACCGCGCCCGACCTCAGCCTGATGGCCAAGGCCCGGGCCGGCTTCCATGGCCCCTACGGCACCGGCATCAATCAGTTGCTGCGCGGGATCGGCGGACCCGAGCACATCTACTCGATCCTCACCGGCTATACCGGCGAGGAAAAGGAAGAAGCCGGCAATATCTTCTACGAGAACACAGCCTTCTCGACTGGCTGGATCGCCATGCCCCCGCCGCTTTCGGACGATCTGGTCGAGTTCGCCGACGGTCACGATGCCTCGATGTCCTCGATGGCCGAGGATGTCTCAGCCTTCCTGATGTGGACGGCAGAGCCGAAGATGATGGCGCGCAAGCAGGCGGGCTTCACCGCCGTGGTGTTCCTGTCGATCCTCGCGGTGTTGCTCTACCTGACCAACAAGCGGATCTGGGCCAACGTGAAGGGCGACAAGCGCCACGCCTGACGGGCCCGAGGGCCCCAACACAAGGTCGTTTTCCCGAAAACCCCGCCCGCCATGGGCGGGGTTTTTCGTATTCGGGCCGCGCTCACTCGTCCAGCAACCCTCGCAGGTCGTAGACCAGACGCAGTGCCTCCATCGGCGTCAGCTCGTCGGGATGCACCGCCCGGAGCGTGGCTTCCACCGCCGAGACCTTGGGCGCGGCGCGCGGGGCCGCCGCGGGGGCCGCCCGGAACAGCGGCAGGTCGTCGATCAGTCGTCGGGCCGCGCGCCGCCCTGCCTGTCGCCCTTCTCCAGCGCCTCGAGCACCACGCGCGCCCGCTCGATCACCGCCGCCGGCAGACCCGCAAGCCGCGCCACCTGAACGCCGTAGGACCGGTCCGCGGCGCCCTTGCGGACCTCGTGCAGGAAGATCACGTCGCCCTCCCACTCCTTGACGGCGACTGTCGCGTTCTCGACCCCCTCCAGCTTTCCCGGCCAGCGTCGTCATCTCGTGGTAATGCGTGGCGAACAGCGCACGGCAGCGGTTGACCTCGTGCAGATGCTCCAGCGTGGCCCAGGCGATCGACAGGCCGTCGTAGGTGGCCGTGCCGCGCCCGATCTCGTCGAGGATCACCAGCGACGCGGTCGTCGGCCTGATTCAGGATCGCCGCCGTCTCGACCATCTCGACCATGAAGGTCGACCGCCCGCGCGCCAGATCGTCCGACGCACCGACCCGGCTGAAAAGCTGGCTGACAAGCCCCAGACGCGGCACGCGTCGCCGGCACGATAGCTGCCCGCCTGCGCCAGAAGCGCGATCAGCGCGTTCTGGCGCAGGAAGGTCGACTTGCCCGCCATGTTCGGCCCCGTCAGCAGCCAGATCGCCGGCGTCTCGCCCGGCGTCAGCGCGCAATCGTTGGCGACGAAAGGGCCGCCACCCTGCCGCCGCAAGGCCCGTTCCACCACCGGGTGCCGCCCACCCTGCACATCGAAGGCCCGGCTGTCGTCGACCACCGGCTCGCACCAGTTCTCGGCCACCGCCAGCTCGGCCAGCGCCGCCGCCAGGTCGATCTCGGCCAGCGCCCTCGCGGCACCGCCCGATCGGCGCCGGCCTGAGCCAGAACATGTCGATTTCAGGCCATCATAGAGCCGCTTTTCGATTTCGAGCGCATGCGTTCCCGCATTCAGGATCCGCGTCTCCATCTCGCGACAGCGGCACGGTGGTGAAGCGCACCTGATTGGCGGTCGTCTGGCGGTGGATGAACGTCTCGGACAGCGGGGCGACAGCATCCGCTCGGCATGGGTTGCCGTCGTCTCGATGAAGTAGCCCAGCACGTTGTTGTGCTTGATCTTCAGGCTGCGCGATCCCGGTCGGCCTCGACATACTCGGCCTGCATCGCGGCGATGACGCCGCGCCCCTCGTCGCGAAGCGCTCCGCGTCTCGTCCAGTTCGGCGTCATACCCTGGCGCGATAAAGCCGCCATCGCGCGCCAGCAAGTGGCGGCTCTGCCACCAGCGCCGCCTCCAGCAGCGCCACCAGCGCCTCATGACCCGCCAGTGCCCGCGCCGCCTCGCGCAGCAGCGCCGGCGCATCGCGAGAGCCGGTGGCGACCGCCCGGCCTGCGCCAGCCCGGCCCGGATCGCCGCCAGGTCTCGCGGTCCGCCCCGGTCCAGCGCGAGGCGCGACAGCGCCCGGTCGATATCCGGTACCCGCCGCAAAGCCTCGCGCAGGTCGGTCGCGCAACGATGGCGCTCTCCACCAGAAACCGCAGCGCCGTCCAGCCGTGCGTGGATCACCGCACAGATCGCGCGACGGCGCCGAAAGCCGCCGCTCCAGAAGCCGCGCGCCGCCCTGCCGTCACCGTCCGGTCGATCGCCGCCAGCAGCGATCCCTCGCGCCCGCCGGACAAGGCCTGCGTCAATCTCGAGGTTGCGCCGCGTCGCGGCGTCGATCTGCATGACGCCGCCCACGGGCTTCGCGCACCGGCGGTGCGCAGCAGCGGCATCTTGCCCGCGCTGGGTAAGTCGAAGATAGTCGACAAGGCCCCCATCGCCGAAACCTCGGCCCGGTCGAAGCTGCCGAAAGCATCGAGGCTGCCGACGCCGAACAGCGCGCACAGCCGCCTTTCGGCCGGCGGCACTATCGAACGACTGCCCGCGACAGCGGCGTGACGGCGGCCCCGGTTTCGTGCCAGTCAGCAGCCAAGATCCGCCTCTCGCGCCTCGCTACACCAGCAACTCGCGCGGCGCAAGCCGGGCGAGTTCCGGACCAAGCCGGACCAGCGGGACAGGGCATCACCCGGAACTCGCCCGTCGAGATATCGACCCAGGCCAGCGCCGCCTCGTCGCGCACCTCGGCAAAGGCCGCCAGGAAGTTGTGCCGACGCGCTTCCAGCAGGCTTTCCTCGGTCAGCGTGCCCGGGGTGACCAGACCGCACCACGTCGCGCCGCACGACCGATTTGGAACCACGCTTCTTCGCCTCCGCCGGGTCTTCAAGCTGTTCGGCGATCGCCACGCGGAACCCCTTGCGGATCAGCGTCAGCAGATAGCCCTCGGCAGCATGGACCGGCACGCCGCACATCGCGATGTCCTGCCCCAGATGCTTGCCGCGCTTGGTCAGCGCGATGTCCAGCGCGGCGGATGCCGCGACCGCATCCTCGAAGAACATCTCGTAGAAGTCGCCCATCCGGTAGAACAGCAGCGCGCCCGGATTCGGCCGCCTTGATCTCCAGATACTGCGCCATCATCGGCGTCACGCTGTCGTCGCTCACCCGCGGCCCCCCTCACTGGGGGCGGAGCCTAGCGAAGCCATCCGGGCGCGGAAAGCGGCAATTCCGCCTTGGCTGCGACCCGCGCGGGGGGCTATCACGGAACCCGCGCAAGGGGGGCATCGCATGACAATCTGGAATCTCGGTTCGATCAACGTCGATCACGTCTACCGGGTGCCCCGCCTGCCTGCGCCGGGCGAGACCCTCGCCGCGCAGGACTACGCGATGGGCCTCGGCGGCAAGGGCGCCAACCAATCGGTCGCCGCGGCCCGTGCGGGGGCTGACGTGCACCATATCGGTGCGGTCGGCACCGAAGGCGTCTGGGCGCGCGAAGCGCTGGCGGGGTTCGGGGTCGGGGTGGCCCATGTCGGCGTCGCTGACATCGCCTCGGGCCATGCCATCATCTACGTCGATCCACAGGCCGAAAACGTGATCGTCACCTACGCCGGCGCGAACCATGCCGCCACCGCAGACAGCGTCGCGCTGGCGCTGGCCGATGCAGCTTCAGGTGACACGCTGCTCCTTCAGAACGAAACGACGGCCCAGCCTGCGGCGGCGCGCCTCGCCCGGGACCGCGGGCTGCGCGTGATCTATTCCGCCGCTCCGTTTCAGATCGCGGCGGTCCGCGCCGTTCTGTCGGATGCGACACTTCTGGTGATGAACGCGGGCGAGGCGGCAGAGTTGCGCGAAAGTTTTGGCACGCTGCCCGCGGTGGATTGTATCGTCACCCTCGGCTCCCGGGGCGCGGAGTGGATTTCGCCCGGCGCAGAGCCGCTTTTCGTCCCCGCCATCGCCGTGACCGCGATCGACACCACCGGCGCGGGCGACTGCTTTGCGGGCACTCTGGCCGCGGCGCTTGACGCGGGCCTACCCCGCGACGGCGCAATGCGCCGCGCGGTCGCTGCCGCCGCGATCCAGGTCACCCGTGCCGGCGCGGCACAGGCGATGCCCACGGCGGCCGAAGTCGACGCCCTGCTCACTGCGTGAACGCCGCCTCGGGCCCCCAGAGCGCCTTCACCCGTTCATCGCGACCGCAGGCTTCGCGGTATAGCTTGTAGGCCGAGGCCTTGGTGCGCGGTCCGAACCGCGTCAGGATCAGATCGTCGCTCTTGTAGTAGTCCTGATGATAATCCTCGGCCGGATAGAACCGCCCCGCCGGCAAAATCTGCGTCGCGATCCGCGTGCCAAGCCGCTTTGCGGCGTCGGCCTTTGCAGCCTCTGCCGCAGCCTTTTCGGCAGGATCAGAGACGAAGATGGCCGTGCGATAACTGTCGCCCCGGTCACAGAACTGCCCGCCCGCATCGGTCGGATCGACCGAGCGCAAGAACAAACGCAGCAACTCGGCATAGCTCAGCTTGGTGTCGTCATAGGTGATCTTCACCGCCTCGTAATACCCGGTCCCGCCCTTTGTGACCTGCTTGTAGGTCGGGTTTTTCACCGTCCCGCCGGCAAATCCCGATACGACAGACTTCACCCCCGGCACGCTCTCGAAATCGCTCTCCACGCACCAGAAACAGCCTCCCGCCACGACCGCCGTGCTGGTGCCTGCCATCGCCGCACCCGGCCCCGCCAGCAGCAACGCCACCATCATCGCTATCCGCATGATTGCCATCGTCCGGTCCTCCCCGATCAGAGGATGACGCGCTCCGCCCCGAGGTCCACCCATGCCGACGCGTCTCACGCAAGGGTGATCGCGCACCGTTGCCCGTTGTCGCGCGTCCACCCGGCCGCCCTGCCGGTCCCGGAAGAACCGCCACACCGCGCCCGCCGATGTCACACCCTCGTGTCCGGACCGGAGCACAAGTTGCAAAGACATCGGCGGATTCCGCGCCAATACTCGCCGTCGTCCAATAGACTGCGACCAAACGTCCTGCAACTCAAAGCCATTTGACCAAACGGAAGGTTTCCCCATGCGACCTCGTCTCGTCCCCCTTGTCCTCGCGCTTCTCGCGCCCTTGTCGGCCCATGCCGAAGAGGGAGAGCGCATCACCATCACCGGCGAGTTCATCGACACATGGTGCTATTTCTCGGGCGTCATGGGCGGCACGGATGCCGTCGTCGGCTCGGCCCATCATACCTGCGCGATGTGGTGTTCGGCGGGCGGCATCCCGGTCGGGCTTCTGGCGCCCGACGGACAGGTCTACATGGTGCTCAAGATCGAGGGCGATACCGCCACCAACGGCGGCGACACGCTCTTGTCGCTGGCCAGCGACACGATCACCGCCGATGGCCTGCTCTACCGCCGCGACGGGCTGAACTACATCGTCGTGGAAAAGGTCGTCTCGAACGACGGCATCACCCGTCTGAACCACGAGGATTATGGCCCGGTGCCGCCCTTCGCCATTCCGGAGGGCGTGCAATGATCCGCCGCCTTCTTCCCGCTCTCGCCCTTGCCGTCGCCGGGCCTGCGGCGGCCCAGGATTTCTCTGCCGGGTCCGAGGCCCAGTCCTGGAGCCTCTATGCCGAAAGCCCCGCGCGCTTCGAGGCGACGGTGGTCGACCCGCTTTGCACGCTGGCCGGCGATTGCCCGGCCGATTGCGGCGGTGGAACCCGTCAACTGGCGCTGCTGCGCAACGCCGACAACGCGCTGATCTATCCTCTCAAGAACTTCCAACCGATCTTCACCGGTGCCGCGACGGATTTACAGCCGTTCTGCGGCAAGGCCGTCGAGGTCGACGGCCTGATGCTGACCGATCCCGATATCGGTGCCGCGAATGTCTACCAGCTTCAGGTGATCCGCGAGGCGGGGGCGACGGATTGGGTAAAGGCGAACACATGGACGCGCGAATGGGCGGCGCGAAACCCCGACCTGCCCGAAAGCAAGGAACCGTGGTTCCGGCGCGACCCACGGATCGCGGCCCATGTCGCCGCGACAGGCTGGTTCGGCCTTGGCCTCGAACAGGACGCCGTCATCCTCAAGGAACTCGCCGAATGAGATCCGCCCTCGCCCTCGTCTTGGCGCTCGTGGCCGCGCCCGCGCTTGCCCACGATGCCGCGGGCCACGCCAAGGCGGAGGCGGCTACCGCCCCCGCCCCCGCGGGCCTTCCCCTGCCCTTCGATCTGGGCGGGCCATTCCGGCTGACCGACCAGCATGGTCAGACACGGACCGAGGTCGATCCGCAGGGCCGCCTGCAACTGGTCTTCTTCGGATACGCAAATTGCGAAAGCATCTGCACCGTCGCCTTGCCGCAGATGGCCGGCATCGCCACCGGGCTGGCAAAGCAGGGTGTGGGCCTGACCCCGGTGATGATCACCGTCGACCCCGCCCGCGACACGCCGGCGGCGATGGCTGCGGCGCTCGCGCGGTTCCACCCCGATTTCGTGGGCCTGACCGGCCCGGAGGCCGATCTGGCCCGCGTCTACCGCGCCTTCTCGGTCGACCACAGCGTCGTTTTCGACGACCCGTCGGGCGGCGCCGTCTACGCCCACGGCAGCCTGCTTTACCTGCTCGACGGAGAGGGGCGGTTTCTGACCGTGATCCCGCCGATCCTGTCGGATGACCGCGCCATCGAGATCATCGCAAGCTACGCCCAGAAGGCGTGACGCCAAACCGGCATGCCTCGGTGCGATGGCCGACATCCGGGTAACGCCAGCCAGCGGTCAGGCTGACGCTACCCGCAAGAGACGTCAGCCCTTGACGCGCGCGTTCCGCGTGGCGATCAGTTTCAGGCGCAGCGCGTTCAGCCGGATGAATCCGGCCGCGTCCTTCTGGTCGTAGGCGCCCGCGTCCTCTTCGAAGGTCACATGCTTTTCGGAGTAGAGCGAATGTTCCGACCAGCGCGCCACGGTGCGCTGCCGTCCCTTGTACAGCTTAACCCGCACCGTCCCGGTCACATGCTCCTGCGTCTTGTCGATCAGGGCCTGCAACATTTCCCGCTCGGGGCTGAACCAGAAGCCGTTGTAGATCAGCTCCGCATAGCGCGGCATGATGCTGTCCTTCAGGTGGCCCGCGCCCGCGTCCAGCGTGATCTGCTCGATCCCCCGGTGCGCCTCCAGCAGGATGGTCCCGCCGGGCGTCTCATAGACGCCGCGCGACTTCATGCCGACAAAGCGGTTTTCAACCAGGTCGAGCCGCCCACGCCGTGCCGGCCGCCCATCTCGTTCAGCCGGGTCAGGATCGTGGCCGGGCTGACATCGCCTCGCCGTTGATCGCAACCGCATCGCCTTTCTCGAAGGTGATCTCCACCATCTCGGGCTGATCGGGCGCCTCCTCCGGGATCCACGGTCCGCTGCAGACGTATTCGGGTGGCTCGTCCGCCGGGTTCTCCAGAACCTTGCCCTCGGACGAGGTGTGCAGCAGGTTCGCATCTACCGAGAACGGCGCCTCGCCGCGCTTGTCCTTCGCGATCGGGATCTGGTTCGCCTCGGCAAACTCCAGCAGCTTCGTCCGGCTCGTCAGATCCCACTCCGCCACGGCGCGATCACCTGGATCGCCGGATTCAGGGCATAGGCCGCCGACAGCTCGAACCGCACCTGATCGTTGCCCTTGCCCGTCGCCCCATGCGCCACCGCATCGGCCCCGGTTTCCTGCGGCGATCCTGCACCAGGTGCTGCGAAATCAGCGGCCGCGCGATCGAGGTGCCCAGCAGATAGAGCCCCTCATACAGCGCGTTCGCCCGGAACATCGGGAACACGAAATCCCGCACGAACTCTTCGCGCACGTCGACGATGTGGATGTTCTCGGGCTTGATCCCGAGCAGGATCGCCTTCGCGCGCGCCGGCTCCAGCTCTTCGCCCTGACCCAGGTCGGCGGTAAAGGTCACCACCTCGCAGCCGTATTCGGTCTGCAACCACTTCAGGATGATCGAGGTGTCGAGACCGCCCGAATAGGCAAGGACGACTTTCTTCGGCTGCAGACATGGGGGCCTCTTCGGGGTGCGGGTCTGAACTCGGTCCCGCGGGTAAGTGAGTTCTCGGGGTCGCAGCAAGGTCGCCGTCGCCAAGACTTGTCTTTGCGACAGCCAGGCGCTCTAATCGCAGCGATGACCGAATTCACCCAGATCTGCCCGCACCGCGACCCGCGCCCTGCGCGACCTCTTTCCCGAGACGCCGCTGCAGCGCAATGATCACCTCAGCCAGATCCACGATGCCGACATCTGGCTGAAGCGCGAAGACCTGAGCCCGGTGCGCAGCTACAAGCTTCGCGGCGCGTTCAATGCGATGCGCAAGGTGCGGCGACGCCGACCCGAACAAAGGCTAGTTCGTTTGCGCCAGTGCCGGCAATCACGCGCAGGGCGTCGCCTATGCCTGTCGCCATTTCGGCGTGCATGGAACGATCTTCATGCCGGTGACGACGCCGCAGCAGAAGATCGACAAGACCCGCATCTTTGGCGGCGATGCAGGTCGAGATCATTCTGACTGGCGACTACTTCGACCAGACGCTTGCCGCGTCCCAGGCGTTCTGCACCGACAAGGGGCGCATTTCCTGTCGCCCTTCGACGACCCCGACGTGATCGAAGGGCAGGCCAGCGTCGCGGTCGAGATGCTTGACCAGCTGGGGCGCGCGCCCGATCTGGTGATCCTGCCGGTCGGCGGCGGCGGCCTTGCCTCGGGTGTGACCGGCTATCTGCGCGAAACCGCGCCCGAGACCGGATTTCCGCTTTGTCGAACCACGGGCGGGGCCAGTCTGACCGCCGCACTGGCGGCAGGCGGCCCAGTCGACGCCTTGCCGCGGTGAACAGCTTTGTCGATGGTGCGGCGGTGGCCCGCATCGGTGCGAACGAATTATGACAGGCTGTCATGGGTCAGACCGCGACGACGTGCTGCTCGCGCCCGAGGATCGGATCTGCGTGACGATGCTTGAGATGCTGAACGTCGAAGGCATCGTGCTGGAACCGGCGGGCGCTCTGGCCGTCGATGTCTTGCCACGAACTGGCCGAGACAGATCCGCGGCAAGACGGTGGTCTGCGTCACCTCGGGCGGAAACTTCGATTTCGAACGCCTGCCAGAGGTCAAGGAACGCGCCCAGCGCTATGCTGGCCTGAAGAAGTACTTCATCCTGCGTATGCCGCAGCGGCCCGGTGCCTTGCGCGAGTTTCTGAGACCTGCTGGGTCCGGACGACGACATCGCCCGTTTCGAATACCTGAAGAAATCGGCGCGCAACTTCGGTTCGGTCCTGATCGGGATCGAAACGAAGGCGGCCGACGAGCTTTCGCCAGTTTATCGACCGGATGGATGCGGCGGGTCTTGCCTACCGCGACATCACCGCGGACGAGACGCTGGCCGAATTCCTGATCTGACGGCTCAGGCAGCCGACTCGTCGCGCAGCGGCCCGCCTCGAGCAGCGCGCGTCGCCGCGGTAGATCGCCGCCACTGCGGCCGATCGACCGCGACGCGCCCCAGCGCCGCCTTCTCGCCCTCGCTTGCACAGATGGCTGCAAGCTCGCAAAGCCCAGGTTCAGCGCACTGCCCTTCAGAAAATGCAACTCTGCCTCCACGTCGGTCGGGGCGGCCCCGCGCAAACGGCCGGCCACCTCGTCAGCCTCTTCCAGGAACATCTCGACCACCTCGGCAAAATCGTCAGGCCGATTTCGGTTCGCAATGCTCAACCCGTTCCCAGTCAATCATTTCACCCTCCGTATCCCCGGCACGCCCGTCACCCACCACGACCTGATTGCCCGGACCACGCTTAAGCCGGGTAAGCCTGGACCAATCGTCGGGAATTTTAGGCTTCATCGTCTCGTTAAGCCCGCTCGGCGAGTGCTCGGACAGGACGAGGGGCGAGGCCATGCAAAGTGAGAGCCGGATACGACGCCGCCGAAACGGCCGCGCCCCAACGGGTCGCGCACGCACGTGCTGGTCGTCGATGACAGCCCGGCCCAGCGCCAGGTGCTCGCGCTGTCGCTGATGCGCTGGGGCTACCGGGTCAGCGAAAGCGCGTCGGGCGAGGCGGCACTTGTCCTGTGCCGGCGCACGACTTCGACATCGTGCTCAGCGACTGGATGATGCCGGGCATGACCGGGCTGGACTTCTGCCGGGCCGTCCGGGCGATCCGGCGAGAATCTATGGCTACTTCATCCTGCTGACCTCGAAGTCCGAAAAGACCGAAATCGCCGACGGGCTTGAAGGCGGGGCGGATGATTTCCTCGTCCAAGCCGGTCGAACCACGAAGAATTGCGCGCCCGGCTGCGGGCGGGGGAACGGATCCTTGCGATGCAGCACGAACTTGTCGCCAAGAACATGCTCGTCGCGCACAACGCTGGACGAGCTGCAGGCGCTCTATGATTCGCTCGACCGCGATCTGATCGAGGCGCGCAAGCTGCAGCAGATCGCTGATGCGCGACCGGATACGGATTTGCGGGCAAGGGTGTCGCCTCGATCCTGCTGCAGGCCCTCGGGCCATGTCGGCGGCGATCTGGTCGGCAGCTTCCGCGTCGATGACGCGCCGGATCGTCGTCTTTGCCATCGACGTGTCCGGCCACGGCGTCGCCTCGGCGATGATGACGGCGCGGCTCGCGGGTCTTCTGTCCGGCTCGTCACCCGACCAGAACCTCGCCTTCCGCAACGGCCGACGGCAGGCAACGATGCGTTGCCGCCCGAACTGAGGTCGCCGTACGCTTCAACCGCATGATGCTCGACGACATGCAGGTCGATCAGTATTTCACCATGGCCTATGCGGAGATCGACCTGGAGACGGGCAGGCTCAGCTCGTGCAGGCGGGCCATCCGCATCCCGCCTCCTGCGCGCCGACGGCGCGATCGAGTTGCAGCTGGGCGAGGGCGGCTTGCCGATCGGGCTGATCGATGGCGCGAGCTATGAACCGGACCGACTGGCGCGGCTGCTTCCGGGCGACCGGCTGTTTCTGGTGTCCGACGGCGTCACCGAATGTGCCGACCCTGAGGGGCTCGATTTGGGCGAAGAGGGTCTGGCGGCGCATTCTCGCGCGCAACGCCGAACTGACCAGCCCGGACCTGCTGGAAGCGCTGGTCTGGGATCTTCACGCGCACAGGGCGGCACCGACTTTCCCGATGATGTCTCGGGCGTGATGTTCGACTATCGCGGCCGCAAGACCGCGCGGCCAGCATGGCCCGGTCGCCCTCATTGCCCAAGCCGCAGCACGGCTTCCTCGACCGGCAGCCAGACCGCCGTATGGCCGGCCTCGCTCGGCGGTCCAAGCCGCAGGATCGGGCGGGCGAGGTAGATCGTGCACAGCTTTTCGGCCCAAAGGTCGTATTCCGGCATGTAGGTGAATCGCCGGAACGCGCCGACCCGACGCGTGACGTCGATCTTCCAGCCGGTTTCCTCATAGACTTCCCGGTGCAGCGCCGCGATCGGCTGCTCGCCCCGGTCGATGCCGCCGCCGGGCAGCTGGAACTCGGGCACCGGCTCGGCCTGATGCGTGCAAGGATGCGCGTCGCCTCGCAGAAGTACCGCATAGACTCCGGGCCTGCGCCGGTATAGCGTTGCCCGGTCTTCACCGGCTCGCCGTAGCGTCTGATCATGCGCGCCCCCTTGGACCTGCGGTTGCCCTGCCTATATAGGCGCGGTATGCCAAGGCACTGGCACGTTTCAGGAAACCCCAATGACCATCGGTTCGCAAATCGCCTGGGACGATACCGTCCTGCCATTCCAGCTTGACCCTCGGACATCCGTGGCCGCGTCGCGCGTCTGGACGGGGTGCTGGATCAGGTCCTGAAACAGCACGCCTATCCTCCCGTGATCGAGGCGCTGGTGGCCGAGACCGCGCTTTTGACTGCGCTGATCGGGCAGACGATCAAGCTGCGCTGGAAGCTGTCGCTGCAAGTCCGCGGCAACGGCGCGGCCCGGCTGATCGCGACCGACTACTACGGCCCGACCGAAGACGGCAGGCCTGCGCGCATCCGCGCCTATGCCAGCTATCGACGCCGAGCGGCTGGAGCCAGAAGCTCGAACCCTTTCAGCCAGATCGGCGAGGGGTATTTCGCCGTCATGATCGATCAGGGCGAGGGGATGGTGCCGTACCAGGGCTTCACGCCCATCGCCGGGTGGATCCTGTCCGCCTGCGCCGAGACCTATTTCGCCCAGTCCGAACAGATTCCGACCCGCTTCGCCGTGACCTTCGGGCGCAGCGCAGACGCCTGGCGCGCCGGCCCAGTGGCGCGCAGGCGGCATGATGCTGCAGCACATGCCCGAAATCCGTCGGCGGGTCGCCGCCGATGCCGGGTCGCGGCGAAGGCGGGTTGCTGACTCATGCCGACATCCTCGCCGGGCAGGAGGCCGAGAACTGGACCCGCGCCAACCTCCTGCTCGATACGGTCGAGGAACTGGAACTGATCGGCCCGTCGGTGCAGCCGACCGATCTTCTGGTGCGCCTGTTCCACGAGGAAGGCCCGCGGGTGTTCGACGCCCAGCCGGTCCGGTTCGGCTGTTCCTGCTCGAGCCGACAAGGTGCGCCAGTCACCATGTCGATCTACTCGGCAGAAGGACATCGCCCACATGACCACGACCCGAAGGCATCGTGACGGCCGATTGCCAGTTCTGCGGCGCGCATTACGAATTCGATCCCAGAACGCTCGGGCTCGGAAGGCCGAGGAGGCGCCGGGTGAGCATCATCGACCGGGGCGAGTCTGGACCGCGCCCTGCTGCGCCCGGCCGGCGCCATCGTCGGACTTCGACCTCAACCCCGAAACGCCCCTTCCCGACGACCGTATCCTGCGCCCGGCCGGCGTTCTGGTCGCGATCTGGGATCGGCCCGGCGGTCCGGACCTGATCCTGACCAAACGCTCGTCACACCTGAAGCACCACCCCGGCCAGATCGCCTTTCCCGGCGGCAAGGTAGACCCCGAAGACGACGGCCCGATCGGCGCGGCCTTGCGCGAAATCGTGGAAGAGAGTTGGACTGCCCCCGAACCGCGTCCAGATTCTTGGCACCTTGCCGATCGCACGAAACGGTGACGGGTTTCATGGTGACGCCCGTGGTCGGCCGATGCTCACGGGCGATTTCGTGGCCGTTCCCGAGGCGGGAGAGGTCGACGAGGTGTTCACCGTGCCCCTGTCGCACGTCACCGACCCATCGCGCGCTCCGCGGTCGAGCGGCGGCTCTGGCGTGGCCAGTGGCGGCGCTATTACGCCGTGCCCTACGGCCCCTATTACATCTGGGGCGCGACCGCGCGCATCCTGCGGGGGCTGGCCGACAGGCTCGGGCCATGAAGATGTCGGGCGACTGGCTGTCCGGCCCGAGCACGCAGGCGGTCTGCGCCGCGCTGATGAGGGCGGGCCATCAGGCCCTGTTCGTCGGCGGTTGCGTGCGCAACGCACTTCTGGGAATGCCGGTCGCCGATGTCGACATTGCTACCGACGCGCCGCCTGAAACAGTAACTGATCTTGCGGAAAAGCGCACGGTCTTCAAGGCCGTTCCGACCGGCATCGACCACGGCACCGTGACCGTCGTCGCCGGACATGTCCCGCACGAGGTCACCACGTTCCGCCGCGATGTGGAAACTTACGGCCGCCACGCCGTGGTCGCCTTTTCGACCGACGTGGCCGAGGATGCCGCGCGCCGCGACTTCACGATGAACGCGCTTTACGCCGACCCCGGCGGGCGAAGTGATTGACCCGCTGGGCGGCCTTGCCGACCTTCGTTGCCCGGCGTCGTGCGGTTTGTCGGCGATCCGCTGCCCGGATCCCGAGGATTATCTGCGCATCCTGCGGTTCTTCCGGTTTCACGCCGGCTATGGCGACCCTGCCCGGGGCCTCGACCCCGAGGCTCTGGCCGCCTGTGCCGCCCATGCCGGCGGGCCTCGACACCCTGTCGAAGGAACGCATCGGCGCCGAAATGCGCAAGCTGCTTGCCGCCACGGATCCCGCGCCCGCCGTCGCCGCGATGGAACGGTCGGGCATCCTGCGCGCGTGTTCTGCCCGGCGCCGACCGCCCGCGCCTTGCCGCGTTCTGGTCCACCTCGAGGCCGGCCGCGCGCCCGTCTGGCTGCGCCGCCTTGCCGTTCTGGGTGGCGAGGATCGATACGGACCGACTGCGCCTGACCCGGGCCGAAACGGCGGCGCTGGCCACCTTGCAGCGCGCGATCGCCTCGGCGCGCAGGACCGGCCGAGCTCGGATACCGCCACGGCCTCGCGATGGCCACGGACATGGTTCTGGCCCGCCGGCCCTGGTCGGCCCTCCGCTCCCCGGAAAACTGGCAGGCTGCGGTCGCCCGTGGGGCCGATGCGCGCTTTCCGGTAACCGCCGCCGACCTGATGCGCGCAGGCTAGGCACTGGGCAGGCCGCTTCGGTCTGGCTAACCTCGCCTCAGCGCGAGAGGACCTCGGTGACATCGCCTCGGGGCTTCACGCACTGAGACGCGCAGCATGGAAACGGGATCTGCTTCAGGCGCCCGACCTGACCGGTTTGTCGTGTCCCGCCGAACAGCCGCTATATCACACAAAGCAATATTCCAGAGGTTCCCCCATGTTCCGTTTCTTCGAAGACCTCGTCGATCCCTATCGTCGCCTATGAACAGACAGATACGCCCCCGCGGCGGCTCTGGCCGTTCCTGCGGGAATACGTCCGCCCGTTCCAAGTGGTCTTTGCCGTCACGGGCGCTCTTTCGATCGCTGACGGCGGCCATGGATGTCGGCGCTGATCTGGTATGTCGGGCGGCTAGTCGATCTTCTGGCGCAGGGTACGCCGCAGGCGGTCTGGGCAAGCCACGGCACGGAAATCACCCTCGTGGCGCTGGCGGTGCTGCTGCTGCGTCCGGCCGCGGCCGTCGCGCAGGTCGCGCTTTTGCACAACACGATCCTGCCGAACTTCGGCACGATGATCCGCTGGCGCGCGCATCGCCATGTGCTGCGTCAGCCGGTCGGCTGGTTCGAAAGCGATTTCGCCGGGCGCATCGCCAACCGCATCATGCAGACGCCCCCTGCGGCCGGTGACGCCGTGTTCCAGGTCTTCGACACGGTCGCCTTCGCCGCCGTGACGCATCATCGGCGCGCATCATGCTGGCCGAGGCCGATCCGCGCCTGCTGGTGCCGCTGGTCCTGCTGGTTCACGCTCTATCTCGCCCTGATGCGCTGGACGCTCCGCCGCGCTGGCCCCGCGTCAAAGGCCTCGTCGCGATGCGCGCGGTCGGCGGTGACGGGTCGGGTGGTGGACGCCTATACCAACATCCACTCGGTCAAGCTCTTCGCCCACCACGACGCGCGAGATGCACTATGCCAGAGAGGCGATCGAGACCGCACGCGCGCACCTTCAGCAGGAAATGCGCATCATCACCAAGATGGACCTGGCGCTGACCGCTGCTGAACGGCCTTCCTGATCGTCGTCGGTCACCGGACTGGGCGATGGCTTCTGTGGTATCAGGGCGCCGCGACCGTCGGCGTCGTTGCCGCGGCCGCGGCGCTGGTGCTGCGCCTCAACAACATGACCTACTGGATCATGTGGGCCACGACCAACCTGGTCCAGAACCTCGGCGTCGTGCAGGAAGGGATGGAGACGATCACCCAGCCGGTGACGCTGATCGACAAGCCCGACGGCGCCCATGCTGCGATTTCGGCGAAGGGCGCGGTCGAGATCGAGGACGTGTCGCACCACTACGGGCGCGGATCCGGCGGGCTGCAGACCGGATCAGCCTGACCGATCGCGCCCGGGCGAGAAGGTGGGCGTGATCGGGCGCTCCGGCGCCGGGAAATCGACCCTCGTCAAGCTGATGCTGCGGTTCTACGACACCGAAAGCGGTCGCATCCTGATCGACGGGCAGGACATCGCGCAGGTCACGCAGGAAAGCCTCCGGCGCCAGATCGGCATGGTGCAGCAGGACTTGAGCCTCTTGCACCGCTCGGTCCGCGACAACATCCTCTATGGTCGCCCCGATGCCACCGAAACCGAGATGATCGACGCGGCCAGGCGGGCCGAAGCGCATGACTTCATCCTGACCCTGCAGGATCCGCAGGGACGCCCCGGCTATGACGCCCATGTCGGCGAGCGCGGGGTAAAGCTGTCGGGCGGTCAGCGCCAGCGCGTCGCAATCGCCCGGGTGATCCTCAAGGATGCTCCGATCCTGATCCTGGATGAAGCCACTTCGGCACTCGACAGCGAGGCCGAGGCCGCTGATCCAGGACACGCTTTACGGGGTGATGCAGGGCAAGACCGTGATCGCGATCGCGCACCGCCTGTCGACCATCGCCGCGATGGACCGGATCGTGGTGCTGGAGGACGGTCGGATCGCCGAGACGGGCACGCATCGCGGACCTTCTGGCGGACGGCGGGCTTTACGCCCGCTTCTGGGCGCGCCAGTCCGGCGGCTTCATCGGGCTGGAGGAAGCCGCGCAATGACCCTGCTTCAGCGCCTGGGCAACCTGATCCGCGCCTTCGAGCCTGCCGAAGGCCCACCCCGCAGACGCTGGGCGCGTTCTTCCGGTGGTGCCTTTCGGGCGCCTGGCCGATGCTGGGGGTGGCGGGCGCGATATCCGCCGTGGCCGGCGCGACCGAGGTCGTCTCGGCGATGATCCTCGGCTGGGTGGTGGATGCCGCGGTCGGCAGCACACCACAGGGTTTCTTCACGGAAAATGCGGGTCTGTTGTTGGTCTTTCTGGTGTTCTACCTGATCCTGCGCCCGGCCTCGTTTGGCCTGTCGTCGGCATCGAACTCGATCATCGTCGGCCCCAACGTGATGCCCCTCGTGCTGAGCCGCCTGCACCGCTGGACGCTCGGGCAGGCGGTGACGTTCTTCGACAATGACTTCGCGGGGCGCATCGCGCAGAAGCAGATGCAGGCCGCGCGCGCGGTGACGGATGTC
>CAVOXQ010000004.1:0-156424 GCA_963700485.1 uncultured Alphaproteobacteria bacterium
ATGTTGCCTGTTGCTCGTTTCAGTTCAGGTCTTGCTAGCTTGTGGCGCTGACACCAAAGGAACAGACCGGTCCGAATTATTCCGACCTTGCAAGGATCGTGCTCGAACGGGCGCGCAGCGCGCGCGAGGGCGTGGACATCATCGCGGCCCTGATCGCCCGGCACGGCTATTCCTGCTATGGTGGCAACTCCCACATCATCGCCGACGCACACGAGGCCTGGGTGGTGATCGAGTTTGCCGGCGGGCTGGGCCTCTGGGTGGCCGAGCGGTTGGGTCCGGACAGTATCCGCGCCTCGCGTCCCGGCTACATCGGCGCGATCCCGCATGCGCCGGACGCTGACTTCCGTTTCCCCGCGCACTTCATTTCGACCGCAGTCGAAAAGGGCTGGTACGATCCAGCGTCAGGCCCCTTTGACGTGAATGCGATCTATGGTGACGGCAAGGGCCGATGGGAAGGGGTTCGGTGGATCGAGGCTGAGATGCGGGCGCGCGCCGCGAGACCGGAAAAGATCGGCGTTGCCGATGTGATCTGGGCCATCGCCACCGAAAGGCTTACCGGCGATACCGCGGGCTATGGTCAGGTTGTGCCGTTGCACGATCCGGGCCATTCCGCCCTCCGCATGATCTTGCATTCGCCGGTTGGCCGGTCCGGTGACGGCGCCGCTGCTGCCGGTCTTCATGGGTCAGACTGAGATACCCTCCGAATACGGCCCGCATCGGTATCTCATGGCGGGTGAAAGCGCGCGCTTCCTTGACAACCGCTACGAGGCGACCGCGCCGGAAAAGACATCCGCCGTATGGCAGGGGCAGGAGGTCACACGCTCTGCGTTCCAGATCCAGAAACGGCTGATGCATCTGGTCTTCCAGGCTGGCGGCGTAGCACTCGATGAAACCGCCGGCCATTGGCGGATGATGGAGGCTCATGCGGCCGCCGGACTGCCAGGCACGCTGCGGGCCGCCGAGGTTCTGACCGGCGCGGGTGAAGAGGCATTGGCAGCCGAGATCCTGACCCGTTTCAGTCGCTGTCACCTGATGCAGGCGCTGCAGGATGCCGAGGCCTTCGCCACCGCGCATGAGGCGCGACTGAGGACAGCCGGTGCGCTGAATTTATCGCCCAAGGCACGGGTGCCGAAGCAGGTATGGTAGACGGCGCGCTTGTGCTTCGCGGATTGCGGATTGCGTCGTGGACGCCGCCCGGATCGAAACCGTCTCGCCGCCATCGCGCTCGGGCCCGTCCAGGGTCCAACGGCAATTTGGCGCGGGACGGGCACTTGCTGGGGGGGCGGGATCGTTTTCTCACGAGGCCGTGAGTAGTGTTTATCACTTCACTTGTTCTCGCCAGGTCGGCGCTGGCGAGAAAGATGCTACGTTGCAACTGAAGTCGCGGCTGGTCTGATCCATCGGTCGAGCGACTGCTCGCCTGTTAGGAGAAATCGATATGACGAACGACCTGACAACTCGCCGTACACTCCTCGCCGCTGGCGGCGCCGTCCTGGCAACCGGAGCTTCCGGGCTGCTGTTGCCCGCCCGCGCACAAGGTGTCGCACCGACACGTTCGATGTCGGGCGGGTCGAACAACTACCGCAAAGGCGCGCCGATCGTGGATCGGATCGGCAAGGGCGGCTTCTGGATGAGTGGCACCGTGCGCCGCGCCGGCGACGGCGCGCCGCTTGCTGGACAGCGCGTCCAAATCTGGGCGCACACGACCGAAGGGCAGGAGCACGAGCCGCAGAGTCATGGAGCCACGCTCACCGACAAGAACGGGGTGTTTCGTCTTGAGATGCCGCAGATCGTTCCGGTCTTCGGCCAGCCGCATGGTCACCTCGCCTATGACAGCGGTGAATTCAAAACCGTCTTTCTGCGTCCGGTGATGCGGAGCGCAAAAGATACGAGCCTGGAGGCGCACTTCGTCCTTCAGCCGGTCTGAGCGAGTTGGGAACAAGGGGATGAGATTGGCCCGGGTGACCCTGATCTGGGCCGCCCTTGCAGCCGCCGTTTGCTTGCCGATCGCCGCTGCAGCGGCAAGCCCACTGCTCGCATGGCGCGGTCCGGTCTACATCCTGGCCGGATTCGCAGGGATTATCGCACTGGGTCTCGTGCTCGTTCAGCCTTTGCTGATTGCCGGATACTTGCCGGGACTGTCGGGCTATCGCGGCCGGCGCGCGCATCACTGGATCGGAGGCGCGCTGGTCGTGGCGGTGGTGATCCACGTCGGAGGCCTTTGGATCACCAGTCCGCCGGACATGATTGACGCCCTTCTCTTCGTGTCGCCGACGCCGTTCTCTCCCTTCGGTGTGATCGCCATGTGGGCGATCTTCGCCGTCGCGCTTCTGGCTGCACTCCGCCGGCGATTGGGACTGCGACCGCGCACGTGGCGCATTGCGCATATGTCGCTCGCGGTGGTCATCGTCGTCGGGAGTGTGGTCCATGCCGTCCTGATCGAGGGCACGATGGAGACGGTATCGAAGGCGGCGCTTTGCGTGCTGGTCGTCGCGGCGGCCGTAAAGGTCATGGCTGACCTGCGGGGCGGAGCGTCCCGGACGGGCCGGCGCACATGAGCAAAAAGCCGGCTTCCCCTGGTTGGGACGTTTCGCTTGTCCCGCTGGCCTGCCCCCTGAAAGTTGGTCCTCAGAGGCGGTTCCGGAAACGTGAACTGCCGGGATCGGTGGATTTTCCGCGCATGGTCCGTGCCAGAAATTGATCCCGTGGATCGGTTTCCCGGCGATCGAGCAGCATGATGCTGCGAGCGAGAAGAGGGCCATGCCAAGACGACCGCGCCGAAACGATGGCCCGGCGTTCAAGGTGAAAGTGGCGGTGGCCGCGATCGAGGGCGGGAAGACCCTGATCGGGCTGGCTCGGGATTTCGACGGGCATCCGAACCAGATCAAGCTTTAGCGTGATCAAATGCTCAAGGGCGCGACCGGGGTATTCGGCGATATCCTGAAGGCGCCGCCGGAACCGGTGATCGACATGCAGACCTTGCACGCCAAGATCCGTGCGTTGACGGCAGAGACCGATTTCCTGTCCGCGCGCTCGGCAAGGGAGGACCGTTGTCGAGCGCCAGAAACTGGTCGATCCGACCGTGAAGCCGAGCGTCAGCCGACAGGCGATCATGCCGAGGATCCGCCGGGGCGCCTCGCAGCAGGGGAAATCTCAAGAAGATTACTGTAGACTGATGCGCAGTTTTGGCGCGACAGGATGTTCGCCTTGATCCGTTCCCCAAAGCCTTGGATCGCCCAAGGGCCCCCAAGATCACCCGATCGGACATGGCACTGTGTGTTCGCAAGTGCTGCCTACGGCTGGAAAACCCTTGAAGCCTCGTGCAAAATCCACTGGGGGAAGGAATGACCAGGATTCTTGCATCTCTGCTGGTCGCGATGGTGGTCTCGATGATCGGCGGTTGCGCGCCAAAGCCGAACGTCGGACAAGACGGCGTAACGAACTGGCCGTCGAGATCAGTCAGCTTGGGCCGAGCGTCGATCGCGGGGAAGCCCAACGCGCCGCGCGCATCGCCCACCTCTATTCCCTGCAGCTTGCCAGGGAATACCGCGTTACCGACCCGCCACTCATCCACAATGCCAAGGTTCACAACGGTCTTCGTGAACGAGGCCTCTGCAATCACTGGGCCGAAGATCTCGCGAAGCGCCTGAGAGAGGAGAACTTCCACACTCTGACAGTGCACCGGGCCATCTCGCCCCCGGCGCCGTTCCGGATCATTCACCACACCGTCGTGATCAGCAAGCAAGGCGATGCCATCTCCGAAGGTATCGTGCTGGACCCTTGGCGATATGGCGGCGTTCTCTTCTGGTCGCGTATCGAGGACGACACGCATTACAACTGGCGGCCACGAGAAGAAGTCGTGGAGGAACTCATCAAGGCGAAACCGAAACGACGCCGCGCAAGCCCAGGTTGATTGTCTTCCCCGGGGCCAGGTCGAAGGGGGGGGCGGTCGGACGAGCGAATGACCGAAGGCATCGAGGCTGGCCGGAGGCATGACTCCCCCTTTCCCCGCCGGGTTGAGAGGGCGTCAACGATCCCGCCGGGCCGGCGGTGCCGAGGGGCACCATCCAGCCGTTGCTGTCGTGGGAACAGGCCCCTGCAATCCCCTCACGAAGTCGACCGTCAGGCACGACACGCGCCACTCGAGGCGCTGCAAGGGGTTCCACGACACGTTCGCCAGATGGAGGGATCGAAGGCGGCCCGAGATCCGCGGTGCGGGCTGCGAGTGACGGGCCAGAAGAAGCCGTCGCACTGCCGCCGCCTCCGACAGCGTCTGGCCCGGACAATCGGCGGATGCGGGTTCCGGGCATTTGTCTGGCAGGGCGATATATTCTTGGCTATGACCGTGCCATCATGCGTTTTCTGACCGCACGGATGTCAAGGCTCCTCGTCGTCATTGCGCTCTCTTGTGCGATGGCGAGCCTAGGCTTTGCCCATCGCTCCGTCGCCCAGCCCCTCGACCACCTGCTGGCCGTCTACGGTGCGGCGGGCGGGTCGCTCGACGATATTTGCGGCAGCTCCGACGGGTCTTCCCACAAGAATACGCAAACCTGCGAAGCCTGTCGTCTCGTCAACGTCGTGATCCTGCCGGACCTTGTTCCAGCCCACGCGGTCGACGTTGGCCCTCCGTCCAGGACTTGGGCGTTGTTTCCTGCACGGCAGTTGCCCTCCGCGACTCGAGCTGTCCCGCGCGGCCCGTGGCCCTCCAGCAGTCTGATCTCACGTCAAGACGCAGATCAGACATCAGGCATCCCGCAGGGCGGGCGTGCCGCTACTGGAGAACCACAATGGTTTCTATCGACCCTACGCAGGTGCCGCAGGCGGCGGACACGGCGCCCGGCAGCAACAAGCTGTATTTCGCGGCATGGCGGTGGCATTTCTACGCAGGCCTCTATGTCATTCCCTTCCTCGTCATGTTGGCCGTGACAGGCCTGATCATGCTGTCGATAAGCATGTCCGGGCGGGACGGCGAATGGATTTCCGTCGTGCCGACCGGCGACGTCATGGCCGTTTCAACGCTGTCTCAGGCCGCCGTCGACGCGGTTCCCAATGGTGAACTCGTGCAGTATGTCGCGCCGCGCGCGGCCGATCTGGCTGCGATCTTTCGCTTCGATGCAGGTGACGATGCGATCATGCTTGCGGTGAACCCCTATACTGGCGAGGTGCTGTCCGAGATGTCGCGCCGTGCCGGATGGTATGACTTTGCGAATGATATCCACAGGACACTTCTGCTTGGTGTCGCCGGCGACCGGATGATCGAGATTACGGCCTCGCTCGCCATCGTGCTGATTGTCTCCGGACTTTATCTGTGGTGGCCGCGCGACGGACGGGGCTTGGGATGCTGGTTCCCAATCTGGCCGCCCGTGGAAGGTCGTTCTGGAAAACACTTCACGTGACCGTTGGTCGCGTGCATTTCCGTGGTCCTGGTGTTCTTTCTTGTGTCGGCCTGTCCTGGACCGGGGTCTGGGGCGAAAAGTTTGTACAGGCGTGGAGTACGTCCCCGGCGGAGAAATGGGGTGCGCCCTTCTCTGACGTGACGCATGCGAGCATGAATCACGGGCCACCGAGGAGATGCCCTGGCCATTGGAGCAGACGCCGATGCCGGCGTCCGGCTCTGACGCCGGATCGATCGGTCTAGCCGAGGGCACGCCCGTCACTCTCGACACGGTCGTCGCCTTCGCCACGTCGATCGGGTTCGATCACCGTTTCGCGTCAATCTGCCGAGCGGGGATACCGGCGTCTGTACGATCTCCGCAATTCGATGGGCGGCGACACGCCCATCCGACGGGCGATCGGACGGTCCATCTCGACCAATTACGGGTGAAATTCGCCGATGTGAGATTTGCCGATTATCGGTCTACGGCAAGGCCATGGCGGTCGGCATTGCGCTGCACGAGGGCGACAGGGGCTGGTGGAGCATCGTGCTCAACACGCTCTTCTGCCTGACGGTCATCTTTGTGCGTCTGCGGTATCGTCATGTGGTGGAAGCGCCGTCCGTCGAAGGCAGGGCGTCTTGCCGCGCCCCCGATGCCACGCGACATGCCGCTCTGGCAGGGCGCTGTTCTGATCGGGCTCGCGATCTCACTCGCATTTCCGATGGCGGGGCTGACGTTGCTCACCGTCCTGGCCCTGGACGTTCTGGTGTTGTCGCGTCTCCCGGCGCTGCGCCGGGTTCTTTCCTGATCTTGGGCTGCGCCAGATTGTTTGGCTGGCGCAGCCTTTTCTGGCTGTTTCAGTGGACAGATGTCCGTGAAACATGGGCTATCGCCCAAGGGGTTTGTGCCTCGGGGTCATGGCGCGGTCCTTTCGCGGAAAGGCAACCTGGGGACGGCCGCCCTGGGGCGCACCGCGACCAAACCCGCCGACAGCAGAGCGACACACGCAGTCCAAAGCGTTGCACGCGGGGCCCGCGCCCGCGCCGGATCAAGACGGGCGGCTTTGTCGCCAATTCGACGGGGGCGGCGCCGTCGTCAGTCGCCGCCTCGCGTATTTCTGGCCGGGGTTTCCGACACGACGACCCGCGCGCAGCGGAACCCGGTCGCATCAGGCGGCTGCGGAAGGCGACGGGCGCGCATCCCGCCCAAGACCGCGCAGGGTTCGAACGGCATCCCGCACCGGCTTCAGGGTCGCCGCGCGACCTTTCTGAGCAGCCGTGATCCGTGGTTTTCCACAGGTTCCCGCAGTGCCTTTTCAGGCCGCCGATGCGGGCACGGCAGGCTGCCGTCCTTCGTGTCGCTGCTGCCTTTGCAGGCGCCGCCGGATGCCCCGGCCTCTTGGAAATCCGCTTGCATCGGGCCCCGCGGCTGTTCAGACAGGTTGCAGGCGCCCGCTCGTCCGCCGCGCCGGCGAGGGTGAGCGGGAGGGCGACGCCGGCCGATCCGGTGTGACGGGCGCATCGCCGCAAAACCACCGAGGTCCGACTTGTCCGAGAGCCGCCCCACCGTCCTAGTCGTCGGCAGCCTGCACTACGACATCCTGGTCGAGGCCGACCATCTGCCGCGCCGCGATGAAACCGTCGTCGGGCGGCGCTGGTATCCCAAGTTCGGCGGCAAGGGCGGCAATCAGGCCGTGGCCTGCGCCCGCAACGGCGTTGCCTCGCGCATGGTCGGCGCTGTCGGTCAGGATGACTTCGGCCGGTTTCTCAAGGACGGGCTGGCCGCAGGCGGGGTGGAGGCGCGCCATGTGCGCGACCTGCCCGATATCGGTTCGGGGATGAGCGTCGCGATCATGGATGCGGCGGGTGAATACGCGGCAACCATCGTGTCGGGGGCCAACCTGCGGATCGCACCGGTGTGGCTGAAAGAACCCGAACTCTGGTCCGGCACGGGGCTGCTCGTGCTGCAAAACGAGGTGCCCGAGGCGGTCAACCTCGCCGCCGCGATCGAGGCACGCGCGCGCGGTGTTCCCGTTCTGCTGAACGCCGCCCCGTTCCGCGAGCTTTCGCCCCCTCTCGCCGCCCTCGTCGACATCCTCGTGGTCAACGCGGTCGAGGCCGAGATGATGGGTGCGCCACCCGTCCGCAGCCTGCGGGCGGCGGCGGTGGCCGCCGAAGCCCTCGCCACGCGCTTCAGGACGGTGATCGTGACCGCTGGCGCGAAGGGACTGGCCGCATGGTCCGCCGGGGCGCTGGCGTGCGAGATCCCCGCCGAACGGGTCGCGGTGGTGGGCACGCACGGCGCGGGCGATGCCTTCATCGGCGCCCTGGCCGCAGCCCTCGTGTCGGGCACCGGCCTTGCCGCCGGCTGCGCACGGGCATCCGTCGCGGCGGCGCGTCACGTCGCTGGCGGGGACAGCCAGGCTCTTTAGCCACATCGCGCCAGCGGCGCGCTGTGCCCGGCGAGCCTCGCCAGCCACTCGCCCCAAGGCGCACCGGCGTGCCCGCAAGCAACCCGGTCCGATCAGCCTCATCGCGCGCACCCCTGGCCGCCGCCGCCCGCCGCCTTGTCCGATATCCCGCCGCAGGGGGCGTGTCCGGTTGATCTGCGTCACGGACAAGCCCGCAGGAACCGCCGAAACTGGCAAGGGAAGGCTCCGCATGACAGGGACAGAGGTATTTCGCGCCGAAGGCGTCACAAAGGTCTACACGAGCGGCGTGGTGCAGGTTCATGCCCTGCGCGGCGTTGACCTTTGCTTGTTCGAGGCCGAGATGGTCGTGTTGCTGGGCGCATCGGGGTCAGGCAAGTCGACCCTGCTGAACATCCTGGGCGCACTCGACACGCCGACCGACGGGCGGGTTTTCTTCCGTGGTCGGGAACTGACCGCGATGAGCGATGCCGCGCTGACGCTGTTTCGCCGCGACCATGTGGGCTTCGTCTTCCAGTTCTACAATCTGGTGCCGAGCCTCACCGCACGCGAGAACGTGGCCCTCGTCACCGAGATCGCCGCGCGGCCGATGACCCCGGAAGAGGCGCTGGAACGTGTCGGCCTCGCCAATCGCATGGATCATTTCCCCGCCGAACTCTCGGGCGGTGAACAGCAGCGCGTCGCCATCGCACGGGCCATTGCCAAGCGGCCCGACGTGCTCCTGTGCGACGAGCCGACGGGCGCGCTCGACAGCCGGACCGGCATCGCCGTGCTCGAGGCGCTGGTCGAGGTGAACCGCGATCTCGGAACGGTCACCGCCCTCATCACCCATAACCGCACGATCCGCGACATCGCGCACCGGGTCATCGAGATGGCCGACGGGCGGATCGTCGGTGAAAGCCGGAACGACCGCCGACTTGCCCCCGCCGAGGTGTCGTGGTGATCCGCGCACTCGATCGCAAACTGCTGCGCGATCTTGCGCGGCTTTGGGCACAAAGCCTTGCGATCGCCCTTGTGCTGGGCTGCGGCGTCATGGTCCTCGTGCTGGCGCAGGGCGCCGAGCGCGCGCTGACCGAAACCCGCGACACCTACTACGCGCGCAACCGCTTTGCCGACGTCTTCGCCACCGCGACCCGCGCGCCGATCGCCCTGCGGTCGGAAATCGCCCGGATCGAAGGCGTGGCGCAGGTCGATACCCGGGTCGAGACGCGCGTGATCGTCGATCTGCCGGGGTCCGAGGCCCCGGCGATGGCGCATGTCCTGTCGCTGCCGCCGGACGGCGCCGGGGGCCTCAACCTGCCCTATCTGGTGCAGGGCCGCAGGCCCGATCCGCTGCGCCCGGAAGAGGCCGCACTCTCGGAAACCTTCGCCCGCGCCAATGGCCTCGGGCCCGGCGACCGGCTGAACATCGTGCTGAACGGCCGGCTGACCCCGCTCACGATCTCGGGGCTGATGCTGTCGCCCGAGTTCATCTATCTCGTCAGCCCGGGCTCGCTGATGCCCGACGACCGGCGCTTCGGCCTGATCTGGATGGGCCGGGCACCGCTTGCCGCCGCGATGGACCTCGAGGGGGCCTTCAACCAGGTCTCGCTCCAGCTGACCCGGGGCGCCTCGGTCGATCATGTGACGGCGGCACTCGATCTGGTGCTGGAGCCCTACGGCGGCACCGGCGCCACGGGCCGCGACCGCCAGACGTCCCATGCCTTCCTGCAAAGCGAACTCGACCAGCTTGGGGCGATGGCGCTGATCGTGCCGCCGGTCTTTCTGGTCGTGTCGGCCTTTCTGGTGAACATGGTTCTGGGGCGGCTCATCCTGCTGGACCGCGCGCAGATCGGGCTGCTGAAGGCGGTGGGCTACAGCGCCGCCGAGATTGCCCGCCACTACCTTGGGCTGAGCCTCGTGATCGGCGCCTGCGGGGTGCTTCTGGGCTGGGCGTTCGGCGCGTGGCTGGGCCGCGAGATGACCCAGCTTTACGCCGATTTCTACCGGTTTCCCTATCTGATCTATACCCCCGGCCCGCGCGCCTTCATCCTGTCCGGCCTCGTCGGGATCGCCACCGTGATGATCGGCGCGCTTCGCGCGGTCCGTGCAGCGGTCCGGCTCAGCCCGACCGTCGCCATGCAGCCCCCCGCCCCGCCGCTTTTCCGGCGCGGCTGGGTCGACGCCGCCGGGCGCAGGCTCCGCCTTCGCCAGACCACGATGATGATCCTGCGCTCCATCCTGCGCTGGCCAGGCCGATCGGCGGTCACGCTCTTTGGGGTCGGCGGCCTCGATCACCGTCCTGATCGGCGCCTTCTTCATGGTCGACGCGGTCGGCGTCATCGCCGACGAGGTGTTCCACCAGACCAATCGCCAGCATGTCACCCTCACCCTGCCCGAAGCGCGCACCGAGGCGGTGATCGGGAATGCCCTGGCGCTGCCGGGCGTCCTGCGCGCCGAGGGCGGCTACACCATGCCCGCCCGCCTGATCGCCGGCCCACGCTCGCGCCTTGTCGCGGTCGAGGCACGCGATGACGCGGCCCGGCTGGTCAGGCTGATCGACGAGGACGGTCTGCCTGTCGGCCTGCCCGCCGAGGGCCTGACGCTGCCCGAAAGCCTCGCCGAGGAACTGGGCGTGGCGGCCGGCGATACCCTTCTGGTCAAGCTTCTCGTGCCGCCGCGCGAGGTGGTGTCGGTGCAGGTGGCCGCGGTGATCCGCCAGAGCCTCGGGCAGACCGCCTACATGTCGCAGGCCGCCCTCTTTGCCCTGCTGCGGCAGGTTCCGCAGGTCAACAAGGTGAACCTCCTGGTCGACGACGCCCGCCTGCCCGCGCTTTACGCGGCCCTGAAACAGACCCCCGGCGTCAGCGCGCTTACCCTGATGTCCGAGGTGCGTCGGCAGTTCGATGCCACGATGAGCGAGAACCTGATGCGGATGGTGCTGGTCTATTCGACCCTTGGCGTGCTCATCACCGTCGGGGTCGTCTACAATGCGGCGCGGATCCAGCTTGCCGAACGCGCGCACGAACTGGCGAGCCTCCGGGTGCTGGGCTTCACCCGGGCCGAGGTGAGCTATGTTCTGGTGGGAGAGCTGATGGTGCTGACGCTGGCTGCGGTGCCGTTCGGCTGGATCGGCGGCACGGCCTTTGCGGCACTTGCCACCTCCGGGTTCTCGACCGACATGATCCATATTCCCTTCGTCGTGTCGCGCCGGACCTATGGCCTGGCCTCGATGATCGTCGTGCTGTCGGCGCTGGCGTCGGCGCTCATCGTCCGCCGCAGACTCGACGGGATCAACATCGCGATGGCGCTGAAGCAGCGGGGGTGAACGATGGGTCTTGCGCGTCTTCTTGCGATCACGATCGCGGTCGCGGCAGGAATGGCGCTGGTGGTCTGGGCATTCTGGCCGGCGGCGCTTCCGGTCGATCTGGCCGCGGTGCGGCGCGCACCGATGCAGGTCACGGTTACCGCCGAAGGCATCACGCGGGTGCGCGACCCCTATCTTGTCGTGGCCCCCGTCACCGGCATCGCCACCCGGTCCCCGGTCGACGTGGGCGATCTGGTCACGGCCGAGGAAACCGCGGTCGCCCTGATCGCGCCCGCAGCCCCCGGATTTCTCGATGCGCGCGCCCGGCGGCAGGCCGAGGCGGCGGTGGCCGAGGCCGAGGCGGCATTGCACCTGGCCGAGGCAAATCTTGCCCGGGCCGAGGCCGATCTGGCACACGCCGAGTCGCAGTTGCGCCGCAACAG
The DNA here is from genome assembly GCA_963700485.1 of uncultured Alphaproteobacteria bacterium. Lineage (GTDB taxonomy): Bacteria > Pseudomonadota > Alphaproteobacteria > Rhodobacterales > Rhodobacteraceae > Aliitabrizicola. The sequence goes on from CAVOXQ010000004.1 coordinate 11,533, forward strand.
CGAACTGGCCGCGCGCGGCATACTCTCGCGCCGGATGCTCGAGGATACGCAGGTCGACAGGGATACCGCCTTCAACACGGCCACTGCCGCACGTTCTGCGGTCGCACTACAGCGCGCGGCGCTGGAGCGGGCGCGGGCGCAACTGGTCGGTCCTGCCGCTGATGGCGGCGAGGGCGCAGAGACGTCCTGCTGCGTGCGCGTGCTGGCCCCGCAATCGGGCACTGTGCTGTCGCTGGAAAACGAAAGCGAGCGGCTGGTGGTCGCCGGGGCGCCGCTGATGACGATCGGCGATCTGCGCGACATGGAGATCGAGACGGACCTTCTGTCCACCGACGCGATCCGCATCGCGCCCGGGGCGCGCGCCTTTCTCGAGCGCTGGGGCGGCGAGGACGAGATCGAGGCGCGGGTCCGCCAGATCGACCCTTCCGGCTTTACCAAGGTTTCCGCGCTCGGGATCGAGGAACAGCGCGTGCATGTGCGCCTCGATTTCCGCGATCCGCCCGAGGCCCGCCCGCCGTTGGGCGACGGCTACCGCGTCTATGTCCGGCTGGTGGTCTGGGAAGAGGACCGGGTGCTTCAGGTGCCGGTCAGCGCGCTGTTCCGCCAGAATGGCCAATGGGCCGTGTTCCGCGAGGTTTCCAGGCGGGCCGTGCTGACCCCGGTCGTGATCGGGCGCCAGACGACGCTCGACGCGCAGGTGCTGTCAGGTCTGGCAGAGGGCGATCGCGTGGTGGCCTTTCCCGGGAACAGGCTGCGGGACGGCACGCGGGTCATCGCCAGGCCCGCCGGATAGGCGGGCGCAATCCCGCCGCGCCCGCCCGCGCCCCACGACAGGGACCGGGCCCTCGCGGCCCCGGCCTGCCAGCCCAAAAGGGACTATTCGGCGACGTGCAGGGTCTTGGGGCCGCGCCGTCCGGTCGCGCCATCCTCGAGGCTTCCGATCCGTGCCTCCAATGCGGCGATCTCCGCTGACCGGGCCTCGATCCGCGCGGCCAGCGCCTCGGCGTCGGGGATGTCCTCTTCGTGGTCCTTCTTTCCGATGAACCGCCCGAACATCCAGGCGAGCAACCGCGACAGGTCGTCCATGATCAGGAAGAACGCCGGCACGATCACCAGGCTCAGCACGGTCGAGGCGATGATGCCGCCGATCACCGCCGTTGCCATCGGCGCCCGGAACGAACCGCCTTCCCCCACCCCCAGCGCCGAGGGCAGCATACCGGCCGACATCGCGATCGACGTCATCACGATCGGCCGCGCCCGCTTGTGCCCGGCCTCGAGCACCGCCGAAAACCGGTCCATCCCCTGCCGACGCATCTCGACCGCGAAATCGACCAGCAGGATCGCGTTCTTCGTCACGATCCCCATCAGCATCAGAATACCGATCAGCACCGGCATCGACACCGCGCTTCCGGTCAGGATCAGCGCCGCCGCCACACCGCCGATCGCCAGCGGCAGCGACAGAAGGATGGTGAACGGCTGGATCACGCTCGCAAACAGCAGGATCAGCACCGTCAGCACAAGCATCAGGCCCATCAGCATCGCGTTGCCGAAGGATTGCGTCAGTTCCTGCTGCACCTCGGCATCGCCTGCCTCCTGCACCCGCACCGTGGGCGGCAATTCCACCCCGGCCACGATCTCGTTGAACCGCGCGCTCGCGGTGCCCAGCGCCACGCCGACCGGAAGGTTGGCCCCGATGGTCGCGCGCCGGTCGCGGTTCAGGCGGTCCACCACGCTTGGCCCCTCGGCGATCCGCACATCCGCGACCGAACTCAGCGGCACCGCGGCGCCGCTCGGCGTCGTCACCTTCAGGGCGGCGATCCGGGCGAGATCCTCGCGCGATGTCTCGTCCAGTTGCACGCGCACCGGGATCAGCCGGTCGTCGATCGACACCTTGGCAAGAGCGGCGTCGGCGTCGCCGATCGTGGCCACCCGGATCACTTCGGCGATCTGCATCGTGGTGACACCAAGGCGGGCCGCTTCTTCGCGCCGCGGGGTGATCTGGATCTCGGGACGCGGCAGCGCCCCGGTCGAGGCCACGTCGGCCAGCAGCGGGTCGCCCCTGAGCGCGCTTTCAAGGTCCGCGACCGCCTGGTTCAGGTCGGCCTCGTTCTTCGACAGGATGGAAAAGCTGATGTCGCGCTCGCCGCGGTCGTTCAGCTTGAACGCGCGGATATCCGGAATGGCCTTGAGCTTCTGAAAGACATCGGCCTCGATCACGTTCTGCGGGCGCTGGCGCCCCGTGCTGCGGGTTTCGGGCAGCATCGGCCCGACCACGGGGAACGTCCGCGCGATTTCGGTCAGGCGATGGACCAGCGAGTGATCCAGCTTGTCCAGCAGCACGGTGACGCTGGCGCGGCGGATGTCGCGATCGCCGGTCGGGGAAGACCCGCCCAGAACGAACACGTTCGCCACCCCGTCGATGTCGCGCAGGATGGCGACCATCGCCTGCGTCGTGCGGTCGGTTTCCTCCAGCGTGGAACCGGGCGGCAGTTCGACGCTGATCGGGATGCGGCTGACGTCCTCGGGCGGAATGAAGCTGCCCGGGATGCGCACCATGAAGAATACGGACACGATCAGCACGCCGATGGCCGCAACCATCGTCAGATAGCGCGCCGGCACGAACCAGACGTGGCCCGCCGTGGTCCGGCGGACGAAGGCCATGTAGCCGCGCATGATCCAGCCGTCTTTCTGCTCTTCCTCGTGGGCGTCCTTGTCGCGCATCATGTAGGCCGCCATCATCGGCGTGATGAGGCGCGCCACAAGCAGCGAGAAGACGACCGATATCGCGACGGTCAGGCCGAATTGTCGGAAATACTGCCCCGGAATTCCGGGCATGAAACTGACCGGCACGAACACCGCGATGATCGTGGCGGATGTCGCGATCACCGCAAGCCCGATCTCGTCGGCCGCCTCGATCGCCGCCCGGAAGGGCGTCTTGCCCATCCGGATGTGCCGCGCGATGTTCTCGATCTCGACGATCGCGTCATCGACGAGGATGCCGGTGGCAAGCGTGATGGCCAGGAAGCTGACGAGGTTCAGCGAGAACCCGAGCATGTCCATGATCCAGAATGTCGGAACCGCCGAAAGCGGCAGCGCCACCGCGGCGATCAGCGTCGCGCGCCAGTTGCGCAGGAACGCCAGAACGACCAGCACGGCCAGCAGCGCACCCTCCAGCAGGGTGTGGATCGCGGCCTCGTAGTTGCCGTAGGTGTAGAACACGGTGTCGTCGACCAGCGAGATGGCCACGTTGGGGTGCGCGGCGCGGATCTCGTCCAGCGTTTCGTTCACCACCTCTGCGACGCTGACCTCGCTTGCCCCCTTGGCGCGGAACACCGCGAAGGTGACGACCTGTTCGCCGTTCATCCGCGAGAACGAACGCAACTCCTCGTAGGTGTCGTTCACCGTTCCCAGGTCGCCCAGCCGCACGAACCGGCCCGAGGGCAGGGCGATGGTCGTCTGCGCCAGGCTTTCGGGCGTCGCCGCGTCGCCCAGCGTGCGGATCGCCTGTTCACGCTCGCCGATCCGTGCCCGTCCGGCACCCTGGTCGGTGTTGGTCTGGCGCAGTTGCGCGTTCACGCTCGCGGCCGTGATGCCGAAGCTGTCCAGCTTCACCGGGTCGAGTTCGACCCGGATCTCGCGGTCGGCCCCGCCATAGCGATCGACCCGGCCGATGCCGGGACGGCCCTGAAGGCTTCGGGTGATCGTGTCGTCCACGAACCACGACAGCTCCTGCAATTCCATGTTCGGCGACGAGACGGCGAAGGTCATGATCGCCTGACCCTCGACGTCGATCCGCGAGACGATCGGCGTCTCCACATCCCCCGGCAGGTCGCCGATGATCTGGTCGATCGCGTCCTTTACGTCCTGAACCGCCTTGTCGGTCGGAATTTCCATGCGGAACTCGACGACCGTGGTCGACACGCCATCGCTCACCGTCGAGATGACGTTCTTGACCCCGGTTATGCCTGCGACGGCATCCTCGATTTCCTTGGTCACCTGCGATTCGAGCTCCGAAGGCGCCGCCCCCGACTGGCTGACCGAAACCGAGACGAGCGGTACGTCGATGTTCGGAAAACGGGTGATCGGCAGCGCGTTGAACGACTGCCAGCCCAGCACCATCAGCATGAAGAAAGCGAGGATCGGCGCGATCGGGTTGCGGATCGACCAGGCGGAGAAGTTCATCGCTGCGTCCTCAATTCGTGCCGGCCAGATCGGGCACGGGGTTGATCTTGTCGCCGTCCCGGACAAAGGCCGCGGCCTTGGTCACCACCACATCGCCGGCCGCCACGCCCGACAGGATCTCGACATATCCCTGATCGCGGATGCCCAGCGTCACCTGCTCGCGCTTCACCGTGCCGTCGCGAACGATCATCACGGTCGCGCCTTCGCCGTCAGCGCCGACCGCGCTGACCGGCACCGTCACGCCCTCGCGTTCGGCCACCAGGATCTCGGCCGAAAGGAACATCCCCGATCGCACCGATGCCGGATCGTCGATCGTGATCCGTGCGGTTCCCAGCCGGCTCGACAGGTCGATGTCGGGTTCCACCAGACGCACCGTCCCGCTCAGCAGGGTGGACTGTCCGACGCCCTGCATCATCACCTTCTGGCCGGCCTTCACCTTCAGGATGAAGCGCTCCGGAATGTCGGCCCGCAGTTCAAGCGCGTTGTCGCGGATGATCGCGAACATCGGTTCGCCCGCGGATGTCGCGATCGCGCCGACCATTGCGTTGCGCAGCACCACTTCTCCGCCGACCGGGGCGATCACGTCCGTGCGCTCCAGTTGCAGCTTCAGATCGTCAATCTGCGCATCGACCAGTTCAAGCTGTGCCTTCGCGGCCTCAAGCGCCTGCTCGGCCACCGTCACGCCGGCGGCGGCGGCAATCGCAGAGGCCTGGGCGGCATCCGCCGCGGCCTGCGACGAAGACCCTTGCGCCCGCAGCGCCTTGGTCCGCGCCGACACGCGCGCCGCCTCGTCCGACGTGGCCCGCGCCTCGAGCACCTGTGCCTCGGCCTGCGAAATCGTGGCGACCGCCGATGCACGCTGGGCCGCATACTGGCTTTCGCGCAATTTGAGCGTGGAATCCGACAGCCGCGCCAGCACGTCGCCTGCCTTCACGGTATCGCCCACCTCGACCAGCAGTTCCTCGATCGGCTGGCCCTCGATCAGCGGTTGCACCAGCACCCGTTCCACCGGCGCCACAAGCCCCGATCCCACGACCCGGTCGCGCATGTCACGCATCGTCGCCTCGGAAACGGTGATCGCCGGCAGACTGATCGCGGTCTTGGTCTGGGGCGCCGCGGTTTCGGCGCTCAGCGGGCCGATCTGTCCGGTGGCGGCAAGGGCGGCAATCATCAGAAGGTGCAGCGGTTTCATGTCAACCCTTCACAGCGTCAGTTTCGATTTCACCCAACACCCCGTCGATCATACGCAAAACGAGCGTGTTCAGATCTGTCACCGGGGTTCCCCGGGTCGGCGGGCACATCACACTCGACTTCACCAGCATCACCACCAGCGCGGCATGTCCGCTGTAGCGCCGCTCGACCTCGTCCGGACCGAACCCGGTCACCCGCCCGAAGACACCGAGCATGTAACCCCGGATAGCGCTTTCCATCCCGGACAGCACATCCGCCACCCGGTCCTTGCGCAGCGCGACCGCCGTGATCTCGGCCCACAGCTTGCCATCCTGGTTGCACGAGGATTCTTCCATATGCCGCCTGATCGTCGCGCGAAGGGCGTCCATCGGGCGGTCCGATTCGTTGATCAACGCGAAATCCTGCTCGATCCGGGCGATATCGAAGGCAATCAGCGCCTCGATGATCGCTTCCTTGGATTCGAAGTAGCGATAGAAATTACCCACGCTCATGCCCGCCGCGCGCGCCAGATCCTGCATCGACGCGCCGTCGAAACCCTTTTCCACAAAGGTTCCGTGTACCGACTCCAGGATATCGGTCTGGCGGCGGTCAGGTGTGACCGGCAGGCGCAGTTGCGGCGTGACGACGGTCATACGGAGGGGGCTCCAGCAGATTGGCGCGCATACAGCCGGCTCCCTGCTGCGACGCGGCATGAATGAATGTTCATTCATCTAGACTATTCGGCGCTGGCGTCAAGGTTTAAGTCCGTGCGCCTTTCCAGCACGCAGCCTTCAGATTCCTGCCCGCCGCCCGCGCCGGTGGCTCAGCAGTCCTCCCAGGCCTTTGCGGCCCCCTTGATGTGGCTCAGAAAGGCCTGCACCTTGTTGGTCCGGTGCAGATCGACATGCGTCACCAGCCACAATTGCACCTCCCACTCCGGCCGGGGCGGCATCACTTCGATCAGGTCCGGTTCCGCCTGCGCCTCCACCACCGGCATGAACCCGATACCCGCCGCCCCCTTGATCGCGGCGTCGACCGCCGTCGGGTCCGACACCAGAAAGGTGTAGTTCTCGGGGGCCACGCGATCCGCAAGCCAGCGATGAAAGGGCGCGCGCGACGCGTTCGAGCTGGCACCGATGAACCGGTGATGCACCAGATCCTCGGGCGTCTTCGGCAACCCGTGTTCCTCGGCGTAGCGCCTCGCGGCATAAAGCCCCCAGCGCACCCTGGTCAGCGGCTGCACCACGTTGTCCGGTTCCGACGGCATCGCCCCCGCCCGGATCGCCACATGGGCCTCGCCGTATTCCAGCCGGAACAGCCGCGAATCGGCCAGAAACAGCAGCCGGACATCCGGATGCGCCCGCTGGAACGACACGAAGACCGGCGTGACAAGGTTGGTCAGCCCGGTGATCGAGGTCACGATCAGCTCGCCCGTCACCGTCTCGCCCTGACCCTTGATCCGACCGACGAGCTGGCTGAACTGGTCCTCGGTCGTCTGCGCGACGACCTGCAGGTCGCGCCCCGCCTCGGTCGCCGTGTAGCCGCGCGCGTGACGCTGGAAAAGCTTCGTGCCCAGCCGCTTTTCCAGCGCGTCGATATGCCGGATCACCGTCGCATGATGGACACCCAGCACCTCGGCCGCACCCGAAACGGTGCCCAGCCGGGCGACCTGATAGGCCGTCCTGATCTCGTCCCAGTTCTCGAAAGACACCGATGCGACCCCGCTGCTGCCTGTGCACCGGTGAACAGCCTAGCGCCAAACCCCTGTGCCGCAAGCGCAAAGGCCGCGGCTACTCGGCGGCCTCGGCCTGTGCCCGCTCCTGCGCCTCGGCCCACAGGAACGGCGCCAGCGGATCACCCCCCGCCGCCGGATCGGGCAGCCCCGCCGCCCGCCACTCCTCGGTCCGCGCCGCCCGCTCGGCGGGCAGGATCGCGGCAAGGCTGTCCAGCCGCACCTCGCCGCCCCGCAGGTGCTGCAGCAGCCGGTGCGAATGCAGGATCGTCGGGCGCGCGTCCAGCGGCTCCCACGCATCCAGCACCGTCACCCGGCGCAGGTTGAACTCCGGCGGCAGCACATAGAACCGCAGATCGCCCGCCCACAGCAGGTCGCGCAGCGTCGGCTGGTCGCGCAGCTTGCCCGCCGCCTCATAGGCCCGCTGCCAGTCTTGCAGGAACCCCAGCATCGCCGCCGACCGCCGATACAGCATGACGCCCGCGTTCATCTGCGGAAAGGCATAGGGCGGCGCCTCGACCACGCCCTCGCGGATCAGGTTCGAACTGCGCCGCACGTCATGCGCGATCGCCAGCTCGAACCGCGCGAGGATGTCGAACAGATCGCCCAGCGGCGCCAGCGCCAGCGTGTCGCAATCGAGATAGAGCGTCCGGTCGAACCGCGTCATCGGCAGCGCCGCCAGCTTCGGCGTCGGTCCGGCGGGGATCGGATGCACCCGGTCGAAGAGGCCCGGCTGCACCGGCTGGTCGGTGAACAGATCCACCGCAAGCCCGATGTTCAGCGCCCGCAGGCTGCGGGCCGACCGGATGGCGAGATCGAGGTAGTCCGACCCCTCCGCCACGTAGATCACACCATCGGTCATGGCCGCCTCGTTCATTGCCCCATCCGGGGTTCTAGCGCCGTTGCGCCTGCAGACCAGAGTGGCGAGGGCGGGCTTTGCCGATACCGACGATCGTGCGCCTGTCGAACAAGCCTCACCTGCCTGCGCTGGTGATTTCCGGAGCGTTTCATGCGATGATGAAAACTCGGGATACTGCCAGGGCAGGTGCCATGGAGATCGCTGAAGACAACGCTCAGAGGGTCACGCTCGTCGAGAACGCGGGACCTTTGGCCGTCTTTCTTCTGCTATGGTTTCTTGTCTTTGGTGCCCTTTTCACACTCTTCGGGCTCCGACTGTTGTTCGGCCAACTGTCCGAAATCGTGGCGCCGGCATGGGCAGCAGCCCATCGCTTGAGCGGCCTTCGCTGGCACGGTGAAGGGAGTGACGTTCCACTTTCCCTCGGCGTTTCCGTTGCCTTGTCCGTGGTCTTTGTCGCCATAAGCCTATCCTGCTTCTGGCTGGGGGGAACCCGTCTCCTGTTTTCCATCCGGCAACGGCTCGTGTTCGACTTCATCAACCGTCAGGTCATCCTGAATCGCCGGGGCGTGTTGCGCTGCGCGGAAAGGATTCAACCACTTTCCGGCGTCCTTACGAGCATCGAAGAGGAAGAAGACGGCTCCAGATATCATGTACTGCGCGTCAAGGCAGTGCCAGGCGAGGGCCAGAGGGGCTGGTCCGACCTTCGACCATGGCGCCGGAAGCTGTGGTCAGAGAGGGTCGAGCCGGATCAGCTGGAGGAACTGCGCTGGCTGATCCAGGGATGTACCACCACGCGCTGACACAGGCCCGCCGCCGCGGCCGCGCCGACCAACCCTTGACTCGCGCCTTGTCCGGGCGTATCCGCCGCTCACTTTCCCGGAGGCTTGCCGCTTCCGGTCCCGGCCATCGTCCGGGATCGCCACCCGCCAGCGCGTTGCGCCCGTGGGTGCGATTGTCGTTTGGGCCATCCCCGCGGTGGCAATCTGAGCGTCCCGATCCCAGATCGGGGCAGGGTGCAACGGTCGAAGGAGAGACCCGATGTTCGAGAATCTGTCGGAACGCCTCGGCGGTGTCTTCGACCGGCTGACCAAGCAGGGCGCGCTCAGCGACGCCGACGTGGCCACGGCGCTGCGCGAGGTTCGCGTCGCGCTGCTCGAGGCGGACGTGTCGCTTGCAGTTGCCCGCGATTTCGTCAAGCGCGTCCAGGACAAGGCGACCGGACAGGCCGTCACCCGCTCGGTCACGCCCGGCCAGCAGGTCGTCAAGATCGTGCATGACGAACTGATCCACGTCCTGTCGGGCGAAGGGCCCGCCGACGCGCTCAAGATCGACAACCCGCCCTCCGCCGTCCTGATGGTCGGCCTGCAAGGTTCGGGCAAGACCACGACCACCGCCAAGCTCGCCAAGCGGCTGAAGGAAAAGAACGGCAAGCGCATCCTGCTCGCCTCGCTCGACACCAACCGTCCGGCGGCGATGGAACAGTTGCAGATCCTCGGCGCCCAGATCGCTGTCGACACGCTGCCGATCGTCAAGGGCGAGACGGCGGTCCAGATCGCCCGGCGCGCCAAGACCCAGGCGAGCCTTGGCGGCTATGATGTCTACATCCTCGACACGGCGGGCCGGCTGCACATCGACGAAACCCTGATGGACGAAGTGCAGGCCGTCCGCGATGTGGCCCAGCCGCGCGAGACGCTGCTGGTGGTCGACGGCCTGACCGGACAGGATGCCGTCAACGTCGCCACCGAGTTCGACGGCAAGGTCGGCATCACCGGCGTGGTGCTGACCCGGATGGACGGCGACGGGCGCGGCGGCGCGGCCCTGTCGATGCGCGCCGTTACCGGCAAGCCGATCCGTTTCGTGGGCCTCGGCGAAAAGCTCGACGCCCTCGAAACCTTCGAGCCCGAGCGCGTCGCGGGCCGCATCCTCGGCATGGGCGATATCGTGGCCCTTGTGGAGAAGGCGCAGGAAACCTTCGAGGCCGAACAGGCCGAACGCATGATGAAACGGTTCCAGAAGGGACTGTTCAACATGAACGACCTCAAGGCCCAGCTTGACCAGATGCTCAAGATGGGCGGGATGCAGGGCCTGATGGGCATGATGCCCGGCATGGGCAAGATGCAGAAGGCCGCGGCCGATGCCGGCATGGATGACCGCATGTTGCGCCGTCAGATTGCGCTCATCAACTCGATGACGAAAAAGGAACGCGCCAACCCCGACGTGCTTCAGGCCAGCCGCAAGAAACGCATCGCGCTGGGCGCGGGCCTCGACGTGGCCGATCTGAACCGGCTTCTGAAGCAGCACCGCCAGATGGCGGACATGATGAAGAAGATGGGCAAGGGCGGCATGATGAAACAGGCCATGAAGCAGATGATGGGCAAGGGCGGCATGCCCGACCCCTCGAAGATGAGCCCCGAGCAGATGGAAGAGGCGGCCAAGGCGATGCAGGGCAAGCTGCCCCCCTCGCTCGGCGGGCTGAACAGCATGGGTCGCGGCCTGACGCTTCCGGCCGGGCTTTCGGGGCTGATGAAGAAGAAATGATCCCGACTCTCGCCACCGACCGGTTGATCCTGCGCGCGCCCCTGCGTGCCGATTTCGCGCCTTACGCGGCCTTCTGGGCCTCGGCGCGATCGGTGCATGAGGGCGGCCCGCGCGATCTTCGTGGCGCATGGGAGGATTTCGCGGCGGGTTTCGGCCTCTGGGCGATCGAGGCGATCGGCACATGGTCGCTTGAGGATCGCGCCAGCGGGGCCTTTGCCGGCGTCGTCGGCTTCTATCATCCCGTCGACTTTCCCGAACTCGAGATCGGCTGGACCGTGCTCGACGGCTACGAGGGTCGTGGCCTGGCCTACGAAGCTGCCATGGCGGCTCGGGGCTGGGGCTACGACGAGCGCGGCCTGACAACGCTCGTCAGCTACATAGACCCCGCGAACGCCCGCTCGCTCCGGCTGGCCGAGCGGATGGGCGCGCGGCGCGATCCGAGCGCGGCGGGGGTCGACGCGGGCGATGTCGTGATGCGCCATCCCGGCCCCGACGGCAGCTACCGGGGGCTTGCATGATCCCGGCCCTCGCCCAAACCCCCGTGATAGAGACAGCGCGCCTGGTCCTGCGCGCGCCCATGCGCGGGGACTTCGAGCCTTGCGCGGCGTTCTTCGCCTCCGACCGGGCAGGCTTTGTGGGCGGCCCGATCGACCGCGGCCTGGCGTGGCGCGCGGTGTGCCACCTGACCGGCCATTGGGTGCATCGGGGCTACGGCATGTTCATCTTCCACGCCAAGGACGATCCGTCCCCCCTTGGCATGGCGGGTCCGTGGTTTCCCGAAGGCTGGCCCGAGCCCGAGATCGGCTGGTCGGTGTTCGGTGCCGCGGCCGAGGGCCGAGGGTATGCCCATGAGGCGGCCAGCGCCGCGCGCGACTTCGCTTGGCGCAACCTTGGCTGGACGACGGCGGTCAGCTACATCGACCCCCGGAATGATCGTTCCATCGCGCTCGCGCGCCGGCTCGGTGCCGTGCGCGACGATACCGCGACCTCGCCCGGCGACGGCGGGGATCATGTCTATCGCCATCCCGCACCGGAGGCCCGCGCATGACCACGACGACTGTCTTTCCCTGGGAAAGCGCATCGACCGGCCCCGCTGCCGGCCTTGCATCGGCCGTGTCGGCCGCGATCCCGGCGATCACCACGACCCGGTTGCGGCTGCGCGCGCCCCGGATCGCCGACTTCGATGCCTATGCCGCCATCGCCACTTCGGCACGCGGTGCCCATATCGGCGGCCCCTTCACCCGCGAAGAGGCCTGGCTCGACTTCTCGCAACTCGTCGCGGGCTGGGTGTTGCGGGGCTATGGCCTTTGGGCGGTCGAGCGGCTGGGCGACGCAACGCTTCTGGGGTTCGTCCTGCTCAATCACGAATTCGGCGACGACGAGCCGGAACTGGGTTTCCTGTTTCTGGCCGAAGCCGAGGGCAAGGGCTTTGCGTCCGAGGCCGCACAGGCCGTGCGCCACTTCGCCTTCGGCATCCTGAAATGGACGTCGGTCGTCAGCTATGTCGATCCGGCCAATGCCCGCGCGATCAACCTGGCCGAACGTCTGGGCGCCACGCGCGACGGCGATGCCTCGGGGGATGACCTGCTGGTGTTCCGCCATCTTGCGACCGGGGCCGCGAAATGACCGAGTGTTTCTGTCTGCATATGAAAACCATACGCATGTCATACGCACCCCGGATCGCCCGGAGGCCGGCATGAACGATCCGTCCTTCCTCGCCCAGGCCCTGCTCAAGGATCACCGCGACAGCATCGACCGGCTGGACGCGATCCTCGTCTACACCCTCGCCGAACGCTTCAAGCAGACGCAGGCCGTGGGCCGCCTCAAGGCCGAGCACAACCTTCCGCCCTCCGATCCGGGGCGTGAACAGCGACAGATCGAGCGGCTCGAGCGGTTGTCGCAAGAAGCCGATCTCGATCCGGAATTCGCCAAGAAATTCCTGACCTTCATCATTTCCGAAGTCATCAGGCATCACGAGAAACTGCAAAAATGACCGGGCCTTGCCCGGCTGAAACCAACCTCAAGGAGACTGAACAATGTCCATGAAAATCCGGCTTGCCCGCGGCGGTTCCAAGAAGCGCCCGTTCTACTCGATCGTCGCCACGGACTCGCGCATGCCGCGCGATGGCCGCTTCATCGAGAAACTCGGCACCTACAACCCCCTCCTCGCCAAGGACAGCGAAGACCGCATCAAGATGAACGTCGAGCGCGTCCAGTATTGGCTCTCCCAGGGCGCACAGCCGACCGACCGGATCGCCCGTATGTTGGAAGCTGCTGGTCTGAAAGAGAAAACCGTGCGCAGCAACCCCAAGGCCGCGGTCCCCGGAAAGCGCATGGCGGAACTGGCCAAGAAGAAAGCCGCCCGCGCCGAAGCCCCCGGCCGAGGCCCGATCGAAACCCCAACGGCGGGCCTTGCCGGCTCCGCGCGCCACTCCGCGCCGAGACTGTGTGGGCCGTCGTCCTGCTGGTCCAATGCCACGACCTGGCCCCAAGGTCCGTCCTGCCCGCAGCGCCGGCTGTCGGCATCGGAGGTCCGGCGATGTGCGACTGATCGCGTTTGCGTCGGTGCCATTGCCGGTTCCTTTGGCGTCAAGGGCGAGGTGCGGCTGAAAAGCTTCTGCTCGGACCCTGCCGCCATCGCATCCTACGGCGCGCTCTGGACCGAGGACGGCAACCGCAGCTTTGCCGTGACGCTGACCCGACCGGTCGCGGGCGGCCTCGGCGCGCGGCTCTCGGGGGTGTCGACCAAAGAGCAGGCCGATGCCCTGAAGGGCACAAGCCTTTATGCCGACAGGGAAAGGCTTCCACCGCCGGGTGATGAGGAATTCTACCACGCCGATCTCATCGGGCTTGACGTGCGCGATGTCGGCGGGGTGGCGCTGGGGCATGTCCGCGCCATTCACAATCACGGCGCAGGCGACCTGCTGGAAGTGGCGGGTCCGGGCCTGAAGTCGCCGCTTCTGATCCCGTTCACCCGCGCGGCGGTTCCAACTGTCGATCTTGCCGCCCGCCGGATCATCGTCGATCCGCCGGAAGGGCTTGATTGAGGATTGCCATGCTCTTGCCCTGAAATCGGCGTCATCCTGCACGGCAAACGATCGGGAGGTGCCATGTTGAACCGTATCACGTTTTTGCGCGGGGCGACCGCGCTGTTGTACTTCGGGCCGCTGCTCGCGGGGCTTTCGGGCGCCGGATGGGCGCTGGTGCCGATTTTCGCCGCCCTCTTCATGCTCTGGCTGATCTTTCTCAGACCCGAAATGTCACGCGATCGTGCCGGTTGGGCGCTGGTCGAACGGGCTGCGGTGCAAACGCTTATGGTCGCAGTGTTCTTTGGCATGGGCCGGGGTATCGGCGGGGTTGCGGGCGCCACGCTCGACCTGCCGTCCTGGACGACGGTTCTTGTCAGCGTCGGCGCGATCCTGCTGGGCCGGCTTATTGCGGATCCGGCTTCCCTGCCGTCCGATCCGGCCATGACCGGTCCGACCGAAAAGCGGTAAGCGCCACGGGAGAAGCCACTCGCGACGATTCCCGTTCACCCATGCGCGCGAACCGGATAGAAGCGCGCCATGGCCGACACACCCGATCAGACACCCAAATCCCACGGCCGGCTGAAGATCAGCGCATCGCTCAAGCCGCGTGACCTGATGGAAGAGCCGCGCATCCCGAAAGATGCCTGGACGGCCAAGGTCATCACGCTGTTCCCCGAGGCGTTTCCCGGCACGCTCGATCTCAGCCTTACCGGCAAGGCGCTCGATTTCGGGCTCTGGGCACTTCAGACCATCGACCTGCGCCCTTTTGGCGAGGGCCGTCATCGCAATGTCGACGAACCGCCCGCCGGGGGCGGCGCCGGTATGGTCTTGCGCCCCGATGTGGTCGACCGCGCCTTGCGCGCGGCCGCGGCGGATACGCCCCCCGATCGGGGGGTCTGGCCGGTGATCTATCTGTCGCCACGCGGGAAAACCCTTCACCCAGGCCATGGCCCGGCAGTGGTCGCAGGGGCAGGGCATCACCCTGCTTTGCGGCCGGTTCGAGGGCGTCGACCAGCGCGTGATCGACCAGTGGGGGATCGAGGAAGTCAGCCTTGGCGACTTCGTCCTGACCGGCGGCGAGATCGCCGCTCAGGCCTTGATTGATGCGACCGTCCGCCTTATACCCCGCGTGCTCGGGAATCAGGCGTCCACCGAAGAGGAAAGCTTTTCGGAGGGTCTTCTGGAGTTTCCGCAGTACACGAAGCCACCTGTCTGGGAAGGCCGCGAGATCCCCGGGATTCTTCTTTCGGGGCATCACGCGAAGATCGCCGACTGGCGCAGGGGCGATGGCCGAAAGGCTGACGAAAGAACGCAGGCCTGATCTCTGGCGGGCTTACTGTGCGGCGCACGGTAGGGACCCGGATGAAGACCGAGAGCTCTGAGGCGCGCATCATCTTCGCGGGCAAAACCGCGAGCATCGAAAGGATCGCGCGATGAACCTGATCGCGCAGCTCGAGGCCGAGCAGATCGCCGCGCTCGGCAAGACCATCCCGGATTTCAAGGCCGGCGACACCGTTCGCGTCGGCTACAAGGTGACCGAAGGCACCCGCTCGCCGCGTGCAGAACTACGAAGGCGTGTGCATCGGCCGCAAGGGCGGCGCCGGCATCGCCGCGTCGTTCACCGTGCGCAAGATTTCGCTTTGGCGAAGGCGTGGAACGTGTGTTCCCGCTCTATTCGACCAACATCGACTCGATCGAGGTCGTGCGTCGCGGCCGGGTCCGCCGCGCCAAGCTCTATTACCTGCGCGATCGTCGCGGCAAATCCGCCCGGATCGCCGAAGACACCAACTACAAAGCCCAAAGACGCGCCGAAGCGTAAGGAGCGGGACGATGAAAAAAGACATTCACCCCGAATACCACATCATCGACGTCAAGATGACCGATGGCACCGTGTTCCAGATCAAGATCGACCTGGGGCAAGGAAGGCGACCAGATGTCGCTCGACATCGACCCGCTGGCGCACCCGGCCTGGACCGGCGGCATCGGCCAAGCTGATGGACACCGGCGGCCGCGTGTCGAAGTTCAAGAACAAGTACGCCGGTCTCGGCTTCTGAGCCGCTGGCGCTTCCCAAGAGGGCACACACAACATATAGTAAGGGCGCGCTGTCAACGGCGCGCCTTTTTCTTTACGATCGGGGGCCGGGAGCATGGCGCATATCATCGTTGTCGGCAACGAGAAGGGCGGGTCGGGCAAGTCGACCACCTGCATGCATGTGGCAACCGCGCTGGCGCGGATGGGCCACCGGGTCGGCGCGCTTGACCTTGATCTGCGCCAGAACAGCTTCGGCCGTTACATCGAGAACCGCCACGCCTACCTGGCCCGGACGGGGCTCGACCTGCCAGTCGCCCGACTACCGCGACCTGCCCGAGGTCGACGCGCGCGGCGCTTGGCGCCGAACGAGAACGTCTATCGACCAGCGGCTTGTCGGCCGCCGTCGCGGGGCTGGAGCCGGACGTCGGATTTCATCATCATCGACTGTCCCGGCTCGCCATACACGGCTGAGCCAGGTCGCGCATTCGCTGGCCGACACGCTCATCACGCCGCTGAACGACAGTTTCATCGATTTCGACCTTCTGGCGCGGGTCGACCCGGAAACCGGGCAGGTCAACGGCCCCTCGATCTATTCCGAAATGGTCTGGAACGCGCGGCAGCTGCGGGCGCAGGCCGGATTGAAGCCGATCGACTGGATCGTGCTGCGCAATCGGCTCGGCGCGCAGCAGATGCACAACAAGACGAAGGTCGGCACGGCGCTGGAACGATCTGTCGAGGCGGATCGGATTTCGCGTGGCGCCCGGTTTTTCCGAACGGGTGATCTTTCGCGAGCTGTTCCCGCGCGGTCTGACGCTGCTCGATCTCAAGCGATATCGGGGTCGACACAGCTGAACATCTCGAATGTCGCCGCGCGCCAGGAGGTCCGCGACCTGATGACCGAACTGCGCCTGCCCGGTGTCGCGATCAATTTCTGAGGCGACGCGCCGGTCGTGCCCGCAGGCTTGCCGGAGACGGCCATGACAAACATGCTGTTCGACGCGCTTTTCGCCCCGCTTGCCGGACGGCAGACCCCGCTTCTGTTGCTCGCCTCGGGCAGAAAGCCTTTCGGGTGATGCCTTCCTGCGTCTTGTGGCGCGTCAGGCGAACGCCCTGCGCGAAATCGGTGTGGGCCCCGGCGACCGTGTCGCGGCCCAGGTCGCAAAGACACCCGAAGCGCTGGCGCTCTATGGGGCGGCCGTCGCGCTCGGTGCCGTGTTCCTGCCGCTCAACCCCGCCTACACCCCCGATGAGGTAGCGTATTTCCTGGGCGACGCAGAGCCCCGGCTGTTCGTTTGTGACGATGCGACGGTCGCGGATGTTGCACCGCTTGCACAAGCGCGTGGCGCGGCCGTGCTGACCCTGAATGCCGATGGCACCGGCAGGCTGTCCGATGCGGCGTCGCGCCAGCCCGCCAGCATCCGTCCCGCGTCGTGCGGGCCTGATGATCTGGTGGCGCTGCTTTACACATCCGGGACGACGGGGCGGTCCAAGGGTGCGATGATGACCCATCGCAATCTTCTGTCGAACGCCCGGGCACTGGCCGATCTGTGGCGCTTTACCGATCCGCGGACGTGCTGCTGCACGCGTTGCCGATCTTCCACACGCACGGATTGTTCGTCGCCTCCAATGTCGCGCTTCTGACCGGGGGTGCCATGATCTTTCTTCCGGGGTTCGATGCCGGGGAGGTGATTGCGCCAGTTGCCGCAGGTCGACGGCGATGATGGGCGTGCCCACCTTCTACACGCGCCTGCTCGACGATCCGCGCCTGACCCGTGATCTTGTGGCGCACATGCGGCTGTTCGTTTCCGGATCGGCGCCGCTGCTGGCCGAAACCCACGCGACATTCCAGTCCCGCACCGGGCACCGCATTCTGGAACGCTACGGCATGACCGAGACGAACATGATCACCTCGAACCCCTATGACGGCGAGCGCCGGGCGGGCACGGTCGGATTTCCGCTGCCGGGGTCGAGGTGCGACCTGGCCGCGGGGGACGCGATCGTCGCGCCGGGCGACGTCGGCCAGATCGAGGTGCGCGGCCCGAATGTCTTCAAGGGCTACTGGCGGATGCCGGAAAAGACGGCCGAGGACATGCGTCCCGATGGCTTCTTCCAGACCGGCGATCTTGGCCGGTTCGATGCCGATGGCTATTTGCAGATCGTCGGACGTTCCAAGGATCTCGTCATCTCGGGTGGGTTCAACGTCTATCCCAAGGAGGTCGAGCTTTTGCTGGACGAGGTTGCGGGCGTGCAGGAAAGTGCTGTGATCGGCGTGCCGCATCCCGACTTTGGCGAAGCCGTGTTCGCCGTTCTGGTGGCGCGCAAGGGCGAGACGCTCGCGCCTTCGGTGGTCCTGGCGGCGATCCGCGACAAACTGGCCCGCTTCAAGCAACCAAAGGCAGCCGTTGTCGTGTCGGACCTGCCGCGCAACACGATGGGCAAGGTCCAGAAGAACGTCTTGCGCCAGATCTATTCAGGTTGGTTCGATGTCTGATCCGCAGGCGGGGTGTCGGGCCAGCCGCCGTGATCTTCGGCGCATCGGCCCGACGGCACCAGTTCGGTTGCCAGAAACCGTTCCAGCGCGTCGAGGTCGACCGGCTCGAACTGGCCGAACCCCTGCATCCAGACAGAGGCGGCCCGCAGGGCGTCCGGCTCCAGCTTGCACCATTTCACGCGCCCCCGCTTTTCCTGAGTGATCAGGCCTGCATCCGCCAGAACTCCGAGATGCTTGGAAATCGCGGCGAGCGAGATCGCGAACGGCTGCGCCACGTCGGTGACGGCCATGTCGTCTTCCAGAAGCATCGCGAGGATCGACCGCCGTGTCGGGTCGGCAAGGGCCGCGAAAACCTGATCGAGCGGGTCGGACATGCGCGCATCCTTGGCGGCGTCATGTCCGATCGTCAACCGGAAGGTTGAATATGCCGAATATCGCCGGCTTTGCGAAAACGGCCCGCCGAAGCCGCCGCACGGCATGACTCATATTCCACAAAATACAATTATTTCAGGTAATTGAGGGTGAGTTCCGGGTCGATATCGTTGCTTGACTCCCTGCCTCCCCCTCCGTAGGTTCCGCCCGAATGTCGAAGGGGCGCTGGAAATGGCCGACGAACCCGATCCCGACCGGCTGCGCGCCCTCGAAGCGCGCCTGGGAAAGGTGAAGGGCAAGGCGGCCAGAGCGGGCGGTTCATCGACGGGAAAGGGCTTTTCCCAGGGCGAACAGGCCTGGCGGATGATTATCGAGCTTGTGTCCGGCATGGTGATCGGCATGGGTATCGGTTACGGACTGGATGTGCTGTTCGGCACCCTTCCGATCTGCCTGATCGTGTTTTCGCTTCTGGGCTTTGCGGCCGGCGTCAAGACGATGCTGCGCACCGCCGAGGAAATGAACAGGGAAGTGGCTTCGGGGCGACCCGAACCCGAGGACAAGGGCGAATAGCATGGCAGCGGAAGGCGAGAGCGGCGGTTTCGCGATCCACCCGATGGACCAGTTCGTGATCAAGCCGCTGTTCGGCGGTCATGAGATCCACTGGTACACCGTCACGAACCAGACGCTCTGGATGGCTGTCGCTGTCCTGGTGGTCGCGGCTCTTCTGGTGTTCGGAACGCGGCGCCGCGCGATCATTCCGTCGCGCACGCAGTCGGTCGCCGAAATGGTCTACGGCTTTGTCTACAACATGGTCGAGGAAGTGACCGGGCATGAAGGGGTGAAGTATTTCCCCTATGTCCTGACGCTTTTCCTGTTCGTGCTGTTCTCGAACGTTCTCGGACTTGTTCCGATGAGCTTCACCTCGACAAGCCATTTCGCCGTGACGGTTACGCTCGCCCTGATGGTCTTTCTGTCGGTGACCGTTCTGGGCTTCGTGCGAAACGGCCCGGGTTTCCTCGAGATGTTCTGGGTGACCTCGGCGCCGCTGGCCATCCGCCCGGTGCTCGCCCTGATCGAGTTGATCTCGTATTTCGTGCGGCCGGTCAGCCATTCCATTCGTCTCGGCGGAAACATGATGGCCGGCCATGCCGTGATCAAGGTGATCGCGGGGTTTGCGTCGCTCGCCGTCCTTTCGCCGCTTGTCGTGGTCAGCGTGACCGCGATCTACGGGCTGGAACTGCTGGTCGCAGTCGTTCAGGCCTACGTCTTTACAATTCTGACCTGCGTGTATCTGCGCGACGCCGTTGGCGGCGCACATCACTAGGGTCCGGACAACAGAACCAACCAATCCACATTCCATAAGGAGCTGAAAGCTATGGAAGGCGATATCGCAGAAATGGGCAAGTTCATCGGCGCGGGTCTCGCGGCGATCGGTAGTGGCGCGGCCGGTATCGGTGTCGGTCACATCGCCGGCAACTTCCTGTCGGGCGCCCTGCGCAACCCGTCGGCGGCCCCCGGCCAGATGGCCAACCTCTTTGTCGGCATCGCCTTTGCCGAAGCCCTCGGGATCTTCTCGTTCCTGATCGCCCTGCTGCTGATGTTCGCCGTCTGATCCGACGGACCGATGCGCTCGGCCGGATGGGAAACTTGCCCGTCCGGCCCGAACTTTAGGTTCGCAGGAGAACGAAAATGGCGACAGAGGCAACAGAAGCCGCAGGCCACGCCGGCAAAGCCGTCGGGATGCCGCAACTCGATTTCGCGACCTGGCCAAACCAGATCTTCTGGCTTCTGGTTACATTGGTCACGATCTATCTCTTGTTGACGCGCATCGCGCTGCCCCGGATCGGGTCGGTGCTGGCCGACCGCAAGAGTTCGATCACCAACGACCTGGCGGCGGCGGAGGAGCTGAAGCAGAAGGCACTGAAAGCCGAACAGGCCTACAACGAAGCGCTGGCGCTGGCCCGCAGCGAGGCCACCAAGATTGCCGCTCAGGCACGGGCCGATATCCAGAAGGATCTGGATATCGCCATGGAGGCCGCCGATACCTCGATCGCGGCGAAATCGGCCGAGGCGGAAAAGCGGCTTGCCGAGATCCGCGACGGCGCGCTTGACGCGGTGACAGAGGTGGCCAAGGACACCGCGAAAGAGATCGTGGCGGCTCTTGGGGGAAAGGCCGACGCGCGCGGCGTGACTGCCGCGGTGAATGCGCGGCTGAAGGGGTAAGGCGATGATCCGGATAATTCTTGCGGCTCTGTTCGCAGCCTCGCCGGCACTTGCCGCGTCTGGCCCGTTCTTTTCGCTGCATAACACCAACTTCGTCGTTCTGCTGGCGTTCATCCTCTTTGTCGGCATCCTGATCTACGCCAAGGTGCCCGGTCGGCTGACGGCGCTGCTCGACGCGCGCGCGGTGCAGATCAAGTCCGACCTCGAAGAAGCCAAGGCGCTGCGCGAAGAAGCGCAGACCATCCTTGCCTCTTATGAGCGCAAGCAGAAGGACGTGCAGGCCCAGGCCGATCGCATTGTTGCCTCCGCCCGGGAAGAGGCTCTGGCAGCGGCGGCCCAGGCCAAGGAAGACCTGAAGGTATCCATCGCCCGGCGCCTTGCCGCGGCCGAGGATCGCATTGCCTCCGCCGAGTCCGGCGCCTTGCGCGAAGTGCGTGAGCGAGCGGTCGCGGTGGCCGTCGCGGCGGCCGGCGATCTGCTTGCCAAGCAGATGACGGCCGATTCGGCAGGCGCGATGATCGAGCAGTCGATCAAGCAGGTCGACGCCCGGTTGCACTGATCGGCTCGACACTCCAGCGCGAAGGCCCGGTCCGGCAAGACCGGGCCTTTTCCGTTGTGCATCGTCTTGCGATGCCTTGCCATTCTAGCGGCGCCACGGCAGCGTGTACGTCATGCCCAGCGATTTCCTGATCATCGGTGGCGGCATCGCGGGCGTGTCCGCGGCGGCCCGCTTGTCCCACATGGGATCTGTCACTCTGCTCGAGTCCGAGGCCGCGCTTGCGCACCACGCATCGGGCCGCTCGGCGGCACTCTACGAGCCCCACTACGGTTTGCCGCCGGTCGTCACATTGTCGCTCGCCTCCGGGTCGTACTTTCGCGGGGCAGAGGGCGTGCTCGGCCCGCGCGGCCTGCTGATGGTGGCCCGGTCCGACCAGCGGGCCGGGTTCGAGGGCGAAGCCGCCGGCATGAACCTGACGCCCATCTCGGTGGACAAGGCGCGTGGCCTTGTGCCGATCCTGAACCCCGCCACGGTTGCCTGCGCGGCCTGGGCGGATCATGCCTGGGATATCGACACGGATCTGCTGTTGCAGGGGTTCGCTCGTGAAGCGCGGGCGAACGGCGCGACCATCCTGACCGGCGCAGAGGTGCAGACCATCGTGCGCGAGGGCATTCTGTGGCGGGTCGGAACGCCGAACGGCAGTTTTGACGCAAGGATTCTGGTCAATGCCGCCGGGGCTTGGGCCGATCGGATAGCCGCCATGGCCGGCATGAGGCCGCTTGGCCTGACCCCCCTGCGCCGCTCGATGGCGCGGCTGCCGGCGCCCGGCCACCATGATGTGCGCGACTGGCCGATGGTCTTTGGCGCTGGCGAGACGTGGTATGCGCGCCCGGATGCGGGTGCGCTTATCGTTTCACCGGCCGAGGAACACCCGATGGATCCCCACGATGCCTGGGCCGACGATCTGGTGCTGGCCGAAGGCCTGGCCCGGTATGAAGAGATGGTGACCGAGCCCGTCACGCGGCTTCTGACATCCTGGGCCGGTCTGCGGACTTTTGCCCCGGACCGCGTCCTCGTCATCGGGCGCGATCCGCGCGCGCCGGATTTCATATGGCTCGCGGGGCAGGGTGGCTATGGTTTCCAGACGGCCCCCGCAGCCAGCGCCCTGGTGGCCGACCTGATCGGGGGGCGAAGTTCGGACATCGACCGCACGACCATCGCGGCGGTCGACCCCGTCCGGTTCGGATGAGCGCGGGCGTGGCGTGGACAACCCCGATGCAAGCGGCGAGGATGGGCTGCGTTGGCAAGGAGGGCGGGATGAGGGCAGGGCGGTTCAGGGCGCTTGCGATGGTGGTCGCGCTTTTCGGCGGCCTTGCAGCCTGTGGCGGCGCAGATGCGCCCGGCTATGTGCCCGGACTTCCCTCCCAGTTCGGCGACACGGACCCCCATCCCTGGCCGCGCGCGCAGGCCCCGACCGACCATGAGATCCACGGCGTCGACGTTTCGAAGTTTCAGGGCGCGATCGACTGGCCCCGCGCCGCCGGTGCCGGGGTTTCCTTTGCCTTCATCAAGGCGACCGAGGGTGGCGACAGGCTCGACCCGCTCTTCAAGGAGAACTGGCGGGCCGCACGGCGCGCCGGAATTCCACGCGGCGCCTATCACTTCTACTACTTCTGCCGACCGGCGGCGGATCAGGCGAAGTGGTTCATCCGCAACGTCCCGGCAGAACGCGGCGCCCTGCCACCCGTGCTCGACATGGAGTGGAACCACCTGTCGCCAACCTGCAAGATGCGCCCCGATCCGGAAAAGGTGCGCAGCGAGGCCACCATCTTTCTGCGCGCCCTGACGCGCCACTACGGCCAGCGGCCGGTCATCTATACGACCGTCGATTTCTGGGACCGAAACCAGATGGAAGCTGAACGGCTATGAATTTGGGTTCGCTCGGTCACCGCCCACCCGTCGGAACGGTATCCCGGCCATCGCTGGACGTTCTGGCAATACACCGGCACCGGCCTCGCCCCCGGGTTCGGCGGCGAGGTCGATCTGAACGCCTTTTACGGCAGCCCCGCCGCATGGACCGACTGGCTTGCCCGACGCAGCCAGTGAGGGTGGCGCACGGGTGCCTAGTGCTCTGACCCCGTGACGGGTGGCGCGTCCAGATCGTTTCAGGCGCGCCTGCGCTTGCGACGGGCCATCATTGCAAGTGCAGCGAGCCCGCCGCCAAGCATCGGAAGCGCGGCCGGCGCCGGCACGGCCGTCGGGACGACGTCAAGCGCCTTGATGTTCAAGGCCAGACGTCCGTTCGGAGAACCGGTCGCGCCGGCCTTGGTCTGGAACGAAAAGGCGATGGTGCCGGACAGGCCGGTGATGGTCGCGAGCTGTCCAGCGCGAAAGTTGCATCGAAGAGCCCGGTCGGCGGACGATCTGGCGAAGGGCGCGATCGCCGCCCCGTTGATCGTCTGTATCGAAACATCCGTGGTGGAGGTCGTGAACCGGGACGTGTCACTTGCGTTCACGAAGAACCGAACTGCATTCCAGGTGCCATCGGGCGTGATGTCCAGGTTTCGGGTGATGCCGCCCAGGGTCAGGCTTGCGACATTGCCGTCATAGGCCAGCACCCAGTCGTAGACCGACCCGCTGCGGCCCCAGTCGAAATTCCACGACGCGGACGTGGCCGAGGATTCCGCGTTGCGCAGGAAGGCGTCATGCCCACGCTGCCCATTGTCCTGCACATTCTCGTCGCGCTTGATCTCGGACGAGAACAACTGGCTTGCGCCGAGATATCTCGTCGTGTCGGCAAGGTCGATTTGCGAAAGGGTGCCGGCCTGGGCCGAGCAGGCGCCCGCACAAAAGGCGGCTGCGATGAACAGCATTCTCACGATCGGAACTCCACGGGACAAGGCACTGCCACGGCAACAGCGCCATGGGCGGGTTACCCCGATTCCGTGATGAAATGATGGCGCGGCGCGCGCTGACGCGACGTCATTGTGTCGGGATTGCCCGATCTTGCCCGAGGTGTCAGGCGTCCTTGCGGATGCGCGCGTTCGTCGGGTCGTAGGGGCTGTCTTCGACCACCACCGCATCCCAAAGCTGGCGCAGGATACTGGACCTGCAGCCGGGTGCCGACCTCCGGCCAGATCGGGGCGGACATAGCCCATGCCGATCTGCTTGCCGAACGCGACCGAATAGCCGCCCGAGGTCAGGCGACCGACCTTCTCGCCGTCGACGACGAGCGCTTCCTTGCCCCAAGGATCGGTGTCCGCCGGCCCGTCGATCAGCAGCGTCACGCATTTGCTCCGGATGCCCGTGGCCAAGCATTTCGGCCTTGCCCTGAAACTCCTTGCCGAGATCGACGAACCGGTCCAGCCCGGCCTCGAGCGGC
Organism: uncultured Alphaproteobacteria bacterium; assembly: GCA_963700485.1. Taxonomy (GTDB): domain Bacteria; phylum Pseudomonadota; class Alphaproteobacteria; order Rhodobacterales; family Rhodobacteraceae; genus Aliitabrizicola. The sequence continues at coordinate 36,042 of CAVOXQ010000004.1, forward strand.
GTCGCGTCACGGCCAAGTTCCGTGCCGAAGGCACGATAGGACTTTTCCTGCCGAAGCCAGTTCTGCGCCCGCGCCCCCACCAGCTTCATGCCGTGCTTCTCGCCGGCGGGCATCAGCAAGTCCCAGAGATAGCGCTGCATTTCGATCGGATGGTGCAGCTCCCAGCCCAATTCGCCCGTGTAGGCCACGCGGATCGCGTTCACCGGGCACATGCCCAGTTCGATCCTGCGCGAGCTGAAGCCAGGGGAAGCGTTTGTTGGACAAGACGCTTGCCGGATCGGCGTCCTTGACGACCTCGTTCAGAATTGCCCGGCTGTTCGGCCCGGCCAATGCGAAAACGCCCCATTGGGTCGTGACGTCATGGATATCGAGATGGCCGAAGCGTGCGACCTGATCGGCGGCGCATCTGCGCAGATAGTCGGCGTCGTAGGCGGTCCAGGCGCCCGCCGAAACCAGGTAATACTCGTGTTCCGCCAGCCGCACGATGGTGTATTCGGTGCGTGTCGTGCCGGTTGGGGTCAGGGCATAGGTCAGGTTGATCCGGCCGACGGCGGGCAGCTTGTTGGTGGTGAACCAGTCGAGGAACGCCGTGGCACCGGGGCCCTTGACCATGTGCTTGGTAAAGGCGGTCGCGTCGATCAGCCCTGCCGTCTCGCGGATCGCCGTCGCCTCGGATACGGCATGGTCCCACCAGGCGGCCCTGCGGAAGCTGCGCGCCTGATGGTCGAAATCGGCGGGTGCGTCGGGCGGCCCGTAGTAGTTCGGTCGCTCCCAACCGTTCACCTGCCCGAACTGCGCCCCCAGCGCCTTCTGGCGGTCATAGACCGGGGCGGTGCGAAGCGGGCGGCAAGCTTCACGCTCTTCGTCGGGATGGTGCAGGATGAAGACGTGGTCGTAGCATTCCTCGTTCTTGCGCGCGGCGTATTCTGTCGTCATCCAGCCGCCGAAGCGACGCGGATCAAGGCTCGCCATGTCGATCTCGGCCTCGCCCTCGACCATCAACTGGGCCAGGTAGTGTCCGGTGCCCCCGGCGGCCGTGATCCCGAAGCTGAATCCCTCCGCCAACCACATGTTGCGCAGGCCAGGCGCGGGGCCGACCAGCGGGTTGCCATCGGGTGTGTAACAGATCGGCCCGTTGAAATCGTCCTTCAGACCCACGGTCTCCGACGACGGAAGCCGATGGATCATGCTCATGTATTCCACTTCGATCCGTTCGAGATCGAGCGGAAACAGATCGGCGCGAAAGCCCTGCGGCACGTCGTAGAGGAAACGCGCCGGTGCGCCTTTCTCGTAGGGCCCGAGTATCCAGCCGCCTCTTTCCTCGCGCACATACCACTTGGCGTCGGCGTCGCGCAGCACCGGGTGCTGTGGATTTGTCTTGCGCCATTCCACCAGCGCCGGATCGGGCTCGGTAACGATATACTGATGTTCGACCGGAATTGCGGGCATCCTGATGCCCAAGAGGCGCGCCGTGCGCTGAGCGTGGTTTCCGGTTGCCGTCACGACGTGCTCGGCGTGGATGGCAAAGCTGTCCTCCGACGGCACCAGATTGCCGCCCTGCTCGACCATCCGGCGGCAGGTGACGATCCATTCGTCGCCGGTCCAGAAATAGCCATCCACCTGCACCCGACGCTCGATCGTGGCGCCATGTTGCCGTGCGCCCTTGGCCATGGCCTGCGTCACGTCGGCCGGGTTGATGTAGCCGTCCTGCGGGTGAAACAGCGCGCCCTTGAGGTCGTCGGTGCGCACCAGCGGCCAGCGCGCCGCGATCTCTTTCGGTGTCAGGAATTCATGGTAGACATCCGCAGTTTCGGCGACCGACGAATACAGCATGTATTCGTCCATGCGCGCGTCGGTCTGCGCCATCCGCAGGTTGCCCACGACGTAGAAGCCCGGGTTCAAGCCCGTTTCGGCCTCAAGCTGCTTGTAGAAATCGACGCTGTACTTGTGAATGTGCGTGGTCGCGTAGCCCATGTTGAAGAGTGGCAGCAGGCCGGCGGCGTGCCAGGTCGAGCCCGAGGTCAACTCGTCGCGTTCGACCAGCATCGTGTCCCATCCGGCCTTTGCGAGGTGATAGGCAATGCCGGTGCCGACGGCCCCGCCGCCAACGACGAGCGCTTTGACATGGGTTTTCATCGGGGTGACTCCGCAGCCGAAAGGATTGGATCATACATGCCCTAACCGTGGCCGGAGGGGCAGGGCGAGCCGACCTTTGCCATCCGAAAACGACATGTCCCGGCTGGCGAGGCGCCCATCGGTCGGCTCGTGCGGCTGGCGAAGGCCAGGCCTCGCACTTGTGGCGGATAAACCCCGATTGCGGCCTTTCGTGCGGCTCAGATCAGGCTGTCCTTCCGGAACAGCGCCTTCAGATCGGTTTCCGGGCGTGCGCCGAAGTGGCTGATGACCTCGCTTGCCGCCACGCAGCCCATCCGCCCGCATACCGCAAGGCTCTGTCCTGTCGCCAGTCCATAGAGGAACCCGGCCGCGAACTGGTCGCCCGCCCCTGTCGCGTCCACGGGCACGACGCGGCGCACGGGCACCACCGCCTCTTCGTCGCCCCGCACGATGATCACGTCATGTCCCGACCGCGTGCAAACCACAAGCCCGGCGTCGGCCGCCGCCTGTTCCAGCGCCGAGCTCAGATCCGTCTGGTAGAGCGCGCACCACTCGTGCTCATTGCCGATCACATAGTCCAGTTCCCGAACCAGGCGGCGAAAATCGTCCCGATGCCGATCGACACAGAACGGATCGCTCAGCGCGATGCCGGCCTTGCCGCCCCGCTCGCGGCACAGCTTGCCCGCCCGCTCGAAGGCGAGTTTTCCTTGCGGCTTGTCGTAGAGGTATCCTTCGAGAAAGAGGATTTCCGCCCCCCCGGCGACGCTGTCGGAGACATCGGCCGGGCCGAGTTCCGACGAAATGCCGAGATAGGTGTTCATCGACCGCTCTCCGTCCGGTGACACGAAGATCATCGAGCGCGACGTGGGCAGGTCGCCACCCGGCACCGGGGAATTGACGAAATCAGTGCCGTTCCGTGTCATGCTGTCGGCATAGAACCGACCGAGCGCATCGTCATGCACCCGCCCGATGAAGGCGGTCGACAGGCCAAGATTGCCGAGCCCGGCCAGCGTGTTGGCCACCGCCCCCCCCGGTGCCTGCACACGCTCGCGCATCGCGGCATACAACAATTCGCCGCGTTCGCGCTCGACCAGTTGCATGATACCCTTCTCGATCCCCATCAACTCCAGAAAGCTGTCGTCGGACTGCGCAAACACATCGACGATGGCATTCCCGATGCCGACGACTTGATAGGTCTTCATTCTGTCTTGTCCTCATAGGGGCACAGGTCGCGGATCAGGCAGGCCGGGCATTTCGGTTTGCGCGCGATGCAGGTGTAGCGCCCGTGCAGGATCAGCCAGTGGTGCGCGTGCAGCAGGTATTCGGCGGGAACATTGTCTTCGATCGCCCGTTCTACTGCATCGACGTCCTTGCCCGCTGCGATGCCGGTTCGATTGGCAACCCGAAAGATATGGGTATCGACCGCCTGGGCCGGTTGATGGAACCACATGTTCAACACGACGTTGGCCGTCTTTCGCCCGACGCCGGGCAGCGATTGCAGCGCCGCGCGCGACGACGGCACTTCGCCGCCATAGTCGTCGACCAGAATGCGACTCAGCTTCATGACGTGGCGTGCCTTGGTTCGGAAAAGCCCGATCGTCCTGATGTGTTCGACGAGTGCCTCTTCGCCCAGATCGAGCATCTTCTGCGGTGTGTCCGCCACCGCGAACAAGGCCCGCGTTGCCTTGTTCACCCCCACGTCGGTCGCCTGCGCCGAAAGTGCGACGGCCACCAGAAGGGTATAGGCGTTCACATGCTCCAATTCGCCCTTCGGCGCGGGTTCTGCCGCGGCAAACCGCGAGAAGATCGCGCGCATGGTATGATAGTCGAGCTGGCGTGCCATGTCTGCCTTCTGCCAAAGCCTGCCAGCCGCAGCAAGCGGCAGGTGCGAAAAGCCGCAATTTCCGGGTCGCGGCAAGGCGCGGCGGGGCCTATCTTCGCTGTCAAAGGAGAAACGGCCATGCCCGATACCCGACCCGACCCCTACCATTATGCCGTCATCGCCCGTGCCCTCGACCAGATCGACCTGGGCGGGCCCGGCATGACGCTCGATGATCTGGCGGGCCGAATGGGGATGAGCCCTGCACACTTCCAACGGGTCTTTTCGCATTGGGTGGGTGTCAGCCCCAAACGCTATCAGCAATATCTGACGCTGGACCACGCCCGCCGCCTGTTGGCCGAACGCTTCACCGTGCTGGAAACCTCGCTCGCCACCGGTCTGTCGGGGGAGGGCGCCTGCATGATCTCTTTCTGCGGTGGGAGGCGATGAGCCCGGGCGAATACGCAAGGGGCGGCGCGGGGCTCGACATCTTCTGGGGCTGGTTCGAAAGCCCGTTCGGTCCCGCTCTGGTCATGGGCACCGAGAAGGGCATATGCGGCATCGGTTTTGCCGCCGAGACAGGCGAGGCGGCGGCCATGGAAGATCTGGTCGGCCGCTGGCCCCGCGCGCGCTTCGTCGAGGATCCGACCATGCTGCGCCCCTGGGTATTGTCGGCATTCGGGGCAACCCGGCTGGCCAATGCCGACACCCCGCTGTTCCTGATCGGTGCGCCGTTCCAGATAAAGGTGTGGGAGGCGCTGCTACAGATCCCGACCGGCCATGTGACGACCTATTCGGAACTCGCCGCGGCGGTTGGGCATCCGCGGGCGGTGCGGGCGGTGGGCACCGCCGTCGGCCGCAACCCGGTCAGTTGGTTGATCCCGTGCCACCGCGCGCTGCGCAAATCCGGAGGGCTTGGCGGCTATCACTGGGGGATGCCGGTGAAGCGCGCGATGCTCGCTTGGGAATCGGCCCGTGCAGATGCGGACATGAGCCTGAGCGTCGCATCCTGACGGCGACCCCGCGGCCGAACGAAATGGGGCCCGGATCGCTCCGGGCCCGTTCCGTGAAATATCGGATGCGGCGCTAGGCGCGACGCACCCGGCCTAGTGCGGTCAAGCCCGCCAATGCAGCGATCAAAAATCCGAGCGCCCCCGGCAGTGGCACTGCGGCCGGCGGGGTGTAGGTCAGAAGGTTCTGCGTCCTGGGCGAACCATCCGTGTTCGGTGCGACGGACAGGAATGTAAGGCCGGCCGTTCCCTTGGCGAAGCCGTCATCGCCGTTCGCAACGTTCGTCAGCCAGGTCTGAGCCTGCGCCCGTGCCGCCGCGTCGGTTCCCGAGCGCAACAGGAAATCCCCCGCGTCGAAGTTGAACGGCCCTGCATCGCCGTCCGTCACGATTTCCCACGCCGCCAGTTGGAACGCACCGGCCGTTGTCGCGTCCTTGATCTTGCCCCATGCCCCGTGGGCCAGCGCGCCTAGGAGCGATTGCACATTCGTGCTCAGCGCTGTGCCGATGGTATAGACGGGGTAAGTATTGAGGTTGATCGCCGTGAAGGGTGTCAGGCAGAAGGCCATGAAGTTCGCGGGATTGGGCAGGCCCTTCCAGTCGTCGGTGTGCAACTGGAAAGCGCCGGCCAGAACTCGCCAGTTCCCGGTCTGGGCGAGTTTCTTGTAGTTGGCCAGCACGTCCCACTGCTCGACACCAAAGATGCTGGTCGTCTGCTTGGTCACCGTCACAGTTGTCGCGGCTGCCGGCAAGGTCATGGCGGCAGCCAAACCGATCGACACGACAAGAGCGCGCACACTTGAAAAGAACATCACCAAATCCGCTCCCGACTACACCATGCTTGAAGTGGCAGAGTCGGCGATTTTGGCCAGAAAGGTCAAACTGTCCAAAAAGACAGGTCAAAGTTTCATCCACAATCGGATTGACAGCTTGGCATTGTTTTCCGTGCCATCAGCGCCCGATGCCGCTGGAAAATTCCGAAGATTCAACTCAAGGTTTGGTCAAATCGGGTCATCCTGGGGCTTTGCACACGCAAGGCGCGAGCGTCTGCGCCCCTGTCGAACAAGCCGGCTGGCCGTCCCGGGGCGACTTGAACTTGTTTGCCCTGTGTTTCGTGCAGATCGACGCCGGAACCGAAACGCGGTGTTTCCAGATCTCTGTCAATCGGCAGGATCCGTCCCGCATGCACGTTAGGGCGACGCCGACAATCGCCATCGCCGCGGCTGGATCGTTTCCGCGATGCGGTGCTTGGAAGAAGTCGGGCCCGGCAAGGAACCGGGCCCGGGGCAACGGGGCAGGTGGCCCGGCCTATTGCGGAATGTCGCCCGTGATGCCTTCGACGTAGAAGTTCATGCCCAGCAGGTCGCCGTCCGGTGCGACTTCGCCCTCGGCCAGCCAGGGCGTGCCGTCCTGCTTGTTGATCGGGCCGGTGAAGGGGTGGTAGGTGCCCGCCGCGATCGCGTCGCGCATGCGCTTCGGCCTCGGCCTTCACGTCGGCCGGAACCGCGTCGGTGATCTCGCCGATCTCGACCTCGCCGCCGGCGATGCCTTCCCAGGCGTCTGCCTGCTCCCAGGTGCCGTCCATGCACCGCGCCGACGCGCTTGATGTAGTAGGGCGCCCAGTTGTCGATGATCGACGAGACGCGCGGGCTGGGCTTGTATTCGGCCATGTCCGAGGCCTGGCCGAAGCCGATCACGCCCGGGGTCTTGGCAGCTTCGGCCAGCGGCGCGGTGGAATCGGTGTGCGAGGCGATCACGTCGACGCCCTGCTCGATCAGCGCCTTGGCCGCGTCGGCCTCTTTCGCCGGGTCGAACCAGGTGTAGGCCCAGACCACCGACAGCTCGACGTCCGGGTTGACCTTTTTGGCGTGGAGGTAGTAGCGAGTTGATGCCCATGATGACCTCGGGGATCGGGAAGGACGCGATGTAGCCGATCTTGTTCGACTTGGTCATCCTGCCCGCGATGTGGCCCTGCACCGCGCGGCCTTCGTAGAAGCGGGCGTTGTAGGTGGAGACGTTCGGATGTTCGCGCTTGTAGCCGGTCGCATGTTCGAACTTCACGTCCGGGAACTTGGCGGCGACGGCGTTGGTCGCGTCCATGTAGCCGAAGGAGGTGGTGAAGATGATGTCGCAGCCCGACAGCGCCATCTGGGTCAGCACGCGCTCGGCGTCGGCGCCTTCGGGCACGTTCTCCTGATAGGCGGTCTCGACCTTGTCGCCGAATGCGGCCTCGCACGGCCAGACGGCCCTGGTGGTGCTGGAAGGTCCAGCCGCCATCGCCGATCGGGCCGACATAGACGAAGCAGACCTTGATCTTGTCCTGCGCCTGCGCGAGGCGCCGCCACGGCCAGCGCCGAGGCCGAGCGCGGCGCGTTGCCAGCAGGATGTTCTTCGTTTCATGTTCTGTTCTCCCCGTTGGTGCGGGCCTTGTGCCCCGGCTTGATTATGCGCCTCAGCGTCGAGGCATGGAAATTCTGGCCGAGGGCGGCGGGCGCATTCAGCGCGGCGCGCCACCGGTCCGCCGACATGATGACCAGCACGAGGATGGTTATCAGATAGGGCGACATCGACAAGTACTCGACCGGGATCCGCGCGCCCGCGGCCTGCAGGTTCAGCTGCAAGCACGGTGATGCCGCCGAAAAGATAGGCGCCGAGCAGCACGCGCCACGGCTTCCAGCTGGCGAAGACCACGATGGCCAGCGCGATCCAGCCCGCGCCCGGCGGTGATCCCGTCGGTCCATTGCGGCACGCGCACGAGGCTGAGGTAGGCGCCGCCCAGCCCCGCCACGCGCCGCCGAACGGCGATCGCCAGCAGCGCGGATGCGGATGACCTTGTAGCCCAGCGCATGCGCCGCGTCGTGGCTTTCGCCGACCGCGCGCAGGATCAGGCCCGGCGCGGGTGTATTTCAGCACCGCCCAGACCGCGGCGACGATCAGGAGCGAGAAGTAGACCATCCAGGTCGTGGCGGAAGAGGATCGGCCCGACGACCGGAATGTCTGCCAGCGGGCCGAAGCGGCACGTTCGCCCGGTCGGCGGCGGCTTGATGCCCACATAGCCCTGCCCGATCAGCGCCGAGAGGCCAAGCCCGAACAGCGTCAGCGCAAGGCCCGTCGCCACCTGGTTGGCCAGGAGCACCTGCGTCAGCAGCGCGAAGATCAGCGACAGCGCCGCGCCGCCCACGGCGCCGCCGACGAAACCCAGCAACGGGCTTCCCGTCTCGACCGCCGACGACGAAGCCGCAGATCGCGCCGATGATCATCATCCCCTCGACGCCGAGGTTCAGGACGCCGGCCTTCTCGACCACCAGTTCGCCGATCGCGGCCAGCAGGATCGGCACGGCCGCCACCATCAGCGAGGCGATCAGGACGACCGGGTTGATCGCCGCCGAAGATCCATCACGCGGCTCTCCCTGGCGATGCCGAAGCCGGATGCGGTAGTTGGACAGCACGTCGACCGCGAGCAGGAAGAACAGCAGCATCCCCTGGAACGCCTGGATCGCGGCCGCCGGCAGGCCCAGCATGAATTGCGCCAGCTCGCCCCCGATGTAGGTCAGCGCCATCAGGAGCCCCGCAAGCAGGATGCCGATCGGGTTCAGCCGGCCGAGGAAGGCCACGATGATCGCGGTGAAGCCGTAGCCCGACGTTGAAGTCGATGGTGATCTGCCCCGCCGGACCCGTCACCTCGAAGATGCCCGCCAGCCCCGCCAGCGCGCCCGAGATGCCCGAGGCAGAAGCACGATCAGCCGGTTCGGGTTCACGCCCGCGAAGCGCGCCGCCCGCGGCGCCTTGCCCGGCCAGCTTGATCTGGAAGCCCAGGATGTGCCGCGTTGCAGCAGGATATAGGCGAAGATCACCGCGACGAAGGCCGCGACCACGCCCCAGTGCATCCCGGTGCCCGCGATCAGCTCCGGGTTCGCGCGGCCGGCCACTGGCTGCAGGTTGCGGCTGCCGGGAAAGCCCGCGCCCTCCGGGTTGCGCAGGAGCCCGAGCGACATCGAGGCCAGGATGTTCTGGGCCACATAGACCAGCAGCAGCGAGACGAGGATCTCGTTGGTGTTGAACCGCGTCTCGCAGGATCGCCGGGATCATCGCCCAGAGCCCAGCCGCCGAAGCGCGCCCGCGATCACCATCACGCGGAAAGATCCACCAGCTGTCGGTCGGGATAGAACGCCAGCCCGACGCCCGCGCCGAAGATCGCGCCCATGATGTACTGCCCCTCGGCGCCGATGTTCCAGATGCCCGGCGCGGAACCCGAGCGACAGGCCCGATGGCGATCAGGATCAGCGGCCCCGCCTTGACCAGCAGCTGCGGCCGCGAGATAGGCCGGCGAACTGCGCGTGAACAGCGGGTCCCAGAAGATCGTGCGGATCGCCTCGACCGGGTCCTTGCCCAGGAGCGCGAACATGATGCCGCCCGCGATCATGGTCAGCGACCACGGCCAGGACCGGCGTCGCCGCCGTCCAGAACCGCGACGGGCCGCTTTTCGAGCCGGATCACGCCGCTCCTTCATCATGCCTGAGAATGACGCACATCCTCGCCCGCCACATGCGCCACCTCCATGCCATGCGCGCCGCCCATCATCAGGCCGATCTCGTCCATCGTCAGCCCCTCGGTCGGCGCGCGGCGCGCGACAGCCGCCCTTCGTTCAGCGCGGCGAAGCGGTCGGCGATCTCCATGAGCTCGTCGAGGTCCTGGCTGATGACGACGACCGCCGCGCCCTCCGCCGCCAGGTCGAGCAGCGCCTGCCGGATCGCCGCCGCGGCCGCGGCATCGACGCCCCAGGTCGGCTGGTTGACGACGATCACGCTCGGGGTCCTGCATGATCTCGCGCCCGATCACGAATTTCTGCAGGTTGCCGCCCGACAGCGCCCGCGCCGCCATGTCCGGCGCCCGGCGTGCGCACGTCGAAGTCCTTGATGATGCCTTCGGCGAAGGCTCCGCGTCTCGCCCCAGTCGACAAAGCCGTTCCGCGTCAGGCCCTCGCGGATCAGCCCCGTCAGAAGCGCGTTCTCCGTCAGGCTCATGTCGGGCGCCGCCGCATGGCCCAGCCGCTCCTCCGGCGCCGCGACGAGGCCCGGCGCGCCGCCGCTCGTTCGGGCCGAGATCGCCGACAGCCGGTGCCGTCGATCCGCACCGCCGTCGGCGCGGTCCGAATCTCGCCCGACAGCGCCAGCAGCAAGTTCGTCCTGCCCGTTGCCGGCGACGCCCGCCGATGCCCAGCACCTCGCCCTTGCGGACCGCGAAGCTGACGTCCTTGCAGCGTCGTCCCGAACGGGATTGGGCGAGGCGACCGACAGCCCCGCGACCTCCAGCGCCACCTCGCGCCGTCGCGCTTCGGCGCGCCGCTCCGGCGGCGTGCAGCGTCTGCGCCCACCATCAGCTCGGCCATCTCGCGCGCGGACTTCTCGCGCGGGGTGCAGGTCGCCACCACCTTGCCCCGGCGCAGGATCGTCGCCTCGTCGCAGAGCGCCCGGATCTCCTCCAGCTTGTGGCTGATGTAGAGGATCGCGGTGCCCTCGGCCGAAAGCTGCCGCAGGGTCTCGAAGAGGATCTCCACCTCCTGCGGGGTCAGCACGCTGGTCGGTTCGTCCATGATCAGGAGCTTCGGGTCCTGCAAGCAGGCAGCGGATGATCTCGACCCGCTGCCGCTCCCCGGCCGACAGGTCGCCCACCAGGCGGTCCGGGTCGAGCGGCAGGCCGTAGTTCTTCGCTGACCTCGCGGATGCGGGCGGCCAGCTCGCCGCATGCGGCGGCGGGTTCTCCATGCCGAGCGCGACGTTCTCGGCCACGTTCAGCGCCTCGAACAGGCTGAAATGCTGGAACACCATCGCCACGCCCTGCGACCGCGCGGCCTCGGCGGTTCGGCCGGCGCGTAGGGCGGCGCCGCGCAAGCGTCATCTGCCCGCTGTCGGGGCGGACGAGGCCGTAGATCATCTTGACCAGCGTCGACTTGCCCGCGCCGTTCTCGCCCAGCAGCGCATGAACCTCGCCCGCGCGCGATCGCGAAGCGACACGTCGCTCGTTGGCGACCACGCCGGGATAGGCCTTGGTGAGGCCCTCGATCGTGCAGAAGCGTCTGTCCGCGTCGTCGTCATGCCCGCATCCTCCCGTGCGTCTGTCCGCCATGCGCGCCGTCAGCAGCTCCGCGGCGACGCCGACCGCAATCGCCTGCGGATGCTTGCCGAGCGCCGGGTCGCCGATCGGGCAGTCGATGCGCGCGATCTGCCGCGGCGCCATGACCCAGCGCCGCGAGCCGCGACCGGAACCGCGCCCATTTGGTCGCCGACCCGATCAGCCCGCAGCCGCGCAAAGCCGTGGCCGCAGCAGCCGGTGGCACAGCTCAAGGTCGAGCGCGTGGGAATAGGTCAGGACCAGATGTTCGGCGTCCTGCGGGCGCGTGGCGACCAGCATCGGCCGGGTCGGCCGCGGCAAGCACGGTCACGCCTTCGGGCAACGCGTCGGGAAACCGCGTCGGCTGCGGTGTCGACCCAGGTGATCGCAATGCTCGGGCAAGGGCGCAAGCACCGCGACGAGCGCGCGCCCGACATGGCCCGCCCCCCAGATCCAGATCTGCCGCGCGGGCTCGGCAGACCGGCTCGACCATCCAGCCCTGCACCAGCGCCGGCATGGCGGCGCCAGTCCCTCGCCCCGCGCCGCGCCAGAATCCGCTTCGACCGCCAGCGGCATCGGCCGGCCGCCCGGCACCGGCGCGCGCGACGCACCTCGCCCGTCGGCCGCGGCAAGTCGCGTCGTCCAGACCTCGGTCAGAAGCGTCACCGCACCGCCGCAGCACTGGCCAAGCGCCGGGCCAAGCGACACCCGGTCGAACCGGCTGCCGCGCCGCTTGCAAGCATCGCGCGCGCCTGTGCGATCGCCTCCCATTCCAGCGCGCCGCCGCCGATGGTGCCCGGACTGCCCGTCGGCCCAGACCAGCATCGCCGCCCCCACCTCGCGCGGGGCCGATCCCTCGACCGACGGTCACGACACCCGCGCGACCGCGGCCATGCGCCGCGACCGCGCCTCGAAGGGCGTCGAAGATCAAACATCTGTCGCCCCGCTGCTCGCTTCACCGCCATCAGCACCCGCTCCGCCGTCGCCGGGCGCGTCCAGCGCGGGATAGACCGACCCGTCACCGCAGGCCGCCACGGCGTCCGACAGCGCCATGAGCGCCGAGATCCCCAGCATGAAGGGCGGCTCGCCCACCGCCTTGGACTTGCCGATCGTTTCCTCCCGGTTCGCGCTTCGCCCCAGAGCGCCACGTTGAAGACCGCCGGGCGGTCGGAACAGGCCGGGATCTTGTAGGTCGAGGGCGCATGGGTGCGCGAGCCGGCCCTTGCCGTCCCAGACCAGTTCCTCGGTCGTCAGCCAGCCTGCGCCCTGCACATAGGCGCCTTCGATCTGGCCGATGTCGATCGCCGGGTTCAGGCTGGTGCCGGTATCGTGCAGGATATCCGCCCGCAGGATGCGGTTCTCGCCGGTCAGCGTGTCGATCACCACCTCGGTCACCGCCGCGCCATAGGCGAAGTAGAAGAACGGCCGCCCACGCCCCGCGCACCCGGTCCCAGACGATCTTCGGCGTCGCGTAAAACCCGGTCGAGGACAGCTGATACGCGCGCCTGATAGGCCATCGCGCGCCACTTCGGCAAAGCTGTAGTCCGCCGCCCGCCACCCGCACCGCGCCCTCGGCGAACACGCACCATCGCCAGGCTTCGACCTGATGCTGTGCCGCAACGAACTCTGCCAGCCGCGCCCGGATCGTGTCGCAGGCCGCCTTGCACCGCCATCCCGTTCAGGTCCGACCCCGATGACGCGGCCGTGGCCGAGGTGTTCGGCACCTTGCCGGTGTCCGTCGCGGTGATCTTGACCGGCTCGCGTCGCAGCCCGAACACGCCGGCCGCCACCTGCGCGACCTTCTGGAACAGGCCCTGCCCCATCTCGGTGCCGCCATGGTTCAGCTGGATCGATCCGTCCTGGTAGACATGCACCAGCGCCCCCGCCTGGTTGAGCCATGTCAGCGTGAAGCGAGATCCCGAACTTCACCGGCGTCAGGGCGATTCCGCGCTTCAGAATCGGATTGGCCTCGTTCCACGCCGCGATCTGCCGCCGCCGCGCCTGGTATTCCGCGTTCGCCTCCAGCGCGGCGACGATCTCGTGGCCGATGAAATCCTCCACCGGCATGTGGTAGGGGGTGGTCTGCACCGTCGGTCGCAGGTCGGGTCGGAACTGCGTCGCCCCTTCGCCCCGCGCGAGCAAGATCGACGTCCCCTTCGCCGGCGACAACATCTTCGTCGGGATCGGCCGTGACGGCTCGAGCGGCCGGCCCGGCCCGCCTGTCGCCGCCGCCGATAGAAGTTGATGCGCCGCACCTCCAGCGGATCGAGGCCCAGTGCGAAGGCCACATGATCCATCACCCGTTCGATCCCGACCATCCCCTGCGGGCCGCCGAAGCCGCGGAAGGCGGTCGCGCTTTGGGTGTTGGTGCGCAACCGGTGGCTTTCGATCCGGACCGCAGGCAGGAAATAGGCGTTGTCGGCATGCAGCATCGCCCGGTCGGCCACGGGCAGGGACAGGTCCTGCGCCCAGCCGCAGCGCACGAGGTGAGTGAACTCCAGCCCCAGCGAGACGCCCGTTGTCGTCGACCCCGGCGCGATAGTGGATCGCGCAGATCGTGGCGCTTGCCGGTGATCATCATGTCGTCGTCGCGGTCATAGCGCATCCGGCACGGGCCGCCCTGTTGCCCGTGCCGCCACGGCGCAGGCAATGGCCAGCGCATTGCCCTGGCTTTCCTTGCCGCCGAACCCGCCGCCCATCCGGCGCACCTCGACGCGCACCGCGTTCATCGGCAGGTGCAGCGCATCCGCCACCTTGTGCTGGATTTCTGTCGGGTGCTGGGTCGAGGAATGCACGATCATCTCGCCGCCTTCCTGCGGGCAGTGCCAGCGCCGACCTGGCCTTCGAGGTAGAAATGCTCCTGCCCGCCGATCTCGATTCGCCCCTCGACGACATGCGCTCGCCCGGTCGATCGCGGCGCGCCGCATCGCCCTTCGGCCAGATTACCGGCCCATCCTCGAACCGGCTGTCCGCGGCCAGGGCTTCGTCGACAGTCAGAAGCGCCGGGCAGCTCCTCGTAGGCGATCTTGCCCAGTCGCGCCGCCTTGCGGGCGGCAAGATGGCTTTCGGCCACCACAAGAAACACCGGCTGGCCCGACATAATGCACAACGCCCGCGGCCAGCAGCGGCTCGTCATGCGCCGAGGGCGAGCAGTCGGGCACCTCGGCCAGGTCATCCGCCGCGAAGGACAGCCACCACGCCCGGCGCCGCCCGCACATCCGCCAGATCGACGGACAGGATCTCGCCCATGCGCCACTGTCGGACAGCCCGAAGGCAAGGTGCAAGCGCTGGCCCGGGCAGCGGCGATGTCGTCGACATAGCGGGCCGCCCCGGTGACATGCAGGGGTGCCGCATCATGGGGCAGGGGCTTGCCGGCATGCTCATGGCCGGACCCTCCAGCACGTCGGTTGCAATGCCACCGGCAGTCATGGAAATAGCGCAGCAGCATGTTCCGCGCCGCCTCCAGCCGGTAGGCGGCAGAGGCGCGCATGTCGCTCATCGGCGTGAAATCCGTCGCGAAGAGCGGCTTCAGCCCGGCCGCGACATCGGCCGTCAACACTTGCCCGACCAGCGCCGCCTCGACCGCCGCCGCGCGCTTCGGAATGCCCGCCATGCCGCCGAAGGCGATCCGGGCCGTGCTGACGACGCCGTCCTCGATCGCGACGTCGAAACATCCGCAGACAGCCGAGATATCCTGGTCGAAACGCTTGCGACAGCTTGTAGCAGCGCAGTCCCGGGGCCGTGTCGGGGATCGTCACCGCTTCGACGAACTCGCCCGGTCTGCGGTCCTGCTTGCGGTACTCGAGAAAAAAGTCTTCGAGCGGCATGTCGCGCCGCGCGTCGCCCTGGCGCAGGTGCAGCATGGCGCCCAGCGCGATCAGGGCGGGCGGCCCGTCACCGATCGGCGAGCCATTGGCGATGTTGCCACCGATGGTCGCGGCATTGCGGACCTGTACCGACTGCCATAGCGGCGCAGCAATTCGGCGAAATGGGGGTGGAGCGGTGCAATGGCCTGCGCGCATCGCCTCGATCGTCACACCCGCCCCGATCCGGAGCTTTCCGTCTTTCCGGTCGATCCGGCTGCAGTTCCTCGATGCCGGACAGGAAAGCCACCGGGCGACAGGTCGCGCAGCTGCTTGGTGACCCAGAGCCCGACATCCGTCGCCCCGGCGATCAGCGTGGCCTCCGGGTGGGCCGCATACCACGACGGCCAGCTCGTCGGTCGTGCGCGGGTCTGAACGCCGTGTCCGGGCCCCGGCCCGGTCGAAACGGCGGGCGAGTGTGTCCGCGCATCCAGTCCGGGACAGGGGCATCGCGCACCGCCTCGGCCGCGCGGACGATCGGGGCATAGCCCGTGCAGCGGCACAGGTTGCCTGCCAGCACGGTCGTCATGGTCGCGCCGTCGCCGTTCAGGTGCGCCACCGCCATTGATACGACAAACCCCGGTGTGCAGAATCCGCACTGGCTGCCATGATGGTCCACCATCGCCTCCTGCACCGGGTGGAGGGCGCCGTCCGGGGCCAGCGATCCCCTCGACGGTGCGCACCGCCTTGCCGTGGAGCTGCGGCAGGAAAAGGATGCAGGCGTTCAGCGCCGCGGACGCCGCTCGTCGTCGGTCACCATGACGGTGCAGGCGCCGCAATCGCCTTCGTTGCAGCCTTCCTTGGTGCCGGTCAGCCGCCTCGTCTCGCGCAGCCAGTCGAGAAGCGTCCGCGTCGGCGCCTCGTCCGATACGCGGACCGGCGCTCCGTTCAGCAGAAACGCGATATCGCTCATCTGAAAACCCGCCGCCTTCTCCCCGTTCGGGGCTTCTGCGGACCCGCCCGATGCGGCGTAAAGCGGGCCCGCGCCCCCGAGCTTTCCCCTTCGTTTCATCAAGCCCCGAAGCGCGGGCTTGGCAAGGCAAGCAGATACCTTTCCGCTTTTGCCGATAGCACTTTCGCGTTTTGCCGAAAGGCCGGGCAGCCCTTCGCGGCGGCCTGCGCCGCCGGTTAGGCTGCTGCCGACATGTCAAGCGCCAGCCCGATTCATCCACCTGCGCGTCCATACCGAATACTCGCTGCTCGAGGGTGCGGTGCCGGTCAAGAAGCTGGTCGGGCTCTGCGCCGCGCAGGCGATGCCCGCGGTGGCGGTGACCGATACGAACAACATGTTCGCGGCGCTGGAATTTTCGGTGATCGCGCAGGGCGCCGGTATCCAGCCGATCATCGGCTGCCAGATCTCGCTCTGCCATGATCCGGCCGCAGCCCGGCGAAAAACCGCGCGCCGCCGGCGCCCATCGTTCTGCTGGCGCAGGACGAGGCCGGTTACATGAACCTGATGAAGCTCAACTCCTGCCTCTATCTCGACGAACGGCGGGACAACTTGCCGCAGGTGACGCTCGACGAGCTTCGCAGCCCGGTCCGACGGTCTGATCTGTCTGACCGGCGGCCCGGAGGCCCGGTGGGCCGGTTTCATGCAACCGGCGCAGACAGCCGAAGGCGCGGGCGCTGCTGGAGCGTCTTGCCGGCGATCTATCCGGGCCGCCTTTACGTCGAGATTGCAGCGTCACCCCGGCGACGGCGGCCAGACTGACCGAAGCCGAGCGCCTGACCGAACGCGGCTTCATCGAGATGGCCTATGACATGGGCCTGCCGCTCGGTCGCCACGAACGACGTCTATTTCCCGAAGCCCGAGATGTACGAGGCGCATGACGCGCTGATCTGCATCGCGGAAGGTGCCTATGTCGACCAGCAGGCAGCCCGCGCCGCCGCCTGACCCCGCAGCATTATTTCAAGTCCGAAGCCGAGATGTGCGCGCTCTTCGCCGATCTGCCCGAGGCGATCGAGAACACGGTCGAGATCGCACGCCGCTGCGCCTTTGCCGCGTCAACGCGCAAGCCGATCCTGCCCAGGTTCGCCGATGACGAGGTCGAGGAATTGCGCCGTCAGGCCGGGGCCGGCCTGAAGGCTCGCCTGGCCGTCATCCCCCATGCCGCCACGGTCGAGGATTATCGAAACGCGCCTCGATTTCGAGCTTCAGATCATCGAGCAGATGGGATTTCCGGGCTACTTCCTGATCGTGGCCGATTTCATCAAATGGGCCAAGGCACAGGCCATTCCCGTCGGTCCCGGCCGCGGGTCGGGCGCGGGCACGTCTGGTCGCCTATGCGCTGACGATCACCGACCTTGATCCGCTGCGCTATACTCTGCTGTTCGAGCGGTTTCTGAACCCCGAGCGGGTCTCGATGCCCGACTTCGACATCGACTTCTGCATGGATCGCCGGGAAGAGGTCATCAGCTACGTGCAGGAAAAATATGGACGCGACCGGGTGGGTCAGATCATCACGTTCGGCGCGCTCTTGTCCAAGGCGGCCGTTCGCGATGTGGGCCGCGTGCTTGCAGTTGCCCTATGGCCAGGTCGACCGGCTGTCGAAGCTGATCCCGGTCGAAGGCGTCAAGCCCGTGTCGATCACCAAGGCGCTGGCCGACGAACCGCGCCTGCGCGAAGCCGCCAAGGAAGAGGTCGTGGGTCGGCTGCTGAGCTATGCCACGCAGATCGAGGGGTTGTTGCGCAACGCCTCGACCCATGCGGCCGGCGTGGTGATCGGGGACCGGCCCCTGGACGAGCTGGTGCCGCTCTATCAGGATCCGCGCTCCGACATGCCCGCGACCCAGTTCAACATGAAATGGGTCGAGGCGGCAGGCCTGGTGAAGTTCGACTTTCTTGGCCTCAAGACGCTGACCGTGATCCAGAATGCGCTTGACCTGCTGGCGCTGCGTGGCGTCGGCATCGACATCTCGATGATCCCGCTCGACGACAAGCAAAGTCCTACGAACTTTACGCCGCCGCCAAGACCGTCGCCGTGTTCCAGGTGGAAAGCTCGGGCATGATGGATGCGCTGCGGCGCATGAAGCCCACCTGCATCGAGGATATCGTGGCGCTGGTTGCCCTCTACCGCCCCGGCCCGATGGAGAACATCCCGGCCTATTGCGAGGTCAAGAACGGCCTGCGCGATCTCGAGTTCGATCCACCCCTCGATCGACCATATCCTCAAGGAAACCCAGGGCATCATCGTCTACCAGGAACAGGTGATGGAGATCGCGCAGGTCATGGCGGGCTACTCGCTTGGCGGCGCCGACCTGCTGCGCCGCGCAATGGGCAAGAAGATCCCCGAGGAAATGGCGAAGGAACGCCCCAAGTTCATCGAAGGTGCCGTTCGCAACGGCGTCACGAAGGAAAAGGCGGGCGAGGTGTTCGACCTGCTGGAGAAGTTCGCCAACTACGGTTTCAACAAGTCGCACGCCGCCGCCTACGCGGTGGTCAGCTACCAGACGGCCTGGCTCAAGGCCAACCATCCGGTCGAGTTCATGGCCGCCGTGATGAACTGCGACATCCACCTGACGGACAAGCTCGCAAGCTATGCCGAGGAAGTGCGCCGGGGCCTGGGCCTTGCGATCGTCGCGCCCTGCGTCAATGCCTCTCTGGCGACCTTCACCGTCAGCGACGGCAAGGTGGTCTATGCGCTCGGCGCCCTGAAGAACGTCGGCGTCGACGCCATGCGCAGCATCGTCGCCGCAAGGGCGGACACGCCCTTCGTCAGCCTCTTCGATGTCGCCCGCCGGGTCGATCTGAAGCGTATCGGAAAGCGCCCGCTGGAAATGCTCGCGCGCGCGGGTGCCTTCGATGCGCTCGACCCGAACCGCGCCCGGGTGTTTGACGCACTGGATCCGCTGATCGCCTTTTCCGCGTCGTTCCACGAGGCCCGCGCATCATCCCAGGTCTCGCTGTTCGGTGAGGCAGGCGCCGACATTCCGGAACCGCGCCTGCCCAACCGCGACGACTGGCTTCCCGCCGAACGCCTCGCGCAGGAGCATCAGGCGATCGGCTTCTATCTGTCTGGTCATCCGCTCGACGATTACATGGCGCCCCTCAGGCGGATGAAGGTGATGACACTGGCCGAACTCGCCGCCGCGGCCGCGCGCGGCCCGATGGTTGCAAAGCTCGCAGGGTCCGTGGCCTCGCGGCAGGAACGCAAGTCCGCCCGGGGCAATCGCTTCGCCTTCGTCCAGTTGTCCGATCCGACGGGGCTTTACGAGATCACCGTGTTTTCCGACGTTCTCGAGGCGGCCCGCGATCATCTCGACACCGGACAAAACGTCGTCGTGACGGTCGAGGCGACGCTGGAGGGTGAAACGCTCAAGCTGCTGGCCCGCGCGGTTCAACCCATAGATGCGGTCGCCGCGGAAGCCGGCGGTTCGGGCCTGCGCATCCACCTGCGTCTGGCCGACGCCGCCCAGTCCGTCGCGACGCTCTTGAGCAGGATGGCGGCCGAGGGCGGGCGGGCGCGCGGGCCGGTGATCATTTGCGTGCCCAACGACGAAACCGGAGGCGAGATCGACATCGCCCTGCCGAGGGCATGGCCTGTATCGCCCCAGATCAAGGGCGCGCTCCGCGCAATGTCGGGTGTGGCCATGGTCGAGGACATCTGACGCTCGCCTGCCCCGAAATGGAAGCAAGAGACCGGCCCCGGGAAGCCACCCGGGCCGGTCTCCTGTCAGTCCGGGGCACGTCCCGGCGCCACATCATTCCGCGGCGATGAGGCCCTGCTGTTCGGCGAACACGTTGTGACGGATGCCGGCGAAATCGCGGATCTTTTCGATCCGGTCTTCCGAGCAATCCATCAACGCGGCCATTGCCACGACCTTGCCCATCGGCTTGGCCGATCCAAGATAACCGTGCGGCGCGTTGCCCGACCGTTGCAGCACGCGGTTCATCACCGGATCAATAACGGCGACCGCGTCGGTGACGCCCGCCTCCATCGCGTATTCGAACGCGCCGATCATGACTTCGCTCGTGACATACGAGATGGTGTTGCGTCCCCGTCCCGTGGACAGCAGGTTGGTGTCGACGCAAAAGCGTGTCGCCTCCCAGATCGTGGAGGACCGAAGCGGGGGTTCCCCGTCGAGGATCGACGCGAAGACATCCGAAAGCATGTGCGGCCCGGTCGTCTGAAGCAACCGCATGCAGCCGACCACGTTCCCCTGGTCGTCGACGCTTATGACATGGGCCGGATCGAGGCTGTCGAACAGGTCGATCTCCATTCCATCGGTCACCTGCACATCCCAGCCGAGGCGGTCATGGAACACGCGTTTGCGAAGACGGAACATCTCGTCGAGCAGTGGACGGTAGTACGCACTGTTCAGAGAATCGACAACGTAGATCATTTTGGCCCCCAGTTTGCTCACCTAGGAAACAAAGGTGCAGCAACTGGATTGTTCACGCCATAAGGGGAAACCCGTATTTTGTCGTAAATTGTCCTTAAAATTACCTTGGATAGATAAATCCGAGCCCAATGGCCCTTCCAACGGCCTGGACGGTCGTCAAAGCGCCTAATTTTTCACGCCCAGATCTAAGGTGAACTTCAACGGTTCTGGTCGATATATTGAGTATCTGACCTACATCTTGTTGTGACTTGCCCGCTGCCACCCATTGCAAAACTTCCCGTTCGCGAATCGATAAAGAAGGCCTCGCAAGTGGCGGAAGAATCAGTCCAGTTCGGATCACTGCGTCGTGCAGATGCACGGCGGCAATTTGCAGTTCGCCAACGATGCTGCGTGTCAAGCTGCGCCATTCGGCCTCGGGCATGTTGGCCGTCACGCTCAGCAACCCACGATCGCCATAAGGGCCGCGGATCGGCACGGTAATACCTTGCGGGGTGATTCCGAAATCATGGGCGGTTCTGAAAACCGAGTGAAACTTGGAGTCCCGTTCGAAGCGGCTCCAGTGAACCGGCGCAATCGAGAGCGCGGATTTGTGTATCGTGGGATCTATGCGATGCAGGTTGGCGGTCATGTAGTGCTGTTTCCAGCCACTCTTGTAGGTCGCATATCCCTGAACGCTGCCGGTGACCGGGTTCATCGTCGCATAGGATCCGTATTCGACCCCCAGCCTTCGGCAGAGCTGGTCGATGAACCCTTCGAAGTTCTCGGCGCTCCCCCGGACGGTGCTCAGGTCGATCAGATCCATCGTCTACCTGAGCAGCCCTCTTTGCGCAGCGATCGCGGCCGCCTGAACGGGCGTGCGGGCATCCACCCGTGCCATCGCGCTTTTCAGGCGCGCCTTCACCGCGCTCTCCGAAATGTTGAGAGCATAGGCGATCTCCTTGAGCCGCATGCCGCGCGACAGAAGCCGCAGCGCGTCTGTTTGCGCGCGGGTCAGGGGCGGCTCTTCGTCGACCTCGTTGTAGTGGGCCGCGCGAAGCCTCGCCTCCAGTTCGTTTAGCTCGCCATAGGTCAGTTCCCGGTCCGCCCGTGCGAAGTAGCCAAAGGTCCGGCTCGGCCGGTCCTCGTCGGCGGTCACGCAGACGACGGCGCCAAAAGGCATGCCGAAGCTGGCATAGGCACCTAGCACGTTCAGCGGATCGGGTGCCGAAAGCTCGCTCCAGCGACAGGCGCCACTGGCCGAGTAGATCCAGCGCATCAACGGGTCATGCAGCGCGAGGCCGTTGATCGTATAGTGATTGATCCAGCCCGGGTCGAAGGCGTTGAGTTCCTCCTCGGGCGAAAAGAACCCGAGCCGCAGCGCAGCATAATGCCCTGCCGGCGCCATGGAGGCAAAGAACTCCTTGCATTCGGCTAGTCTCATAATGGACAGCGGACCCTTTGTGCCTTATCAACTTTGTTGGTGGCTCGATGTTTAGTGTTCAAGTCAGGCGTTTTCATGCTGACTCTTTGGCCTTCCGCAGATGTTCTTACATGAACCAGATCGAAAAGATAAACTCCCAATTGCAACGTCTGGTTGAGGTCGACGGCTGGTGCTACGCCGTAGGGCTGCGCATCCGGTTCAACCACCCGACGCTGCTCTACCAGACCTACCCCGAGGACTGGATCGCGCACTACGCCAAGAATGGGCTGCTGTTCTCTGATCCGGCGGTTCGATGGGGTATGACACATACGGGTATCTGCGACTGGTCGGACTTGGCTGCCGACGACACCGCAGGGGTACTTCAAACTGCGGCGAATTTCGGGCTTGTTCATGGAATAGCGATCTCCGTCGGCGATGACGCTACGCGCTCGCTCGGATTCTTCGCGCACTCGAAACGCAGCCTGAACGAGGCGGAACGCCAGCTGGCACAATCGGCGGTATCGGCCCTGCATGCCGCCTCGGAGGGTGTCACCGATATGTCCCCCGAGGAACTGGCGCCGCTGCTGGCCCTCAACGATCATCTGCGCCCCCGGAAAGCCTGATCCTGCGCGACAGGACCTGTGCGAGCATGACCGACAGCACGATGCGTGCGATGTGGTGGATGCTGACGTAGACCACGCTCATGTGAAGGCTCAGCGCGACGAGGCTCATTTCGGCCACGCCGCCCGGCGAAAAGGCAAGGAAGACCGCCGGGATCGGCTCGTTCACCCAGGCGGACAGCCCCGCGGCAAATCCCATCGCCAGCGTCAGCATGACGCAGGTGTTCAGCAGCGCAAGACCGAAGGCCCGGCCCATCACGGCGCGCGGCAGCCCGGCGAACCGCCCGCCAAGGCTCGTTCCCACGACCAGCTGCGTTCCCAGCACGGCCCAACCCGGAGGCACGGCCTGGGTCAATCCAGTCAAGTGCGCCAGCGCCGACAAGAGGATCGGCCCCGTCATGATCGCTGCCGGAAAGCCCAGCCTCCTGCCCAGCTGGAACCCGGCGACGGCGCAGATCACCATGACGAGCGTATCGCTCGCCCCGATCGGCACCGAGGCCCCCGCCATCTGCACCCCCGACGCGCTGCCCACCGCATGGCCGGTCGCAAAGGTGAAGGCCAGCGGCACAAGGACGATGCAAAGGATCAGCCGCAGGAACTGCAACAGCGTCAACATCCGCGGGTCCGCGCCGGCCTGCTCGCCCAGCACGACCGTTTCGATCAAGCCTCCCGGCACTGCGCCGAAAAACGCCGTGGCCTTGGGCAACCCCCCCAGCCGATGGTAGATGAAGTAACCCGCGCCGAGCGCCAAGGGCAGAAAGAACAGCAATGCCACAAGGCTTGGCCACCAGCCCGTCGCTTCCCGAAGAAGCTGCGGTGTGAACGCCCCGCCGATCGACACGCCGATGATCGGCACGAAAAAGAACCGCAGGGGTTCGGGCACTGCCGGAGTGACGCCGAAGGGTCGAGCCCCGGCCAGCGCCATCCCGCCGGTCACGACAAGCGATCCCAGAAGCATCCCGAGCGGCAGGTGCAAAGCCTGCGCCACCGTGCCGCCGACCGCGCCCGTCGCAAGGCTGAGGCCCAGCCCCGGCAGTCCGGAAATCATCTGTCCAAGGGGGCGCGACTTCATCCCCGCCAGATCATCACCTGCACTCGCAGGTTGCAAGCCCGCCCGTCACCAATGTGGCGGCCGCTGGTCGGCCAGGGGGATCCCGCCGCCTTCGGCCTCGCGCTCGGCCTCGCGTTCCATGAGCAGTCCGACGCGCCGGGCCAGCCGCTCGATTTCCACGGCTTGCCGCGCGACGATCTCCGAAAGCTCGTCGACCGTCCGCGTCAGGTGGGCGATCCGTTCTTCCAGATGCTCGCTCATCCCCGCCGTCCATCCTGTCTGCGACCCATGGCGGCAGAGTGTCATGCGGGCCCGCCGCAGGCAACCTGCGCCCGGCTCGCTCGCCCCGGCCCGCCCCTTCGGCTAAGCCACGCGCGACGCAGCCAGGGGGCGAAACATGCCGGGCGAAAAGACTCCACGCAGGCCAAGGGCCGAGACGCCGAAGGGGTTTCGCGACTACTTCGGCGCCGACGTGACCGAGCGTCGCGACATGCTCGACGCGATCGCGCGCGTCTACGAACGCCACGGCTTTGACCCCCTCGAAACCTCCGCCGTGGAAACGGTCGAGGCCCTTGGAAAGTTCCTGCCCGACGTCGACCGTCCCAACGAGGGCGTCTTCGCCTGGCAGGAGGATGACAAGGACTGGCTCGCCCTGCGCTACGATCTGACCGCCCCTCTGGCGCGGGTCGCGGCCCAGTTCCGCAATGACCTGCCCAGCCCCTATCGCCGCTATGCCATGGGCCCGGTCTGGCGCAACGAAAAGCCGGGGCCGGGCCGCTTCCGCCAGTTCTACCAATGCGATGCCGATACGGTGGGCAGCCCCACCGTCGCCGCCGACGCCGAGATCTGCGCCATGCTGGCCGACGCGCTGGAAGAGGTGGGGATCGAGCGCGGCGACTACATCGTGCGCGTGAACAACCGCAAGGTGCTGAACGGCGTCCTGGAAGCTGCCGCGCCACTCACTCCATTCGCCTGACTGGCGACGACCTCAAGGCAACGATCGAGGCGGCTTGGGATCAGGTAGCGCGCAATGCGGTGCTTCGTACGTATCGACAAATCGACAAGGTTGGCGCAAGTCGGCGTGCGCGAACTTCTTGGTAGAGGTCGCCGTGACTCTTCGGGTGCCTACATCGACGGAGTTGGGTTGGACGTTCGGAGCAGATCGAGCCGGTTATCGCCTTCCTCACGGCCAGAGGGTTCGTGCAAATTCTGAGACCCTGGAGAACCTTGCGCGTTGCCGTCGGTGCTTCTGAAATTGGCGCTGAAGGTGTGGATGAGCTCCGACCAGATCGGTGATCTATTGGCCGCCCAAGGCTATGGCCCCGACCGCATACGCATCGACCCATCCGTCGTGCGTGGCCTCGGCTACTACACGGGCCCTGTCTTCGAGGCCGAACTGACCTTCGAGATCGCCGACGAAAAGGGCCGCCCCCGCCAGTTCGGCTCGGTCGCGGGCGGCGGGCGCTATGACGATCTGGTAAAGCGCTTTACCGGACAGTCGGTGCCTGCCACCGGCGTCTCCATCGGGGTCGACCGCCTGCTGGCCGCATTGCGCGCCAAGGGCAGGGCGGGGGGCACCTCGCGCGGTCCCGTGGTTGTCACCGTCATGGACCGGGATCGCATGGCCGACTACATGACCATGGCCGCGGACCTGCGCCGTGACGGCATCCGGGCCGAAGTCTATCTCGGCAATCCCAAGAACTTCGGCAACCAGCTCAAATATGCCGACAGGCGCGGATCGCCGATCGCCGTCATCCAGGGCTCGAGCGAGGCGCAGACCGATACCGTCATCCTGAAAGACCTGATCCTTGGCGCAAGGATCGCCGAGAACGCCACGCTCGAGGAATGGAAGGATCGCCCGGCCCAGCTCGAGGTGCCCCGCGCCGATCTCGTGGCGGCGGTCCGGCGGATGCTTGGCTGAGAATGCCCGATCGCGCCGCCATCCGCGCCGAGGCCGACCGGCTCTTTGCCGCGCTTGTCGCCACCGGGGCACAGCCGGTGGAGGCCGACATCCTGTTGCCGGCCGGTGCGCTCCTCGATCTCTACGGTGAGGATATCCGCGCCCGCGCCTACGTCACCCAGGATCCGATCCGGGGAGAGATGATGCTGCGCCCGGACTTTACCGTGCCGGTCGTGCAGATGCACATGGCCCACGGTGCCGAACCCGCGCGCTATTGCTATCGCGGAGAGGTGTTTCGCAAGCAGGATCATCTGGCCGCCCGCGCCAGCGAGTATCTTCAGGTCGGCTATGAGGTCTTCGCACGCGACACCCCCGCCGCGTCCGATGCAGAGGTTTTCGCGCTTTTCGCGCGCCTTCTCGCGCCGCTCGCCCTACGCCCCGCCACGGGCGACATGGGTCTGATCCTGTCTGCCGTCCGCGGCCTCGATACGTCCGAACGGCGCAAGGCGGCGCTCTTGCGCCATGTCTGGCGCCCACGCCGGTTTCGCACCCTGCTCGATCGCTTCGCGGGCCGAGGCCAGGTTCCCGCCGCCCGGGGCGACCTTCTCGCAAGGCTGCGCTCCGCCGCTCCCGACGTGCTGATCGGGGCGGCGGGCAGCTTCATCGGCCTGCGCACGCAGGCCGAGATCACCGACCGCGCGGCAGCCTTGCTCGAGGATGCAGCGACCCCGCCCGTCCCTGCCGGGCAGGCCGCGCTCCTCGATGCTCTCCTGTCGCTCGAGGATCTCGCCCCCCGGGCCCTCGACCGCCTCCGGGCGCTCGCCCGCGAAATGCCCGCCATATCCCCTGCGGTCGACCGTTTCGCAGCTCGCCTCGAGGCGCTCGCCGCGCGTGGTATCGACATCGGGGCCCTGCCGTTTGCGGCCCGCCACGGGCAAAGCGCCCTCGAGTATTACGACGGCTTCGTTTTCTCGTTTCATGCGCCCGATCCGGCGCTGCCCCCCGTCGCCTCCGGCGGGCGGTATGATGCCCTGACGGCGGTGCTTGGGCAGGGGCGCTCCATCCCGGCGGTCGGCGGCGTGATCCGCCCCGGCCTCGTGGCCCGGATCGGAGGCGCCCCATGACGCTCAGGATCGGGGTTCCTTCCAAGGGCCGGTTGATGGACAAGACCTTCGACTGGTTCGGCGCCCGTGGTCTTGCCATGCGCCAGGCTGGGACGGGTCGCGAATACGCAGGTCATGTGGAGGGGATCGCGGGGGCGGAACTGGTTCTCCTCGCGGCCGGAGAAATCCCTCGCGAACTCTCCGCGGGCCGGATCCACCTTGGCGTCACCGGCTCCGATCTGGTGCGCGACAGGCTGGCCGATTGGCAGATGCAGGTGGCCGAACTCGCCCGCCTGGGCTTTGGCCGGGCCGATCTCATCATCGCCGTGCCAGCCGTCTGGATCGACGTCGATACGCTCGACGATCTCGATGCCGCCGCGGCTGCATTCCGGGCGTCCCACGGCCACCGCCTGCGCATCGCCACCAAGTATCACCGCCTGGTGCGCGAGTTCCTGACAGCCGAGGGTATCGCCGACTACCAACTCGTCGACAGCCAGGGCGCGACGGAAGGCACGGTAAAGAACCTGACGGCCGAGGCCATCGCCGACATCACCTCGACGGGGGAGACTTTGCACGCCAACCACCTCAAGGTGCTGTCCGACGGCCTCGTGCATCGCTCCGAGGCGACCCTTTATGCGGCCCGCACGGCACCCTGGGGGCAGGCCGCGCGCCGCAGCCTCGCGGCGCTCGCGGATCGCCTGTCGCTGCCCGTGCCAGACGGCTTCTAGATCCGGATGGCTGCT
Organism: uncultured Alphaproteobacteria bacterium; assembly: GCA_963700485.1. Classification (GTDB taxonomy): domain Bacteria; phylum Pseudomonadota; class Alphaproteobacteria; order Rhodobacterales; family Rhodobacteraceae; genus Aliitabrizicola. Next base: position 63,118 of record CAVOXQ010000004.1, read on the forward strand.
GGATCCGCCCGGGCTTCTGTCTTGCCCAAATACCCCACGGGGGTCCGGGGGCGTGAAACCCCCGGCGCGCGGCAAACGGACCGGAGGCACGGCGGGAAAATCCGACGCAAGCGCTCTGCCTGTCGCGGGCAGCGTCACACATACGGATGTCACATCGCGCTTGACCGCAGCCGCGACCGGCCTAGATGCCGGTCCAGCAAAATGAATGGAGTTGCCATGTTCGCCCGCCTGACACTTGCAATCGGCCTGCTTGCCAGCCCCGCACTCGCACAGGACGCCGCCACCGGCGAGGCGATCCGGGCGGCCATCGGCGGCAACACCGTCCAGGGCAGCATGTCCGCCTCCGGGGCCTATACCGAGTTTTATGAGGCGTCCGGCGTCATCAAGGGAGACGGCTACGTCGGCGCCTGGACCATCGAGGGCGACTCGATGTGCTTCAAGTATGGCGACGACCCGGCGACCTGCTGGAGCGTTCGCTTGTCCGGCGATCAGGTGACCTGGATCAACGGCGATGTCGAAGAGGGAACGGGCACGATCCTGCTGGGGAACCCGAACAGCTACTGAAAGACTTGAACTCTGCGTGCCACGGGGATCGGCTATCGCAGGCCGATCTCCGCAAGTGCCTGCGCGAGTGAAGGCGGCAGCGCGTCGTCCTGCGCGCGGCGTCGCGCCAGATCGCGCGGCGCGTCCTGCGGCTCCAGATAGCGCCAGCCCTGGAAGGGGCGACGCGGCGCGGCTTCGGTGCGGATCACCTCGGGGTCGAGGACAAGCGCACAGCGCGTGATGCCGTCTCCGCCCAATCGCTCTTGCAGGTCCACGATGCGTTGGCGCGCCAGGACGACGCCCTTGAACACCCAGTAAAGCGAACCGCCGCCGAGCACCGCTTCCGCCCGCTTCGGCCACATCCGCGTGACATGCACCGGCCGGCCGCCGGCCCAGTCATGCCGATGCGTGGCCTGCCATTCGATCAGGTCTTCCACCCGGTCGGCGCCAACGCAAAGCTTCAGGATGTTGACGTGATCGGTCACCGTGATTCCCCTGCGGTCAGGCTGCCAAACCTAGCTGGTCGCGCCGGCAGTTCAAGTTGACCGACACCTGCCTCAAGCGCGTATCTTGTGCCTCCGCCAATCGGTCCCCACAATCCAAGGTTAACACGATGTCCCGATTCTCCGCCCCTATCGCCGAGCAGATCTGGGACATGAAGTATCGCCTGAAGGCAGCCGACGGTACCCCCATCGACGGCACCGTCGAGGATACATGGCGGCGCATCGCCCGCGCGCTGGCCGAGTCAAGAGGCCGATCCCGCTCACCTGGGAAGATCGCTTCTATGCCGCACTCGAAGACTTCAAGTTTCTGCCCGCCGGACGGATCACCGCCGGGGCCGGCACCGGGCGTTCCGTCACGCTGTTCAACTGCTTTGTCATGGGCACGATCCCCGACAGCATGGACGGCATCTTCCAGATGCTCGAAAGAAGCCGCGCTGACGATGCAGCAGGGCGGCGGCATCGGCTATGATTTCAGCACGATCCGCCCGCGCGGCGCCGAGGTGAAGGGTGTGGCCGCCGATGCCTCGGGCCCGCTTTCCTTCATGGATGTCTGGGATGCGATGTGCCGCACCATCATGTCGGCGGGCAGCCGGCGCGGCGCGATGATGGCGACGATGCGCTGCGACCATCCCGATATCGAAGCCTTCATCGAGGCCAAGAAGGATCCCGCCCGCCTGCGGATGTTCAACCTGTCGGTGCTGGTGACCGATCCGTTCATGGCGGCGGTCAAGGCCGACGGGCCGTGGGATCTGGTCTTCGGGGGCACGCGTCTACAAGACGCTCGAGGCGCGCGATCTGTGGAACCGGATCATGCGATCCACCTTCGAGTGTGGCCGAACCCGGCGTGATCTTCATCGACCGGATCAACGCGATGAACAACCTCGCCTATTGCGAGACGATCGCCGCGACCAACCCTTGCGGCGAACAGCCGTTGCCGCCCTATGGGGCCTGCCTGCTTGGCTCGATCAATCTTGCCAGACTGGTGGTGGAGCCGTTCGAACCCGGCGCCAGGCTCGATCTGGCGGCGCTGGATGCTCTTGTGCCGGTGGCGGTGCGCATGATGGACAACGTCGTGGATGCCAGCCGCTTCCCGCTTGCCCGAGCAGCTGGCCGAGGCCAGGGCAAAGCGGCGGATCGGGCTTGGCGTGACCGGCCTGGCCGATGCCCTCCTCATGCTTGGCCTGCGCTATGGCTCGCGACGAGGCCGCCGCGCAGACCGAAGCCTGGATGAAGGCCATCGCCCGCGCGGCCTATCTGGCCTCTGTCGATCTGGCGCGCGAAAAGGGCGCCGTTTCCGCTGTTTGACGCCGAGAAGTATCTCGCGTCCGGCGCGCTCATGCATATGGACGAGGATGTGCGCGACGCGATCGCCAAGCACGGCATCCGCAATGCGCTGCTGACCTCGATCGCGCCGACCGGCACGATCAGCCTTTATGCAGGCAATGTTTCTTCCGGGATCGAGCCGGTCTTCGCCTATGCCTACACCCGCAAGGTGCTGCAGAAGGACGGGACGCGGACCGAAGAAGAAGTGGTCGATTACGCCGTGCGCCTCTGGCGCGAGAAGAACGGCGATGCGCCCTTGCCCGACCATTTCGTGAACGCCCAGACCCTGCCGCCGCTGGACCATGTGCGGATGCAGGCGGCGGCGCAGAAATGGATCGACAGTTCCATTTCGAAAACGATCAACTGCCCGGAAGACATCAGCTTCGAGGCCTTCAAGGAGGTCTACATGGCCGCCTGGGACCAGGGCTGCAAAGGCTGCACCACCTATCGTCCGAACGACGTGACGGGGTCGGTGCTCAGCGTTTCCGAAAAGACGGACGCGGCACCTGGCGAGAGCCAGGACCAGATGCCGGGCAGCGGTGCCGAGGTGGTCTATCTGTCCGAACCGCTCGACCGGCCTGCTGCGCTGGAAGGCCAGACCTACAAGGTCAAATGGCCGGGGTCCGAACACGCGCTCTACATCACGGTCAACGACGTGATCATCGCCGGCCACCGCCGGCCGTTCGAGGTGTTCATCAACTCCAAGAACATGGAGCATTTCGCCTGGACCGTGGCGCTGACGCGGATGATTTCGGCGGTGTTCCGTCGCGGCGGCGACATCAGCTTTGTCGTCGAGGAACTGAAGGCGGTGTTCGATCCGCGCGGCGGTGCCTGGATGGAGGGCAAGTACATCCCCTCGATCCTCGCCGCCATCGGCGGCGTGATCGAGAGCCACCTGATCTCGATCGGGTTCATCGACGGCGAGGGCATGGGGCTGAAGTCCGATCCCAAGGCCGATTTCGCGGTCGTCGGAACACGGGCAAAGGCCTGTTCCAGTTGCGGCAGCTATGACCTCCGGATGGTCGAGGGCTGCGTTACCTGCGCGACTTGCGGTTTCTCCAAGTGCGGTTGATCTGAAACGATCGGTCGTTCGCTGCTGCGCCGCGATTTCGGCGCAATGCTACTCGATCTTGCCGGTGCGTGACCTTGCGCGATTCTCGAGCGGTGGACCTGTTGATGTTGAAGTGCCTGGTGTTGCTCTTGCTCGTGCCGACCACGCTTGCCAACCCGGCATTCGCCCAGGACCGGGTGACGCTCGGCTGGGGGCGATTGTTCAACAACGACGCAATCGGTGACGGCAAGGATCGCTGGCGGACGGGATCCTACACGGTCAGCCGCCTGCGCGGGCCCGACTGGAACGGGACATTGCCTGCCACCTTCGGCGAGATCCTGGAACTGCGCCTCGGTGCCGAGATCATCGCGCCCTCCACATTGTCGGATCCTCCGCCCGGCGACCGCCGCTATGCGGGCGCGCTGACCCTGGGGATGCACACTCATTTCGCCTTGGGGCTTCTGGAAACGAGTGCCGGCATCAACCTGGTCTTCACTGGGCCACAGACCGGACTCGGCGCTTTCCAGCGGACGGTTCACGACTGGTTCGGCTTTGAGAGCCCCGAAGTCCTCGACGACCAGATCCCCGACGGCATTCACCCGACCGCCCTGATCGAGGTTGGCCGCAGCTTCCGGCTTGGCGAGGCCGTCACCCTGCGCCCCTTTGCAGAGGTTCAGGCGGGGGTGGAAAGCTATGTCCGGGTCGGCGGCGACATGTCGGTTGGCGGCCAATGGCTCGGCAGTCTGCTTGTCCGGGATGCGTCGACCGGACAACGCTATGTCGCCGTCCAGGGCAACCGGGAGCCGGGGCTGAGCCTTTCCTTCGGCGGCGATCTCGCCCGGGTGTTCGACAGCGTGTATCTGCCCGACGACGGCGAGGCAGAGTTGAGCGACAGCCGTGCGAGGCTTCGCGCGGGGCTCCAATGGCAAGGCGAGGAGGCGGCCGTCTTCTATGGGCTGACCTGGCTGGGCAAGGAATACGAGGGCCAGTCGGGCGAACAGGTCATAGGATCGCTGCGGATAGATATTGATTTCTGAAGATTTGTTGCACCCATGCCATAGCCCGCCGAGGCACGTCCTGTTAACGTAATCTCAAGAAAAGAGAAAAACGAGCAGGCACACAGGTATGAAAACGGGCTCGAGCGGCACGTTTGTCATTTCATGGTCGCAGACAGAAGTGGATGGTCTTCCGGCGGCGGCGCCGGGGTTGCTCATCGTCGGCGCTGCATGGCGCTGGACGGGTGAGCCGGTGCGCGTCGATGGCGCACAGGGCGTTCTGCAACTGGACGGGGCCGAGGGGGCAGACGAAATGCGGCGCCGTGCGGCGCGTGCGGTGCGCCGTCTGATCGGGGCAGCGATGGAACCGCGCCGCCGGAACGGCCCTTTCGCGGAAGCTGACGAAGACGCCGAACATGGCTTTGTCGTGACGGATGGTGTGCGAAGCTTCGCGATAAGCATTCTCGAGGTGGCACATACCAGCGCGCGCCTGCTGCTCTTTGTCGGAGAGGCACCGCCGCGTGACCGGGATCTGTGGGTCGTGCGCACCTCTGCGCCGGGCGTGATCGCCGGCGCGCCCGCAGCATCGGCGGGCGGCGTGATCTGCTTTACCCCGGGGACGCGCCTTCTGACGCCCGATGGGCCGCGCCTGATAGAAACATTGCGCCCGGGCGATCTGGTGAACACCAAGGACAACGGCGCGCAACCCGTGGTCTGGAGCGGCCATCGCCGGATGTCGGGCGCCCGTCTTTATGCAATGCCGCACCTGCGTCCGATCCGGATCCGCAGCAACGTCTTCGGCCTTGGGCAGCCCGACGGTGATCTGGTGGTCTCGCCCCAGCACCGGATGCTGGTGCGCGGCGCCGCCGCGCAGGCCCTGTTCAACACCGACGAGGTTCTCGTTGCCGCCGAAGATCTGCTGAACGACATCTCGATCACGGTGGACCATCAGCTGCGCGAGGTCACATATGTGCACGTCTTGCTCGAACGGCATCAGGTGGTCTGGGCGAACGGGCTTGAAACCGAAAGCTTCCATCCCTCGAACGCCGCGCTCGACACGATAGATCCGGCACAGCGAGACGCATTGCTTGGGGTTCTGCCTGATCTGGCGGGCGATCCGCTGGCCTATGGAGACTTCGCCCGGCGGAATCTGTCGGGTCCGGAAGCGGCCATCCTGCGCCACGAACTCGCCGTCTGACGTGTTGTTGAACTCTCCGGCGCTGGCCTGTATAAGCCGCGCACTCCCGGATGAAAGTCCGGGGTTTTTCATTGGTGTTGGTGGCCCCCGCAAGGGGATGCCTGTCGTTCCGGCAACGGGAAAAGGACAACGCCCTTCGACAACACAGAAGGAGATCAGCGGTGACCAAACGCACCTCTGCCAAGTACAAGATCGACCGCCGCATGGGCGAGAACATCTGGGGCCGTCCGAAATCCCCGGTCAACAAGCGCGAATACGGCCCCGGCCAGCACGGCCAGCGCCGCAAGAACAAGCTGTCCGACTTCGGCACGCAGCTGCGCGCCAAGCAGAAGCTCAAGGGCTACTACGGCGACCTGACCGAAAAGCAGTTCCGCAAGATCTACGCCGAGGCCGAGCGCGTGCGCGGCGACACCGGCGAGATGCTGATCGGCCTGCTGGAGCGTCGCCTCGACGCGGTCGTCTACCGCGCCAAGTTCGTGCCCGACGATCTTCGCCGCGCGCCAGTTCGTGAACCACGGCCATGTGATGGTGAACGGCGAGCGCGTCAACATCGCCTCCTACCGCGTGAAGGAAGGCGACGTGGTCGAGGTGCGCGAGAAGTCCAAGCAGATGGCCCTGATCCTTGAGGCCATCCAATTGACCGAGCGCGACGTTCCCGACTATCTCGAGGTCGACCACTCCAAGCTGACGGTGAAGTTCGTTCGCACACCGGGCCTGGGCGATGTGCCCTATCCGGTGCAGATGGAGCCGAACCTGGTCGTCGAATACTACGCCAAGAACTGACGGCTTTCGCATCAGTCTGATGAAAGGGCTCGCCTCTGTGCGGGCCCTTGCCTTTTGCGATGCCATTTCCTGCGGGCACGAAGCCAGAGCGCGAAACTCCCCTTCCGTCACCCGGCCCGGATTGCGCCGCGCGATCATGGGGCGCGGTGCGCGGCCGCAGGCCAAACGGGCCCAAAGCTGCTGGCCCGTCAGGCCCTCGGGGCCAAGCGTGGCGGCGCCTCGACGGTCCCGACGGGCCGCACATGGCACGATGCGCAAGGCTGGCCGGGTTTCCGCCGGAAAGACTGGCCGGCCCGATCCAATGTCGCCGTGCCCTGCGGCGACAAGATGCTGGCAATGGCCACGCGCGCCCGCTAGAACCGCGCGGACAGCCGGAGGCCAGCATGAACGAAGCTATACGCCCACAACCGGGCATCCTTGATATCGCCCTTTACCAGGGTGGTCAGGCGCATGTCGCGGGCGTGTCCAACGTGGTGAAGCTCAGTTCGAACGAAAACCCCTTCGGGCCGTCCGAACGCGCGAAAGAGGTCTTCCTGCGCACTGTCCATCAGCTTCACCGCTATCCATCGACCGATCACGCGGCGTTGCGGCAGGCGATCGCCGACGTCCACGGCCTCGATGCGGAGCGGATCATCTGCGGGGCGGGTTCCGACGAGATCATCACTTTTCTTTGCCAGGCCTATGCCGGCCCCGGGGATGAGGTCGTCTACACCGAACATGGTTTCCTGATGTACCGAATCTCGACACTGGCTGTCGGCGCGACGCCGGTCGAAGTGCCCGAGCGCGAACGGACGGCGGATGTGGATGCGATACTGGCATCCTGCACGCGCAAGACGAAACTGGTGTTCATCGCCAATCCCGAACAATCCGACCGGCACGATGATCGGCGCCAAGGACATGGCGCGACTGGCCGAGGGCCTGCCAAAGCAGGCGATGCTGGTGCTCGACGGGGCCTATGCCGAATACGTCGAGGGCTACGATGGCGGCAAGGCCCTGATCGAGGCGCGCGACAACGTCGTGATGACGCGGACCTTCTCCAAGATCTACGGCCTGGGCGGGCTGCGCATCGGCTGGGGCTATGGCCCGCAACCCATCATCGACGTCCTCAACCGCATCCGCGGGCCCTTCAACCTGTCCACCACACAGCTTGAGGTCGCCGAGGCCGCGGTGCGCGATCAGGATCACGTCACGCGCTGCCGTGCCGAGAACAACCGGATGCGCAGCTGGCTGGCCGAACAACTGGCCGAAATGGGCGTTCCGTCTGACACATCGACCGCAAATTTCGTGCTGGCCCGGTTCGCCGACGCGACCGAGGCCGAGGCCTGCGACGAGCTACCTGAAGTCGCAAGGCCTGATCGTGCGGCGCGTGAACGGGCTACAAGCTGCCGCATTGCCTGCGCATCACCGTGGGGGACGAATCCTCGTGCCGCCGGGCGGTCGCATGCCATTGCGCAGTTCAGGGGCCAGAGGTGATGCCGCCGATCTACGATCGTGTCGCCCTGATCGGTCTGGGCCTGATCGCGTCGTCCATGGCGCATGCGATGAAGCTGCGTGGTCTGGCGGGTGAAGTCGTGGGCTACGCGCGGACACGCCGAAACCCGTGCCGCCGCGCTGGAGCATCGGGTTCTGCGACCGTGTGACCGAAACGGCAGCCGAGGCGGTCGCGGGGGCGGATCTTGTGGTGCTTGCGGTCCCGGTGGGCGCGATGGAAGCGGTGGCGCGCCGAAATCGGCGCAAGTCTGGCGCCGGGCGCGACGGTGACCGACGTGGGTTCGGTGAAGCAGGCAGTGATCGATGCCGTCGCGCCTCACATCCCGCGCGCGTGCCCATTTCGTGCCGGGCCATCCGATCGCCGGGACAGAGCATTCCGGGCCGCATTCGGGCTTTGCCACGTTGTTTCGCAACCGCTGGTGGTTGCTGACCCCCCCGCCCGGCAGCGATCCCGAGACGGTCGCGCGGCTGCGGCGCCTGCTTGAAGCGATGGGGGCGAACGTCGACGAGATGGACGCGCCCCATCACGATCTTGTCCTGGCGGTCACCAGTCACACCCCGCACCTGATCGCCTATACGATGGTCGGTGTCGCCGACGATCTGCGGCGTGTGACCGATAGCGAGGTCATCAAGTATTCGGCAGCGGGCTTTCGGGATTTCACCCGTATCGCCGCCAGCGATCCGACGATGTGGCGCGACGTGTTCCTGACCAACAAGGAAGCGACGCTGGAAATCCTCGGCCGCTTCACCGAAGAGCTGTTTGCCTTGCAACGCGCGATCCGTCTGGGTGACGGTCAACATCTCCACGACTATTTCACAAGGACGCGGGCGATCCGCCGCGGTATCATCGAGGCGGGACAGGACACGGCTGCGCCCGATTTCGGTCGGGCCGCCGCCAATGGGACAGAGACCAAGCCGGGGGAATAGACCAGGATGGGGTATCTTGCGAAGGCAGCAATGCTCGTCGTCGTGTCATGCACGGCCGTCTGGGCGCAATCCCCCGAAACCTCGCTGCGACCGGTGCCTCGACCTTCCACGGCGCCAGCCGAGATGACACTGCCCGCGAAGGCCGCCGTTCTGGACACCACATCCGTGACCCGGCCCCGGATGCGCCCGGTCGCGGCCCCCGCTGAAATGGCCGCCGGCACACCGCTGCCGTTTGCGGCGCTTGCCCTGATGGTTGCTCCGGTCAGGGTATCTCCGGCCCTGCCTGCCACGCTTAGGCCGCGGCTGCGTCCGATCAGGCCCGATGCGACCGCCAGGCTTGCCGTGATCAGGACGACGACACCTCTTGCTGCTCCGCGACCTGAACCCCGCCCCGCCCTTCCGGGGATCCGGGCGCAAGAGCCGGCGGCACCGGAAAAGATCGAAACGGTCGCTGCCGTCCGTATTCTGCCCGGCAAGAGCGCCATCACCGGCCGCAAGGGTTCGGTTTGCGGCGATCCCGCGATCCGTGGAGAGGTGCTGGCCCCGATCACCTCGCGCGTGCGGGGATGCGGCATCGACGAGCCGGTTCGGGTCACCTCGGTCGACGGGGTGGCGATGAACCAGTCGCTGGTTGTCGACTGCCAGACGGCGCGGGCGTTGAAAAGCTGGGTGACGGGCGCATTGAAACCCGCCTTCGGCCGCAAGGAGGTTGCCGGCCTCAGGATCGCGGGCAGCTATTCCTGCCGGCCCCGGAACAATGTGAAGGGGGCCCCGATCAGCGAGCACGGTCGGGGCAAGGCGATCGACATCGCCGCGATCCAGTTGGCGAACGGGACAAGCGTCACCGTGCTTGGCGACTGGCGCAAGCCGGCGGGCAAGCCGATGAAGAAGGCCTATCGTGCCGCCTGTGGAACCTTCGGCACGACCTTGAGCCCCGACGCCGACAGTCACCACCGGGATCACATGCATTTCGACACGGCAAGCCAGCGCAACGGGCCCTACTGCCGGTGATCAGTTCAGTCGAGGCGCGGGTCCAAGGGGAAGTGGCCCAAGGCTCATCCGCCCGCCGCGCATCGTCAGGGGAAGATCCAAAGTCTCGCCGTCGCCCGATTGCGATGCGAGCAAAGTCAGCGCGTTCTCCCATGTCGGCAGTGTCTCGGGTCGGACAGCACCGATTGCCACGGCCAATGGCAGCGCCTTTCGCCAGTTGGTAAGCCGGAAATCGATCCTGCCCTCGGCCTGACCGGCCGGATTGGCGGCCAGACGGCCCTTTCCATAAAGCGTCAGGTCGCCCCACGTCACCAGAACCTCCTTGAGATCGACCCCGCTGACCGGGGGTGGTGCCTGCTCGGCCATCGGATCCGGATCGCCAAAGCCGATGATCGCATCGAGGCGAAGTCGCGACACGGTGCCGGGCAAATCGGCCAGCGCCGCCGACAGGGCCGGATCCGGCGCCAGATCCAGAACCTCAAGGCCGATTTCCTGATCCAGCCCGTCCTCGCTCGCGGCCTTGGTGGCCAGCCGGACGGTCTGCGCCTGCACGGACCATCCCTGGGTGGAGGTAAGGGCAAGTCCGTCGCCGATCACCGTCATCTTCCGTGTGCCGAAAGGCAATCCCGGGGCGAGCGTGGCACTCCCTTGCAACTTGTTCGACGCAAGCGTGAGGCTTTGCAGCGGCAGATGCAGCACCTGCTCGGGGGGGAACGCGACGATCACGTTTGACGGCCGATAGCTCAGCGCGAAGACCTGCACGAAGGGTGCGTCCCAGCCAAGGCCGGTCGCAGGATCGAAAAGGCGGAGCCCGTTCACCGTCAGGTCGAACCGGTTCGGAAAACCCCGCACGCCCAGATTGTCGCGTTCCGCCACAAGTCCGGTCTCGGCTTGCGACATGAACCAGTCTTCTGCCCCCCGCTCCAGTGCCCGCGCGCCGACAAACCAGTAGCCCGACCATGCCGCTGCCAGGACAAGCACCAGACCCAGCAATCTCCGCATTGCAGCCCCTTCCCATTTCCGCGCTGCTCAGGTTTACAGATTTGGCCAGAGGAGAGCCAGTTCCATGACGACGCCGATGCCATCCGGACCGCTTTGGATCTTTGGATATGGCTCGCTGATCTGGCATCCGGGCTTCAGGTTCACGGAACAACGTGTCGCCCGGCTCGACGGCTGGCATCGCAGCTTCTGCATGCGCTCGATCCACCACCGTGGCACCCCCCAGGATCCGGGCCTCGTGCTGGCGCTCGACCGGCGTGCAGGTGCGGCCTGCGACGGGCTTGCCTTCGCGGTGGAGGCTGGTCACGAAGACGAGACGATCGCGATCCTTCGCGAAAGAGAACTGATTTCATCGGCCTATCTCGAAGCGCATCTGCCGGTCGTGCTTCGCGGCGGTGCGGTTGCGACGGCGCTGACCTATGTCATAGATCCGGATCACGAGCAGTATTGCGGCGGGCTCGATCTCGAAACGCAGGCTCGTATCATTGCGGCTGCTTCTGGCGGGCGGGGTTCGAACGCCGACTACCTGCTGAGCACCGCATCGCATCTGGCCGATCTTGGTATCGACGACGCCGACCTCGTGTGGCTCGCCGCGCGCGTGCGCGCCATGTCCGTGCAGCGCACGGGGCGACAATCGGGCGGAAAGTGAGTTGGCATCCTTCGGCGGCCCCCCTATTCTCCCGCCGGAACGACAGGGGCAGGAGCCTTGATGCAAACCACCGGGGCCGAACAGCGCTTCATCCAGCCCATACGCCAGATCATTCTGATGGTCATCGTCACCGTGGCCGTGGGCGTCGGCGTCTATGTGGCCTTTCCGATCCTTCGCGGCGTGTTCCTCGCCAAGCCGTTGCTCAACGGGTTTGTCGGGTTCGTGCTGGTTCTCGGTATCGTGCTGTGTTTCCTGCAATTGCTGCAACTGGTCCAATCGGTTCGCTGGATCAATGATTTCGTGGCCCACCGACCGGGGCACGACGGGGTGGTGCCCCCCCGCCTGCTGGCGCCGCTCGCGGCGTTGCTGAGGACCAGGGGGGCGAGGATGCAGATTTCCTCATCCAGCGCCCGTTCGATTCTCGACTCTGTCGGCACGCGCATCGACGAGCAGCGCGACATCACGCGGTATATGGGAAACCTGCTCATCTTTCTCGGGCTTTTGGGAACGTTCTACGGCCTTGCCACGACAGTGCCCGCGATGGTGGAAACCATCCGCTCGCTTGCCCCGCAAGAAGGCGAAACCCGGGTTCAGGTCTTTGACAAGTTGATGAGCGGCCTCGAGGGCCAGCTCGACGGCATGGGCACGGCCTTTTCCTCGTCTCTGCTGGGCCTTGCCGGATCGCTCGTGATCGGGCTTCTGGAGCTTTTTGTCAGCCATGGCACCAATCGCTTCTACCGCGAACTGGAGGATTGGTTGTCGACGATCACGCGCGTCGGGTTCTCGTCCGGCGAGGCCGAGGCCGGGGGCGGGGGCGAAATGGCCGCCGTTGCCGGGGCTTTCGACAGCATGGTCGAACAGATGGAGGCGTTGCAGGCACTTTACGCGCAATCGGATGCCAGCCGGTTCGAAGCGGATGCGCGCTTGGGGGAACTCTCGGGTTCGATCGAACGACTCGTGGACCGGGTGGGCGCCGACAATGGCCAGACCGCCCTTCTTCAGCGCATCGCCGAGGGCCAGGAACGTCTGGCCGCTGCACTGGCCTTGCCGGAGAACGGCGCCCATGTGGATGCCGAAAGCCGGATGCGCCTGCGCTCGATCGACGTGCAGCTTTTGCGCATACTCGAAGAGATTTCCGCTGGCAGGCAGGAAAGCATCGCAGACCTGCGCGGTGATCTTTCCGCGTTGACGACCGCCATTCGTCAGCTTTCGCGCGGCCAGCCGCAGGGGCGCGGCTAGGCAATGGGGTTGTCTCGCCGCAGCGCCCGTCCCGAAAGCCCGATCTGGCCGGGCTTCGTGGACGCGATGACATCGCTTCTGATGGTGCTGATGTTCGTGCTGACCGTCTTCGTTCTGGTCCAGTCCGTCCTGCGCGAAACGATCACGACCCAGGGAGACGAACTCGACTCGCTGACACAGCAGGTGGCGACGTTGGCGGACGCCCTCGGGCTCGAGCGGCAACGGGCGGAAGACCTGTCGTCAGAGGTTGGTCGACTTGGCACCGCCCTGACCACGGCCGAGGCCGAGAGTGAAACGCAATCGGTTCTGATCGCCACCCTGAGGGGGCAGCTTTCGGCGCGCGAGGGTGAACTCGAAACCGCGACGGCCCGGATCACCAGCTTCGAGTCCCAGGTTGCAAGCCTGCTGGCCGAACGGGATGCCGCCCGGGGGCAGGCCGGAGACCTGACCGCGCGGGTGACGGACCTCGAGGCCGAACAGGCACGTCTTGTCAGCCGGGAAGAGGCGCTGAACCTGGCGCTGGCGAAAGCGCGTGACGAGATCGACTCCACGACCGAGCAGGCGCGGCTCGCGGCGGCGCGGACGGACGCGCTCAACCTTCTGATCGAGGAGATGAAGGCCAGGGCAACCGCACAGGACAGCCGGATTTCAGGGTTGCAGGCGGACCTGACCGGCGCGCGTGCGGAACTCGACGAAGCGGAAAGGAACCGCCTTGCCGATGCCGCCGCCGCCGAGGCCCTGCGCGCGCGTCTGAAGAACTCGGACGCGGAACTGACGGCGATGAGCCTGGCTCTGGAAGAGCAGAGAAAGCGCGCGGAAGAAACCCTGACATTGCTTGCCGCGGCGAACGCGGCCAAGGGGCAAACCGAGCGGCAGTTGACAGAGGCGGAACGCCGCGCCGGATTGCTCGCGGCGGCAGAGGCCGCATTGGCCCAGGAAAAGACAGATATCGTCCGAAGGTGCGCGCCGCGTCGCATTGTTGAACGAACAGATCACCCAGCTGACCACGCAGCTTGCAGAGTTGCAAAGCCTGCTGGATGCGGCTGCGGACAAGGACGCGGCGGCGAAGGTGCAGATCGAAACGCTGGGCGGGCAGTTGAACGCGGCACTCGCGCAGGTGGCCGGCGAGCAGCGGCGGCGGGCCGAACTGGAAGAGGCGGAGCGCAAGCGGCTCGAGGTCGAGGCCGCGCGACTGGCAGTCGAGGCGCGCGAGGCACAGGACGAGGCCAAGCAACTGGCGCGGTTCAGGTCGGAATTCTTCGGACAACTCCGCGATCTTCTTGCCGGCCGCGAGGGCGTGCGGATCGTGGGCGACCGGTTCGTGTTTTCGTCCGAGGTTCTGTTTCAGCCGGGCTCCGCCGATCTTGCGCCCGGAAGGACAGGCGCAGATCGCCGGCGTCGTCGCAGACGCTGAACGAGATCGCGTCGGATATCCCGCCAAGCATCGACTGGATCATCCGGGTGGACGGACATACCGACAATGTGCCCCTGTCGGGTGCGGGCGCGTTCGCGGACAACTGGGAACTGAGCCAGGCCCGCGCGCTGGCGGTCGTGCGGTACATGCAGGATGCCCTCGGATTTCCGCCCGCAACGAATGGCCGCCACGGGTTTTGGCGAATACCGGCCCGTCGCCGAAGGCGACACCCCCGAGGCGCGGGCGATGAACCGGCGGATCGAACTCAAGCTTACCGAACGCTAGGCTGTCCTGCCCCGGGCACCTTGCCGGGGGCGCGTGTCCATCGCCCGGTTGACCGGCCTCTCTGCAAAGGTGAGCGGACCCTTCGGCCGTATCGACCCGCAGAGCCGCCGGGTCTGGAACCAGCCTGGTCTTGACCGATCCTCATATCGGTGCTTGGTTGATCGACGGCGTTTGGGTGTCGCTCCAGACTGACCCACGCAATCGCCGCAGTTCCCGATCGAAAGCGACGACGGTCTTGGCCCATTCTGAAAATACGCTTCAGGCCGAGTTCTGGAATTCGGCTCCGGGTGAACGCTGGGCGATCCACCAGGCGGAACTCGATGAAATCAACGCCGGCGCGGCTGATGTGTTACTGGCGCGCGCCGCACCTCTTCCCGGGGAACGGGTGATCGACATCGGTTGCGGGGCCGGCGCGACAAGCTTTGCCCTTGCCGATGCGGTCGGACCGTCGGGACATGTGGTGGGAGTTGATATCTCCATCCCGCTTCTTCGCCGGGCCATTGCCCGAAAGACCGGCATGGGTGCGCAGAACATCCATTTCGAGGCAGCGGACGCGCAGGATTTCCCCTTTCCCCCGGGTGAAGCCGATCTGATCGCCTCCCGCTTTGGCATGATGTTCTTCTCCGATCCCGTCGGCGCATTCCGCAACATGGCAACGGGCCTTCGCCGACAGGGGCGGATCGCGTTCGTGACTTGGGCCGGACCGGAGGTGAACCCGTGGTTTACACTTCCGCAACGGCTGGCCATCGAAAGGCTTGGCGCGGTCGCGCCGGCTCATCCCGACGCGCCCGGTCCGATGGCAT
This sequence comes from uncultured Alphaproteobacteria bacterium, assembly GCA_963700485.1. Classification (GTDB taxonomy): domain Bacteria; phylum Pseudomonadota; class Alphaproteobacteria; order Rhodobacterales; family Rhodobacteraceae; genus Aliitabrizicola. Next base: position 78,311 of record CAVOXQ010000004.1, read on the forward strand.
TCCGCGATATCGCCCGCGTTCTGGAGATCCTGGAGGACGCCGGCTTCGTCGACTGCCGGGGCGAGCAGGTGCCGACGGACTTGCACCATTCCGGCGGATTGGAGGCGCTTGTGGATCTGACACTTCAAATTGGCCCGATCGCGCGCGTTATGCGGGAAAAGAACGGAACGGAGGATGATCTGGCAGCTCTTCAGAACGCGCTGACCCATGCCTTTTCGGGATACCGCAGCGATGATGGAGTCCGGGTGCCGGCCGGCCTGAACCTTTACACGGCGATCAAGCCCTGAAGACCTTGCAGGCAAGTTGATCGGCCAAGCGCGTGATCCATGGACCATGCGAGTTGGCAAGCCGCACTCGGCGTTCCAGGATGGATGGACCCTTCACGAAAAGGCCCCGGAACTGATCCGGGGCCTTTCCAAACAGGCGAAGGATGCTACTCGGCTGTCAGCAGCGGTGGCTTGCTGCCGGTAAGGCGGGGTTTTGCGGCTCTTCGATCTCAAGGTCGATTGCGTCGTCCTTCAGCACGACCTGCACCACGCCGCCCTTCATCAGCTTGCCGAACAGCAGTTCCTCGGCCAGCGGCTTCTTGATGTGTTCCTGGATCACGCGGCCCAGGGGCGTGCGCCCATCTTGTCGTCATAGCCCTTGTCGCCCAGCCAGGCCGCGGCCTCGGGCGACAGTTCGATATGGACATTGCGGTCCATCAGCTGCGCCTCAAGCTGCAGGACGAACTTCTCGACCACTTGCAGGATGATTTCCTTGGCCAGCGGCGCGAAGGAGATCACGGCATCCAGACGGTTGCGGAATTCCGGCGTGAAGGTCCGCTCGATCGCCGCCGTATCTTCGCCGGTGCGCCGTTCGCGCCCGAAGCCGATGGCCGACTTGCGACTGTTCCGTCGCGCCGGCGTTCGAGGTCATGATCAGGATCACGTTGCGGAAATCGACCTGGCCGGCCGTTGTGGTCGGTCAGCTTGCCGTGGTCCATCACCTGCAGACAGGATGTTGTAGACATCCGGATGGGCCTTTTCCATCTCGTCCAGCAGCAGCACGCAATGCGGGTGCTGGTCGACGCCATCGGTCAGCATGCCGCCCTGGTCGAAGCCGACATAGCCCGGAGGCGCGCCGATCAGGCGGCAGACCGCGTGTTTCTCCATGTATTCCGACATGTCGAAGCGCAGCAGTTCGACGCCCAAGCGAGGCGGCAAGCTGCTTGGCCACCTCGGTCTTGCCGACGCCGGTCGGCCCGGCGAACAGGTAGTTGCCGATCGGCTTTTCCGGTTCGCGCAGGCCCGCACGGGCCAGCTTGATGGCCGAGCACAGCGCCTCGACCGCCTTGTCCTGACCGAAGACCACACGCTTGAGGGTCTTTTCCAGATCGCGCAGGGTTTCGGCATCGTCCTTCGACACGGTCTTCGGCGGGATGCGGGCGATCTTGGCCACGACGGCCTCGATCTCCTTGACGCCGATCGTCTTGCGCCGCTTGGATTCGGACACCAGGTGCTGCGCGGCGCCGGCCTCGTCGATCACGTCGATGGCGCTGTCGGGCAGCTTGCGGTCATGGATGTAGCGCGCGGCCAGTTCGACCGCGGACTTGATCGCGTCGTCGGTGTAGCGCAGGTCGTGGTGCTCTTCGAAATGCGGCTTCAGACCCATCAGGATCTTGATCGCATCGGGCACCGAAGGCTCGTTCACGTCGATCTTCTGGAACCGGCGGCGACAGCGCGCGGTCCTTCTCGAAGTGCTGGCGGAATTCCTTGTAGGTGGTCGATCCCATGCAGCGCAGCTTGCCGCCCTGAAGCGCGGGCTTCAGCAGGTTCGAGGCATCCATCGCGCCGCCGGAGGTGGCGCCGGCGCCGATCACGGTGTGGATCTCGTCGATGAACAGGATCGCGTCGGGGTGATCCTCCAGCTCCTTGACCACGGCCTTCAGCCGTTCCTCGAAATCGCCGCGATAGCGGGTGCCGGCCAGAAGCGCGCCCATGTCGAGCGAAAAGATCGTGGCCTTGGACAGCACCTCGGGCGTCTCGTCGTTGACGATCTTGCGGGCCAGACCTTCGGCGATGGCGGTCTTGCCGACGCCGGGATCGCCGACCAGCAGCGGGTTGTTCTTGCGCCGGCGGCACAGCACCTGAATGCAACGCTCCACCTCGGCTTCGCGGCCGATCAGCGGGTCGACGTCGCCCTTGCGCGCCTTGACGTTCAGGTCGACGCAGTACTTCGACAGCGCGGATTCCTTCGGCCTCGCCCGCCTCGGCTTTCGGCGTTTCCTGCGGTTCGTCCGGCTCCGGTCACGGGGCGCGGCTTCGCCGTAGGACGGGTCCTTTGCCACGCCATGCGCGATGAAGTTGACCGCGTCGTAGCGGGTCATGTCCTGTTCCTGCAGGAAGTAGGCCGCGTTGGATTCCGCGTTCGGCAAAGATGGCGACAAGCACGTTGGCGCCGGTCACCTCGGTGCGGCCGGACGATTGCACATGGATCGCGGCGCGCTGGATCACGCGCTGGAAAGCGGCGGTCGGAACGGCCTCCGACCCCTCGACGTCGGTGACGAGGGTCGACAGGTCGTCATCGATGAAATCGACCAGCGTCTTGCGCAGCTCGTCGAGATCGACGGAGCAGGCCTTCATGACGCGGGCCGCGTCGGGTTCGTCGATCAGCGCCAGCAGGAGGTGTTCCAGCGTGGCGAGTTCGTGACGGCGGGCATTGGCAAGCGCCAGTGCGCCGTGGATGGCCTGCTCGAGCGTGTTTGAAAACGATGGCACGTTTTGGTGCTCCTGTTCCTCAGGGTCGGCGAGGGCGACACGCCCCGCTCCAACCGTGGCCTCATATTTTTAAAGTTCGGTTTTATTTGCCGAGCTTCAAGTTCTTTTTCCGCCCTGCTGCGTTTCCGTCAGCTTATGTGCAAAATGTGATCGCATCCGGGCGGTCGCGTGTCAGTTCGTTGAAGTTCGGCCTAAAACCTGTCCTTTCGAGACCGGATTTCAGTGAAAACGACAGCATCCTCGGCGTCCGGCATTCCAAGCCTCGCCTTCATCGACGGCAGATGTGCCCGCAGGAACGGGTTCGTCGCGCGTTCGAGCGACAGCAGCGAGGGCACTGTCGGCCGTCCCGCCTGTCGCGCAGCCGCCACATCTCGCCCTCGCAAAATAAGGTCCGCGTTGTCCGGTTCAAGGGACAAGGCAAACCGGATGTTGGACGCGGTATACTCGTGGCCCGAACAGACCAGGGTTTCCGGGGGAAGCGCTGCGAGCTTTTGCAGGCTGTGCCACATTTGCGGCCCCGTGCCCTCGAAGAGCCGGCCACATCCGCAGGCCATCAGGCTGTCGGCGGTGAAGGCAAGCCCGGCATCGGGAATGTGATACGCAATATGCCCGATCGTGTGGCCCGGCACGTCGATCACGCTGACCGGGTGCTGGCCGATGCTGAACGACGCGCGATCCGAAAGCGCGACGTCCAGCGCCGGCAGGCGGTGGGCGTCCGCCGCCGCGCCAAGGACCGCAGCCCCGGTCGCCGCGCGCAACTCGGGCACGCCCGAGATATGGTCATCATGGTGGTGCGTGATCAGGATATCCGACAGGCGCCAGCCTCGGGCGTCGAGGGCCACAAGGATCGGTGCGGCATCGGGGACATCGACGCAGGCCGTCTGCCCGCTGTCGGGATCGTGAACGAGATAGGCGTAGTTGTCGACGCGGCAGGGAATGGTGACGAGTTCGAGCGGCATGGCCTTCGCCTTCATCTGGGATATGATCGCCCGAACCTTCGCCCGGACGGAACACCGCCGCAATGCACCTCGACGTCGTCGACCTGCGCAACTTCTACTATCGGACGCAACTGGGCCGGGTCGCCCAGCGGGCGATCCGGGACACGGTGGTGTCACTCTGGCCCGACGCCAAGGGGCAGACCGTCGTTGGGTTCGGCTTTGCCGTTCCGCTGCTGCGCCCCTACCTCTCCTCGGCGCGCCGGGTGCTCGGGCTCATGCCTGGCGCGCAGGGCGTGATGCCCTGGCCACCCGGCATGGCGAATGTCTCGGTGCTGTGTGAAGAAACGCACTGGCCGGTTCCAACCGGGATGGTCGACAAGCTTGTCGTGATGCACGGGCTCGAGACGTCGGAGCATCCGACCGCGCTTCTCGAGGAATGCGCCCGGGTGCTTGGGCCCGGCGGCAGGGCCTTGTTCGTGGTGCCCAATCGTTCGGGTCTCTGGGCCCGGCGCGATGGCACGCCCTTCGGCTTCGGCAGGCCCTATTCGCTTTCACAACTGGAGAGCCAGCTGAAACACCACGCCTTCACCCCGGAGCGCAGCCAGTCGACGCTGTTCGCACCGCCGTCGAGCAAGCGGTTCTGGCTGCGCACCGCCGATTTCTGGGACGGAACGGGGCGGCGGGTGGTTCCCTGGCTCGCCGGTGGCGTTCTGGTGGTCGAGGCGTCGAAACAGACCTATGCCCCGACCCGCCCCGGCCTGCGCGACGTGGTGCGCAGGCCGTTGCGCGTGCTCGAGGGCCTGCCATCGCCGGTCCCTGCGCCGCGACTGCGCGATGGTGGTCCGGCGGATTGATTCACGCTGGTGCCCGCACCGCGCTGCGCCGCGGCAACCGCAATCCGGCGGCACCGGAACCCGCGCCCCTTCGGCCCAGCTTTTCAAGGCGCACCCGGCCGCCCGATCACGCGCGCTTGATGGTTGCAGGGTGTCGGGTCCTCTGCTACACCCGCGCCGGATTTGAGACGCACGCCTGCGGTGTGCGCCATGGGTGGGTTCTGGCCAGAGCGAAGGATTCGCACGGCGCCGGGCGAGGGGAACGGAAGGGTCGACGTGTCCGAAACAGCTTCGATGTCCATGGGCATTGCGGAGCGCTACGCGACGGCGATCTTCGAGCTCGCCAAGGAGGCAAGGCACTCGCGGCACTCGAGGCGGACATCGATGCGCTTGACGCGGCCTATGCCGACAGTGCGGACCTGCGCATGATGATCTCGTCTCCGCTGATCTCGCGCGAGGATCAGGAAACGGCGATCGCGGCGATCGCCGCGAAGATGGACCTTTCGACGCTGTCCCGCAACACGCTGGCACTGATGGCAAAAGCGCCGCCTGTTCGTGCTGCCGCAGCTCCTGGCCGAGCTGCCGCGCGATGATCGCCGCCGAAAAGGGCGAGGTGACCGCCGAGGTCACCTCCGCCACGCGCGCTGACCGCCGCACAGATCGAGAAAGCTTGCCGCGACGCTGAAGAGCCAGCGTCGGCAAGGACCGTGAAACTGAAAACCACCGTCGATGAAAGCCTCATCGGCGGTCTTGTCGTCAAGCTGGGCTCGACCATGATCGACACGTCGGTCCGCGCCAAGCTCGCTGCCCTCCAGAATGCAATGAAAGAGGTCGGATAATGGGAATCCAAGCTGCTGAGATCTCTGCGATCCTCAAGGAGCAGATCAAGAACTTCGGCAAGGATGCCGAAGTGGCCGAAGTTGGCCGCGTGCTGTCGGTCGGCGACGGGATCGCCCGCGTCCACGGCCTCGACAACGTGCAGGCCGGCGAGATGGTCGAATTCCCCGGCGGCATCCGCGGGATGGCGCTGAACCTCGAAGTCGACAACGTCGGTATCGTGATCTTCGGCTCCGACCAGGACATCAAGGAAGGCGACACCGTCAAGCGCACCAAGTCCATCGTGGACGTGCCGGCGGGTGACGCGCTGCTGGGCCGCGTCGTGGACGGCCTTGGCAACCCGATCGACGGCAAGGGCCCGATCAAGGCGACCGAGCGTCGCGTGGCCGACGTGAAGGCCCCGGGCATCATTCCGCGCAAGTCGGTGCATGAGCCGATGGCGACCGGCCTCAAGGCCATCGACGCGATGATCCCGATCGGCCGCGGCCAGCGCGAACTGATCATCGGCGACCGCCAGACCGGCAAGACCGCCGTGGCGCTCGACACGATCCTGAACCAGAAGTCCTATAACGACGCCGCCGGTCGGACGAATCGAAGAAGCTCTACTGCATCTACGTCGCCATCGGGCAGAAGCGGTCGACCGTGGCGCAGCTGGTGAAGAAGCTGGAAGAGACCGGCGCGATCGACTACACGATCGTCGTCGCCGCCACCGCCTCGGACCCGGCGCCGATGCAGTTCCTGGCGCCCTATTCGGCGACCGCGATGGCGGAGTTCTTCCGCGACAACGGCCGCCACGCGCTGATCATCTATGATGACCTGTCCAAGCAGGCCGTGGCCTACCGCCAGATGTCGCTGCTGCTGCGCCGTCCGCCGGGGCGCGAAGCCTATCCGGGCGACGTGTTCTACCTGCACTCGCGCCTGCTGGAGCGTTCGGCCAAGCTGAACGAGCGACTTCGGCTCGGGCTCGCTGACCGCGCTGCCGATCATCGAGACCCAGGGCGGCGACGTGTCGGCCTTCATCCCGACGAACGTGATCTCGATCACCGACGGGCAGATCTTCCTTGAGACGGAACTGTTCTACCAGGGCATCCGCCCGGCCGTGAACACCGGTCTGTCGGTGTCGCCGCGTCGGTTCGTCGGCCCAGACCAAGCGCGATGAAGTCGGTTGCCGGCAAGGTGAAGCTGGAACTGGCGCAGTACCGCGAGATGGCGGCCTTCGCGCAGTTCGGTTCGGACCTTGACGCCTCGACCCAGCAGCTGCTGAACCGTGGCGCGCGCCTGACCGAGCTGATGAAGCAGCCGCAGTATTCGCCGCTGACCAACGCCGAGATCGTCTGCGTGATCTTTGCGGGCACCAACGGCTACCTCGACAAGATCGCGGTCAAGGACGTCGGCCGCTTCGAGGCGGGCCTGCTGCAAGCACCTGCGCACCAAGGGCAAGGCGCTGCTGGACGACATCACCAAGAACGACCGCAAGGTCACGGGTGATCTGGAAAAGGCCATCCGCGCGGAACTGGATGCATTCGCCAAAGACTTCGCCTGAGCGCGCTGAAGGAGATAGGCAGATGCCCAGCCTCAAGGACTCTGAAGAACCGGATCGGAAGCGTCAAGAACACGCGGAAGATCACCAAGGCGATGCAGATGGTCGCCGCGGCCAAGCTGCGCCGCGCCCAGGAGGCCGCCGAAGCCGCCCGGCCCTATGCCGAGCGGATGAACGCCGTGATGTCGGCGCTTGGCCGCCTCGGTCGGCAACCGGCGACGGCGCACCGAAGCTTCTGGCCGGGAACGGCCGGCGACCAGGTGCATCTGCTGGTCGTGATGACCGCCGAGCGCGGCCTGTGCGGCGGCTTCAACTCGACCATCGTCAAGCTGGCCGCGCCAGCGCGGCGAACGAGCTGGCGGCGCCGGGCAAGACGGTCAAGATCCTGACCGTCGGCAAGAAGGGCCGCGAGCAGCTGAAGCGCGACTGGGCGCAGGCTCTTCGTCGGCCATGTCGACCTGAGCGAGGTCAAGCGGGTCGGCTATGCCAACGCGCAGGGCGATCGCGCGCGAGGTCACTGGCGCGCGTTCGAGGCGGGCGAGTTCGACGTGGTGACGCATCTTCTACAACCGCTTCCAGTCGGTGATCAGCCAGATCCCGACCGCGCAGCAGGTCATTCCGGCGCAAGTTCGAAGCGGCACGGGCGCAACTCGCGCTCTACGACTACGAACCGTGCGGAAGAGGCCATCCTCGCCGATCTTCTGCCGCGCGCCGTGGCGACGCAGATCTTCACGGCGCTTCTGGAAAACGGCGCCTCGAACAGGGCGCGCGGATGTCCGCGATGGACAACGCGACCCGCAACGCGGGCGACATGATCAACAAGCTGACGATCCAGTACAACCGGATCGCGTCAGGCCGCGATCACCAAGGAGCTTATCGAAATCATTTCGGGCGCCGAGGCGCTCTGAGAAACCGGAGAAACGACATGGCAAAAGCACCGAAAGCAGGCAGGCAAGGTGACCCAGGTCATCGGCGCCGTCGTGGACGTGCAGTTCGAAGGGTCGCTGCCGGCGATCCTGAACGCGCTCGAAACCGACAACAACGGCAAGCGGCTGGTTCTCGAAGTGGCCCAGCACCTGGGCGAGAACACCGTGCGCACCATCGCGATGGACGCGACCGAAGGTCTGGTGCGCGGCGCGCCGGTCGACCGACCTCGGCGCGCCGATCTCGGTGCCGGTGGGCGACGCCACGCTGGGCCGCATCATGAACGTGATCGGCGAGCCGGTCGACGAGAAGGGCCCGGTCAAGGCGACCGAGCTCCGCCCGATCCACCAGCCGGCCCCGTCCTTCGCCGAGCAGGCGACCGAATCGCGAGATCCTGGTGACCGGCATCAAGGTGATCGACCTGCTGGCACCCTACGCCAAGGGCGGCAAGATCGGCCTGTTCGGCGGCGCCGGCGTGGGCAAGACGGTTCTGATCATGGAACTGATCAACAACATCGCCAAGGTGCACTCGGGCTATTCGGTGTTCGCCGGTGTGGGCGAGCGGACCCGTGAGGGCAACGACCTCTACCACGAGATGATCGAATCCGGCGTCATCAACATCGACGACCTGACCAAATCGAAAGTGGCGCTGGTCTACGGCCAGATGAACGAGCCGCCGGGGGCGCGTGCGCGCGTCGCGCTGTCCGGCCTGACCCTGGCCGAGCAGTTCCGCGACCAGTCGGGCACGGACGTGCTGTTCTTCGTGGACAACATCTTCCGCTTCACGCAGGCCGGTTCGGAAGTGTCGGCCCTGCTGGGCCGTATCCCGTCGGCCGTGGGCTATCAGCCGACGCTGGCCACCGACATGGGTGCGCTGCAGGAACGGATCACCTCGACCAAGGCCGGTTCGATCACCTCGGTGCAGGCGATCTACGTGCCCGCCGACGACCTGACCGACCCCGCGCCCGCCACGTCGTTCGCCCACCTCGACGCGACGACGGTTCTGTCGCGCGCGATCTCGGAACTCGGCATCTACCCGGCGGTGGACCCGCTGGACTCGACCTCGCGTCTGCTCGACCCGCTGGTCGTGGGCGAAGAGCACTACGAGGTCGCCCGTCAGGTGCAGGGTATCCTCCAGCGCTACAAGTCGCTGCAGGACATCATCGCCATCCTCGGGATGGACGAACTGTCCGAAGAGGACAAGCTGACCGTGGCCCGCGCCCGGAAGATCCAGCGCTTCCTGTCGCAGCCGTTCGACGTGGCAAAGGTCTTCACCGGCTCGGACGGCGTGCAGGTGCCGCTGGAAAAGACCATCGCCTCGTTCAAGGCGGTGGTGGCCGGCGAGTACGACCACCTGCCCGAAGCCGCCTTCTACATGGTCGGCGACATCGACGAAGTGATGGCCAAGGCGCAGCGCCTGGCTGCGGCCGCGGCCTAAGGGGGCATCATGGCCGGCACGCTGCAATTCGACCTCGTGTCAGCCCGGAACGCAGGCTTGCCTCGCTTCCGGCGACCGAGGTGCAGATCTCCGGGCGCCGACGGGTGACATGACGGCGATGGAGGGGCACGCGCCCACCATCACCACCCTGCGCCCCGGCATCCTGCGGGCGACGGCAGCTGACGGCGTCCAGGCCTATTGCGTGACGGGTGGTTTTGCCGAGATCACCGCGACGGGCGTTTCGGTGCTGGCCGAAAGCGCGATCCCGGTCGAGGAACTGACGGGAACGCTCCTCGACTCGATGATCGACGAAGCAAGGTCGCTGGCCGCGATGGCCCTGCCCGAGGATCGGGATCTGGCCGAGAAAACGGTCCAGGACATGCTTGATCTGAAGACGGCCGCCGGTCACTGATCCCGGCAAGAGATTGCGACAGGCCCCGCGTCATGCGGGGCCTTTTTCATGATTTTTCAGACTTTTGCCGGGAATGTCGCCATAGGCAAAGAACCGAATGCGGGCCCCAGAATGAAGCGTATCGCCAGCGGAAGCATCGCCATAGCCCAAGGCTCGCAGCTTCTCTTTTCCGACTTTGCCGATGGCGGCCCGATGTGGACAGGCCACGGCCCGCGCGAAAGCCGGCACGGGGTCATTTTTTCGCAGACCTTCCGCGAGGCACCCGCGGTCACGGTGTCGATCTCGATGTGGGACATGGACCAGAAGACCAACCTGCGCGCCGACATCTGTGCGGAAAAGATCACCGAAGCCGGGTTTCAGATCGTGTTCCGGACTTGGGGGACTCGCGCGTGGCCCGGATCCGCGCGGACTGGATCGCGATCGGTTCCCTGCGGGATGAAGACGAGTGGGACATCGTCTGAGCCGAGCCCGGCCGATCGCGCCGGGCGGCCCGTGACCGATCAGCGCGAATACATGCCTTCGTAGATCGGCACAAGCGTGTCGGTGTCGAACAGCGACGACACGGAGGTGCCGTTCCAGATGTTCAGGATCGCCTGGGCGAACATCGGTGCGGTCGGCACGATCCGGATGTTCGTGGCGGCCTTGACGCCGCTCGGTCGGCTCGATCGAGTCGGTGATGACCAGGCTCTTCATCACGGAATTCTGGACCCGTTCGACCGCCGGGCCGGACAGGACGCCGTGGGTGATGTAGCTGTGAACCTCGGTCGCGCCGTTCTCCATCAGCACCTCGGCCGCCTTGCACAGCGTGCCGGCGGTGTCGCAGATGTCATCGACGATGATGCAGGTCTTGTCCCGATCACATCGCCGATCACCGTCATTTCGGCGACTTCGCCGGCCTTCTCGCGGCGCTTGTCGACGATGGCGAGGGGCGCATTGATCCGCGTGGCCAGTTCGCGCGCGCGAGCCACGCCGCCGACGTCGGGGGACACGACCATCAGGCTCGTCCATCCGGCCCTTGAAGTGGTGCTCGATGTCCAGCGCGAAGACCGGGGCGGCATAAAGGTTGTCCACCGGAATATCGAAGAAGCCCTGGATCTGCGGCGCGTGCAGGTCGAGCGTCAGGACGCGTTCCACCCCTGCCTCGGCGATCAGGTTGGCGACCAGCTTGGCCGTGATCGGGGTGCGCGCCTTGGCGCGGCGGTCCTGCCGGGCATAGCCGAAATAGGGGATCACGGCGGTGATGCGCGCCGCCGATGACCGGCGCAGCGCATCGGTCATGATCAGCAAGCTCCATCAGGTTGTCGTTCGCCGGGTTCGAGGTCGGCTGGATGATGAACATGTCCTCGCCGCGGACATTCTCGAAGACTTCGACGAAGATCTCCTGGTCGTTGAACCGTTCGACCCGCGCATCCACCAGCTGACGCGACATGCCGCGGTGCATCGACATCCGTCGCGCGATGGATTTGGCGAGCGGAAGGTTGGCGTTGCCGGAGATCAGCTTCGGCTCGGTGATGGCGGGCATGAATCTGGTCCTTGGGCAGGGTCGGTCGGGCGGTTGCGTGACGGATTCGTGACGTTGACACCGCTTATCACCCGGTTAGGGTCTTTGGAACCGAAGCGTGGGGTAGGGGAGTGGCCCTGGTGCAGATCGACTGTTTTTTGGCCACGGTGTCGCCCTACGTCTACCTCTCGGGGACGCGTGTCGCGACGATCGCGGCCCGGCACGATGCCTCTGTCGTCTACAAGCCCGTCGATCTGGGCGCGCTTTTCCCGCGAACCGGCGGTCAGGCCCTGCCGGAGCGTCATCCAAGCCGCAGGGCCTACCGGCTTCAGGAATTGCGCCGCCAGGCCCGAAAGGCGGATCTGCCCCTGACACTCCAGCCAGCCTACTGGCCCGTGAACGCGGCGCCTTCGGCTTATGCGGTCATTTCGGCGCAGAACGCCGGCGGTGGCGACCTGGCCGGGTTGATCCATGGCTTTGCGCGCGCGGTCTGGGCCGAAGACCGCAACATCGCCGATGACGAGGTTGTGCGGGACATCCTCACCGCCCACGGGTTCGATCCGGCGATCGCCGACCGGGGGATGCTGGCTGGCGCGGAAACCTATGCCGCCAACCTTGAAGAGGCTGTCGCGCGCGGGGTGTTCGGCGTGCCCTTCATGATCGTCGGAAACGAGATGTTCTGGGGTCAGGACCGGCTTGACGATCTTGATCTGCATCTGTCCGGAAAACTGTAGTGCCAGAAGACATGTTGACGATGCCGGCCCCGTTCAGGGTCTGGGGCGCCCCGGATGCGCGCCCTGTTCTGGCGCTCCACTGCACGCTGGCTCATGCCGGCGCCTGGTCGGGGCTGGCGAAAATGCTGCCCGAGGTGGAACTGACCGCCTTCGATCAGCCCGGCCATGGTCGCGCTGCCGACTGGGACGGGCGCGAGGAGTTGCAGGGTCTGACCGCGCGGCTGGCGATCGAGTTTGCCGAACGGGTGGGCGGCGGGGCGCCAGTCGACCTGATGGGGCATTCGTTCGGCGGAACCGTCTGCCTTCGTGTGGCGTTGGAGCGGCCCGACCTCGTGCGCAGCCTTGTTCTGGTGGAACCCGTGATCTTTGCCGCCGCCCGTGCGGCAGGCGACCCGGCTTTCGCCACCTTCGATGACGCACATTCGGCATTCCTCACCGAGGTCCGCGCGGGCCGGCGCGAGACGGGGGCGAGGCTCTTTCATGCCGCCTGGGGTGGCGCCGCCGCGTTCGAAGATCTGGGGCCGGCGCAGCAGCAGTACATGCTGGACCGGATCCACTTCATCCTCGGCCAGGACGCCTCGCTGCGACGAGACACTGGCGGGCTCTTGCGCTACATGGGGCTCGAAAGCCTCGGGGTGCCGGTTCTTCTGGTGGAGGGGGGCGGGTCACCGCCGGTGATCGACGCGATCATGGGTGAACTGGCGCGTCGATTGCCCATGGCCGAACGGCTGGTGGTGCCGGGCGCGGGCCACATGGTGCCGATTACGCACCCCGAGGCGGTGGCTGCGGCGATCCGGAAACATCTGCACCGGGCGTGAGGCCGGCACGGGTGCTGGCCGGGCCGGTCACGCGACAAGCTCGAGAAAACGGTCGACGTCGCTCTCTGTCGTGGACCATGAACAGACGAGGCGGCACGCACCATCGCCAAGGTGCGGCATCTGGTAATAGGCGGCGCCCGCGCCCTTGGCCCGATCATGAGCGGCCTGGGGAAGTTGCGCGAACATCATGTTGGCCTCGACAGGATGCATCAGGCGGCGCCCCGGCAGGGCGGCTATGCCCCGCGACAGCCTGGATCCCATCGCGTTGGCGCGCCGGGCAAGGCGCATCCACAGATCGTCCTGAAGATAGGCATCCATCTGCGCCGACAGGTAGCGATGCTTGGAGAACAGATGCCCCCCGCGCTTGCGGCGCAGTTCGAACTCCCACGCCTTTGCCGGATCGAACAGGATCACCGCCTCGACCCCCATCAAGCCGTTCTTCGTGCCGCCGAAGGACAGGACGTCGACGCCGGCGCGCCATGTCATCTCGGCGGGGCTGGCATTGGTGGCCGCCAGCGCGTTGGCAAAGCGCGCGCCATCCATGTGCACGGGCAGCTCGTGCGCCTTTGCGAGCGCCGCGAGCGCGCAATCTCGGCGGGGGTATAGACGGTTCCCGCCTCGGTCACGTTGGTGATGCGTGAGCATGCCGCGCTGCACGCCGTGGACGCCGCCCGCGGCCCGTGCGCGACAACGCGGCATCGAGCGCTTCGGGCGTCATCTTGCCGTGCGCACCTCGACCAGCACCAGCTTCGCGCCGCCGGAGAAGAACTCGGGCGCGCCGCATTCATCTTCTGCGACATGGGCGTGCGCGGTGGCAGAAGACCGCGCCCCAGGGCGCGCAGGCGATCGACGATCGCAAGCGCATTGGCCGCCGTGCCGGTCGCCACAAGATAGACGGCGGCCTCGGGCGCCTCGAAGATCTCGCGCATCCGGGCGCGCGACGCGGTCCATGACGGCATCGCCGCCGTAGGACAGGCATGTAGCCCTCGTTGGCGCGAGCGAGCGCCGCCATGAACCTCGGGCGGCAGCGCCGGAGTGTTGTCGGAGGCAAAGAACATCAGGGCGTCTCCTCGATGATGTGGTCTTCCCAGTCCTCCTCGGGCACCTCGAATTCGGGGACGGTCCAGCCGCGCACCGATGCCCGGCCGTGTGCACGCTTTCGCGGATCGCCCGAGATCAGCGGGTGCCAGTCGTGCAGCGGCTTGCCTTCTGGACAGCAGCTTGTAGGCGCAGGTCGTGGGCATCCAATAGGCGATCTTGGGCAAGGTCTTCGGGCGTCAGCACCACACATTCCGGCACGAATTTCTTGCGGATCGCATAGTTGCGCGCAGCGGCAGGTGTCGCCGTCCAGCAGGCGGCAGGCGACGCGGGTAAAGGCGACCTCGCCGGTGTCTTCGTCCTCCAGCTTGTTCAGGCAGCATTTGCCGCAGCCGTCGCACAGCGCCTCCCATTCGGCGGGCGTCAGCTTGGTCAGGGGCACCGTTTCCCAGAAGCGGGGGCGCAGTTGTCCATCGGGCAGCGTGCGATGGCGGCGCGGAAAAGGGAAGGGGTCATTGAGCGCGGAAAGGATGTCGCGGGCCGGTCGCAGTCGGCGTCCATCTGGGCGATCAGGGCGGCGAGGCCGTCGAACTTCATCTCGGGGCGCAGGTAGTCGACCAGCGCGACCGACAGGTGCTCGCCGTAGAGATCGCCCTTGAAATCGAAGAGATAGGTTTCGAGGTTTGGGCTGGTTCTCCCCGAACATCGGCCGGACGCCAAGGCTGGCGGCGCCCATGGTAGCTGCCTGCATGCGGGCCGGTCAGCACATCGACCTGCACGGCATAGACACCGAAGCTGCGGCAGGTGCAGGCCCGTCGATCGCCATGTTGGCGGTGGGATAGCCAAGCTCGCGCCCGCGCTTTTCGCCGTGGAGCACTTCGCCCTCGATCCGGTGCCAGTGGCCGAGCATCGCGGCCGCGTCGCGGGGGCGGCCTTCGGTCAGCGCGCGGCGGATGGCGGTCGAGGAGATCTCGGTGCCGTCCGACGCGGACCAGGTCGGCGATGGTCGTCGCCGAATCCTATGTCGCGGCCAAAGGCTTGCAAGGTCGTCGGCAGTGCCCGCGCGGCCCTTGCCAAAGCAGAAATCCGCGCCGACGACGACATGGGACAACGCCAAGCCCGTCGGACAAGCACGTCTGCGCGACGAAGTCTTCGGGCGTACAGACCGGCAAGAGTGGCGTCGAAGGGCAGTTCGATACAGATGCTCCACGCCGAGCTTCGCCAGACGGTTGGCGCGGGCCTCGGCGTTCATCAGCCGGAAGGGCGGGGCGTCGGGGGCGAAGAACTGCGCGCGGATGCGGCTCGAAGGTGACGATCCCAAGCGGGCGCATCGTGCCTGCGGGCAAGGTCGATGACGGCCTGATGGCCAAGGTGGACGCCGTCGAAATTGCCCATCGCGACCGAGGCGCCCCGGTGCATCCGGGTCAAGCCCCTGCCAGTGTGATAAATGCTGCGCATCTGCCCCCGTTGGCGGGGCGCCTGCCCCGTCAGTCGAACTTGCGGCTGGGCGCCAGAACCAGCGCTTCGCCCTTCAGCACCACGGTATCGCCCACCGCGCAATGGGTTTCAAGGGTCACCCGGCGTCGGGCGTGGTCGATGGCGGTCACCGTGACCTCGGCACGGACCATGTCGCCGGGGCGGACGGGGGCCATGAATTTCAGGGATTGGCCAAGATAGACGGTGCCGTGGCCCGGGAAGCTGTTCGCCGATCACCGCCGAGATCAGACCGGCAGTCAGCATGCCGTGGGCGATGCGGCCTTCGAAGATCGTGTCCGGGCATAGTCGTCGTCCAGGTGGACCGGGTTGCGGTCGGTCGAGACCTCGGCAAAAAGCTCGATATCGCGGTCGGTTACGGTCTTTCGCAGATGGCGGGTCATGCCGATTTCGAGGTCTTCGATGCAGATCGTGCCGCGGGGCATGTTGTCGAGCATCGTTGCGAATCCCGTGTTGCGCTGCCGGCAGACGATAGCAGATGCTGCGGCGCAGCGCAATCCGGCCGCGCAATAATTATTCGACAATTGTCTAGAGTGGTCGAACTAATGTTGCGGCAGGCCAGTTAGCGCAGATGCCCATCGCATAGGTCGGGCGACATCTGCCGCGCCTCAAGCCAGGCGTCGAGCAAGCGCCGCATCGGGGTTGTCGAGATCGGGGCCGAATTCGTCGGCCGCAAGGCCGCCGGTGATGAACAGGGTATCCAGATCCCTCGCCCATGCCGCCCTGGATGTCGGTGGCGATGCCGTCGCCGATGGCCAGGATCCTGCGGATCGCGACCTGATGCCGGCAAGGCGGCCAGGCGGCGGCGGGCAAGATCGTAGATCGGCGGATGCGGCTTGCCGAAGTAGAGGCTGTCGCCGCCCATCTCCTCATAGGCCTGCGCAAGCGCCCCGGCGCAGTAAAGCCGCTTGTCGCCCAGGTCGACGACGATGTCGGGGTTCGCGCAGAGCAGGGGCAGACCCTGCGTCTTTGGCCATAGAGAAGGGTCGCGCGATAGTCGTCGGGCGTTTCGGTCAGGTCGTCCAGCAGGCCGGTGCAGACGATGCCTTCGGCCTCTTCCAGGGGCACGCGGTGGATCGACGGCTGGGTCTGGCATACGGCGCAGATCATCGGCGAAGTCGGTGAAGAAAACCTCATCCTTTCGGGCGCCGATGTGGTAGACGCGGCTGCCCGACGGCGCCCGAGAACAGCGCGATCTGCGCGGCATCGCCCGAGGTGACCACGATGTCCCAGGCAGTCACGCGGCACGCCCAGACCGTGCCAACTGCTTGATAACGCTGGGCTTCGGGCGCGGCGCGTTGGTCAGAAGCACGACCATGCCGCCCGTCGCGCGAAACGCCTGCAGGGCGGCGACGGCCGCGGGAAAGGCGGTCTTGCCGTTGTGCAGGCAGCCCCAGAGATCGCAGAAAACCGCGTCGTAGCGGCCCGAGATTTCGGCGAGCGAGCGGATGATCTCGGGTCATGCGGCGGCCTTTCCAGGCTGTTGAAAACGCGTCTGCTGCGCGATATGCCTTGGTCTGCATACGACTGTCGCGAACGGCAGGGCGGCTTGCGCCCACCCCGGCGCTGATCAGAGCTTCAGCGCCGGGATGATCTGCTTCTTGCGGCTCATGATGCCGGGCAGCACGACGGTGTCGCCCGTGACCTTGACGCCGAAGCGAGGCTTCGGCCACTGTCTTGACCAGATCGTTCGGCACCAGAAGCGTCGCCTCTTCCTTCAGGATGTCGACGACGAACAGCAGCACCTGATCGGCGCCGTCCTCTTTCGCGACACCTTCCATCGAGCGCCATCAGGCTGTCCTTGCGGTCCAGCACGACCTTGGGCGACGGTGGTTTCCAGCACCGAGACGCGCAGTTCCTTGCCGCCGACGTTGTATTCCTTGGAGTCCATCCGCAGGAGTTCGGCGTCCGAGAAGGCCGAGACATCGGACTTGGCCGCGAACATGCTCGGCCGCGAGGTCGGGGATCGACACGCCCAGATCGGCGGCCAGCTTTTCGGCCACCGCGCGGTCATGCGGCGTGGTGGTGGGCGAGCGGAATTCCAGCGTGTCCGACAGGATGCAGGACAGCATCGCGCCCTTGATCTCGCGCGGCAGCCTGGCAGCGTCGGCGCCCATCAGGTCGTGCATGATGGTGGCGGTGCAGGCGAGCGGGCGGATCGTGATGTCGATCGGGCCCTTGGTCTTCGAGGCCGCCGACCAGCATGTGGTGGTCGATGATCGCCATGATGTTGGCGTCGTTGATCGAGGGCGGGCAGTTCGGCGGGGTTGTTGGTGTCGACGATCACCACGTGCTCGCCGGCGGCGACATCGGCGATGATCTGCGGGCTTCGCCAGGCCCCAGTGCTTCAGCACGAAGGCCGCCTCGGTGTTCGGTTCACCCAGAAGGACGGGCTTCGGCGGGGGTGCCCTGCGACTTCGGTCAGATACCAGGCCCAGATGATGGGCGAGCCGGTGGAATCGGTGTCGGGGGATTTGTGGCCGAAGACCTTGATCATGTGATGCGTCTCGCTTGAAGGATGATCGGGGTTATTGCGGCGGCCTTATAGGCGGCAAGCGCGGCCGGGCGAATGTCACGGCCGTCCACGGCGCGGACGATGCGGCGGTGACGGGCCTGACCGCGCCGGGGCAGCTCCAGAATGCGCTGCCAGAACTGAGCCGTTCGAGCGTGAAGCCCTCGCCGCTGCGAGCAGCGCCAGCACGCCGTCATCGCCCGACAGGTGCAGCGCGCCGAAGGCCGCAAGAACCGGGCCTTCGTGCGGCGGCGGCCTCGATCACCGGGATCCAGCGCGGTTGCGGCTGGTCATCAGCGAGGCCTCTTCATCGCGGCGATAGTCGGCGTCGACCCGGGTTCGCGCGTCATGCCGGGCGATCTGGAGGTCGTCAGCCAGCGCGAGTATTCCCAGATCATCCGGGCATCCTCCGCGAAATAGCTGTCCGGCATGCGTCGCAAATGATCTTCGGACTGATGCGTCGAGCGCGAGCGCCAGTTCCAGCATTTCGCGCTGTTCGGCGGGCGTCAGGGCCGCGAAGATGGTGAAGATCGTGTCATAGGGTTCGAGCGCGCCGATCGGCACCTCGGCCTCTTCGGCGCGTTCGATGATGCGTGCGTCCAGACCGCGTTCATCTGCCCATCAGCGCCTCGGCCGCGCAGGGCGGGATGCCGAGCAGCATCGACAGGTAGCCAGGGCTGCATCTTGGCGGCCATGAAGGGCGGGATGCCGCGCGCGCTCAGCGCGGCCATGAGCGTTTCCCAGTCTCGGCGGGCAGCGACTTCGGGCAAGGTCGGCCCGGACATCGTGAACATCAGCGACGGGGTCGCGCGCAATGGCGCGCTGCAATTCCGCCTCTCTCCATCGGACCGGCCTCGACGAGCACGATGGTCCGACGCGTCGATCAGGGGCGCAGATCCGGTCCATCGCCGCGTCATGGCGCGGATCGTCGAGGTGGTAGGTGCCGATCAGCGTGATGACGCTGTCGCCCCGCGTCGCGCGCCAGAAGTTGCCGCGCGGATAGGGCACGGCATCGACGCGGGCCGCCAGATCGGCGCGGACCGCCTCGGGCAGGAGCGGCGATCTGGTTCTGGCCCGTCGCAGTCGGCGCGAGGGCCGCGGCGGGGGCGAGACAGAGCAGGACGAAAGCGAGGAGAAGGCGCTGCATCGAGGATCATCCGAACCCATGGACCGGCCGCCATGCCTGCCACGCCGGCGCCGCCGGGCCAAGCCATGCCGATCGGCCGAATTTTGCCGCGCCGGGGTGTTGACTCCTGGCAGGGCGATATGCCTAACTTACCGCTCGTTAGCACTCGCCTCGGGTGAGTGCTAACATCATTCAACCTGGAACCTAGGGAGTGTTCCCAGATGGCATTCAAACCGCTGCATGACCGTGTACTGGTCCGCCGCATCGCAAGGCGACGAAAAGACCAAGGGCGGGCTGATCATCCCCGATACCGCCAAGGAAAAGCCCGCCGAGGGCGAGATCGTCTCGGTTGGCGAAGGCGCCCGCAAGGACTCGGGCGAGCTGATCGCGCCGTCGGTCAAGGCCGGCGACCGATCCTGTTCGGCAAGTGGTCGGGCACCGAAGTGACGCTCGACGGCGAAGAGCTGCTGATCATGAAGGAAAGCGACATTCTCGGCATCATCGCCTGAGGACGTCGCGCGGATGGTGCGTGAGATCACGCACCCTACGGACCCAATCCAGACAACCAGGAGCAATCAAAATGGCTGCTAAAGACGTCAAGATTCGACACCGACGCCCGCGACCGCATGCTGCGCGGCGTCAACATCCTCGCCGATGCGGTGAAGGTGACGCTGGGCCCGAAAGGCCGCAACGTGGTCATCGACAAGTCCTTCGGCGCGCCGCGCATCACCAAGGACGGCGTGACCGTCGCCAAGGAAATCGAGCTTTCGGACAAGTTCGAGAACATGGGCGCGCAGATGGTGAAGGAAGTCGCTTCCCGCACCAATGACGAGGCCGGCGACGGCACCACCACCGCGACCGTGCTGGCCCAGGCCATCGTCAAGGAAGGCATGAAGGCGGTTGCCGCCGGCATGAACCCGATGGACCTCAAGCGCGGCATCGACCTGGCCACCACCAAGGTCGTCGCCGCGATCAAGGCGGCCTCGCGCCCGGTCTCCGACAGCGCCGAAGTCGCCCAGGTCGGCACCATCTCGGCCAATGGCGAGGCCGAAATCGGCCGCCAGATCGCCGATGCGATGCAGAAGGTCGGCAACGAGGGTGTCATCACCGTCGAAGAGAACAAGGGCCTGGAGACCGAGACCGAAGTCGTCGAAGGCATGCAGTTCGACCGCGGCTACCTGTCGCCCTACTTCGTGACCAATGCCGACAAGATGATCGCCGATCTGGAAGACGCCTACATCCTGCTGCACGAGAAGAAGCTTTCGTCGCTGCAGCCGATGGTGCCGCTGCTGGAGGCGGTGATCCAGTCGCAGAAGCCGCTGCTCATCATCTCGGAAGACGTCGAAGGCGAGGCGCTGGCCACGCTGGTCGTCAACAAGCTGCGCGGCGGCCTGAAGATCGCGGCCGTCAAGGCGCCGGGCTTCGGCGACCGCCGCAAGGCGATGCTGCAGGACATCGCGATCCTGACCGGTGGTCAGGTGATCTCGGACGATCTCGGCATGAAGCTTGAGAATGTCACGCATCGACATGCTCGGCACGCGCCAAGAAGGTCTCGATCACCAAGGACAACACCACCGATCGTCGACGGCGCTGGCGACAAGGCCGAGATCGCAGGCCCGTGTCTGCGCAGATCCGCGCGCAGATCGAGGAAACCACCAGCGACTACGACCGCGAGAAGCTGCAGGAGCGTGTGGCCAAGCTGGCCGGCGGCGTTGCCGTGATCCGCGTCGGCGGCATGACCGAAGTCGAAGTGAAAGAGCGCAAGGACCGCGTCGATGACGCGCTGAACGCGACCCGCGCGGCGGTTCAGGAAGGCATCGTCGTCGGTGGCGGTGTGGCCCTGATCCAGGCGGGCAAGGCGCTCGACGGTCTGAAGGGCGCGAACAGCGACCAGGACGCGGGCATCGCCATCGTCCGCAAGGCGCTCGAGGCCCCGCTGCGCCAGATCGCCGAGAACGCCGGCGTCGACGGTTCGGTGGTTGCCGGCAAGATCCGCGAATTGAACGACCTGAAGTTCGGCTTCAACGCGCAGACCGAAGAATATGGCGACATGTTCAAGTTCGGCGTGATCGACCCGGCCAAGGTCGTGCGCACCGCGCTGGAAGATGCG
Organism: uncultured Alphaproteobacteria bacterium; assembly: GCA_963700485.1. Classification (GTDB taxonomy): domain Bacteria; phylum Pseudomonadota; class Alphaproteobacteria; order Rhodobacterales; family Rhodobacteraceae; genus Aliitabrizicola. Next base: position 99,325 of record CAVOXQ010000004.1, read on the forward strand.
GCCTCGGTCGCCTGGCTGCTGATCACCACCGAAGCCATGATCGCCGACAAGCCGGAGCCCAAGGGCGCCCCGGCCGGCGGCGGCATGGGCGGCATGGGCGGCATGGACGGGATGATGTAATCCGTCACGCCTAACGGTTCAGGGAAGGGGCGCCGGGAAACCGGCGCCCCTTTCCGTTTGCCCGGACCGGCGGGGTATCGCCGGTAAAGGGCGGGACCGATGCGGAGGCCCGTTCCGGGCCATTGCCTTTGCCTCGCCCTGCGCGCTGGCGCGCTTCGGGCTCAGGCGCGCGCCGCGCGGGGGGTATTTGGGCAAGACAGAAGCCTTATGCCGCGAGGTGACCCACGCCCGGTGGCAGGCCCGGCGGGCGTGGGCCGGTGGAGACGAGCGTCGTCAGCCGGTCGAGCGGGGCGATGCGGAAGGGCGAGGTCGCGCCGATCTTGTCCTGCGTGGCCAGCACCAGCGTTTCGCCGGACTGGGCGATCAGGCGGCGCTTGAGCGCGGCCTCTTCGGCGTCGCCCGTGGTGAGGCCGGTTTCGGGGTGCAGTCCGGTGATGCCGAGCAGGCAGAGATCGGCGCGGATCGCATCATAGGCCTCGCAGGTGGTCGCGCCGAGCGCGACCATCGAGTGGCGAAACAGCCGGCCGCCGATCAGGATGACCTCGATGCCGGGGAAGGGTTCGAGCGCCGCAGCGATGGTGGGGCTGTGGGTGACGATCGTGGCCGCGAGATCGGCCGGCAACGCGGCGACGAGGGCGGCATGGGTCGTGCCGCCGTCGAGGATGACGGTCTGGCCGGGCCGGATCAGCGGCGCCGCGCGGCGCGCGAGGCGGTGCTTTTCCGCCGTGGCCATCGCCCGGCGATCGGCCAGCGGGCGATGGGTGGGCGAGAGCGGCAGCGCACCCCCGTGGACACGCAGGAGCCTGCCTTCGGCGGCAAGATCGCGCAGGTCGCGCCGGATCGTGTCTTCGGAGAGGTTCAGGGCGAGGGCTTCGTCCCGCGCGACGATGCGCCCGCTGCGGGCGAGGCGGTCGAGAAGCAGGGATTTGCGCTGGGCGGTGAGCATGGATGCACGATTATTTACGATACTGCACGATATTGCACGAATCATCCGGATATGCCAGAGCATTGCGCGCACAAGAGGAGCATACGAGATGACCAGACCGATGATGATCCTGATCGCCGGCCCCTACCGCTCGGGCACGGGCGACGACCCGGCGAAGATGGCGGGGAACCTGCAGCGGCTGGAAGCCGCGGCCTGGCCGATCTTTCGGCGCGGCCATGTGCCGATGATCGGCGAATGGGTGGCATTGCCGGTATTGGCGGGGGCGGGCGGCGGCGCGGTGGGTTCGCCGCTTTACGACGAGGTGATGCATCCGACGGCCCATCGCCTGTTGCAGCATTGCGATGCGGTCTTGCGGCTGGAGGGGGCGTCGAGCGGGGCCGACGCGGATGTGCGGATCGCGCAGGCGCGCGGGATCCCGGTCTATCACCACATCGACGAGGTGCCCGAAGCCCTGTGACGCGGCGCGCCCCGGTTTGCCGGGGCCGGGCGTGGCGCGAAACAGCGATGGCCGAGGGGCGCCGGCTGGCCTATGCAGGGCCATGCGCCTGATCCTGCTGACCGCCGTGACGATGATCGCCTTTGCGGGCAATTCGCTGCTGAACCGGATGGCGGTCGGCGCGGGCGAGATCGGGCCGGTGGCCTTTGCCCAGATCCGCCTGGTGGCGGGGGCCGCGATGCTGCTGGCGCTGGTCGCGGTGCGGGCAGGGACGCGGGGCGGCGCGCTTTGGCCGGGGCGCCGCGGGAGGCTTGTCGGGGCGGCCGCGCTCTTGACCTATCTGTTCGGTTTTTCGCTTGCCTATGGCGCGCTCGATGCGGGTGCGGGCGCGCTGATCCTGTTCGGGATGGTGCAGATCACGATGTTCGCGGGCGCCGTTCTTGCGCGCGAACCCGTGCCCGGCCTGCGCTGGCTGGGTGCGGGCGTTGCCTTTGGCGGGCTGGTGTTGCTTCTGGCGCCGGGTGGCGCGGTGGGCAGTGTCTGGCATGCAGGCGCGATGGCGATCGCCGGGGTCGGCTGGGGGATCTATTCGCTGTCGGGCCGGGGGCAGGGCGACGCGCTGGGGGCAACGGCCTGGAACTTTGCGCTGGCCGTGCCGGCGGGTCTGCTTGCGGGAGCGGTCCTGCCGGGGGGCGGGGGCGTGGTGACGGCAGCGGGCGCGATGCTGGCGGTCGTGTCGGGGGCCGTGACCTCGGGGCTGGGCTACGCGCTCTGGTATACGATCCTGCCGTCGCTGGGGGCCGGGCGCGCGGGTGTGGCGCAACTGACGGTGCCCGTGCTGGCCGCGCTGGGAGGCGCGCTTTGGCTGGGGGAACCGGTGGGGTTGCGTCTTGTGCTGGCGGGGGGGTTGGTGCTGGGCGGGGTGGCGCTGGCGCTGCGGGCCGCCCGGACCTGAGCGCCCGCCGATCGTCCTGGTGTCCCCAGGCCCCCGCGCCCCCAAGACCCTTGTGGTCGAGGCACAAATCGCCTATATCACCCGGGCTATTCTTTCTCTTTCGATCTTCTGTTTCCTTGCGGCTTCAGTCTTCGATCGCGATCTGACTTGGCCAGGCCACCGCATGCTGCGGGTGGCGATACGGAAAACAGGAGTTCTCACGATGGCCAATGGCACCGTGAAATGGTTCAACGCAACCAAGGGTTTCGGCTTTATTGCCCCGGAAGGCGGCAAGCGTGACGTGTTCGTTCACGTCTCGGCTCTGGAGCGCGCGGGTATCCGCCAGCTCGACGACGGCCAGGCCGTGACCTTCGAGATCGAGACCGGCCGCGACGGCCGCGAATCGGCGACGAACCTCGCGCTGGCCTGATCTTTCAGGTCTGCGAGATCGGACGGGGGTGGCTTTGGCCGCCCCCGTTTGTTTTTGGGACGCGCGGCCCCTGCCCCTGGGGGGGCCTGCGTTCCATGCGGATGCGCACAGGGTTGGACCGCCCGATTGCCGCGGGCGGGATGCGCATCGCCTGGGCCAGGCCGTCGCTTGCCCGAAACGCGCGGCCTCGCGATCATGCAGGCGGCCGTGTCGGCCAGCGGCGTGTGGGGGCGGATCAGGGGGACTCCGGATCGGGATAGCGCAGGGCCGTGACCTTCAGTTCCATCGCCCCGGATGGCCGGCGCCAGACCACCGTCTCGCCCATCCGCGCGCCGAGGAGCGCGCGGGCGAGGGGGGATTGGGGGGCGATGCGACCCTCTGCCGCCGAAGCCTCGTCCTCGCCCGTGATCTCGTATGTCCGTTCGGCGCCTGTCTCGTCGGTGACGGTGACGGTCGCGCCGAAGGCCACTTCGTCGCGTGGCTGGCCTGCGGGATCGACCGGGATCGCGCTGCGCAACCGGGCCTCGAGATAGCGGATGTCGCGCTCGGCCGCCGCTTCGGGCTGCCGGTCAAGCCGGTCGGGGCGGGCCCGCAGACGGGCGAGTTCGGCCTGGGTCGCGACAAGGCGGGCGCGCAGGGCGGCGAGGCCGCGCGGGGTGACGAGGTTGGGATGCGGGCTGATCGGCAGGTCAGGCAGCGGGGTGTTGTCGGGCCCGTCTTCCTTCACGAAGGCGCGGCTCATCGCACGATGACCTCGAGCGGGTCATAGATCAGGGCGCTGCCCCAGGCGGCCGAAGGCAGGCTGTCGGGCTTGAAGCGGACGCGTCCGGCATCGAGTTCGGCGCGCGAGAAGAAGCGCCGGTCGGTGACGACGCGCTCGGGGTCGCGCCAGTCGGCCGACAGGGCACCCTGGCTGATGGTGCAGCGAAAGAACAGGTCGACCTGGTGGAAGCCGGTGGCGGGATCGTGGAACTCGTTGATCAGGCAGGGCGCGCCGACCCGGACGACAAGGCCGGTTTCCTCATGCACCTCGCGGATCAGGTTGTCGTGCAGCGACTTCCCCGTGCGGGCCCCGCCGCCGGGGGCGCACCACAGATCGGAGCGCCCGCCCGGATAGGCATTGACCAGCAGCACACGGTCTTCGTGCAGGATCAGGGCGCGCGCGGCGACACGGGGGGTGCGATGAGCCATGGTGGCAGGCTGGCCCCGCAGACCGCATTTGTCCATGCCCAGACGATCGGATAGGCTGGCGGCATGCGGGAATTCATGATGGCCTTGGGTGTCTTGCTGGCGGTGGCGCAACCGGTGCGGGCCGATTGCGTGGTTCTGCTGCACGGACTTGCGCGCAGTTCGATCTCGCTTCTGGCGATGAAGACGGCGCTGGAGGGGCAGGGATACCGGGTGGTCAACCTCGACTATCCGTCCACCAAGGCGCCGGTGGAACACCTGGCCGAAACCTATGTGACCCCGGCGGTGGCCGAGTGCGGCACGGGGCGGGTGGATTTCGTGACCCATTCGATGGGCGGCATCCTCGTGCGGGTCTGGCTGGAACGGCACAGGCCGGAAACGATGGGGCGCGTGGTGATGCTGGCGCCGCCCAACAAGGGGTCGGAACTGGTCGATGCGCTGGGCACGATGGGCGCGTTCGAGTGGGTGAACGGCCCGGCGGGGCTGGAACTGGGCACCGGACCGGGATCGGTGCCGCTGCGGTTGCCGCTGCCGGATTTCGAACTGGGCGTGATCGCGGGCGACCGATCGCTCAACCCCGTCTATTCCTCGATGATCCCCGGGGCGGACGACGGCAAGGTTTCGGTGGAAAGCACCCGCGTGGCGGGCATGACCGACCATATCGTCTTGCCGGTTACCCATACCTTCATGATGCTGAACCCGATCGTGATCGCGCAGACGATCCAATTCCTCCGGACCGGGGCCTTTGCCCCCGAGATGACGTTTTCCGATGCGGTGGGGGCGATCCGGGCCGCGCCCCGGCCCTGATCGCAAGGTTCCGGTGAAGGGGTATCATGCCGGCCACCAACCGCTATTCCATGGTCGCGAAATGGGTTTCGCGCGTTTGCGGGCGACCGCAGACGTTTGTTCTGGCCTTGGGTGTCATCCTTTTGTGGATCGTCTCGGGGCCGGTGTTCGGGTTCAGCGACACCTGGCAACTGGTGATCAACACCGGCACCACCATCGTGACGTTCCTGATGGTTTTCCTGATCCAGAACACCCAGAACCGCGATACGCAGGCGATCCAGATCAAGCTGGACGAGTTGATCCGCGCGACGCAAGGGGCGCACAACGCCCTTCTGGATCTGGAGGAGCTTGGCGAAAAGGAGCTGGAGGCGTTCCGCGCGCGCTACGAGCAACTCGCGGCCGAAGCGCGGCGGCGCCGGGGCCTGGGCGAGACCGACACGGATTCACCGGAAGCCTGACGAAGGGCGCGGTTGCCGGACGGGCCTGATCGCCCGTCCGGGCGGGTTGCCGCCCCTGCCGGTGCGGCTTGGGCGAGCGCGTCAATCGACCGGCCGGGCGGCGGAAAAAGCGCAACTCGATGCCGGCTGCCGCCCTTTCGCCGGCGGTTCTGCGCCACCAACCCGCCGCGCCCGGCCGCGCTGGGGGTGGAACTCGTTTGCGATCCACCGGAGGCCCGGATGCGGCCGGGCGGGATCCTGCCCGGCCCGGACGCGGATCACCGGCATGACCTGCGATCCGATGTGACTGTCGGCCCGTATCACGATCCCGTCTCGCCCGCCGCCCGGCGGCATCTCGCGGCACGACCGCCAATCGCCCGGTCGGGCGCTGCGACCTATCTGCTTCGGATCCGGTTGACGTGACCCATCTTGCGGCCGGGGCGGGCCTCGGCCTTGCCGTAGAGGTGCAGCGCCGCATTGCGCTCGCGCGCGATCAGCGGCACCCGCGCGACATCGTCGCCGATCAGGTTTTCCATCGTGACGTCGCTGTGGCGGGCGCCGTCACCCAGCGGCCAGCCCGCGATGGCGCGGATGTGCTGTTCGAACTGATCCACCGCGCAGCCGTTCTGCGTCCAGTGCCCGGAATTGTGAACCCGCGGCGCGATCTCGTTCACGATCAGCCCTTCGGGGGTGACGAACAATTCCACCCCCATCACGCCAACGTAGTCGAGCGCGGTGAGGATGCGGGCGGCGAGCAAGGATGGCGTCGCTGCGCTGGCCCGGGGTCAGGCGGGCGGGCACGGTGGTGCTGTGCAGGATGCCGTCGCGGTGCAGGTTCTCGCCGGGATCATAGCACGGCGACCTCGCCGCCAAGCCCGCGCGCGGCGATCACCGATACCTCGTGGGTGAAGGGTATGAAGCCCTCGAGGACGGCGGGCGCGCCGTTCATCGCGGCGAGCGCGCCCGCGGCATCGGCGCGCGTCCGGATCCGCGCCTGTCCCTTGCCGTCATACCCGAGCCGGGTGGTCTTGAGGATCGCGGGCATGCCCGATGCGGTCAAGCGCCGCGTCGAGATCGGCCGCGGTCATCACCGGCGGCATAAGGTGCCGTCGCAAGCCCGATGGAGGCGAGGAAGTCCTTTTCGGCGATCCTGTCCTGGCTGATGGCGAGGGCGCGGCGGTTGGGCCGGATCGGGCGCGTGGCCTCGATCAGGTCGAGCGCCGAAGTGGGGATGTTCTCGAATTCGTAGGTGACGACATCGACCGAGGACGCGAAGGCCGCAAGTGCGTCCCGATCCTCGTAGGAGGCAGTGAAGACGCTGTGGGCCACGTCGGCGGCGGGCGGGCCGGCGGCAGGTTCGAAGACATGGGTCCGAAGGCCGAGCCGCGCGGCCGCCACCGACAGCATCCGGCCAAGCTGGCCGCCGCCGAGAATGCCGATGGTCGCGCCGGGGGCAAGCGGATCAGTCATCCTGCGGCTCCTCGGGGATCGAGGCCGAAAGGGCGGCCCGCCAGTCTTCGAGCCGTTCCGCGAGGGCGTTGTCCTGAAGGGCGATGATCGAGGCGGCCATGAGCCCCGCGTTGACGGCCCCGGCCCCGCCGATCGCCATCGTCGCCACGGGATATCCCTTGGGCATCTGCACGATGGAATAGAGGCTGTCGATGCCCGACAGCGCCTTGGTCAGGATCGGCACGCCGATCACCGGCAGGCGGGTCTTGGAGGCCATCATGCCGGGCAGATGCGCGGCCCCGCCCGCGCCCGCAATGATCACCTGAAGACCGCGCGCCACGGCCTCGGTCCCATAGGACCAGAGGCGGTCGGGGGTGCGATGGGCCGAGACGATCCGCGCTTCGCACGTCACGCCGAGATCATCGAGAATGCCAGCCGCCTCCTTCATGGTCGGCCAGTCGGACTGGCTGCCCATGACGATTCCCACCTGCACGTCCATTCCGGCCCCCGGGCTGCTTTGGAACGGGCACTATATCGGCGCGAGGGCAAGGGGCAAGGGCGGGCGAGGCTGGCCGAAGGCGCCGGCCGCACGCCTAGGCGATGATGTCGGGGATCAGCTGATCCTCGATCCGCACGATCTGGTCCTTGAGCGACAGCTTCTGCCGCTTGAGACGTTGCAGCGTAAGCTGGTCGGCCCGCCCCGCGGTCGCCAGCGCGTGGATCGCATCGTCAAGGTCGCGATGCTCGCGGCGGAGCACCTCCAGCCGGATGCGCAGCATGTCTTCGAAGTTCAGCTCGCTCGGTGCATTCATCTGGTGCTGCTCAAGTCCTGAAGTCGTCGTCTGGCATCATCGGCGAATATAGCGATTTTCGGGGCTTGCGGGGAATAAATCTGGGAAGGGCCCCGCCCTTGTGCAAGGGCCGCGGGCGTCCCATATTCGTGCCATGGGGCCGCCGTTTCCGGGGCCCCGCGTGAATGTCGCTTGCATCAGAGGGCATTCGGGATGACGAAACTGAGCTTCGGGGCGCACCCCTATCTGCTGGGGTTCGAACAGCTTGAACGGCTGGTCGAACGCACTGCGAAGACCGCCTGCTGAGGGGTATCCGCCCTTCAACATCGAGGCGGTCTCGGAGAACGCCTATCGCATCACCCTGGCCGTCGCCGGTTTCCGCGAGGAAGATCTGGCGATCACCGTCGAGGATCGCCAACTGGTGATCCGGGGCCGGCAGGGCGAGGACGAGGGCAACCGTGTCTTCCTGCATCGCGGCATCGCCTCGCGGGCGTTCCAGCGCAGCTTCGTGCTGGCCGAGGGCGTCGAGGTTGCCGGGGCGACGATGGAAAACGGACTTCTGCACATCGACCTGCGCCGTTCGGCGCCGGAAACCGTGGTGCAGACGATCCGGATCGGGCGGGTATGAGGAGAACGGACATGGACACGAAATTCAACGGACTGCCCGACGAGGGCGAACGGATCGTCTACATCCTGCCGGTCGCGGTGGCCGACCTTCCGGATGAGATCCGCGAGCAGGCGGCGGGGATCGAAACGCTTTATGCGGTGCATCGCCCGAACGGCGAGCGGCTGGCACTGGTGCGCGAACGCGAGCTTGCATTCGCGCTGGCCCGGCAGAACGACCTGGCTCCGGTCAGCGCCCACTGAGGCAGGAAAGGGTGGCGCCCGCGCCCCCCGTTTCCTTTCGGCCGACCTGACGCACCCTCGACATTCGTGGCCGGGCCCCGCGACCGGGGCCCGGCCTTTCTGGTGTTTCAGGCCCCGATCAGGCCCATCTGTTCAAGCTTCAGGATCACCTGGTGGGCGCAGTGGTCGACCTCGACATTCTCGGTATCGAGGCGCAGCTCGGGCTGCTGGGGCATCTCGTAGGGGTCGGAAATGCCCGGTGAACTCCTTGATCTTGCCCTCACGGGCAAGCTTGTAGAGGCCCTTGCGGTCGCGACGTTCGCATTCCTCGACCGTGGTCGCGACATGAACCTCGATGAAGGCGCCATAGGCCTCGATCATCTCGCGCACGGCGCGGCGCGTGGCGGTGTAGGGCGCGATCGGGCGCGCAGATGGCGATGCCGCCGTTCTTGGTGATCTCGGAGGCGACGTAGCCGATCCGCTTGATGTTGATGTCGCGGTGTTCCTTGGAGAACCCGAGTTCCGAGGACAGGTGCTTGCGCACCACGTCGCCGTCCAGCAGCGTCACCGGGCGGCCGCCCATCTCCATCAGCTTGACCATCAGGGCGTTGGCGATGGTCGACTTGCCCGACCCGGACAGGCCGGTGAAGAAGACCGTGAAGCCCTGCTTGGACCGCGGCCGGCGAGGTGCGGCGCAGTTCGGTCACGACCTGCGGGGAAGGAGAACCAGTCCGGGATCTCCAGCCCTTCGCGCAGGCGGCGGCGCAGTTCGGTGCCCGAGATGTCGAGGACGGTCGCGCCTTCGGGCACTTCGTCGACCGGGTAATACTGGGCCTTTTCCTGCACATAGACCATCTGCTTGAAATCGACCATCTCGATGCCGATTTCCGTCTGGTGCTGCGCCGAACAGTTCCTGCGCGTCGTAGGGGTCGTAGAAATCCTTGCCCTGGCTGTTCTTGCCCGGGCCGGCATGGTCGCGGCCCGACGATGAAATGGGTGCAGCCGTGGTTCTTGCGGATGATCGCGTGCCAGACGGCCTCGCGCGGGCCGGCCATCCGCATCGCGAGGTTGAGAAGCGACAGGTGCGTGGTCGACGCGGGGTATTGGTCGAGCACCGCCTCGTAGCAGCGCACGCGGGTGAAGTGATCGACATCGCCCGGTTTGGTCATGCCGACGACGGGGTGGATCAGCAGGTTCGCCTGCGCTTCGCGCGCGGCGCGGAAGGTCAGTTCCTGATGCGCGCGGTGCAGCGGGTTGCGGGTCTGGAAGGCGACGACGCGGCGCCAGCCCAGCTTGCGGAAATAGGCGCGAAGTTCGTTCGGCGTGTCGCGGCGGGCCTTGAAGTCATAATGCACGGGCTGCTGGATGCCGGTGATCGGGCCGCCGAGATAGACCGGGCCCGCGATGTTGTGCAGGTAGTTGACCGCCGGATGGGCCAGATCGTCGGCGCCGAAGACCTTGTCGGCCTCGCGCGCCTTGTTCGGCGTCCACTTGTCGGTGACCGACAGGATCGCGAGGATCACGCCCTCGGGGTCGCGCAGCGCGATGTCCTGCCCGGGTTCGACGCTTGTCGGCGAATTTCTCGCGACACGTCGAGCGTGATCGGGCATCGGCCAGAGCGCGCCGTCAGCGATGCGCATGGTCTCGACGACGCCGTCGTAGTCGGCCTCGGTCAGGAAGCCCTTCAGCGGGTTGAAGCCGCCGTTCATCAGAAGTTCGAGATCGCAGACCTGGCGCGCGGTCAGATCCCAGGACGGCAGGTTGCCCGCCTCGATCTTCAGCTTCGCGGCGGACTCGGCCGAAACGTAGAGCTCGGGAATGGGGGCGAGATTTGCAAGGGTCATTTCGGAAGAGGCCTTCTTTCGCAGGAATGGATGTTCCACCGCCATCCGGCGGGTCACGCGGGGCCACTAGCGCGCGAACATGGCGAAATTCAAGCAGCGGCGCCCATGTTTCGCGGCCGGGGCAAGATTTTTTCTGCACTGCGGCTTGACGACGACGCCGGATCAGGCGCACCGCCGCCGCATGCCGGACGCAAGGCCGCGCTATCGGCGTCGTGGCCGGAGAGGAATTTTTCCGCGTCGAGCGCCGCCATGCAGCCCATGCCGGCACTGGTGACCGCCTGGCGGTAGACATGATCAGTCAGGTCGCCGGCGGCGAAGACGCCGGGGATCGAGGTTCGGGTGGTGCCGGGGTCGACCGGACGTAGCCGCCGTTGTGCAGCTCCAGCTGGTCCTTCACGAGTTCCGACGCCGGGGCATGACCGATGGCCACGAAGAAACCGGCGCAGGGAATGTCCGTCGTCTCGCCGGTCTGCACGTTCCGGGCGCGGACGGCCTCCGACCCCACGGGGCTGGTCGGTGCCCAGCACCTCGGTCACCTCGTGGTTCCACATGACGTTCGATCTTGGGGTTCTTGAACAGGCGGTCCTGCATGATCTTTTCGGCGCGCAGGCTGTCGCGGCGGTGGATCAGCGTGACCTTGGTGGCGAAGTTCGTCAGGAACAGCGCCTCTTCCACGGCCGTGTTGCCGCCGCCGATCACCACCACCTCCTTGCCCCGGTAGAAGAAGCCGTCGCAGGTGGCGCAGGCGGAGACGCCGAAACCCTTGAAGTGCTCTTCCGACGGCAGGCCCAGCCACTGGCCTGCGCGCCGGTGGCGAGGATGACGGCATCGGCGGTATAGGTGGTGCCGCTGTCGGACAGGGCGGTGAAGGGGCGGCTGGAAAGATCGAGCGACGAGATATGGTCGGAGATCACCTCGGCCCCCATCGCCTCGGCGTGGGCCTGCATCCGGACCATCAGGTCGGGGCCCATGACGTGCGTGTCGCCCGGCCAGTTTTCCACCTCGGTCGTGATGGTCAGCTGGCCGCCCGGCTGGATGCCCTGAACGAGGATCGGGTTCAGCATGGCGCGCGACGCGTAGACGGCGGCGGTATAGCCGGCGGGGCCCGAGCCGATGATGAGGACTCGGGTGTGGCGGGGGTCTGACATGGGCGCCTCGGTTTGAACTGGCCCCCCGATATAGGCGGAAGACGGTCGGGCGGAAAGAGGGGATGCGGCGGAGCGCACCGGCGCGGAGGGGCCGGTCGGGGTGGGCGGGCGGGATGCTGTGGCGCGCATGGCTTTGTGGGGGGCCGGCGCGCGGGGGATGGCGCGGGCGGCATGTGGGGGGGGCGGGTGGCGACGCGATGCGCGCGCGAGGGGCCGGCGATGCGCCGGGCCACGGAGCGCCGGCCGGCGGTCCGGAAACGGGGGAAATCCCCGAGATTGTTCCGGGACCGGACGGAGGATTTCAGGGGCCGTCGGGAATTTGGGTTTCGTGGAAGCGCCGCTGCGCGAAACAATATTGCGCAGGACAGGCGTAGTCCTTACATTCCCCGCCCAGAAGGAGACCCGCAAAATGGCCGGATCGAAGCTGGACCCCATCGACCGTCACATCCTGGCGGAGCTTCAGGCCGACGGGCGCATGACGAACGTCGAACTGGCCCGGCGGGTGGGTATTTCCGCGCCCCCCTGCCTGCGCCGGGTGCGCACGCTGGAGGAGGCGGGATACATCCGGGGCTACCACGCCGACATAGATGCGCGCGAACTGGGGTTCGAGGTGCAGGTATTTGCCATGGTGCGGCTGCACAGTCAGGCGGAAACCGATCTTTCGGCGTTCGAGGCACGGGCGCGGGCCTGGCCGCTGGTGCGGGAGTGCCACATGCTGAACGGCGAGATCGACTTCATCCTGAAATGTGTCGCCCCCGACCTGTCGACCTTCCAGACGTTCCTGACATCGGAACTGACGGCGGCGGACAACGTGGCAAGCGTGAAGACCAGCCTCGTGATCCGGTGCGCCAAGGACGAGCCGGGCCTGCCGTTCGACGTGCTGGAAGAACGGCTTCGCAAGAGCGCCTGAGCGCGGTTCCGGACACCCCGGTCACCCCAAAGCAGAAAGGCGACCCCAAGCGGTGTGTCAGAGGTCACACCAGGGTCGCCTTCTGCAAGCAGTCTTCCGGCCCGGTCCCCGAAAGCGCGCAGCGCGCGCCGGGTCGGATGGAACATGCAGGCAAGATGGCGACCCGTGGCCGTCTTGTCAAAGTTTTGCCCTGATGACGCCGGATGCGGAACCAATCCAGCAAGACTCTGATGATTGTTTCCGGTTCTTGCCCAACCCGTTCGCCCAGGGGCCACAATCGCCGCCAAGGGCCGATTTCGTCGCGGAATCGATTCGCCGAATCATGGCGGGGAGGGGGCAACCGTTCCGGGGCCAAGCGACCGGGCGGCAGGGGCAATGGCCCGCTTTTGCCGCGCCGTGGTGGGCGGCGGATGCCAAACCCCGGGGTGCCGGCCGGCCTGCGGCGCGAACCCCGCGCCGCCGGACCGCTGGGGTGAAGCGCGCGGTTCCAGCCCCGCCGCTAGCGGGTTGCGTGGCCCTTGCTGTTCGGACGGACGACCGGCGCTGCATCGCGCAGCGCGGCAGGGCGGCGGCGCTGCCCGCGCGTCCACGGCAGCGGTGCCGCCGTGTCGGCGGTGTTGGAGGCGAGGGCGGCCAGAAGCCAGCGGGGCGTCTTTTTCATCTGTCTGTTCCTTTTGGGGCGCGCTCTTGCCGCCCCGATTGCCGTTGCCCCGAGGGTGGTCGGCCATTGCGGCGGCCATTGGGCCTGGCCGGGCCCGGCGCGTGGCCGCCCCCGGCCCGGCGGCGCGGGCGCAGGTATCCGGTAAATTAATGTAATTTAACGATAAAACACGTTCATGAAACAGTGCGATGGATTTTCGCGCATTGTTTCGCAGAATTTGGCCACAATCGGCGGTCCCCGCGGGGCGCGGCGGCTAGAGGCGGATCACCGAGATCAGTCGCCCGTAGTCGGCCTCGCCCGGTGGGTGGCGCGGCGGAAGGAGTAGAAGCGGTCGGCGTCGCGATAGGTGCAATGGCCGGTCCATTCGGCGCGGCCCACGCCCGCCGCGCGCAGCCGGTGAAGGCCGTAGGCGGGCAGGTCGAACAAGCGCGCGGTCGCCCGCGCCCTGCGGCGAAGAAGCGCGCGTTGGCCGGGATCCGTCGTCGAGGAAACCTTCGACGAACTCCGGGCCGACCTCGTAGGCGGGCTGGCTGATCGTCGGGCCGATCACGGCGACGGATGCGGTCGCGATCGGCGCCGAGGCGCTCCATCGCGTCGAGCGTCGCCTCGAGCACGCCGTCGAGCGCGCCGCGCCAGCCCGCGTGGGCCGCGCCGATCACGCCCGGCCGCGGCGTCGGCGAAGAGCACCGGCTGGCAATCGGCCGTCAGCACCGCCAACGCGAGGCCGGGCGTCGCCGTCACCATGCGCGTCGGCGCCGGCGGCGTCGTCGAGCGGGGCGGTGAGGACCACGGCGTCGGCGGAATGGACCTGGTGCAGCGTCGACGCAGGCGGTCGGGCGCGACGCCCATCGCTTCGGCGACGCGGGTGCGGTTGATCGCGCACCATGTCGGACTGGTCGGAGCAGCCGAGGCCGCAGTTCAGCCCGTCGAAGATCGCCCGACGATGCGCCGCCCTTGCGGGTGAAGAACCCGTGGCGGACGGGCGCGAGCGCTCGGAGGTGATGATCTCCAGCGTCATGGGCCGAATCCCGGTGGCGGCGGCCGGTCGGCCATGGAGGCGATCACCTTGAAGAGGTTCCCATTTCGTCGGGGTGGGTCAAGCGCCGATGCGCGGCGATGATGCGATCGCGAGCGATCGCCCGCCAGCCGCGGGCCAGCCGTGCGGCCCGGGCGGCGATCCCGAGCCGTTCGAGCAAGACGCCCTGGGCGATCATCGGCGGTGACCGCCGCGCCGGGTCGCGTGCGGCGCGGGCCAGCGCCTCGAAGTCGACATGCGCGGTCAGGTCGGCCGAACCGGGCGCCTCCAGCGGATCGGCCGTGCGATGCGCCCGCACCGCCTGGAACGTGTCGCCGCGCGACCGCCAGCCGCCGTAGTCACACGATCAGCGCCGCGCCGCCGCCGCGCGCGATACGCGCCGCGATCTCCTCCGACGATCGCCGGGCGCGGCGGGGCAGAGCTCGACCATATCGCCGTCGGCCGGTGTCGTGGCAGCCGGTGCGCCAGCGCCGCGAGCGGGGCGGGCGGGGCAAGCCCGAAGACGAGCCGATCGCCCTCGGCGCCGATCGACCCGTTCCGGCCCAGCCCTGCGCGTCGCGCAGGAACTGGCGGATCGGCAGGGCGTCGAGGAACTCGTTCGCGACCAGGAAGAGCGGCAGCGTCGGGCAGGTCGCCGAGCCCCGTCGTGCCAGGCCGGCGGTGCCGGCCGAGCGCCTCGCGCCTGCCGGGCGCGCAGGCGCGGCGAGACCTCGACGAGGTGAACGGCCGGCGCGTCGTGGAACCCCGGCACGGCCGGCGTGGCGCGCAGCATGTCGGCCATCAGCGTGCCGCGTCCGGGACCGAGTTCGGCCAGCGCGAAGGGCGCGGGCGCGCCCTGGTCAAGCCAGCACTGCGCGAGGCAGAGCCCGAGCAGTCTCCCCGAACATCTGGCTGATCTCGGGCGCGGTGGTGAAATCGCCCTGCGCGCCGAAGGGTTCGCGCGTCGTGTAGTAGCCGTGGACCGGATGCAGCAGGCATTCGGCCATGTAGTCGGCGATGGTGATCGGCCCGGCCGGCGCGGATGCGCGCGAGCGAGCATTCGGCCGAGCGGCGTCATGCCGCGCGGGCGCCCGCCGCCGGGCCACGAGGATCAGCGCAGCCCCGCGACGATCATCGGCAGCGACAGCACCTGCCCCATCGTCAGACCCGCCGCCGAGCTGCACGACGTGGCCCAGCGGGTTGTCCGGGGTGATGTACTGCGCATCGGCCTGCGCGGAAGAACTCCACGCGAAACGCGCCGCGCCGTAGCCCGCGAGGAAGAGCCCGATGATCGCCCCGGGCCGTTTCAGCCAGCCCCGCCCGGAGGCCAGCCAAGCAGAAGCAGCGCGCCGAGCAGCAGCCCCTCCAGCCCCGCCTCGTAGAGCTGCGAGGGGTGGCGGGCGCAGAGCCCGTCGACGCCGGGGCAATCCTGCGCCGCTCGCCGGGAAAGATCACGCCCCAGGGCAGCGTCGGTCGGCCGGCCCCAGAGTTCGGCGTTGATGAAGTTGGCGATCCGGCCCAGCATCATCCCCGGCGGCGCGGCCATGGCCAGCGCATCGGCGGCGGCCAGCACCGGGATGCCGTTGCTGGCGGCAGAACGCCCAGGCCGCCGCGACGACCCCGAGGAACCCGCCGTGGAACGACATGCCCGCCTTCCCAGACGCAGCAGGATCTCGACCGGGTGCGCGAGGTAGTAGCGCCGGCTGGTAGAACAGGACGAAACCGAGCCGCCCGCCGATCGATCACGCCGAGGATGATCCAGGTCAGCAGGTCCTCGACCTGCGCCGGCGTCATCGGCGGCGTGTCGCCGGGCCAGAGCGCGGGCCGCCGCATCAGCGCCACGTCACGATCCGCCAGCCGATCAGCAGCCCGGCGATATAGGCCAGCGCATACCAGCGCAGCGCGAAGGTCGATGCCGAAGAGCGTGATCGAGAAGATCTCGGGCGACGATGTCGGGGAAGGGGATCATGGCGCCTCCGTTGCGGCCTGTGTCCGGGCGGCTGCGGCGATGTCAACCTTGTGTGCCACGCCGCCCGCGGACCATATAGGAGACGATCAGAACGGAGGTCTCCCATGCAGACCCGCAACAAGATCTTCGACGACATGTCGCAACTGATGACCAACGCGATGGGCGTGGCGCAGGGCGCGCAAGACGAGGCCGAGACGGCAATGAAGGGCCTGATCGACCGCTGGCTGGCCGATCGCGACTTCGTCACGCGCGAGGAATTCGACGCCGTCCGCGCCATGGCGCAGAAGGCGCGCGAGGAGAACGCGGCGCTCGAGGCGCGGATCGCGGCGCTCGAGGCCGCAGGCGCGAAGAAGAAGGGCTGACCGCCCGCACCCGTGGGACCTGACGCCGCGCACCTGTCGCATGCCTCCCGGTCGCGTGCCACCCGGGCGATCCGGATGTCGCCGAGGACGTGGCCCGGTCGCGCGGCCCCGCCCCCACCCCTTGCCGGGACGATCTTGCGCGGCGATTGCCCGGCACGGCCTTTGGGCGTTGCCCTGCCTCCCCGCCCCCAAGGGGCAGCCTCGCGGGCCATTTCGGGGCGCGAATGATCGGCGCGCACCCGCGCCGGAAGTTGTCCACAGACAATTCCGACAGAAAAGGCTTTACACCCTTTCGCTTTGGCCACACCATATCTAGTAAGGACGGTGTCGGGCAAACGCCGTACCTTGCCAGACACCCAGCTTCTTGTGGGTCATGGGCCTACAGGCAGCTTTATGAAGAGGCCGGGCAATGTCGCTTTCCGAAGACTACCTGACGACCGAGGACCTGCATCCGATCGACATCGTCGAGACGCTGGCCGAGCACCACGAATGGGAGTTCGACCGGGTGACGGACGACCAGATCGCGATGGCGGTCGAGGGGCAGTGGCGCACCTATTCGCTGACGCTCGCCTGGTCGGCGCAGGACGAGACGCTGCGGCTGATCTGCACCTTCGAGATGGAACCGCCCGAGGACCGGCTGCGGCGATCTCTACGACGTGCTGAACCGCTGCAACGACATGGTCTGGACCGGCGCCTTCACCTATTGGGAGCGAGCAAAAGCTGATGGTCTGGCGCTATGGGCTGCTGCTGTCGGGCGGACAGATCGCGGGCCCCGAGCAGATCGACCGTCTGATCGCCAGCGCGGTGATGGCGGCGGAACGGTTCTATCCGGCGTTTCAGCTGGTGGCCTGGGCCGAACAGTACGCCCGGCGATGCGATGAAGGTCGCCATTGCCGAGGCCTACGGGCGCGCCTAACCTGTCGGCGGTGACGCGGGGAAGGCAGGGTCGATGTTCTCTACGGTAAACCGCCGCGGACTGGTGCTTCTGGGCTGCGGCAAGATGGGTTCGGCCCTGCTGGAAGGCTGGCTGCGGCAGGGTCTTGCGCTGAGCGCGGTCTGGGTGGCCGAGCCGCGCCCCTCGGCCTGGCTGAAGGGGCTTGCCGGCAAGGGCCTGCACCTGAACGATGCCCTGCCGGATGCGCCGGCGATCGTCCTGATCGCGGTCAAGCCGCAGATGATGGCCGATGCGCTGCCCGGGCTTGCGGGGCTTGGCGGTGGCGGGACGCTGTTCGTCTCGATTGCCGCCGGCACGCCGATCGAGGCGCTGGAGCGGATGCTCGGGGCCGGAACGCCGGTGATCCGCGCGATGCCCAACACGCCGGCGGCGGTGGGGCGCGGGATCACCGCGCTGGTGGGCAATGCTGCCGTCCCGGACACGGACCTCGCGCTGGCCGAGGCGCTCTTGGGCGCGGTGGGGCAGACCGTCCGGCTGGCGGACGAGGGCCAGATGGATGCGGTGACCGCCGTTTCGGGCTCGGGCCCGGCCTATGTGTTCCACCTGATCGAGGCGCTGGCGGAGGCGGGCGCGGCCGAAGGGCTGCCCCCCGACCTTGCGATGCGGCTGGCACGGGCAACCGTGACGGGGGCGGGCGAGCTGGCCCATCGCGCCCCCGAAAGCGCGGAGGAGCTGCGCATCAACGTGACCTCGCCCGGCGGCACGACAGCGGCGGCGCTGGCCGTGCTGATGGATCGCGAGGGCGGGTTTCCCGCGCTGTTGCGCCGGGCCGTGGCGGCTGCGGCCGCGCGCGGGCGGGAGCTGGGCCGGTGACGATCAGTTACGACGATTTCCTGAAGGTCGATATCCGCGTCGGTCGGATCACGCGGGCCGAACCCTATCCCGAGGCGCGCAAGCCGGCGCTCAGGCTCTGGGTCGATTTCGGCGGCGAGATCGGCGAGAAACGATCCTCGGCCCAGATCACGCGGCACTACACGCCCGAGACGCTGGTCGGGCGACAGGTGCTCGCGGTGGTGAACTTTCCGCCGCGCCAGATCGGCAAGGTGATGTCGGAGGTGCTGGTGCTGGGTGTGCCGGACGCCGAGGGCGAGGTGGTTCTGATCGGGCCGGGGCACGCGGTTCCGGACGGCGGGAGGCTTTTTTGACGCAGACGCTTCTGATCACGCGGCGGATGCCGGAGGCGGTGCTCAGCGTCGCGCGGGCGCACTTCGACGTGACGCTGCGCGATGAAGAGAACCGGGTGCTGGCGCCGGACGAACTGCGCGAGGCGCTGCGGAGCTATGATTATGTGCTCCCCACGCTCGGTGACCGCTTTTCGGCGGCGGTCTTTGCCGATGTCCCCCGCCCGAGGGCGCGGATGCTGGCGAATTTCGGGGTCGGCTACAACCACATCGATGTTCCGGCCGCGCGCGCGGCGGGGCTCGTTGTGACCAACACTCCCGGCGCCGTGACCGAGGCGACGGCGGATATCGCGCTCGCGCTGATGCTGATGACGGCGCGCCGGGCGGGCGAGGGCGAGCGGCTGCTGCGGGCCGGACGCTGGCAGGGCTGGGGTCCGACGCAGCTTCTGGGCATTCCCGTCGCGGGACGGCGGGTGGGGATCATCGGGCTGGGACGGATCGGCAAGGCGGTCGCCCGGCGCTGCCAGGCCGGGTTCGGGATGGAGGTGGTGTTCCACAACCGCTCGCCCGTGGCCGATCCGGGCGTGCCGGCGCGGCAGGTCTCGCTGCCCGAGGCGATGGCCGCCGATTTCGTGGTGGTGGCGGTGCCGGGAGGGGCGGCCACCCATCACCTGATCGGGGCCGAGGCACTTGGCGCGATGAAACCCGACGCCATCTTCGTGAACATCTCGCGCGGCGATGTGGTGGACGAGGCGGCACTGATCGCGGCGCTTGCAGAGGGACGGATCGGGGGGGCGGGCCTCGACGTCTATGAATTCGAGCCGGAGGTGCCGGCGGCGCTGGTGGCGATGGAGAACGTCACGCTTCTGCCGCATCTGGGCACGGCCGCACTCGAGGTGCGCGAGGCGATGGGGCTGATGGCGGTCGAGAACCTCGTCGCGGTGCGCGACGGCCGGGATCCGCCGAACCCGGTCTGACGCGCATTGGATTTCTGCCTTGCCCAAATACCCCTGCGAGGCGGCCGCGTGGCGGGCGGCCCGCCGGTCGGTGCCGGTCCGAGCCGCAGGCCGTGGCAACGCCGGCGCCGGGGCCTCGATGGCCCCGGCGCCGGCGGCCGGACGGGGGGCGTCGCATGATCCTGTCGCGCGGGCGGCGCTACATCTTCATCCATGTGCCCAAGACCGGGGGCACGGCGCTGGCGCTTGCGCTCGAGGCGCGTGCGATGCGCGATGACGTGCTGGTGGGCGATACACCCAAGGCCCGTGCGCGTCGCGGGCGTCTGGCCGAGGTTCGCACGGCGGGACGCCTCTGGAAGCATTCCACCCTCGCCGATATCGCGGGGCTGGCCGGCGACGACGAGATCGCGAGCTTCTTCACCCTGACGCTGGTGCGCAATCCCTGGGACCGGGTGGCGAGTTACTACACCTGGCTGCGCGGGCAGTCCTTTGCGCATCCGGCGGTCGGGCTTGCGCGCAGCCTCGGGTTCAGCGGGTTCCTGAACCATCCGCAGACCCGCGCCAGCCTCTCGGCCTGGCCGTATTCCGCCTACATGCGCGACCGGGCCGGAACCGAGCGGTGCAGCCTTTATGCCCGGCTCGAGCGGCTCGACGAGGATCTGGCGCCTTTCGAGGCGCATCTGGGGTTTCGCCTGACGCCGGTGGCGCGGGCCAATGCCTCGGCGCGCCCGCGCGACTGGCGGTCGTTCTATTCGGACGAGGATGCGGCGCTGGTGGCGCGGCTCTGCGCCGAGGACATCGCCCGTTTCGGCTATGGCTTCGATGGCCTGCGTCCCGGCTGACTGTCGCGGGTTCGGCGTCCTTGCCGCAGCGATGCCCCGGTTTGGCCCTTGCGCCACCCTGTCGCCGGCCGAGGCTTGCGGCGTCGGTTCGGGTGCGGAGGCATAGCGTGGGTCACATGCAGCGGGAGGACGCGCGGGGCGCGGGGTGGGGGCAGGGCCTGATGGCCGGAACCCGGATCGCCGTGGCGATCGGCTGGCGCCCGGTCGAGGCGCTGCGGCCCGGCGACGGGGTGCTGACCTTCGCCGGCGGTGTGCGCCCGATCGAGGCGGTGCGGGCCGCACCGTTGCCCGCCGACCTGCCCGAGGCGCTCTGGCCGCTGGTCGTCCCGCCCGGCGCGCTCGACAACCGCGAGGCGCTCTGGCTGCTGCCGCGCCAGCGCCTGCTGGTCGAGGCCGATTGCGCCGAAGCGCTTTACGGCGATCCGTTCGTTCTGGTTCCGGCGGCGGCGCTCGAGGGGTGGCGCGGGATCGCGCGACAGCGCCCGCAGGGCGGGCTGCGAACCGTCTCTCTCCACTTTGCAGAGCCACAGATCATCTATGCGGGGTGCGGCGCACTCATCGCCACCGCAGGGGCGCCGCATGGCCATGCGGTGCTCGGGCTGGCCGAGGGCGAGCGGGTGATCGCCCTGCTGATGGCCGAGGAGGTGGGCGCGATGCTGCGCGCCCGCGCCCGTGTCACCGGGCACGGGCGCGGAGCCTAGGCGTTCAGGCCGCGCGGGCGGCGGGGGCGAAGCGCCCGTAGAAGGTCTGGTCCGCCGCCGCCATCTCGCGCAGGAGCGCCGGCGCTTCGAAGCGCGCGCCGTGCCCGGCCGTCAGCGCATCGCAGATCCCGACCGCACGGGCCGCGCCGATCATGTCGAGCCAGCTGAACGGCCCGCCCGACCAGGGTGCGAAGCCCCAGCCGAGGATGGCGCCCACGTCGCCCTCGCGGATGTCGGTCAGCACGCCGTCCTCGAGCGCGCGCACCGCCTCGAGCACCTGCGCGAACAGCAGGCGATGCTGGACATCGCCAAGCGCGGGCTGGGTTTCGGCCACGGGCCAGGCCTTCGCCAGCCCGTCCCAAAGCCCTTCGCGCTTGCCGGACGCGTCATAGCTGTAAAAGCCCGCGCCCGCCTTCCGGCCGAGCCTGCCCTGATCGGCCATCGCGAACAGCACCGCATCCACCGCCCCGTCGGCATAGGCATCGCCCATCGCCGCCCGGGTGGCCTTTGCGATCTTCACGCCAAGGTCGATCGAGGTCTCGTCCACGAGTTGCAACGGACCGAGCGGCATTCCCACGAGACGTGCCGCGTTTTCCACCAGCGCGGGTTCCACGCCCTCGGCCACCATCCGGATGCCCTCGTTGATGTAGGGGATGATGCAGCGGTTGGCATAGAAGAAGCGCGCATCGTTGACGACGATCGGCGTCTTGCGCAGCTGGCGGACGAAATCGAGCGCCTTGGCCACGGCGCGGTCGCCGGTCCGCTCGCCGCGGATGATCTCGACCAGCATCATCTTGTCGACCGGCGAGAAGAAGTGGATGCCGACGAAGTTTTCGGGCCGCGCGCTGGCCCGGGCAAGCCCCGAGATCGGCAATGTCGAGGTGTTGGTGGCGAAGATGCACTCGGGGCCGGTTGCGGCATCGACCCTCGCCGTTACCTCGGCCTTGACCTTCGGATCCTCGAACACCGCCTCCACCACCAGGTCGCAACCCGCGAGGGCGGCGTAATCCGTGGTGGCGGTGATGCGCGCCAGCGTCGCCTCCTTCTGCTCGGGCGTGATCTTGCGGCGGCTCACGCCCTTGTCGAGCAGGTCGACGGAATGCGCGCGGCCCCGGTCGGCTGCCTCCTGCGTGGCGTCGATCAGCACCACTTCGATACCGGCGCTGGCGCTGACATGGGCGATGCCCGCCCCCATCATGCCCGCACCGATCACGCCGAGCTTCGCAACCGTCTGGTCGGGCGCCGCCGGGCGCACCGCACCCTTTTCGAGCGCCTCCTTGTTGATGAAGAGCGAGCGGATCATCGCCGCGGAGGACGGGTTCATCAGCACCGAGGTGAACCAGCGCGCCTCGATCCGGAGCGCCGTGTCGAAGGGCACGAGCGCGCCTTCGTAGGCGGCCGACAGCAGCGCCTTCGCCGCCGGATAGACACCCATCGTCTTGCCGTGGATCATCGCGTTCGCGCCGACATAGGTCATGAAGCCCGAGGGGCTGTAGGGTGCGCCGCCCGGCATCTTGTAGCCCTTGGCATCCCATGGTTTGACCAGATCGGCCTCGGTCGCGCCGAGCACCCATTCCTTCGCGCGGGCCAGCAGGGCCTCGGGGGCCACCACCTCGTCGATCAGGCCGGCCGCCCTTGCCTCCTTCGGGCTCGACAGCTTGCCTTCCAGCAGGGCCGGGGCCGCCGCCATCGCGCCGAGCTTGCGCACGAGGCGGGTGGTGCCCCCCGCGCCGGGGAAGATGCCGACCATGATCTCGGGCAGGCCGATCTTCGCCTTCGGGACATCGGCGGCGATGATCCGGTGACAGGCCAGCGGCAGTTCCAGCCCGATGCCGAGCGCCGTTCCCGGCAGCGCGGCGACGATCGGCTTGCCGCCTTTCAGCGTCTTGGGGTCCATTCCGGCGCGCTCGATCTTGCGCAGGATCGCATGGATCGACATCACGCCGTCGAAGATACCCTTCGCGCCGCCATCCTCCTTCATCCGGGCGATGACGTTGAGGTCCATCCCGCCGGCGAAATCCTTCTTGGCGGAGGTGAGGATGATGCCCTTCACCGCCGGGTCGGCCAGCGCCCGGTCGATCAGCCCGTCCAGTTCGGCAAAGCCGCCCTGGGACATGACGTTCATGGATTTGCGGGCAACATCCCAGGTGATCGTGGCGACGCCGTCGGCGTCGGTCGTCAGGGTGAAGTCGGTCATCTGCGCTGTCCTTGTTCGTACGGGGTGCCATCGCGGTGGAAATACCTGCGGCCGGCACCGTCCTTTTCGGTGATGAGATCGTGGTCGGAATAATGGATGCGGTCGCGCGGAAGGCGCGTGCCGATGACGAGATAGCGGGCCGGGCCGTGCGAGCGGTTGTCGAGCCGGTGCCCGACCGGGTGGCCGGCAGGCCAGGCAGCGGCCTCGCCCGCCCGAAGCGTCGTCTCGGTGTCCTCGACGAGGACGACCTCGCCCGACAGGACATAGACCATCTCGTCCTCGGCCTCGTGCCAGTGCCGTCGACCCGACGTCGCACCCGGCGACAGCTCTTCTATGAAGGCGCCGAACTGCGTCAGGCCGCCGGGATCGGACAGAAGCTGGTGGCGATATGGCCCGAGACCGCCGCCGAGCACGGGGTGGATCGTGTCGGTTTCGGTCACGAAGGCGGGCGGGACGAGCCTTGGCATCAGCGCGGGCCTGTCCACGGGGTGCCGTCCTTGTAGGTGAAGCGGGCGGTCGCGCCCTCGACATGCACCACCATGTCGACGTCGGAATAGGTCGCCACCTCGGACGGCGCCCTTGTGCCCACGACGAGAAAGCGCGCCTCGCGGTCGGTGCGGTTCTCGAAGCAGTGCCCGTCGGGATCGCCCGCGGGGAAGGCGGCGCAATCGCCGGGGCGCATGAGGGTCTCGCCCGCGTCCTGACGCATCACGCATTCGCCCTCCAGCATCATCACGAACTCGTCCTCGCGGCTGTGCCAGTGACGCAGGCTGGAGACAGCGCCGGGCGCGAGGATCACGATGTTCACGCCGAATTGCGTCAACCCGCCCGCCTGGCCCAGCCGCAGCGAGGACCGGCCGGCCATCATCGAGGCATAGGGCTCGGGGTAGATCGAGCCGGTCTTGAGCGGAACATTCGCGGGATCGATCCTGGGCATCAGACGCGCTCGATGATGGTGGCCGCACCCATGCCCGACGCGATGCAGAGCGTGGCCAGCCCCACGCCCTTGCCCGAACGTTCCAATTCGTCGAGCAGCGTGCCGATGATGATCGCGCCGGTCGCGCCCAGCGGGTGGCCCATGGCGATCGACCCGCCGTTCACATTGACCTTGCCATGATCGACGTCGAACGCCTGCATGAACCGCAGCACGACGGCCGCAAAGGCCTCGTTCACCTCGAACAGGTCGATGTCCGAAATCGCCATGCCGCTGTCGCGCAGGATCTTTTCGGTGACCGGGACCGGCCCGGTCAGCATGATGGTGGGATCGGTGCCGATCTTGGCCGTCGCGCGGATGCGCGCGCGCGGCGTCAGGCCATGCGCCTCGCCGAAGGCCTTGCTGCCGATCAGCACTGCGGCGGCCCCATCGACGATGCCCGATGAATTGCCGGCGTGGTGGATATGGTTGATCCGTTCGAGATGCGGATACTTCATCAGGGCGACCTTGTCGAAACCGGGCATCTGCTCGCCCATGTCCTTGAAGCTGGGCTTCAGCGCGCCCAGGGCCTGCATGTCGGTGCCCGGGCGCATGAACTCGTCATGGTCGAGCATCGGCAGGCCGTTCTGGTCGTGGATCGTGACCACCGATCCCGCGAAACGGCCATCCGCCCAGGCGGCCGCCGCGCGGCGCTGGCTTTCGACGGCGAGGCTGTCGGCATCGTCCCGCGAGAAGCCGTATTCGGTGGCGATGATGTCGGCCGAGATGCCCTGCGGCACGAAATAGGTCTTCATCGCCAGGCTCGGATCGACGGCGATCGCGGCCCCGTCCGATCCCATGGCGACCCGGCCCATCATCTCGACTCCACCGGCGATGTAGGCTGCGCCGGCGCCGCCGCGGACCTGGTTGGCCGCGAGGTTCACCGCCTCCATGCCCGAGGCGCAGAACCGGTTGATGGCGAGGCCGGGGATGCTTTCGTCGAGATCCGACAGCAGGACGGCCGAACGCGCGAGACATCCGCCCTGTTCGGCGATCTGGGTGACGTTGCCCCAGATCACGTCCTCGACGGCATGGCCCTCAAGGTGGTTGCGCTCCTTGAGCGCGTTCAGCACGCGGGCCGAGAGCGCCACCGAGGTGATCTCGTGCAGGCTGCCGTCGGGGCGTCCCTTGCCGCGCGGGCTGCGGATGGCGTCATAGATGTAGGCGTCTGTCATGGTCATCTCCTCAGGCCCGATCCGACGGGTTGCCGGGCATCATGTCATAGGGGTGCTGCCAGCCCGGCAGCGCGGCGATGCGGTGCAGCCAGGCGTCGATATGGGGCCAGTCGGACCGGTCGAAGCCGAAGGGTTCGGGGTAGTAGAGATACCCGCAGCATGACAGATCGGCGATGGTCACCTGATCGCCGGTGATCCACTCGCGTCCGGCGAGATGCGTGTCGAGCACCCCGTAGGCCGACTTCAGCCGGCTTTGCAGGAACGGGATGACCCCGGCGGGGCGTTTCTCGGCGGGGATGAAGTTTATGCAGGAACCGCGCGGTCCCGATCTGGGTCGAGAGCTTGTGGTTGTCCCAGAACAGCCAGCGCAGGACCTCGCGCCGTTCCGCCGCCGAACGGCCGCCGAGCTTGCCGGTCTTGGACGAGACGTAGTCGAGGATCACGCCGGACTGGGTGAGCGTCGCGTCGCCGTCGACGAGCACCGGCACTTCGCCCATCTCGTTGAGCGCGCGGAATTCGGCGGTGCGGGTGTCGCCGTTGAAGAAGTCGACGAAGACCGGCTCCCAGTCCATGCCGGACAGGGTCAGCGCGAGAGCCGCCTTGTAGGAGTTCCCGCTTTCGCCGAAGCAATAGAGTTGCGCTGTCATCAGGCCGGTCTCCGCTGTTGGGGGCGGACGCGGGGGGTTTCACACCCCCCGCACCCCCCGTGGGGTATTTCTCAAGAAAGAAACACGAGTTGTTAACCTTGTTCGGCGAGCTTCGGAGTTGCGGTACAGGCTGGGGAGCCGATGACCGTCAAGGGAGAAGCCGCCCCGGCGTGAGGTCGATGGACCGAATGAGCAGATGGCGCTCTCTCGCCGGGGCGCACCTCTTCCGGCTTCTTTCTTGCCCAAATACCCAAATCCGTTCCCTCCGCCAGAGTTCCCCTCACCGTTTGCGATCCTCGAGTTCCGAGTTGAACAGGCGCAGCCGGTGGGTCAGCGTGTCGCCGTCGATCACGCTGTCGAAGTGTTCGAACAGGAAGGACAGGGCCTCGCCCTCGTCGAGGCCCGCCTCGGATGCGAAGCGGCGCAGGCGCCGGTAGCCGTCTTCGGTCATGGCGACCGGGAAGCGGCGGGTCAGGCGGAAGCGTTTCGGCATCTCGATCCTCCCTCGGGCGGGGCTGCGGTGCGCCGTGGCGGCACCGGCCCGTCCTGATCACGTTGGCCACCCGGACAGTCTAGAACGCCGCCGCCTTGAGCGCCATGACCGGTTCCGCCCCCGTCTCGATGCGCTGGCAGGTGCATCGCGGTCGCGGGCAGCTGGCGCGCCATGTAGTAGCGCCCGGTGGCGATCTTGGTCTCGTGGAACTCGCGGTCTTCCGTCCCCGCGTCGAGCGCGGCATATGCCGCCTTGGCCATGCGGGCCCACATCAGCCCGAGGCAGACATGGCCCACGAGATGCATGAAGTCATAGCGCGCCGGCGAGGGCGGCGTCGGGTGTCTTCATGCCGTTCTGCATGAAGAACATCGCGGCCGCCTGCATGTCCTTGGAGGCCGCCTTGAGCGGGTCGAGAAAGCCTGTCCGGAGCCGGTCGTCCGCCTCGGTATCGGTCGATGAAGCCCTTGATCATCTCGAAGAACGCCATGACGTGCTTGCCACCGTCCTGGCCGAGTTTGCGGCCCACGAGGTCGAGCGCCTGGATGCCGTTCGCGCCTTCGTAGATCATCGCGATCCGCGCATCGCGGACGAACTGCGACATGCCCCATTCCTCGATGTAGCCATGTCCGCCGAAGACCTGCTGGGCGTTCACCGCCATCTCGAAGCCCTGGTCGGTCTGGAAGCCCTTGATGACGGGGATCAGGAGCGAGATCAGCCCTTCGGCCTCGGCGTCGCCGCTGCGGGTCGAGCGGTCGATCAGCGATGGCGCCCCAGAAGGTGAAGCGCGCGGGCGCCTTCGACGAAGGATTTCTGGTCCATCAGGTTGCGGCGGATGTCGGGGTGCACGATCAGCGGATCGGCGGGGCCGGCGGGGTTGTGCGGCGCCGGTCACCGCCCGGCCCTGCAGCCGGTCGTTGGCATAGGCGACCGCGTTCTGGTAGGCGGCCTCGGCCACGGCATAGCCTTGCAGGCCGACGCCGAGGCGCGCCTCGTTCATCATGGTGAACATGGCGCGCATGCCCTTGTGCAGATCGCCCAGCAGCCAGCCCGTCGCGCCGTCGTAGTTCATCACGCAGGTGGCATTGCCGTGGATGCCCATCTTCTCTTCGACCTTGCCGACAGGACAGCGCATTGCGCGCGCCGAGCGAGCCGTCGTCGATTGACGAGGAACTTCGGCACGATGAAGAGCGAGATGCCTTTCGTGCCCTCGCCGCCCGCCCGGCGCCTTGGCGAGCACCAGGTGGATGATGTTCTCGGCCAGGTCGTGCTCGCCGGCCGAGATGAAGATCTTCTGGCCGGTGATCCGATAGGATCCGTCGGCCTGCGGTTCGGCGCTGGTGCGCATCAGGCCGAGGTCGGTGCCGCAATGCGGTTCGGTCAGGTTCATCGTGCCGGTCCAGTCGCAGCTGACCATCTTGGGCAGGTAGGTGGCCTTCTGCTCGTCGGTGCCATGGACATGGATCGCCGAATAGGCGCCGTGGGTCAGGCCCTGATACATGTTGAAGGCCATGTTGGCGGAGACGAACATCTCGCCCACGGCGGTGCCCATCAGGTAGGGCAGGCCCTGCCCGCCATAGTCCGGATCGCAGTCGAGGGCGGTCCAGCCGCCATCCCGGAGCGCCTCGAAGGCCGCGTCGAAGCCGGTGGGGGTGCGCACGACGCCGTTTTCGAGGCGGCACCCTTCGCGGTCGCCGACCGGGTTGAGCGGGGCCAGCACGTCGGAGGCCAGCTTGCCCGCCTCTTCCAGCACCGCCCGGGTGAAGGCGGCGTCGAGGTCTTCGTAGCCGGGGATACCGGCCTCGGTCACCTTCAGCACGTCGTGCAGAAGGAACTGCATGTCCTTCACGGGGGCGGTATAGCTTGGCATTCGACGGTCTCCCTTGGCGTCTCGGTGATCGGACCGCCATCACGCGGCGGCGGTCCTGCGGTAGGTGGACAGGGCCTCCTCGCCCCAGGCCAGCTGGTCTTTCAGTTCGGCGATCGCCGCATCGAGATCGGCGCGCTGGCGCTCCATCGTCGGCCAGCCGGTCCCGGGCGATCTCGTAGGTCCGGTGCAGCTGGGCCTGCGGGCCGTCGTCCCGGTCGTAGAGGTCGAGCAGCTGGCGGATGTCCTCGAGGCTGAAGCCGAAGCGCTTGCCGCGCAGGATCAGCTTGAGCCGCGCACGGTCGCGCCGGGTGAAGATGCGGCGGGTGCCCTCGCGGATCGGGAAGAGGAGTTCCTTCTGTTCGTAGAAGCGCAGTGTGCGCGGCGTCACGTCGAAAGCGTCGCACATCTCGCGAATGGTCATGGTTTCGGTCATAGCAATCCTTTCGCGCTCTTGTGTGATGTGAGCGGCACTCACATGGGCGCTTGCGGGCACCTTACTAGACACGCGGCGGATGACGTAAATGTAACGTCACGTCAGTTTTCCGGTGACGTAATGTCGGGAAAGCTGACGCAGGGTCAGCGGCAATTTTCGGTCGCGGCGCCTGCGGGGCCGGGCGCTGTCAGACCTGCTTCTGCGCCGTTTCGCGCAGGGCGGAAAGATCCTTGATGGCCGCGTCGAGGTCGTCGCGCTGGCGGTGCAGTTCCGCAAGCTGGCGGTCGGCAAGCGCCACGAAACCCTGCATCTGGGCGCTGGTGCCCCTCGTCTCGTAGATCAGGAGCCACTGGCGGATCTCTTCGAGCGAGAAGCCGAAGCGGCGGCCGCGCAGGATCAGCGTCATCCGGGCGACCTCGCGCGGGCCGTAGAACCGCGCAGCGGCCGTCCTTCTCGGGTTGGAGCAGTTCGATGTATTCGTAATAGCGCAGGGTGCGCGGCGTCACGTCGAACCTCGCGCACATTTCCTTGAAGCTGAGGCGGGTTTCGGTCATCGCGCTTTTCCCCCGCGGCAACTCTTGCAGGTGCGAGCCTAAGCGCAAGGCGCGGGTCCGCGCAATCGTCCGCCGGGGGGCTTGCGGTGGCGGGCCTAGCGCGCGACAGTCCGCTGCCGACAGGATCGCGCCGCCGACAGGAAGATGGCCATGACCGACCGCAGCAGCATCGCACGCCAGTTCATCGAGGCCATCCCGCATTCGCGGGCGCTGGGGATGGCGCTTGACGCGATCGGCGACGGCAGTGCGGTGATCGGGATGCCTTATGACGCGCGGCTGATCGGCGATCCGGCGACCGGGGTGATCCATGGCGGCGCCGTCTTTGCCCTGATGGACACCGCCTCTGGCGCGGCGGTGATGGCGCATCCCGAGGCACCGGCCAGCACCGCGACGATCGACCTGCGCATCGACTACATGCGCCCGGCGACGCCGGGCCAGCGGCATGATCGCACGGGCAGAATGCTACCATGTGACCCGCACGGTCGCCTTCGTGCGCGCGCTCGCCGTCGACGAGGACGAGTCGCGGCCGGTCGCCACCGCGACCGGCGCCTTCACCGTCGAGCGGGGGCCACGCTCATGACCCGACGCCCCGCCCCCGAACCCGTGCAGAAGCGTGAAGCAGCGCCGGGAAGCGGCGCTGCGGCGCGCTGGTGGGCAGCGTGCCCTATGCCGCCTTCCTGGGCATCGGGTGGAGCGGCGGGGCGACGAGTTGACCGCGATCCTGCCCTTCGACGAGCGGCTGATCGGCAACCCCGCGATCCCCGCACTGCATGGCGGGGTGACGGCGGCGTTCCTCGAGGTGACGGCGATCTTCGAGCTGAGCTGGCAGGCGATCTGGGAAGACATGGAGAACGGCAGGCGCGACCCGGCGGCGCTTGCCTCGGGTGCCTTGCCGCGGCTGCCCAAGACCATCGACTTCACCGTGGATTACCTGCGCTCCGGTCTGCCGCGCGACGCCTATGCGCGGGCGCGCGTCAACCGTTCGGGGCGGCGCTATGCCGCGTGCATGTCGAGGCCTGGCAGGACAACCGCGCGCGGCTGTTCGCGCAGGCGACCGGGCATTTCCTGATGCCGGAGGGCGAGGGTGCGTGAAGCCCCGCCGGGCAACGGGGCGATCACCCATGCACGGGTTCTGCGGATCGCCTTGCCGATCGTGATCTCGAACGCGACCGTCCCGATCCTCGGGGCGGTCGATACCGGGGTGGTGGGCCAGATGGGGCAGGCGGCCCCGATCGGCGCGGTGGGTATGGGGGCGGTGATCCTCGCCGTCGGTCTACTGGATCTTCGGCTTCCTGCGGATGGGCACGTCGGGCCTCGTGGCGCAGGCCCACGGGGCCGGAGACCGGGGCGAGACGGGGGCGGTCCTGATCCGCGCCCTGATGATCGCGGCGGGCGCCGGTGCGGCGATGATCCTGTTGCAGGGGCCGCTGTTCTGGGCCGCCTTCCGCGCAGCCCCCGCGAGCGGCGAGGTGGAAGGGCTGGCGCGGAGCTACATCGCGATCCGGATCTGGGGCGCGCCCGCGACCATCGCGCTTTATGCCATCACCGGCTGGCTGATCGCGGTGGAGCGCACGCGGGGCGTGCTGGTGCTGCAACTCTGGATCAACGGGGTGAACGTGACCCTCGATCTGTGGTTTGTGCTGGGCCTTGGCTGGGGCGTGCCAGGGGTGGCCATTGCCACGCTGATCGCGGAATGGTCCGGACTGGCTTTCGGGCTCTGGCTCTGCCGGGGCGCCTTTGCGGGGGGCGCGTGGCGTGACTGGGCGCGGGTGTTCGAGATCGGCCGGTTGCGCGAGATGGGCCGGGTGAACGGCGACATCATGCTGCGCTCGATCATCCTGCAGGGCAGTTTCACCACCTTCGTGTTCATCGGCGCCGGGCAGGGCGACGTGACGCTGGCCGCCAATCAGGTGCTGATGCAGTTTCTCGAGATCACGGCCTATGCGCTGGACGGGTTCGCCTTTGCCGCCGAGGCGCTGGTGGGGCAGGCGGTGGGTGCGCGCGCGCTTTCGCGGGTGCGGCGCGCCTCGGTCCTGACAAGTCAGTGGGGCGTGGCGGGGGCGGCCGCTCTCGGCCTGGCCTTCTGGACGTTCGGCCCCCCGATCATCGACCTGATGGCCACGGATCCTGCGGTGCGCACGACGGCGCGCCTCTACCTGCCCTGGGTGGCGCTTGCGCCGGTGATCGGGATCGCAAGCTGGATGTTCGACGGCATCTTCATCGGGGCTACCTTGTCTCGCGAGATGCGCAACGCGATGATCATCTCGGTGGCGGTCTACGCCGCGGCCCTGTGGGTGTTGCTGCCGGCGTTCGGCAACCATGGCCTTTGGGCCGCGCTCATGGTGCTCAATGCGACGCGGGGGGTGACGATGGCGCTGTTTTATGGTCGGGTCGAGGCAAAGGCGATCTAGGCTGGGGCGCCGCCGTCACCGACGGGGGCGACAGCAACGCCGGGGAGGAAGAACGAACGTGCGTTTGCAGCCGCGAGACGAGGCAGAACTGGCCGAGGCGATCCGTCAGGCGAACGGGCCGCTGTGCATCGAAGGCGCGGGGACACGGGCGCTCGGGCGGCCCGCGAGCGGTGCCGTGCTGAGCACCGGGGCGTTGGACGGCATCACGCTCTATGAACCGGGGGCGCTGACCATCGTGGCGCGGGCAGGCACGGCGCTGGCCGAGGTGGAGGCGGCGCTGGCCGCCGAGGGGCAGCGCCTGCCGTTCGAGGCGCCCGACCTCTGCGGACTGCTGGGCCGGACCGGATCCTCGACGATCGGGGGCGTGGTGGCGGCCAATGCCTCGGGCCCGCGCCGGGTGCAGGCGGGGGCCTGTCGGGACAGCCTGATCGGGGTCCGGTTCGTCGACGGGACGGGAATGCTGGTGAAGAACGGCGGCCGGGTGATGAAGAACGTGACCGGCTATGACCTGGTGAAGCTGCTGGCGGGAAGCCACGGCACCCTGGGCGTGCTGAGCGAGGTCAGCTTCAAGGTGCTGCCGCGGCCCGAGACGGAAGCGACGCTGCACCTGCCGGGGCTGGCGACCGACGCGGCGGTGCGTGCCATGTCGCGGGCGCTTGGTTCTCCCTTTGAGGTGTCGGGGGCGGCGCACTGGCCGGACGAGGGCACTTTCCTGCGGGTGGAAGGGTTTGCCGCGTCCGTGGCCTACCGCGCGGGGCAGCTTTTGCGCCATCTGTCGGCATTCGGGCCGGCCGATATCCTGGAGGGCGGCGCGAGCGTCGCGCGGTGGCAGGCGATCCGCGACGTGGCGCCGTTCCATGGCCGCGCCGGGGATGTGTGGCGCGTTTCGGTGAAGCCCTCGGAGGCGCCCTCGCTGGTGGCGCGGATGGGTGAGGCGGCGGTGCTGCTGGACTGGGGCGGCGGCCTGATCTGGGCGCTGGTGGCGGCGGGGACCGATCTGCGCGCGGCGCTTGGCCCGTTCACCGGGCACGCGACGCTGGTGCGCGCCGAGGCAGCCACGCTGGCACGGATCATGGCCTTTCCGCCCGAACCCGCCGGGCTTGCGGCCCTGACGGCGGGTCTTCGCGCGCGATTCGACCCGCGTGGCATCCTGAACACCGGCCTGATGGCCTAGCCAAGACGCGAGAGGAAAGCGGCCCCAGATGCAGACCACATTCACGGCGGAACAACTGGCCGATCCGGCCACCGCGCGATCGAACGAGATCCTGCGGACCTGTGTCCATTGCGGTTTCTGCACCGCGACCTGCCCGACCTACCAGGTGCTTGGCGACGAACTCGACAGCCCGCGCGGCCGGATCTACCTGATCAAGGACATGCTGGAGCAGGGCCGCCCTGCCGATGCCAACACGGTCAAGCATATCGACCGCTGCCTGTCGTGCCTGGCCTGCATGACGACCTGCCCTTCGGGTGTGCATTACATGCATCTGGTCGACCATGCCCGGGCCTATATCGAGCAGACCTACCGTCGGCCCATGTCGGACCGGCTGTTGCGGTGGGTGCTGGCAAAGGTGATCCCCCATCCGACTCGGTTCCGGCTGGCGCTGCTCGGCGCGAAGATCGGCCGCCCCTTCGCCTTCCTGATGCCCGATGCACGGCTGCGCGCCATGCTGGCGATGGCGCCCAGGGTGATCCCCCCTGTCAGCCGCAACGACGACCCGCAGGTGTTCGCGGCGCAGGGCGCGGCGCCCCGGATGCGGGTCGCGCTGATGACGGGGTGTGCGCAGAAGGCGCTGAACACCGACATCAACGACGCGACGATCCGGCTGCTGACACGGCTGGGATGCGAGGTTGTGATCGCCCGGGGGCAAGGCTGCTGCGGGGCACTGACGCATCACATGGGCAAGTCGGACGAGGCCCATGCGACGGCAGCGCGCGCGATCGGCGCCTTCATGGCCGAAAAGCGCGGCGGCGGACTCGACGCCATCGTCATCAACACCTCGGGCTGCGGCACCACGGTCAAGGACTATGGTCACATGTTCCGGACCGACCCGCTGGCGGCGGATGCGGCGGCGGTGGCGGGCATGGCGCTCGACGTGTCGGAACTCCTCGTCAAGCTCGGCCTTCCCGAAGGTGCGCCAAAGGGGCTGCGTGTGGCCTATCACGCCGCCTGCTCGCTTCAGCACGGCCAGCAGATCAAGACCGCGCCGAAAGACCTGCTGAAGCGCGCGGGCTTCGAGGTTGTCGAACCGGCCGACAGCCACCTGTGCTGCGGTTCCGCCGGAACCTACAACCTGTTGCAGCCGGCAATCTCCGTACAGCTGAAAGCCCGCAAGGTCGAGACGCTCGAGGCCAAGGCGCCCGACCTGATCGCCGCGGGGAACATCGGCTGCATGATGCAGATCGGTTCGGGCACCGCCATCCCGGTGGTCCATACGGTGGAATTGCTCGACTGGGCCACGGGCGGGCCGAAACCGCCCGCGCTGTGCGCCCGCGCGCCATAAATCCGCCCCATACCGCCGCCAGTCTGACGCCCGAACCCGGAGACCGCGATGCGCGCCGCCCTGATCCTTGCCCTTGTCCTGATGCTGCCCGCGGGCGCGCTGCATGCGGATGGCAGCCGTCTGCGCAGCTTGCAGACGGGCGACGACAGCCGGGGCTGGAACGCCGTCGGGCGGCTCGATCTTGGCGACAGCGGGTTCTGCACCGGCACGCTGATCGGGCCGCAGCTTGTGCTGACGGCGGCGCATTGCCTCTACGACCGGGACAGCCTGCGCCAGATCGACCCGACGAAGATCCGCTTTCTTGCGGGGTGGCGCAACGGGCGGGCCGAGGCCTATCGCGGGGTGCGCCGGGCGATGGTCCACCCCGATTATGTGTTCGACACCGCCGACAGGATGGATCGCGTGTCGCATGACCTTGCGCTGCTGGAACTGGATCAGCCGATCCGTCTGCCGTCGATCAGCCCGTTCGAGACGGATGACAGGCCGGTGCGCGGGGACGAGGTTGGCGTTGTCTCTTATGCGCAGGACAGATCCGAGGCGCCGTCGTTGCAAGAGGTGTGCCATGTGCTCGGGCGCCAGCCGGGGGTGTTCGTGCTGTCGTGCAACGTTGATTTCGGCTCGTCGGGCGCGCCGGTCTTTGCGCTGCGCGACGGCGTGGCCAAGGTGGTTTCGGTGATCTCGGCCAAGGCCGAGGTCGAGGGCGAGAAGGTGGCGCTGGGCGTGGCACTGGATCGCCCGCTCGCGGAGCTGCGGGCGGCGATGCAGCGATCGGCGCCGGTGGCGCTGGACCCCGGCACGCAGGTGCGCACGCTGTCCGGCGGGGCGGCCGGAACCGGCAGCGGCAGCGCCAAGTTCGTGAAGCCCTGAACGATGCGCTGGCCCATGATCCTTGTGCTTGGGCTGACGGGACTGCCGGCATGGGCCGACAGCGGGCTCGATCGGTTGACCCGGCGCGACGAGGCCTTTGGCTGGGAGGCGGTCGGGCGGCTCGACCTTGGATCGAAGGGGTTCTGCACCGGAACGCTGATCGCGACAGATCTGGTTCTGACGGCCGCGCATTGCCTGTTCGACAAGGCGCGGGGCGTGGAGCAAGAGGTCGGCGAAATGACGTTCCGCGCAGGATTGCGCGACGGAGAGGCCGTGGCCGAGGTCCGCGTGGCCCGCGCCGTCGCCCATCCGGACTATGATCCTGCGGAACCGCTGAGCGAGTTCACCGTGCGGCACGATCTGGCGCTGTTGCAGCTTGCGACGGCGATCCCGGCGGCGGTCGCTGCGCCTTTCGTGGTGCAGGCACCGGGCCCGGCCACGCGGGTGAGCGTGGTGTCCTATGCCCGTGGCCGGGAGGATGCCCTGTCGTGGCAGCGGGCCTGCACGGTGCTGTGGCGCCAGAACGGGATTCTCGCGTTCAACTGCGATGTCGATTTCGGATCCTCGGGCGCGCCGGTGTTCGACGCGACGGGCGGGCGGGCGCGCATCGTCTCGATCATCTCGGCGGGGTATGCGGATGCCGATGGCACCCAGTCCTACGGGATGGAACTGCCCGACCTTCTGGCCGATCTCAAGGCGGCGCTGCGATCGGGAAACGGTGTCATCGCGGCGCAGGCCGACGCCGCGCCGACCATCCGGCGGATCGGAACCGGCGAAGGGCGCGACGGCATCGGGGCGCGTTTCGTGAAGCCATGAGGCTGCGCCCGGCCTCTTGAAAGACGGCGCGACTTTTCCCAGATCAGATCATGCCGGGTGCCATGACGGGTCCGGCACGACCAACCGCCCGTCCCGCGAGGGAGGGCACAACACATCGCTTGATGAGGATGACCATGCGCAGTTTTGATCTTGCCCCGCTTTACCGGGCCACCGTGGGATTTGACCGTGTTGCCGACCTGATGGACCGCGTGCTGTCCAGCGACGTCGCCCAGCCGACCTATCCCCCCTACAACATCGAGAAAATCGACGACAACGCCTATCGGATCTCGATCGCCGTCGCCGGATTTTCCGCCGACGAGCTGACCGTCGAGGTCAAGGACGGCACGCTGCATGTCGCGGCCCGCAAGGAGCCCGAGGACACCACCCGGACCTATCTGCATCGCGGGATCGCGACGCGGGCGTTCGAGCGCCGGTTCGCGCTTGCCGACCATGTGCGCGTGAGCGGCGCGTCGCACGAACTGGGGATGCTGAACATCGACCTGGTGCGCGAGACGCCTGAAGAGTTGAAGCCGCGCCGTATCGAGATCGCCCGGGCCGGCGATATCGAGGCGAAGGCTGTGGCGCAGGATACGGTTCAGTAACCCGACCGCCAGTGCCAGAAACCGGAGGGCGCGCCTGACGGCGCGCCCTTTGCTGTTTTTGCTCCGCCCCGCATCGCCGGGGCACGATCAGGCGGCGGGTGCGTGATTGCCCAGGATCAGGTCGGCGGCCTTTTCGCCGATCATGATGCAGGTGGCGTTGGGATTGCCGCTGACGATCGTGGGCATCACCGAGGCGTCGGCTATGCGCAACCCTTCGATTCCATGCACGCGCAGCCGATCATCGACCACGGACATGGTATCGGGCCCCATGCGGCAAGTGCCGACCGGATGCCAGATGGTCGTGGCCTTGCGGCGGATGAAGTCGACGATGCCCGCCTCGTCATCATGCCCGGGTGCCGGGTCGGTCTGGCGGACGCCGATGCGGCCCATCGCCGGCGCGGCCCCGATCCTGAGGCAGGCCTGAATCCCGCGCACCGACAGAGCGAGGTCTTCGGGATCCGACAGATACCGGGGGTCGATCACCGGCCGGTCGAGCGGGTCGGCGGAGTTCAGGCGCACCTCGCCCCGGCTGCGGGGCCGGTTCACGTTCATGCACAGCCCGAAGCCATGCCGGTCTGCCCCCGATCCGTCGTAGTAGTGGGGGGAATAGAAGCTTTCGCAGTGGATCTGGATATCGGGCCAGATGTCATCTTCCGTGCATCGCAGAAAGGCACCTGTCTGGCAGAAGTTGGTATGGAACGGGCCGCGACCCTCGTCGAGCGACTGGCGCAAGGCGGCCTCGGCCTCGGCCGGGGTCATGCCGTAGACGGTGGCCGGCACGTCGACCTGGAAGCGGGACACGATCTGAAGGTGGTCCTGAAGGTTCTGGCCGACACCCGGCAGGTCGGTCGCGACCGCGATCGCTTGATCGGCCAGATGGCGCGCCGGGCCGATGCCCGACAGCATGAGGATCTGCGGAGTGTTCAGCGAACCGCCGCAGAGCACGATCTCGGCGCCGGCTTGGGCCTGCTGCGAGTGGCCCATGTGGACGAATGCCACGCCGGTGGCCCTGCCGTCCCTGATCAGGAGGCGGGTCACATGGGCCCGGGTAAGCACCTTGAGGTTCGGCCGGTCCATCGCTGGCCGCAGGAACGTCGCCGCGACCGAGGCCCTGCCGCGGGGGCCGATGGTCGCCTGAAACGGGCCCGCGCCTTCCTGCGAGGCGCCGTTGACATCGGGGTTGTAGGGATAGCCGGCCTGCACCGCCGCCTCGAGGAAGGCGCTGGCGATCGGCCCCTCGATGTCCTGGCTGGTGACGGTCAGCGGGCCGTCGGTGCCGTGGAACGGCGCGCCGTGGGTCTGGTTCGCCTCGGACCTGCGAAAGTAGGGCAGCACGTCGTCGTAGCCCCACCCCGGATTTCCAAGATCGCGCCAGTGATCGTAATCGCCCCGGTTGCCGCGCATGTAGACCATGGCGTTGATCGCGCTCGTGCCGCCAAGGCACTTGCCGCGCGACAGGAAGATGCGCCGGCCGTTCAGCGCCTCTTGCCCGACGGTGCGGTAGCCCCAGTCGACCGGGCTGTCGAGCAGGGTGTCGATGAACGCCGGAACGCGGACATTCATCAGATCGCCGTCGCCGCCGGCCTCGATCAGCAGGACACTGGCACCGCCGGCCGAAAGGCGGTTCGCCACCACGCAGCCGGCCGAACCGGCGCCGATGATGATGTAGTCGTAGGCGCTGGGCATTGGCGGGCTCCGTGGGGGCTCTGGCCCGGCTTGGGGCGGTGGAGGGCAGGCGTCAGTGCGCGGGGTGTGTGTTGCCTTCAAGCAGATGTCCGAGGCGGAGCACTTCGGCGACCAGCAGATCAAGGTCCGCGCGCCGGGTGCGGTGGTTGTTGATGGCCACCCGCAGGCAATGCCGGCCATGCACGGTCGTATCGGTCGGAACCGCCGTTCCCTCTTCCTGGATGCGAAGAAGGATCTCGGTGTTCAGGGCCTTGATGGCGGCCTCGTCGCCGCCCTCGATCCGGTAGCGGAAGCAGACGATGTTGATGGTCGTGGGAGCCATCAGTTCCAGCCGTGGCTCATCCGCGATCACTTGCGCCAGATAGGCGCCCTGCGCGATGTTCTGGTCGATCAGGCGGCCGAACTTTGCGGTGCCCTGTTCCTTGAGCGACATCCAGACCTTGAGCGCCTTGAAGCCGCGCGACAATTCCAGCCCGTAGTCGAAGAGATACTCGCCGCTGGCGATGCCGCGCGGCTTTTCCTCAAGATAATCGCCATGGAGCGCGAAGGTCGCGAAATGGCGGTCGCGGTCGCGCAGGATGGCGCAGCCCGCCTCGAACGGGGCGTGAAGCCACTTGTGCGGATCGAGGGCGAGCGAGTCCGCGCGTTCGATGCCGTCGACCATCGCCCGCGCCCGAGGGGCGAGCCTGATCAGCGCACCGATGCAGCCGTCGACATGAAACCACAAATCCTCGCGCCGGCAGAGGTCGGCGATGGCGGGAAAATCGTCGAAGGCGCCCGTGTTCGTGGTGCCGGCGGTGGCGATGACGCAGGCCGGCCGCCATCCCGCGGCGCGATCCTCGGCGATCGCCCGGTCCAGGGCCGCGACATCCATGCGCAGGGCGTCGTCGGTGGCAATGAGGCGCAGGGCGCGGTTTCCCAGGCCAAGCGTCTCGATCGCTTTCTGGTGGCAGCTGTGAACCTGGTCGGAGGCGTAGAACCGCAGCGGTCGGGGCAGGTCGGTGACGCCATGCGCACGCACGTCGACGCCCGCCATGGCATTGCGGGCTACGGTCAGCCCGACAAGGTTCGCCATGGACCCGCCGCTGGTCAGGGTGCCGCTTGCGGTCGGTGGAAAGCCCATCAGTTCCTTCAGCCAGTTCACCACCTGGCGGTCGAGCTGCGCGGGCGCGGTGTTTCCGCCGCCCAGGTTGGAGCCGTCGATCGCGGCAATGAAATCGCCCAGGGCGCCGGTAAAGTTGCTGGCCCCCATGTACCACCCCCAGAATCTGGGATGGATGTTGCCCATCGAATAGGGCAGGAGGTTTCGGGTCAGCTGTCCGTAGACATCGGCAAGGGGCGTGGGGCCTGCGGGTGCCGGGGCGAGATAGCTTTCGCGCACGTCCCCGGGCATCGGCTGCCAGACCGGCCGGTCGCGCACCGATCGAAGATGCTCGATGGCGTCGTCGACGATCCGGTGGGCGATTGCGCGGGCAGCCTCCCAGTCATCGGGATCGAGCGTTTCTTCGGGTTTGTTCATGACGCTCGGGGCCTTTCCGTCCGCTCGGGGGCATGCTGCCGCCAGTCGGGACGCGACGTCAAGCGACATGGGCGCGGATCATTCCCGGCTGACGAGAAGCTTGTCGACGCGGCGATCGTCCAGATCGATCACCTCGAACCGCCAGCCATGCAGCACAAAGCTGTCGCCCAGGCCGGGCAGACGGCGCAGATGGTCGATGACCAGCCCGGCGACCGTCTCGAAATCGCCCTCCGGATCGCGCGGAAACCCCAGCCGGTCGCAGAACTCGTCGACAGGCATCGAGCCGGAAACGAGATAGCTGCCATCCGCCCGCTGATGCAGGTCAGGTTCCTCGGGACGGGTCTCGGCAAAGGTGCCGGTGATCGCCTCGAGAATGTCGCCGGTGGTGATCAGCCCCTCGAAGCTGCCGTATTCGTCGTAGACGAGTGCGATGTGGTTCGGAGAGGCGCGCAGGATGCCGATCACGTCGAGCGCGTCGGCGCGGTCCGACACGACGGGAACCTCGCGCATCAGCGCCCTCAGGTCGAGCGGCTGGCCCTCTGTCAACGCGGCGAAGGCGTCTGTCAGATAGAGCACGCCTAGCACCTCGTCGGTCCTTGCGTCGCGGACCGGGATGCGGGGCCGGCCGATGCGCCGGATCTCGGCCAGAATCTCATCGGGAGTGTCGTCGAGATCGAGCAGGTCGAGGTCGCGCCGGGGGGTCATGATGGCGCGGGCAGAGCGATCGGCCAACCGCATGACGCCCGACAGCATCTCGCGTTCCTCGGGCTCGATCACCCCTTCGACATGCGCCTCGGCCAATAGCGTGCGCACTTCTTCGTCTGTCACGCGGGCGGCGCCTTCCGCCGACTTGCCCAGCAGCGCCAGAACCGACCGGCCCGAG
This sequence comes from uncultured Alphaproteobacteria bacterium, assembly GCA_963700485.1. Classification (GTDB taxonomy): domain Bacteria; phylum Pseudomonadota; class Alphaproteobacteria; order Rhodobacterales; family Rhodobacteraceae; genus Aliitabrizicola. The sequence goes on from CAVOXQ010000004.1 coordinate 139,796, forward strand.
ATGTCGAGCAGCCAGACGAGCGGCGCGCCGATGCGGGCCAGCATCGCCATCGTCGGGGCCACGCGGGCGGCGACACGCTCGGGGTTGCGCAGGGCCAGTTGCTTGGGGACCAGTTCGCCCACGATGAGCGACAGATAGGTCAGCAGCACGACAACGCCGCCGACGCCCAGCGTATCGGCCCATTGGGCGGGAACGCCCTCGGCCGCCAGCCAAAGGGCAAGACGGCCCCCGAGCGTCGCGCCCGAATAGGCGCCCGACAACACGCCGACCAGCGTGATGCCGATCTGCGCGGTCGACAGGAACCGGCCGGGATCCTCCGACAGCCGCAGGGCCGCCGCGGCGCCCCGGTCGCCGGCCTTGGCCATCGCCTTGAGCCGCGCGCGCCTGGACGAGACGACGGCCAGTTCCGACATCGCGAGTGCGCCATTGAGCACGATGAGGGCAGCGACGATGAGGATCTCGGCGAGCACGGGCGATGTGACCTGATGGGGCAAGAAGGCAGGACCGTGCTACCGTGTGGCGCCTCGATGCGCAATGCGGCGGGTGCGGGCGCGCCGGAAGCTGTGAATTCTCCGGATCGCGGGATTCTGCTAGGGGTATCGGGATTTTCGGAAGATCGCGGGGGCAGGATGGGACAGGCAGGATCGCAGGCATATCGGCGCCGCGCCGTGCTGGGCCTGCTGATCGCGGGCACGGTGGCGATATCGCTCGCCGCGGGGCCGGTGCGGTCCCTGGCCGAGGGCGCGGTGCCGGGTTGGGTGATCGACGCCGCGCGTGCGCGCCGTCTGTTGGGGCAGGGGGCGGTCCTTTTCGATGCGCGGCCTGTCTGGCGGCGGATCGCGCTGCCGGTCGCGGGCGCGGTTCCGGTGGACTGGCAGGCGTTCACGCAGAGCGAGCCGACCCGCCGGGGAAACCTTCTGGCCGATGATGCGGCGCTTGGGGCGCAATTGTCCGCGCTGGGGCTGCGCGCGGCCCGCCCGGTGGTGGTGATCGGCGATGCGCAGGCGGGCCGGGGCGAGGATGGGCGGCTGGTCTGGATGCTGCGGACGCTGGGCCACGAGGCGGCCTTTCTGGTGAACGGCGGGGCGCAGGCCTTGCGGGATGCGGGGCCCCTCGTCGTCGCCCCGCCCGGAAGGGGGGATTTCGTCGTGCGGCGGACCGATGCCTATTCGGTGACACGGGACGAGCTGCGCGCCGACCTCGGACGGGGCGATCTGGTGATCCTCGATGCCCGCGCACCGCGGGAATATGCGGGCGAGACACCCTACGGCGAAAGCCGCGGCGGGCATGTGCCGGGGGCACGCTCGCTCTATTTCCGCGATCTGATCGGCGCGGATGGCCGCGTGTTGCAGGGCGATGCGCTGGCGGCACGGCTCGGCGCGCTCGGCGTGGGGCCGGAAACCCCCGTGATCGCCTATTGCTCGGGCGGGATCCGGTCGGGGTTCGTCACGACCGTGTTGCGCGGTGCCGGTATCGACGCCCGCAACTACGCGGGGTCGATGTGGGAATGGTCGGCGGCGCCCGCCGCCGACTATCCGCTGGTGTCCGAGTGAACCGTCTGTTTGCGGGCCGTCCCGCCGCTTCGGGCAGCGTCTGTCCAGGCGACGGGGCGACCGGTCAGACCGAGAGGCAGATGTATTTCATCTCGAGGTAGTCTTCCATCCCGTGGCGGCTGCCTTCGCGGCCGAGACCGGATTGCTTGATCCCGCCGAATGGCGCGACCTCGGTCGAGATGATCCCGGTATTGACGCCCACGATGCCATATTCGAGCGCCTCCTGCACCCGCGTGATCCGGCCGATGTCGCGGGCGTAGAAATACGAGGCCAGCCCGAAGATCGTGTCGTTGGCATAGCCCACGACCTCTTCCTCGGTCTCGAACCGGAACAGCGGCGCAAGCGGGCCAAAGGTTTCTTCCTGGCTCACCTTCATGTCCTGGGTGACGCCGGTGACGATCGTCGGCTCGAAGAACGAGCCGCCAAGGGCATGGCGCTTGCCGCCCGCAACGACCTTGCCGCCCTTGTTCAGGACATCGGCGATGTGTTCCTCGACCTTGCCGAGCGCATCCATGTTGACCAGCGGCCCGGTATCGACGCCCTCTTCCAGACCGTCGCCCACGTTGAGCTTGGCCACGGCGGCCGAAAGTTTGGCCGCAAAGGCGTCATAGACGCCCGACTGCACATAGATCCGATTGGCGCAGACACAGGTCTGGCCGTTGTTGCGGAACTTGGACGCCATCGCGCCCGCAACCGCCGCGTCGAGGTCGGCATCGTCAAAGACGATGAAGGGGGCGTTGCCGCCGAGTTCCATCGAGCATTTCATGACCTGGTCGGCGGCCTGTTTCAGCAGGATGCGGCCGACCTCGGTGGACCCCGTGAAGGTGAGCTTGCGCACGACGGGATTCTCGCAGAACTCCTTGCCGATTTCGGACGAACGCCGCGAGGTGATGATCGACAGCACGCCCTTGGGCAGACCCGCGCGTTCCGCGAGCACCGCCATCGCCAGCGCCGAAAGCGGGGTTTCCGCCGCCGGCCGGGCGACGAAGGCACAGCCGGCCGCCAGAGCGGGGGCGACCTTGCGCGCGATCATCGCGTTGGGAAAGTTCCAGGGCGTGATCGAGGCAACGACGCCGATCGGCTGCTTGATCACGGTGATGCGCTTGTCGCGCATGTGGCCGGGGATCGTCTCGCCGTAGACGCGCTTGGCTTCCTCGCCGAACCATTCGACGAAAGAGGCGCCATAGGCGACCTCGCCCTTGGCCTCGGCAAAGGGCTTGCCCATCTCAGCGGTCAGGATACGGGCGAGATCGTCCTGGTTCGCCATCATCAGGTCGAACCACTTGCGCAGGACCTGCGCGCGTTCCTTGCCGGTGCGTGCGGCCCAGTCGCGCTGGGCGATCCGCGCGGCGGCGATCGCGCGGGCGGTTTCGGCGCGGCGACATGTCCGGCACGGTACAGATCACGTCGCCGCGCGCGGGGTTTGTGACGGCGAAGGTCGCCCCATCATCGGCATCGGCCCAGTCACCGGCCAGAAATGCCTGCGTGGCCAGAAGTGACGGATCCTTCAAAAGTGATGGAAGATCGGTGACGGCATCGAGCATGGCGGTTCTCCCTTTTGTCTTTTCGATCCATGCTGAACATGTTCGCCGAAGAAAAGTCCAGTTCCCGTGACAGGGTTGAGAAGAATTTTGATCAAATCAGGAGACGATTCGTCTTGGACATGGACCGCGCCTATTCGATCGGGGCCTTCATCGAAGGTGGGGACGCCTTTGCGCCGCGCTGGTCGGCGCGGGCGGCCGTGTTTCGCGGCGTGCTCGGCTATCGGGCGCAGGTCGGCATGGCCTATGGTCCGGGAGATCGCCAGCGGTTCGATCTTTTCCTGCCCGAGGGCGTGCCCCGCGGTGTCGTGACATTCGTGCATGGCGGCTATTGGATGGCCTTCGGACGCGAAAGCTGGTCGCATCTGGCCGAAGGGCCGCTCAAGCGCGGCTGGGCCGTCGCGATCCCGTCCTACACGCTTGCCCCGCAGGCCCGGATCGGGGCGATCACCCGCGAGATCGCGACAGCACTCGGGGTGATCGGGCGGCAGGTTTCCGGACCGATGGTGGTGACCGGCCATTCGGCGGGCGGGCATCTGAGTGCCCGCATGGCCTGCAAGGACGTGATCCTGCCGCCGGGGATCGCAGAGCGGCTGGTCCGGGTCGTTCCGATTTCACCGCTCGCGGATCTGTCGCCGCTGCGCCAGACCAAGATGAACGAGGTGCTGCGACTGGATGCGGCCGAAGCGACGAGCGAAAGCCCGATCTCGCATGCGCGGCGCGAAGGTTGCGCCGTGACGATCTGGGTCGGCGGGCAGGAACGGCCCGCCTTCCTGTGGCAGGCGCGCACGCTGTCGGAAGACTGGGGCTGCCCGTGGCATGTTGCGGCGGGCAAGCATCATTTCGACGTGATCGACGACCTTGCGAACCCGGTCAGCCAGATGGTCTCGACGCTGGTCGGTGGGCTCTGATCGCGCGGGCGACCGCCGGCCCGGCCGGTCGTGCGGCGAGAGGCGGCGGCATCAGGCGCGGGCGTTCATCCGCTCGATATAGGCGCGCATCTCTTCCGCCTCGTGGCGGGCATCGCGCAGCCCCTCCATCGCCGCGCGAAGCTCGGCCTCGGTCTGCGCGATCTGGTTGGACAATTCCGCCTCGCGCTGTTCGAGGTAGATGATCGCCTGATCGCGGGATTCCTCGGCTTCGTGAAGCGCCTGGGCAAGCCGGTCGACCTCGCCCATGTCGGACCCCCCGATCCGGTTGAACCGGTGCAGGAGCCAGTAGGTGAACCACCCCAGACCGAAGGCGATGAAGAGGATGATCGACGTTGCAACGATGAATTCGATCCGGTTCATGCGGGGGCGGTTCCTTTGTGCGGCTCAGTTTGACTCGGGCCGCCGGGCGGGGCGGATCGTTTGTTCTGCGGGGGCGGAAGAAACGAAGGGTTCCCCGGTGTCGGCGGCGGCGCTGGGGCCGGAGACACCTTCGGTCGACGCGGCATCCGCCTCGCCCACGGTTTCATCCGCAACCGCCGCCGGCCCGTCCTCGGAGGCCGCCGGATCGCCGTCGCCGGTGCCGTCGGCGGTGGCCGCCGGATCACCGTCGCCGGCGCCATCCGCTGTGGCCGTCGGATCGCCGTCACCAGTGCCAGTCCGCTGTGGCCGTCGGATCGCCATCGCCGGTGCCGTCTGCGGTGGCCGCCGGATCGCCGTCGCCGATGCCGTCCGCGGTGGCCGTCGGATCGCCGTCGCCGGTGCCGTCCTGCGGTGGCCGCCGGATCGCCATCGCCGGTGCCGCCTGCCCGCGCTGCGTCGGGGCCCGCTGCGGCGGGCTCGACAAGGGTGAATTCGATCCGGCGGTTGGCTTCGCGGCCTTCCTCGGTATCGTTTTCGGCAATCGGATCGGCCTCGCCATAGCCCTTTGCCGTCAGCGCGCCGACAAGAACCCGGCGCCCCTGCAACCCGATCAGAACGGCCTCGGCACGCGCCTGGCTGAGCGCGAGGTTGGTATCCTCGCGGCCTTGGGAATCGGTATGACCACCGATTTCCATCGGAATGTCGGGACACTTGCGCAGGGTATCCGCCAGGGCCGTCATCGTGTCGCGGGCGTCGCTGTCGATCTCGGCAGAGCCGGGGGTGAACGAAATCTTCTTCTGGGCAAGGATGGCGTTCAGTTTCTTGACGCATTCCTCGGGGGTCGGCAGCGCCGCCTGTGGATCGAGTGCTGCGTCATAGCGGACATCGACGCTGAAGTTCTCGCCCTGGCCGAGTTGATCCGACAGCGTGCGGGTGATCGACGCCTGTGTCGTGGGCGACCCGGTGACACCCTTCACCTCGACCGTATCGGCGCGCACCAGCAGCGAACCTTCGGTCAAGTTCCGCCATTGCCGCGAGCCCCGCCAGCACGCGCACCGGCCAGCCATCGGGCAGGTCCGGATCAAGCCGGGTGGCGGTGTAGACCGCCGTCGCGCCGAACTGGGCCTGCGCGAAACTTGCGACGGCATCGCGCAGGGTGGCATCGCTCAGCCGGCCGCGCAGCTGCACCTGGCCATCGGGCGACAGGCTGGCGGTGAATTCGGCGGGCCCTTCGGCGGCCGCACTCTTGGGTTTTTCCGGCAACGTCGCCTTGAGGGAAAAGACATCCGGAAGCGAGGCCTGCAACTCGCCCACCACCCGGTCGAAGGTGGCCTGTGGCGTTTCGACCGTGGCGAGCAAGGTCACGTCGGCATCCGAGAAGGTGATGCTGCCTGCCCCGAGCGAATTGACCGCGCCGATTCCCATCGCGACGGCCTCGGCCCAGCGGGGTGTCGGCACGCCGAGCCCGATCACGCAATCGGCCTTTCCGGCAAGACCGGCCTCGATCGCGGCTGCGGTGATGCGGCTGCGTGCCAATTCCGTATCGACCGAGCAGGCATCGAACCGTGCGCCGCGATCATCCTTGAGGAAGCGCAGCGTGAAGGGGGTCAGAACCGGTCGGGGCGCGGAGATGTCGATCGCGATGATCAGCCCGTCGGGGCGGGCGCTGGCCAGTTCGGATTCGAACCGGCGCTTTTCCTCTGCGGAACCCGAGATCGCCGTGATCGCGACCCGGCCCGCCTCGATCGAGATCTTGGACCTGGGCAGCATCCGAAGCGCCGTCAGGCCGAACTCGACCGCCGTATCCCAGCCCTGGGGCGGCGGGAAATCGGCCTGGGTCAGCATGTCGGCGATGGAGGCGCCCGAGGCGATCGCCGCCACCTCGCCGGCAAGCCCGGTATCGTCCGCCGTCATCGGCACGAGCCCGATGAGCGAGATGCCATCGTCGTTGCGCAACAGTTCGACCGAAAACCGGGGCGCAGAGATCGGGCGGGCGGGGATTACATCCATCTGGTCGCGGATACGGCCGGAATCCACGAGGCTCGCCGTGACGTTCACCGCGCGGAAACGAAGGGCTTCGTTGGGGGCGGTTCCGGAAAGGCGCACCTGCAGCCCGGTCGTATCGACCTGGACCCAGCTCAGCCCCTCGCGGGTCATGAGGCTGCGAACCTCGGCGGCCGTGCGCCCCTCGATCACCGTCGCCGCCCAGAGCGCCGCGAGCACCGACAGGACGGCTGCTGCGGCGAAGGCGGCCGGGGCGGTGAGTCGGGGGGGAAGGGACATCGGTGGGCGGGCCCGCAAGGTTCGAAAGACTGCTTCCTAGGCGGAAGGCGCGGCAGGATCAATCTAGAGCAGGGCCGCGCCGGCAAGAAACAGCGCAGCCAGCAGGCCGGCATCGCGATTGGACCGAAAGAGCCGGAGCAGGCCGTTCGGATCGTGCGTGTCGAGCCGGGCCAGTTGCCAGGCCAGATGCCAGCCGAATGCCCAGACGCCCCCCAGTGCGATGGCAAGCTGCAAGGGATTGCCGCCCGGCAGCAGCGCCACGAGCACGGCGGCCGCCATGAACAGAACGCTGGCCGCAAGAAAGCCGCGCAGCCAGGGGCGGGTGTTTTCGCCGAACAGCCGGGCGGTGGATTTCACGCCGATCAGCGCGTCGTCTTCGCGATCCTGATGGGCGTAGATCGTGTCGTAGAACAACGTCCATGCGATCCCTCCAGCGTAGAGCAGCAGCGGTGCGGCCGACAGGCTGCCCTGGTGTGCGGCCCACAGAAGCAGGGCGCCCCAGTTGAAGGCCAGCCCGAGAAACACCTGCGGCCACCAGGTGAAGCGCTTGGCGAAAGGATAGATGGCCACCAGCCCGAGCGATGCGACGCCCAATGCGATCGCGGTGGAATTGTAGGTGAACAGGATGCCCGCCGCGAGCAGCGATTGCAGCACCGCCCAACCAAGCGCCTGGCGCGGGGTGACGGCCCCCGAGGGCAGCGGGCGCTGCCGGGTGCGCGCGACTTCGGCATCGATGTGTCTGTCGGCCAGGTCGTTCCAGGTGCAGCCGGCGCCGCGCATGAGAAAGGCGCCGATCGTGCAACTGATCGCCAGCCAGCCGTCGAGGGGCCCGAACCCGCCGGGATCGGCCGCGGCAGCGAGCGCGATGGCCCAAAGGCAGGGGATGAGCAACAGCCATGTCCCCACCGGCCTGTCTGCCCGTGACAGGCGCAGGTAGGGGCGCAGACCCCCGGGGGCATGGGCATCGACCCAGTTGCCGGGCGGCGCATCGGCCACCGTCCCATCTGGCAATTGGCGGGTCTCGGTCATAGGTTCCTGCCCATGGTGGATGCGAAGATCAGGCTTTATGTAGAGCAGCCGCTTGGGCCGGGGCAAGCCGTGGCCCTGTCGCAGGATCAGGCGCACTACCTTTTCGGGGTGATGCGCCTGGCCCCGGGCGCGGGCGTGCTGCTGTTCAACGGTCGGGACGGCGAATGGCGGGCAATCGTGACCGAGGTCGCAAAGCGCGGCGGCGTCCTGTCGTGCGAGGCGATGACGCGGCCGTTGCAGACGCCGCCCGATGTCTGGCTGATGTTCGCGCCGATCAAGAAGGCGCGGACCGACTTCATTGTCGAGAAGGCCGTGGAACTCGGGGTCGCCCGGGTGGTGCCGGTCCAGACGGCGCATACGAACGCCGAGCGGATCAGACAGGACCGGTTGCAGGCCCATGCCGTCGAGGCGGCAGAGCAATGTGGGGCCACCCTGGTTCCCGAGGTGGCGGCGCTGGCACCGCTCGACCGGCTTCTGGCCGATTGGCAACCAGAGCGGCGCATCCTGTGGTGCGACGAGGCGCGCGCGGGCCATGCCGGGATGCCGCCCGGCATGCCTGCCGGTGCGCCCTGGGCCGTCCTGATCGGACCGGAGGGCGGTTTCTCGGAACCTGAACGGCGCAGGCTTGCCGCGATGCCGCAGGTGGTGCCGATCGGACTGGGCCCGCGCATCCTGCGGGCCGATACGGCAGCGGTGGCGGCGCTCGTGCTCTGGCAATCGGCGCTTGGAGACTGGACGTGAGGCGACAGCGATGGCCCTGATCCGGGACGAGGCGATGGCGGGCCTGCGCCGCTGGAGCGAGGTGGGCGCGGCTGGGGTCGCGGGCTTCGTCGGGGTATGGCTGATGTTGCTCGGGGGATATGTGCTGTTCCCGATCGGGATCGTCGTTCTTGGTCTGGGTGCGATCTGGGCTGTGCAGGCGGTGCGTCGGCTGCGGTTTCACCGGCAGGTCGATGCGCCGGGCGTCGTCGAGGTGGACGAAGGGCAGGTCGGCTATCTGGGGCCGACGTTCGGCGGGTTCGTTGCCTTGCCCGATCTGGTGGAATTGCGGGTGATGGTGGTTCATGGCCACCGGCTCTGGCGGCTCAAGCAATCCGACGGGCAGGCCGTGCTGATCCCCATGGCGGCGGAAGGTTCGGACAAGTTGTTCGATGCCTTTGCCGCCTTGCCCGGACTGGACACGCAGGTGCTCGTTGCCGCTTCCGCAGACGACGGCCGCGAAGGCGTTGTCTGGCGGCGCGACAGGGGCCGGCCGATGCTCGTGAGTAACTGAACCCTTCGGTCTAGACGCCCTTGACTTGGGCGTCGCGACGCCGCAGGTCTTGCAGCCGTGACAGACTGACGAGATCGGAGCGCCCCCATGTCCATCCCACAATCCGGCGGCGGCCCGATCGAGCGGTATGAGCAGCTGGTGGAATACATGGAGTCCGGCTCCAAGCCGGCCTCGGCCTGGCGGATCGGCACCGAACACGAGAAATTCGGCTGGCTCACCGAGTCCCGCTTGCCTCTGCCCTATGCGGGCGAGCGGTCGATCAGCGCGCTGTTCGCCGGACTGGAGGCGCGCCATGGCTGGACCCCGGTGCGCGAGGGCGGGAACGTGATCGGCCTGATGCGGGGCGAGGCGAACATCAGCCTTGAACCGGGCGGCCAGTTCGAATTGTCGGGGGCGGCTGTCGCGACGCTGCACGAAACGGCCGCCGAGACGGCAGGGCACCTTGCCGAAGTCGCGGAGATCGCCGGGCCACTGGGCATTCGCTTCATGGGGATCGGGGCCGCGCCGGAATGGACGCACGACCAGATGCCGGTGATGCCCAAGGGTCGCTATCGGCTGATGACCGACTACATGGGCCGGGTCGGCACCCATGGCACGCAGATGATGTATCGCACCTGCACGGTCCAGGTGAACCTCGACTATGGTTCGGAGACAGGACATGGTGAAGAAGCTGCGCGTGGCGCTGGCGTTGCAGCCGGTGGCGACCGCGCTCTTCGCCTCGTCGCCGTTTTTCGAGGGCAGGCTGAATGGCCACAAGTCCTGGCGCTCGCGCATCTGGCGTGGTCTGGACGACAGCCGCACCGGGATGTTGCCCTTCGTCTTCGAGGAAGGGATGGGGTTCCAGCGCTATGTCGACTGGGTGCTGGATGTGCCGATGTACTTCGTCTATCGCGATGGCGGCTACGTCAACGCGCTGGGGCAGTCTTTCCGTGATTTCCTGAAGGGCGAATTGCCCGCGCTGCCCGGCGAGAAGCCGACGCTGAGCGACTGGGCCGACCACATGACGACGGTCTTTCCCGAGGCGCGGGTGAAGAAATACATCGAGATGCGCGGGGCCGATTGCGGCGATGCCGCGCACCTTGACGCCCTGCCGGCGTTCTGGGTGGGATTGATGTACGATCAGGGCACGCTGGATGCCGCCTGGGATCTCGTGAAGGGCCTCGATCAGGCGACCCGCGAGGGGTTGCGCGTGGCCGCGAGTGTCGCCGCCTTGCAGGCTGAGGTGGGGGGCGTGAAGCTGCTCGACCTCGCGCGCGAAGCGGTCGCGCTGTCGCAGCACGGCCTGCGCGCGCGGGCGCGCGCGGGCGCCGGGCGCACTGACGAGGCGGGCTATCTCGACGTGCTGGCGCAGTCGGTCGCAACCGGCAGGGTGCAGGCGGACATGCTGATCGAGCGGTTCGAGGGGCCGTGGGGTGGGCGGATCGCCCCGGTCTACGAGGCGACGAGCCTTTAGCTTCGGATCGCCGGCGGCAGGCCCGAGGCACCCTCGATCGGATCGGGCCCGAAGGCATTGTCTCCGACATCGCCGCGCCTGATCATCCAGTAGAGCAGCACCAGGATGCCGATCACCGGGATCAGGATGATCAGCAGCCACCAGCCCGAGCGCCCGGAGTCGTGCAGGCGGCGGACCGTCACGGCAAGCGAGGGCAGGAAGACGGCGAGCGAGAAGATGCCGCCGACGACCGAAGGCGCGATCGCCACGACCTCATCGGACGAGGTGGTGATGTCGATGCCGAAAAAGGCTGCATCGACTATGCCCGCGACGATGTTGCCCAGGATGCAGAACAGCGCGAACCACCAGTATTCGGAGCGCCGCGCGCGGCCCGAGAAGGTGACGTATTTGTTGAATGCCGATCGGATCGCTTCCGAAAAACCCATGGTCCTACCCTTGCCACGCCATGCCGCCCCCGGCGATCGCCCGAAAACAAGTTTGCCGTCATTCTGCTGTCGGGGCAACCGATGCCTGCCCGCAGGCGGCCTCACGGCCCGGCAGGACGGACGCTGACAAAGCTGTTGGCGCCCCAGGTCATCGCCTCGAAACAGGCATCGACACCCGCGCCGCCACATTCGCCGCCATGGAGCGACAGAAGGATGATCGTGCTGCCGGCCCAATTCGCGGTATCCCAGCCCTGAACGAGGCGTGCCGTCTCGTGCTCGCCCACCAGGAAGTGAACCATGCTGCCGCCCGTGCCGCCGTAGAGGCTTTCCGCGGTGGAACACTTGAACAGCGCCTCGTCCACGACCGTGTCGGGGGTTCCATCGCCCGTCAGGTCGATCTGCTTGACCGCGCCGTCCGAGGTGAAGGTGCCGTTGTCCTGCGCGGTGCAGGCCTGGGCCGCCTCCGCGAGAATACCGTCGACATCTGCGGCGGCGAGGGTCGGCAGGGCGGTGGCACAAAGGACAAGGGCGAAGCGACGCATGCGTGGTTTCCTCTTTGCGAAATCAGGTGGATCTGGCGCCGATGCGCGGTTCGGTTCCGGCGCGCAGGCGGGCGATGTTGGCGGAGTGGCGCAGAAAGACGAGGCCCGCGAGCAGCACGGCAAGCCCAACCATCTGGGCATGCCCGAACAGCAGGAGCCAGACCGGCGAGAGCGCGGCCGCGACCAGGGCAGAAAGCGAGGAAAAGCGCGTGATCGCCGCCGTGGCTGCCCAGGTGGCGCAGACGGCCAGACCCACGGGCCAGGCGAGCGCCAGCAGCGTGCCAAGAAACGTGGCCACCCCCTTGCCGCCCCTGAAACCAAGCCAGACCGGAAAGAGATGGCCGAGAAAGGCCGCGAGCGCCGCGACCTGCGCCGCATCATCCCCCACCATGTCGCGCGCGACAAGCACCGCGACGCCGCCCTTGGCCGCATCCAGCAGCAACGTGGCCGCTGCGGCCCCCCTGTTTCCGGTCCGCAACACGTTGGTCGCGCCGATGTTGCCCGACCCGATCCGCCGCAGGTCGCCAAGCCCGAGGGCGCGGGTGATCAGCAATCCGAAGGGGATCGACCCCAGAAGGTAGGCCAGGGTCGCGACCAGCACCAATGTGGCGGGCGCGCTGCTGAACTCGGGCATGTCAGTGCGATCCCTTGAAGACCTGAACGCCGCCGACCCAGGTGCCGAGAACCTTACCTTCCATCCGCTGCCCGTCAAACGGCGTGTTCTTGGATTTCGATCGCAGCGTTGCCCGATCGAGAAGGAAGGGTGCGTCGGGATCAAAGAGGACAAGATCGGCGGGGCCGGTCAGGGCCAGGCTGCCATGGGAAAGCCCGAGGCGCCGGGCCGGGTTGAGCGCCATGGCGCGGAATAGCTGCGGCAGACCCAGCGCGCCGGCATGATAGAGGCGCATCGCCGCCGGCAGCAGGGTTTCCAGCGCAACGGCACCCGCGGCGGCTTCCTCGAACGGCAGGCGCTTGGATTCCTCGTCCTGCGGCGTGTGAAACGACGAGATGATGTCGATCAGACCCGAGGCCACCGCCTCGACGACCGCGATGCGATCATCCTCGGCCCGCAGCGGGGGGGAAAGCTTGAAGAAGGTCCGGTAGTCGCCGACGTCGAGATCGTTCAGCGTCAGGTGATGGATCGACACGCCGGCCGTCACGTCGAGCCCGTTGGCCTTGGCCCGCGCGAGGGCGGGCAGCGTGCGGGCCGAGGTTATCTGGTCGGCATGGTAGCGCGCGCCCGTCATCTCGACGAGCCCCATGTCGCGGTCGAACCCCATGCGTTCGGCCATCGGATGCACGCCGGGCAGGCCCAGCAACGAGGCGAACTTGCCCGAGGTGACGGCGGTGCCACGGCTGAGGTCGGGATCCTGCGGGTGGGCGATCACGAGCGCGCCGAGCGAATGGGCATAGGTCAGCGCGCGCGCCATCACCTTGCTGTCGGCAACCACACGGTCGGCATCGGTGAAGGCCACGGCGCCGGCATCGCGCAGGAATCCGATCTCGGTCATCTCGCGGCCGTCGCGGCCCTTGGTCAGCGCGGCCATGTGCCGGATCCGGACGGGCGAGCCGTCGGCGGCGCGGCGTGTCACGAATTCCAGGGTTTCCGGCGTGTCGATCGGGGGGTCTGTATCGGGTCGCGCGATGATCGTGGTCACGCCGCCCGCCGCCGCCGCGAGGCCGGCGGAGCGGAAGGATTCCCGATGCCGCTCGCCCGGTTCGCCGATCTTCACCCCGATATCGACGATGCCGGGGGCGAGGCAGCGGCCCGCGCATTCGATGATGGTAGCGCCCTTGGGGGCTGCGCCATCACGCGCCGCGATGATCCCGTTCGTGACAGTCAGGCTGCCGACGTATCGGTCAGGGCCTCGGGGTCGATCAGGCGGGCGTTGGCGAAATGAAGGATCATGCGCCCGACCATAGGCGAGGTCGCGCCGGCGGGGCAACTGCCGGCGCGTCCCGATCAGCCCTTGGGAAACAGATAGGTGACTTCAAGCCGCGCGCCCCAGCCATCGGGGCCCGCTTCGGGGCTGTCGGCCCAGTACCGCGCGCCGGCCTTCAACTGCACGGGCTTGCCGGAAACCTTGACGACGTGCGAGACCGACATGTTGATCGGCACAGACCATTCCTCGGTTTCCCAGTTGTAGGTCGACTCGGTGTCCACGGAAAAGGATGTGGACTTCTTCGTCGTATAGGTGAGGAAGGGTTGCAGGAACGTGTTGGACGAGTCGCCATACTGATCGCTCTTGCCGATCGACCACACATGGTTCGCCAGGGCACCGTAGGTCCAGCCGTTGGCCTGTTTCAGGGCTACGCCCGTGATACCCGCGCCCCACTGGTTCGGCGCGATGCCATCCGTGGCGGTCGGGATTTGCAGCACGGGGCCGACACCCCAGATCAGGCCGGCCTTCGTGGGCTCTTTCGGCGAAAAGAAAAAGCTCTGGGTGATGTTGCCAAGCCCGGTCTGACTGTCGTTGTCGGGCGTGAAATCGCTCTGGTTCACCACCGGAAGGATCGTGCGTGAAATCAGGTTCCAGTTTTCGCCGATCGAGATCGGAATGACGGGCTGGATGTTGATGTAGCTTTGCTGGCCGTCGCCATCGCCGAAACCGTCGTTGTAGTTGTACTGGAACGGCACGGATATCAGGCTGGCGATCGGGTTCGACAGCTTCTTGGCGAGGTCGGCCGCGACTTGCGCGGTCGCTGTATGGGACGTCGCCGCGAGGGCACCGAGTGTCAAAAGCAGGCGGGCAACGCGCATCGCAACGATCCTCTCAAAAATGTCCCGACCGGTCCGGTCATGGTTCCAGACGCGAGGTGGCGGCAAGCTTGCATGGTGTCAATCCGCGAAGGCTGGTGTCAATCCGAGGGTGGGGCGGCAATCGCGCCACTGTCGCCCTTATGCCACGACCTCGGCGGCCTGACGCCCGCGCTCCGCCTTCAGGTTGCGGGCCAGAAGTTCCATGCAGGCCATGCGGACCGCGACCCCCATTTCGACCTGATGCTGGATCACCGAACGGTTGATGTCGTCGGCCAGTTCGCCGTCGATCTCGACCCCGCGGTTCATCGGGCCGGGGTGCATGACGATGGCATCGGGATGCGCATGGCGCAGCTTTTCGGCGTCCAGCCCGTAGCGGTGGTAGTATTCGCGCTCGGACGGGATGAAGCCGCCATCCATCCGCTCTTTCTGAAGACGCAGCATCATCACGACGTCGCAGCCCTTCAGCCCCTCGGCCATGTCGTCGAAGACCTCGCAGCCAAAGTCGGCCACACCCGAGGGCATCAGCGTTGGCGGGTGCGATCAGGCGGATGCGGTTTTCCATCTTGCCCAGCAGGATCAGGTTGGACCGGGCAACCCGGCTGTGGGCGATGTCGCCGCAGATCGCCACGGTCAGCCGCTGGATGCGGCCCTTGGCGCGGCGGATGGTCAGCGCATCGAGCAGGGCCTGGGTCGGGTGTTCGTGCCGCCCGTCGCCCGCGTTCAGGACGGCGCAATTGACCTTGGACGCCAGCAGGTTGACCGCGCCCGACGACGGATGCCGCACCACCAGCAGGTCAGGCTGCATCGCGTTCAGCGTCAGCGCGGTGTCGATCAGCGTCTCGCCCTTTTTCACCGATGAATGGGCGACCGACATCTTCATCACATCCGCGCCGAGCCGTTTTCCGGCCAATTCGAAACTCGCCTGGGTGCGGGTCGAATTCTCGAAGAACATGTTGATCTGGGTCATGCCCGCCAGAACATCGGTGTGTTTGATCGTGCGGCGGTTCAGATCGACGTAGCGTTCGGACAGATCGAGCACGGTGCGGATCTCGTCCGGTGCGAGATGCTCGATGCCGAGAAGGTGGCGGGCGCGGAATGTCATGGGGCCTCCTGTCGCTGGCGCCGGTTATAGGTTGCGCCTGTCGATGGAACAAGCGGTTTACCCGCGCCCGAGGGAGGCATACCCTGATCCCCATGGACTCGGGACTGGAATTTCAAACGGCACTCGCGGCGCTGGCCTGGCAGGTCGATCTTGGCGCGGACGAGGCGATCTGTGATGATCCGCTGAGCCGGTATCAGGCGGTTGAGGCCGCAGTCGTCGCGCAGGCAGAACCGCTGCCGGTTTCCGCAAGCCCCGCCGCGGCACTGGCCGGCGATCCGGTTGCCGCGGCACGGGCGGCGGCGCAAGGCTGCGCGACGCTCGAGCAGCTGCACGAGGCGCTGGCCGCCTTTGAACATTGCGAATTGAAGCGGGGCGCCAAGTCGCTGGTGTTCGCCGATGGGGTGCCGGGAGCGCGCGTGCTGATCCTGGGCGAGGCGCCGGGGCGCGAGGAGGATCTGGAGGGCCGGCCCTTTGTCGGCCGGGCGGGGCAATTGCTCGACCGGATGTTCGCGGCCATCGGGCTTGGCAGGACGTCGCCCCGACCTGGCGCGGCGATCTACATCACCAATGTGATGGTGTGGCGCCCGCCGCAGAACCGCGACCCGACACCGGACGAGATCGCGATGATGCTGCCCTTCGTCGAACGGCACATCGAGCTCGCCCACCCCGACGTGATCGTGATGATGGGCAACACGCCCTGTCGGCGCTGTTCGGCACGAAGGGGATCACGCGACTGCGCGGCATCTGGCGCGAAGCGCTTGGCAGCCCGGTCCTGCCGATGACCCACCCCGCCTATCTGTTGCGCAACCCCGAGGCAAAGCGCGAGGCCTGGGCGGACCTGCTCTCGCTTCAGGCCAGATTGCGGGAGGGTGCGCGATGACAGGGATCCATGGGGGATGCACTGGCGCGATTGGAACATGGCGGCCTTTCGGGGTGTCAGGGGAGATGGCGCGATGAGCAGGATCGACGAAAGCCGCGAGTTCGTGCCGGTCCGCATCGGCGTCCTGACGGTGTCCGACACCCGCACCCTGGAGGACGACCGATCGGGCGATGCACTTGTCGACCGCCTGATCGACGCGGGCCATGTGCTGGCCGCGCGCGCGATGGAACGGGACGATCAGGCGGCGATCGCCGCCCACCTGCGTCGCTGGTGCGCAGACCCGGCGATTGATGTGGTTCTGACCACCGGGGGCACCGGGCTGACCGGGCGCGATGTGACGGTGGAGGCCCATCGCGAGGTCTACGAAAAGGAGATCGAGGCCTTTGCAACGGTGTTCACCATGGTCTCGATGCAGAAGATCGGCACGAGCGCGGTGCAGTCGCGCGCCTGCGGGGGCGTGGCGCTGGGAACCTATCTGTTCGCCTTGCGGCAATT
>CAVOXQ010000005.1:0-546385 GCA_963700485.1 uncultured Alphaproteobacteria bacterium
TCACCCTCTGCCCGGTCAAGGCGCAGATAGGCGAGAGCGCGGTCGCCGGACCGGGTATGAAGCGTCCCGACCGGCTTGCCACCCGCCGTTATCGCAGTGTCGTCCGCCGGATCGCCGGCGAGGCGCACCCGTGCCAGTCCCTTGCGCAGCTCGGTCTTGTGTTTCATCCGCGCCGTCACTTCCTGGCCGACATAGCAACCCTTGCGGAAATCGACGCCGTGCAGCCGCTCGAACCCGTGCTCGAGGATGTAGCTGTCGTCGGGGATCAGTTCGCTCCCCGACTCGGGGATCAGGTGTTCCACGCGGATCGCGTCCCAGTCTATCGCGGGCGCATCGCCGGTCGTCCCGCCATAGGCGCGCCAGCCGAGTGCGGGATGGCGTGGGTCCGCCAGCGCGCCGGCCGGAGGGTCGCCAAGCCCGCGCAGGACATTGATCGGCCGTTCCGTGATCCGCACATCCGCCCGCAGCCGATACATCGCAAGCCTTTTCGACAACCCCGCAGCCAGATCGGCCTTGACGTCGATGACCAGGTCATCGCCTGTGCGCACCACGAAGAAATCCGCGAGATACTTGCCCTGAGGTGTCAGCATCGCCGTCCACACGATACCCGGTCCGGCCTCCAGCCCGCGCAGGTCGTTCGTCACCAGACCTTGCAGGAAAGCAAGCGCATCCACCCCCTCCAACCCGATCACAACCCTGTCCGTCGCCCGTTCGCCCGTCATCCCGTCCTCCGCCGATCCCCGAAGATAGGCACGTCCGTGGGCGGCCACAACCAGCCTGCATTGACCTTGCGCAAACAGGGCCTTACGCAACCGCATCCCTGATGCGGAGTCTGCGATGTCGCTTGCGAACGGTCGGCCCTATCTGGCGATCCCTGGCCCGTCCACGATGCCCGAACGGGTGTTGCAGGCGATGCACCGGGGCGCGCCGAACATCTATGCGGGCGCGCTGCACGAGATGGTCGCGACGCTCTGGCCGGATCTGAAGACGGTGGCCGGCACGACCGGCCAGGTCGCGCTTTACATCGGCAATGGGCACGCCGGCTGGGAGGCCGCGAACGCCAACATGTTCTCGCGCGGGGACCGCGCGCTGGTGCTGGCAACCGGCCGTTTCGGACTGAGCTGGTGCGAGTCCGCGCGCGCGATGGGGATCGAGGCCGACCTTCTCGACTTCGGGGCGCGCCCGATCGAGATGTCGCGGGTCGAGGCTGCCCTGCGCGCCGACACGGCCCACGAGATCCGTGCCGTGCTGGTCACGCAGGTCGATACGGCCAGTTCCGTGCGCACCGACGTGCCGGCGCTGCGTGCGGTTCTGGATGCTGCGGGCCATCCCGCCCTTCTGGCGGTCGACTGCATCGCCTCGCTCGGGTGTGACGAGTACCGGATGGACCACTGGGGCGTCGATGTGACGGTCGCGGCCAGCCAGAAGGGGCTGATGACGCCGCCGGGGCTTGCCTTTGTCTGGTTTTCCGACCGTGCGGCCGATCGGTGCCGCGATGCGGACCTGCGCACCCCCTACTGGAACTGGACGCCGCGCGCCGAAGGGCCCGAATTCTGGCAGCATTTCTGTGGCACCGCGCCGACCCACCATCTTTTTGGTCTGCGCGAGGCGCTGAACATGATCGCCGAGGAAACCCTTCCGGCGATCTGGGCGCGCCACGAGACGCTGGCGCGCGCCGTCTGGGCCGCATTCGATGCCTGGGGGCAGGGGCACCCGGCGATCGCGATGAACGTGGCCGATCCGGTCGATCGCGGCCGATCGGTGACGGCTGCACGACTTGGCGCGCCCCATGCCACCCGACTGCGGGAATGGACCGAGCGCGAGGCGGGCGTGACCCTCGGCATCGGTCTGGGAATGTCCGCGCCGGGCGATGCCGCCGGGGACGGTTTTCTTCGCGTGGCCCACATGGGCCATGTGAATGCGCACATGACGCTTGGCGCGCTCGGCGTGATGGAGGCCGGACTATGCGCCCTGCGGATCCCGCATGGTGCGGGCGCACTCGACGCCGCCGCCCGGATCATCGCCGGGGCATGAGCCAACTTCGCCGCCGCCGGAATCGTCGCTGGGCCGCCTACTGGCCCTTGGCTGCCAGCCAATCGTTCATCCAGGCGATCTCGGCCTCCTGCGCCGCGATGACCTTTTCGGCGAAGGCCCTCACCTCGGGGTCGGTTCCGTATTGCAGCACGACCCTGGCGGCATCGACGGCGCCCTGGTGATGCGGGATCATTCCGCGCATGAAGTCGACATCTGCATCGCCCGTGTAGGGCGTCATCATCGCCATGTTCATGCCGTTCATCGCATCGACATAGCCTTGTGTCGCGGCAGAGGCCCCCTCGGGCGCCATCATCATGGCCATCCCGTCCATTTCATGCATCATCGGCATTCCGCCGCCGTCCTGCGCCAGCACGGAGCCTGCGGATCCGGCAAGGATCAGTGCCATCAGACCGAACATCTTCATCCACGCATCTCCCCGTTCTTGCAACGGGCTGGCCGCTGCCACGGGTCGTGTGTCGGCAGCACGCGGCCGAAAGTAAAGACACGATTCCGTCAGCCGGAAGCTTCAGCGAGGGCTGCGGGCAAGGCTGCGCCGAACGCCTCCAGATCGGCCGGTTGGCCGCAACTGACGCGGATGCACCGGTCTTGCGGCGCGACGAAAGGCATCCTGACGAAAATGCCGCGTGCGAGCAGGCCCCGCGTCACCGCCCGGGCGAAGTCGCCGTTTCGCCCGCAATCCATCGTCACGAAATTCGTGGCCGAGGGCAGCGGTAAAAGCCCGTTCGCCCGGGCCAGGTCCGCAAGCCCCGCCCGGGACACGGCGACGTCGCGTCTGGTTCTGGAGAGCCAATCCTGGTCGGCGAGGGCCGCCAGCGCTCCGGCCTGTGCGATCCGGCCGACGCCGAAGTGGTTGCGCACCTTGTTGAAGGCGCCGATCAGGTCGGCCGCGCCGATCGCATAGCCGACGCGCAGGCCAGCCAGGCCATAGCCCTTGGAGAAGGTGCGCAACCGGATAACGCGCGGATCATCCGCCTCGATCCGGGGGACAACGCCCTCGGGGGCCAGATCGACATAGGCCTCGTCCAGAACCAGCAGCGAACCTTCAGGCACCGCGTCAACCATCCGCTCGAGGATGTCCGCGCGGTGCCACGAGCCCATCGGATTGTCCGGATTGGCAAGGTAGATCAGCTTTGCCGAGGTTTCGCGCGCGCGGTCGATGAGCGCCTGGGGATCCTCGTGATCACCGGCGTAGGGCACCTTGTGCACCACGCCACCGAAGCCCGCGACATGAAAATTGAAGGTCGGATAGGCGCCGTCCGAGGTTGCGACCGGATCGCCGGGCGCGACAATCAGGCGGACCAGCAGGCCAAGGAGGCCGTCGATCCCTTCACCGACGACGATGTTTTCGGCCGGGATCCCGTGATGCCGAGCCAGGGCCGCGCGCAACTCGTGCACTTCGGGATCGCCATACATCCAGGCCTCTTCGGCCGCCGCCGCAATCGCCGCAACGGCTGCGGGCGACGGGCCGAACACGCTTTCATTGGCCCCGAGCCGTGCGGTGAAGCGACGTCCCCTCGATCGCTCATGGGCCTCGGGGCCGATGAAGGGCACGCTGGCGGAAAGCGCGGTGGCAATCGGGGTGAAACGGGGGCCGGTCATGGCACCATCAGAAGCGCAAATCCGCCGTTCCGTCCAGCCTTGGCACCGGGCCCGGCGCAAACGCGGATCGGCGGCGGCGCGGCCGACGGACGGGTTCCCGCCCTGGCCCGGCTGACCCCGTGCGGGCGGGAGAGGGACCGACCCGGTTCCAGCCCGGGCAAGGCGGGGGGCTGTCTGCCCCCCGACGGCCTGCGTGCCGCAGGCCTCCCCCCGAGGATATTTGAGAACAGAAGAGTTCAGCCGACTTCGGAAAGGCGGGTGAGCGCCGCGCGCAGTTTCGCCGCCTCGTCTTCCCCCTGTTCGAGCTTTTCGCGCGTCTCGTCCACCACATCCTCTTTCGCCGAGGCGAGGAAGTTCGGATTGGCGAGCCGACCGCGCAGCCCGGTCAGGTCTTTCTCCAATTTTTCCAGCGTTTTCGTCAGGCGCGCCTTTTCCGCCGCGATGTCGATGATCCCGTCGAGCGGGATCGCAAAGACGCCGCCCTCGACCGCGACGGTCAGGGCGCCTTTCGGCGCGCGGTCGGCTTTCGCGAGCGTCTCGATCCGGGCGAGGCGCTTGATCAACGCCTCGTTGCGGCTCCAGGCCGCGCGTCCGGCGGCATCGAGCGAAAGCTGGAGCATGTCGAGCTTCAGCCCGACGGGAACATGCATCTGCGCCCGCACCGAGCGGATTTCGTCGATCAGCCCGGTTACCCAGTGCATCTCCTGCATCGCATCGGGATCGACGAGTTCTTCTCCATAGGTCGGCCAATCGGCGTGGACGAGCATTTTGCGGCGCTGACCCGTGGTGTGCCACAATTCCTCGGTGATGAAGGGCATGATCGGGTGGAGCAGGACCATGCACTGGTCGAGCACCCAGGCCATCGTCGCGCGGGTTTCGCCGGCGAGATCGCCGTCGAACAGGGGTTTTGCGAATTCCACATACCAGTCGCAGACCTTGCCCCAGACAAAGCCGTAGAGCGCGGTCGCGGCATGGTCGAAGCGGTAGTCGGCAAGGGCCGCGTCCACGTCGGCCCGGGCGCGCGCCGTCTCGCCGATGATCCAGCGGTTGACAGTGGCCGAGGCAGCGGGCGGGCCCGGCTGCGTGGCATGGTCCTGCCAGACCCCGTTCATCTCGGCAAAGCGGCAGGCGTTCCAGAGTTTCGTGCCGAAATTCCTGTAGCCCGCGATGCGCGCGGTCGACAATTTCAGGTCACGCCCCATCGCCGCCATCGCCGTCAGCGTGAAGCGGACCGCATCCGTGCCGTATTCGTCGATCAGATCGAGCGGATCGAGAACGTTGCCGAGCGATTTGGACATCTTCTTGCCCTTCTCGTCCCGAACCAGGGCATGCACATAGACGGTCCGGAACGGCACCTGGTTCACCACGGCAAGCTGCATCATCATCATCCGGGCGACCCAGAAGAAGATGATGTCGAACCCGGTCACCAGGGTGGTGGTGGGGAAGTATCGCCTGAACTCCGGTGTATCCTGCGGCCATCCCAGCGTGCCGATCGGCCAGAGCCCCGAGGAAAACCAGGTATCGAGCACGTCCGGATCGCGCCAGACCGGATAGATCAGGTGTGTGGGGTCTTGCGACAGGTTGTAGTCGGCGAGGCTGCGCGCCAACGCGTCCATGGCCTCGTCCTTGCTGGCGACCTCGATGACGCGTGCAGCGTTCAGCGGGACGGGAAGCGAGGCGATGTCGGCATGGAACTGGTCCGTGACGCCTTCGAAGCTGGCGGCGCAGTGATGATGCGCCCCGGCATGGACGATCCCGCCATCGAGCAGAAGCGCCAGAAGATCGACTTCGTCAAGATCGCCCGACGGCAGGTGAGCCGCGCGCGTGAAGAGGTTCAGCCCGTACCAGACGGGGATCTGGTGGCCCCACCAGAGCTGGCGGCTGATGCACCAGGGCTCGATGTTCTCAAGCCAGTGGAAGTAGACCTTCGCATCGCGCTCCGGCAGGATCACGGTATCGCCGTTGCGCACTGCGTCGATCGCCGGCTGCACGATCCTTGCGGTATCGACGAACCACTGGTCGGTCAGCATCGGTTCGATCACGACCTTCGATCTGTCGCCGAACGGCTGCATGATGGGCTTCGTCTCGACGAAGGGGATCTGCGCACCCTCGGCGTCCGGCAGGGTGACGGCCAGGCCCTCGGCGGTGATCGCCTCGACGATGCGCCGGCGGGCCTCGAACCGGTCTAGACCGCGGTATTCGTCGGGAACGAGATTGATCGCGTCGACCTCTACCTCGCTGAAGGCGGCGCCACCGACGATGGCCTGGGCCTTGGCGGCATCGATGGCATAGTCTGCGCCATCCGCCCGCATCATTCCCTTGGTGTCCATCAGGCGGTAGAGCGGGATGCCATTACGCTGCGCAACGGCATAGTCGTTGAAGTCGTGCGCCCCGGTGATCTTGACCGCGCCCGAACCGAAGGCCGGATCGGGGTATTCGTCGGTGATGATCGGGATCAGGCGGCGGTGCTCGTCCGGTCCGACCGGAATTTCGCACAGCTTGCCGACGATGGGCGCATATCTTTCGTCCGAGGGATGAACCGCGACCGCGCCGTCGCCCAGCATCGTCTCGGGGCGTGTGGTGGCGATCGAGATGTAGTCGCGCACCTCGTCCACCACGATCGTGCCTTCGGCGTCCTTTTCGATGTAGCGGTAGGTTTCGCCACCGGCGAGGCGATACTTGAAGTGCCACATGTGACCCTTCACCTCGATGTTCTCGACCTCGAGATCGCTGATCGCCGTCTCGAAATGGGGATCCCAGTTCACGAGACGTTTGCCGCGATAGATCAGACCCTTGTCGTAGAGGTCGACGAAGACCTTGATCACGGCATCGGGAAAGTTGCCGGACATGGTGAAGGCGTTGCGCGACCAGTCGCAGGAGGCGCCAAGGCGCTTCAACTGCCCGATGATCGTGTCGCCCGACTGCTCCTTCCACTCCCAGACCTTTTCGAGAAAAGCCTCGCGTCCCAACTCGCGCCGGCCCGGGCTGCCCTGGCGCGCCAGTTCACGCTCCACCACCATTTGCGTGGCGATGCCCGCGTGATCCTGGCCTGGTTGCCACAAGGTGTCGAAGCCGCGCATCCGATGCCAGCGCACCAGGATATCCTGGAGCGTATTGTTGAACGCATGCCCCATGTGCAGCGAACCCGTCACGTTCGGGGGCGGGATCATGATGCAGAACGTGTCGTCGCGCGAGGCATTCGCCCCCGCCTTGAACGCCCCGGCCTGTTCCCAGGCGCGGTAAAGCCGGGTCTCGGCCTCGGCGGCATCGAACGTCTTTTCCATCGCCATCTTCTGCATCCCGCATTGTTGCGGGTTGTCTAGCGCGCCAGACGCCCGAGGAAAAGCCCGGCCTAGCCGCGGCTCAGGACCAGCGCCGCGGCGACCACGACGAGCAGGGCTATTTCGCGCGTATCGGGACGTCGTGTCAGCATCCTGCGGACGAAGCCGGGGCCGGGCGGCGGCAGTTCGGCCTCTTTCGGGGCAATGGCCTGGGCAACCGCGCGCGCCGTATCGGGCGGCGTCGCGTCGCGCGACAGATCAATCGCCGCCGCACTGCGCTCGGGAAGCGCATCGGCCCGCAGCCTGCGGTAAACCTCTGACGTCCGCAGCAACGCCTCTTCCCGGGTCTCGCTCATCTCAAACCGCCCTGTCGATCCGTGTCGAGAGGTGGATCAGGCTTTCCGAAGACCGCACGCCGGTCATGGCCCCGATCTGATCCAGAATGTCATCCAGAAGCTTGGTCGAGGGCGCGGCGATCTGCAACAGCAGATCGAACCTGCCGGATGTCGTGGAGACGCGCTCGACCTCCGGGATCGCCTTGAGCCGGGTCAGGATGTTGGCTTGGGCTCGCGGTTCGACGGTCAGAAGGACACTCGCCCTGAGCCGCCCCTCGCGCGCCGCCTCGCCCAGCCGGACCGTATAGCCCACGATCACCCCTGTGGTCTCGAGGCGCTCAAGTCGGGTCTGGATCGTCGAGCGGGCAACCTTCAGGCGGCGCGACAACGTGGCGACGGACATGCGGGCGTCGGCGGCGAGAAGGCTGACGATGTTGCGATCGAGTTCGTCCATACAAAATTCCAGATGGTTACGTCATAATAACGGAAATTCGCTACAAAACTACCCAATTGATCGGTGAATATGTCATATATATCCGGCATCCTGAACGTGCAGGGAAGAGGCGGCAGATGCGTTTCTGGCCTTGGGTGGAATGAACGCGCAAAGCGTCTCCCGACCCGTCGAGCCGGGGCAAGAGAAAAGCTTGCGTCTTGTTGGCAGAGCAGAAGGATACGCCGATGGGACTCTCGAAAACGATCTGGACCAATCCGACCGATTTCATCCGGACCACACGGCCCGAAGCGCCGGTCATGTTCTTTTCGCCGTCGGCGCTACAGGCGTTGGCGCGCCGGTTTATCGACGGATTTCCCGGCCTCGTCACCTATGCCGTGAAGGCCAATCCGGAAGAAGCGGTGATCGAGAACCTTGCGGCTGCGGGCATTGCGGCCTTCGACGTCGCCTCGCCGGCCGAGATCCGCCTGATACGGCGGCTCTGCCCGGAGGCGGCGCTGCACTACAACAACCCGGTCCGGTCGCGCTCGGAGATCGCCGTTGCGGTAGCGGCCGGCGTTCACAGCTATTCCGTCGACTCGTCTTCGGAACTGGCGAAACTCGTCGAGATGGTTCCGGCGGCCGGCACCGAAGTCAGCGTGCGCTTCAAGTTGCCGGTTGTCGGGGGCACCTACAATTTCGGGGCGAAATTCGGGGCGACGGTCGAGCTTGCGACCGAACTTCTGCGCAAGATCCGGGATGCCGGTTTCATTCCGTCGATCACCTTCCACCCCGGCACCCAATGCGCCGATCCGGCGGCCTGGGAACATTACATCCGGGCAGCCGCCGACATCGCCCGCGGCGCGGGCGTCCGTATCGCGCGGCTGAACGTCGGCGGTGGTTTTCCGGCACACAGGATCGCGGACGAGGCGCCGCCGCTCGATGCAATCTTTGCCCTCGTCGACCGCGTGGTTGACGAGGCGTTCGGCGCGGCACGCCCCGGGCTTGTCTGCGAACCCGGACGGGGCCTCGTCGCGGATGCCTTCAGCGTGGCGGCACAGGTCAAGGCCGTGCGCGACGGCGTTCATGTGTTCCTCAATGATGGCGTCTACGGCTCGCTTCTCGAGATGCCGATCATGGGGACGGTGGACCGGACGCGCGTTCTATCGCCCGAGGGAATGATACGGGAAGGGGCCTCGCGCCCGTTCGTCGTCTTTGGTCCGACATGTGACTCGATCGACCGGCTTCCGGGCGAGATGACACTGGCCGCCGAGATTGCCGAAGGCGATTATGTGATCTTCGACAGCATGGGCGCCTATTCCACCGTCACCAACACCCGTTTCAACGGATTTGGCGAGCTTTCGATCGCCACGGTCTTGTCGCTCGGGGAATAGGCCCGGGACCGGGCTTTCGCCGTCCGGGTGGACAAACTTCGTCGGAAGGTTACCCTGTGGCTGAACGGGCCAAAGGGGCGCAACGCATGGCGAAATTCGGAAACGCGCAGGGTCCGGGACGCATCGAGGACCACCGCTTCCTGACGGGGGGCGGGCGCTATGTGGACGATTCCGCCCCGCCGGGTGCGCTCTATGCGATGTTCTATCGCTCTGCCGCGGCACACGGGATTGTAACCCGGCTCGATCTGTCGGCAGCGCGCGCTTTGCCTGGGGTGCATCTGGTGCTCGCGGCCGGGGATATGGAAGCCGCGGGCGTGCGGATCGGGATGAAATCGTCGACCGTCACCAACCGGGACGGATCGCGCGGCGCCTTTCCCGAGCGTCCCGTTCTTTGCCGCGACCGTGTGCGCTATGTCGGTGAAGCGGTTGCAATGATCGTGGCCGACAATCCGGCCCTGGCCGAGGACGCGGCCGACCTGATCGACTTCGACACCACGGACCTTCCCGTGTCGCTCGGGCTTGCGCAAGGCGGGCCGGACCTGCACCCGGAGGCGCCCGGAAATCTTGCCTATGACTGGGCGATCGGCGCGCCCGACGATGTGGAAACGGCACTTGCGGCCTCGGTGCATCGTGTCCGCCTGGAAGTGCAGCACAACAGGGTCATGGCGAATGCGGTGGAACCGCGCGCGGCATGGGCGCAATGGGACGGCGCGCGGTTGCACCTTTGCGTGAACGGGCAGGGGGTCTGGGTGCAGAAGGCCGAGCTTGCCCGGATGCTGGGACTGGCGACCGAAGCCGTACGCGTGACCATCCCGGATGTGGGCGGCGGCTTCGGCATGAAGGCCATGACCTATCCCGAGTATGTCGCAATTGCCCAGGCGGCGCGCATGCTCGGCCGCCCGGTTCGCTGGGTCTCGTCGCGCACCGAGGCGATGCTTTCGGACAATGGCGCCCGCGATCTGGTGGCTTGGGCTGAACTGGGGTTTGATGCCGACCATCGGGTGACAGCCTACAAGGTCGATCTGGTTTCGAACCTCGGGGCCTACAACTCGCAGTTCGCGCAGCCGATCCAGTCCGAGCTTTTCTCCAAGGTGTTGACGGGCGTCTATGACATCCCGCTTGCGGCGATGTCGGCCAGGGGCGTCTACACCAACACGACGCCGGTCGACGCCTATCGCGGGGCGGGCCGTCCCGAGGCGATCTATACCATCGAACGGGCGATCGACCATGCCGCCCGCGTGCTGGGCGTCGATCCTTTCGCGTTGCGGCTTCGCAATGTCATCCGGCATTTTCCCTATGACACGGCCACGGGCGAGCATATCGACGTCGGGGATTTCCCCCGCATCCTGGCCCGGGCCATGGCAGAGGCTGACGTGGCGGGCTTCGCCGCGCGCAAGGACGCCAGCGCGGCCCGGGGAAAGCTGCGGGGTCTTGGCCAATGCGTCTATGTCGAGGCCATCCTCGGGGATCCGTCCGAAGGTGCCCGGATCGAATTCGCACCGGACGGAACGGTGCTTCTGTTCGTCGGAACCCAATCGAACGGGCAGGGACACGAGACGGTCTATGCCCGTTTCCTGTCCGAACGGACCGGGATCCCGGCCGGCGCGATCCGCGTGGTTCAGGGCGACAGCGACCAGATCGGGCGGGGTGGCGGCACGGGCGGGTCGCGGTCGGTCACGGTCCAGACGACGGCGACCCTCGCGGCGGTCGACGTGATGATCGCGGCCCTCGCAGGCTTCCTTGCGGACGAAACCCAGACCGCGGACCCGCTCTTTGATGCCGGGACGTTCCGATTGCCGGGATCGAACAGGACGCTCACGATCACCGAGGCCGTGGACCTTGCCCGGACGCGCGGCCGGAGCGACCTGCTTGTGCATGAGGCCCGGGCGAAACTCGCCGGCCGGTCCTACCCGAACGGGTGCCATGTCGCGGAGGTCGAGGTCGATCCCGAAACCGGCGCCATCTCGGTTTTGCGCTATACGGCCGTCGACGATTTCGGCACGCTCATCAATCCGCAACTGGTCGAGGGGCAGGTTCACGGCGGCGTTGCACAAGGCCTTGGCCAGGCGCTGATGGAACATGCGGTCCATGACGGGAACGGGCAGCTGCTGACGGCGAGTTTCATGGATTATGCGATGCCACGGGCGGGTGATCTGCCGTTCCTGCGTTTCGTCACCGAGCCGGTGCCGTCCACCGCGAATGCGCTAGGCATGAAAGGTTGTGGCGAGGCGGGAACC
The DNA here is from genome assembly GCA_963700485.1 of uncultured Alphaproteobacteria bacterium. GTDB lineage: Bacteria > Pseudomonadota > Alphaproteobacteria > Rhodobacterales > Rhodobacteraceae > Aliitabrizicola. Next base: position 11,332 of record CAVOXQ010000005.1, read on the forward strand.
GTCGGATCGCTCGCCGCCTTCGCCAACGCGGTGCGCGACGCGCTTGCACCGCGCGGTGTTGGGTCTGCCGACATGCCCTTCACACCGTTCAGGGTATGGTCCTTGCTCGAGGAGGCCGCCGCTGCGTCTGCTTGACCGGATAGGCCGTTGGCTGCGCCGCCCGCCTGTCGCGCTGCGCTCGCCGCCGCCGGAACCGCAGCACGGAAACCTGCGCGGTCCGGTCGACCACGTCGTCATTCTCGATGGGACCATGTCTTCGCTTCAGCCCGGCTCCGAAACCAATGCCGGCCTGACATTCCGGCTGCTGCGCGAAGGCGGGCGCCGGCAGGGGCTTTCGCTCTATTATGAGCCGGGTATCCAGTGGACAAGCTGGACGCAGGCACAGGATGTCATCCAGGGCAGGGGCCTCAATCGCCAGATCAGGCGGGCCTACGGGTTCCTCGCATCGCGCTACCGCCCGGGGGACCGGATCTTTCTGTTCGGCTATTCGCGCGGGGCCTATGCCGTCCGGTCGCTCGCCGGCGTGATCGACCGCATCGGCCTGATCCGACAGGAAGAGGCGACGGAACGCAACGTGACCCTGGCCTACCGTCACTATCAGATGGACCCTGACAATCCTGCGGCGCGGGCCTTCGTTTCGGCGCTCTGCCACGCCGACGCCCGCATCGAAATGGTCGGGGTATGGGATACGGTCAAGTCGCTGGGCCTGCGCTTGCCGCTGCTGTGGATGTTGACCGAGCACAGGCACGCCTTTCACACCCCGCACCTCGGTCGTGCGATCCGCCACGGGTTTCATGCCCTTGCCCTGAATGAAACCCGTGATGCCTTTGCCCCCGTCTTGTGGGAAAGTCCCCCGGACTGGCAGGGCAACGTGGAACAGATGTGGTTTCGGGGCGGGCATGGGGATGTCGGTGGACAGCTCGGGGGATTTCACGCAGCGCGACCGCTGTCCAATATCCCGCTCGTCTGGATGCTGGAGCGGGCCGAGGCCTGCGGCCTGCAACTTCCCCCGCGCTGGCAGGCCCGCTTTCCCTGCGATCCGGAGGCACCGTCCTGCGGGACGTGGCGAAGCTGGGGGGGGCTGTTTCTGCTGCGCCATCGGCGCCGGATCGGTCGCGACCGTTCCGAACATATCCATCCCAGCGTCACACAGGGCAGACCGGGGACGCTGGGCGGACTCCTTCGCCGTCATCTGGGCTGACGCTGGCGCTTTTTCCTTTTCCACGGCCACGGAAGAAGTCACACCTCTTTCCAAGCCGCATGGAAGGCCCCAGACTCAGCGCGAACAAAGGAATATCCGATGCGCCCCATTTCCGTTGCCGCCACACAATTCGCCTGCTCGTGGGACTTGCCCGCCAACGCCGATCGCGCCGAGGCGCTGGTGCGACAGGCTGTGGCCGCGGGCGCGGGCGTGGTCCTGATACAGGAATTGTTCGCGGCACCCTACTTTTGCATCACGCAGCGCGCCGAGTATTTCGACCTGGCCCTCCCAATGAGCGGGCACCCCCTCATCGCCCGGTTCTCGGATCTTGCCCGGGAACTGGGTGTCGTCTTGCCGGTGTCCTATTTCGAACGGGCGGGTTGCGCCTATTTCAACAGCCTTGCGATGATCGACGCCGACGGGCGGGTGCTGGGAAACTATCGCAAGACGCATATTCCGCAGAACCCGGGATATGAAGAGAAGTTCTATTTCTCGCCCGGCGATACTGGGTTTCGGGTCTGGGAAACGGCGGCGGGGCGCCTTGGCGTCGGCATCTGCTGGGATCAGTGGTTTCCCGAGGCGGCCCGTGCCATGGCGCTTGGCGGCGCCGAAATGCTGCTCTACCCGACAGCGATCGGATCGGAGCCCGAGGCCCCCGCATACGACAGCGCCGCCCATTGGGAGATGGTGATGCGCGGGCACGCGGCCGCCAATATCCTGCCTGTGGTTGCCTCCAACAGGATCGGAACGGAAACCGCCCCGGACGGCCGTTCGGTGACGTTCTACGGATCGTCGTTCATCTGCGACCAGACAGGCCAACTGGCCGCAAAGGCATCGCGAAACACCCAAGAGGTGGTCACCGCAACATTCGATCTCGACGCCGTGGCAGAACTTCGCAGGGTATGGGGCGTCTTTCGCGACCGCCGCCCGGAAAGCTATCGGGCGGTCACAACGCTCGACGGCGTTTCCTGATCTCCGGGACGGGAACGTGGGCCGAAGATGTCTGGATGAGTGAACCGTCTAGAACGTGAATCCACGGGGGATCAGCCGGTGTTCATGGGCCTGCCGCATGAGATCCTCGCGAAAGTCGGGATGAGCGATGGAAATCAACGCCTGCGCGCGCTCTGCCACCGATTTGCCCTTGAGGTTCACGATGCCGTATTCCGTCACGACAAACATCACGTCGGATCGCGGCGTGGTGACAATGTTTCCATGAGTCAGGCTCAAGACGATCCGGCTGCGCCGGTCGCCCTTCTTGTCATAGGTCGACGACAGGCAGATGAAGGTCTTGCCACCCTTCGATGCGTAGGCCCCTCGGACAAACTGCAACTGGCCTCCCGTTCCGCTGATGTGCCGCAATCCGTCGGACTCGGATGCCGCCTGCCCCTGCAGGTCGATTTGCGTGGTGTTGTTGATCGACACGACCCGTTCGTTCAGCAGGATATTCTGCGGCAAGTTGGTGTGATCGACCGGCAGGCACCGCAGATCGTCGTTGCCGTTCAGCGTGGTATAGAGCTCCGGCGATCCGAGTGCGAAGGAATAAGTCATCTTGCCTTGATGGGTCTGCTTTCGGGCACCGTTCACCCGGCCCGCCTTGTAAAGCGCGATGATCCCGTCCGTCAGCATCTCGGTGTGGACCCCCAGATCGGTCGCCGAGCTGTGCAGCAGTTCCGCGCAGACCGCATTGGGCATGCCGCCGATCCCGATCTGGAGGCAGGCGCCATCTTCGATCTCTGCGGCGATCAGGCGACCGACGGCGCGATCGACTTCGGACGCCGGCGGGTTGGGAAGCACCGGAGCGGGTTCGTTTGTTCCCTCGATGATGTAGTCGACTTCGCTGACATGGACGCCGTTCTCGAACCCGAGGCAATAGGGCAGCCCGTCGGTGACTTCGACGATCACGCATCTTGCCCGATCGATGATCGCACGGTGCCACAGGTTCGCGGCGCTGAAGTTGAAGAAACCCTTTTCATCCATCCGGCAGGTCTGAAGCACGACGATATCGACGGGTGGAATGAAACGGCGATAATAATCGGGGATCTCGCCAAGGTTTACGGGAAGGTATCCGATCCGTCCGGCATCGTGCTTGCGCCGGTCATAGCCCGAGAAATGAAGGCTCAGCCCGTAAAAGCTGCTGTCGCCGGCTGCATCCTCGAAGACCGCGCGCGGACGGGCCGACAGGCAGCACCTGATCTTGACGTCCGTCAGTTCCCCGGCGCGCAGGGCGAGCGCCTTGTCGAACACGTCGGGTTGGCAAAGCCCCGCGCCGTAGTCGATCCACATGCCGGGGCGAACCAGTTGCGCCGCTGCTTCCGCCGAAATCACCTGGGCCTTACCGCCCGCCGCCCGCATGTTCATCCCGCCTCACTCCCCGCCGTCCGGTCGCCCCGCATTTCTTGATACGCCGGTGAAGCTGCCGGTGTCACCCCCGGCATTGATCGCATCCGGCGCTGATCGCAATGGCGCGCGCAAACGCAGGGCTGGGCACACCCGGAGCGCAGCGCGCGTCATCGGGCCGGACCGCGCCCGGGAAAAGGGGACGCATACCGGGCGCGCGACCTTACCAGCAAGGGTTTACCTCTTGCCGACCGGCACATAGTCGCGCTGCCGCTCACCGATATAAAGCTGCCGCGGACGCCCGATCTTCTGGGTCGGATCGGCGATCATCTCTCGCCACTGGCTGATCCATCCGACGGTGCGAGAAAGCGCAAAGATCGGCGTGAACATCGAAACCGGAAAGCCCATCGCATCGAGGATGATGCCGGAATAGAAATCGACATTCGGATAGAGCTTCTTTGACACGAAGTATTCGTCCTCAAGGGCGATGCGCTCGAGTTCCTTGGCAACCTGAAGCGTGGGGTTGTTGTGGATCCCCATGAGGTCGAGCACTTCGTCGGCGCTTTGCTTCATGACCTTCGCGCGCGGATCGAAGTTCTTGTAGACCCGATGACCGAACCCCATGAGACGGAACGGGTCGTCCTTGTCCTTGGCCTTGGCGATGTACTCCGGAATACGGTCGACCGACCCGATCTCGCGCAGCATTTCCAGACAGGCCTGGTTCGCGCCGCCATGGGCGGGGCCCCAGAGACAGGCGATGCCTGCCGCGATGCAGGCGAACGGATTTGCCCCCGACGATCCTGCAAGCCGGACGGTCGATGTCGATGCGTTCTGCTCGTGGTCGGCATGCAGCATCATGATGCGATCCATCGCCTTGGACAGGATCGGATCGACCACATACTCCTCGGCGGGCACCGAAAAGCACATGTGCAGGAAATTCCCCGCATAATCGAGACTGTTCTTCGGATAGACGAAGGGTTGCCCGGCAGAATACTTGTAGGCCATGGCGGCGATCGTCGGCAGCTTCGCGATCATGCGGATGGCCGCAACCTCGCGTTGCCATGGATCGGTGATGTCGGTGGAATCGTGGTAGAACGCGCTCATCGCACCCACGACGCCGACCATGGTGGCCATCGGATGGGCGTCGCGGCGGAACCCCCGGAAGAAATAGTGCATCTGCTCATGCACCATCGTGTGACGGGTCACGCGCTGCTGGAAATCCGCCAACTGGCTGGCGTCGGGCAGATTTCCGTAAAGCAGCAGGAAACAGACCTCGAGATAGTTGGACCCTTCGGCGAGTTGTTCGATCGGATATCCCCGATACAGCAACTCACCCTTGTCCCCGTCGATATAGGTGATCGCGCTTTCGCAGGCGGCCGTCGAGGTAAAGCCCGGATCATAAGTGAAGACGTCTCCTTCCGCGTAGAGCTTGCGGATGTCGATCACCTCGGGACCGAGTGTCGGCGTGTGCATCGGCAGGTCGATCGACTTGCCCCCGAAATTCAGCGTGGCTGTTCTTGGCTCGACTTTTGTGTCCGGCATGGTCCATCCCCTGTCCTTGCGCCGCCCGATCACGGGTGGCGGTACTGGCGCACGTTTCCGGAAAGCAGCCGTTCAGGCCGATGCATCTTCCAGACGCGCAACCGTTTCATCCCGACCGATGATCAACATCATGTCGTAAACGCTCGGTGTAACACTTCTGCCCGCAATTGCCGCGCGCAAAGGTCCGGCCAGCTTGCCGAAACCGATCCCGTGGGCGGCCGCCTCTGCCGAGAGAATTGCCTCGAGCGACTCCTTTGTCCAGTGAGCATTTCGCAGCTGCGGCGTCAAGGATTTCAGTATGCCGTGGGATACCGAACCGAGCTGCGCTGCCGCCGAATTGTCCGGAACGATCGGTCGAGATGTGAGAACAAAGTGCGCCTTATCAATAAGTTCAGGGAATGTCTTCGAGCGGTCCTTGAGGCAATACAGCGCCCGCGACAATCCAGCGCTCTGTGCGTCGGTCAGCGCTGGTTTGCCTGCGGCTGCGAGATAATCTTCAATTTCATGCAGCAGTGCAGCATCGTCCATGGCCGCGATATGTTGCCCGCACAGGCTTTCGAGTTTCTTGAAATCGAGTCGCGCGGGCGCCCGGCCTATTCCGGAAAGATCGAACCATTTCGCCGCCTGTTCGGTCGAAAAGAACTCGTCGTCCCCATGCGACCATCCCAGTCGCGTCAGATAATTGCGCATGCCGGCCGCCGGATAGCCCATGGCCTGGTATTCCTCGATCCCTACGGCCCCGTGGCGCTTGCTCAGCTTCTTGCCGTCGGGCCCATGGATCAGCGGGATGTGGGCCCAGACGGGCACCGGCCAGTCCATGGCGTCATAGACCATCTGCTGGCGGGCCGCATTGTTCAGGTGGTCATCGCCGCGGATGACATGCGTCACCCCCATGTCGTGGTCATCGACGACGACGGCCAGCATGTAGGTCGGCGTGCCATCGGAGCGAAGCACCACCATGTCGTCAAGCTGGTCGTTCCCGAAGCGCACGTTCCCCTGAACGACATCTTCGACCAGTGTCTCTCCGTCCCGCGGGGCGCGCATCCGCACGACATAGGGCCGGTCCGGCCATGTCGCCGGGTCGGCGTCCCGCCACGGGGACAGGAACAGGGTCGATCGCCCTTCGCTCCGCGCGGCCTCGCGAAACGTCTCGATCTCGTCCTGCGTCGAGAAGCACCGATAGGCCGATCCGCGGGACAGCATCTCGTGGGCCACCTCGGCGTGGCGGTCGCGGCGGTCGAACTGGCTGACGGGCTCTCCATCCCAGTCGAGGCCAAGCCAGGTCAAGCCGCGAAGGATGGCCGCGGTCGCCTCGGGCGTCGAGCGTTCGCGATCCGTGTCTTCGATCCGCAGAAGAAACGTGCCTCCATGGCCGCGCGCGTAAAGCCAGTTGAACAACGCAGTCCGCCCGCCGCCGATATGCAGATAGCCGGTCGGAGAGGGCGCAAAGCGGGTGACGACAGGGCGCGGCGATTGGTCGGTCATGACCATTAACCTTTCGGAAACCTTGGCTGGGCTAGCCTCGGCGCCTGTCTAGGCAATCGGGGATTGGGTGGCAAGGTGTGGTGGCCGGTGCATCCCCTGCAGGCCGTTTCGCGCGCCAGGGGCGGACTTTTCCCGTGGGCGCCGGTGTTTGTCGGGTGCGGCATCGGGCTGTGGTTCGCGCTGCCGCAGGAACCTTCGTTTTCTGCCTACGCGAGCCTCGCCCTTGCGGCCGTTGTCCTGTCTGGCCTGGGCTGGCGCGGCCCGGAACTGTGGCGGCCGATTGCGATCGCGTGCATGTGTCTTGTCGCAGGCCCGGTGCTGGGCGGGGCCAGGGCCTATCTGGTTTCGGCGCCGGTGATGGATTTTCGCTATTACGGCCCGGTTGAGGGGCGCGTGATCGAGATCGACCGTTCACAGGCCGACGACCTTCGCATCACGCTCGATCGTGTGGTCCTTGATCGCTTCGATCCCGCAAAGACGCCAAGAAAGGTCCGTGTCGCGATCCACGGCGGCCCCGAGCCGCGATCCCTGCAACCGGGATCGACCGTGATCCTGACCGGCCATCTCACCGCGCCGCCCGGCCCATCGGAACCGGGCGGGTTCGACTTTCGCCGCATGGCCTATTTCGACGGTCTGGGGGCGGTCGGCTATACCACCACGCCGGTTCTGCTTCTGGCGCCACCCGGCGCATCAGACCAGATCGTCGGGCGCCTCCGATCCTACCTGTCGGCCTCGATCATGGCCCGGGTTCCGGGCCAGTCGGGCGCGTTCGCATCGGGCGCTGTGACCGGAGACCGTTCCGGGATCACCCGCGACACGGTGGAGGCGCTGCGCGATTCCAACCTGTCGCACCTGCTTGCGATCTCGGGCATGAACATGGCCTTCATCACCGGTTTCGTCTTTGCGCTGATCCGATACGGCGTCGCGCTGATGCCGGCTCTTGCGCTGCGGGTGAACTCCAAGAAGATCGCAGCCGTTGCGGCCTTGGCGGTCGCGGCCTTCTATCTCGCCCTGTCCGGGGCCAACGTTGCGACCGAACGGGCGTTCGTGATGGTGGTGGTCATGCTGGTCGCGATCCTCGCGGACCGGCGCGCAGTCTCCTTGCGTTCGGTTGCGATCGCGGGATTGCTGCTTCTGGCGATGCGGCCCGAAAGCCTGCTGTCGCCGGGTTTCCAGATGAGTTTTGCCGCGACCACGGTCCTGATCGCCGGATTTGCGGCGATCGACGGGGTGACCCTGCGCAGTCGTCTGCCCCGATGGGCGATGCCGGTTCTGATGCTGGTGCTGTCGTCCGTGCTTGCCGGGGTTGCGACCGCACCGCTCGCCGCGGCGCATTTCAACCGCTTTACCGATTATGGCCTGATCGCCAACCTCCTGACGGTGCCAGCAATGGGATTGCTGATCATGCCGGGGGCGGTGATGTCCGTTCTTCTCTGGCCGATTGGTCTTCAGATTGTCGGTCTCTGGATGATGGGCCTCGGATCATGGTGGATCCTGGCTGTGGCCCACATGGTTGCGGGATGGGACGGGTCCGTGACGGGCGTTCCGACGCCCATGCCCTGGGTCTTGCCCGTCATGGCGATGGGGGCGTTCTGGATCATCCTTTGGCGGGGCAGGGCGCGGATGGCGGGCGTCGCGCCGATTGCCATCTCTCTTGTGCTCTGGGTGATGAGCGACCGTCCGGCGGTCCTGGTCAGCGGGGATGGGGCGGTTGTCGGCGCCATGGGGCCGGAGGGCAGGGCGATGTCATCGGCGGCGGGGGCCGGTTTCGCGGTCAGAAGCTGGCTCGAGAATGATGGCGACCTTGCCGATCAGGAGGAAGCGGCATCGCGACCCGGGTTCGACGGTGAGCCGGGCCAGCGCCATTTCGTGATCGCGGACTGGTCGGTCATGCACCTGAAGGGGAAGCTCGCCGGAAAGATGCTGGCGTCATCCTGTGCGGGCAATGATCTTGTGATCGTTTCCATTGCCGTCACGACAAGGCCGCCGGGTTGCATCGTGCTGGACAAGACCGATCTGGATCTGACGGGCACTGTGGCGATCGATCCGGGCGTCGACAAGCTGGTCTTCACGCCAGCCGAAGGCGCAACCCGGCCATGGTCGCGGCAGACATCCCGGCGCGCATTCGACGTGGCCGATGGGGCCGTCCCCGTAACGGCCGCAGGTCAATAGCTGCGGATCAATCCCACAAGACGGCCCTGCACCTTGACGGCATGATCGGCATAGACGCGCGTCTCATAGGCCGGGTTCGCGGCCTCGAGCGCGATCATGTTTCCTTTTCGGCGGAACCGCTTCAAAGTGGCCTCCTGATCGTCGACCAGCGCGACGACGATATCGCCGTTCTCGGCGGTGGATTGTTCTCGGATCACGACGATGTCGCCGTCGTTGATCCCGGCCTCGATCATCGAGTCACCCTTCACCTCGAGCGCGTAGTGCTGTCCGCGACCCGACAACATCGACCCTGGCACGGTAACATTGTGCGATACATGGCTGATCGCCTCGATCGGCACGCCGGCGGCAATGCGGCCCATCAACGGAACCTCGATCGCATGCACCTGTTCGACCGCCATGGCCCCCCGTGGCAAGGCGGGCGGTCGCACGGGTGGCCGGTCGTTGGAAATGACGCGCGGCGAGAACCCCGGACGTTCCATCGCCTCGGGAAGCTTGATGATCTCGATCGCGCGCGCCCGATGGGCCAGCCTGCGGATGAACCCACGTTCTTCCAGTGCCGTGATCAGGCGATGGATCCCGGACTTCGACCGCAGATCGAGCGCCTCTTTCATCTCGTCGAATGACGGAGGCACGCCGTCGGACGTCCATACGAATACGGATGAAATCCAGCAGTTCCAGTTGTTTGCGTGTAAGCATCGCAGCAGACTCCGGACTATGGGCGCCAAATGGTTCCCTTCATGTTCTGCCCGTGTTCCTGATTTGTGTCAAGACCTGCGATCAGATCGGCAGGTAATCCACTTCCTGTCCGGCGAGAAGCGCGGGTGCATGAACCGGCCGGATCAGCAGCGCGTTGGCCTCTGTCAGGATCGAAAGCAGCGCCGAATCCTGCCGCTCGAACGCGGTGATGGTGGGCAGCGCCCCGGCGGGTCGTGACCAGCCGCGCCCGCATGTAGTGCTCGCGCGGGCCGTTTTCCGGCAGCGCCCCGGACACAACGGCGCGATATCTCTTGGCTTCCGGGGGCTGGCCCAGCATCTTGCGCAGCATCGGCAGCAGAAAGAGATGGCCGCAGATGATCGCGGAAACCGGATTTCCGGGCAGGCCCAGCATTGCAGACCGTCCGAGGCGACCCGCCATGAGCGGCTTTCCCGGCCGCATGGCAATGCGGTAGAACGCAGGTTCCATTCCCAGAGAGCCTGCGACGCGGGCGACAAGATCATGGTCGCCGACCGAGGCCCCTCCGATCGTCACCACGATGTCAGCCCCTTCGGCAAGGCCGAATGTCGTCGCGAGATCGGCCTCGTTGTCGCGGGCGATGGGAAGAAGCCGCACGACCGCACCTTCCGCCTCGGCCAAGGCCTTGAGTGCGAAGGCGTTGGACGCGATGATCTGGTCGTCACCTGGTGTTTCTCCGGGCATCACGAGTTCGTCGCCCGTCGGAATGAGGGCGACGATCGGTCGCCGCGCCACCGGGACATCGGCGATGTTCATGGCTGCGAGCAAGGCAAGATCGTTGGCGCGCAAGAGGCGGGGGCCAAGCGTGTCGCCCGCGCGAAAATCCTGCCCCGCCGCGCGGATATTGGTCGATCCATCCAGCCTGTCGCCGATCGTGATGTGGTCGCCGCTTGCCTCCACGTCTTCCTGGATCACCACCCGGCTCGCGCCTCGCGGGACCGGGGCGCCTGTGAATATCCGCACCGCCTCGCCTGCACCCACCGGTTCCGCAAAGGCATGCCCGGCCGCGGCCATCCCGATCACCCGGAATCTGTCGCCGGGGTTCGCCGGGCCGGCCAGCGCGTAGCCATCCATCGCCGAGGCTGCAAAGGGCGGCTGGTCGCGCAACGCGACGGCGGCCCGCGTCATGGCGCGACCGGCCGCATCCCGCAGCGCGACGATCTCTTCCGGGATCGGGGGCACGAGATCGAGCACGAGACCGAGTGCCGCCTCGACGGTGATCACGGTCCGGCCTCGAACCGACCGGACTTCCCGCCGTCCTTCATGACCAGATGAATGTCTTCGATCCGCATCGACCGGTCGGCGGCCTTGACCATGTCGTAAACGGTCAGCGCCGCCGTGCTGACAGCCGTCAGGGCTTCCATTTCCACGCCGGTGGGCCCGCTCGTCTTCACGCTCGCCTCGATGATGACGCCGGGAAGCGCGCGGTCGAGCGACAATTCGACCACGACCTTGGTCAGGGCAAGCGGATGACAAAGCGGGATCAGGTCGGCCGTCCGCTTGGCCCCCATGATCCCTGCAAGCTGCGCCACCGCAAGCACATCGCCCTTCCGGGCCTTGCCCTCGGCGATCAGATCGAGCGTTTCGGGCGTCATCACGACGCGGCCGCGCGCAACCGCGATGCGGTCAGTCGCAGGTTTCTGCGAAACATCGACCATCTGCGCATTTCCCGCCGCGTCGAAATGCGTGAGCCTCCTGTTCCCGGCCATCATCCCCCCCCGGATTGCGTCACCGGATCGGCAAGCAGGCCGCGCGTGGCCGCCTCGACGTCGTCTTGTCGCATCAGACTCTCGCCGATCAGAAAACACCGCGCGCCGCACCGCGCCAGGTCATCGAGATCGGACCGCTGGTTCAATCCGCTTTCGGCGACGATCATCCGGTCGGCTGGAACATGTCGTGCCAGCGCACGCGTCGTGTCGAGCGACACATCGAAGGTGTGCAGGTTCCTGTTGTTGATCCCGATCAGCGGCGAGCGGAGTTGCACTGCACGCTCCAGTTCAGGCAGGTCGTGGACTTCGATCAGGACATCCATGCCCCATTCACCTGCGGCATGCTCCAACTCGCCCGCCTGCGCATCCGAAACTGACGCCATGATGATCAGGATGCAATCGGCATGAAGGGCGCGTGCCTCGGCAACCTGATAGGGGTCATAGAGGAAGTCCTTGCGCAGGCAGGGAAGCGCCGTCGCCCGATGCGCTTCGACCAGAAAGCGGTCGTCCCCCTGAAACGATGGCCCGTCGGTCAGAACGGAAAGGCATGTGGCCCCTCCTGCCTCGTAGGCCCTTGCCAAGGCAGGCGGATCGAAGTTCCGGCGGATCAAGCCTTTTGACGGGCTCGCCTTCTTTATCTCGGCGATCAGGCCGAAGCCCGACCCCGACGCCTCGGCGAGCGCTGACGCGAACCCGCGGGGCATGGGTGCGTTGCGCGCCGCGCCCTCGACTTGCGACAAGGGGGTTCGCACCTTGCGCGCCGCCACCTCGGCCAGCTTGTAGGTCTTGATCTGATCGAGAATTGTGCTCATGGCGCCTGAATATCGGAACCCGCCGCCGGTGCAAAGGGTCAAGCCGCGTCGGTATCAACCGCCCTGCGTGATCCGGGCGACGGCCGCGATCTTTGCCTTGGCCGCCCCGCTGTCGATGCTTTCACGCGCAAGCGCCACCCCTTCGGGCAGGGTTGCCGCGCGATCCGCGACGATCAGCGCCGCCGCCGCGTTCAGCAGGACAGCATCCCGATAGGCGCCCGGCGCACCTTCGAGCAGCGCGCGAAACGCCGCTGCGTTTTGTGCGGGCGTTCCGCCGATGATGTCCTCGAAGGCATGGACCGGCAGCCCCGCATCTTCGGGGTGAACCTCGAATTCCGTCACCTCGCCATCCGCGAGCGCTGCAACCCGGCTGGAGGCGGCGATCGACAATTCATCGGTGCCGTCGCCGCCATGCACCAGCCAGGCCTTCTGCGAGCCGAGTGCGCGCAGCGTCTCGGCCATCGGCCGGATCAGCAGGGCTGAGAACGCCCCGGTCAATTGACGCACCACGCCGGCAGGATTTGTCAGCGGGCCAAGGATGTTGAAGATCGTGCGGGTGCCCAGTTCGCTGCGCACGGGCATGACATGGCGGATCGCGGGATGATGCATGGGTGCCATCATGAATCCGATCCCGGCCCCCGCGATTGCCCGCTCGACCACATCAGGTCCGACCATCACGTTGATGCCCAACTCGGTCAGGGCATCGGCCGCACCGGATTTCGACGACAGATTGCGATTTCCGTGTTTGGCCACGACCACGCCCGCGCCCGCGACGACGAACGCCGTGGCCGTCGAGATGTTCAGGGTGCCCTTGCCGTCGCCGCCCGTTCCCACGATGTCCATCGCCCCGGGTGGTGCTGCGACCTTGTTGCATTTTGCCCGCATGACCGAGGCTGCCGCGGCGTATTCGTCGACGGTTTCGCCCCGCGTCCGCAACGCCATCAGAAAACCACCCATCTGTGCCGGCGTCGCCTCGCCCTCGAACAGGCTGTCGAAAGCCGTCTCGGCTTCCGCGCGGGTCAGCGGCCGCTCTGAAGCCAGCCCGATCAGCGGGCGCAGGCGATCGCTCATGCCGCAACCCGGGCGGTGCGAAGGAAATTCCTCAGCAACGTGTGCCCGTGTTCCGAGGCGATGCTTTCGGGGTGGAACTGCACCCCCTCGATCGGCAACTGGCGATGGCGCAATCCCATGATCGTGCCATCCGACAGCCATGACGTCACCTCAAGGCAGTCGGGCAGGCTTTCGCGTTCCACGATCAGCGAGTGATATCTGGTTGCAAGGAAGGGCGAGGGAAGCCCGGAAAACACGCCCCCGCCCGAATGATGCATCACGCCCATCTTGCCGTGCACGATTTCGTGGCACCGCACGACCTTGCCGCCAAACGCCTCGCCAATCGTCTGGTGCCCGAGGCAGACGCCAAGAAGCGGAATGCCGGCCTCCGCCGCGGCGGCGGTCAAGCCAAGGCAGATACCCGCCTGTGCGGGGTCGCATGGCCCGGGCGACAGCACGATCGCCGAAGGATCGAGTGCGAGCGCGGCCTCCACGTCGAGCGCGTCATTGCGGTGGACCAGCACATCGGCGCCAAGCTCGCCAAGATAATGCACGAGATTGTAGGTGAAGCTGTCGTAGTTATCGATCAGAAGCAGCATGCCTCGTGTGCCTTGGCGGTTAGGGGGTGATCCCGGATCAGGGTCGCGCTATACATGGGCTGAGCCGCGCGGATGCGTCAAGGCAAAGATGCCTGACCGGCGCGGCAGCGACAGGGGCAGCGACAGGGGGCAGCCGTGAAGGGGTTCGGATCGGGATTGGTCTGGGGCGGCGTTCTGGGTGCCGTGGGGTTGGTGATTGTTTCCGAAGTCTCGCCGATGCCGGGCGGCGGCCTTGAACCTGCGGACGCCGTCATACCCGCCGAACTGGCGACCGCGCCCGAGTTCGGCACCAGGCGCCTCCGAGGCGGTCCCCGAAGCGCCCGGCGATCCCAAATCGCAAGACACGGAACGCTTGCCCGAAGCGGTTGTGCCAACCGAAGAGCCAGCCGTCGTGGCGACAACGGAGCCCGAGTCAGAGCCGGCCGTCGACAATGACATCGTTCCCCCGGCCGGTTCGGAGTTTCTGCGCCCTGCGCCCGAGGCCGATCCCATTGTGCCGGAAGCCGCGACCGCACCGGGCGCTGCGGGTGCGCCGAAAGTCGCCGAGCCATCCGACCCCGTGACATTGCCCGCGGGCGACACCCAGTCGGGTGGCGTCCCGCAACTCGATCTGGCGATCCCTGCCGCGCCAGCTTTGCCCGACGCGCCGTCCTCGCCTCCGACGATGGCCGGCCTCGACAGTCCCTCGGTTCTTCCCGGCATCATCGAGGTGCCTGAGCCGCCGGGTGCCGAAGCCGCCCCATCCGCCGCCGAGCTTCCGCCGCCGCCACCCCTGACCGCCGAGGAAGAGGCCCTGGTCCAGACGGCCCCCGAGATCTATCCCGAAGGGTCGGAGGCCTTGCTTCCCTCCGACCCCCCGCTCGTGTCGGTCGATCCCCTGCCGGGGGGCACGGGGGCCGACGCCCCGGCAGCAGGTTTCAGCGGTGAAGTCGCCGGGGTGACGGTCGGGCGGCTGCCGCGGATCGGTGACAATGCACCGGGTGCGGCGACCGTGGACCAACCCGCCGAGTCGACGCCGATACGGCAATACGCCCGGCGGTTCGACAATCCCGAAGGCAAACCCGTCTTCGCGATCATCCTGATCGACGACGGCGATCCCGCGTTGGACCGCCAGAGCCTTGCCTCGCTGCCGTTTCCGGTGACCTTTGCCCTGGACCCGACCCTGCCCGGGGTTGAATCCCTGGCGGCCCCCTATCTTGGCGCTGGCCAGGAAGTGGTGATGCTGGCAAGTGCAATTCCGCCAGGAGCCACGGCGGGTGATCTCGAGGTGACATTCGCGGCCCATGCCGCGGCCCTTCCGCAAGCCGTGGCGGTGATGGACATGCCTGAAGGCGGGTTCCAGAATGATCGACCCTTGGCGACCCAGCTGATCCCCATCGTCGAGGGCCAGGGACGGGGCCTGCTTACCTTCGATCAGGGCCTCAATCCCGCCGATCAGGTCGCGAGCCGTGAAGGCCTTGCCGCCGCCCGGATCTTTCGCAGGCTGGACGCCGAGGGCGAGTCGAAGGCCGCCATCCGTCGCTACCTCGACCGCGCGGCGTTCAAGGCCGCGCAGGACGGGCGGGTGGCCGTCGTCGGGACGACACGCCCCGAGACGATCGCGGCCCTGATGGAATGGTCGCTTGAAGGGCGGGCGGCAGCTGTGGCCCTGGCGCCGGTGACGGCCGTTCTTTCAGAGCGGTGACCCGCGGCCTGCCTTCGAAATCGCCCTTTGGGCAAAGCGAAGCGGCATTTGCGGCGCAACGCGGCGGCATCTGCAAAGGCAGAGCGGTCGATGCTGGTCCGACACCCGATCCGAGCAGGCTGAAGGGCAGGGGCTGATCTGCCCCCCAGCGGTCGGGCGGGCCGTGCAGGCTGGCGCGTGCCGTCTCGCTACTTCTCGGGTATCAGCCCGCGTGGGCTGAACCGCAGGACCACCAGCAGGATGACCCCCATCGTCAACAAGCCGCATATGCGCGGCGCTTTCCTGCAAATGCGCCTTCAACCACGATCCGTCGGACATACCCGAGGTCACCACGGACATCAGGCCCAGACCAAGGGGTTCCACCATCACCCAGAGCCACCAGATCAGGAAGCCTCCGAGCACCGCGCCCCAGTTGTTGCCCGACCCGCCGACGATCACCATGACCCAGACGAGGAACGTGAAGCGAAGCGGCGAATAGGTGCCCGGCGTCAACTGCCCGTCGAGCGTCGTCATCATCGCGCCGGCAATTCCCACGACGGCCGAACCGAGGATGAAGACCTGAAGGTGCCGTCGCGTCACGTCCTTGCCCATCGCCTCGGCAGCCACTTCGTTGTCGCGGATCGCCCGCATCATGCGGCCCCAGGGTGAACGCAGGGCGCGCTCGGACAGCCAGACGATGGCCAGCAGCACCGCCCCGAACAAGCCGGCATAGGCAGCTTGACCGATGATCGAGGAGGTGAGCACCGGATCGAACCCCCAGCCTGTCGCCCAGGCCAGGAAATCCGGATCCTGCTGAAGGTCGACCTCGTAGGGCACGGGCCAGGGCCGCGGCAGGGCGATGACGTTCTTGACCCCGCGCGCCAGCCAGTCCTCGTTCTTGATGAACGGCGATGATGATCTCTGCGATCCCGAGCGTGGCGATGGCGAGATAATCCGATCGCAGGCCAAGCGCCGTCTTGCCGATCGCCCAGGCCGCCGCCGCGGCCAGCAGACCGCCCACCGGCCAGGCCACCAGCGCCGGCAAGCCAAGTCCGCCGAGGTTGCCGTAGGTCGCCGGGTTGATCGCTTCGACCGCGACGACCGCGGGTCGAAGATCGCGCGATAGACGAAAAAGCCGCCGATCACAAGGACGGCGAGCATCGCAAGGGCGCGGATGCGCCCCGGCTTCAGCCGCTTGCGCACCAGGCAATGGCCACGGCGATGGTGGCAACGCCCGACAGCAGCGCCAAGAACGATCCCCGGGCCGCCCGCCTGCCAGTGCCCCGGGTGACGGCATGCGCGGAAGTCGAGCACCACCGCGAGCCCGCCCAGCGCCACAAAGCCCATCGATCCCGACGTTGAAGAGGCCCGCATAGCCCCATTGCATGTTGACGCCCAGCGCAGCGATGATCGCCGAGATCAGCGCCATGTTCAGGATCGACAGCGGCGAGGTTCCAGCTTTGAACAACACGCCCGTTGCCAGATAAGAGGCACGCCACCAGCGCCGAACAAGGATCGAGGTTGCGCAGGTTCATAACGATTTCCCCTTGAACAGTCCGGTCGGCATGAACAGCAGCACGATGATCAGGATCGTGAAGCTGACCGCGAACTTGTAGTCGGTCGACAGCAGCTGGACGCAGGCTGTCGGGCGCCAGCCGCTTCGGGCATGCGAGGTAGCCGCAGACCTTCTTCCAGGCGTAGGTCACCATCACTTCGGAAAAGGCGATGACGAACCCGCCGGCGATCGCACCGACGGGGCTGCCAAGCCCGCCCACGATGGCGGCGGCGAAGATCGGCAGCAGAAGCTGGAAGTAGGTGAAGGGCTTGAAGCTCTTGTCGAGGCCGTAGAGCACGCCGGCGATCGTGGCGAGCCAGCGAGCGATGATCCAGGTCACGGTCGACCACCCGTTCCGGGTTGATGCCGGAAAGAAGCGCCAGATCCTCGTTGTCGGAAAAGGCGCGCATCGACTTGCCGGTGCGGGTCGTTTGCAGGAACCAGAACAGCCAGGCCACGACGATGACCGCCGTGCACCACGGTGATCGCCTGCGTCGACTTGATCGCCAGACGCTCGGCCAGGCCCGTCATGCCGTCTTGAAATCGCCCGCCGGGATCAGACGAACCGCGCGCCGTCGCGAAAAGTTCTGTTCGTCGACCCCGATGATGAAGCGGGTTATCCCGTTCATCACGAACATCACACCCAGCGAGACGATGACGAGGATGGTCGAGGTCGCCACTTGCTGCCGGCGGTAGAACCGGTAGACCACGCGGTCGGTCAGCAGCACGAACGCCGCCGTCAGCGACGATGCCGAACGGCAGGGCCAGCAGGGCGGTGGGCAGCGGCCCGAAGATGAAGCCCATGGACTGCAACCACCAGGTGAACAGGATCGTGACCATCGTCCCGAAGGCCATCGTGTCGCCATGCGCGAAGTTGGAAAACCGCAGGATGCCGTAGATCAGCGTCACCCCCAGCGCCCCAAGTCGCAAGCTGCGCGCCATAGGCGAGGCCAGGAACGAAGACGAAGTTCAGGAAAGCGACAAAAGCGTTGAGAAGATCCATTCGTCAGCCCCCCAGGAACGTACGGCGCACTTCGGGGTCGGCCAGCAAGGCCTCGCCGGTGTCGGTGAAGCGGTTGCGCCTTGCACCAGCACATAGCCCTTGTCGGCGATCTCCAGCGCCTGGCGGGCGTTCTGTTCGACCATCAGGATCGAGATGCCGGTGCGGGCCACCTCGATGATCCGGTCGAACAAGCTCGTCCATCACGATGGGCGACACGCCGGCGGTCGGTTCGTCCAGCATCAGGACCTTCGGCTGGGTCATCAGCGCGCGTCCCACCGCAACCTGCTGGCGCTGGCCGCCCGAAAGCTCGCCCGCCGCCTGGTAGCGCTTGGTCTTGAGGATCGGGAACAGGTCGTAGACCTGCTCCATCGTGCTCTGCGGATGTCGTCGCGGCGCAGGAAGGCCCCCATCTCGAGGTTCTCCTCGACCGTCATCGAGGTGAAGATGTTCTGAGGTCTGCGGCACAAAGGCCATGCCCTTGGCGACCCGTGCCTGCGGGGTGAGCGCGGTGATGTCCTCACCGTCCAGCCGCACATGGCCCGCGCGCAGCTTCAGCATGCCGAAGACGGCCTTCATCGCGGTCGACTTGCCCGCGCCGTTCGGGCCCGACGATCACGGCGATCTCGCCCTTTTCGACCGCGATGGTGCAGGCGTGCAGGATGTCGACCGCGCCGTAGCCGCCGGTCATCGCTTCGCCGATCAGGAAGGGCTCAGCCATGGAGCCCTCTGCCTTGGCCTTGTTCTTCAGGCCGGTGCCCAGATAGGCCTCGATCACCCGCTCGTCGTTCTTCACCTCGATCGACCGTGCCTTCGGCCAGCACCTTGCCCTCGGCCATGCACGATCACCGGGTCGCAGAGGCGGCCGATGAAATCCATGTCATGTTCGATCACGCAGAAGGTGTAGCCGCGTTCCTTGTTCAGCCGGACGATCGCATCGCCGATCGTGTTCAGCAAGCGTGCGGTTCACGCCGGCGCCGACCTCGTCGAGAAACACGATCTTGGCGTCGACCATCATCGTGCGGCCAAGTTCCAGCAGTTTCTTCTGCCCGCCCGAGATCGTTCTCGGCCTTCTCGTCGGCCAGATGGCTGATGGTCAGGAAATCGAGCACCTCGTCGGCCTTGTCGCGCATGCGGCTTCTTCCTCGGCGACCCGGCCGCGGCGCGAACCAGGCGTTCCAGAGCGTCTCGCCGGCCTGCTCCGGCGGCACCATCATCAGGTTCTCGCGCACCGTCATCGAGCCGAATTCATGCGCGATCTGGAAGGTGCGCAGCAGGCCCTTGTGAAAAAGGTCATGCGGCGGCAGGCCGGTGATATCCTCGCCGTCCATCAGCACGCGGCCCGACGTTGGCGGCAAACGCCCGGCGATCACGTTGAAAAGCGTGGTCTTGCCCGCGCCGTTCGGCCCGATCAGCCCGGTGATCGACCCGTCTTCGATCTGCAGCGAGGCGCCGTCGACGGCGTGAAAGCCGCCGAAATGCTTGTGCAGGTCCTCGACTACGATCATGTGTTCTCCCCTGCGGATCGCGCCGTGTCTCCGATCCTGCGATCGGCCGGACGTATTGTTCTTATGCAACGGCCCGGGACATGCCCGGGCCGTTCGCCTGATGTCAACCGGATATCCGGATCAACGGAACTGGATCGGTTTCGTACTTGCCGTCCTTGACTTCGAACTGCGGTAGCGACCGGCGCTTTCGCCCGGGCCGATCAGCTTCGACACCCGAGGCGCCATCATAGTCGATGTCGGTGCCGGCCGCGATCAGCTCAAGCGCCTTGCGCGATCTCGCCCGGATAGGATCTTCTCGCCCGACCCGTCAGCGGGGCCGTTCGCGACTTCAAGGATCTTGTCCTTGTAGACCTCGGGGATCGGTCGAGCCCGCAGCCTGCATCGCCAGCATGATCAGCGCGGCGGCGTCGTAGGATTCCATCGTGTAGGGCGAGGTGGCGTCGAACGGCCGGGTCGCGCCTTGCCCATTTCGATCAGGATCGCCGCGCCCGCGCTGTCGGACTGTGCGACCTGTCCGTAGGAGCCGTCGAGGGCCGGGCCGATGGCCGCGGGCAGGTTGTCGCCAACCATGCCGCCGGGCAGGCCGAAGGTCGTGAAGGCGCCGGAGTCGAGCGAGGCCTGGATGATGCCCTTGCCGCCCTGGTCGAGGTAGCCCGCCACGACCAGAAGGTCGCCGCCAGCCGAGGCCAGCGCCGCGACTTCGGCCGAATAGTCGGCCTTGCCGTCTTCGTGGGCCGCGTTGATCGTGACCGTGCCGCCCTTGGCTGCGAAGGCCGCGGCGATCGCTTCGGCCAGACCCTTGCCGTAGTCGTTGTTGGTGTAGGTCAGCGCGATCGACTTGATGCCCTTTTCGGTCAGGATGTCGGCCATGACTTCGCCTTCGCGCGCATCCGACGGGGCGGTGCGGAAGAACAGGCCGTCATCTTCGGCCGTGGTCAGTGCGGGCGAGGTGGCCGAGGGCGAGATCATCACGATGCCGTTCGGGCGCGCGACGTTCTGCAGGACGGCACCGGTGACGCCCGAGCAGTCGCCGCCGATGATCCCCTTGACGCCTGTCGGCGGTGATCAGGCGTTCGGCAGCAGCCGTTGCAGCGGCCGAATCGACGCAGGTGGAATCGGCGCGGACCGCCACGACGGTCGAGCCGTCAAGCAGCATGCCCGACGCCGTTGCCTCGTCCATCGCCAGTTCGGCGGCGGCGGCCATGTGGCCGGTCAGCGATTCGATCGGCCCGGTGAAGCCGATAAGAACGCCGAGCTTGATCTCTTCGGCCATGCGGCACCGGCGAAAAGCGCGCAGGCGGCAGTCGCGAGAAGCAGTTTTTTCATGTTTTGTCTCCCTGTTGGATCACAATCCTGCGGGCAAACCTAGTGGGGGCGCAAGAAAAGAAAAGTGCTCTGAAAGCCGGGATTCCACGTTGTGATCCATGCGTGACCGATCTGCGTGGTCGGCCGTCGATCGGCGCTAGTTGTCTGCAGGGTTCGCCGATGGGAATCCGATGTTCGCATCGCGCCGCCATTTTTGTTGTGATGCTGTCGGCCTTGCCGCAAACCATCGCCTCGTCCGGTGACGGAAGGATCGGCGACATCGGTGGGTGCGTTGCACATCACCGAGGTCGCGACCGGGCTTGACCGAGCCCTGGGCTCTCGCGTTCCTGCCCGACGGCCGGTTTCTGGTGACCGAACGGATGGCGGACTGAAGCTGTTTCGCCGGCGGCGGTGCCCGTTGCCCGGCTCGAGGGGGTGCCCGCGGTCGCGGCCGACGGGCAGGGTGGGCTTCTCGACGTGATGATTCCGCGCGACTTCGCCACCAGCCGCGAGGTCTGGCTCACCTATGCTCGCCCCCAGCCTGACGGGGCCGGAACGGCGGTCGCCGAGGGCCGGCTTTCGGACGATGGACGACGTCTGGAGGGGTTCCGCCTGCTGTTCGAGATGCCCGCAGGGATCGTCCGGCGGACGCCACTTCGGCTCGCGGCTGGTCGAGGCGGCGGATGGCACGATCGTTTCTGACCATCGGCGATCGCGGCACCGGACCCGGCGGGAGGCGGCGCAGGATTCCGAGCGCCACGAGGGGCAAGGTGATCCATCTGACGCGCGACGGCAGGCCTCGCGGCCCGCTGTCGGGCGAAACGGCTTCCGCGGCGTCTACATTCCGAGGCCACCGCAACGCGCAAGGGCGCGGCGCTCGACGCTGGACGGGCGGCTCTGGATCGTCGAACATGGCGCGCGGGGCGGGGACGAGCTGAACGCTCGTCCGAGCCGGGCGGCAACTACGGCTGGCCGGTGATCACCTACGGCGAGAACTACGACGGCCGCGCCATCGGCGAGGGCACCGCGAAGCGCCGGCATGGAACAGCCGCGTCCATTACTGGGACCCCTCCATCGCGCCGTCGGGACTGGTGGTCTATTCGGGCGGACTGATTCCCGAATGGCACGGCGATATCCTCTTCGGCTTCGCTGAACAGTCGACTATCTGGGGCGGCTCGACCCGGATCGGGGGTATGCCGAAGAGCGGATCAAGTCCGCCGAAACCCTGCGGGTCCGCGATGTGCTCGAGGCGCCGGACGGGTCGATCTGGTTCCTGTCGGTCGATGACGGGGCGGTCTTTCGCATCTTCCGGCCATGATCCCCGTCGGGCTTGGCGTTCAGATCGACAGCCTGCAATTCCCGGCACGCCCGCCCCTTGGGTGCCACGCTCGCGGTAGGGCGTGGTGTTGTAATGGCGCGGTAGCATTTGGAGAAATGCGACGGTGAGGCAAATCCGCAGGCGAGGGCCACGTTGATCACGCTCATGTCGGTCTGCATCAGCAGGTTGCGCGCCTTTTGCAGCCGCAGTTCCATGTAGTAGCGCTTCGGGCTGCGGTTCAGATAGCGGCGGAACAGCCGTTCCAGCTGCCGGGTCGACATGCCCACATCCTCGGCAAGATCGGCCGGGCGACATCGGGTCCTCGATGTTGTTTTCCATCATCTGGATGACCTGGCGACAGCTTGGGATGCCGCACCCCGATCCGCGTCGGGATCGACAGGCGCTGTGTGTCCTGATCGGTGCGGATGGACGAATAGATCAGCTGGTCGGCCACGGTATTGGCCAGTTCCTCGCCATGATCGGCGGCGATGAGCTTCAGCATCAGGTCGATCGACGAGGTGCCGCCCGCCGTCGACCAGCGGTTGCCGTCGATCACGAAGACCGACTTCGTCAGCTTGACGTCTTCGAACTCCTCCAGAAAGCCGTCCTGGTTTTCCCAGTGGATCGTCGCCTTCTTCCCGTCCAGCAAGGCCCGCCTTGGCCAGCGTCATACGCCCCGGTGCAAAGGCCGCCGATGGCAATGCCCGCGCCGCGCCTCGCGCCGCAGCCAGTTGATGCACGCGCTTGGTCGTCGCTCTCTGCACGTCGATGCCGCCGCAGACCAGCAGCGTGTCGTCGCGGTCGATCTCGTCCGAGCCCCATGTCCAGCCGGAAGGCTGCCCCGTTCGAACAGGTGGCCGTCTCGCCGCCCTCGCCGGCCAGGACTCCAGGCGTAGATGCTGTCGCCCGGCCACGCGGTTTGCGATCCGCAGCGGCTCGATCGCGCCGGCGAAGGACGAGCATCGTGAAGCGGTCGAGCAGCAGAAAAACGAAGCGTCGCGGGCGTTGTCTCGCGGCGGTGCTTGTCTGCGTGGCGGGGCTCTGCGCGGTAAGGGGGGCTGATCATTTGCGACCTGATAGTGTCGTTCACCGTCACTCAATCAGGGAATTCCGCCAAGGCCGCAAGGGGGGCATCCCTGCCGGCCCGGCTGACGTTCGGCCTTTCCAAGACGGAATCGCGGGTTTCCGTATATGCGGCCGCAACAAGGTTTTCCGGAGACGACCGCATGACCAAGGGCTGGAGCAAATCGGACTGGCGCGCGAAAGCCGCGGGTCCAGATGCCGGACTATCCCGATCAGCGCCGCACTTAACGCGGTGGAGGCACAACTCGCCAAGTATCCGCCGCTGGTCTTCGCGGGCGAGGCGCGCAGGCTGAAGAAGGACCTTGGCGCAGGTGGCCGAGGGCAAGGCTTTCCTGCTTGCAGGGCGGCGATTGCGCCGAAAGCTTTGCCGAATTCAGCGCCGACAACATCCGCGACACGTTCCGGGTGATGTTGCAGATGGCGGTCGTGCTGACCTATGGCGCCAAGGTGCCGGTCGTCAAGGTCGGCCGGATGGCCGGCCAGTTCGCCAAGCCCCGATCGGCGGCAACCGAGGTGATGGCGGGGCAGGAACTGCCGAGCTATCGCGGCGACATCATCAACGGCTTCGATTTCACGCCCGATGCGCGCGTTCCCGACCCGCAGCGGATGTTGCAGGCCTATACCCAGGCGGCGGCCAGCCTGAACCTGCTTCGCGCCTTTTCCACGGGCGGTTTTGCCGATATCCACCGGGTCCATTCCTGGACGCTCGGGTTTGCCGAGCATGACAAGGCCGAGCGCTATCGCGAATTGTCGAACCGCATTTCGGATGCGCTGGACTTCATGAACGCGGCGGGGGTCAACTCGGACACCGCCCACGCCCTGTCCACCGTGGACTTCTACACCAGCCACGAGGCGCTTCTTCTGGAATATGAAGAGGCGCTGTGCCGGATCGAACTCGATCACCGGTCAGCCCGTGGCGGGATCGGGGCACATGATCTGGATCGGCGACCGGACCCGCCAGCCCGATGGCGCGCACGTCGAATTCGCGCGCGGAGTTCTCAATCCGATCGGCCTGAAGTGCGGACCGACGACGACGGCCGAAGACCTCAAGGTCCTGATGGCCAAGCTCAATCCGCAGAATGAGGCGGGTCGCCTGACGCTGATCGCGCGCTTCGGCGCGGGAAAGGTAGGCGAAAACCTGCCCCGCCTGATCCGGACCGTGCGGGAAGAAGGCGCGAATGTCGTGTGGACCTGCGATCCGATGCACGGCAACACGATCAAGTCCGCCTCGGGCTACAAGACCCGTCCCTTCGACAGCGTGTTGCGCGAGGTGCGTGAGTTTTTTCAGATCCACAAGTCCGAAGGAACCATCCCCGGCGGCGTGCATTTCGAGATGACCGGCCAGGACGTGACCGAATGCACCGGCGGCTTGCGCGCCGTCACCGACGAGAATCTGTCGGATCGCTATCACACGGCCTGCGATCCGCGCCTCAACGCATCGCAGTCGCTGGAACTCGCTTTCCTGGTGGCGGAAGAGTTGTCGGCCCTGCGCACCGAAGGGCGGCGCATCGCGCTCTGATCTGGCCGGCGACGGCGGAACAAAAGGTGGAACCCCGGGCGGCGCGATCGCGCCGCTCAGGCATCCCGCGTCATGAAACCCTGTCTGACTTCACAAGTCTCAAATGGCCCCGCGCCCGCCCGGTCAGGCTCGGCGTGGGTGCTGCGTGCCTGAACGGTTCCGGCGCTTCGGCAAAGACAGGCAGGCTCTCGCAGGGTTCCGGCCTTGCCATCGAATGCGCCGGCCCCACGGCCTCGGTCCGCTGCCTCGAAACCGCAAAGCGGCGCGGCGTCCGCCCGACCTGGCCTCGTGTCACAAGGCAACCAAGCGCGCGGTCACAGGCGCCATCGTCCCCGAGCACCGGCAGGATCAACATGCGCCCGTCAAGCGCCGGTCGCCCGATGCCCCGTTCGCCCTCCATCGCGATCTCGAGGCATGCCGGCCCCCGGAAGACGTCTTCCAGAAGGCCCTCGACCGCGCTGCGGGCCCGGGGTTCGAAGAGCGCGGTCAACGGCATGCCACGGACATCAAGCCCCATAAGCGTCGCCAGATGTGAACCTGCAAGGCGAAACCGGCAGATGCCACGCCCGATCCGCTCGACCAGAAAGGTATTCTCCAGCGCGCCCTCCATGCCGCGCGGATCAATGTCAGCCCGCCGCGGCAAGGCACAATCGGCTCGTAGTCCTTCCCAATAGGCGCGTACCTCCTGCAAGGGGGCATAGCCGCGGCCGGCCCCGTGGCGGGCTCCGGGCGCCATGGATCTTACGACATCATCCCAATCCCAGACCGCCACGACATGCCTCCTCTTGCCATCACGCACCGCCTGTTTCTTGCGCTGCCGACCCCGGCCCGTTCCTGCCCGACGTTCGACGAAATGGGGTGGGACGCCTGCAAAGTTAACGCTAAGAGAACATTGGTTACCTGTTGGTAAAGCTACACCGGACTGCCCGATCCGCAGAGTGAATTCAGGACAGTTGGTAAACCCGCGTTCGGAGGGACGGCGATGATTGTATCGATGACCGGCTTTGCGTCCCGTAAGGGATACGGGGCAGGGGCCGCCTGGCAATGGGAATTGCGTTCGGTCAATGGCAAGGGGCTTGATCTGCGGCTCCGTCTGCCGGACTGGATCGAAGGGCTGGAACCGCTGGTCCGGGCCGAGGTCGCGCGACAGGTCCATCGCGGAAATGTCTCGATCTCGCTCAAGCTCTCGCGGGATGCCGAGGGCGAAACCGTCCGCATCAACCCCGCCGCGCTCGAGGCGGCCCTTTCCGCACTGGCCGAGGTGACGGCCGCCGCCGACCAGCGCGGCATCGTCCTGTCGTCGGCTTCGGCGGTCGATGTGCTCGCCCTGCGTGGCGTTCTCGAACAGCGCGTCGCCGAAACCGAGGACACCCTTGCGCTGCGTGACGCCCTGATGGCGGATTTCGCCGTTGTGCTGCGCGATTTCCTGGGGGTGCGCGCCGCCGAGGGGATCGCGCTCGATACCGTGCTCAAGGCGCAGCTCGATCTTGTCACCACCCTGACGGCGGATGCGGCCCGCGAAGCGACCGAGCGTCGCGCGGCAATGGCCGACGCCTTGCGCGATGCCATGGCGCGGGTGCTTGCCAATGCCGATGGCCTCGACGAAACCCGGATCGCACAGGAACTTGCGCTCCTGTCGGTAAAGGCGGACATCACCGAGGAAATCGACCGGCTGAAGGCCCATGCCGAGGCCGCGCGTTCGATGCTCGCGGAACCGGGCCCCGTCGGGCGCAAACTCGATTTCCTCGCGCAAGAGTTCAACCGCGAGGCCAATACCCTGTGTTCCAAGGCGCAGGCGATCGCCCTGACCCGGATCGGCCTTGACCTCAAAACCGTCATCGATCAGATGCGCGAGCAAGTCCAGAACGTGGAATAAGCCAATGGCGCGTCGCGGCCTTCTGCTCATCCTGTCATCTCCGTCGGGGGCTGGAAAATCCACCCTGACCAAGCGGCTCATGGCGTGGGATCCCTCGATGCGCTTTTCGGTTTCGGCGACGACGCGCCCTCCGCGGCCGGGCGAGATCGAAGGCCGGGACTACTTCTTTCGCACGCGCGCCGAGTTCGACGCGATGATCGCCAAGGGCGAAATGCTGGAGCATGCCGAGGTCTTCGGAAATCTCTACGGCTCGCCCAAGGGGCCCGTCGAGGCGGCGATGCTGGCCGGCGGGGACACCGTGTTCGATATCGACTGGCAGGGCGGCCAGCAGATCAAGCAGGCGATGCGCGACGATGTCGTCTCGATCTTCATCCTGCCGCCATCGCTTGGCGAACTGGAACGGCGCCTGCGGGGCCGGGCCCAGGACAGCGACCAGGTGATCGCGGCGCGCATGGCAAAAAGCCGTGACGAGATAAGCCATTGGGCCGAGTATGATTATGTGCTCATCAACAATGACCTTGATCGGGCCGAGGACGAGTTGCGCGCCATCGTGCGCGCCGAGCGCCTGCGGCGCGAGCGTCAGCCCGACCTGTCCGATTTTGTCCGCAACCTGAACAGCGAGTTCGAGGCAAGATGATCTATGCGCTTGGTGAACACCGCCCGGTGATCGATCCCGACAGCTGGATCGCCCCCGATGCCAACCTGATCGGCAAGGTCATCATCGACGCGGGCGCCTCGATCTGGTTCGGCGCGACCCTGCGAGGCGACAATGAAGAGATACGCATCGGCAAGGGTTCCAACGTGCAGGAAAACTGCGTGCTGCATACCGACATGGGCTTTCCGCTTTCCATCGGTCCGAATTGCACGATCGGGCACAAGGCGGTGGTCCACGGGTGCGTCATCGGCGAGGGCAGCCTGATCGGGATGGGGGCGACGTTGTTGAACGGTTGCCGGATCGGCAAGGGTTGCCTGATCGGGGCCGGGGCCCTTGTCACGGAAGGCAAGGAAATCCCCGATGGCAGTCTGGTCATGGGCGCCCCCGGCAAGGTCGTTCGGGTTCTTGATGCCGACGTGCAGCAGCGGCTCGTGCAATCCGCCCTCGGGTATCAGGCGAACATGCGGCGGTTTCGCGCCGGGTTGGTCGCGCTTTCCGGTTGAACGGCCATGCTTTCCCGGCGCCGGCCGGAACGCCCGGGCCCGCCGGTGCCTTGACCCGCCCGCGGTTTCGCAGGATTCCGCATCTTTCTTTGCTTTTGGAATTTTTGTTCCATATGCTGGCCGCGCCTGGAAAGCACCCGCGAGGAACGACGCATGAATGCCCCGCTGCCGGTTTCCGCCCCGGCGACCGTCGAAGATGTCCGTGATCGTCTTGCACAGCTTTCGGGAAGCCTGCCTAGGCGGTTGCGACAATGCGCCGACTTCGTTGCGGCGCAAAGTGACAGGATAGCCGTCTCGACCGTGGCGGAGATTGCCGCAGGCGCGGAGGTACCGCCATCCACCCTGATCCGGTTTTGCCAGATCCTGGGCTTTTCGGGCTATTCCGAGATGCAGAGGCTTTTTCGCGATGCCTATGCGCCCGGTCTGCCCGACTATTCGACCCGCCTGAAGAACCTCAAGGAAACGGGCGCCGGCACGCCTGCGGCCTTGCTTGCCGAGTTTCTCGAGGCCGGACGAATGTCGCTCGAGGCCTTGGCGAATTCCGTTGACGAGCAGGTCCTTGCACAAGCCGTGACAGTTCTGGCGCAAGCCGGGACAATCCACATTGTCGGCCAGCGCCGGGCCTTTCCCGTCGCCGCCTATCTGGCCTATGCTTTCGAGAAGATGGACGTTCCCGCCATGCTTCATGGCGGTGTCGGGGGTCTTGGGAACCGCTTCGCGCTGCGTCCGGGCGACGCGGTGCTGGCTGTCACCTTCGCACCCTATTCGCCGGAAACCCTGTCGCTCGCCGAAGCAGCGCAAGAGCGCCGGTTGCCCGTTGTCGGCCTCACGGATCGCCGGTCCGGCGCGTTCGCCTCTCTCTGCACGGCCCTTCTTGTGGTTCCGGAGATCGACTTCGGGGCGTTCCGCTCGCTGTCGGCCACCATCACGCTTGCCCTCAGCCTTGCGGTATCGGTTGGCGCGGCCAGGGCATGAGCCGCCTGCGGCGCATTGCGAAGATAGCTCTTTTGCCGCCCACGAAAATGGAATATTTATTCCATAATGGCGATCGAGGCGGCGAGTCGATCCGAAGGACCGCTCGGACAGGGGGCAAGGCATGAAAACGCTTGACGTCATCACCATCGGGCGGTCGTCCGTGGATCTTTACGGGCAGCAGGTGGGCGGCCGTCTCGAGGACATGGGTTCCTTCCAGAAATATGTCGGCGGCTCGCCCACGAACATGGCGACGGGCACGGCGCGACTTGGCCTGAAATCCGCGCTCATCACCCGCGTCGGTGACGAGCACATGGGGCGTTTCCTGCTCGAGGAGCTTGCGCGCGAGGGCGTCGATGTTCGGGGCATCACGACCGATCCGGACCGCCTGACCGCGCTCGTGCTGCTCGGTATCCGGGATGATGCCCGGTTCCCGCTGATCTTCTATCGCGAGAATTGCGCCGACATGGCGCTGTGCGAGGCCGACATCGACGAGGCCCTGATTGCCGAGGCGCGTGCCGTCGTTGCGACCGGCACCCACCTGTCCCATCCCAGAACCGAAGCGGCGGTTCTCAAGGCGCTGGCGCTTGCGCGCAGGCACGGCGCCCGGACGGCACTCGATATCGACTATCGACCGAACCTCTGGGGGCTGGCCGGACATGGCGAGGGCGAGAGCCGCTTTGTCGAAAGTGCGGCCGTGACCGCCAAGTTGCAGGCGACGCTTCACCTGTTTGACCTGATCGTCGGAACGGAAGAGGAATTCCACATTGCCGGTGGGTCGACCGACACGATCGCGGCGCTTCGCGCGGTCCGGCGTGTCAGCGAGGCCACGCTTGTCTGCAAGCGTGGCCCGATGGGGGCCTCTGCCTTCACCGGCGCCATTCCCGACACGCTCGATCAGGGGCAGGCAGGCCCGGGCTTTCCGATCGAGGTGTTCAACGTGCTCGGCGCGGGCGATGGCTTCATGTCCGGCCTGATCAAGGGATGGCTCGACGACGAGACCTGGCCTGTCGCGCTGTCCTATGCGAATGCCTGTGGCGCCTTTGCCGTCAGCCGGCATGGCTGCACGCCGGCCTATCCCAGTTGGCAGGAGCTTCAGTTCTTTCTGAAGCGGGGCATCACGACGCCTGCGCTGCGCAAGGATCCCGCACTCGAGCAGATTCACTGGTCGACGAACCGACATGGCGACTGGTCCACGATGCGGGTCTTCGCCTTCGATCACCGGATGCAGCTTGAGGTGATGCCGGGCGCGACGGCGGAAAAGATCGGTGAATTCAAGTCGCTTTGTCTTGCCGCGGCGCTGAGGGTGGCGGCCGGCCGCCCCGGCCACGGCATTCTCTGCGATGGGCGGCTCGGACGGCAGGCGTTGTACCAGGCGGCGGGAAGCGGGTTGTGGATCGGGCGGCCTGTCGAACTCCCGGGATCGCGCCCGCTGGCGACCGAGCCCGAAATCGGCCCGGATCTCGGCGGCCTTGTCGAATGGCCGCTGGATCATGTCGTCAAGGTGCTTTGCTTTTGCCATCCCGATGACGACGCGCAGACATCGGCGCAACAGGAAGAGACGGTCACCCGCCTGTTCCATGCCGCGCGCCGCAACCGGCTCGAATTTCTTCTCGAGGTCATCCCCTCCAAGGTCGGCCCGGTGACGGACACGACTGCGGCCCGGGTGATCCAGCGTTTCTACGATATCGGCATCTATCCGGATTGGTGGAAGCTTGAGCCAGCCCTGACCGACGCGGCCTGGGCGAACGCCTGTGCCGCGATCACCCGCAACGACCCTCACACCCGCGGCATCGTCGTGCTTGGGCTGGATGCCGAAGAGGCGGCTCTTTCGGCATCCCTCGCGCTTGCCGCGCGCCACGATCTGGTCAAGGGTTTTGCCGTCGGGCGGACGATCTTCGGGGATGCCGCGCGTGGATGGCTGGCCGGAACGATCTCGCGGGACGAGGCCGTCGACATGATGGCCGCGCGCTATGACAGGCTTTGTCGGATCTGGGACAGGGCGCGGGCGAACGAGGGGGGGGCGCGATGACGACGATCCGGTTGACTGCGGCACAGGCGATGGTGCGCTGGCTCTGCGTCCAGCAGACCGAAGAGGGGGGGCGCTTCATCGAAGGCATGTGGGCGATCTTCGGCCACGGCAATGTTGCCGGCCTGGGCGAGGCGCTCCACGCCCACAGGGATGCCCTGCCGACCTGGCGCGGGCACAACGAACAGACGATGGCCCACGCCGCGATCGCCTACGCCAAGGCCATGAAGCGCCGCAAGGCCATGGCGGTCACGACCTCGATCGGCCCGGGCGCGCTCAACATGGTGACCGCAGCCGGGCTTGCCCATGTCAACCGACTGCCGGTCCTGCTCGTGCCTGCGGATGTCTTTGCCAACCGCGCGCCGGATCCGGTGTTGCAGCAGGTGGAGGACTTCGGGGACGGCACCATGACGGTAAACGATTGTTTCCGGCCCGTGTCGCGGTATTTCGACCGGATCACCCGGCCCGAGCAACTTCTGTCGGCGCTGCCGCGGGCCCTCAGGATCATGACGGATCCCGCGGAATGCGGGCCGGTCACCCTGGCGTTCTGCCAGGATGTGCAAGCCGAGGCGTTCGACTATCCCGAGCATTTCTTCGCGCCGAGGGTCTGGGGCATCCGGCGCCCCGAACCCGACGCGGTGGAACTGGCGTCCGCCATCGCGGCACTCAGGGTCGCGAAGCAGCCCGTCATCGTCGCCGGGGGCGGCGTGATCTACGCAGGCGCCGAGGCGGCTCTCGTGGATTTTGCCACCGCCCATGACATCCCTGTCGTCGAAACCCAGGCGGGCAAGTCGGTGATGGCCTTCGACCACCCGTTGAACTTCGGCCCGGTCGGCGTGACCGGCGCCTCGAGCGCCAACATCGTCTGCGAAACTGCCGATCTGGTGATCGGCGTCGGCACCCGGTTTCAGGACTTCACCACCGGCTCCTGGGCATTGTTCAAGAACCCCGCGCGCCGCCTTCTTTCGATCAACGTTCAGCCCTTCGACGCCTACAAGCACGGTGCGATCCATCTCGTCTCGGAT
The DNA here is from genome assembly GCA_963700485.1 of uncultured Alphaproteobacteria bacterium. GTDB lineage: Bacteria > Pseudomonadota > Alphaproteobacteria > Rhodobacterales > Rhodobacteraceae > Aliitabrizicola. The sequence goes on from CAVOXQ010000005.1 coordinate 42,983, forward strand.
GCCGGCATCGCCTTGCAAGCGCTTGGAAAAGCACTTGGTTCCCATCGTTTCGCTGCCCCCGACCAGGGACTTCGACGGGATTGGTTCGCCGCGACTGCCGCGGTCAAGTCCGCCCCGCCCGCGGGCAACGCGCTTCCGACCGACGCCCAGGTGATCGGCGCGGTCCAGCGGGCCGCAAGCGGCGCCACGTTGGTGATGGGGGCTGCGGGAACCATGCCCGGAGAATTGCACAAGCTCTGGGATGCGGCGCCCGGTGGCTACCACATGGAATACGGGTTTTCCTGCATGGGGTACGAGATCGCGGGGGCCTTGGGCATCAAGATGGCGCGCCCGGAGGCCGATGTCGTCTGCATGGTCGGTGACGGCAGTTATCTCATGGCGAACTCGGAACTGGCGACGGCGGTGATGCTGGGCCTGGCTTTCACGGTCGTCCTGACCGACAACCGGGGCTATGGCTGCATCAACCGGCTTCAACAGGGCACGGGGGGCGCCGCCTTCAACAACCTGCTCGACGACACCTTGCATGTGAACGCCGCTGCGATCGATTTCGTCGCCCACGCGGCAAGCCTGGGCGCGCGCGCGGTCAAGGCCGCGGACATCGCCACGCTTGAGGCCGAGCTGGTCGCCGCGCGTTCCGCGGATCGCCCGGTGGTGATCGTGATCGACACCGATCCCGGCCCCTCGACCGAGGCGGGAGGCCATTGGTGGGATGTCGCCGTGCCCGAGGTCAGCGGCAGGGAGGCCGTTCAGGCGGCCCGGCGCGCCTATGACGCCGCAACCCTTGGCCGCCGGTCCGCCGGTTGACCCCCCGGAGAACAGCATGATCCTCTATGGAACGAACCCGATCGCCTGGTCGAACGACGACGACCGCTCGCTCGGGGCGGACATCCCGCTTGAAACCTGCCTCGATGACGCCTCCCGCATCGGCTTCGACGGAATCGAGAAGGGCCACAAGATGCCAGCCTCGATTGCCGGGCTCAGGGCCGTGCTGGAGCCGCGCGGTCTTCGGTTCGTTTCGGGCTGGCATTCGACGAACCTGCTGGTCAATTCCGTCGCGCAGGAGATACAGGCGATGGATCCGTTCCTCGACGTGCTCGCCGGCATGGCCAGCCCCGTGATCATCGTGTGCGAGACCTCGAACGCCATCCATGGCAACGACGCGGTCGCGGTGAACGACCGGCCACGCCTGGCCGAGGCGCAGTGGAAGGGCTTTGGCGCGGGGATCGAGGCGCTGGCCCGCCACGCCGCGAAGCGCGGGATCACGCTCGTCTACCATCACCACATGGGCACGATCGTCGAGACGGAATGGGAAATCGACCGCCTGATGGCCGAAACCGGTCCCGCCACGCATCTTCTGCTCGATACGGGGCATTGCTATTTCGGCGGCGGCGACCCGGTTCGGCTCGCCCGGCGCCACATGCGCCGGGTGCGCCATATCCATGCGAAGAATGTTCGACCCGCGATCCTGCGCGATGTCCGCGAACAGGGCCTGAGCTTCCTCGAAGGGGTGCGCCGGGGCGTTTTCACCGTTCCGGGCGATGCCGAAGGCGCCGTCGACTTTCATGCCGTGCTCGAGATCGCGGCCCTTGCGGGATATGACGGTTGGCTGGTGATCGAGGCCGAGCAGGATCCGGCTGTCCGCGATCCATACGAGTATCAGTCGATGGGGTTGCGCGCGCTGAGGGCCTTTGCGCGCCGAGCCGGGCTCGAGCGATCCCCGGCCGGGGTGTGACGGCGCGCGCCGGGGGTTTCACACCCCCGGACCCCCGTGGGATATTTGGGAACAGAAGAAGCAGCGAGGGGCGGGATGACTGATCTGCTGAGAAGGCCATCCGGGACGCGGGGCAAGGTGCATGACATCGCCCCCGAAGATGCGGGTTGGGGTTATGTCGGGTTCGCCTTGCACCGCCTGCAACCGGGCGATCGCGTGTCGGAGGGCACTGCGGCGCGCGAGGTGATCCTCGTGCTTGTCGAGGGCAAGGCCCGGGTCGCCGCCGGAGGTGTCGATCACGGCGAGATGGGCGCGCGGCTGGATGTTTTCGAGAAGACGCCGCCGCATTGCCTCTACCTCCCGGGCGGCACCGAATGGAGCGCCGAGGCCACGACCGTCTGCACGCTTGCGGTCTGTTCCGCGCCGGCGCGCGGCGGGCATCCGATGCGGCGGATCGGCCCTGAGGGGATCACGCTGACCCCCCGCGGACTTGGCGCCAACACGCGCCATATCAACAACATCGCGATGGAGGCGCAGGACTGGTGCGACAGCCTGCTGGTGACCGAGGTGTTCACCCCGCCGGGCAACTGGTCTTCCTATCCCCCTCACCGCCACGACGAGGACGATTTCCCCCGGATGACCTACCTCGAGGAGACCTATTATCATCGCCTCAACCCACAGCAAGGCTATGCCCTGCAACGGGTCTACACCGAGGACGGCGCGCTGGACCGGACGATGGCCGTGAAGAACCACGATGTCGTGCTTGTGCCCCGCGGCCATCATCCCTGCGGCGCACCGCATGGCTACGAGCTTTACTACCTGAACGTCATGGCAGGCCCGATCCGGAAATGGCGCTTCCAGAACGACCCGGACCATGACTGGATCTATCGACGCGACAATCCGGAGGCTTGAAGGTGTCACTCCCGCATGCCACCACCGCCGGCAAAGGAGACGCCGATGACCGCAGACATTCCTTCCAACCTCGTCCGGCGCACCGGCTGGCCCGCCAGCGTCAGCCGTGCCGTCGTCACGCCGCTGCAACCTTCCGTCGTCTATGCCTCGGACACACCCGACCAGCTTGACGCGCAGTATCAGGGCGAGGCCAAGGGGTTCACCTATGCGCGCGAAGGGCATCCGAACGCCGAAGTCCTTGCCACGAAGATCGACGCGCTCGAAGGCGCGCAGGGCGGCCTGATCCTGGGATCGGGGATGGCGGCGGTGACCTCGGCGCTGATGGGCCTCTTGAAGGCGGGTGACCATGTGATCGGGGGGGACCAGCTCTATGGCCGCTCGTTGCGCCTCATGACCCAGGATCTCGGCCGCTTCGGCATCGCGACGACGCTTGCCGATCCAACCGATGTGGCGGCCGTCGCTGCGGAAGTGCGCCCCGAGACGAAGATGATCCTCGTCGAGGTCGTCTCGAACCCGACGCTGCGGGTGGCCGACATGGAGGGGATCGCGCGCCTTGCCCGCGACCAGGGCTTGATCCTGGCCGTGGACAGCACGTTTTCGACCCCGCGCGCCTATCGGCCGCTCGAGCATGGGGCCGACATCGTCATCCACTCGGTCACCAAGCTGCTTGCCGGCCATTCGGATGTGACGCTGGGCTATGTCGCGGCGCGCGATCCCGGCCATCGCAAGGCGATCTACGATTTCGCCGTGACCGTCGGCATGACCCCCAGTCCGTTCGACTGCTGGCTCGCCGAACGCGGCCTTCACTCGTTCCATCTGCGCTATGACCGCGCGGAAAGCAACGCGGCCGCGCTGGCCGACCATCTGGCCGGGCTGCCCGGCATCCGACGCGTGCTGTACCCGTTGCGTCCCGATCATCCCGACCACAACCGCGCGGCGGGTCTGTTGGGGCGGCGCGGGGGGAACATGCTGTCGTTCGAACTGGACGGCGGCAGGGCGGCCGCGAACGCATTGACGCGGGCGATGCCCGACGTGGCCTTCGCGCCCACGCTTGGCGATGTCGGAACCACGCTGTCGCACCCGCCCAGCAGTTCGCACCGGGCGATGACGCCCGAGGCGAGGGCTGCCCTCGGGATCACCGAGGGATTCTTCCGGGTTTCGGTGGGCGTCGAGGAGATCGACCTGCTGATCGCGGAGTTTTCGGCCGGCATCGCGGCCGCGCGCGCGGCGGGCTGATGGTCAGTCGCCCGGTTCGACCAGCGTGAGCGTCAGGTGCGGCGCCAGCGACTGAAGTTCGTGCTGCACCATCGCCCGGTCGGGCAGAGCGGGAACGAAGACCAGCGCCTCGCCGGTGAAGCCCAGGGTGTCGAGACGTTCCAGTATCTGCGTGGCGTCCGCCTCGGGCGCCATCAGTGGAAAGGCCGCGGCATCGGGCAAGACGCGGGCCAGCAACGCATGATCGAGCACGGACAGGCTGACGACCACCACCGCGACGCCGGGCTCGCCCAGGACGCGTGCCGCGCCCTTGTCCGGCCGCCCGATCACGAGCACGACCCGACGCGGCGCTGCCGACCGACCATCGCCAAGTATCGGCTGCCGCCTGCTCATCCCGATCGATCCTGCCTCTCGCGCGGCTCGCGCCAGGATTGAGCTGGCCTCTTTCTGCACACGTATATAATGCGCGGGGCCAAGGCGACAAGTCGGGCCGGTTGGATGGCGGGTTTACTTTGGCGGGCAACCCGGAGCAGCTAGGGGCATGGGCCGGGACAGGCGGGAGACAGCATGGACAGCCAGTTTACTCGGTCGCTGATCGCGGGCCTGCCGATCCCTGTCGTGCTGATCGGGAAGGACGAGCGGATTGCGGCGGTCAGCGCGGCGGCGGCCGTGATGTTCGGCGAGGCGATCGTCGGGCGGCACTACATCATCGCGATGCGCCAGCCGCAACTTCTGGATGCGATCGAGGCGACGCTGCGGTTCCGCCAGGCGGGGCAGGCGCGCATGGTGGTGACGGGGCCATCGCGCGAGCAGACCTTCAAGGTGACGGTGACGCCCGTCGAGGGCGAGGCGCGGGTGGGGGTGCTCGCGACGTTCGAGGACATCACCGAACTTGAGCAGGCCGGCGAGATCCGGCGCGATTTCGTTGCCAACGTGAGCCATGAGTTGCGTACGCCGCTGACGGCGCTGCTGGGGTTCATCGAGACGCTGAAGGGGGCCGCCCGCGAGGATCCGGCCGCGCGGGAGCGGTTCCTGAACATCATGGAACGCGAGGCGGAGCGGATGAACCGGCTCGTGCGGGATCTGTTGTCGTTGAGCCGGGTCGAGGCGGAAGAACGGGTCCGCCCGACCGAGCGGATCGACATCGTGGGGCATCTCGGCTCGGCGGTGGCCGCGCTGCGCCAGCTTGCAGAGACGGCGGGGGTGGTTGTCGAGATCGCGGGCGAGCCGGGACCGATCATCGTTGCGGCCGACCCCGACCAGATGACGCAGGTGTTCCAGAACCTGATCGAGAACGCGATCAAGTATGGCGGCGGGGGCAAGCGGGTGACGGTGCGGGTCGCGCGGGAAGACCGCGACCTGTCGTTGCGCGGCCCGGCCGTGAGGATCGACGTGATCGACGCGGGCGAGGGGATTGATCCGATCCACCTGCCGCGCCTGACCGAACGGTTCTATCGGGTCGACAGCCACAGGTCGCGTGAAAAGGGGGGCACGGGGCTTGGCCTGGCCATCGTGAAGCACATCGTGAACCGCCATCGCGGGCGATTCCGGATCGAAAGCGAGAAAGGCCGGGGCAGCATATTCAGCGTGATCCTGCCAGCGGGTTGAACCAACAAGACCCTTGTGCGTCTCGCGCCGGGGGGCGCGTCGTATGCCTGCCCCGGCCCGGCGTCGTCGGGGCCATGACTGGAACACCTGCCCGCGCGCTTCCGTTGCGCCCGACCGCCGCAGGGGCGTTCCATGCGCGCGAAGGGCGTCGAGGGTTTGGAAAAGGCCCCGGGGCGACGGCGGGTGCCAGGCCGGGGCCGGCCGGGTGCAATTCCCCTGGTGGCTCTCGGCGGGTCGCGGGTGCGGCGTGGCGACCGTTCCGCTGGACCGCTGCGCGGGGCGAAAGCTGCGGCGTGCGGGGGCCAGCCCCCGCTCCCCCGGGGTATTTCGGGCAAGAAAGAAGCCCGGGGGCCAGAGGCTGCGGCACGCCCGCCGACCGTTCCCCGCCGCGATCAATGCCGGGTCCGCTCGCAGCGCCGTGGACGGCCGTATCTCGCTGCCGGCCGCTACAGGGCCGCGTTCGTTGATGCCGGGCCGACCCCCTGCGGGGGGGGGCGCTTTGCAGCCGGAGCGAGGGATGCGTCAGAGCCGGGCGATGCGTTCGGTCAGCAGCGCGAAAAATCCTTCGGCGTGGACATCGCCCATGAACATCGCGTTCGGGGGACGGTCGCTGACGCCCCACCAGTCAGCGACGGTCATGCCCAGGGTGAATTCGCCCTGCGTCTCGATCTCGACGTTGATGTGGCGCCCGGAGAAGAGGTGGGGCTGGAGCAGGTAGGCGATCACGCAGGGATCATGCAGCGGCGCGCCCTCGCTTCCGTATTTCGCGATGTCGAACCGCTCGAAGAAATCGGTCCACGCCGCCACCATGCCGCCCACGCGCGTGCCCATCGCGCGGAACGCCTCGATCCGGCGCCTTCGTCGTCAGCGCCTTGTGGGTGACATCGAGCGGCATCACGACGAGAGGGGCGCCCGAGCGGAACACGATGCTGGCCGCCTCGGGGTCGACATAGATGTTGAATTCGGCGGCAGGGGTGATGTTGCCGACCTCGAAATAGGCGCCGCCCATCAGCACGATCTGCTGCACGCGGGCAATGATGTCGGGCGCCCGGGAAAAGGCCGTCGCGATGTTGGTCAACGGCCCGAGCGGGCAGAGCGTGACGCTGCCCGCGGGTTCGGCGCGCAGCGTGTCGATCAGGAAGTCGACGGCATGGGCCGCCTCGAGCGGCATGCGGGGGTCGGCCAGCGGCGGGCCGTCGAGGCCGGACTTGCCGTGGACATGCTCGGCGGTCACGAGCGCGCGCGCAAGCGGCGCGTCGCAGCCCGCAAAGACCCGGACATCGGTCCGGCCCGCGAGTTCGCAGATGATGCGGGCGTTGCGCGCGGTGAGCGGCAGCGGCACGTTGCCCGCGACTGCCGTGATGCCCAGAACCTCGACATCCTCGGGGCTGGCCAGCGCGAGCAGGATCGCCACGGCGTCGTCCTGGCCGGGATCGGTGTCGATGATGATCTTGCGGGGGGGGGCCATCGCTGTCTCCTGGCTGTTCGGGCAGAACAAATCCGAAGGGGCGGGACTTGTCCAGCCACCGCACCCGCGCGCGCTTTGCCGTGGTGCGCGCGGGCGCGGGATGCGAGTATGCCCGGCAGGCAGGGGCGCGGAGGGAACATGCAGCCGGAAGTGGTGATCGTGGGGGCGGGCGCGGCGGGCGTCGGGGCCGGGCTCGAGTTGCAGGCGATGGGCGTGCCGTTCGTGATCGTGGAGGCCGGGGCGCGAATTGGCGGGCGCGCCTTCACCGACCGGACGTCGCTTCCCGAACCCTGGGACCGGGGATGCGCCTGGCTTCATTGTGCCGACGTCAATCCGCTGACCGCCTGGGCGAAGCGGCTGGGCGCGGATGTCGAGACCAGCGACCGGACCGACCGCACCGCGCTCTGGGTCGGGGGTGCGTGGCTGGATGCGCCCGAGGCGCGGGCGATCAACGGCGACATCGACGCGGCCTTTGCCGCCATCTACGCGGCGGCCGGTGCGGCGCCTGACGCCCCGGACGGCGCGCTGTCGGACGTGATCGCGCGCGAGGGGCCCGGGGCGCGGATCATCCGCAACATCGCGCGCCTGATGGCGAGCGAGGATCCCGAGAAGGTGTCGGTCCGGGGCTATGGCGATTATGCAGACACGGGCGTCAACCTGATCGTGCGCAGCGGCTATGGCGACCTGATCGAGCGGATGGCGGCCGGCCTGCCGATCCGGTTGAACACCCCCGTCACGCATGTCGGCGCGCGCCGCGGCGGCGTGTTCGTGCAGACGGGGGCGGGCCGGATCGAGGCACGAGCGGCGCTGGTCACCGTGTCGAGCAACGTGCTGCTCTCGGGGGCCATCGCAATCGATCCGGGCCCGGCGCGCGATCTGCTGGACCTCGTTCACCATGTGCCCTGCGGCGCCTACGAGAAGGTGGCCATCGCGTTGCGCCGGTTGCCCGTCGACCCCGGCGATACCCTGTTCTTCTGGGTCGATCCGGGGGCGGGGGCGATGCCGATGAACTTCCAGCTTGCGCCTTCGGGCCGACCCGTGATGATCGCCCATCTCGGCGGGCAGGATGCCCGCGACATGGCGCAGGCAGGCGCCGAGGCGATGGTCGCGCTTGCGACGGAGCGGCTGGTGGCGGCTTTCGGGGCGGAGATCCGGCGGGAAATCGTGGCGAGCGCCGTCACCGGATGGCAGGCCGATCCCCTGGTGCGAGGCGCCTACAGCTATGCGCGCCCCGGCGAGGCCGCGGCGCGGCACGCGATGATCGCGGCCGACACCGGCGAGATCGGCTTTGCCGGCGAGGCGTTTTCGGCGCAATGGTATGCGACTGCGCATGGCGCCTATCAGAGCGGGCGGGACGCGGCACGCCGCCTCGCCGCCCGGTTCGTGGCGGTGTGACCGCCGCCGATTGCCCCGGCGGCGGACCCGTCAGCCGTCAGCCGTCGAAGTTGATTTCCTCCATCATCTTCAGCGCCGCCGGACGACCGGCGGCGATCGCCGTAAGCGGCAGGCTGTCGGGCGTGAAGGGGCCCCAGCCCTTGACAAGGGCAGAGACATCGACCCCGGGCTTCACCGGGAATTCGTGGTTGGTTTCGGCATAGATCCTTTGCGCCTCGTCAGAGGACAGGAACTCCATCAACTTCAGGGCAGCGTCGTGGTTGGGGGCCGACTTCGTCATCGCCATGCCCGAGATGTTCATGTGCGTGCCGCCGCTTTCCTGGAACACCGGGAAGACGATGCGAACCGCGTTGGCCCATTCGGCTTGTTCGGGGTCTTCGAGCATCTCGCCCATGTAATAGGTGTTGCCAAGCGCGATGTCGCATTCGCCGGCCCAGATCGCCTTGACCTGATCGCGGTCGCCGCCCGCAGGCTTGCGGGCGAGATTGGCCTTCAGCCCCTCGGCCCAGGCGCGTGCGGCGTCGGGGCCGTCATGGTCGATCACTGCGGCGAGCAGGGCGAGGTTGTAGTCGTGCGTGCCCGAGCGCGTGCACAGCCGCCCGCGCCACTTCGGGTCGGCCAGATCCTCGTAGGTGGTCACCTCGCCGTCACCGATGCGATCCTTCGAGGCATAGACGATGCGGGCACGGGTCGTGAGGCCGAACCACTCGTTCGCGGGATCGCGGAAGGCCGGCGGGAATATTGGCGGCAAGCACGGCCGAGTCGACCGGCTGCGTGACGCCCGCGTTCACCACTTCCGTCAGCCGGGCGATGTCCACCGTCAGCACCAGATCGGCCGGCGAGCGCGCGCCCTCGGCCACCAGGCGCTCGACCATGCCCTTGTCGACGTAGGCGATGTTCACGTCGATGCCGGTCTCTGCGGTGAAGGCGTCGATCAGGGGCTGGATCAGTTCGGGCTGGCGGTGGGAGTAGACGTTGACCTCTTCGGCCGAGGCCACGGAGACGGCGAACGGCGCCGTGAGGGCGAGGGCCACGAGTGGCAGTCGGAGGGACATGGGTGACTCCTTTGGTCGGGAATTGCCCGGAAGTTAAACCTTAGTGTTTTTGTCAGGTCAATAGCTGAGTGAAGATGTCGGAAATAGCGATGCCGCTGCCGGCGGTGGCCTTCGGGGCGGGTTCTCGGGCAAGAAAAAGGCCGGGATCAGCGTGCCTTTTCCTCGGCCTTGGCGCGATTCCACAGGGCGTCCATCTCGGCAAGATCACTTTGGCTGGGGGTCCGGCCGTCTTCTGCGAGCCAGTCCTCGATCCGCGAGAAGCGGCGGGTGAACTTGGAATTCGCTGCTCGGAGAGCGGCTTCGGGGTCGATCTTGATGTGACGAGCGAGGTTGGCCATGACAAAGAGCAGGTCGCCGAATTCCTCGACCATCTCGGCCTCGCCCAGGGTCTCGCGGGCCTCGACCAATTCGCGCGTCTCTTCGAGGATCTTGTCGAGCACCTCTTCGGTCGATGGCCAGTCGAACCCGACGCGGGCCGCGCGCTTTTGCAGTTTGACCGCGCGGGTCAGCGCGGGCAGGCCGAGCGCCACGCCGTCGAGCGTCCGGGCGGGACCGCGTTCGGCGGCCTTGAGCGCGTTCCCAGTCGGCGGTTTGCTGGTCGGCCGACTTGTCGCGGCTGTCGGTGCCGAACACATGCGGATGGCGCGCCATCATCTTGTCGGCGATGGCGCGGGTGACCGTCGTCGAAGGTGAAGAGCCCGGCTTCGGCACCGATCTGGGCGTGATAGACGGTCTGCAAGAGCAGGTCACCGAGTTCGCCCGGCAATTCGTCCCAGGCCTTGCGCTCGATGGCATCGGCGACTTCATGGGCTTCTTCGATCGTATAGGGGGCGATGGTGGCGAACGTCTGCTCGATGTCCCAGGGGCAGCCGGTGGCGGGGTCGCGCAGGCGGCGCATGATTTCGAGCAGCCGCGCCATCCCGCCGTCGGGATCGGCGATCAGCGCGGCACTTGCCGCAGGGTCAAGAGGCGCTTCGTGCATTGCGGGGCCTTCCGATTTGCGGTTGAGTCCGGACCTAGCCTTGCCCCTGCCGGAGTCCACCATGCCCGTCGTGAACCGCATCGCCGACTATGCCGAGGAAATGAAGACCTGGCGCCGGCATCTGCACCGCCACCCGGAACTGACGTTCGACTGCCATCAGACGGCGGCGTTCATCGTCGAGCGTTTGCGAGAGATCGGCGTGGACGAGATCCACGCCGGCATCGCCACCAGCGGCATCGTGGCGATCATCGAGGGCCAGGGCGAAGGGCCGACGATCGGTCTGCGCGCCGATATGGATGCGCTGCCGATCGTCGAGATCAGCGGGCGCCGAGCACAGCTCGACCGTGGCCGGGCGGATGCATGCCTGCGGCCATGACGGCCATGTGACAATGCTGCTGGGCGCCGCCAAGTACCTGTGCGAGACGCGCCGGTTCCGGGGCCGCGTGGCGCTGCTGTTCCAGCCCGCCGAGGAAGATGGCGGCGGCGGGCGAGGTGATGGTGCAGGAGGGCGTGATGGACCGCTTCGCGATCGGACAGGTCTACGGCATCCACAATGCGCCGAACGTTCCGCTGGGCAAGTTCGTCACCACGCCCGGCCCGCTGATGGCGGCGGTCGACACCGCGACCGTGCGACGTGACGGGGCGCGGCGGGCATGGCGCCACGCCGCATGAAACGGTGGACCCGGTGGTGGCGATCGTCGGCATGGTCGGCGCCTTGCAGACGATCATCAGCGCGCAACGTCTACGCGCTGGATGACGCGGTGCTGTCGGTGACGCAGATCCACACCGGCACCGCCATCCAACATCATCCCCGAGGAGGCATGGTTCTGCGCGACGATCCGCTACCTTCACGCCCGATGTGCGCGAACTGGTGCAGGCGCCGGTTCCACGAGATCGTCGAGGGTCATGCGGCGGCCTATGGCTGTTCGGCGCAGATCGACTATGACTGGGGCTATCCGCCGACGGTGAACCATCCTGACGAGACAGATTTCGCGGCCGAGGTCGCGCGCGAGGTCTCGGGCGACGAGGCGGTCGATGCGCGGGCCAACCGCGAGATGGGATCGGAGGATTTCGCCTACATGCTGGAAGCACGGCCGGGGGCCTATCTTTTCATGGGCACCGGGCCGGGTGCCGGCCTGCATCATCCGGCCTATGACTTCAATGACGAGGCGGCCCCCGTCGGGGCGAGCTTCTTTGCGCGGCTGGTGGAGCGGGCGCAGCCGCTATAGCCGGACCGCCGCCGCCCGACCCGGTGCGGCCCCGGTCAGCGTCGCAGGGCCGGGATCAAGGCGAAGCCAAACTGTCCCGCAAGCCCGGCAAGGCCCGGCGGGGTCGCCAGCGCGGACAGGAACGGCTGGCCGAGGGCCGCCGCAAGCGTGACCTCGGCCGCGATCAGCCAGACCAGCGCGATGCCCCCCAGGGCCAGGCGTTCGCGCGTGCCGCGCGCCGCGTCCGGCCAGCGGCGCAGCACGCGGCCGGCGATGATCCAGCACAGCGCGAGCATCACGGGCAGTTCGGCAAGCACGGCGGCGAGCGCGCCGGTCCGCGGGGTGACGACCAGGGTGCGCAAGGTGCCGAGCACGAAGCCTGCCGCGAAGGCCGCCGCAGCGTAGGAAAAGGCGGCGAAGACGATGGGGCGCGGCTCCGGGCTCTGCATGGCGGGCCTTTCCGGGAGGGGACTGGCATTATTTGATCAAATCTATATTCTGACTGCGCAGTCAATGCAACTCAGCAGACCGATGGAGTATACCGTGACCGTTCAGAACTTCGCGCCGCAAGCCCTGTGGGAGATGGATCGGGCGCATGCCCTGCACCCCTGGACAAACTTCGGCCCATTCGAGGATCAGGGCTCGCTGGTGATCAGCCGGGGCGAGGGGTGCGTGGCTGTGGGATGCCAACGGGGCGAAGTATTTCGATGCCGTTGGCGGGCTGTGGTGCACCAACATCGGGCTGGGCCGCAAGGAAATGGCGCAGGCCATCGCCGATCAGGCCGAGCGGCTGGCCTTCTCCAACACGTTCGTCGACATGACCAACGATCCGGCGGCGCTGTCTGGCGGCAAAGCTCGCGCAACTTGCGCCGGGCGATCTGAACCGGGTGCACTTCACCACCGGCGGGTCCACGGCCGTCGATACGGCCGTCCGGATGGTGCAGTACTATCAGCACTGCATGGGCCGGCCCGACAAGATGCAGATTGTCGCGCGCGATTACAGCTATCACGGGTCGACCTATCTCGTCGCAGAGCGTCGGCAAGCGGCCGGGCGACCGGGTGGACCGGAGTTCCGCTACAAGACGACGGGCATCCATCATCTGAGCGTGCCCAACCCCTACCGGCGCCCGGAGGGGATGACCGAGGCCGCGTTCTGCGACCATCTGGTGGCCGAGTTCGAGGCGCTGATCGCCAGCGAGTTGGGGCCGAGACCGGATCGGCGGGCTTCTTCGCCGAGCCGATCCAGGCCTCGGGCGGGGTGATCGTGCCGCCGGAGGGCTACCTCAAGCGGATGTGGGAGGTCTGTCAGCGCCATGACATCCTGTTCGTCGCCGATGAGGTGGTGACGGCCTTCGGACGGCTGGGCCACTGGTTCGCGTCGCTGGGACGAGTTCGGCGTGCAGCCCGACATGATCTGCACGCGCGAAGGGGCTGACGTCGGGCTATATCCCCATCGGCGCGCTGATCTTTTCGGACCGGATCTGGGCGGCGATGGCGGCGGACGGGACGCGCTGGTTCACCAGCGGGCTTTACCTATTCCGGGCATCCGGTGTCTTGTGCGGCCGGCGCTGAAGAACATCGAGATCATGGAGCGCGAGGATCTTCTGGGCAATGCCGCCCGTGTCGGCAGCTATGTTCGAAGACGCGGCTGGGCAGCTGGCGGACCTGCCGATGGTCGGCCAGGTGCGCGGGCGCAAGCTGATGATCTGCGTGGAGAACGTGGCCGACAAGGCGACGAGCGCACTGCTGCCGGACGAACTCGAACGTGGGCAAGCGGATCTCGGACGCCTGCCGAGGCGATGGGGCTGATGGTGCGTCCGATGGGGCATCTGAACGTGATGTCGCCGCCGCTGATCATCACCGAAGAGGATGTGGATTTCGTGGCGCGCACCCTGGACCGCGCCATCGGGCAGGTGGCGGACCGGCTGGTGAAGGAGGGCGTCCGGCTCGGCTGAGCCGGGGCGCACCGCGCGGGCTTGACAGCGGCCCTCCGGCTGCGGACGTTTCGGTCATCCGGATCGGGCGGCGTCTCCGGCCGTTACAACGACGCCCGCGACCAGCAGGGACAAACCATAATCATGGCACTGGAAGATGCGAAGCACGAGGTCGACGGGGCCTTCACCCGCAAGGGATTGCGCGGCTATGCGTTCGAGAACGCCTTCGGAGGTGCCACAAGCTTTCTGCGGCGGCGCTATTCCAAGGATCTGGCGGGGGTCGACCTTGCGATCACCGGGGTGCCGTTCGACCAGGCGGTGACGCATCGGGCAGGCACGCGCTTTGGACCGCGGGCGATCCGCGAGGCGAGCACCTTGCAGGCCTACGAGCCGCCCTATGGCTGGACCACGGACCCGCTCGAGGCGATCGAGATCGTCGATTACGGCGATCTTGCCTTCGATTATGCGAAGGTGTCCGATTTTCCCGAGACGCTGACGGCGCATGTGCGCACGATCCTGGCCGCCGGGGCGGGCACGGTGACGCTGGGCGGGGACCACTACATCACCTTCCCCATCCTGAAGGCCTATGCCGAAAGGTTCGGGCCGCTGGGCGTCATCCATTTCGATGCCCACTCGGACCTCTGGCCGGATGACGACCTGAGCCGCATCGACCATGGAACGATGATGTACAAGGCGGTGAAGCAGGGCTACGTCGACCCTGCACGGTCGGTTCAGATCGGCATCCGGACCACGACCGACGACTACCTGGGTGTCAGCGTGATCGACGCGCGCGAGGTTCACGAGACCGGCGTCGCCGCGGTGCTGGCCAAGGTGCGCGCGATCGTGGGGCAGGGCGCGACCTATGTGACCTTCGACATCGACGCGCTGGATCCGGCCTTTGCGCCGGGCACCGGCACGCCGGTCTGGGGCGGGCTTCAGTCATGGCAGGCGGCGGCGCTGTTGCGCGACCTCGCGGGGATCAACCTTGTCGGGGGCGATATCGTGGAGGTGTCGCCTCCGTATGACACCACCGGCGCGACGGCGATCGCGGGGGCGCATGTGGCCTATGAACTGATCGCGCTCTATGCCGCGGCGAAGGCCGCGCGGTGAGGATCGCCGGGATCCTGATTGCCACGATCCTCGCCGCGGGTGTCGGTCTTGCCCTCTGGGTCCGGATCTCGGGAACCGATCCGGCGGTCTGGCACGTCGACCCGGACAGCGTGACGGCGCGAGGGGCGCGCAACAGTTTTCTGGTGCGCGATGCGGGCGGCGATGTGCCGGCGCTGCGGCTTTCGGCCCCGCCCGCGGAGGTGGCCGCGCGGATCGACGCGATAGCCCTCGCCACACCACGCACGGTGCGGCTGGCGGGGGCGGAGGGCTGGGTCAGCTATGTCTCCCGCTCGGCGGTCTGGGGGTTTCCCGACGTGACCTCGTTGCGGGTTGCGCCCGATGGCGGGGGATCGGTCGTGACGGTATTCGCCCGGTCGCGCTTCGGGGACAGCGATTTCGGCGTCAACCGGGCGCGGGTGGAGGGGTGGCTGGCGCAGCTTTCGGGCTGAGCGCGGCGCTAGGACGACGCGGTCGGCCGGGGGTTTCACACCCCCGGACCCCCGTGGGATATTTGCGAACAGAAGAAGGGCCGGGGACGGATCGGGGCCGACCCGCGGCCTTGTGTCGACCCGGCGATGCCTGCCCCCGGGCCGCGCGGTCGGGATCGCCGCCGCGGACCGGGGGAGGGCGGCGTCGTTTCGGCCGAGGTGCGCCCGGCGCGGCGGGCCGCGGCGCCCAGTCTCGACGGCAGGCGGCGGGCGGGGCTTTGCCGGCCGCCCCGGCCCGGGCGGCCCCGCGGGCGGGCGATCCTGCGGCGCGCGGGCGCATCCGGCCGGGCCTGGTGCGGGGCGGCGCGCAGCACTTTCCGGCGGCGGATCCGGTCGCGGTCCGGGTCGGTCAGTTCCCCAGTATCGCGGGCAGCCGCAGTCCCTGCTCGCGGGCGCAATCGAGGGCTACGTCATAGCCCGCGTCCGCATGGCGCATGACACCTGTGGCCGGATCGTTCCACAATACGTTGGACAGGCGGCGCGCCGCGTCGGGGGTTCCATCCGCCACGACCACCATGCCCGAGTGCTGGCTGAAGCCCATGCCGACGCCTCCGCCGTGGTGCAGCGACACCCAGGTGGCGCCGGAGGCGGTGTTGAGGAGGGCGTTCAGCAGTGGCCAGTCCGAGACCGCGTCGGAGCCGTCGCGCATCGCCTCGGTCTCGCGGTTGGGCGAGGCCACAGAGCCGGAATCGAGGTGATCGCGGCCGATCACGACGGGCGCCTTGAGTTCGCCGCTGGCGACCATCTCGTTGAACATCAGGCCCGCGCGGTGGCGCTCGCCAAGCCCGATCCAGCAGATCCGGGCGGGCAATCCCTGGAATGCGATCCGGTCTGCCGCCATGTCGAGCCAGCGGTGGAGATGGTGGTTTTCGGGAAACAGCCGTTTCATCGCGGCGTCGGTGGCGTGGATGTCGGCCGGATCGCCAGAAAGCGCGCACCAGCGGAACGGACCGATGCCCCGGCAGAACAGCGGCCGGATGTAGGCGGGCACGAACCCGGGGAAGGCAAAGGCGTTCTCGAGCCCTTCGTCGCGCGCGACCTGGCGGATGTTGTTGCCGTAGTCCAGCGTCGGAACGCCGGCGTTCCAGAAATCGACCATGGCGGCCACATGGGTGCGCATCGAGGCACGGGCCGCCTTTTCCACCGCCTTCGGGTCGCTGTCCTGGCGCGCGCGCCATTCGGCGACCGACCAGCCCTGCGGCAGGTAGCCGTGAAGCGGGTCGTGGGCCGAGGTCTGGTCGGTCACGATGTCGGGGCGGGCGCCGCCGGCCTTCATCCGCGCGACCAGTTCGGGGAAGATGTCGGCGGCGTTGCCAAGCAGGCCCACGGATTTCGCCTCGCCCTTCGCCGTCCAGTCGCCGATCATCGCCAGCGCCTCGTCCAAAGTGTGAGCCTTGGCATCCAGGTATCTGGTGCGGATCCGAAAATCGATCCGGGTCTCGTCGCATTCGACGGCCAGGCAGCAGGCCCCCGCCATGACGGCTGCGAGCGGCTGGGCACCGCCCATGCCGCCCAGGCCGCCGGTCAGGATCCATCTTCCGGTCAGCTTGCCCGCATAATGCTGGCGACCGGCCTCGGCGAAGGTTTCATAGGTTCCCTGCACAATGCCTTGGGTTCCAATGTAAATCCACGATCCGGCGGTCATCTGGCCATACATGGCGAGGCCCTTGCGGTCCAGTTCGTTGAAGTGATCCCAGGTGGCCCAGTGCGGCACGAGGTTGGAATTGGCGATCAGCACGCGGGGCGCGTCCTTGTGGGTGCGGAAGACGCCGACCGGCTTGCCCGACTGGACGAGCAGGGTTTCATCGTCGTTCAGGGTCTTGAGCGTGGCGACGATGCGGTCGAAATCCTCCCATGTGCGGGCGGCGCGCCCGATGCCGCCATAGACGACGAGTTCATGCGGGTTCTCGGCCACATCGGGGTGCAGGTTGTTCATCAGCATCCGCATCGGCGCCTCGGTCAGCCAGCTCTTGGCGGTGATCTCGGGTCCGGTCGGGGGAAAGACGTCGCGGAGGTTGTGGCGCGGGTCGGTCATCGCAGAAGGCCTTTCTCTGGCGGACGGCGCGGAGGCAAAACGCCCCCGGGGCCATGCCGGGATGTCTTGGTCAGGGAAGCAGCGGAAGGGGGATCGCGGCGGCGGCGGCAAGATCGCCGGCCGCGACAAGCCGGGCGGCGGCCTCGAGATCGGGGGCCAGGAAGCGGTCTTCGCCAAGCGGCGCGATGTCGCGCCGCAACCGGGCCAGAACGCGGGCAAGCGGGGCGGAGGTGGCGAGCGGCGCCCGGAACTCGATCCCCTGCGCCGCGCAAAGCGCCTCGACGCCGAGAATGCGGGCGAGGTTCGCGGTCATCTGGCCGAGACGGCGCGCGCCGTGGGCGGCCATCGAGACGTGGTCCTCCTGGTTGGCGGAGGTGGGCGTGCTGTCGGTCACGGTGGGATGGGCGAGATGCTTGTTCTCGCTCATCAGGGCGGCGGTCGTCACTTCGGCGATCATCAGGCCGGAGTTCAGGCCGGGATTCGGGGTGAGGAAGGGCGGAAGATCGAAGCTGAGCGTCGGATCGACCATGAGCGCGACGCGGCGCTGCGCGATCGCGCCGATTTCCGAGAGGGCGAGCGCGATCATGTCGGCGGCGAAACCCACGGGTTCGGCATGGAAATTGCCGCCCGAGACGATGGCGTCTTCCAGCACGAGGGGGTTGTCGGTGGCGGCGTTGGCCTCGGTCTGCAAGGTGACCGCGGCCATGCGCAGCACGTCCATCGCCGCCCCCGTGACCTGCGGCTGGCACCGGATGCAATAGGGATCCTGCACGCGGGTGTCGCCGGTGACGTGGCTTTCGCGGATCTCGGATCCCTCGAGCAGCGCGCGCAGGACGGCCGCGGCCTCGATCTGGCCCGCGTGGCCGCGCAAGGCGTGGATCTGGGGGTGCAGCGGGGCGGTGGAGCCCATGATCGCGTCCGTCGACATCGCGGAGGTGACAAGGGCCGTCTGCGCCAGACGCCAGCCGTCGAACAGCCCCGCGAGGGCATAGGCCGTGGAGAACTGGGTTCCGTTGATCAGCGCGAGGCCTTCTTTCGGGCCGAGCGTGACGGGCGCGAGGCCGGCCTGGGCAAGCGCATCGCGGGCTGGCATCAGGCGGCCGTCAACGCTCGCCTCGCCCTCGCCGATCATCGCGGCGGTCATGTGGGCCAGGGGGGCCAGATCGCCCGAGGCGCCGACCGAGCCCTGGGCGGGAATGACCGGGGTGATGCCTGCGGCCAGCATCCCCTCGATCAGGCGGATCACCTCCCACCGCACGCCGGAGGCGCCGCGCCCGAGCGACAGAAGCTTCAGCGCCATCATCAGCCGGGCGATCGGGCGCGGCACCGGATCGCCCACGCCGCAGCAATGCGACAGGATGAGGTTGCGTTGCAGGGTGGCTGTATCGCCCGCCTCGATCTTGAGCGAGGCCAGTTTGCCGAAACCGGTGTTGACGCCGTAGACCGCCACCGTTCCGGCGGCGGCGGCGGCGATGCGGGCGGCGGCGGCCTCGACCGCGGGGCGGGCCTCGGGGGCGAGCCGGGCGGGTCGTTCCATCCGCCAGAGACGTTCGAGCTGGGCGAGCGTGGTCGCGCCGGGGCGCAGGATCTCAGCAGACAAGCTGGCCTCCGTGGATGCGGGCATGCAGCGGCGTGGCGCCGATGCTGTAGCAGAGTTCGGCGGGATGTCGGGCATCCCAGAGCGCGAGATCGGCGCGCATTCCGGGGGCGAGGATGCCCCTGTCGGACAGACCGAGTGCACGGGCGGCATGACGGGTGGTGCCCAGCAACGCCTCTTGCGGGGTCAGGCGGAAAAGGGTGCAGGCCATGTTCATGGCGAGGGTGAGCGAGGTCATCGGCGAGGAACCCGGATTGCAGTCGGTGGCGACCGCCATCTCGACCTTGTGGCGGCGCAGCAGGTCGATCGGGGGAAGTTGGGTTTCGCGCAGCGTATAGAACGCGCCGGGCAGGATCACCGCCGTGGTGCCGCTGGCCGCCATCTGGGCGACGCCCGGCTCGTCGAGGTATTCGAGGTGGTCGGCCGAAAGCGCACCATGTCGGGCGGCGAGCGCCGCGCCGCCCAGGTTGGAAAGCTGTTCGGCATGCAGCTTGACGGGCAGGTCGAGCAGGCGGGCCTCGTCGAAGATGCGGGCGACCTGGGCGGGCGAGAAGGCGATGCCTTCGCAGAACGCGTCGACCGCATCGACCAGGCCCTCGGCGTGGGCGGCGCGCAAGGCCGGGATCGCCTGTTCGGTGAGATACGCATCGGGACGCCCCCGATACTCGGGCGGCACGGCATGGGCGCCGAGGAAGGTCGTCCGCACCGTGGCGGGGCGCATCCTGCCAAGCTGGCGAGCCACGCGGAGCATCCGAAGTTCCGTCTCTATATCAAGGCCGTAGCCGGACTTTATCTCGATGGTCGAGGCGCCACCGGCGAGGAGTGCGTCGAACCGGGCAAGCGACTGGGCAAAGAGGTCGTCCTCCGGCGCGGCCCGAGTCGCGGCCACGGTCGAGACGATGCCGCCACCCGTGCGGGCGATCTCTTCGTAGCTGGCACCCTGAAGCCGCATCTCGAATTCGCGGGCGCGGTTGCCGGCGTAGACGACGTGCGTGTGGCAATCGATCAGGGCCGGGGTGACGAGTTGGCCGTGCAGGTCGTGGCGGGGCAGATCGGCATCGGGAAGTTCTGCGGTGGGGCCGACCCAGGTGATCCGGTCGCCTTTGGTGATCAGGGCGGCGTCTTCGATCAGGCCATAGCCCGAGGTCATCGTGGCCAGGGTCGCATGGGTGAGAATCATCGCCATGAGGCTTGCCTTATGTCTGCACTTGATACAAATATGTCTGCACATAATGCCGCCTGTCAAGCGAGGTTTGCGATGAGTGTCCTTTCTGCGAAGACCGCCTTGCTGCCCCAGGGATGGGCGCGGGATGTGGACGTGGAGATTGTCGACGGCCGTATAGCACGGGTTTCCCAAGGGGTGCGGGCCGAGCGCGCGCTGGGGTGCCTGCTGCCCGCGCCCGTGAACCTGCATTCCCATGCGTTCCAGCGGGCGATGGCGGGGATGACCGAGCGGCGGAGCGCGGGGCGGGACAGTTTCTGGACATGGCGCGACCTGATGTACCGGTTTCTGGAACGGCTTTCCCCCGAGGACGCGGAGGCGATCGCCGCCTTCGTGCAGATGGAGATGGCCGAGGCCGGGTATGCCGCCGTCGCCGAGTTCCACTATCTGCATCACGCGGTGGGCGGTGTGGCCTATGACGATCGGGCGGAGATGTCGGTGCGGATCGCGGCGGCGGCGGCCGAGTCGGGGCTGGGCCTGACGCTGCTTCCGGTGCTTTACGCGCAGGGCGGTTGTGACGGACGGCCACTGGCGGGCGGGCAATTGCGGTTCGGCAACGACATGGCGGGCTACGTCGCGCTGTGGGAGGGGGCCGCGCGCGCGCTGTCGCATCTGCCGGGCGACACGGTGCTGGGCGTGGCGCCGCATTCGTTGCGGGCGGTCAGTCGCGAAATGCTCGACGCGGCCGTGGCGCTGGCCCCGGACGCGCCGCTGCACCTGCATCTGGCCGAACAGGTCGCCGAAGTGGCCGAGGTGCAGGGCGCCTACGGCGCGCGGCCGGTAGAGTGGCTGCTGCGCGCCCATGCGGTCGACGCGCGCTGGTGCCTGGTTCACTGCACCCAGATGGAACCGGCCGAGACGCTGGGGTTGGCTGCGACCGGTGCGGTCGCCGGGTTGTGCCCGATCACCGAGGCCAATCTTGGCGACGGCATCTTCGACGGGGTGCGCTATGGCGATGCGGGGGGGCGTTGGGGCGTCGGGTCCGACAGCAACCTGCGCATTTCGCTGAGTGAGGAACTGCGGCTTCTGGAATATTCCCAACGGTTCCGCGATCGGGGTCGCGCGATGTTGGCCAGCGCGGAAAGATCAACGGGGCGCGTGCTTTACGAGACTGCGCTGGCCGGCGGCGCGCAGGCCGCGGGGCGCGCCTCGGGTGCGATCCGGGTGGGCGACTGGGCCGATCTGGTGGCGCTCGACATGGCGGCGGTCGATCTGGAGGGCCGGACGGGCGACGGCATTCTGGATGCGTGGCTGTTTGCCGGAGACGACCGGATGGTTGGCGATGTGTGGTCGGCGGGGCGGCATGTCGTGACGAAGGGCCGGCACCTGCGGCGGGAGGCGATCGAAGCGCGCTACCGCCGCGTGATGGCGGGCCTGAGGGACGGTTTGTGATGACCGGCTGGGAGGCGATCCGCGACGAGGTGATGCGCCGCATCCGGGCACGGGACTGGGCGCCGGGCGCGATCATTCCGGGCGAAGAGGCGCTGGCCGCGGAGTTTGGCTGCGCGCGCGCCACGGTCAGCCGGGCGCTGCGCGAACTGGCCGAGGCGGGTGTTCTGGAGCGGCGGCGCAAGGCGGGCACGCGGGTGGCGCTGAACCCGGTCCGCCGCGCGACGCTGGAGATCCCGGTGACGCGACAGGAGGTCGAGGGGCGCGGCCTGCGCTATGGCTATTCGCTGATCGGGGATGCGTCGGAGGCGCCGCCGCTTGCGGTGGCCTCGGCGATGGGCCTTGCGCCGGGGCGGGCGCTGCGCCGGCTGACGAGCGTGCATTTCGCCGACAGGCGGCCCTTCGTCTATGAGGATCGCTGGCTGAACCCCGATGTGCTTGGCCCAGCCATGCCGGATTTCCGGGCGATCAGCGCGAATGAATGGCTGGTGACGAATGTGCCCTATGCCAGTGGCGACATCACCTTTTCGGCGGCGGGCGCGGGGCCGGAGGAGGCCATCGCATTCGAGGTGGAACGGGGCACCGCGCTTTTCATCGTGGAGCGGACGACCTGGACCGCAGAGGCGGCGATCACCTCGGTCCGGCTGGCCTACCGGCCGGGATACCGGATGCACACGCTGGTCTGAGCACGACGCGGGGCGGCGTATGATTTCCATATGATCCGCATATGGCGCGCGTATGCAGACGGAAACGCTCGGGATTGTCGGCGGTCCTTGCCGCGCGGCGGGGCGCTGCGGCCCGGAATGCGCCGCGTTCAGCGGCGGTTCATCTGGCGATCGACGATCTTGAGCAGGCGGCGGTGCAGCGCACTGGTGCGATGGCGCAGGTGGGTCGCCGCGAACACCGGCTGAAGGATCGGCTCGACATCGGCCACCGCGCGGAACGCGCCCGACGCGATCAGGCCCTGCGCGGTATCCTCCAGGACGAAGGCCGATCCGCCGAGCGCCGAGAGCAGCCCCGCCACGGCGGTGTTCTGGCCCGCGGCAAGCGGTGCGGCCACCAGTTCGGGCAGCAGGGCCGCGTGCGCGGCCTCGAAGGCGGGCGAATAATTGGCCCGGATGTAGCGGTCCGCTGCCAGATCTGCGCGCCGCCCGGCGTCGGAGGAGACAAGCAGGTAGGCGACATGGCCGACCGAGGTGAAATGCAGGTCGGGGACGGCGCGGGGCGAATAGAGAACGGCGAAGTCGAGCGTGCCGGTGCCCAGATCGAGGCACATCTGGGTGGAATAGTCGGGCTCGATATAGAACGCGGTTTCCGGCAGCGCCCGGCGGAAACCCGAGATCCAGTCGCCGATATGGCCCGCCGCAAGGTCGTTCTGGATGCCGATGCGCAGGCTGACCGCCGCCGTTCCCGACGGCGTCACCGAGCGGCGCGCCTCGACCCAGGCGTGGCGCAGCATCCGTGCATGGGGTTCGAACTTCAACCCCTCGGTGGTCAGCTCCGTGCCCGCGCGCGAACGGGTGAACAAGGTCGCGCCCAGAATGCCCTCGAGCGTCTTCACGCGGGCCGAGATGGTCGATTGGGTCAGGCCGAGCCGCTCGGCCGAGCGATGAAAGCTGCGCGTCGCGATCAGGTCGAGGAAGGTGTCCAGAAGCTCGGGCTGCACATTGCCTCCTGATCGAATTCTTCGATCAATAACCGGGGTCGAGCCGAATTGAAAGCCCGCGCGCACAAGCCGATACTGGCGCGCGAAAACAGGGCCGAGGGGGTGGGCGTGGCTGAATTTCCGACGAGCGCGCGGGTGGTGATCATCGGCGGGGGCGCGGTGGGGGCATCGGCGCTCTACCACCTTGCGAAGGCCGGCTGGACGGATGCGGTTCTTCTGGAAAAGAACGAGCTGACCGCCGGGTCCACCTGGCATGCGGCCGGCAACGTGCCGACCTTCTCGTCGTCCTGGTCGATCATGAACATGCAGCGCTATTCGGCCGGGCTCTATCGCGGGCTGGGGGCGGCGGTCGATTATCCGATGAACTACCATGTCACCGGATCGGTGCGGCTGGGCCATGACGCCGAACGCCTGCGCGAGTTCCGTCGCGTCGCAGGGATGGGGCGCTATCAGGGGATGGACCTTGACGTGCTGGGCCCCGACGAGGTGCGCACCCGCTATCCCTTCCTCGAGACCCACGACCTGGCCGGCGCGCTCTACGATCCCTATGACGGCGACATCGACCCTGCGCAGCTGACCCAGGCGCTGGCCAAGGGCGCCCGGGCGCTGGGCGCGCGCATCGAGCGGTTCTGCCCCGCGACCGGCGTGCGGCGCGACGGCGACGAGTGGGTGGTGGCGACGCCCCGGGGCGAGATCCGCTGCGAGATCGTGGTGAACGCGGCCGGCTATTACGCCCGCGAGGTCGGCAAGTGGTTCGGCCGGGATGTGCCGATGATGGTGATGAGCCACCAGTACATGCTGTTCGACACCATCCCCGAACTGGCGGCATGGACCGCCGAGGTGGGCCACAAGCTGCCGCTGCTGCGCGATGTCGACAGCTCCTACTACCTGCGGCAGGAAAAGATGGGCTTCAACCTCGGCCCCTACGAGCGCAAGGGCCGCGCGCACTGGGTTTCGCCCGACGATCCCTTTCCCGAGGATTTCAGCTTTCAGCTGTTCCCCGACGACCTGGAGCGGCTGGAGTGGTATATCGGCGATGCGATGGCGCGGGTGCCGCTGCTCGAGAAGGCGGCGCTGACCAAGGTGATCAACGGGCCGATCCCCTATACGCCGGACGGCAACCCGCTGATCGGGCCGATGCCCGGTGTGCCCAACGCCTTCGAGGCCTGTGTCTTTACCTTCGGCATCTGTCAGGCGGGCGGTGCGGGCAAGGTGCTGGCGGAATGGGTGACCGAGGGCGCGACCGAGTGGGACATGTGGTCCTGCGATCCGCGCCGCTTCACCGGGTTCGAGGATCGCGACTATTGCATCGCCAAGGGGAAGGAGGTCTACGGCCACGAATACGCCATGCACTTCCCCCACCATGTCTGGCCGGAAGGGCGCGACCGCAAGCTCTCGGCGGTGCATGACCGCACGGCGGCGCTCGGGGCGGTCTACGGGCCGTTCAATGGCTGGGAGCGGGCGCTGTGGTATGCCCGCCCGGGCGATGACACCTCCGAGGCGGCCAGCCGGACCTGGGTGCGCGAGGGGCCGTGGTTCGGCGCGGTGCGCGAGGAATGCCGCGCCGTGCGCGACGCGGCCGGGATCCTCGATCTGCCCGGCTTCTCGCGCTTCCGCATCGCCGGCCCGGGCACGGCCGACTGGCTGTCGCGGCAGATCACCGGGCGGCTGCCGGCGGTCGGGCGGCTTGGCCTTGGCTATTTCGCCGATGACAAGGGGCGGATCGTCACCGAGATGTCGATCGCCCGGCTGGACCAGGACGAGGTGCTGCTGATCACGGCGGCCACGGCGCAGTCCCATGATCGGGACTGGCTGGTGGGCCATCTCGCGCCGGGCCTCGCGTTTTCCGAGGCGACCGACGCATGGTCCTGCCAGATCCTGACCGGGCCCGCCGCGCGCGCCATCCTGGCCGAGGTCTGCCAGGCCGACCTCTCCAAGCCCTGGCTCAGCTGGCAATGGACCGCGATCGGGGGCGCGCGGGTGATGCTGATGCGGGTGTCCTTCGCCGGCGAACTCGGCTGGGAGATCCACAGCCGGGTCGAGGATACGCCCGCGGTCTGGGATGTGGTGATGCGCGCGGGCCGTGGCCACGGGCTGCGTCCGTTCGGGATGTTCGCGCTGAACTCGCTGCGGATCGAGAAGGGCTACCGGGCGTGGAAGGGCGATCTTTCGACCGACTACACCATCCTGCAAGGCGGGCTCGAACGCTTCGTCGACTGGTCGAAGGAGGATTTCCGGGGCAAGGCCGCGCTCGCCGCCGAGAAGCAGGCGGGGGTTGCCCGGCGGTTCGTCGCGCTGACGGCGGAGGTGGGCGACTGCGATCCCCCCTACATGTCGACGCTCTGGCATGACGGACAGGTCGTCGGCGAGACGACGAGCGCCTATTGGGGCCACCGGGTGGAGGCTTGCGTCGCCCTCGGGATGCTGCGCGCCGATCTCGCCCGGCCGGGCACCCCGCTCGAGATCGAGGTCTTCGGCACCCGCTACCCGGCCGTGGTCCGGGGCGATGGCCCGGTCTGGGATCCGGCGAACGAACGGATCCGGGCATGACCCTGCCCCGGACTTCTTCTGTTCCCAAGTATCCCACGGGGGGTGCGGGGGGTGTGAAACCCCCCGCGTCGCACGCGCCCCTGGGCGCTCCGTCGGGGGGCCGGGCATGACAACGCCCGCCCGGTCGCTGCCCGTCCGGTCGCTGCCCGCCACGATGCGGGCGGTCCAGCTTGTCGGTCACGGCGGCCCCGACAGGCTGGTCTGGCGCACCGACCTGGCGGTTCCGCGCCCGGGGCCGGGTGCGGTGCTGGTCGAGGTTCTGGCGGCCGGGGTGAATGCCACCGACATCAATACCCGCGTCGGCTGGTATGGCACGGATGGCGCGGCCGGGTGGTCGGGCGCGATCGCCTTTCCGCGCATCCAGGGCTCGGATCTCTGCGGACGGGTCGTGGCGCTCGGCGAGGGGGTCGCGGGCATTGCCCCGGGCGCGCGGGTGATCTGCGCGACCAACCAGCCCGAGCCTGCGCCCGCGGCTCCGCTTCATTTCGTGGCCATCGGATCGGAGTATGACGGGGCCTTCGCGCAGTATTGCGTGGTTCCCGCGCGGCATTTGCACGATGTGTCCGCCTCGCCTCTGTCGGATATCGAGATCGGCGCCATGCCCTGCGCCCATGGCACGGCGCACAACCTGCTGACGCGCGCGCGCGTCGGTCCGGGCGAGCGGGTGCTGGTGGCCGGTGCCTCGGGCGGGGTCGGGCTGGCCGCGGTCCAGCTCGCGCTGTTGCGCGGGGCCGAAGTGGTCGGGCAGTGTTCCGCCGCCAGGGCCGGGGCCGTGCGCGGGCTGGGGGCGGAGGTGATCGCGCGCGACGATGTGCCCGAACCGCGCGGGTTCGACGTGGTGGTCGATGTTGTGGGCGGCGCGGGTTGGTCGGCCCGGCTGGCCGCGCTGCGTCCCGGCGGGCGCTACGCCACGAGCGGGGCTGCGGGCGGCGCCGCGGTGACGGGTGACCTGCGGATGATCTACCTCAACGACCTGACGCTGCTGGGGGCCACGCATCAGCCGCGCACGGTTTTCGCGGGCCTTGTCGCGCTGATCAATGCCGGCCGCCTCCGCCCGCTGGTCTCGAAGACCTATCCGCTGCGCGAGATCGCCCGGGCGCAGGACGACCTGGCGGCGGGACGGTATCCGGGAAAGCTGGTGCTGCTGCCGCAGGAGGACGAGGCATGATCACGCTGCTCGACGGGGGCATGGGGCAGGAGCTGCTGGCACGTTCGGGCGATGCGCCGACGCCGCTCTGGGCCACGCAGGTGATGATCGACCATCCCGGGCTGGTGCAGGCGGTGCATGAGGCCTATTTCGCCGCCGGGGCCACAGTGGCCACCACCAATACCTATGCGATCCACCACGACCGGCTGCGCGGTTTCGGGCTCGATGACCGGTTCGGCGCCCTGCATGCGCAGGCGCTGGCCGAGGCGCGCGCGGCCCGCGAGGCGGCCGGGGGCGGCCGGATCGCGGGCTCGATCGGGCCGCTCGGCGCCTCCTACCGGACCGATGTCGGGCCGGAGCACGCAGCGGCGGTGCAGCTTTACGGCGAAATAGCCCGGGCGATCGCGCCGGGGTGCGACGTGATCCTGGGCGAGACGATCGCCACGCTGGCGCAGGCCCGCGCCCTGCTGGAGGGGGCGCTGCCCGCGGGGCGCCCCGTCTGGCTGTCGGTGACGGTCGAGGACCGGGACGGCAGGTTTCTGCGCTCGGGCGAGAAAGTAAGCGACCTGGCCGCGATCGCGCGCGACGGGGCGGCGGCGGTGCTGGCCAATTGCTCGGCGCCCGAGGCGATGGCGGCGGCGCTCGATGCGCTGTCCGCAGCGGGGCTGCCCTATGGCTGCTATGCCAACGGGTTCCGCCAGATCACCGAGGATTTCCTGAAGGACCGCCCGACGGTCGATGCGCTGGAGGCGCGCCCCGACATGGTGCCGGCGCTCTACGCCGATTTCGCCGAGCATTGGGCCGGGCAGGGCGCGACAATCATCGGGGGCTGTTGCGAGACGACCCCCGCGCATATCGCGGCGATCGCCGCACGGCTGACAGACAAGGGGTATCATCTGACATGACCATTCCGGCACAGGCGCGGGCCGTCGTAATCGGTGGCGGGATCTCGGGCTGTTCGGTGGCCTATCATCTGGCCAAGGCCGGCTGGAGCGATGTCGTCCTGCTGGAGCGCAAGCAGCTGACCTGTGGAACGACCTGGCACGCGGCGGGCCTGATCGGGCAGTTGCGCGGCTCGGCCAACATGACGCGGCTCGCCAAGTATTCGGCGGATCTCTACGTCAGGCTGGAAGCCGAGACGGGGGTGGCCACGGGCATGCGGCAGGTGGGCAGCATCTCGGTCGCGCTGACGGCCGCGCGCCACGAGGAATTGCTGCGCCAGGCCACGGTGGCGCGGATCTTCGACGTCGAGGTGCACGAGATCTCGCCCGCAGAGGTCAAGCGGCAATATCCGCACCTGAACGTGGACGATGTGGTGGGGGCGGTCGCGCTGCCGCTCGATGGCCAGTGCGATCCGGCCAACATCGCGATGGCGTTGGCCAAGGGCGCGCGGATGGCGGGCGCGCGGATCATCGAGGGTGTGAAGGTGACGGGTGTCACCGAGGCCGGGCGGCGGGTGACCGGCGTCGATTATGTGGCCGATGGCGTGCCGGGGCATATCGCCGCGGATGTGGTGATCAACTGTGGCGGCATGTGGGGGCGCGATCTGGCCGCGCAATCGGGGGTCACGCTGCCGCTGCATGCCTGCGAGCATTTCTATCTGGTGACCGAGCCGATCGACGGCCTGGGCCACCTGCCGGTGCTGCGGGTGCCCGACGAATGCGCCTATTACAAGCAGGATGCCGGCAAGATGATGCTGGGCGCCTTCGAGCCGAAGGCCAAGCCCTGGGGTATGGAGGGGATCCGCGAGGATTTCTGCTTTGACACGCTGCCCGAGGATTTCGACCATTTCCAGCCGATCCTCGAGGCGGCGATGACCCGGATGCCGCTGTTCCAGACCGCGGGCATCCATACCTTCTTCAACGGACCGGAGAGCTTCACCCCCGATGACCGCTACTACCTCGGGCCCGCGCCGGAACTTGGCGGTTACTGGGTTGCCGCAGGCTACAACTCGGTCGGGATCGTTTCGTCGGGCGGGGCGGGGATGGCGCTGGCGCATTGGATCACGCAAGGCGAGGCGCCGTTCGACCTGTGGGAGGTGGACATCCGCCGCGCCCAGCCGTTCCAGAAGAACCGGGCCTACCTGAAGGAGCGGGTGACCGAGACGCTGGGGCTGCTCTACGCCGACCATTTTCCCTACCGGCAGGTGGAAACCGCGCGCGGCGTGCGCCGCACCCCGCTGCACGAGCACCTCAAGGCGCGCGGCGCGGTCTTTGGCGAGGTGGCGGGATGGGAGCGGGCGAACTGGTTTGCGCGGCCAGGGCAGGAGCGGGAATACCGCTACAGCTGGGGCCGGCAGAACTGGTTCGAGAACCAGCGGGCCGAGCACATGGCGGTGCGCAGCGGGGTGGGGCTGTTCGACATGACCTCGTTCGGCAAGATCCGGGTGGAGGGGCGCGATGCCTGCGCCTTCCTGCAACGGGTCTGTGCCAATGACGTGGACGTGGCGGCGGGCCGGATCGTCTATACCCAGATGCTGAACCCCGCCGGCGGCATCGAGAGCGACCTGACGGTGACCAGGCTGGACGAGACGGCCTTTCTGCTGGTGGTGCCGGGGGCCACGGTGCAGCGCGACCTGGCCTGGTTGCGCCGCCACCTGGGCGACGCCTTCGCCGTCGTCACCGACGTCACCGCCGCCGAGGCCGTGCTTTGCGTGATGGGCCCGCAGAGCCGCGATCTGTTGCAGGCCGTCTCGCCCGCCGACTTTTCCAACGCCGCCCATCCGTTCGGGACGGCGCGCGAGATCGAGATCGGCATGGGGATCGCGCGCGCGCACCGGGTGACCTATGTGGGCGAGTTGGGATGGGAGCTTTACGTCGGGTCCGACCAGGCCGCGCATGTGTTCGAGACACTGGAGGCGGCGGATCGGGGCCTGGTGCTGTGCGGGCTGCACACGCTCGATTCCTGCCGCATCGAGAAGGCCTATCGCCACTTCGGGCATGACATCACCGACGAGGATCATGTGCTGGAGGCCGGGCTCGGTTTTGCCGTCAAGACCGGCAAGGGCGCGTTCATCGGGCGCGAGGCGGTGCTGCGCAAGGCGGAGGCGGGGCTCGACCGGCGGCTGGTGCAGTTCCGGCTGACCGATCCGGAGCCGCTGATGTTCCACAACGAGGCGGTGGTGCGCGACGGGCGGATCGTGGGGCCGGTGACGAGCGGCAACTACGGCCATTTCCTGGGCGGGGCGGTGGGCTTGGGCTATGTGCCCTGCCGGGGCGAGAGCGCGGAGGAGGTGCTGGCGTCGCGCTATGAGATCGAGATCGCGGGGGTGCGCCACGCGGCGGTGGCCTCGCTTGCGGCGATGCATGATCCGAAGTCGGCGCGCGTGCGCGCGTGATCCGGGCGGAACCGGGGGGCCAGCCCCCCGGACCCCCCGGGATATTTGGGAACAGAAGAAGGGCGGAGACGGGGATGAGGCTGGCGGAGCGGCACGAGGTGTTTGCGGGGCTGCATGCGCGCGGCTGCTTCGTGATCCCCAACCCCTGGGATGCCGGGTCGGCGCGGATGATGGCGGCGCTCGGCGCGAAGGCGCTGGCCACGTCCTCTGCCGCGCATGCCTTCACGCTCGGGCGGGCGGACGGGGGCGGGGTGTCGCGCGACGAGGCGCTGGCCCATGCGGAGGCGATCGTGGCGGCCACCGGCCTGCCGGTGTCGGGCGATCTGGAGGACGGGTTCGGCGATGCGCCCGAGACCGTGGCGGAAACGGTGCGGCTGGCGGCGGAGGCGGGGCTTTCGGGCTGTTCGGTCGAGGACACGCGGATGTCGGGCGGGACGCCCGTCCATGGCCGCGACGAGGCGGTGGAGCGGGTGCGCGCCGGCGTGGCCGCGGCGCGCGCGCTGGGTCGGCCGTTCGTGTTCTGCGCCCGCGCCGACGGGGTGATGACCGGAAGCTACGGGCTGGAGGAGGGCATCGCGCGGCTGCGGGCCTTTGAGGCGGCGGGGGCGGACCTGTTGTATCTGCCGGTGCCGCCGGGGCGGGAGGAACTGGCGCGGGTGCTGGCCTCGGTGCGCGCGCCGGTCAATGCGCTGGCGGCCGGGCCGCTCAGGGATTTGAGCGTGGCGGAGATGGCGGCGATGGGGGTGCGGCGGATCTCCACCGGATCGCAGATTGCACGGATCTGCCATGGCGCGATCCGGGACGCGGTTTCGGCGATGCTGGGCGCGGGATCCTTCGCGCCGCTTCGCGGGGCGGCCGAGGGCGCGGAGATCGACGCACTGCTGCGGCAGGGTGCGGCGCAGCAATGAGCGCCGGGACCGGGGCTGCGCCCCGGGCCGGTGGGACGGAATGGCCCCGAGAGGGATGCAACGAAAGGACGACTTCGATGAGCGGGATCGGCGAAATCTGTGAACCGGCGCGGGCGCGCAGGTCGGGCGGGGGACGGGCGGCGCGGGTGGCCGAGCGGGCGGCGCCGCTGGCGGAAAACCTGCGCCCGGTGCGCGCGGGCATGCCCGGCGGGCGCTACAAGCCGCTGAGCGACGAGGGCATGGCCAAGATCCATGCCTCGGCGCTCGAGGCGCTGGAGGTGATCGGGCTGAGCCAGGCGCCGGCCTCGGGGGTGGAACTGCTGACCGGGGCGGGTGCCGTGCAGGGCGATGACGGGCGCATCCGCTTTCCCCGCGCGCTGGTCGAGGACATGCTGGCGGTGGCCGCGCGCGACATCACGCTGCATGCCCGCGATCCCAGGCACGACCTGCACCTGACGGGCAGCAACGTGCATTTCGGCACCGCCGGGGCGGCGGTGCATATCGTCGATCTGGAGCGCAACGAGTATCGTGATTCGACCGCGCAGGATCTTTACGACGCGGCACGGATCACCCAGAACCTCGACAACGTGCATTTCTTCCAGCGCGCCATGGTCTGCCGCGATGTCATCGACAATTTCGACATGGACATCAACACGATCTATGCCTGTCTGTCGGGGACGACGAAGCATGTCGGAACCTCGTTCAGCGATCCGGGCCATGTCGAGGGCTGTTTCGATCTGCTCCACATTGTCGCGGGCGGCGAGGAGGCCTGGCGCGCCCGCCCCTTCGTGAGCAATTCCAACTGTTTCGTCGTGCCGCCGATGAAATTCGCGGAAGAAAGCTGCATCACCATGGAAAAGTGCATCCGCGCCGGGATGCCGATGCTGCTGCTGAGCGCGGGGCAGGCCGGGGCGACCGCGCCCGCGCCGATCGCGCTGGCCATCGTGCAGGCCATGGCGGAATGCCTGGCCGGGGTGGTCTATGTCAACGCGATCCGTCCGGGGGCGCCGGCGATCTTCGGGACATGGCCGTTCGTGAGCGACCTTCGGACCGGGGCGATGTCGGGCGGCAGCGCCGAGCAGGCGCTGCTGACCGCGGGCTGCGCGCAGATGCACCGCTTCTACAACCTGCCCGGGGGGGCGGCCGCCGGGATCAGCGATTCCAAACTGCCCGACATGCAGGCCGGGTGGGAACAGGGCATCACCAACGTTCTGGCGGGGCTTGCCGGATTGAACATGGCCTACGAGGCGGTGGGCATGCATGCCTCGCTGCTGGGGTTCTGCCTGGAAAGCCTGGTTCTGGGTGACGATATCCTGGGGCAGGTGATGCGCTGCGTCCGCGGGATCGACGTGACCGAGGATTCGACCTCGATCGAGGCGATGAAGCAGGTCTGCCTTGGCGGGCCGGGGCATTATCTGGGAAGCGACCAGACGCTGTCGCTGATGCAGACCGAGTATATCTATCCGGTGGTCGGCAACCGGATGAGCCCCAAGGAATGGGTCGAGGCGGGCAAGCCGCAGTTGCTTGACAGGGCAATCGCGCGCAAGAACACTATTCTTGAAAAGGCGGGATGTCAGGTCGATCCGGAGATCGACGCGGCGATCCGGGCCAGATTCAACATCCACTTCAAGTGAGAACACCATGATATCCAAAAACCTTTCGAAATTCTATATCGACGGCGCGTGGGTTGCGCCCCTGGGCGGCAGCATGCTGGGCGTCGAGAATCCGGCCAGCGAGGAAATCGTGGCGGAGGTGGCCCTGGGCAGCGTGGCGGATGTCGATCGCGCGGTCGCCGCGGCGCGCGCGGCGTTCCTTGGCTATACCACCTCGCCGGTCGCGGAGCGGATCGCGCTGCTGCGGCGTATCCTTGACGTCTACAACGCGCGCGAGGACGATTTCGTCGATGCGATGTCGACCGAGATGGGGGCGCCGCTCGCCTGGGCGCGCGAGGCGCAGTTCTGGGCGGGGCAGGTGCATATCGAGAGCACGATCAAGGCCGCCGAGGCCTTCCACTGGGAAGAGATGCGCGGCGCCACGCGGATCGTGCGCGAGGGGATCGGCGTCTGCGCGCTGATCACGCCGTGGAACTGGCCGATGAACCAGATCGCCTGCAAGGTGGCCCCGGCGATCGTCGCGGGCTGCACGATGGTGCTCAAGCCCTCGGAGATCGCACCGCTGTCGGGCGCGCTCTTTGCCGAGGTGATGCACGAGGCGGGCGTGCCCAAGGGCGTGTTCAACCTGGTGAACGGCACCGGACCGGAGGTCGGCGCGCGGATGTCGAGCCACCCGGAGGTGGATATGGTGTCGTTTACCGGATCGACCCGCGCGGGCATCCAGGTGGCGACGGCGGCGGCCCCGACGGTCAAGCGGGTGGCGCAGGAACTGGGCGGCAAGTCGCCCAACATCATCCTGCCCGGCGCCGATCTGGCCGAGGCGGTGGCGGGCGGCGTCGAGGGGTGCTTTGGCAATTCGGGCCAGAGCTGCGATGCGCCGACCCGGATGTTCGTGCCGCGCGCACGCCACGACGAGGCGCTGGCGATCGCCAAGGCCAAGGCGGAGTCGTTCGTGACGGGCGATCCGCGCGC
This sequence comes from uncultured Alphaproteobacteria bacterium, assembly GCA_963700485.1. Taxonomy (GTDB): domain Bacteria; phylum Pseudomonadota; class Alphaproteobacteria; order Rhodobacterales; family Rhodobacteraceae; genus Aliitabrizicola. The sequence goes on from CAVOXQ010000005.1 coordinate 76,505, forward strand.
CGAGGGGACGACGCTTGGACCGGTCGTCAGCAGGGTGCATTTCGACAAGATCCAGGGGCTCATCCAGAAGGGGATCGACGAGGGGGCGACGCTGGTCACGGGCGGCACGGGGCGGCCTGCGGGGCTGAACCGGGGGCATTTCGTGAAGCCCACGATTTTCGGCAACGTGACCAACGACATGACGGTCGCGCGCGAGGAAATCTTTGGTCCGGTTCTGGTGATGCTGGCCTATGACTCGCTCGATCATGCGGTGGAGATGGCGAACGACACGCCCTATGGGCTGGCCGCCTTCATCGCGGGACCGGTCGAGGAGGCCAAGCCGGTGGCGCGCCGGTTGCGGGCGGGCACGGTCAATCTGAACTACCCGGCCTGGGACACCTTCGCGCCCTTCGGCGGCTACAAGCAGTCCGGAAACGGCCGCGAATACGCCGACTGGGGCATCCATGACTTCTGCGAGATCAAGGGGATCGTCGGGTGGGGCGTCTGATGCGGTATGGATATGTGGGCCTTGGCAACCTGGGCGGACACCTTGCGGCGAGCCTGTTGCGGGCGGGTTTTCCGGTGGTCGTGCATGACCGCGACCGGGGTCTTGCGGAGCGGCATCTGGCGATGGGGGCCGTCTGGGCCGCCACGGCGGGCGATCTGGCCGAACAGGTGGATCATGTGATCACCTGCCTGCCCTCGCCGGCGGTGTCAGAGGCGGTGCTGCGCGAGATGCTGCCACGGATGAAGGCCGGCGCGTCGCTGGGTCGAGAATTCCACGCTCGGGCGCGACGACATCCTGCGGCTGGGGCTGCTGGCTGGCGAGCATGGCGTGCGGCTGATGGAGGCGCCGGTGACGGGGGGCGTGCATCTGGCGGCGCGAGGCGAGATCACCGTGCTGGCGGGGGGAGAGCGCGACCTGTTCGATCTGCACCGGCCGGCGCTGGACGCGATCGGCAACCGGATCTTCCACATCGGCCCGCTCGGATCGGCTGCGGTGATCAAGGTGATCACCAATATGCTTGCCTTCATCCATCTGGTCGCGGATGGCGAGGCGCTGATGCTGGCCAAGCGGGGCGGGCTGGACCTGAAGGTGGCCTGGGAGGCGATCGCGGCCTCGTCGGGGAGCAGCTTCGTGCATGAGACGGAGGGCCAGTTGATCCTGAACGGCAGCTATGACATCGCCTTTACCAACGATCTGGCGCTGAAGGATCTTGGCTTTGCGCTGGGGTTCGGGCGCGAGTTCGGGGTGCCGCTGGACCTTGCGGGAATGACCGAGCAGACCTTCGTGAAGGCCAAGGCCGCCTATGGCGGGGCCGCGCAATCGACGCAGGTGGTGAAACTGCTGGAAGACGTGCTGGGCACCGACCTGCGGGCCGACGGGTTTCCCGCAAGGCTGGAGTGAGGCCAGAAGGTCCGGCGCCGGCCCTCGGCCAGGCATTCGCCTGCGAGGGGGCTGCGCGGCGTACGGGTTGCCCCTTCGGCCGGACGCAAGGGCGGGCGCTTAGACGGGGTGGCAGATACGGGGGGGCGGTGCCGGGCGGCAGGGATGAGGGCGGGGCGCGCGCGCTGGCCTTTCGATCGCCGCCTGACCCCCCCCAGCCTGTCCCGAGGACGGCCATGCGTCCTCGGGCAGCCGTGACGGGTAAGGGGTACCTTTCACGGCCGGCTGGTTACTCGCAACACTCGGCGACTTGTCATGGGTTGACCTTGCCCGAGCGGGGCGGCGGCGGTCTGTGACCAAGATCACATTCGCGAATAATCCGGCGCGAATAATCCGGCGCGAATAATCCGGCGACAAAGTGTGGGGGCCAGAGAGCGGAAGACGGAGGGCGGCGGGGCCGGTCGCGACCGATCGCGGCTCGGATCAGCCCCCAGATCGCCCCTCAGATCAACCCTATGAGGCGGGTCGCCTCGGTTCGCGGATCGGCGAGGCGGGCACGATCCTCGCCGGGAAAGAACCGCGCGCGGGTGGCTGTCGGCATTGGGGCGGGCGTCGCGATCAGGACACGCGGGCCGGTCTTGACGCGTTTCCACCTGCCACGACTCGGGCCAGCGCGATCTGCGCCGCCTTGGTGGCCCCGTAGGCGCCGAAGAATGTCTCGTCCGGCGCGCGGATCGTCGAGAAAGAGCGCCGTGCCCCTGTGGGCGCCCGCAGCAGCGGCTCGACCATCGGGATCAGCATCGCCGGTGGCGCGGGTATTGGTCGCGAGCGACTTTTCCCAGTCCTTCTGGTCGACATGACCCGGCGGGCGCCAAGGGGGCCGCATGCATCGCCGCATGGACCCAAAGATCAAGCCTCACCCCAGCGGTCGTGCACGGACCGGCAAAGATGGCGCATCGCGTCGTCATTGGTCACATCCATCGGCGCCAGGGTCAGGTTGCCCGCCCCCGGCAAACCTGCGCGTTTGACCCGGTCGTCCAGTTCCTCCAGCCCGCCCACCGTGCGGGCCACGGCCACCACATGCCAGCCGCGCAGGGCCAAGCTCTTCGGCGATGGCCGACCCGAGGCCGCGCGAGGCACCGGTGACGAGGGCGATCTTGGTTCATGCGGTGGTCCTCGCGGCGAAGGCGCCGGGGGTTTCAGACCCCCGGTCCCCCGTCGGATCCTTGGGAACAGAAGAAGGGGCCGGGTCTTCGCTCACTCCGCCGCCTTCATCTGGAAGCCTTCCTCGATCTTGTCCGAGGGGGCCACCGGGTATTCACCGGAGAAACAGGCGTCGCAGATAGCGCGGGCTGGCCGGATCGCGGCCTGCGGCCTCGCCCGCCGCGCGGTAAAGCCCGTCGAGGCGTGACGAACTTCAGCTAGTCGACGCCGATCCAGTCGCGCATCTCGTCTTCGGACATCGTCGCGGCCAGCAGCTTCGACGCGCTCCGGCGTGTCGACCCCGTAGAAGCACGGCCACGCCGTCGGGGGCGAGGCGATGCGGAAGTGCACCTCGGCAGCGCCCGCCTCGAGGATCATGTCCTTGATCTTGCGGCTGGTGGTGCCGCGCACGACGGAATCGTCGACCAGGATCACCCGCTTGCCCTTGATCAGCGCGCGGTTGACGTTCAGCTTCAGCCGCACACCCATGTTGCGGATCTGTTCGGTCGGCTCGATGAAGGTGCGGCCCATGTACTGGTTGCGGATGATCCCCATCGCGTAGGGGATGCCGGACTTGCTGGCGTAGCCGATGGCCGCCGGGGTGCCGCAGTCGGGCACCGGGCAGACGAGGTCGGCCTCGACCGGGGCTTCGCGCGCCAGTTCCACGCCGATCTGGCGGCGGGTTTCATAGACCGAGCGGCCGCCGAGGATGCTGTCCGGGCGGCGAGAAATAGACATGCTCGAAGATGCAGAAGCGCGACTTTGCCGGGCGTGAAGGGGCGGGTCGATTTCCACCTTGCCGTCCTCGATCACCACCATCTCGCCAGGCTCGATCTCGCGCACGAAATCGGCACCGATGATGTCGAGCCCGCAGGTCTCGGACGACAGCGCCCAGCCGTCGTCGCCGATCCGCCCGAGGACCAGCGGCCGCACGCCCAGGGGGTCGCGCACGCCGATCAGCTTGGTGCGGGTCATCGCGACGACGCGAGAACGCGCCCTCGACCCGCGCGCAGCGCGTCCTTGATCCGTTCGGGGATGTTCTTCTGGATCGACCGCGCCATCAGGTGGATGATGCATTCGCTGTCCGACGAGGATTGGAAGATCGACGCCGCGCTCGATCAGCTCGCGCCGCAGCGCGACGGCGTTGGTGATGTTGCCGTTATGGGCAATCGCGCAGCCGCCCATCGAGAACTCGCCGAAGAAGGGCTGCACGTCGCGGATCGCGGTCGCGCCCTTGGACCCGGCGGTGGAATAGCGCACATGGCCGATGGCAAGCGCGCCGGGCAGGGTGTCCATCACGTCGGCCTTGGTGAAGTTGTCGCGCACATAGCCGAAGCGGCGGGCCGAGTTGAAGCCGTGTTCCGGGTGGTAGCTGACGATCCCGCCCGCCTCCTGCCCGCGGTGCTGCAGCGCGTGCAGGCCCAGGGCCACAAAGTTCGACGCATCGGCCACGCCGACAACGCCGAAGACGCCGCATTCTTCCTTCAGCTTGTCGTCATCGAAGGGGTGGGCGAGGAATGGGCGCATGGCGCGGTCTCCGAATCCGGGAGCAGGCGTGATGCGCCTTCGTTTAGGCGGTCGGGCGGGGCATGTCACGCCCCGTCACGCACCGCTTCGCAGGATCGTGATCAGCCGTTCGTCGCAGGCGCGGCAGGTGCCGGTTCCGGCGCAGCGTTGCCGGCGCGAGTCGTCGGCCGGTCGCCGGTGACACGGGCGCGCCGCAGCTCGCCGTCAGCTCGTTATAGCGCGCGACGATCCAGCCCGGCGCGTCCTCGGGGATCGTGCTCGTCGATCTCGGCCTGGAACGATGCGAAAACCTCGGCCGAGCGCGAATTGTCGACCATCGGGATCGGCATTGGCCGCAACGACGCGGTCATAGACGATGAAGGCGACGGCGACCAGCAGGATGCCGCGCGCCACGCCGAACAGGAAGCCAAGCGCCTGGTCGAGCCCGCCAAGGGCCGAGCGCTGCACCGACCGACGAGAAGAGCGGCGTGAAGAACGACATCGACGATCAGGCCGATCGCGAAGACACGCGGCGAAGGCCGCGATGATGCGACAGTTCGCAGCTGTCGGCCAGGAATTTGCCGACGACCGGCAGTTCCTTGACCAGCGGTTCGCGCCTGGGGCGCGAAGATGTAGGCCAGCGATCGCCGCGCCGATCCAGCCCACGATCGCCATGCGTCTCGCGCACGAAGCCGCGCGAATAGGCGAGGATCGCCGACAGCACGATGACGCGCCGCAACCACGCCGTCGATCAGGGTAAAACCTTCCATGCCATCTCGCTCCCTTGCGGGCTTATCCCGCCCCGAACATTTCGCCGACGAAGGCCGTCAGATCCGGCATCTGCCGCACCGTCATGCCCGTCGTCCCCGTCGATTTTCGACTCGGTCGGGCGCGATTGCCTGTGAGAAACCAAGTTTCGAGCGCTTCTTTCAACCGGTTTTCCGGTCTGACCGACCGGACGCAGCGCGCCGGACAGGCTGATTTCACCGAAAAGCACCATGTCTGGCGGAATTGCCACATCTTCGCGCGCCGAAAGCAGCGCCGCGGCCACCGCGAGGTCGGCCGCCGGTTCGCTGACCCGCATGCCGCCCGGCGACGTTCAGGAAGACGTCGAGCCCGGCAAAGGGGATGCCGCAGCGCGCCTCCAGCACGGCGAGGATGGTGGAGAGCCGGCCGCTGTCCAGCCCGACCACCGTGCGGCGCGGGGTGCCGAGGGGCGAGGGCGCGACGAGCGCCTGAATCTCGGTCAGCACGGGGCGCGTGCCCTCGATCCCGGCGAAGACCGCCGAGCCCGGGGCGGGCTGGTCGCGTTCGGACAGGAACAGCGCCGAGGGGTTGGCGACCTCGGCCAGGCCCGCGCCGGTCATCTCGAACACGCCGATCTCGTCGGCCGGGCCGAAGCGGTTCTTGACCGCGCGCAGGATGCGGAACTGGTGGCCGCGCTCGCCCTCGAAGTAGAGCACGGTGTCGACCATGTGCTCGACCACGCGGGGGCCGGCGATCTGGCCGTCCTTGGTGACATGGCCGACCAGGATCACCGCGACGCCGCGCCGCTTGGCGAAGGTGACCAGTTCATGCGCCGCGGCGCGCACCTGGCTGACCGAACCGGGGGCGCTTTCGACGGTATCGAGCCACATCGTCTGGATCGAATCGATGATCGCAAGCGCCGGGCGTTCGGCGTCGAGCGTGGTCAGGATGTCGCGCAGGTTGGTTTCGGCGCCCAGCTGCACCGGCGCGTCGGCCAGGCCCAGCCGCTGGGCGCGCATCCGGACCTGCGCCGCGGCCTCCTCGCCCGAGATATAGAGGCACTTGCAGCCCCGCGCGGGCGAAGCTGGCGGCGGCCTGCAACAGCAGCGTCGATTTGCCGATGCCCGGATCGCCGCCGACCAGGATCGCCGAGGCCGGCACCAGGCCGCCGCCCAGCACCCGGTCGAGTTCGTCGATCCCCGACGAGGCGCGGGGCGGCGGCGGCCTCTTCGGTGGCAAGGTCGGTCAGCGGGATCGGTGCGCCCCTTGGCCCCCAGCGGCTTCGGGCCGGCTGCGACAGCGGCGCCTCTTCGACGATGGTGTTCCACGCGCCGCAGGCATCGCAGCGCCCGGCCCATTTGCGGTGGACCGCACCGCAGGCGGTGCAGGTGAATGGGGTGAGGGTTTCGCCATGGCCTTTGCTGCCCGAATGGGGCCGCGCACGGGCTTCAAGCCTTGGGCGCAGAGCCGCGTGCCGTCGGCTGAAGCGCGGGCGATCGCGGTCAGATGGAGGCAAGGATGCAGCCGGTGAAGAGATAAAGGCCCCAGGCGGTCTCGACCGTGGCCGAGGCCGACGCCCTTGACGACCACGATGTAGAGCGCGATCAGGAAGACATCGGCCATGGCGAGCTTGCCCAGCAGGTGCAGCGCCGGCAGGGCGTGCGGCGAGAGCAGGCCCGAAGTGCAGAAGGGCCAGGCCGATGCGTCTTGGCGATAGGGCGCGAAGATCGCAAGGAAGGTCACCAGCAGCGCCAGGGGCACGTCGCTGTCCCACAGCGCCTGCAGGCCGGTGATGACCGAGATCTCGTCCAGCCCGAAGATCGGCAGCAGGCCCGCGCGCAGCAGCGGCGCGAACCAGGCGACGGGAAACAGGACCAGGAGGGCGAGGTTGCGAGGCGAGCAGCATGGCGCCGTGCTACCCGGATCATGCGGCGCGAAACAGGGGGCAGCCGCGTCAGAACACGATGCGGCGGCGCGGGCACCAGAACCGACGTCAGCCGCCCCAGAGGCAGAGCCAGGACAGGCCGAGCGCGACGAGGTGCATCGGGCCGAAGGCGGCTCGAGGCGTCGCGTCGAGCGGGGGCACATCGCAGGTCGACATCAGAGGTTGACCGCCAGGAAAGCCCGGCAATGCCGATGGCCAGCGGTAGGCTTCGGCGGCCAGGCGCACCAGCGGTAGCGCCGCACCAGCACCATCAGGGTGATGACGCGGCGGAAGGCACAGCACAGCCAGAATGCAGGGCAAAGACAACAATGCACCGGCACGGACGTCATGGACTCACTCCCATGGCAAGAACTGATACCGCTGGATCATCTGATCTCCGATGTCAATATTAGCGCCGGTGGCGGCATCTGCAAAGTCGCCGCGGCGCAGAATTCCGTGATCGGGTCAGCGAACGGCCTCGATCGGACCTTCGGCGCGGCCGTGGATGAATTGCTGGACATAAGGGTCGTCGGTTGCGTCCATTTCCGGCACCGGGCCGGTCCAGTGGATGACCCCGTCATGCAGCATCGCCACCCTGTCGGCGATGGCGCGGACCGAGGACATGTCATGGGTGATGGTCATCGCGGTGGCGCCCATCTCGGTCACGATCTCGCGGATCAGGTCGTTGATGACGCCGGCCATGATCGGGTCGAGCCCGGTGGTGGGTTCGTCGAAGAAGATGATCTCGGGTTCGGCCGCGATGGCGCGGGCAAGGCCCACGCGCTTTTGCATGCCGCCCGACAGTTCGGCCGGGATAGAGATCGGCGACCTCCGGCTTCAGCCCGACGCGGCGCAGCTTTTCCATGGCGATCTCGCGCGCTTCGGCCTTGGGGCGCCTGAGCGGCGCCGCGCAGCAGCCGGAAGGCCACGTTCTCCCAGACCGGCAGGCGTCGAACAGCGCGCCGCCCTGAAACAGCATCCCGAACCGGGCCAGGAAGGCGTCGCGCTCGACCTGTCGTCACGTCCTGCCCGTCGAGCGTGATCGTGCCGCTGTCGGGGTGCACGAGGCCGAGGATGCATTTCAGCAGCACCGATTTTCCGGTGCCCGACCCGCCGATGATCACCATGCTCTGGCCCGTGGCGATGCGTCAGGTCGACCCCGCGCAGGACGCGGTTCGCGCCGAAGGCCTTGTGGACGCCGCTGAAGCTCGATCATGAGGTGAAGAACATCTCCGTCAGCACGTAGTTCGCGGCGAGGATCAGGACCGAGGCGGCGACGACCGCCGCTCTTGGTCGCCCGGCCCACGCCCTGCGCGCCGCGGCCCGAGTTCATGCCGTAGTAGCAGCCCATCAGCGCCACGATGAAGCCGAAGACGGCGCCCTTGACGCAGGCCCGAGACCACGTCCCAGACTTCGAGGAAATCGACGGTGTTCTTGAGGTAGGTGGCGGCGTTGAAACCCAGCCGGTTGACGCCCACGAGCCAGCCGCCCATGATGCCGATGATGTCGCCGACCGCGACCAGCACCGGCACGGCGAGCGTCGCCGCGAGCACGCGCGGGACGGCGAGGTATTTCATCGGGTTGGTCGACAGCGTGACCAGCGCGTCGATCTGTTCGGTCACCTTCATCGTGCCGATCTCGGCGGCGATGGAGGAGGCGACGCGCGCCGCGACCATCAGGCCGCCCAGCACCGGGCCAAGTTCGCGCGCCATGCCGATGGCGACGATCGTGGGCACCACCGCCTCGGCGTTGAACCGCGCGCCGCCGGCATAGATCTGCAAGCGCCAGCGCGCCGCCGGTGAAGATCGCGGTCAGCCCGACGACCGGCAGGCGAAACCAGCCGATCTGCAGCACCGCATGGCCGAATTCGCGCAGGTAGAAGGGCGGGCGCAGCAGGTGGCTTAGAACGCTCGGCCGCGAAGAGCGCGACGCGCCCGATGGCGGCGAGCGCGCCCAGCACGCTGCGCCCGAGGCGGGCCAGGGCGCCAGCACGATCATGCGGCGCCCCGCCGATGTAGCGCCGCCGGTAGCGCCGCGCCAAGCGCGGTCAGGATCTCGTAGCCGATGGTGCCCGCGACGCCGGCCAGATCGTCGACGCTCTGGTACGGTCCGAGGATGTCGAGCGCTGCGGGGCATCTCGTCCAGATGGGTGACATCGACGGTGATCAGGTCCATCGACACGCGCCCGACGACCGGGCAGGGCACATCGCCGTGCCACAGCATCGCGCGCGTTCGAGAGCATGCGCGACAGCCCGTCGGCATAGCCGCCGCACACGGTGGCGATCCGGCCGGGGGCGCTCGGCCGTCCAGGCACGCCGTAGCCCACGGTTTCGCCGGCGGCCACGTCGCGCAGTCTGGATCACCGGCAGGGCGAGCGACACGACCGGCTGGGCCTCGTCGAAGGGCAGGCCGCCATAAAGGCCGATGCCGGGCCGGGTCAGGTCGAAGTGATAGTCCGGCCCGAGCAGGATGCCGCCGGTGGCCGAGAGGGAGCGCGGCACGCCGGTGCCATCGGTCATCGCGTGGAATTCGGCCAGTTGCGCGGCGTTCATCGGATGGTCCGGGATCGTCGGCGCAGGCGAGGTGGCTCATCAGCAGCTCCGGGCCCGCCTCGAGCAGGATCGGCGCGACCGCCTGCCATTCGCCCGCTTCCATGCCCGAGCCGGTTCATGCCGGTGTCGAGCTGGACGCCGAAGGGATGACCGGGCAGCGATTCGAGATGGCGCGTGATCTGGTCGATCGAGTTCAGCATCGGCGTGAGGTCGAGATCGTGGATCATCTCGGTGTCGCCCGCCATGTGGCCCGACAGCACGGCAGATCTGCGGCCCCGGCCCGAGCGCCTGGCGCAGTTCGGCGCCCTCTTCGGCCACGGCCACGAAGAACCGCCGCGCCCCGGCCTGGGCCAGCGCGCGGGCCACGCGCGCCACGCCCAAGCCCATAGGCATCGGCCTTGACCACGGCCGCGGTCTGCGCTTCGGGCGCCGCGACAGGCGGTCGAGCGCGCGCCAGTTGGCCGCGATCGCGTCGAGGTCGATGGAAAGGGTTGCCTGTGCCATGGCTGAGCGTGTTTTGACAGGCCGGGCGGGAGAGGTCAAGCGCAAACCCGCAGCGGGGAAGCCGCCCGCGGGGGCATCGAGCCCCCGCGGGCGGCGCTGCCGCAGCCCGACCGGCGCCGGCGCGCGTGCCGTGCGGGCCGCCGCCTCCGGCGGGGGTATTTGGCCAAGGAAGATGCGGGATCCTGCCGCAGGGCCCGGGGGTGGGGCGGGCCAGGTGCCGCGGGCCCCGTGGGATCGGGGCGCGGTCCTGCGCCCGAGGCGCGTGGTCAGAAGCCTTCGGCCCCGCCCTGCTGCCAGGGCTTGACCAGATTGCCGAACCGGGTGAACCGGCCTTCGAAGCTGAGTTCGACCGTGCCGATCGGGCCGTGGCGCTGCTTGCCGATGATGACCTCGGCCTTGCCATGGACCTGTTCCATGGTCTGCCTGCCACTGGGCCATCTTTTCCAGCTCGTGGTCGCCGGGCTTTTCGCGTTCCTTGTAGTATTCGTCGCGGTAGACGAACATCACCACGTCGGCGTCCTGCTCGATCGAGCCCGGATTCGCGCAGGTCCGACAGCTGCGGGCGCTTGTCCTCGCGGTTTTCGACCTGGCGCGACAGCTGGCGACAGCGCGACCACGGGGATGTTCGAGTTCCTTGGCGATCGCCTTCAGGCCCTGGGTGATCTCGGAGACCTCCTGCACCCGGTTGTCCTTCGACGGTGCCCTTGCAGAAGCTGAAGATAGTCGACGATCAGCACATCGAGCCCATGGGTGCGCTTCAGCCGGCGGGCGCGGGCGGCGACCTGGCTGATCGGCAGGGCGGGCGTGTCGTCGATGTAGAGCGGGCAGGCCTCCAGCGCCTTGGCGGCTTCGACGAAGCGGCGGAACTCGGCCTCGGTCATGTCGCCGCGGCGGATCTGCTCGGAGGGCACTTCGGACGCTTCGGACAGGATGCGCGCGGCCAGCTGCTCGGCGCGACATTTCGAGCGAGAAGAAGCCGACGACACCGCCTTCGACCGCGCCCTTCGCCGCCGTCGGGCAGCCGGCCGCGCTTGTAGGCCTTGGCGATGTTGAAGGCGATGTTGGTGGCGAGCGAGGTCTTGCCCATCGACGGGCCGGCCGGCGAGGATCAGCAGGTCCGAGGGGTGCAGCCCGCCCAGTTTCTTGTCGAGGTCGATCAGGCCGGTCGAGATGCCGGCAAGCCCGCCGTCGCGCTGATAGGCCGCGTTGGCCACATTCACCGCATCGGTCACGGCCTTGAGAAAGCTCTGGAATCCGCGTTCGGCTGACGCCCTGTTCGCCCAGCTTGTAGAGCCGCTGTTCGGCCTCGATGATCTGTTCGCGCGGTTCGCTCTCGACCTCGACCTTTGCGGCCCTGGCGGAGATGTCGCGGCCCAGGGCCGGATCAGTTCGCGCCGCACCGCCAGATCATAGATCATCTGCGCATAGTCGCGCGCCGCAAAGGCCGAGATCGCCGCACCCGGCGAGCCGGGCGAGATAGGCGGGACCGCCCAGTTCCTTCAGCCCCGCGTCATCCTCGAGAAACGCCTTCAGCGTGACGGGCGAGGCGAGCGCGTTCTTCTGGATGCGGGCGGCGGCGATCTCGAAGATCCGGGCGTGGACGGGGTCGAAGAAGTGCTCGGCCTGCACCAGTGACGAGATCCGGTCGTAGACATCGTTGTTGGTCAGGATCGCGCCCAGAAGCTGCTGTTCGGCCTCGATATTGTGGGGAAGCGCATCGCCTCGGCCGGCTGTACCGATGCCGGCGCCGTGATGCGCATCGTTGCGATTTCGTTCATCCGTGCCCCCGTCTGCCTGTCGTCCTGCTGGTCTTCTGCGGTCTTGCTTCAGCCTTGCTGCTCGCCGCGCCCCTGCCGTCCTAACCCCGCGCGAGGCGGATCGGCAACTTGTATGTTTCTGGCGATAACCCTGTGGAGAAGCGGTCCATTCGCCGGTCGGCCTGTTTGTTGCGCGGCCCATGTCCACCACATCTGGTGGAGACGTCAAGAAAACTAGCACGATTTTCGATTCGCGGGGGAGTTATCCCAAGCCCACCGCCCCGCACCCGGCCTTGTCCGTGCCGACCGGAGCGCGGCCGGACGGTCACACCCCGGCGCGCGCCGCCTGCCAGGCCCGGGGATCGTGCAGGAAGGCCTCGACCTCGGCCAGGGTCGCGTGCGTCGAAGGCCGCGCTCGCCCGCGCCTCGGCCAGCACGTCCCACCAGGTGCAGAGGTGGTGCAGGCGCACGCCGTGGTCGGCGAGACGGCTCGGCGGTTTCCGGGAAGATGCCGTAGTAGAAGATCACGGCGGTATGGGCGCAGGTTGCCCCGGTTTCGCGGATCGCATCGACGAAGCACAGCTTCGAGCCGCCGTCGGTCGTCAGATCCTCGACCAGCAGCACGCGCTGACCCTCGGTCATCACGCCCTCGATGCGGGCGTTGCGGCCGTAGCCCTTGGGCTTCTTGCGGACATAGGTCATCGGCAGGGCCAGGCGTTCGGCCACCAGCGCGGCGAAGGGGATGCCCGCCGTCTCGCCGCCCGCGATGTTGTCGAAGGCCTCGAACCCCGCGTCGCGCATCACGGTGACCGTCAGGAAATCCATCAGGGTCGCGCGGATGCGCGGATAGGAGATCAGCTTGCGGCAGTCGATATAGGTGGGCGAGGGCAGGCCGGAGGCCAGCGTGAACGGGGTCTTGGCATTGAAGTGGACCGCCTCGATCTCGAGCAGCATCCGGGCGGTCAGGCGGGCGATTTCTTCCTTCGGGAGGAAGCTGGAGGGGATCATGGCGTTCCTTGAGGGGGGGCGGGTGGCGTGGCCAGGGCCGAAGCGGCTTCGGCCAGAAGGTCGTGGAGTGCCGCGCGGAGCGTGCCATCGCCCTGCCGGCGCAGGTCTGCGATGCCGTCGTTCAGGGCGGCCAGCTGCGCGGTGAGCGCCTGCACGTCGGTGCCGAGCGCATCGAGCCGGGCGGCGGCTGCGCTGTCGGCGCCCACGGAGATATCCGCCAGGCGGGCCTCGATCGTGCCAATGCGCCCGAGCGCCTGGTCGAGCGTCGCGAAATCGCCCGCCACGCGGGCCTGCACCTCGGGTCCGATGGCAGTGACGGCTTTCGCCGCCGCATCGGCCGCGAAATTCTGGACGCGGCCCACAAGAAGGATGCCGGCAACGGCCAGCGCCAGCGCAAGCAGGAGGGTCGCGTTCAGGAGCGCGAGCGCCAGTTGGCCAAGTGTGCGGGCCAGGGAACCGGAGGACTTTGTCATCAGATCATCCTTCTCGGGTCAGACATGCCGGCGGCGCTGCCCGGTCATTCCGCCTCGACATGCCAGACGAGTGGAAAGCCCGGATCGAAGACCGTCACGGGGCCGGCGCCGGTCGTGATCTTTTCGGGGTAGCGGACCGGGGCACCCTTGGCCAGCGTGATCGTGCCCGGGTTCGGCGCAAGCCCGTAGAAGGTCGCGCCGTGCCCGCTGGTGAAGGCCTCCAGCCGGTCGAGGTGCCCCTCGTCCTCGAACAGCTGGGCCAGGATCGAGAGGGTATTCGTCGCGGTGAAACAGCCGGCGCAGCCGCAGGAATGTTCCTTTAGCGCGTCGACATGGGGGGCGCTGTCGGTGCCGAGGAAAAAGCGGGGATCGCCGCTGGTCGCGGCCTCGCGCAGCGCAAGGCGGTGGTGTTCGCGCTTGGCCACCGGCAGGCAGTAGTAATGCGGCCGGATGCCACCGGCGAGGATGTGGTTGCGGTTGATGACGAGGTGATGGGTGGTGATCGTGGCGGCCAGATCGCCGCCGCCCGCGCGGGCATAGGCCACGCCCTCGGCCGTGGTGATGTGTTCCATCACCACGCGAAGCCCGGGCGTCCTGCGCCGGAGCGGATCGAGAACGATGTTCAGGAACGCCGCCTCGCGGTCGAAGATGTCGACGGCCGGATCGGTCACTTCGCCGTGCACGCACAGCGGCAGGCCGATCTCGGCCATCCGTTCCAGCACGCCGCCGCACCCGGTCGAAGTCGCGCACGCCGGATTGCGAGTTGGTGGTCGCGCCGGCGGGATAGAGCTTGACCGCCTTGACGAGGCCCGACGCGTGGGCGGCCGCGACATCGGCCGGATCGGTGCCTTCGGTCAGATAGAGCGTCATCAGGGGCTCGAACGAGACGCCCTCGGGCAGGGCCGCGAGAATCCGGTCGCGGTAGGCTGCGGCCTGCCGGGCGGTGACGACCGGCGGCACGAGGTTGGGCATGACGATGGCCCGGGCAAAGTGGCGCGCGGTTTCGGGCAGCACGCCCGCCAGCATCGCGCCGTCGCGCAGATGCAGGTGCATGTCGTCGGGACGGCGGATCGTGAGGCGGTCGGTCATGAAGGCGGGGCTAGCCGATCGGCGCCCGCATTTCCAGTGGTTTTCCGGGGCCCGGCCGGGACGGGTCTTCGCGTTGCGCCTGCGAAACGGGCGGCGATGGTTACAAAACAGGCTGGGCGCGATTGCACCGATGACGCGGCGCCCGGCCCGGCCGGGGCCGGTTGAGGCCGCCGGTGGCGCCCCATAGGCTGATGCTGCGCGGAGTTTTTGGGGGCGGATGGCGGATGCCGGAAGATGGCGCCTTGATCGAGGGGGCGGAAAGCCGGCTGCAACGGGCGAGGGGGTGCGCCTCGGTCGGGCTGGTGCTGCGCGGTGGCGCGGCCACGCTCAATCTGCTGCATCAGGAGGGATCGGCCAAGGCCTTTCTGCCGCGCGTCCACAGGCCGGTTCCCGAGGTGGTCTTTCTGAACACCGCCGGTGGCCTGACGGGCGGCGACCGGCTTTCGTTCGATCTGGCGCTTGGTCCGGGCGTGCGGGCGGTCGGCACGACGCAGACGGCTGAACGCGCCTACGCCAGTCTGGGCGGGCGCGCCGTGATGTCGGTGGGCTTGCGGCTGGCCGAGGGGGCGATGCTGGACTGGTTGCCGCAGGAGACGATCCTGTTCGACCGCTCTGCCCTGTCACGCCGCACCCGGGTCGAGATGGGGTCCGGGTCGCGGCTGGTGCTGGCCGAGATCGTGGTGCTGGGGCGCAAGGCGATGGGCGAGACGGTGGCGCGGCTTCGGCTCGACGACCGCCGCGAGGTTTGGCGCGCCGGCGTGCCGGTTCTGGTGGAGCCGCTGCGCCTGACCGACGCGACGCTGGCCTGCGGGCCTGCGGCGCTGGGCGCGGCGCGGGCGATCGCGACGGTCGCGCTGGTTGCGCCGGGGGCCGAGGCGGCGCTGGGCGCGGTGCGCGCGGCCTTGCCAGAGGGGGTCGAGGCGGCCGCCTCGGGCTGGAACGGACGGCTGGTGATCCGGTTTGCAGGGCCTGACCTGCGCCCGGTCAAGCAGGCTGTCGCCGGGGTATTGGCTATGTTGCGGGGCGCGCCGCTGCCCCGCGTCTGGCAGATGTGAGGGCCGCAATGAACCTGACTCCACGGGAAAAGGACAAGCTGTTGATCAGCCTCGCGGCGATGGTCGCCCGCAACAGGCTGGCCCGGGGGGTCCGCCTGAACCACCCCGAGGCGGTGGCGCTGATCACGGATTTCGTGGTCGAGGGCGCGCGCGATGGCCGGTCGGTCGCCGATCTGATGTCGGCGGGCGCGCAGGTCGTCACGCGGGCGCAGTGCATGGACGGGATCGCCGAGATGATCCACGATGTGCAGGTCGAGGCAACCTTTCCGGACGGGACGAAACTTGTCACCGTCCACCATCCGATCCGATAGGGAGGGCCGCCCATGATCCCCGGAGAGATTATCCCCGCCGACGGCGACATCGAGATCAATGCCGGCCTGCCCGTGGTCACGATGCTGGTGGCCAATACCGGCGACCGCCCGGTTCAGGTCGGAAGCCATTATCATTTCGCCGAAACCAACGCGTCGCTCGCCTTTGACCGGTCGGAGGCCGACGGGCTGCGGCTCGACCTGCCGGCCGGCACCGCGATGCGCTTCGAGCCTGGCCAGATGCGCGAGGTCCGCCTGGTTCCCTTTCGCGGCTTGCGGCGGGTCTACGGGTTCAATCAGGCTGTCATGGGAACGCTCTAGGATGGTGTGCGACCCTGGCATTGGAGAAAGATGATGCGCGTTCACAGCCCGTTCGATTTCATGCGGCCGGCGTTTCTGATGGGCCAGATGATGCTGGAGGCCCAGGTCGTGATCATGATCCGGCTGCTCGGCATGGCGGGCGCGCTGCCCGCCGCACCGGGCGAGAAAAGCCGGATGTTCACCGAAAAGGCCGAAGCCCTGCACGAAGCGGGGATCGCGATGACGCGCGCGGTGGTTTCGGGCGCCGGGGCGCCGGCGGTGGCTGCGGCCGGGATGAGACCGATCCGGCGCCGGACAAAGGCCAATGTGCGCCGCCTGACGGGCGCCGGGCCGCGCAAGAGATGAGAGGCGGGCAGGCGTTCGGGGCTGCGGGGCACCGGGCGGCGCGGCAGGGCCTGGGCGATCGTGCCGGCCTTGCGGAACAAAGTGAAGGAGAGGGCGATGCGACCGATCACACCGCTGGATTTCTGGCGTTCGGGCTTCGAGTTCTGGCTGGTGGTCTGGCGGGCCCAGATCGCGTTTGGCGAACAGATGGGGGCGGTGGTTGGTGCCGCGCGTTCGCGCCTCGACGCGGACCCTCCCTCCGCGCCGGCTGCGGCGCCCGGCACGGTCCCCGAGGCAGCGGGCGATGCATCCGGAACCGGCGGTGCAGGGGCAGCCACGCGCAGGGCCTCGGCCCGGCCCCCCCGCAGGAAGGGTGCCGGGACGGCGGCAAAGCCCGCGACCGGCGCAGGCCCTGCCGCATGAGCGTGCCGCGCCGCCTTGCGCAGCGCCTATCGGGGGTCCGGCAGCGGTGGCAGGCTGCGCAGATAGAGGATCACCGCCGCCAGGTCGTCGGGCGTGAAGGCCGCGAGATAGCCATAGGGCATCGGCGGCATCATCGGGTTGCCGTCGGGGCGGACCCCCTTGGTGATCATCGCGGCGATCTCGCTGTCGGTGTAGCCGGCCAGCCCGTCTGCGTGGCTGGTCAGGTTGGGCGCGACCGACACGCCCCAGGGCCCGTGGAACTCGAACCCGCCCTGGCCCAGTGCAGTGTCGACAAGCGGGCCTTGCGGACCCATCGGTGTATGGCATTCCATGCAATGGGCGACGGCGGTGGCGAGGTAGGCGCCATATTCCACCGATACCCCCTGCGGGATCGAAGCCACATGGTCCACCGGGGGGCCATAGGACGGCGGCAGGGGGATGCGGTAGGTCGAGCGCGGCACCTCGGCCGCGATGGGCGGCAGGGTGCGGAGAAAGGCCACGATCGAGGCAACGTCGTCGTCCGACAGCCCGCGGTACATGGCAAAGGGCATCGGCGGGCCGATCAGGCTGCCGTCGGGCCTGTGGCCTTCGCGAATCGCCCGGGCCAGCTCGGCGTCGCTCCACGCGGCGATCTCGCCGGCGGGCGTTATGTTGGCCGCATAGGCGGTGAACAGCTCGTTGTCCTCGACCAGACGGCCGGACAACTCCTTGTCCATCTCGAACCCCGACGGCCCGATGGGCGTGTGGCAATTGCCGCATCCCATCGGGCCGCGCACAAGATACGCGCCCCGCTCCACGCTGCCCTGTGCGACGGCAGCGGTGGCGAGGCAGAGGGTCGCGGCCAGCGCCGCGCCCCCGGTCCGAAGCTGTTCCATGTCTTGCACTCCCTCTCGACGTGTCCACGCCGGACGCCGGGGTTGGCCCCGGCCGCCTGCCGTGATTTCGGCCCGAACAGGATGAACCCCTGCGTTTTCAAGTCAATTCCCGTCTAGGCCCCGGAGCCCGCCCATGCCCGCAACGATCCCCCGCGCCACCTATGCCGACATGTACGGCCCCACCACCGGCGACCGGGTGCGGCTGGGCGATACCGACCTGATCATCGAGGTCGAGGCCGACATGACGATCTATGGCGAAGAGGTGAAATTCGGGGGCGGCAAGGTGATCCGCGACGGTATGGGCCAGAGCCAGATCAGCCGGGCGGGCGGGGCCGCGGACACGGTGATCACCAATGCGCTGATCCTCGATCATGCCGGCATCTGGAAGGCCGACGTGGGACTGCGCGACGGGCGCATCCTGAAGATCGGCAAGGCCGGCAACCCCGATACCCAGCCCGGCGTCGACATCATCATCGGTCCGGGCACGGAGATCATCGCGGGCGAGGGGCGTATCCTGACCGCGGGGGGAATGGACGCCCATATCCATTTCATCTGCCCGCAGCAGATCGAGGATGCGCTGCATTCGGGACTGACCACGATGCTGGGCGGCGGGACCGGCCCCGCGCATGGCACGCTTGCCACCACCTGCACGCCGGGGCCCTGGCATCTGATGCGGATGATGCAGGCCGCCGATGCCTTTCCGATGAACCTCGCCTTCGCGGGCAAGGGCAACGCCTCGCTGCCCGAGGCGCTGGAGGAGCAGGTGCGGGCAGGGGCGTGCGGCCTTGAAGCTGCACGAGGACTGGGGGACGACGCCCGGCGCGATCGACTGCTGCCTGACCGTCGCCGATGCGATGGACGTGCAGGTGATGATCCACACCGACACGCTGAACGAAAGCGGCTTTGTCGAGAATACGCTCGCCGCGATCAAGGGCCGCACGATCCACGCCTTTCACACCGAAGGCGCGGGGGGCGGCCATGCGCCCGACATCATCAAGGTGGTGGCCAGCCAGAACGTGATCCCGTCCTCGACCAATCCGACGATGCCCTACACGGTGAACACGCTGGAAGAGCATCTCGACATGCTGATGGTCTGCCATCACCTCGACCGCTCGATCCCCGAGGATGTCGCCTTTGCCGAAAGCCGGATCCGTCGCGAGACGATCGCCGCCGAGGACATCCTGCACGATCTCGGGGCCTTCAGCATCCTGTCGTCGGACAGTCAGGCGATGGGCCGGGTGGGCGAGGTGATCACCCGGACCTGGCAGACCGCGCACAAGATGAAGGTGCAGCGCGGTCGCCTGCCCGAGGAGAGACGGGCGACAACGACAATCTGCGCGTCAGAGCGCTACATCGCGAAATACACCATCAACCCCGCGATCGCGCATGGCCTGTCGCGCCACATCGGTTCGGTGGCCGAAGGCAAGCGGGCCGATCTTGTGCTGTGGTCGCCGGCCTTCTTCGGCGCGAAGCCCGACATG
Source organism: uncultured Alphaproteobacteria bacterium (assembly GCA_963700485.1). Lineage (GTDB taxonomy): Bacteria > Pseudomonadota > Alphaproteobacteria > Rhodobacterales > Rhodobacteraceae > Aliitabrizicola. The sequence goes on from CAVOXQ010000005.1 coordinate 95,421, forward strand.
GTGCTGATCGGAGGCAGCATCGTGGTGGCCCAGATGGGCGATCCGAATGCGTCGATCCCGACGCCGCAGCCGGTCCATACCCGCCCGATGTTCGGCGGCCTTCGGCCGGTCGGTCGAGCGCTCGGGGCCGTCGTCTTCGTGAGCCAGGCCGCGCAGGACGACGATGTGCGCGCCCGCTACGGCCTGGCAAAGGACACTCTGGCGGTCGAGGGCACGCGCGGCATCGGCAAGTCCGACATGATCCACAATCGCGCCACCCCGGCCATCGAGGTCGATCCCGAAACCTATGAGGTGCGGGCGGACGGGGTTCTGCTGACCTGCGAGCCCGCGAGGGAGCTTGCCGCTTGCGCAGCGCTATTTCCTGTTCTGACCGCCTTTCCACGCGCCCCTTTCCCGGTATCCTCGGGCCGGGGCCAACGCCCCGCCTGCACGGCCTGCCACGCCGGACCGGACCATCCCAACGACAGGACGATCGCCATGCCTGACCTGCCACCTGCCCGAAGACTGCTGCGCCGTGCCGACCGTGTTGCGGTCGCGATGCCGTTCGGGCGGGTGACGCTGGGCTACGAGGCGCGGTTGCTGCGCCGCAAGCGGCTGCGGACCGAGGGGGGGGCGGCGTTTCTTGTCGATCTTGCGGGGACGATCAGCCTGAATGCGGGCGATTGTTTCGTTCTTGAAGATGGCCGGCTGGTCGAGGTGGCGGCGGCGGAAGAACCGGTTCTCGTCGTGACGGGCGATCTGGCGCGGCTTGCCTGGCATATCGGGAACCGGCATACGCCCTGTCAGATCGAGGCCGGACCGGCTGCTGATCCGCAGGGACCATGTGCTCGAGGCGATGCTGCGGCAACTTGGCGCGAGCGTGCGCGAGGCGGTGGAACCCTTTGCCCCCGAAGGCGGGGCCTATGGGCACGGGCGAACGATGGGTCACGGGCATGACCATGGGCACGATCACGCACGGGCACGATCACGCGCACGGGCCACGGGCAGGACCACCCGCACCCTCATCAGCCCGCGTTCCGGCCGGACCCGGCAGGGTGAGCGACCGGGGGCTTCTGTCACTGGTGCAATGGCTGTCCCCGGCCTTTCCGGTGGGCGGGTTCGCCTATTCGCACGGGCTTGAATGGGCGATCGCGGCGGGTGAGGTGACCTCGGCCGCCACGGCGCGCGACTGGATCGCGGCAATCCTGTCGCAAGGGGCGGGGCGGAGCGACGCGATCCTGCTGGTGCATGCGATGCGGCACGACGCCGATCTTGTGGCGCTCGGCGCGCTGGCCGAGGCGCTTGCGGCATCGCGCGAGCGCTGGATCGAGACGATGGAACAGGGCCGGGCGCTGGCGCTGACGATCCGGGCGCTGGAGGGGACCGAGGTGCCGGAGACGGCCTATCCGGTGGCGTTCGGGGCTGCGGCGGGCGATCTTGGCGTGGCGGCGGGCCGGGTGGCGGCGCTCTACCTTCAGGCGATGGCATCGAACCTCGTGCTGGCGGCGGTGCGGTTCGTGCCGCTGGGTCAGACCGAGGGGCAGGCGATGCTGTCGCGACCTGCGCCCGCTTGTCCTCGATGTCGCGGCCGAAGCCGCCGGCGCCGGGCTTGACGACATCGGGTCCGGCGCCGTGCGCGGCGATCTTGCGGCGATGCGGCATGAAACGATGGATGTGAGGCTGTTTCGGACATGACTTCCCCCAACGGACCCCTGAGGGTGGGCATCGGCGGGCCGGTCGGCGCGGGCAAGACCACGCTGACCGAGCAATTGTGCCGGGCGCTGCGCGACACCTACTCGGTCGCGGTGATCACCAACGACATCTACACGCGCGAGGATGCCGAATACCTGATGCGGGCGCAGGCGCTGCCGCTGGAACGGATCCGGGGCGTCGAGACGGGGGGTTGCCCGCATACGGCCATCCGCGAGGATGCGAGCATCAATCTCGCGGCGGTGGCGGACCTGAACGCGGGCCTTCCCCGATCTGGACATGATCCTGATCGAGAGCGGTGGCGACAATCTGGCGGCGACGTTCAGCCCGGAACTGGCGGATCTCAGCGTCTATGTGATCGACACCGCTGCGGGGCAGGATATTCCGCGCAAGCGGGGGCCGGGGGTGACGCGATCGGACCTGCTGGTGATCAACAAGATCGACCTGGCCCCTTATGTCGGGGTCGATCCGGCCCTGCTTGAGCGGGACGCGACGGCGGCGCGGGGCGAGCGCCCGCTGGTGATGGCAAGCCTGAAGACCGGGCGCGGCGTGGCCGAGGTCGTGGCGTTCCTCAAGCAGGAGGGCGGGCTCTGACCCCCCCCGCATCTGGGCGCGCGATGTTCATCAGGCATCGCAGAGGTCGAGGTTTTCCGGTTCCATGACCGGAAACGGCAGGGTCCGGCAGGATCGGATTGTCGCGGTGCTGACGCGGCGAGCGGTCCGCAGGCCCGCGGACTGGAAGGGAGGCGTCGCTAGGCGTCGTTCCGGGCGGTTCGCCTCAGGGGGTGGCGAGTGGCCGTTGGGGGGGCAGCACGACACCTTCGGCGAGGAGTTCGGCCAGGCGCTGGCGAAACCTTGGGGCCTGCATCCGCGCGGTCACGTTCCGGGCGAGCAGCGCCGCGAGCAGTGGACGTTCCTCGGCGTCGAGATGCGTGGCGAGCGCCCGCAGATAGGGCGCGTGGTGGCGTCGCTGCCGGTAAAGGCGCGCAAAGAGCGCGGGTGACAGCGTGCCATCCCCCGCCGCGTGGATCAACTGGTGCAGCACGCCCATCTGGTCGAGCGCCTCTTCCAGCTTCGAGCCGAGCCCGCGCGCGCGCAGCGGCGGCGACATGGGGCCGTGCGAACAGTGCCCCGTGCATCGCATCGAGTTGCTGCCCGGGGTCGAAGACGACGTAGACCTGGCCCGCGCCCTCGGTCATGTCGGGGGCGTAGCCGTAGCGGTCGGTGAAGCAGAGACGGCGGTGCTCGGCAAATCGCGGATCCCAGCCGGCGATGGACGGATCGAGGGTGGCAACCGGCTGGATCGCTAGAACCGTCGCGCCGGGCGCGGTGACGGAAAAGGCGCAGGCGGCATAGGCGCCGGGGCCCGCGCCGTGGAACACCACGCGGTCGAAATCCTCGAAGAAGGCGTCATCGACCAGACGGTCGAAGTAACGGTAGACCGCCGGGTCGCGATACCAGGTGGGGCCGTCGGCGATGAGGCAGAGGTGCGACCAACCTTTCTTTTGCGCGATGGCATGGCCTTCGGGCAACCCGTCGGGCCGGGCCTGGATCGAGGCTGCGCTTTCGAAGGTGACAAGCAGCGTCCCGTCCTCGTCCGAGAAGAACGCCCAGTGGCGTGTTCCGAGCGGCTGGAAGTAGCCGCTATCCTCGCCCAGACGCTCTATTCTCTCCAGCCACGCCGCGCGATCGGCAGGCAGGGTCTGTTCCGCCTGCCGGGGCGGATCGAGTATTGGATCGTCGGTCGTCTGCGTCATTATTCAGGCCTACAAAACACTTGTCACGCGAGCGGACAGGCCGGGTTTGTCATTCGGCCGTGTCGGCTTTGCGCGGGCAATAAGGCAATGCTGCGAAACACAACATCAATGTAAAAACAGTAAGCCGGGACTGTTTCCCACTCAACCCGGCGCGGCCCCGATCCTGCCATGTTCCCAGATTGTACGCGCGGTCCGGGCGTCGAGGACGCGCGTCGGCGGGGCCATCATCAACCGACCGAGGAGCGCGCGCCATGGCTCTTCGCGCAGGAGTTGTTTCACCCGCGCCTCGCGCCATGAAACCGCTGCCCGGTGCATGGCGGCCAGGGCCGAATTGGCCATCATCTCGGCACGCAGAGGTGCGCCTTGCGCCTCCATCCGCAGGATCGAGCGATCCTCGGTCGAACAGAAGTTGCGGTCGATCCAGTAGCCCATGTCGAAGCTCGGGGCTTCGCGGTTGGCCCGACCCCGGTCGCACTTGAGCAGATAGTCGTGCATCGAGCCGAGGGCGTAGTGGTTGAGTTGGACAAGGCCGTGGTTGTCCTGCCCGAGGTCCGAAAAGATCCGCGTCCGCCGGTGCGCGTCACCCAGCGCGCGGCCCGATCCGTCGACCCAGCCTGCGGTTGCGACGCGGTCCGGGTCCGGACGGCGCGGCCGGTGGACGCCAAGTGCGCCATAGGTGCCGTCATTGCGGTAGAGCGTCTTGAACAGCATCGCCCGCCAGGGCCAGTGCAGCACCGAGGGCGCCGCGCGCGTGAAGGTCCGGGTCACGTCGCCGGAAACGGGGATGATCCCCGCATTGCCGAACAACCGCCAGGTCAGTGTGATCGCGCTGACCCCGGGCAGGGCCGCGTGCAGGGCCGAAAGCGTGCCGTCGCCCGCGTGGATGTTCACGAACTCGTCGATGTCGATGCAGAGCAGCCAATCGGCCTCGCGCACCAGCGGATGCCGGTCGGCCAGTTTCAGCGCCGCCCACTGCGGGCCCTTGGCGGCATGATCGGCATTGCGGACATGGGTGAGCCAGCCCATGTGCTGCATCCGGTCGAGCATGCGGTCGGTGCCATCCTCGCAATCGTTGGAGAAGGCGAGGATGGACGTGATGCCGATCGCCCGGTGATGGGCGACCCATTCGAGCAGGCGGGCGCCTTCGTTGCGCACGCAGAGGATCGCGGTCGTCCGGGTCATGCGGCGGGCCCTGTCGGGAGCGTGAAGAAGAAGTCGGGCGCCAGATCGTCAAGCGGCAGATCCTGCGGGATGGCGCCCGGACCGGCGGTGAAGACGGCCGATCCGAAATGGTGCTGGAGGCGGCAGAGCCGTTCCATCCGGGGTTCGGTCAAGGCGTCGAAGAACCGGGCAGGGGCCTCGGAGGCGCGCAGGCTGGCGATCTTGGCACGGTGTTGCGCGACACAATCGGCATGGGCGGCGGCGATCTCGGGATCGGCCAGCAGCCGGTCGTATTCGGCCCGCAGCATCGGCAGGCGGCGCAGGATCGAGGTATCCTCGTGGCCGTTGTGGTTCATCCGGAACCAGTAGTTGAGGCCCTGGTCGCGATCGACGTGATTGACCCGGCCCCGGTCACGCTTCACAAGAAAGCTCTCGGCCGAGCGGACGGCATAATGGTTGAGGCTGACCCAATCATAGCCATAGGTCTCGAGCGTGGATCGCCAGCCGTTGCGGAACATGGATTGGGGCAGGGGCTGGCCCGAGCCGTTGAGCCAGCGGACCTGCGACCACAGATCGGGGCGCAGCCCCTTGGGGCGGTGGACGCCCAGTTTCTTGTAGATGTCGATGTTGCGAAACAGCGTCTTGAAGCCCCAGGCCTGGTGCGGCTTGCGGATCACTTCAGGCGCGCAGCGGGTGAACTGCTCGACGATGAAGCGATCGTCATAGGCGTGGACCTCGGCGTTGCCGAACAGCCGCCAGGTGAGGGCGATCATGTTGGCGCCGGGCAACGCGCGGTCCATCGCGGCAAACAGCGTTGGCAAGCGACCGTCCCCGAGCTTTATGTTGATGAATTCGTCCACGTCCATGCAGATCGCCCATCCGGCGCGCCGCATCAGGTCTTCGTTTTCGGCCGCTTGCAGGGCCGCGTGCTGCGGCTTCAGGCCCATCTCGCGGAACGGGTTCTCGCGGTGCTGCGACGAGGCCCTTGGACTGGAGCAGGTCGAGCAGGGTATCGGTGCCGTCGGTGCAGTCATTGGTGTAGATCAGGAAATCCGAGACGCCGATGGCGCGGTGCCAGGCGATCCATTCGAGGATGAAGGGGCCCTCGTTCTTCATCGTCGTGACGATGGCAATCCGGCGCTGGGCGGGCGGATCGGCCCGGGTGGCCGAGACCGGGGCCCGGACGGGTTTGTGCGCAAAGGGGCCGGTCGCCAGTGCGATGAGGCCAGGATCCTCGATCAGCGAGGTCTTGGGCACGAGAACGCCCGGCGCCACGCCGGGCACGCGCAACGCCATGGCGCGCAGGAAGGGCATGGCGGGGCCGCTGTCGGGCCGGGCATAGGAAATGCGGTGCGCGCGCCAGATGTTGTCGAGCCCCGCCGTTTCGGGTGCGACACCCCAGCGGGCGATGCCGCGCCGCGCGTCGAATGGCCGGCAGATGTGATCGCCAAGGCGTGCGGTTCGGCCCGACCGGACGCGCCAGGGATAGATGCGATGACCGGCAAGCAGGATCACCCCGCGACCGGCCGTCTGGCAGAGATCGAAGGCGTTGGGCGCATCGGGGGAAAGGATGTCGGACACATCGAGATAGAGCACGGCGCGCGCCCGGGCGAGGAAGCGCCATTTCACCGCCTCGAACACCGTCTGCTGGCCGATCGTGCTGCGCCAGGGATCGGGGGACGGGCGGATCATGCGGTCGCGGCCGGGGGCGTCGGGGGCGTGGAACGGATGGTTCTCCGGACCTTCGTCCGGCCGGCCCAGCGGCCGCGGGGCGTCAAGCAGCACGACGCGCAGCGCCGCGTCGCCAAGCGTCTCGGCCAAGGCCTCGCGCCAAGGCCCCGGCAAAGGCCGCGTCGGGCACGCGAACCAGCAGCAGCGCCGCCTGCAATCCGTGGTGGCGCGCGTGATAGGCCAGGCCTTCGGCCACGGCATCGGCCGGTTCGTCGATCCGCTGGCCGAAGATGGTGTTGAGCCCCGAAAACAGCGCCGTCTCTTCGGGCGCGGGGCGCGCCTCGACCACGCTGCCCGAGGCGAGCGCCAGTCGGACAGCCGGGGCCGGGTCGGTGATCACAAGGGTGCCGCCGGCGATTTCGCGCAACTCGCGCGGTGTGGCGCATCCCGGTGCCCCGTCGGGCGCGAATGCGCCGGGGGGCGTGCCGCTGCCCACCAGCACCCGCGCAAGGCCATCGTGGCAGGCGATCGCATCGATCACCTCCACCCCCGCGCACTCGCCCGAGGCGAGGCTGCGGCGGATCACCTCGGCGCGTCGCGCTGATGCCATGCCCTGTCCCCTGCTGCGCGCGGTCTGGCGCCGCGCTTCGGCCCGTGGCTCTGTCCTAGCACGGACATCGGTCTTGCCGGAAGGCACGCCGGGACGGCGCGACGATTTCTCTGGCAATCTGCCCGACTTTTGCCAGACTGTTGCGATAATGGAAACCCGGAACCGGGCAAGGCAGACGACAGGCATGGAACGCACACGCGAGGTGGGCACGCTCTGGATCGGGGGGGCGCTGTCCTGGCTTGAGCAGCTTTGTCTGAAGTCCTTCGTGGACGCGGGCCAGCAGATCACCCTGTTCTCGTATCACGACATTCCGAACGTGCCGGAGGGTGTGCTGCGCCGCGATGGCCGCGAGGTGCTCCAGACCGAAACCTTTCTGAAATACGAACGCAAGGACAGCTACGCCCTGTTCGCCGACCTGTTCCGCCTGCACATGCTGCGCGCCTGTCCCGGCATGATCTGGGTCGATACCGATGTCTACTGCCACAGGCCGATGCGCTATGGCGACGATCATGTGTTCGGTCTGGAATTGCCCGACAGCCCGAGGATCAACAACGCCGTGCTCGGCCTGCCGGCAGACAGTGCGGTTCTGGCCGAGATGCTGGAGTTCACCTCGGACCCTTACGCGATCCCGCCGTTCGTGAAGCCGGCCCTGCGCGCGCAATACGAGGCGGCGCGGGCGGCGGGCAATCCGGTTCATGTCGGCCAGCAGCCCTGGACGGTTTGGGGTCCGATGATGCTGACGCATTTCGTGGCAAGGCACGGGCTGGGCGGGCGGGTGCAGCCGCTCGATGCCTTCTATCCGGTGCCGTTTCCTGACCGGATCAAGTTCCTGCGGCGCGCGCCGGTGGTCGAGAAGCTGTTGACCGCGCGGACGACGGCGCTGCACCTCTGGGCGTCCAACAAGCGCGAACTGGGCATCCGGCATGCGGGCCTCGTGCCCGAGGGTTCCTACCTCGAGGCGCTCGTGCGCCGCCACCAGATCCGCCCCGAGACAGCACCGATCCGCGGGCGGGCCGGGCGCGTCTTCGAGGGCGGGCTGATCGAGGCGCTGGAGGAGGCGCCCGTCACGCGGGTCGCGGCGCTTGGCGGGTCCGCGCAGGCCCTGCTGCTCGCCGCCTGGCACCGCTGGGGGTGCGATGTCGATCTGATCGACCTCGACGCGGGCGGCGGCTTTGCGCAGCCCGAAGGCGACTGGATCGCGCCCTGCGCTGCGGCGTTGCAGGCCGCCGGGATGCCGAAGGCGCGGCTGCGTCATGTCCGCCGGGCCGAAGACCTGCGGCCGGTCGACGTGATCGTCAACCTGCATGGCTTCGGCGATCGCCACAACGCGCGCTGGCTCGGCCCGGTCCTGGAGCGTTGCCTCGGGCCTGAGACGCGGATGCTGGTCGATGTCCGCAAGGGGTCGGGCACGCTGCCGCTGCTGCGCGGGTTCGGCCAGAGCCGCGTCCTGTCGCGGCGCGAGGACGGGGACCGGCCGGTGGACCGCGTCCTGTTCCGCGCGGCCCCCCCAACGGCGCCCAGAGGCCCCGACGCCGCGCCCGCGCATGGCGCCGGGGAACCGGCGGCGACAAGCGATCGCGCGGCGGCCACGCCCGGGGACGACGACTGGGCCGCGATCGCGGCAAACCTGGCGGGGCCGGAGGGGTTCTATTCCGACAATGGCGCGCATTCCTTCGTGTTCATTCCGCGCGGGCCGACGCTGGTCGTCACGTTCGACAACCTCGACCTCGCGATGACCAAGCGCGAAGAGCGCAGGCCCTGGGGGTTCTCGTTCATCGAAAAGCAGGGCTGGTCGATGCTCGGGGTCATGGCGGCCGGCTGGACCTGGTATCGCGACCCCTGGGTGGTGGCGGAATTCGACCGGCTGGCGGCGGAGGGCTTCTTTGCCCGGTTCGAGCGGGTGGTCTTCTACGGCGCCTCGATGGGGGGCTATGGGGCCTGCGCGTTCGTGGCGGCCTGCCCGGGCGCCGATGTGGTGGCGATCTCGCCGCAATCGACGCTCGACCGGGCGCTGGTGCCTTGGGAAACGCGCTATTCGACGGCCTGGGGGCGCGATTTCGGCGGCCCCTACGGCGATGCCGCCAAGGCGAGCCGGGCGGCCGGCCGGGTGACCTTGCTCTATGACCCCTACGAGGCGCTGGATGCCGCGCATGTGGCGCGGTTCACCGCCGGCAACGTGATGAAGCTGCGCGCGCCGCTGATGGGCCACCGGCTCGGATCCTCGCTGTCGCAGATGGGGATCCTGACCCCGGTGACGCTCGGCGCGCTGACCGGGACACTCGACGAGGCCGGGTTCTACGGCGCGCTGCGGGCGCGGCGCGGCTTCGCGCGCTATCAGCGCGAGCTTTTCGACCGGGCCGTCGCCCGCGGGCGGCCCGATCTTGCCCGGCGCATCGGCCGCTGGGTGCTGACGCGCGGCGATCACCGCTACATCCGCCGCGCGCTGCGCGGTCTGTGACCCCCCCCGCCTTTGGTCGCAGGGCGGGCGGGCGCGCCTTGACCCCCTCCGGCGTGCCCGCCAGTATCGGGCGGCATGCGGCGGGAGGAAAGCGTGGTGCAGCACAAGATCGCCTCGATCGACGCGGTGCAGCAGATGCTGGCGACCGAGCGCTACATCTGTCCGCGCCCGCTGGCCACCGTGCTGTTTCTGGCCTTGCGGCTTGGCCGGCCGCTGTTTCTCGAGGGCGAGGCCGGGGTCGGCAAGACCGAGATCGCCAAGGCTGTGGCCGCGGCGCTGGGCCGCCGGCTGATCCGTCTGCAATGCTACGAGGGGCTGGATGCGGCGGGGGCCGTCTACGAGTGGAACTTTGCCGCACAGATGATCGCCATCCGCACCGCCGAGGCCGCGGGTGGCGCGGACCGCGGGCCGCTTGACGGGCGAGCTCTTCACCGAGGATTTCCTGATCGAGCGGCCGCTGCTTCAGGCCATGCGCCCGCAACCCGGCGGCCCGCCGGTGCTTCTTGATCGACGAGTTGGACCGCACGGACGAACCGTTCGAGGCCTTCCTGCTGGAAGCCCTGTCGGATTTCCAGGTGACGATCCCGGAACTCGGCACCATCGCGCGCCCCCGAACCGCCGATCGTGATCGTGACCTCGAACCGCACCCGCGAGGTGCATGACGCGCTCAAGCGCCGCTGCCTCTACCATTGGGTCGACTACCCCGATTTCACCCGCGAGATGGAGATCCTGCACGCCCGCGCGCCCGAGGCGCAGGACACGCTGAGCCGCGAGGTCGTGGCCTTCGTGCAGCGGCTGCGGAGCCGAGGATCTCTACAAGAAACCGGGGGTCGCCGAAACCATCGACTGGGCCAAGTGCCTGCTGGCGCTCGACGTGATCGCGCTGTCGCCCGAGGTGATCGCCGATACGCTGGGCGCGATCCTGAAATATCAGGACGACATCCAGCAGATCCAGGGCTCCGAGGCGCAAGCCGCCTGCTCGACGAGGCCCGCGCGGCGCTGGTGCCCGCATGACGCCCCGCCCGCTTCTTCTGTTCGCAAATATCCCACGGGGGGTCCGGGGGTGTGAAACCCCCCGGCGCTGTCCGCAAGGCACCGCTCCATGTCGCAATACGCCGACCTGACTCGTTGCCCGACGACGGGCAAGCTTGCCGACAACATCGCCCATTTCGCTCGCGCGCTGCGCAAGGCAGGGCTGCCGATCGGGACCGGGCGGGTGATCGATGCGATCCGCGCGGTTGAGGCGGCCGGTTTCACCGGGCGGACCGATTTCTATCTGGACCTTGCATGCCTGCTTCGTGAGCCGCCCGGAACACCGGGCGGTCTTTGCGCAGGTGTTCCGGCTGTTCTGGCGCGATCCGCGCTATCTCGAACACATGATGAGCCTCCTGTTGCCCTCGCTGCGCGGCGCGCAGGAGGATCGCGTCGCGCCGGCCATCCGAAAAGCGCGCGGCGGAGGCGCTGCTTGACGGGGTGGAGCGCGAGGGGCCGCGCGGGCCGGACACCGACGAGGTCGAGATCGAGATCGACGCCACAGCCAGACGATGTCGGCCGAGGAGCGCCTGCGCACTCTCGATTTCGAGCAGATGAGCGTGGCCGAGATCGCCGAGGCCCGCCGGATGCTGGCGCGTCTGACGTTGCCGGTGCAGCCGATCCGGTCGCGCCGGACGACCGCCGACGCCAGGGGATCGCGGCCCGACTGGCGCGCGACGATGCGCCGGGCCCTGCGCCAGGGCGGCGAGATATCGACCTTCGCGCGACGCTCGTCCGTGCCGGCGCTGGCCGAACCTGGTCGTGCTGTGCGACATCTCCGGGTCGATGTCGCAGTATTCGCGCATGGTGCTGCACTTCGTGCATGCGGTGGCCAACCGCAGGGGCCAGGGCTGGGCCCGGGTGCATGCCTTCACCTTCGGGACGCGGCTGACCAATGTCACCCGCCACCTGCAGGCGGCGCGATGTCGATGCCGCCCTGGCCGCCGCCGGTGCCGAGGCGCAGGACTGGTCCGGCGGCACGCGGATCGGTGCCAGCCTGCATGATTTCAACCGCATCTGGGCGCGCCGGGTGCTGGGGCAGGGGGCGGTCGTGCTGCTGATCACCGACGGGCTGGATCGCGACGATCCCGGCCTTCTGGCCCGCGAGATGGAGCGGTTGCATCTGTCGGCGCGACGGGTGATCTGGATCAATCCGCTGTTGCGCTGGGACGGGTTCGCACCGCGCGCCGTGGGGATACGGGCGATGCTGCCGCATGTCGACTGCTTTCGCGCGGGCCATTCGATCGCCTCGCTCGAGGCCCTGGGAATGGCCGTTTCGGACGCCGCAGACGCCGGCGAAAAGGATCGCCTGATGGCGGCGCTGCGCGAGGCCTAGCACCAATGGTCTATGGCAAGTCCGGGGGGGCGGCGTCATAGTCGGGGCGGCAGAACGGGAGAAGCGGGATGGAACGCGTCGGTCATGACAGCATCCCCGAGGTCGCGCTGGAATGGCACCGCGCGGGCAAGGGGGCGGCGCTGGCCACGGTGGTGGAGACCTGGGGTTCGGCGCCCCGCCCGGTGGGCAGCCTGCTCGCGATCTCGGGGGCGGGCGAGATCATGGGATCGGTGTCGGGCGGATGCGTCGAGGGGGCTGTCGTCGCCGAGTCACTCGACGCGCTGGCCGATGGAATGCCCCGGCTCCTGACCTACGGCGTCAGCGACGAGACGGCCTTTGCCGTGGGGCTGGCCTGCGGCGGGACGATCCGCGTCATGGTGGTGCCGGTGGGTGGCCCGCTGCCGGAGGCCCTGCTGGCCGAGGTGGTGGCCGCGCGCGCCGGCCGCCGCGCGGTGGCGCTGATCACCGACATGGCGACGTGGCAGCACCGGATCAGCGACGGGGCAGACGAGCCGGCGGTGCAGGCTCGGTTCCGCTCGGACCGCTCGGGGCTGGAAGACGAGGGCCATTTCATCGGCGTGCACAATCCGCCGCTGCGGATGATCGTGGTGGGCGCCGTGCATATCGCCCAGCCGTTGCTGCCGATGGCGCGGGCCTGCGGATACGATGCGGTGCTGATCGACCCGCGCGATGCCTTCGGCTCGGCCGCGCGCTTTCCCGGCGAAACCATCCTGGCCGACTGGCCCGACGAGGCGATGGCGGCGCTCGCGCCCGACGCGCGCACCGCGGTCGTGACGCTGACGCATGATCCCAAGCTCGACGATCCGGCGATCCGTATCGCGCTCGCGGCCCCGGTGTTCTACCTCGGGTGTCTCGGGTCGACGCGCACCCATGCCAGGCGTGTGGAACGGCTGGGCGCCGAGGGGTTCGATGCGGGGGCGATCGCGCGCATCCACGCGCCCGTCGGGCTTGATATCGGCGCCAAGAGCCCGGCCGAGATCGCGGTGTCGATCATGGCGGAAATCACCCGTGTCCTGAGGCAGGGGTGATGGATTTCGGGGCGGTTCCGCTGGACGAGGCCCGGGGCGCGATCCTTGCGCATTCGGTGATGGCGGGCGGGCGGCGGCTGCGCAAGGGGCAGGTTCTGGGGGCGGCCGAGATCGCCGAGCTGGCGGCGGCGGGGCTGGACGAGGTGGTCGTGGCCCGGCCCGGTCCGGCCGATGTCGCCGAGGATGCGGCGGCGGCGCGCCTTGCCCGGGCGCTTGTGCCCGACGCCGCGCAGGCGGGCCTGCGGCTGACCGATGCCTTCACCGGCCGGGTCAACCTGAATGCCACGGGCGCGGGCATCGTCGGGCTGGACGCGGCTGCGATCCACGCGCTCAACCGGATCGACCCGGCCATCACGCTGGCGACGCTGATGCCCCATGCCCGGGTTTCGGCGGGCGTTCTGGTGGGCACGGTGAAGGTCATCACCTATGCGGTGCCCGAGGCGGCGCTCAGGCGGGCCGAAGCGGTCGCGCGCGGGGCGATCCGGGTGCATCCGGTGGTCCGCCGCTCGGCGGGGCTGTTGATGAGCGATGTTCCCGGCCAGGATGAAAAGCTGATCGCCAAGGGCCGCAAGGCCATCGAGGCGCGCCTTGCGGCGCTGGGAATTGCGCTTGCCGCCGTCGAGACGGTGGCGCACACGACCGCCGACATGGCGGCTGCGTTGTCGCGGCTGGCGGGCGAGATGCTGCTGATCCTGACCGGATCGGCCACGTCCGATCTGCGCGATACCGGGCCCGAGGCGGTGCGTCGCGCGGGCGGCACGGTGGCGCGGTTCGGAATGCCCGTCGATCCGGGGAACCTGTTGTTTCACGGCCGCATAGGCGGCCGACCGGTCATCGGGTTGCCGGGATGCGCCCGGTCGCCCGCGCTCAATGGCGCGGATTGGGTGCTGGAGCGGCTGGCCTGCGGGCTGGAGGTCGACGACGATGCGATCGCGGCGATGGGCGTGGGCGGCCTGCTGAAGGAAACCCCGATGCGGCCGCATCCGCGGGAGCGGCAGCGCGAACCGAAAAAGGGGGCCTGACGGCCCCCCTGAAATGCCGGATGATATCGCCAACGGCCCGCAGGTGCGGGCGCATTGCACCGGCGCATTCAGCGCGGCGAGATCATCATCACCATCTGGCGGCCTTCGAGGCGGGGCATGCTCTCGATCTTGCCGGCCTCGCCCACATCGCCCGCGACGCGGTTCAGCAGTTCCAGGCCAAGTTCCTGGTGGGCCATCTCGCGACCGCGAAACCGCAGCGTGACCTTCACCTTGTCGCCCTCTTCGAGGAACTTCATGACCGAGCGCATCTTGACATCGTAGTCATGGGTATCGGTTCCGGGGCGGAACTTGATTTCCTTGATCTCGATGATCTTCTGCTTCTTGCGGGCTTCCGCCTCGCGTTTCTGCTGCTCGTACTTGAACTTGCCGAAGTCCATGATCTTGCAGACCGGCGGTTCCGCGTTGGGCGAGATCTCGACCAGATCGAGGCCGGCTTCCTCGGCCATCGCCATCGCCCGGGCGGGGGTCACCACCCCGACATTTTCACCGTCCGCGCCGATCAGGCGAATTTCGTTGGCACGGATGCGGTCGTTCACGCGGGGGCCCGTGTCGCGTTGCGGCGGGGCGTTGTGGGGTCTGCGAGCTATGGTGGCGTTCCTTTTGTGGTTGCGATTTGCGGGGCGGAAGATAGCGGTGCGCCCGGTGCCTTTCAACCGGCAATCGGCGGGGGGGCCACGCGAAGGATGCGCGATCTTGGCTTTCAATGCGGGGCGTGAAGTGCCATATGCCCCCGCAGGGCACATCGCCCGGTGCAAAGACGGGAGAAATCCATGAACAGGACCGTACTGATCTTGATCGCTCTGGTGGCGGCTGCCGCCGCCTATTGGCAATTCAGCTACGTCCCCGCGCAGCGTGCGGCCGAAGAGGCGGCCGCATCGGCGAAAGCTGCGGAGGAAGCGGCCGCAGCCGAGGCCAAGGCCGCCGAAGAAGCTGCCGCCGCTGCCGCGAAGGAAGCCGAAGAGGCCGCAGCCAAGGCCGCAGAGGAAGCTGCCGCCAAGGCCGCCGCCGAAGCAGCAGCCGCGACCGAGGCCGCGACCGAGGCCGCCGAAGGCGCCGCGGATGCGGTGACGGGCGCCGCATCGGATGCCGCAGATGCCGTGTCGGAGGCCGCCTCGGATGCGGCGGACGCGGCGGCAGACGTGGCGGAAGGTGCCGCGGATGCGGTGACGGGCGCCGCCTCGGATGCGGCGGACGCCGTGACCGGTTCCGGCGAGGCGATCTGGGACGCGACCAAGCTGACCTCGGAAGAGATCGCACAGCGGATCGCAGATGCGCCGATCTCGCAGTCGATCAAGGACACGCTGACGGCGACCTTCGAGTCGGTGAAGGGCAACCCAAGCGCCGTGCAGATGGTGCTCGATCAACTGAAGCAGGCTTTGGGCCAGTAATCACTGGTGTTCAAAGGGAAACCGCCGCCGGAGCGATCCGGCGGCGGTTTTCGTTATGCAGCCACGGCTTGGCGGCCCGGCGTTCAGATCCCGTCGCCGACGAAGGCCTTTTCGACGACATATTCCAGCGGCTCGCGAATTCGCGCCCTCGCGCAGGCCGAAGCCCTCGAGCACCGCCTTGACGTCGATATTGAACGCCAGCGACCCGCAGACCATCGCGCGGTCCGTCGCGGGGTCCATCGGGGGCAGGCCAAGGTCGGCAAACACCTTGCCCGACGACAAGGTTGTCGGTGATCCGGCCCATGCGCGCCGACGGCTCGCGCGTGGTGGTGGGGTAGTAGAGCAGCTTGCCCGCAACCATGTCGCCGATCAGCGGGTCGTCGGCCAGCGCTGTCAACCAGGCGCCGCCCATAGTCCAGTTCGGCCGTCTCGCGGCAGGTGTGCATCATGATGACCTGTTCGTATTTCTCGTAGGTCTCGGGGTCGCGCATCAGGCTGGCGAAGGGCGCGATGCCGGTGCCGGTGGCGAGAAACCAAAGCCGCTTGCCGGGCAGCAGCGCATCGTGAACCAGCGTGCCGACCGGCTTGGGGCGCAGGATGATCTCGTCGCCCGGCTGGATGTGCTGCAGGCTTGCGAGGTCAGCGGGCCGTCCGGCACCTTGATCGAATAGAACTCCAGTTCCTCGTCCCAGATGGGCGAGGCGATCGAATAGGCGCGCAAAAGCGGTTTGCCGTTGTCGCCCAGCAGTCCGATCATCACGAATTCGCCCGACCGGAAGCGCAGCGATGCGCGGCGCGTCACGCGAAACGAGAACAGGCGGTCGGTCCAGTGGGTGACGGAGGTGACAATCTGGGCATCGGGCAGGTGCTGTTTGGCGGCGGCTTGGGTCACGGCGGTCATTTCGGTCATGACAGGGTTGCTTTCGCAATACGCGAGGTTGAAAGGGGCTGGGAAAGCGGGAATTCAGGCGCGCAGGCGCGACTGATAGTCATGGGCGCGCCAGTTCGGCGCGGAACGCCCACTGGTCGCGGCGTCTGGCGGGCCGCGAGTTCGTCGGGGATTTCGACCTCGTCGAAACCGGTTCGGCGGGCCATCGCATATTGATCGGCGATCACCGGACCGACGCGCGCGCAGCCGGCCGGTATAGCCCATCGTGCGCAGCCGGCGTGCCAGCGTGAAGCCACGGCCGTCGCCGAAGGCCGGGAAAGGCGATGCGGATCAGCGCGATGTCGGCCAGCCGGTTGGACAGGCGCGCCGGATCGTCGGTGTTTGCAAGGTCGAGCGCAGACCCCGCCTGTGCGTCGTCGAGCGCGTCCAGCGTCGAAAACCCGTGGGTCCAGTCGTCGGTGGCGAAGCCGGCGTCGGTGACGATCACGCTCATGCGGCGTTCTCCGGTGTTGAGCGGCACGCGCACCGCGCGCCCGTTGACGAAATGAATGCCGCATTCGACCTTGGCGGTGCCGCGCCAGCGCCCTGCGCGTGCGTCCTCGCCCGGCTTCACCGGGCTGGTGCAGGGCGCGCAGCCGATCGAGGGATAGCCCCTGGCCACCAGCGGATGGCGTGGCAGGCGGTTGTTCGACGATGTAGTCCTGGATGTCGTCGCGGCCCCAATGGGCCAGCGGATTGACCTTGATGCGCAGATCGCCCTCGGCCTCGAAGAACTCCAGCTCGGCGCGGCTCGCGCCCTGATAGCGTTTGCGCCCGGTGATCCAGCCGTCAAAGCCCGCAAGCGCGCGCTCCAGCGGCTCGGTCTTGCGCAGCGCGCAGCAGGCATCGGGGTTGAAGCGGTGCAGCGTGCCGTCCGGGTCTCGAGCGCAAGGCCGCGCCGGTCGGCGCTGATCGTGCGCATATCGGTCAGGTCCAGCTTGGCCAGCGACCTCGCGCTGATAGGCCAGGGTTTCGGCGAACAGCATCTCGGTGTCGATGAACAGGACCGGCGGGTTCCGGTCGATCACCGAGACCAGTGCAGCAGCACGACCGATTCCGCGCCGAAGGACGACACGAGCGCGACGCGGCCCACATCCTGCGTCGCCGAGCGCGTGTTCCAGCACCGTGTCGCCGCATGGTGCCGGTAGCGGTCGTTCAGCGCGGCAACGCGGTCCGCGATGGAGGCAAAGCCGGGCATCAAGCGGCATCGCGTTCCGCCTCGACCGGATAGAGCGCGGCCTTGAACGGCGCAAGGCCCGAGGCGGCGGTAGGCTTCAAGGAAGGTCTCCGCCGGACTGCTGCGGACGTCGAGATAGGTGCGCGATGATCCGCTCGATCGCCGGAACGATCTCGTCATAGGCAAAGCCGGGGCCGGCGCGTTCGCCGATCACGGCGGTTTCGGTGCCATCGCCGCCAAGCGTGATCTGGTAGTTCTCCACCCCCGCCCGGTCGAGCCCGAGAATGCCGATATGGCCGACATGGTGATGCCCGCAGGCATTGATGCAGCCCGAGATCTTGATCTTGAGCGGGCCGATCTCGTGCTCCAGCTTCAGTTCGTCAAAGCGGGTGGCGATCTGCTTGCGCGACCGGGATCGAGCGCGCGGTGGCCAGCGCGCAGTAATCCATGCCGGGGCAGGCGATGATGTCGGAGATCAGCCCGACATTCGCCGTGGCAAGCGCCCGCGCGCGCAAGGCCGCGTGCAGTGCCGGCAGGTCGGACTTGTGGACATGCGGCAGGATCACGTTCTGCTCGTGGCTGATGCGCAACTCGCCATGGCCATAGCGTTCGGCCAGATCGGCCATCAGCCGCATCTGGTCGCCGGTGGCGTCGCCCGGCGTCTCGCCGTGCGCCTTGAGGCAGATCGTGACGATGCGCGTGGCCCGGGTGCGCGATGCGCCGCCAGGTTCGTGTCGGCCCAGGACGCGGAACACCGGATCGGCCCGGTAGAACGCGTCGAAGCGGGTCGGTCGGCGCGTCGCGCAAGGCGGGCGGCGCAAAGGCCGCTTCGATTTCGGCGAGCAGGGCCTGATCGATCGCCGCCGAAAGCGGGCGCGGATCTCGGCGAAACGTGCCTCGATCATCCGCGGAATCTCCGTCGATGCCGTTCTCGTGCACGGTGATCTTGATGCGCGCCTTGTACTTGTTGTCGCGCCGCCCAATCAGGTTGTAGACGCTGACGGATCGCCTCGACATAGGGCAGCAGGTCGGCCTTCGGCAGGAAGTCCCGGATCGACGTGACCGATCATCGGCGTGCGGCCGAGACCGCCGCCGACGATCACCTCGAAGCCGGGCTCGCCCAGCTCGTTGCGCACCATGCGCAGGCCGATGTCATGCGCGCGCGTCACCGCGCGGTCGTTCGGGCTGCCGGTGACGGCGATCTTGAACTTGCGCGGCAGGAACTGGAATTCGGGGTGGTCGGTGGACCATTGGCGCAGCAGTTCGGCGACCGGGCGCGGGTCTTCGATCTCGTCCGCAGCGGCGCCCGCGAAATGATCGGCGGTGACGTTGCGGATGGTGTTGCCCGAGGTCTGGATCGCATGCATCCCGACATCGGCCAGCGCGTCGACAGCATCTCCGGCACATCGCTCAGTTTCGGCCAGTTGAACTGGATGTTCTGGCGCGTGGTGAAGTGGCCATAGCCCTTGTCCCAGGTGTCGGCGATCATCGCGAGCTGGCGCATCTGGCGCGGGTTGAGCGTGCCATAGGGGATCGCCACGCGCAGCATGTAGGCGTGCAGTTGCAGATAGAGGCCGTTCATCAGGCGCAGCGGGCTGAATTCATCCTCGGTCAGCGAGCCATCGATGCGCCGCTCGACCTGGGCTGCGGAACTGGGCCACGCGGTCGCGCACGAAGGCCTCGTCGAAATCGGTATAGTCATACATCTGCAGCGCTCCGCCTGCTTGCCGTGGGGATAGTTCGACGGCCCGCGGGTGCGGAACGCCTCGCGGAAATGGATCGGCTCGGGGCCTGTCGCGCCGGGGCGCGCATCGGCCAGATAGGCGCCGACGACGATCAGCTTCTGCGCGTTGCGCATGCAGCAGGCGCAGTTGCGCATGGGCCTCGTCCTCGATCAGCTCGGCCTCGCGGTGCAGGCGCGACCATCGGTCATCGGCGGTCAGATAGACGACATCGCCCTGGCAGCAGGTCGTTGGCGGTGACGACCTTGGGCGTAAAGCGCCTTTCATGCGGTGGCCTCCCTGAGCTGGATGAGCGCCAGTGCCGCGCGACGCGGCGCCAGGCCGTAAGAGCAGGACGGCGGGGCCCGTCACGCCGCGGCCAGAGCGTCGGGCAGGTGGGCGAGCGTGGTAGGCAAGGATGCGCTCGTCCGGGCGCGAGGCGTTCTCGACGATGGTGACCGGCGTGGACGGGTCGCGCGCCGTGCATCATCAGGCGGCCCTGCACGAAGCGGGCGGATTTCTTGCCCATGTAGATCGCGGCGACTTCGCCCGGCGCGGGCCATGCCGCGCCAGTCCTGTTCGGCGAAGCCCGCGACATCGTGCCCGGTCACGATCCGGACCGAGGCGTTGCGGCCGCGCCGCGTCAGGCTCTGGCCGATCGCGGCGTCGCGACCGAGGCCGCGGTCAGGCCCGGCACGACGCGACCAGCCGAGGCCCGCGGCCTCGAGCGCCTCGATTTCTTCGTCGAGCCGCCCGAAGATGCCGCAATCGCCGCCCTTGAGGCGGACGACCCGCCGGCCCGTCGCGGCATGGGCGACGATGAGGCGTTGATCTCGGCTTGCGGGGTGGAGCGGGCCGAACCCCTCCTTGCCGACGTCGATCAGCCGGGCGAGGGGGTTGGCCAGCGCCAGAACCTCCGGCCCGACGAGACGGTCGTGGATCACGATGTCGGCCTCGACCAGGGCGCGCAGCGCGCGCAGCGTCAGGTGATCGGGGTCGCCGGGCCCGGCGCCCACGAAAGTGACCTGACCCGGCCGGGTCGCCGGAATGCGGGGGAAGGTGTGTCGAACATCGGGCGGGGTCCGGATCAGGAAGACTGACCCTCAAAATAGGACATTTTCCCGGTATCGCGCCAGATGCCCTTGCAGATAAGGAAGAATGTTCCCATTCTGCGCCAATGTGGAACGTGGTTCCAGCTATAGAGGGAGAATCCGCGAATGGCCGCCCGACTCGATGAGATGGACCGGAAAATCCTTGCCGAACTGCAAGACGACGCGGCCCAGTCGCTTGACGAGATCGCCCGGAAAGTCGGGTCATCGAAGACGCCGGTGTGGAACCGGATCAGGCGGATGCGCGAAGCCGGCGTGATCCTGAAGCAGACGGCGCTGCTCGATGCCGAGGCGCTGGGACTGGAGGCGTGTTTCTTCGTCCTGATCCGCACGAGCGAACATGAGGCCGGGTGGCAGGGGAAATTCCTTCAGGTGCTGCGCGAACGGCCCGAGGTGCTGGAGGCGCATCGCCTGGCGGGCGACATCGACTATATCCTGAAGGTGCGCGTCGCCAACGCGCGGGCCTATGACACGTTCTATCAGGCGCTGATTTCGGAGGTGAAGATCTACAACGTGACCGCCCTTCTCAGCATGGAAGAGATCAAGGCCACGACCGTCCTGCCGGTCTGAGCCGGGCATGAGATCCGCCCCCCCTTTCGGCGTCAGTGCTGCGCGTCGCGCGTGACCATGAGCCGTTCGAGGCCGTGGAAATGGTAGACCGGGGCATAGCGCGGTGGGCCGGCCAGGCGCAGGTGCGCACAGCGCTCGAAGAGGATCGGCAGCGCGATCTGAAGTTCCAGCCGGGCGAGGGGCGCGCCCACGCAGAAATGCAGCCCCGCGCCGAACGAGAGGTTGGCTTGCGCCGGCCGGGCAGGGTCGAAGCGCGCGGGATCGTCCCACACCCCGGGGTCGCGATTGGCCGCGGCCAGCAGCAGGCCGACCTCTGCGCCCGGCTCGAACAGCGTGCCCATCACCTCGACCGGCTGGTAGGCGTGGCGGGTGAAGAGGTGAAGCGGCGGATCGACGCGCAGTATCTCTTCCACCGTTGCCCCGATCTGGTGGGGGGCGAGCGCGTCAGGCGGCGTCGCGGTTTCAAGAAGGGCCTTCACGCCATTTCCGATCGAGTGGACCGTCGCCTCGTGCCCGGCGTTCAGCAGAAGAATGCAGGTGGTGATCAACTCGTCCGTGGTCAGCTTTTCGCCGGCCTGTTCGGCCGCGATCAGATGGGTGATCAGGTCGTCGCGCGGATCGTTCCGGCGCTGCTCGACATGCTGGCGCATGAAGGCCACGAACGCCTCGGTCGCGGCCACGGCGCGATCCTCGGCGGCCCGTGTCCGGCCGGCCTGATACATGCCGACCATGGCGTTGGACCAGCCCAGCAGGTCGTCCGCCCGGTTTTCCGGCACCCCGAGCAGGCGCGCGATGACAATGACCGGAAGGCGTTGGGCAAAGAGCCGCAGCAGATCGAACTCGCCCGTCGGCAAGGCATCGGCAAGGTCATGCGACAGGCGCGCGATCTCGGGGCCGAGCGCGTTGATGCGGCGCGAGGTGAAGGCGCGCAGCACCAGGCCCCGCAACCGGGTGTGGCGCGGCGGTTCCAGTTCCAGCATGGAATGGGCTTCGACCGCGTAGAACGGTGCGAGATGCGAGGGGACGGGCTTGCGCCGTTCGGCAGGCACCTCGCGTCCGAAGCGGCGGTCGCGCAGGATGGCGCCGACGGCCGCGGCGTTGGTGGTGCAGACGAGATTGTAGTCGCGCCAGAAAAAGAACGGACCGGCGGCGCGCGCCAGTTCGTAGAACGGATAGGGATCCTGCACGAAGGCGGGATCGGTCGGGGATTGGTCTAGCGCGCGCATCGTGTCAGATCCGGGGCAGGCGCAGCAGGCCCTGTGCCACAAGCACGCCCACCCCGACGACGGTGGCACCCAGCGCCTGCCGCCAGTCCCAGGGGCCGCCGAGCAGATAGAGAAAGATCATCACATAGAAAGGTGCGGCGTTCAGGTGCAGGCTGGACATGCCGATGCCGATACGCCCGACCGAGACGATCCAGAGAAGCTGGCTGATCGCGATCGAGCCGATGCCGAAAAGCCCGAGCGCGCCAAGTTCCCGCACGCCGAAGGCGGCCCAGTTCGGCGCGGCCCCGCCGAGGGCTGCATGAACGACGGCCGCAAGGGCGGTGACGATGGCGGCCCCGCTTACCGTGATGGCGGTCCGGCCGAGGGGCGACAGGCCGGGAAAGGCGGTCACGGTCGCGCGCGAACCCCAGGTATAGGCCAGCACCGAGCCGAGCGCGGCCGCGGCCCCCAGCCCCAGCGCAAGATGCCCCATCGCCGCCGCGTAGGAGCCGAGGCCCCCCGCGAGGCTCAGTACGAGGCCCACGACGAGGCGGGCCGATACCTTGCGCCGCTCCAGCAGGCATTCCAGCGCGATGCCGACGATCGGGGCGGTTGCGCTGATCACGGCGACGGTGACGGCATTGGTGCGCGACTGCGCAAAGATCAGCAGGATCGACCCGACCCCGAGGCAGATGCCGCCCACGACGATCCCCCGTCGCCAGTCGGCGCCCAGAACCAGGCGGGCGCCGTCGACCGCCACCCAGACCGCCAGCAGCAAAGTGGCCCCGAGCGCGAGGCGCAGCGCCGCCAGCGGGATCGGCGGCGAGAGCGGGATCAGGATTTCGGCCGCAGGCAGGCCCGCCGCCCAGATCAGCATCGAGGCCAGACAGATGAGGTTCGCGCCCAGAAGGCCGGGCACCGGGGCGATGGAAACGGGAACGGTCATGGCAACGACTTCCGGACGATCATCCGGCGATCTTGGTCATCCGATGCCCGGCCCGCGCGTCCGGCGGCGACATCGACTTGCGCTCAGGCGGCGGAAAGCGCCGCAATGATCGCGCCGAAATCGGCGGCCTTCAGGCTCGCGCCACCGACCAGCGCGCCGTCGACGTTATCCAGTCCGAAGATCTCGGCGGCATTCGCGGGCTTGACCGACCCGCCGTAGAGCAGCCGGAAGCCCATGGCCTGCGCGCCGAAACGGTCCGTGAGGCGCGCGCGGATATCGGCATGGACCTCGGCGATCTGCGCCAGGGTCGGGGTGCGCCCGGTGCCGATGGCCCAGACCGGTTCGTAGGCGATGACGGCGGTCGCGGGCGTGGCCGCGTCGGGAACCGAGGCGGCAAGCTGGCGGGCGATCACGCCGAGGGTTTCGCCCGCGTCGCGTTGGGCTTCCGTCTCGCCGACGCAGATGATGGCGACAAGTCCCGCGGCAAGGGCTGCTTCGGCCTTGGCGCGCACAAGATCATCCGAACTCGCCATGGTCGGCCCGGCGTTCGGAATGGCCAAGGATGACATGGCTCGCCCCCGCATCAGCCAGCATCCCCGCCGAGATGTCGCCGGTGTGGGCGCCCGAGACACGGGCGTGGCAATCCTGTCCGCCAATGAACAGGCGTCCCGCCGCGAGTTCGGCCATCGGCACGATCAGGGTCGCCGGGGGGCAAAGCAGAACCTCGCACAGGGGCGCGGGCTGTGCGGACAGCAGGGCATCGACCTCGACCAGATCGGCGGAAATGCCGTTCATCTTCCAGTTTCCCGCCGCGAGTTTGCGCATCCTGGCCTCCGTGATCCCATGCAGGACACAGGCTTACGCGATTGTGCGACCGGACGGAACCGGCTTCGTGATCCTCAGTCGGGATCGCGGAACTTGATCGAACTCGCCACAGCCGCACGCCTCGGAGACGTTCGGGTTGTTGAACTTGAAACCCGACTCGAGCAGCGACGACTGATAGTCGATCTCGGTCCCGAACAGGAACATCTGGGCCATCGGCGCGATCATCACGCGGGCACCGTCCTGTTCCACCGTCTCGTCCATCGGATTGACGTCGGCGGCGAAATCCATGGTGTATTCCATGCCCGCGCAGCCACCCTTCTTGACCCCGATCCGCAGACCCGATGATCCGCGCGACCGCATCAGCTGCGCGATCTGGCGGGCAGCGGCGGGGGTGAGGGTGACGGCCTGTTTTCCGGGGATGCCGAACATGAAGCGGTTCCTTGACGTGCCCTTGCAATCTAGGGGCTTGCCGGCCGGTTCTCAAGCCCCGGTCCGGGCGGTTCACAGCATGATGCGCGAGGGCGATCCGGCGATCGTCGCGCCGTCGGGCACGTTCTGATCGACAATGGTGCCTGCGGCGACGATCGCATCGTCACCGATCACCACACCGGGACAGACCATGGCACCGGCGCCGATCCAGACGTTGCGCCCGATCCGGACGGCCCGTGCCGGACGGCCGCCGCCATCGGCCGTGGTGATCCGCACGTCGGGCGCGATCTGCGTGAAGGCGCCGATGAGCACTTCGGCCTCGTCGAGGATCGCGCAGCCTTCGCCAACAAAGCAGGCCTCGTCGAAATGGATGTTGCGGCCGAGCGCAACCGTGAAGGGCGAGCGGATGATCACGCCGTTCGCCGTTCCCAGAAGGGCGTCGAGCGCGCGCGCGCGGGCAGGATCGGTCGCGCCGGGGGCGTTCAACTCGGCCAAGAGGCGCTCGGCGCCGGCGCGCAAGGCCGGGCGGTCGGGCGCGGCGCGGCGGACCGTAGGGCGATCGGTGTTTCCGGCGCCGTGGCCTACGCTGTCCATCACATGAACCCGAGTTCCAGTCGTGCTTCGTCCGACATCATGTCCATGCCCCAGGGGGGATCGAACGTCATCTGGACGTTGACCTGCTTGACCCCCGGCAGCGGTTCGATCGCGTCCGCGACCCATCCCGGCATCTCGCCCGCCACCGGACAGCCCGGCGCGGTCAGCGTCATCACCACCTCGACCTCGTTCTCGGGCGAAATCTCGATGGTGTAGACAAGGCCGAGATCATAGATGTTTACAGGGATCTCGGGGTCGAACACGGTCCGGCACGCGCCCACCACATCCTCGTAGAGCGGGTGGTCGGTGCTTGACGGGCGGATCAGCGGCGCACCTTCGATCCGCTCCGGACTATGGCTGGTCATGCGGGCCTCATTTCTAGTTGACCATTTATATAAGGAAAAGCCGCCGTCAGGTCCAGTGCGCGCCGGATGATGTTGCGGCACGGCTGGCATCGGGCACCCGTCACGCCGCGCGGAAGCGGGATGCGGGGGGGCGCGGGGTCGCGGAGTTTGCGCATGCCGGACGCGCCATGGGGGTTTCGTTCGGCCCGCAATAGGCTAGGAACGCTGGCGGCACAGCACGAGGGGCGGCGATGGCACAGGCCTTCAATTTCACCGTGGCGGCGCGCGACGGACGGGCGCGCACCGGCGTCATCACGACGCCGCGCGGCGAGATCCGCACGCCGGCCTTCATGCCGGTGGGCACGGCCGCGACGGTGAAGGCGATGCTGCCCGAAAGCGTGCGCGCGACGGGCGCCGACATCCTGCTGGGCAACACCTATCACCTGATGCTGCGCCCGACGCGCGGAGCGGATCGACCGGCTGGGCGGGCTGCACCGGTTCATGAACTGGCGAGCGCCCGATCCTGACCGATCGCGGCGGCTTTCAGGTGATGAGCCTCGCCGACCTGCGCAAGCTGACCGAGGAGGGGGTGCGCTTTCAAGTCGCATATCGACGGCTCCAAGCACATGCTGACACCGGAACGGCAGCATGGAGATCCAGCGGCTTGCTGGGCAGCGACATCGTGATGTGCTTCGACGAATGCCCCGCGCTGCCCGCGACCGACGAGCCGAGGTGGCGCAGTCGATGCAGCTGTCGATGCGCTGGGCGCAGCGGTCGCGCGATGCCTTCGGCGACCGGCCGGGCCATGCGCTGTTCGGCATCCAGCAGGGCGGCGTCGACGCGCGACCTGCGCGAGGAAAGCGCCGAGGCGCTGACGCGCCATCGGCTTTGACGGCTATGCGGTCGGCGGACTGGCGGTGGGCGAGGGGCAGGAGGCGATGTTCGGCGTGCTCGACTATGCGCCCGGACATGCTGCCCGAGGACAAGCCGCGCTATCTGATGGGGGTGGGCAAGCCCGACGACATCGTCGGCGCGGTGGAGCGCGGCATCGACATGATGGATTGCGTGCTGCCGTCGCGCTCGGGGCGCACCGGGCAGGCCTTCACCCGGCGCGGCGTGGTCAACATCAAGAATGCCCGCCATCAGGACGACCCCCGCCCGCTGGACGAGGCCTGTGCCTGCCCGGCCTGCCGCAGCTATTCGCGCGCCTATCTGCACCATGTCGTTCCGGTCGCGGCGAGATCATCGCCTCGATGCTGCTGACCTGGCACAACCTGCATTACTATCAGGAGCTGATGGCAGGGCCTGCGCGACGCGATCGCGGCAGGGCGGCTTGGCGGATTTCGTGGCCGACTTTCATGCCACGCGGGCCGAGGGCGATATCGAGCCGGTCTGACCGCGCGGCGCGCGACAGGTCTGGGCGCGCATGGGTCGCGACCGCCGGTCTGGAGGCCGTCCGGGGCCGCGACTTGTCCAGTCCGGCCGATGGTCGCGGCATGAGTCGCTGCGGCAGCGGCCTGAGGCAGTCCCGGCGCGGCACAAGCGCGCTCGGCCGGGCGCGCCGTGGCCGCCCGCACTTGCCGGGTCGCTTCCTGGCGGCACGGGCACTGCGCCGCGGGGGGCCACGACGATCCGGCCAGAGCAGCAGGTCCGGTGCGGCCCCCGGTCGCCAGATGATGGCCCCTTGCCCGCGCTGTGGCGACTTGTCATGGTTGCGTGAGCAGGCCCGCCGGCCGCTTGACACTCGGCGGTGCGCGCCCCACTTATTGGGACTGCAGAGGGGAAGGCCGGGGCTGCCGATGACGGGGCCGGGCTTTCCTGCCAGACAAAGGAAACCATGATGAGCAAATCCCAACCCCAGAGCTACCCGGTGCTGCCGCTGCGCGACATCGTGGTGTTTCCCGCACATGATCGTGCCGCTGTTCGTCGGGCGCGAGAAATCGGTGCGCGCGCTGGAAGAGGTGATGCAGGACGACAAGCAGATCCTGCTGTCGAGCCAGATCGACCCGACGGTCGACGATCCCGACCGCCGACGGCATCTACAAGGTCGGCGTTCTGGCCAATGTGCTGCAACTGCTGAAGCTGCCCGACGGCACCGTGAAGGTGCTGGTCGAAGGCAAGGCGCGGGTGCGGATCACCGAGTTCATGAGAACGACCGCTTCTTCGAGGCGCGCGGCCGAGCTCTGACCGAAACCCCGGGCGACGCGGACCACGGTCGAGGCGCTGGTGCGCGTCGGTCGCCGATGAATTCGAGCGCTACGCCAAGATCAAGAAGAACATCCCCGAAGAGGCGCTGTCCGCCGTGTCGGAGACGCGCGAACCCGCGCAAGCTGGCCGACCTCGTGGCCGGTCATCTCGGCATCGAGGTCGCGCAGAAGCAGGAGCTGCTGGAAACGCTCGACGTGGCCGAGCGGCTGGAGAAGGTCTATGGCCTGATGCAGGGCGAGATGTCGGTGCTGCAGGTCGAGAAGAAGATCAAGACCCGCGTCAAGACCCAGATGGAGCGGACCCAGCGCGAATACTATCTGAACGAGCAGATGAAGGCCATCCAGAAGGAACTGGGCGACGGCGAGGACGGCCAGAACGAGATCGCCGAGCTGGAAGAGCGCATCGCCAAGACCAAGCTGTCCAAGGAGGCCCGCGACAAGGCCGAGGCCGAGGTGAAGAAGCTGAAGTCGATGTCGCCGATGTCGCCGAGGCGACGGTGGTGCGCAACTATCTCGACTGGCTGCTGGCGCGTGCCGTGGGGCGTGAAGAGCCGCGTCAAGAAGGATCTGGCGCAAGGCGCAGAAGGTGCTCGATGCCGATCACTACGGGCTGGAAAAGGTCAAGGAGCGGATCGTCGAATATCTGGCGGTGCAGGCAGCGCTCGGCCAAGCTGAAGGGGCCGATCCTGTGCCTCGTCGGCCCTCCGGGCGTGGGCAAGACCTCGCTTGGGCAAGTCGGTGGCCAAGGCCACGGGGCGCGAGTTCATCCGCATCTCGCTGGGCGGGGTGCGCGACGAATCCGAGATCCGCGGCCACCGGCGGACCTATATCGGCTCGATGCCCGGCAAGATCATCCAGGCGCTGAAGAAGGCCAAGACCACCAACCCGCTGATCCTGCTCGATGAGATCGACAAGATGGGCCAGGACTTCCGGGGCGATCCGGCGTCGGCGATGCTCGAGGTGCTGGACCCCGAACAGAACGCGACCTTCGTCGACCACTATCTCGAGGTGGAGTACGACCTGTCGAACGTGATGTTCATGACCACGGCGAACTCCTACAACATGCCGGGGCCGCTGCTGGACCGGATGGAGATCATTCCGCTGGCCGGCTACACCGAGGACGAAAAGCGCGAGATCGCCAAGCAGCACCTGATCGCCAAGCAGATCAAGAACCACGGCCTGACGCAAGGGCGAGTTCGCGATGACCGACGAGGCGCTGACCGAGATGATCCGCACCTACACCCGCGAGGCCGGGGTGCGGAACCTGGAGCGCGAGATCGCCAAGCTGGCCCGCAAGGCCGTGACCGAGATCGTCAAGAGCAAGGACGAGCAGGGTCGACGATCACGCCGGACAAGCTCGAGGACTACCTGGGCGTCAAGCGGTACCGCTACGGTCTGGCCGAGAAGGAGGATCAGGTCGGCGTCGTGACCGGTCTGGCCTGGACCAGCGTCGGCGGCGATCTTCTGTCGATCGAGGCGCTGAGGCTGCCGGGCAAGGGCCGGATGAAGACCACCGGCAAGCTGGGCGACGTGATGAAGGAATCGATCGACGCGGCGTCGAGCTTCGTGCGCTCGATCAGCCCGAAGATCGGGGTGAAGCCGCCCAAGTTCGAGACGATGGACATCCACGTCCACGTGCCCGAGGGCGCGACGCCCAAGGACGGGCCGACCGCCGGCCTGGCGATGGTGACCTCGATCGTGTCGGTGCTGACCGGATCCCGGTGCGCAAGGACATCGCGATGACGGGCGAGGTGACGTTGCGCGGCAATGTGCTGCCGATCGGCGGGCTGAAGGAAAAGCTGCTGGCGGCGCTGCGCGGCGGCATCAAGACGGTGCTGATCCCGGAGGAGAACGCCAAGGATCTGACCGAGATCCCCGACAACGTGAAGGAGGGGCTGACGATCATCCCGGTCAGCCATGTGCGCGAGGTGCTGAGGCACGCGCTGGTGCGCCAGCCCGAGCCGATCGAATGGGACGAGGCCGCCGAAGAGGCCGCCGCGGCGGCGCGCGCGCAGAAGTCCGAAACGCCGGCAACGCCGATCGCCCACTGACGGTCCTGCCGGTCTGACCTCAAATGCGCCCCGCCGGCCCCGCCGGCGGGGCGTTTGGTTGTGCGGATGCGAGCGTTCTTGATGGTTCCCGCAACCCCCCGCCGCGTGTATGATCCCGTCCAAAGACCTCCGGAACGGGACACAGGGACACCGATCATGACCTCCGAGACAAAACCGAAGACGACACGCGCAAGGCCCGCGGCAGCCAGAAAACCGACGTCGAGCAATGCCGGTTCCGCCGCAAAGGCGCCGGGCAAGACGGCCAAGAAACCCGCAGCGAAGCCCGCGGCCAAACCCGCGGCGCGGGTCGCCGCCAAGTCCCCCGCCGCCAAGCCGTCCGCCGCCAAAGCCCCGCCGGCCAAGATCGCGGCCAAGCCGCAACCGGCGGTTCCGGCAAAGGTGCCCGCCCCCGTTCCGCCGTCGCCGGAGGCGCAGGTCGCCGCCGCCGCCTCGCAACTGGTCAGCGTTGTCGGGAATGCCCTGTCGATCCGCAAGAAGGAACTGGTCGAGCGCGTGGTGACGGCGTCCGGCGCGAAGAAGAAGCAGGTCAAGGACATCGTCGAGCACACACTGAAGGTTCTCGGCGATGCCCTGGCACGCGGTGAGGAACTGAACCTTCCGCCCTTCGGGAAAGCCAAGGTCAACCGCAGCAAGGGCACCGAGAACGGCACCATGATGATGGTCAAGCTCAAGCAGGATGGTGACAAGGGCGCCGAACGCCGCGCGGCGCGCAAGCAGGCCAAAGAGGCCCTTGCGGACCCTGACGAGTGACGGTAAGACGCCGCGCGTGGGGCGATTAGCTCAGCGGTAGAGCGCTTCGTTCACATCGAAGATGTCAGCGGTTCAAATCCGTTATCGCCCACCATTTCCTCCCCCGCTGCTGCCGGCAGGACAAAATCGTGCCATCCTTCGGCGGCAAGGTGGCAGTCCGGAAAGCGGCGGATGGCAGAGATGATGGAATTGATCCTTGGCTTCGTGGTGATGTTCGCAGCGCCGTTTTGCTATGCGTGGCTACAGCTGCGTGCGTTGCGCAACTGGCGCGGCGGGTGGCGCGTGGTGGGAATGGTGCCGCTCGGGATCGTGGCCATAGCCGCCACGACCGCATGGATCGGTCTTCGTTCGGGTGAGAACCTCGCGCCGCTCGCTGCTGTTTTTCGGCATTGCCGTTGCGCTTGGCTGGCTGGTCATTGCGGGTCTGATCCGGTATCGGCGCCCCGCCTGAGGGAACCCCCCGTTGCATCCGGCGGGCGGTCGCGGGTAGATGGGGCGCCTTCCTGCGGAGAGACGCCCATGAAAATCGCCCATCGCCAGATCGGACCTGCCCACCCGCCGCTCGTCATCGCCGAGATCGGCATCAACCACGGCGGCAGCCTCGACGTGGCGAAGGAGATGGTGCGGCTGGCCGCATCTGTCGGGCTGCGAGTGCATCAAGCACCAGACCCATTTCCTCGAGGACGAGATGACGGACGAGGCCAAGTCGATCTTTCCGCCCAACGCGGATGTCTCGATCTGGGAGGTGATGGCCCGTTGCGCCCTGTCGGCGGACGACGAGGTGGCGCTGAAGACCTATGTCGAGAGCCTCGGGATGATCTACATCTCCACGCCGTTCAGCCGGCGCGCCGCCGATTTCCTGGCCGAGATCGACGTTCCGGCGTTCAAGATCGGATCGGGCGAGGCCGACAACCTGCCGTTGATCCGCCACATCGCGCGGTTCGGAAAGCCGGTGATCCTGTCGACCGGGATGCAGACCATCGAGACGATCCGCGACAGCGTGTCGATCCTCGACGCGGCCGGGGTGGATTACGCGCTGCTCGAATGCACCAACCTCTATCCCTCGCCACCCGAGATCGTGAGCCTTCGGGGCGTGACGGACCTTCAGCGCGCGTTCCCCCGCGCGGTCGTCGGGTTTTCGGACCATTCGATCGGGCCGGAGATGGCGCTCGCCTCGGTCGCGCTCGGCGCCTGCATCCTGGAGCGGCACTATACCGACACGCGCTACCGCGCGGGCCCCGACATCATCAACTCGATGGACCCCGCCGAACTGCGGCTTGCTGATCGACCGCAGCGCCGAGATCCATACGGCGCTGCACAACCCGAAGCGCCGGACGGCGGCGGAAGAACCCGTCTATCGGTTCGCCCGCGCAAGCGTGGTCGCCGACCGCGACCTGCCCGAGGGCCATGTGATCGGGGAGGCCGACATCTGGGCGCGCCGGCCCGGCTCGGGCGAAATCGCGGGCTATGATTTCGATCATGTCGTGGGGGGGCGGCTGACCCGTGCGGTCACGCGCAACACGCAGCTCACATGGGCCGACATCGGGTTGCGCGGCCGGCCCGAAGGCGCGTCGAAGCGGGGCTGAGCAGACGGGGTGCGCCGTCAGCGGTCGATCCGGCCGCCCATGATCGCGATCGCCTGCTGATAGACACTGGCCGCATTCCATTGCTTGATCACGGCAAAGTTCGGCTCGCCCTCCTGATAGCCCGCGCCGGGGCGCCAGCCCTTGCCGGGCAAGGAAGTTGGCTGTCGAGGCCATCGCGTCAGTGAGGTTCGTCAGGTCGATCTTGCCGTCGCCGTTGCCGTCGACGCCGTAGGCCAGCACGTTGCCGGGCAGAAACTGGGTGTGGCCCACCTCGCCGTGCTTGGCCCCGACGCTGGCCGGTGTCAGGGTGCCGCGATCGACCAGCACCAGCGCCGCGATCAGGTGAGGCGTGAAGAAATCGCTGCGCCGGCAATCATAGGCCAGCGTCGCGATCGCCGAGATCACGTTGGTATCGCCCATGAAATTGCCAAATCCGGTTTCCATCCCATGGATCGCCAGCAGCACGCCCGCAGGCACGCCATAGCTCCGCTCGAGCGCCGCGTAGAAATCCGGGCTCTTGGCCTTGCGGGCCCGACCCTGGCTCACGATCGCGTCCGCGCCGCGCACCTCCATGAATTTCGGCAGCGAGTACTTGAAACTCTTCTGGTTGCGGTCGGCCCCGATCGTGCGGGTCGAATAGCTTGTGCCCATCAGCGCCGAGATGCCACCTTTGCCCACCCCCTGCGCGCGCGCCTCCTGCGCCATCACCGGCTTCCAGGCTTCATACTGGCCCCCGGTATTGCTGCACGGTGCCGCCGCCGAGGCCTGCGCGGCGAGCACGGGAAAAGCGAGGCCAAACGCAAGACAACAGATCAATTTCATTGAATAAACTCCGCCAGGATACCCGGCCAGTCTAGGCGAGTTCGGGCCCCGCGCAAGCGCCGCCGTCATCGTGGTGACAACTCCGTGCGATCAGATGCCTGCACGGCTGCGCGCCGTGGTGGAACAAGGCCGATGACAGATGCCGACCATGACCCGGGCGGCGCCTACACCAAGAACGGGCCCGATGATGCCCGCAAGCCTGCCCGCTGCACGCGGCGCGTCTTGCGCAAGATCAATATCGGGATCGACGAGAAGACACTGGCGATCCGCGCCGCCGAGTTCGCCACGAACGATGTCGGCGATGCGCCTGTGCCGCCGGCACGGCTCGACCAGATCCCGCCCGATCAGGTGATCGGCAACGTCATTGCCAAAGGCGCCTTCGCCCTCGCCGCGACGCTCAGGTTCCGGCCATCAAACGAGAACGGGTCCCGACGAAAGGGCGACACAGCACGGAACAAGCTGTCTGTCCGAGATATCCGCGGGCAGTCCCGAAGCATGGTTCTGCCGGCGGGCGCGCCACTGCCCGGGTCGATCGCACCGCCGCCAAGCGCCCCCTCCGGGTGATGGTCAACGCCCGCGATCTCGGCCATGATGCGCCATGGGGCAGGGGCCCCGATCGCCTTGCCGCAGCCATCCGAGGGAGCCGCGCCGTTGACATTTTCGCTCGTGGCGCGATGCGCCGAAACCGGACGTTTCGGCGTGGTCATCGCCTCGTCCTCACCGGCGGTCGCCGCCCGGTGCGCCCATGCCCGCGCCGGGGCAGGGGCGGTTGCCACGCAGAACGTCACCAACCCCGCACTCGGCCCTGTCATGCTGGATCGGCTGGCCGCCGGCGCCCCCGCGGCAGAGGCGGTGGCCGCCGCCGTTTCCGCCGACCCGTCGCCGGACTTCCGCCAGTTGCTCGCCGTCGATGCGGCGGGCGGGGCGGCCCAGCATTCGGGCACCCGCGCGCTCGGGATCTTTGCAGCCGCCACGGGGCGCGATTGTGCGGCGGGCGGCAACCTGCTCGCCCATGCGGGGGTGCCCGCCGCCATGGTCGCCTCGTTCGAAGCCGCGACCGGACCTTTCGGCGATCGCCTGATCGCCGCGCTCGAGACTGGACGCGATTTCGGGCGGCGAGGCCGGCCCGGTCCATTCCGCCGGCCTGCTGATCGTGGACCGCCAGCCCTGGCCCTATGCCGACTTGCGTTGCGACTGGGCGCCCGATACCTGCCCGATCGCCGCGGTTGCGGCCGCCTGGGCCGTCTATGCGCCGCAGGCCGATGCCTATGTGACGCGGGCGCTGAACCCGGGGGCTGCGCCCTCATACGGCGTTCCAGGCGACATCTGACGGCGATGGCCAGCCTTGCACCCTTGCGGATGATCCTCAAGGCGGTCAGGAGCGGCAGCCTTGCCGCCGTCGCCGTTGACCCCCGCAGCGGGCCGGGTCGGGTGCCGAGGCGCGCATCGCGTCCGCAGGCCAAGCCTGGTTGCACCGGACAACCCGCGCCCTGTCGCAGACCGAGGCCGGCGCAAGCCGCGCCCGATGCCCGCGCGCCCTGTCCGCTGGACCGTGCCGCCCCGGCGCCGCCCTTCCCCCCCAACGAGCGACAAGGAGCCCGTCATGTCCACCGCATCCGCACCGGTCGAGATCGGCCATGTCGCGCTTACCGTGCGAAACCTGCCGGCGGTCGCCACGTTCTACCGTGAGGCGCTTGGCCTCGAGGATCTGGGTGGCGAGGCCTCGACACGCCGCCTCGGGTCCGGTGATCGGGTTCTGCTCGAATTGCGCGGCGATCCGGCCGCACGCCAGTCGACCCGTGGCGAGGCCGGCCTGTTCCACACGGCGTTCCTCTTGCCGTCACGCCAGGCGCTGTCGCGCTGGTTTGTCCATGCGGCGACAAACGGTATTTCCCTTCAGGGCGCCTCGGATCACCACGTCAGCGAGGCGATCTACCTCGCCGATCCCGAAGGCAACGGGATCGAGGTCTATGCCGACCGCCCGCGTGCCGGGTGGCACGATGCCGCCGGCCGCATCCTGATATCCACCGATCCGCTTGATCTTGATGCCCTTGCCCGTGCCGCAGACGCCCGGTGGACCGGCGCGCCCGAGGGAACCGTGATCGGCCATGTCCATCTTCAGGTCGGCGATCTTCCGGCGGCCGGGGCTTTCTATGGCGATCTGCTCGGGTTGCCGGTGACGGCGCGCTATCCGGGTGCCACCTTCCATGGCGCGGGCGGCTATCACCATCATGTCGCGACCAACATCTGGAACAGCCGCGGCGCAAGACCGCGGGCGTTTCCCGCGACCGGCCTGGCTGAACTGGGCCTTGTCGCCGATGCGCCCGAACTGGCCGATATCCGGTTGCGCGGCGGGTCCGGCCGCCTGACGGACCCCTGGGGCACGACGATCACCGTGGCAGCCAGACCCGCGTGAACGCGCCTAGGCCTCGCGCCGCAGAAGATAGATGTCCATGATCCACCCCTGTGCCGCGCGGGCCTCTGCGCGGGCCGCCGCGATCCGTGGCCCCGCCTCGGCCAGTGGGCCCGCGTCAAGCATCTCTTCCGCCATCCCGAGGTAGGCGCCCCACCAGATCCTGATGCCCTCCGGGGGCAGGTCTTCGAAGGCGCATCCGCCGTCGAGCAGGACGGCGAGCGTGTCGATGCCCTCGGGCCAGCCGTTCTCGCGCAGGCGGCGCCCCGTGGTGATCTGCACCGGCCCCCCCAGCGTGTTGAGTGCAATCGCATGGCGCGCCGTCAGCAGTTGCAGGCTGGTGATCCCAGGGATCACCCGCAGCGACGTCACTCGCCCGGTGTCGCGCAACCGCTCGGCAATCCTGAGGCTTGAGTCGTAGAGCGATGGATCGCCCCAGATCATCAGCGCGACCCGACCGCCCCCCGGCAGGTGCTGCTCGATCGCCGCGCCCCAGATCGCTGCGATCTCGTCGTGCCATCCCGTGACCCTGTCGAGATACCCGGGCACCGTCTCGTCGCGCACCGGCAGGGCGAATTCCACCACGCGGGCCGGTCGCCTTACAAGCTGGTCGGCCAGCGCGCGGCGGACCGCGGCAAGCCGCACCTTCTCTTCGCCCTTGGTAGGGATCAGCACCAGCCCTGCCTCGGCCAGCGCACGCACCGCCTCGCCCGTCAGATGATCGGGATCCCCGGCAGCGATCCCGACCAGGCAAAGCTCGATCGCGGTCACGCCGCCCTGCCGTCCCAGAAATGCGCGGACAACCAGCCGAGTACCACCCAGGTGACCAGTCCGACGCCGAGCGCCCGCGCGGCGAAAGTTGCCGCGACTTCCGGCGGTGCCAGACCCGAGAAGCCCTCGAGCATGGGCGCACCGATCAAATGGGGTGCTGCCAGCAGGACGACGGCGATGACCCAGCCGAGCGGCCGTCGCCCGTAACCGATCAGCCCCAGCGCGGCCAGGGTGCAAAGGGCGGTTCCCAACCACCAGACCTGTCGCGCAGAAAGGTCGGCGGCCAGTGTCCCCGGCAATTCGGGCGAAAGACCCATCGCCGGCATCAACTGAAACGCCGCGAAGCCCGCCAGACCCCAGAGCACGCCATCCCGGGGACGGATACGATGGCCAAACCTGTCGGCAACCGCGAAACCCGCCACCAGAATCAACGCGTAGCCCACATAGACCAGCGCGGTGAAGAGCACCGTCAGCCCGTTTCGCTTCAACCCGTCCGCGCCGCCGCCCGCGCCGTGGTCATGCCCCGGTTCCGCCCCATGACTTTCGGCGGTCGCGGCATCGGACGCGCCGTGGTCATGCCCGTCGGCCTGCGGCGCAGCGCCGGGGAAATGGGTGATGGTGCCGCTCTCGTAGGCCTCTCCCAAGAGGATGTACGACTGAACGAAGGAAAAGTGCAGAAGGGCCGCAAGCAGCCCCGCCGCAACGCCAGCGAACAAGGCGCTGGCCAGCATCCGCTGGATCATTTTCGGTCGCGCCGGCTCAGTGGCAGGGGAAACCGGTTGCATGACGCACATCATGTGCCGCGTCGTGCAAGGTCGCCGATTGCGCGTGTCCCGCAAGGAATACGATCGTGGCACCGATCAGGGCCACGAACACGATCGAAATCGTCGTCGTGCCAGTCCGGACGGTGGTCTTGGTCATTGTCATGCGTCTCTCCCTGCCGTCACACCCGACGGACTTCACAGTTTCCTTACCTGGCCGGTCTCCTGACTCGCGGGTCAGCGCGATTCCCCCGCCTTCCCAACCCTTGCGGGCCAGTGGCATTCAGGGGGGTCGCTCTCCGCATACAGTCGCGGGGGCGGTTGGGGCTTGTGGCACCCCATTCCCGTTTCAGTCCGGCAGCCTGTCAAACCGCCGCACACCAAGTCATTCCCTTTTCCTCCGCAGACCCAAGGGGGTCAAGCTGTTTCTCAGGCCGGGATGCGCGCGATGGCCTTCATCCGCAAGCCGCCGAGCGGGCGCGCATCGGCAAACGTTCCGTCGTCCGAGGCTGCATACATCCGGGCGAACACAAGCAGATCGGCCAGATCTTCCTCGGTCAGATCGCCGAAGAGATAGGCCGTCTTGCCGGTCGCGCGCACCGCAAGGGCCGACGGGCGCGTGCAGCCCGACAGGCACTCGGCGATCGAAACCTCCGCTTCGAGGCCGGCCTGTGCCAGCGCAAGGCGCAACCGCACGGGGAAAGTGCCTCGGCCAAGTGTGCAGGACGCACAGAGCGTGACTTTCATCCCTCCCCCTCCGCCAGCGGCCCGTAGAGGATCAAGGCCGGCGCCCCCGAGCCTTGACCGGCAAGCCGCGCGGCCAGCCCCGCGACCGTGTCCCGCGTCAGCCGCTGGTCCGGGTGGCTCACGTTCTCGGCCAGAAGGCAGGGCGTGTCGGGCGGCAGGCCATGGGCGATCAACCGCTCGCGCCAGTGCGGCAAACGTCCGCTTCGGCCATGAAGACGACGGTGGTGGCAAGCGGGTCGGCCAGAGCCGCGCATGTTCAGGTCTTCGGGCAGGGCCCCGGCCACGTCGTGCCCGGTCACGAACTGCACCCGGCGCGCGCGTCAGCCGCCGCGTCAGCGGGATCGCCGCCGCCGCCGCCGCCGCCGTGGCGCTGGTCACGCCCGGGATCGATCTCGAACGCGATGCCGGCCGCGCGCAGGGCCACGATCTCTTCCTCCAGCCGCCCGAAGATCGCCGGATCGCCCGGACTTCAGCCGCACCACCCGCGCCCCGGTCGCGGCATAGTCGACCAGCAGCCGGCTGACATGGTCCTGCTTCGGCGAGGGGCGCCCGGCGCGTTTGCCGACGGCCACAAGGTCCGCGCCGGGCCGCGCAAGATCGAGGATCGGCCCGACGAAAGATCGTCGAACAGCACCGCATCCGCCGACTTCAGGCGCTTCACGGCCCTCACGGTCAACAGCTCGGGATCGCCCGGACCCGAACCCGACGAAAGAGACGAAGCCCGCTCATGCCCCCTCCGCGATCAGGTGGAAGAACGTGCCCGAAACGCTGCCGCGCCAGCGATCCCGGTTTCCGGCACCGCCGCGCCTTCGGCGTCGACCACGCGGGCGAGCGGCGCGTCGGGCTGTTCGAGGATGGTCGAATAGTGAAACTCGTGACCGCGCAGGACCGCACCCGCGGCAAAGCCGGGCAGCGGCGCAAGAAGGCTGGCGCGCCGGTAGCCAAGGTGCATCCGCCGCGTCTGGCGTAGGAGGTGACCAGCCCCAGCAGCCCCGCCATCGGGTGGCGCACGCCGTCCTTGTCGACCAGCGCCTCGCCAAGCGCCATGTAGCCGCCGCATTCGCCATGCACGGGCTTGGCCCGCCGCGAACGCCCTGCAACCCGGCCCGAAACCGCCCGGCCGCCGCCAGCCGGCCTGCGTGCAGTTCCGGATAGCCGCCGGGCAGCCAGCACAGATCGGCGCTCTGGTCGGGGGCCTCGTCGGCCAAGCGGCGAAAACGGCAGCGATCTCGGCCCCGCCCGCGCGCCAGCCATGCCAGAAGATGCGGGTAGACGAAACGAGAACGCCGCATCCTGCGCCAGCGCGATGCGCTGCGCCGGCGGCCGGGGCAGGGCGCCGGCCAGGCCGTGCGGGGGCCCGCGCGCCGCCGACCGGATCGCCGTCCACGTCCACATGCGCGCGCAGAAAGGCCGCATAGGTCGGCGATCGCGGCCTCAAGGTCGGGGTGCTCGACCGCCTGAACCAGCCCCAGGTGCCGCTCGGGCATCGCCAGATCGCCGCGCCGGGGCAGGGCGCCCAGCACCGTGATGCCCGCCGCGCTCCATCCCCAGCCGCGTCAGCGCGCTCATGCCGGGGGCTGGCGACCCGGTTCAGGATCACCCCCGCCACCGGCAGGTCCGGCCGATAGCGCGCAAACCCCAGCGCGGTCGCCGCCGCCGACTGCGCCTGTCCGCCGACGTCGATGACCAGAACCACCGGCCAGCCCATCCGCGCGGCCACCTCGGCGCTCGCCCCGGTGCCCGGTCGCGCCCGGCGCGGCCACCCCGTCGAAAAGCCCCATCGACCCTTCGGCGACGATGATGTCGGCCCCCTCGGCCTGTGCCGCGATCGCCGTCGAGCAGACCATCCGGCATCGCCCAGCTGTCGAGGTTGAACGACGCCCGCCCGGTCGCTGCCCGGTGAAAGGCGGGGTCGATGTAGTCCGGCCCGGACTTGAACGGCTGCACCACCGCGCCATCCTCGCACAGCGCGCGCAGCAGGCCCAGCATGACCGTGGTCTTGCCGGTGCCCGAGGCCGGGGCCGAGATCATCAGCACCGGGCGGGCATGTCAGCCATCGCTCGGCCCGCACCGGCCGAACCGTCGGTCGTAGTCCGCGGCATAAAGGCGGCTTTCCTCGAATCCGTCCTGGCGCGAGCGCCGGGCCCGACAAGGATCAGCGCGGTTCGCTCCACACCCGCCCCCATCGGCAGCCTCGATGG
Organism: uncultured Alphaproteobacteria bacterium; assembly: GCA_963700485.1. Lineage (GTDB taxonomy): Bacteria > Pseudomonadota > Alphaproteobacteria > Rhodobacterales > Rhodobacteraceae > Aliitabrizicola. The sequence continues at coordinate 134,793 of CAVOXQ010000005.1, forward strand.
TGCCGAGGCGTGGCCCGGATGATCTGCTCGTCGGGCCATGATGCGCGATAGACCACGGCCACCGGGCAGTCCGCGCCGTAGTGCGGCACCAGATCGGCCACCACCCGGGCAAGGTTGTGGATCGACAGGTGCATGGCCAGCGTCGCCCCCGTCGCGCCGAAGGCGGCCAGCGTTTCGCCCTCGGGCATCTGCCGAGGCCCGGCCCGGCGTGCGCGTCAGCACCACCGATTGCGCGAGGCCCGGCAGCGTCAGTTCCGCACCCAGCGCCGCCGCCGCCGCCGCGAAGGACGGAACGCCCGGCGTCACCGTATAGGCGATGCCCAGCGCGCGCAGGCGCCGCAATTGCTCGCCCATGGCCGACCAGACCGACAGGTCGCCGGAATGCAGCCGCGCCACATCCTGCCCCGCCGCATCTGCGGCCGCGATCTCGGCCATGATCTCGTCCAGATCGAGCGGCGCGGTGTTCACGATCCGTGCCCCTGGCGGGCAATGTCCCAGGATTTCCTCGGGCACCAGCGAGCCTGCGTAGAGGCAGACGGGGCAGGCGGCGATCAGGTCGCGCCCCCGCAGCGTCAGCAGGTCCGCCGCACCCGGGCCCGCGCCGATGAAATGCACGGTCATTGCCCGTTCCCTTCCGTTCCTGACCCCTGGGCAAGCGCACAGCTTGCCATGCGGTCGCCCGATATCACCCGCGCGCCCAGCAGCGCCCCCCCTGGTCCGATCGCCACCAGCGCCGTCGCCTCGGCCACGCTGCCGGCGCCCCGGGCGCGCCGCACCACGGCCGAATCGGTGGCTGTCGCCACCTGTGCGAGATCGGCCTGCGCCACAGCGATCACCGGCACACCCAGATCGCGCGCCAGCGGTTGCAGCGCCGCCGTCTTGTCGGCCACGGTCGCAAGCGCCTGCACGGCCCGCCCGCCCGAGGCCTGGCGGTAGGCGTCGCGCAACGAGGCGTCACTTGCCGCCGCCCGAAAGCCGAACCCGGCGACGATCATCGCACCGCACTCCACTGCACGATCGGATAGGCCGATTTCCAGCCGCGCCGCCGCCCCAGTGCCGCCGCCTCGGCCAGTTCGATCCGCAACAGCGACCCGCCCGCGCGGGCGTGCCAATCAGCCAGCAGGGCCTCCGACTCCAGCGTGACCGCATTGCACACGAGCCTGCACCCGGGTTGAAGATCATCCCACAAGGTCCGAAGAAGATTGTCGGAAACCCCGCCGCCGACGAACACGGCGTCCGGCGGCTTCGAGCCCGTTCAGCGCCTCGGGCGCGGTCCCCACGACCACCCGCAGGCGATCCGCCCCCAACCGCGCCGCATTCGACCGCACCCGTTCCGCCCGCCCATCGTCCGCCTCGATCGCGATGCAGCGGCAGGATCGGTGCGCGAGCAGCCACTCGATGCCGACCGAGCCCGAGCCCGCGCCAATGTCCCACAGCAATTCGCCCGGGCGGGGCGCCAGCGCAGACAGTGTCAGCGCCCGCACCGGACGCTTGGTGATCTGGCCGTCGTGCCCGAACCAGGTGTCCGCCAGACCACTGGCCCTTGGCAGCGCCGGACCGCCCGCCGCCTCGACCGCCACGGCAACCGGGTGGATCACGTCGCCCAGATCGAACCCTGCGACCGGCACGGTCCGCACCCGTTCCCGCGGCCCGCCAAGCGCCTCCATCACGGTCAGCACCGAGGCAGCGAACCCTGCCTCCGCAAGATATGCGGCAAGCTCCGCCGCCGCTGCCCCGTCCCGCAGCAGCACGATCAGTCGCGCACCCGGCGCCAGATGCGGTCGAAGGCGCGTCAGCGGGGCCGCGTGAAGGCCGAGGCAGCGGGTATCCTCCACCGACCATCCCATCCGGCTGGCGGCCAGTGAAAAGGTCGAGATGCCCGGCAGCGCCCGCCACTCGTCAGGCGACAGAACCCGCGCGACTGCGGCGCCCGCGCCGAACCAGAACGGATCGCCCGAGGCGAGCATCACGACCCGCCGTCCGCGCAGGCCGGCCAGCAGGCCCAGCCCATCGGCGAACGGCACAGGCCAGACCACCTGGTCGGCAGCCGTCGGCCCCAGCAAGGCCAGATGGCGCGCGGGCCCCAGCACCACCTCGGCCGCCCCGAGCGCGGCACGGCTTGCAGGCGACAGGCCATCCGGTCCATCCTCGCCCAGTCCCACGATCGTCAGCCACGGACCCTCAGCCATGCGCAATATCCTGATCCTCGGCGGCACCACCGAGGCGAGCGCCCTGGCCGTCCGACTGGCCGAGCGGGGCGAGACGGCAACGCTGTCCTATGCCGGCCGCGTCGAGTTGCCCAGGGCGCAGCCGATCCCGACGCGGACCGGGGGTTTTGGCGGGCCGGCCGGGCTGATCGACTATATCCGCGTGAACAAGATCACCCATCTTGTTGATGCCACGCATCCTTTCGCGGCACAGATGAGTGGCAACGCGGCCCTTGCGGCGCAAGAAACCGGCGTCGGCCTGATCGCCTTTACCCGTCCGCCCTGGCATCCCGTGGCGGGCGACGACTGGATCCGTGTCGCCGACATTCCGGCGGCGGTCGCGGCCCTGGCCGGTGCGCCGCAGCGGATTTTCCTCGCGCTGGGTCGGCTGAACCTCGATGCCTTCGCGGTCATGCCCCAGCATCGTTACCTGCTGCGGCTGGTCGATCCGCCTGCGACGCCGCCGCCGCTGCCGGATCATGTTGTCGTCGTTGCGCGCGGGCCTTTCACCGAAGAGGGCGATATCGCCCTGATGCGCGGGCATGCGATCGACCTCGTGGTGGCCAAGAACGCAGGGGGCAAGGGTGCTTCGGCCAAACTCGCCGCCGCGCGCGCCCTGTCGCTTCGCGTGCTGATGATCGACCGGCCTCCGGCACCCCGCCGGGCCGAGGCGACACGCCTGCAACAGGTGGTCGACTGGCTCGATCATGCCGGCACCGAGCGCGGCGTATAGACAAAGGGCGCCCCGTCCCGTTCGATGATCCGGGTCGCGCTCGATCCCACGATCACCACTGTCCGCATGTCGGCCATGCCGGCGTCGCACCGGTCGAGCGGCACCACCCGGATCGTCTCGTCGGGCAAAGAGACGTTGCGGGCAAAGATCACCGGCCGCGCGTCGCCGCAGGCTGCTTTCAGCACCTCCAGCGTCCGGGCGAAACCTTCCGGGCGCGACGTCGACCGCGGGTTGTAGAAGGCCATGGCGAAATCCGCGTCCGCCGCAAGCCGCAGCCGCCGCTCGACCACTGCCCAGGGCTTGAGGTTGTCGCTCAGGTTGATCGCGCAGAAGTCGTGGCCGAGCGGCGCACCCGCGCGTGCCGCGGCCGCCAGCATCGCGGTGATCCCGGGCATCACCTGTATGTCGAGATCCCGCCACGCGGTCGGTCCGTGCTCGACGGCCTCGAACACCGCCGACGCCATCGCGAATACCCCCGGGTCGCCCGACGACACGACGACCACGCGCCGCCCGGCTGCGGCCAGCGACAGGGCATGGCCGGCGCGGTCCATTTCCACGCGATTGTCGCTGGGATGCAGGGCAAGTCCGGGCCGTGGCGCGACGCGCGCGACGTAGGGGATATAGCCCACCACGTCGGTCGCTTCGGCCAGCGCGGCTGTCACCTCGGGCGTGACCAGCCCCTCCGCCCCCGGACCAAGCCCCGCAACCCGCACCCAACCCGTCATGGCCGCCGCCCCTGGCCATGCACGAGGACGATCGAGAAATAGGGCGTCACCCTGTCCTCGGCCTCGGTCAGACGCATGACTTTCTGCCCCGGCATCGTGGCGAATTCGACCAGCCAGGCATCGTCCAGCCGCCCCGCCGTGGCCAGCGCGCGGCGCACCTTGCCGATGTTGCGACCGATCTTCATCACGACAAGCGCGTCGGTATCGGCCATGTGTCGCGCCAGGTCAGCCTCGGGCAAGCGTTCCCATCAGCACCGTCAGCACATCGTCGCCCCAGGTGATCGGCTGCCCGGTCGCGGTCCAGGCCCCCGACATGCCGGTGATCGCGGGCACCACCTGCACCGGGTGGCTGCCCAGCAGGCGCGTGTAGAGGTGCATGAAAGAGCCGTAGAAGAACGGATCGCCCTCGCACAGCACCACCACGTCCTCGCCCGCGTCCGACAACGCGCGAAGATGCGCCGCACACGCGCCGTAGAAGCCCGACAGGGCCGCGTTGTAGGCCGGATCGTCCAGCGGAATCTCGGTGGTGACCGGATATTCCATCGCAAATTCGACCGCATCCGCCGGGATCATCCCCTCGACGATGCGCCGCGCCTGACCGGGTTTGCCGGCCTTGCGGAAATAGGCGACGTGGCGCGCGCGGCGCAGCAATCGGTCGGCCCGCACGCTCATCAGGTCGGGCTCGCCCGGGCCGAGGCCAAGGCCGAAGATCGTGCCCTTGGTCATTCCGCCCGGCTCGCAAGCGCGTTGATCGCGGCGACCGTGATCGCGCTGCCGCCCAGCCGCCCCTGCACGATGCAGCAGGGCACCGGTTGCTCCGCCCAGAGCGCATCTTTCGACTCGGCGGCACCGACAAAACCGACCGGGCAGCCGATGATCGCCGCCGGACGCGGGCAGGCCGGATCCTCGAGCATGTTCAGCAGATGGAAAAGTGCTGTCGGGGCATTGCCGATCGCAACGATGGCCCCGTCGAGGCGCGGCCGCCACAGTTCCAGCGCAGCCGCCGAGCGGGTGTTGCCCATGGCGGCGGCGAGGCCCGGCACCTCGGGGTCATGCAGCGTGCAGATCACCGCGTTCTGCCGCGGGCAGGCGCTTGCGCGTCACCCCCTCGCTGACCATCCGCGCGTCGCACAGGATCGGCGCGCCGGCTTCCAGCGCCGCCCGCGCGGCGGCCACGAAACCGGGTGAAAAGCGGATATGCTCCTCGAGCCCGACCATTCCGGCGGCATGGATCATCCGCACCGCGACCTGTTCCTCGTCCGGCGGGAACCGCGCGAGGTCGGCCTCTGCCCGGATCATCGCGAAGGACCGAAGATAGATCGCCGCCCCATCCGTCTCATACTGGTGCATCGGTCACTCCGAACATCTCCAGAAGGCGTGCTTCCGCCAGCCCCGTCTCGACCGGCGCATCCCATGCCGCGCCATCGCGCACAAGGTCGAACACGCCGTCGCGCCCGACCAGCGTCACGCCGGCGCCCCGCGCCCTGGCACAGCCCTTGGCGCAGCCCGATACATGCAGCCCCCCGCCGACCCGCCCGGCGAGCCGGCGCGCGAGCGCGCGCGTCGCCACGCTGGCCGCCGCGCAGAACGGCGCCCCGGCGCAGGCGTCGACCGCCAGCACCGGATCGGGCGTCGCAAGGAAACCCTCCACGCGCACCTTGCGGCCGCCCTCCAGCACCAGACACCGCCCGGGCGTCACGCGCACGGCCACGGCCCCGCTCTCGTGCATCAGCCGCGCAAGCGCCCGGGCCTCGGTCTGCCCGAAGGCCACGCCGTGAACCGGCCCGAGCGGGCTTTGACCGGGCCCTGGCATCGGTTGCGCCGGGGCAGGCGCCTCGACCCCCTCGCGCGAGGGCAGATCGGGGTGGCGCGCCATGCGTCCTGCGGCGTTCGTCCCGGCGAACCACCGGGCCAGCTCGATCGCCTGTCCGACCGCCCCTTCTGCCTCCACCGGCACCCCCAGATCGCAGCCGTCGGCCCGCACGATCAGCCCGCCCGACACCCCGCGCTCCACCCGGATGTCGGCCGAGGCGGCGCCCAGTACGGGGGCCACGCCGCAATCGACCGCGAAGCCGAATTTCGGCGGCAGGTCCGGCAAGGCCTCGAGCCGCGCGAGCAAGGCCCGCGCCACGCGCTCTGTCTCTTGTCCCGCGACCCAAAGCGGCGCCACCAGCAGGTTGCGCCGCGCCTCGGCCGCAGGGTCAGCGTCCAGCAGCCCCAGATCCCGCAACGCCCCGAGCAGCCGATCGTGCGTCTCGGCGCGCACGCCGCGCAGCTGCACGTTGGCGCGGCTCGTCAACTCGATAATCCCCGATGCCGTACGCAAGCGCCGCCTCGCACAGCCCAAGCACCTGTTCGCCCGACAGCCGGGCCAGCACCGGGCGGACCCGCACGATCAACCCATCCCCCGACGCCATCGGGCGATAGGCCCCGGGGCACCAGCCTTTCGCCGCGACCCTCATGCCCGCAGTCCCATCAGGATCGAGTTGCGCCGCGTCTGCCACAACCCGGCCGCGTGAAGGGCCGCGAACCGGGCCTCCATCGCCGCCAGCGCGCCGGGGTTCTGCGCGGCCAGGAACGCCCGCACGGCCTCGTCACCCAGCGTCGCATCATGATAGAGGTCGATCAGGTGCGGCTCCACCACCCCTGCCAGATGGGCGAAGGCCGCCAGGTGATCGAGCGTCGCCGCGATCTCGGCCCCGCCCCGGAATCCATGGCGCATCATCCCTGCGATCCAGTCCGGATTGCGCGGCCCGTGCCGCGGACCACGCGCGCGATCTCTTCGCGCAACGGCCGCGCCCGGGGCCGGTCAGGATCCGTCGCGTCGAGATGATAAAGCGCGGCCTGCCCCCCGGTGATGTGCTGCGCGGCGGCAAATCCCGCCTCATGTGCGGCATAGTCGGCGGCGAGCAGCAGGTCCGTCTCGGGCAGGTCCTGCGGATGAACGAAGCCGTCGGCGCCCGCAACCCGCGCCGCGATGCCGCCCGCATCGCACCGGCTCCGCCCCGTCGAGCGCCCAGGCACTGAGGCGCTGAGCCAGGCCTCGCCCGCCCGCATCCGGCCGGCCTCGCGAATAATCTTCCGCCGCAGTCCCCCATGCCCAAGCCATAGCTGCCGGGCTGCGGGCCATAGACCCGCGCGCCCGCCGCCCTGCCGGCATAGGGGTTCCAGTCCGCCGCCTCGTCGCGCGCCGCCAGCGCCGCGCACCGCCTGCCCGAACAGCGCCGACAGCGACGGGAACACATCGCGGAACAGGCCCGACACGCGCAAGGTCACGTCGATCCGGGGCCGGTCGAGATAGGCGATCGGCAGGATCTCCACGCCCGAAACCCGGTCCGATCCCTCGTCCCAGACCGGTCTAGCCCCCAGCAAGGTGCAGCGCCATCGCGAATTCCTCGCCCGCGGTCCGCATCGTGGCCGACCCCCAAAGGTCCACCACCAGCCCGCGCGGATAGTCGCCCTGGTCCTGAAGGTGCCGGCGGACCAGTTCCTCGGCCAGCCGCACCCCCTGCGCATGGGCCGCGCGGGACGGCACGGCGCGCGGATCGGTCGGTGTAGAGGTTGCGCCCCGTCGGCAGCACATCCGACCGCCCGCGATATGGGCGACCCCGAAGGCCCCGGCGCCACCCGGCGCCCGGCCAGTGCGTCGAGCAGTGCCGCGCGCTCGGCGCTCGCGCTTGCTTCGGCCCCCGGCATCGCGAAGGCCGAGATCCGCCCGAAGACGTGCAGCCCATCGCCGAACTGGCTTTCCTTCACGTCACAGACGAAGCGGTCGATCCGGGTGATCGCCTCGGCCGAGCGAGCAGGCGGCGTCAAGGCCCAGATCGGCCTCCACGCCAGCGGCGCGCGCCTCGTCGCGGATATCGGCGCTGCAGCCGGTCGCGACGGCGCGGGGTCGAGGCCGTCGGCGTTGGAGAACTCGTCAAGCAGACCGCTCCAGCCGGCGCAACCGGCCGGTCTCGCCGCCGGTCCGCATCGGCGGGGGCACATGGCCGAGCGTCACCGCCCCGATCCGCCGCTTGGCCTGCGCCGCCTCGCCGGGATCGTTGACGATGAACGGATAGATCACCGGCAGATCGCGCCGATCAGCGCCTCGGGCCAGCAGTCGTCGCGACAGTGCCACGGACTTGCCCGGCAGCCATTCCAGCGTGCCATGCGCGCCCGATGTGGACCAGCGCGTGCAACCCCAAGGGCCTTCGCAGCCAGAGATAGAAGGCCACATAGCCATGGCGCGGGATGCGCGACAGGTCGTGATAGTCGGCGTCGCGCGCCGAAGGCTCGCCCGCGTTCCGGTTGCAGCGCGACCAGCACCGATCCCCGGCGCGTCGCCGCAAAGCGGAAAGCCCCCCCGGCGACCAGCGGATCATCCTCGGGCGCGCCCCAGCCCTCGGCAAGGGCAAGTCGCAGGGGCGCGGGCAGGGTGCCAAGAGCGGCCCGGTAGTCGGCCACCGGCCAGTCGAGTGTGTCCGCCGCCAGCGCGCCCGCCAGCGCCGCCCCGGCGTCTGTCGCCAAACCGTCGCCGCGCAGATCCTCCAGCATCCCCTCCGCCGAGGCGAGCGCGTCCAGCCCTACCGCATGCGCCATCTGGTGGGCCTTGCCCGGATAGGTCGACAGCACCAGCGCCACCCGCTTTTCGGCCGGCGGCGTTGCCCCCAGCCGCACCCAGCCAGCCACCCTGTCGGCGATGGCCGCGACGCGCGCCGCATCGGGCTGATGGGCATAGCGGGCGAACTCCAGCATGCCGTCGCGCACGCCGGGTTCCTTGAAGGACGCAACGCCGGCGAAGAGCCGGCCGTCGACCTCGGGCAGAACGACATGCATCGCAAGATCCGAGGGCGACAGGCCGCGGGGGGCCTCGCTCCACGCGGCCCGGGTGGCGGTCGACAGGGCGATCTGGAACACCGGAACGCCCGCCGCATCGAGCGGTGTTTCCCCGTCCTCGCCGCGTGCCGAAAAGGACGTCGCGTTCACGATTGCCACCGGGTTCAGGCCGCGCACCCAGCGGGCCACCCAGCGCCCGCAGGGCGGCGCCTTCAGCGACGGCGCGAAAAGCCCCAGCACGTCGAAGCCACGCTGCCGCAGCGCCCCGAACAGCGCCTCGACCGGCCCGAGGTCATGCGCCGTCAGCCAGGCCCGATAGAACGTCACCAGAACCACCGGCCTTTTCGCGTGAAGTGCGAACATCGCCGGGCAGGACACCCCGTCTTCCGGGGTCCATCCGCCGACATCGCGGCAGCGCCTTGGCCCCCGTCACCGGGCCGGCATAAAGCCCGGCCGCGAGCGCCATCTGCGCCAGCGCCGCCTGCGCGGCCACCGCCCCGCCGGTATCGCAAAGATGCGCCAGCCGCTGCAGGGTGGAGCCCGGCAAAGTCGAGACGGCATCGAGCCGGGCATCGGCGCGCCCGTCGGCCGGCAGAACGGCCAGCGCGATCCCCCGCGCACGGCACAAGGCCTCGACCTGCTGCAGTCCGTAGGGCCAATAGGGCACACCGCCGATCAGCCGGATCAGGATGCCCTTCGCGCCCGACAACGTGCGCTCGACATAGGTATCGACCGACAGCGGGTGCTTCAGCGCGACAAGGTTCGCCAGCCGCAGCGGCGGCAATCCGCCCCCCGCCCGGTGCCAGCCCGCCGCGAAAGCCCCAAGGTCGCTGTCCGAGAACGACAGGACCACCAGATCTGCCGGGCGACTGCCCCAGATCGACCGGTGTCGCCGTCTCGTCCAGCCCATGGCTCTCGCGGAAGACGACGTGCATGCTCAGCTCCGCCAGCGCGTCCCGGATCGCGCCGCGTGTCGATGTCGTCCTGTTCGGCGATCACGACCAGACGGCCGCGCCGCACCTCGCCGGGCGCCCAGGGCCGGTCGTACTGCACCCGAACGCGCGCGCCCACCGCCTGCACCAGCAGCCGCATCGGCTTGCCGGTGACGGCGACATAGCCCTTCACCCGCAGGATGTTGCGCGCCTCGGCCAGCGCCGACACCCGCGCGGCCAGCGCCTGCGGATCGGCCTGCTCCGGCAGTTCGATCACCACCGATGTCGAAATCGTCATGCTCATGGTCGTCCTCGCCGTCGTGATGCGAGGGCCGGCGCCGCGATGTCGTCCTCGGCCGCCGCCCCGAGGCCCAGGATGACCCGCGGATCGACCGCGCCCTCCAGCACCTCGATCACCGGCAGGCTGCGCGGCGCCTCGGCCGCGATCACCGCCCGCGCCGCGGCCAATCCGGCCGCATCCGGCCAGATCGGCCTTGGTCAGCAGCACGAGGTCGGCACAGGCGATCTGGTCCTCGAACACCTCGCACAGCGGCGTCTCGTGGTCCACGCGCCGTCCGCCGCGCGCTGCGCCTCCACCGCGTGCCACGTCCGGGGCAAACCGCCCCGCCGCCACGGCTTCGGCATCGGCCAGCGCGATCACCCCGTCCACCGTGATGCGCGAGCGGATCGCGGGCCAGTCGAAGGCCTTCAGCAGGGGCTTGGGCAGCGCCAGCCCCGACGTCTCGATCAGGATGTGATCGGGGCGCGGGTCCAGCGCCATCAGCGCCTCGATCGTCGGGATGAAATCGTCGGCCACCGTGCAGCAGATGCAGCCGTTGGCCAGTTCCACGATGTTCTCGACCGGGCAGTCCGTCATCGGCGCAGGACCGCAGGATGTCGCCGTCCACGCCCACAGTCGCCGAATTCGTTCACCACCACGGCCAGCCGCTCGGCCCTGCGGGTTCTGCATCAGGTGGCGGATCAGCGTCGTCTTGCCCGCCCCCAGAAAGCCGGTGATCACGGTCACGGGCATTTTGGCCAGAGTCAGCCATCCGTCAAACCTCCATGGGCGGAATGCGGGCGATACAGTTCTTGCGGAAATGTTCCGGCCGATCGCGCCACGGCACCAGACCATCGGGCGCGGCCGCATAGCGCGCGGCCCCGTCGAGCAACACCTCGACCATCCCCGCGTCGAGCTGACCATAGACGTAGGACCAGCTGCCAGGTCCCCTGCAGCGCCACCGTACAGCCGCGCGTGCAGTTCGACAGGCACTCCACCGGCACCACGCGCACCGTTTCCGGCACCCGTGCCGCGGCAAGTGCTGCCAGCAGCAGCGCCCGCGCCCGCGCGCCCTGCGCCTCCTCGGCCAGATAGGCCGGCGCCGCGCTGCGGCAGGTGATGCAGACCAGCAGGTCCGCGTCTCCGGACGGGGCCGCCGTCCATCAGACCCATCCCCTCGGCAGTCGTCCACGCATGCTCGGCCCAGCCTTGCGGGAACGGGAAAGGGCGAAAGGGCGATCCGCCCATCCGTCACCGGAACACCCCGTCCGGTTCAGTCAATCGTCCTGCTGGCAGGTCTCCCGGCTTGCGGATATCGGGGCGGCTGCCCCATCGGTCGCCCCACCTTCCCGGCATCAGCCAGTGGCAGCGGGCGACCTCTCCGGTCACGGTCGCGGGGGCGGCTGCGCTTCGGACCACGGGCCCTGGCGCATTCCCTTTTCACCTGTCATAGACAGGAACCAGCCCCGAACCCGATGCGCCAACCGCAAGGCCCCTGTCAAGAGACGAACCATGTCCGCAGGACGACGAAGCCCGCCACCGCGAGAAGATGGCCAAGATCAAGGCCGCGCGCGACAAGATGATGGAGACGCAGGACCGGCGAGAAGGGCCTGATCATCGTCCACACCGGCGCCGGCAAGGGCAAGATCCTCGTCCGGTTTCGGCATGATCATGCGCTGCGTCGGCCACGGCATGCCCTGTGCCGTCGTGCAGTTCATCAAGGGCGCCTGGGAGACCGGCGAGCGGACCTTGCTGGAAACCCGCTTTCGCGACGACGTGCCAATTCCACGTCGCGGGCGAGGGTTTCACCTGGGAAACCCAGGACCAGGCGCGCGACAAGGCCGCCGCCGCGCGATGGCTGGGAAAAGGCCAAGCGCCTGATCCGCGATCCAGCCATCCGCTTCGTGCTGCTCGACGAGATCAATATCGCGCTGCGCTACGACTATCTCGACGTGGCCGAGGTCGTGGCCTTCCTGCGCGACGAAAAGCCCGCCATGACGCATGTCTGCCTGACCGGGCGCAATGCCAGGCCGGAGCTGATCGAGATCGCCGATCTGGTCACCGAAATGACGGTGGTCAAGCACCCGTTCCAGGCCGGCATCAAGGCCCAGCCGGGGGTGGAGTTCTGATCGTGCCGCCCCCGCGTCCTGCCCTTGCGGCTTCTTTCCTGCTCAAATACCCCCGCCGCAGGCGCGGGTCTTCGCCGAAGACCCGATCGGCGCTGCCGGACCGGCCATGCGCGCCCTGATGGTCCAGGGCGCCGGCTCCAATGTCGGCAAGTCGATGCTGGTCGCGGGATTGTGCCGCGCCTTCACCCGGCAGGGCATGGTCGTGCGTCCCTTCAAGCCGCAGAACATGTCCAACAATGCCGCCGTCACGGCCGATGGCGGCGAGATCGGCCGGGCGCAGGCGCTTCAGGCACTGGCCTGCGGGACCGAGCCCCACACCGACATGAACCCGGTCCTGCTCAAGCCCGAATCCGAAACCGGCTCGCAGATCGTCGTCCAGGGCAGGCGCTGGGGCAGCGCGCGGGCCCGCGACTATGCGACGATGAAGCCGCGCCTCATGGCGCCGGTGCTCGACAGCTTCCAACGTCTCGCGCGCTCCGCCGATCTGGTCCTGATCGAGGGCGCGGGCAGCCCGGCCGAGGTGAACCTGCGCGAGAACGATATCGCCAACATGGGTTTCGCGCGCGCCACCGGAACGCCGGTCATCCTGGTGGGCGACATCGACCGGGGCGGCGTGATCGCCCAGCTCGTCGGCACCCAGGCGGTGCTCGACCCGGACGATGGCGCGATGATCAAGGGCTTTCTGGTGAACAAGTTCCGGGGCGACGTGCGGCTTTTCGATGACGGCTATGGCCTGATCGCGCAGCGCACCGGCTGGCGCGGCCTTGGCGTGGTGCCGTGGTTCGCGTCCGCCTCGCGCCTGCCCGCCGAAGATGCGCTCGACATCGCCGATACGCGCGGGCGTGCCGGGCGCAAGGTCGTCTGCCTGCAATTCGCCCGGATCGCGAATTTCGACGATCTCGACCCGATTGCGGCCGAACCGGGCGTCGCGCTGCACATGCTGCGGGCGGGCGAGGCGATCCCGGGCGACGCCGATCTGGTCATCCTGCCCGGTTCCAAGTCGACGCGCGGCGATCTGGCCTTCCTGCGCCAGCAGGGATGGGACATCGACCTTCAGGCACATGTGCGGCGCGGCGGGCGGGTGCTCGGCCTTTGCGGTGGCTATCAGATGCTGGGCCGGACGATCCGCGATCCCGACGGACTCGAAGGGCCGCCGGGCGAGACGCCGGGCCTCGGCCTTCTCGACCTCGTCACCACCATGACGCCCGACAAGCGGCTGACCCGCGTGACCGGGGTGCAGGACGCGACCGGGCTGCCGATCGAGGGCTACGAAATTCACCTCGGCGTCACCGACGGACCAGCCCGTGCCCGGCCCTTCGCCCGGATCGACGGGCTGCCCGAGGGGGCTGTCTCGGTGGATGGACGTGTCATCGGCACCTATCTGCACGGCATCTTTTCCACAGACGCGTTCCGAGGCCGGTTTCTCGAAGGTCTGGGCATTCCTCCCTCGGGCCTTGATCACCGGGCCTCGGTCGAGACCGCGCTCGACGACCTTGCCCAACACCTTGCGGCCCACGTCGATCTTGCGGCGCTTCTCGACATCGCCGCGCGCCCCGCACCTTGAACGGCAAGGCCGCGTCGGGCAAAGGTGGCGGGCCGCTGCTCATGGCAGTGGAAAACCCGCGGCCGGCGTGCAAGGGTTTTGCAATGCCGCAGCGGGCCGGGCCCGCAAAAGGCAGCACGGCCAATCGAATGGAGGTTTTCGATGCGCAAGGTTCAACTGGTTCTGGCGTTGCTCGGTCTTTCCCTGCTGGCGGCCTGCGTCACGGACGGCGATCCCAATCCGGGCGGCCCGTCGCCGGTCAATCCCGATGGCAGCCCGGTGGTGGGCGAGGCGCGCGGCGAATAGCGCCCTCAATAGCGGGCCAGGGGCCGGTCGGCCCCGGGGGTTGGTTTGCGCCGTGCGCGCGGCTGGCTAGCCTTTCGGCAGGACGCGGAACGCCGAGACCCGCGATGCCGGCATGCGGCCTTTGTGCGGCAGGGCTGGCGCCTCGACGGCCGGCGGTTCCAGGTCGATCTCGCGCAGGCGCCGGTCAACCTTCGTCGGCTTGGCGAACCAGGCGAGCGACCCAAGGATCGCGCCCGCCGTGGCAACCGACAGCGAATAGGTTGTCCAGGTGGCAAGTGTCGGTCCGAAGCCCAGCACCGCACCGTAACCCGCGCCAATGGCCGCACTGGCCGCACCGATCTTGAATACCGTGTAACCCGCCACCTCGGCCCCGGGGGCCAGCGTCAGCTTTGCCATCTTGCGCACCTTTCTGATGCGTCCCGTATCATCACCGGACAGCCTCAGACTTGCCCCCGTGCGTGACAATTTTAAGGCGAGTTCGGCGCCTTCGCATGGCCTTCAACGGGCGCGCGTCCGGCCGTTGTATCCCCACAGGCACCCTGTCCAGGGTCTGACGATGACGGGAAAAGCACGTTTTAACAGAGAGTTGATATAGTACCGACCGACACGAGATCGCCGCAAGCTGCCCCTTGCCCAACCTGCCGATCCGGGCTATCCCGACCGCGCCCGTGGGTGGTTAGCTCAGTTGGTAGAGCGTCTCGTTTACACCGAGAATGTCGGGGGTTCGAGTCCCTCACCACCCACCAGACCTATCCCCAGTCGAGCACGATCTTGCCGCTCCGGCCCGATCGCATCGCCTCGAACCCCTCGCGGAAGTCGTCGACCTCCATCCGGTGCGTGATGACCCCCCGGATATCGAGCCCGTTTTCGAGCATCGCGATCATCTTGTACCAGGTCTCGAAAATCTCGCGCCCGTAGACGCCCTTGATCGTGATGGCCTTGAACACGATCCGGCTCCAGTCGACCGGCGACTTGCCCGGCGGAATGCCGAGCAGGGCGATGCGCCCGCCCATCACCAGCGCCTCGACCATCTGGTCGAGCGCCGCCTGATTGCCCGACATCTCCATGCCGACGTCGAAGCCCTGCTTCATCTTCAGCCGGCCATCACCTCCTTGCAGGTCCTCCTTGGCGACGTTCACCGGCACCACGTCGGCCACCCGTGCCGCGAGCGCCAGCCGGTCGGGATTGATGTCGGTGATCACGACGTGCCGCGCGCCGACATGGCGGGCCACCGCCGCCGCCATGATGCCGATCGGCCCCGCGCCGGTGATCAGCACGTCCTCGCCCACCAGATCGAAGCTCAGCGCCGTGTGGACCGCGTTGCCCAGCGGATCGAGGATTGCGCCGATCTCGTCGTCGATCGCGTCGGGCAGCGGCACCACGTTGAAGGCGGGCAGGCGCAGGTACTCCGCGAAGGCGCCCTGTTCGTTCACGCCGATCCCGCGCGTCGCCGGGTCGAGGTGGAACTTGCCCGCCCGGCTCTGCGCGGCTGTGCTTGCCGATCAGGTGGCCCTCGCCGCGACAGCGCTGGCCGATCTTCAGACCGTCGACGTTGCGCCCGATCTCGACGATCTCGCCCGCGAATTCGTGCCCGGTGACCAGGCCCACCGGCACCGTCCGCTGCGCCCAGTCGTCCCAGTTCCAGATATGGATGTCGGTGCCGCAGATGCCGGTCTTGCGGATCCGGATCAGCACGTCGTCCGGCCCGATCTCGGGCACCGGGCGGTGTCTCCATCCAGAGGCCCGGCTCGGGCTTTGCCTTCACCAGCGCCTTCATCATGTTGCGTCATGCCAGAACCCCCGTCGCCCTGCCCGCCGCCCGAAAGGCGTCCAGCGCGAAATCGAGATCGTCCCGGCGTCAGCCGCGCGTTCATCTGCGTCCGGATCCGCGCCTGGCCCTTGGGCACGACCGGAAAGAAGAAGCCCGAGACATAGACGCCCCGCTCGAACAGGTCGCGCCGCCATGGCCTGCGCCAGCGGCGCCTCGCCCAGCATCACCGGGACGATCGGATGTTCGCCCGGCAGCAGGCTGAAGCCCGCATCCTGACAGCCCCGCCCGCCAGTAGGCGGCATTGTCGAAAAGCGGCGCGCGCAGGTCGTCCGCCGCCTCGACGATGTCGAGCGCCGCGAGCCCCGCGGCGACGACCGCGGGCGGCAGCGCGTTGGAGAACAGATAGGGCCGCGCCCGCTGCCGCAGCAGGTCGATCACCGGCCTGCGGCCCGGCGATATAGCCGCCGAGCGCGCCGCCCAGCGCCTTGCCGAGCGTGCCGGTCAGGATGTCGACCTCGACCCCGAAATGTGCCGGTGTGCCGCGCCCCTGCGGCCCCATGAAAGCCGGTGGCGTGGCAGTCGTCCACCATCACCATCGCGCCGTGGCGTTCGGCCAGGGCCGCGTGATCTCGGGCAGCTTCGCCAGGTAGCCGTCCATCGAGAACACGCCGTCGGTGGCGATCATGATGAAGCCGCGCCCCGTCGGCGCGGGCCTGCTTCAGCTGCGCGTCGAGATCGGCCATGTCGGAATTGGCGTAGCGGTAGCGTCGCGCCTTGCAAAGCCGGATGCCGTCGATGATCGAGGCGTGGTTCAGCGCGTCCGAGATGATCGCGTCCTCGGGCCCCAGCAGCGGCTCGAACAGCCCGCCATTCGCATCGAAGCAGGCGGCGAAGAGGATCGCATCGTCCGTCCCGAGGAACCGGCCAGCCGCGCCTCCAGCTCGCGGTGCAGGTCCTGCGTGCCGCAGATGAAGCGGACCGAGGCCATGCCATAGCCGTGGTCGTCCATCGCCTGCCGGCCGCCGCGATCAGCGCCGGGTGATCGGCAAGCCCGAGGTAGTTGTTGGCACAAAGGTTCAGCACCGGACGATCCGCGCCCTTGACCGGCACCCAGCGCCCTGCGCCGACGCGATCAGCCGCTCGCGCTTGGCAAGCCCCTCCGCCTCGATCCCGGCCAGACGGGCCGCAAGGGTTTCGAGGAATGCGGCGCGGTCTGACATGATACGCCCCCTGCGACCACCTGCCCGACCTTGCTGCGGCACGGCGGCAGGTCAACGGGGCGTGCGATGAAGACGGCCCGAAAAAACCGGGCCGAGGGTTCACGCCGGAAGGCGCGGGCGCCAGCCACGCGATATCGAAGGGCGCGAAAGAGCCATCCGACAGGGTGATGCCGGCGGTGCCGATTTCGACCGAGACAGGCCCGGTCGCCGCACTTGGCAGGGCCCCCATCGCCGTCGACACGCTGACGATCGGGGAGGCCGGCAGATCGAGGGCGGTGTGGATCCGCGCGCTGTCAGGCGATTTGGCGCGATCGCTGCCGACCAGCCCTCCGAGCCCATGGCGCAGGCCTCCTCGATGCCGAGCACGCCGACATGCTGGCCACACCAGGGCGCATGATCCCGCCCGCCGTTCGACATCCACAGCATCGTCTGCGGCAGGGTGGCGACCGGCTTGAGAAGGATCGCCACATCGCCGTAAGCCGGTCGAAGCGCGGTCACCCAGCCATAGGGCTGCCCCGGATCATCCACCAGCATCGGCAAAGTCCTCGTGCCGGACGCCAAGGGGCCAACGGGTCAGGTCAACCGGGCCGTCGCGGCCCGGGAAGCGGGCAAGATCGGCGCACTCGGCGGGATAGCGCAGCAGGCCTCGGCCAGGCTCGATTTCGCGCGGCGGCGTCTGCGCCTCGATCTTGGGGGAAAAGCCGAGCTGTCCGCCGGTGCGCAGATCGACCATGGCGTGATGGGCGACGGGAATTGCGCGCTTTCCGCCGTGAAACTCGTGCCGCTGATAGAGAAAGGGGTGGTCGTCGCGCAGGCGCCAGATCTTGTCAAGCCGCGCGCCGGCAACCGTTCGTCCCAGACGGAAGCGGCATTCCGTGCCGTCCGCGAGTTGCGTCGTCGAGACGTGGTGCCAGGGCGCATTCGCGGGCCAGCCGTGCAGCGGGGCCCCTTCGATGTCGTCGGCGCAGAACGGCGCACAGAAAAAATCTCCCGACATCCGTTTCAGGTGCGGCGGCGCATCGGGCGGGATCCGGTTGCCGTCCACCGTGTCGGCCCAGGGAACGCGGGCAAAGGGCGCGATCCGGCGTGTGCCGCTCGCGATCTCCAGCAAGGCGAGTTGGCCCTGCTCCATATCCAGAACCGCCGTGATCCCCCTGGCCTGCATGTGGTGAAGCGCGGGCATCAGCCTTGTCCCCCTGCCGCTCGTCCTGATGTGGCCATGCGATGCGTGGCGCAGTCGAACCCTATGACCGACGGGCTGTCGGGGCAACCGTCTGGCGCGCCCCCGCAGCCCTGCGGGCGCGTCGCGCGCCGCCGGCCGGTCCGGCATCGAGGTGAAGGCCGGGCGCGGGTCGTCGGGGGCGCTGTGACCGGACAGGCAGCAAGCCCGGACCCGGATGGTTGCCGCGGGGGGAGAGCGGCCCTTGCCGCACGGCGATGGAACCGGGCGCGGTGCGCCGACAGGGCCGTCGCACGTCGGCCGCGATGCTTGGGCGGGCGACCCCCTGTCCCGCCTCGCCTGTGCAATGCGGCACAAGTCCCTCGCGCCGCTGCCTACTCCACGGGATCTGCCGACGGTGCTAGGATGACGCAGCAAGAAGGAGGATCCGGATGAGTTGGAATCCCTGCGCTCGACCCCGATATCCCGATGGGTGACGCGATCGACGCCATCGAAACCGTCATCGTGCCGAGGGCCCGCGATCTTGGCGGTTTCGAGGTGCGCCGCGCGCTGCCGTCTGCGGCGCGGCAGATGGTCGGACCATTCATCTTCTTCGACCAGATGGGCCCGGCGGAATTCCTGACGGGGCAGGGGATCGACGTTCGCCCGCATCCGCACATCGGCCTTGCGACCGTCACCTACCTGATGGAGGGGCGCATTCATCATCGGGATTCCCTGGGAACCGATCGCTGGATCAATCCCGGCGCGGTCAACTGGATGGTCGCGGGACACGGGATCACCCATTCGGAGCGGACCGACGGCGATGCACGGCGCAAGCCCCATGCCCTGTTCGGCCTTCAGACATGGGTCGCGTTGCCGAAAGACAGGGAGGACGATCCGGCCGCATTCGAGCATGCGCCGAAAGAGGCGCTGCCCGAACTGGACGGCGAGGGCAAGAGCGTCAGGCTTATCCTTGGAACTGCCTGGGGCGAGAGCGCGCCCCGTTTCGGTGACGAGCGAGATCTTCTACGCCGATGCCCTGCTGAAGGCGGGCGCGTCGCTGCCGATGCCCGACAATCACGAGGATCGCGGCGTCTATGTGCTCGACGGGGCGGTTTCGGTCGCCGGACAGGAATTCGATGCGGGCCGGATGCTGGTCTTCAGGCCGGGCGACCGGATTTCCGTGAAGGCGGGTCCGCAGGGCGCGCGGTTGATGCTGCTTGGCGGCGCGACGATGGATGGCCCGCGCCATATCTGGTGGAACTTCGTCGCATCGTCGCGCGAGCGGATCGAGGCGGCCAAGGAGGCTTGGCGCGCCGGCGACTGGGCACATGGCCGGTTCCGCCTGCCCCCGGAGACGACGCCGAGTTCATTCCGGCGCCCGAGCGCTGATGCCCTGTTTCGGCGGGGCCGGGTCCGCCCCGCCGGTTTCGAAAGCAGATGCCGGTCCTGGCCGGCAGACCCGGCATCTGTGGCGGGGTCTGCGCCAACAATCTCGACGCGGCCGGGCTGATGGGTGCCTGCCGTGTGCCCCGTTCCACCCGGGCCTGGCGAGTGCCGGCGCCCGCGCACCGGCAGGCCGCGATCGCTGGCTGAACCCCGTTTCACGATGTTGCCCCGCCGTGATGGCCCCCGGGCGGGTCAGCGACGTGGAAAGCGTGGCGGCGGCGCTTGACGTCCCGGTGCGGATGCGTAAGAGACCGCTCACGCCCGGGCGATCCGGGTCGGGTGCACACGCGGTGGTAGCTCAGTCGGTTAGAGTACCGGCCTGTCACGCCGGGGGTCGCGGGTTCGAGCCCCGTCCACCGCGCCACCCTGCCCGGATCGCCCGGCGTCGTTCTTTCGCAGGCTCTGCGGGAAGTCATGCGCGGTGGTAGCTCAGTCGGTTAGAGTACCGGCCTGTCACGCCGGGGGTCGCGGGTTCGAGCCCCGTCCACCGCGCCAGACCTCTCGCGTCCGCCGCGCCCGATCAAGACCTGGCCTTGTACTCCGGCGTCGCAGATTTCTGGCGGCCTTCGCCCAATGGCGCGGCGTTGCACGAAAGATAATCTGAATCACAACAAGTTACATGCCCTTGCGGCTCGATGAGCCCCCTGTCGCGGATGCCTGGCTCAGGCTGGAGCAGCGTCCAAGGGCATCAGGGTCTGCCGGACGGGCGCCAGAACGTTTCGCCGGCGCGACAGGCCAGGATGGTGTCCTGACATGACCCCCGGTGCTTTGAAACCCTTGATCGAGACATCCCGCGGGGGGCAGCGGTGGAGAGCCGAGATGCGTTCTTTCAGTCTGCCCGTCGTGATCGCCGGAAGCTCTTCGCACCTGCGGCATTTGCCGCGACGACCACCGATGGCAGGGTCAGGTCGATTGACCAGAAGGCCGGCGTGCTGACGCTGGACAAAGGGATGGTCCACAGGCTGCCGTCGGCTTCAAGGAGGCGGCCGTGAAGCCGGGCGCGAGGGTTGCGGCGGCAGGGGACATGAAGGGCATCGAACACTGGGCGCAGGTGGTTAATGTCCGCAAGTAGCGCCCGCCGGCCGCGCCTGACCGGGAAACGGCGCCTTCGGTCGCCGTTTCCCTTCCCCGCATGGGTGTCGAGGGGTGAACCTGCCGCCGTTCGGGCGGACTTGGCGCGATCCCCGGCCAATAGCTGCCCTGCGTGACCCTGCGCATCCCGGGGTTGAATGGGCTTGTCCCCCTGTCCAGCGGCGGTCGGTTCGGATAGGAAAAGACGCGAGTCGGATCGGAGGATCAGGTCAATGAAACGGGTCGCGCTTGGTATGACGCTGGGGCTGTGCGTCGCGCATGCAGCTTCCGCCCAGGTTCTGACGGGGGATGGGGCCGTGTCGTTTCTCTACCCGCCGAACGGGGCCGAAGTCGAAATCCTGCCCAACGATTTCCTTCCCGAGGACCAGGCGGAGTTACTTCGTCAGGTTGGTGCCGTGCAGCCCTATTACGGCGTCATCGCCGTTTCGCCGGATGAGGGGATCATGGTCGATGCGACCGTCGCGGCCGCGAACCAGCATTCCGTCGACGCGGCGCGTCGCGATGCGCTTGCGGCCTGTGACGCCAAGCGCAAGGGGGCAACCCCTTGTGAGGTGGTGGCCGTGATACGGCCCTCGGGTTGGGCCGACCGCGGGTTCCAGCTTTCGTCGGGGGCGACGGGGGCACTGACCGACGAGTATCAGAAGATCCGCCGCGCGCGGGCCTTTGCGATCTCTCCGTCCAGCGGATCCTGGGGCATCGGAAAGGGCTCGGGCGCCGCGGCAAAGGCAATCGAGGACTGTGCCGCCAAGGCGCCCAAGCCCGCGGATTGCGTGGTCGTGGTGCAGGACTGATCGCCGGACAGGGTGGGGGGTGTCAATTTGCCCCTCTTTTCCCCGGATCGCGGCGCGCGATATCAAGCTCCACACAGGCGGCCGGCGACGGGCCGCGAGGATGCAAGCCCGCCGTGCCCGCCCCCAAGGCGGATACGACGGGAGAGGAATGGAGATCACGATGGACTTTGATGCTGCGATCGGCATCGCTCTGGGTCGGTTGCGCGACGAGGGCCGCTATCGGACGTTCATCGACATCGAACGCCGCAAGGGGATGTATCCCCAGGCGATCTGGCGTCGACCGGACGGGACGGATCGCGAAATCACCGTCTGGTGCGGCAACGACTATCTCGGCATGGGGCAGCACCCCGCGGTCCTGTCGGCCATGCACGACGCGCTCGAGGCCACCGGCGCGGGTTCCGGTGGCACGCGCAACATTTCCGGCACCACACTCCATCACAAGGCGCTGGAAGCCGAGATCGCCGATCTGCACGCCAAAGAGGCGGCGCTCGTCTTCACCTCCGCCTACATCGCCAACGACGCCACGCTGTCGACGCTCCGGTCGATCTTCCCGGGGCTGATCATCTATTCGGATGCGCTGAACCATGCGTCGATGATCGAGGGCATAAGGCGCGGCGGCGGCGAGAAGCGGGTCTTCAGGCACAACGACGCGGCCCATCTGCGCGAACTGATGGCCGCCGACGATCCGGCCGCCCCCAAACTCATCGCCTTCGAAGTCGATCTATTCCATGGACGGTGATTTTGCGCCGATCGGCGCCCTTTGCGATCTGGCGGAAGACTTCGGCGCGCTGACCTATCTCGACGAGGTGCATGCGGTGGGCATGTATGGCCCGAGGGGCGGCGGGGTTGCGGAACGTGACGGCCTGATGGGCCGGATCGACATCATCAACGGAACGCTCGCCAAGGCCTATGGCGTGATGGGGGGGTATATCGCCTCCAGCGCCAGAATGGTCGACGCCATCAGAAGCTATGCGCCCGGCTTCATCTTCACAACGTCACTGCCCCCGGCCATCGCCGCCGGGGCAGCCGCCTCTGTCCGCCACCTCAAGGCCGACCAGGCGCTGCGCGCGGCCCACGCCGAGGTTGCGCAAACGTTGAAGCGCCGCTTCAAGGCGTTGGGCCTGCCGATCATGGATCACGGATCGCACATCGTTCCGGTGCATGTGGGCAACCCGGTCCATTGCAAGATGATGTCGGATATGCTTCTGGAATCGTTCGGTATTTATGTTCAACCGATCAATTTTCCGACCGTTCCGCGCGGAACGGAGAGGCTGCGCTTCACGCCGTCGCCGGTGCATGATGCCGGCCATATCGACCACCTGGTTTCGGCCATGGACAGACTTTGGGCAAAATGTGCGCTGAATTGCGCCGAGGCCGCTGCCTGAGCCGGTCGCGGGGTGCAAGCACCCTTGTCCTATGATACGGTTTCGTGAATAGCACGGAAGCGAGTCGCGACAAAATGCGACTCGCGCGTTGATTGGGGCAGTAGGGACAGGGTGAATGATCGGGCGGAGGGCTAATCCTTCGACGCCTAAGGTCGAAAAACCGAAAGGTTTTGACGATTTCGAGGTGCGTTTGGGCGATGTGATGCGCGGCGAGCGCGCCACTCTGGGCCGGTCGCTTCTTGATGTGCAGCGCGACTTGAAGATCAAGGCGACCTACATCGCCGCGATCGAGAATTGCGACGTGTCCGCGTTCGAAAGCCAGGGTTTCATCGCCGGATACATCCGGTCCTACGCGCGGTATCTGGGGCTCGACCCCGAATGGTCCTATGAGAAATTCTGCGCCGAGGCCGGCTTTTCCCCGACCCATGGCATGTCGCAGGCGGCCTCCGCCCCGCGCAGCCTGACGGCGGCCCCGCTAGGCCAGAAAGGCCTGCGCGATCCCTTCGCCGATCCGAACGCGACCTTCGTGCCGCGGGGCAAGAGCGTCATGTCGGGTATCGAGCCAGGCGCGGTGGGCTCGATCATCGTGCTGGTCCTGCTGATCGGCGCGATCGGCTATGGCGGCTGGTCGGTCTTGCAGGAAGTCCAGCGCGTGCAACTGTCCCCGGTCGATCAGGCCCCCGTCGTCGTGGCCGAGATCGACCCCCTCGGCAACGTGAGCGGTACCGCCCCGCTGGTGCGCTCGGCCCCCGCGACGGACAGCGAGACCGCCGATAGCGGACTGGATCCGGTCGCGGGCGCTCAGGGCTATGACAGATTGTATCGTCCGCAGGCGCTCGATGTGCCGGTGATGGTGTCGCGCGACGGTCCGATTGCCGGGATCGACCCGAGGACCGGCGGCGCGATCGGGCTTGCAGGCGCGGGCAACGGGGTTGCCGATCAGGTCGCCGAAAGTGTCGAGGCCGCGATCCAGGTCGTCGAGGCCGAGGCCCCGGCGGTCGAGATCCTTGCCGTCCGCCCGTCGTGGGTCCGGGTTCAGTCGGGCGACGGAACCGTTCTGTTCGAGAAGGTTCTCGATGCGGGCGAGCGCTACGAAGTGCCCCAGATGGAAGAGCCTGCGGTGCTTCGCGCGGGGAACTCCGGCTCTGTCTATTTCGCGGTCAACGGCCAGACCTATGGCCCCGCCGCGCCGGGGGCGAAGGTCGTAAAGAATGTGGCGCTGTCGCCGGAAGCCCTGAAGTCGAGCTACCAGCTCGCCGATCTCGGGGCCGATCCCGATCTTGCCACGATGGTCAATGTCGCTGACGCCGGTGCTGCGACGGCGGTGCCCGAACAGCCATCCGAGTAAGCGCGCGGCTTGCTGCGATGCGCGTGCCGGGCTATCTACGGCATGGTCCTGTTTCACCGAGGCTTGGCAGATGTCGCTGAACACCGTCCGCCCGTGGCGCAACATCTATCGCCGCGCCTCGCGCCAGATCCGCGTCGGCAAGGTGCTGGTCGGGGGCGATGCGCCGATTTCCGTCCAGACCATGACGAACACGCCGACCACCGATGTCGCCGCGACAATCGAACAGGTGCAGCGTTGTGCGGTTGCCGGGGCTGACATCGTTCGTATTTCCACGCCCGACCAGGACAGCACCCGGGCCCTGAAGGAGATCGTCGCGGAAAGCCCCGTGCCGATCGTGGCGGACATCCATTTTCACTACCGGCGGGCGATCGAGGCCGCCGAGGCCGGCGCCGCCTGCCTGCGAATCAATCCCGGGAACATCGGGGACGCGGCGCGTGTGCGCGAGGTCGTGAAGGCCGCCAAGGATCACGGATGTTCGATCCGGATCGGCGTCAACGCCGGCAGCCTCGAGAAACATCTGCTGGAAAAATACGGGGAACCCTGTCCGGATGCGATGGTCGAGTCCGGTCTTGACCACATCAGGTTGCTTCAGGACAACGATTTCCACGAGTTCAAGATCAGCGTGAAGGCTTCGGACGTGTTCCTGGCTGCGGCGGCCTACCAGAAACTGGCCGAGGCGACCGATGCGCCGATCCACCTCGGGATCACCGAGGCGGGCGGCCTTGTGTCGGGCACCGTCAAATCCGCGATCGGCCTTGGAAACCTTCTCTGGATGGGGATCGGCGACACGATCCGGGTCAGCCTGTCGGCCGATCCGGTCGAGGAAGTGAAGGTCGGCTTCGAGATCCTGAAATCGCTCGGGCTTCGGCATCGGGGGGTGACGATCATTTCCTGCCCGTCCTGCGCGCGACAGGGTTTCGATGTCATCCGCACGGTGAGCGCCCTCGAAGAACGCCTTGCACATGTCACGACCTCCATGTCGCTCAGCATCATCGGTTGCGTCGTGAACGGCCCGGGCGAGGCGTTGATGACCGACATCGGCTTCACGGGCGGGGGTGCGGGCAAGGGGATGGTCTATCTCGCCGGAAAACAGGCCCATACCCTGGGCAACGACCGGATGATCGACCACATCGTCGATCTTGTCGAAAGGAAAGCGGCCGAAATCGAAGCACAGTCGCTTTCCGACGCCGCCGAATAGGCCCGGATCCGCCGGGCGCCAAATCGCGCCGCGCCTGCCACCCGTCCGGCCGGCGGATTGCGCACGATGATCTCCGGTCCCTGCGGCCAGAACGCCCCTTCCCGAGACGGCCCACGACCAAGGCCGGCGCCCGATCCACCAGCCGAAGGTCGTCGCGGCAGGATCAGCCTGCGCGTTCGGCACTCACGATCTGGCGCATCCCCTCAAGCGGCACATAGCCGCGCACCACCGTTCCGTCGATGACGAAGGTCGGCGTTCCGTTGATGCCAAGCTGCTGTCCCAGCGCGTGGTTCGCGGCGATCACCGCCGTGACATCCGGGCTTTCCATGCGTGCAAGCACGGCCGCCGGGTCAAGCCCCAGCTTGGTTGCAAGGCGGCTGAGCGCATCCGTCGTAGGCTCCCCCCGCAGGGTGATCAGCGCATCGTGGGCCTGCTCGTAGGCCGCGTCGCCGCCGATCTGGCGAACGGCGAGGGCAAAGCGGGCCGATGTAAGCGATGCCTCGCCAAGGATCGGGTATTCCTTCAGGACAAGGCGGATGTTTCCGTCCGATGAGACAAGCTCGGCCACTTCGTCATAGGCCTTGCGGCAGTAGCCGCAACGATAGTCGGTGAATTCGACCACCGTGATATCCCCGTCCGGATTGCCACCGACCCAGCTCGAGGGATCGTTGAAGAGGGCGTCCGAATATGTCTGCAACCAGTGCCGCATCGTTGTGTGCATCCGCTGCCGCCTGCCGCGCGTTCAGCACATCCATCGCCTCGATGAGCACTTCCGGATTGTCCAGAAGGTAGGCCTTGACCTCTGCGCGCAGGAAATCGCGTTCGGCGGGCGTGAGCGACGACAGGTCGGTCGCCAATGCGGGCGCTGCCAGCGCGATAGCAAGGGTGGCGGCGGTGGCGATCCGGATCATGGGATGTGGCTCCTGTTCAAATCGGTGCGCAGCATCGCAGATCGTCGCAGCGAGGCAAGGGTGGCTTGACCCCCGCCGGACGGGCGGACACTGTGCGCACGCACTTTAGGGGGGGCAGGATGCGAGGTTCAAGGCGCGGCGACGTCGATCCCTTTATCGTGATGGACGTGCTGGAGGCCGCGCGCGCGCTGGAGGCGCGGGGGCGGCGGGTGATCCACATGGAAATCGGCCAGCCGGCAACCCCGGCCCCGATGCTGGCACGGACGGCACTGATCCGCGCGATGGAGGCCGGTCCGCTCGGCTATACGGTCGCCCTTGGTCTGCCTGAACTCCGCTCGGCGATTGCCGCGCTTTATCTGCGCTGGTACGGCGTCGATCTTGATCCGGCCCGGGTGATCGTCACGTCCGGGTCTTCGGCCGCGTTCCTTCTGGCGTTCACGGCGTGCTTCGATGCCGGCGACAGGGTGGCCCTGGGCGAGCCCGGCTATCCGTCCTATCGCCAGATCCTGAAGGCGCTGAGCCTGGAGCCCGTGGGAATTCCCACCGCTCTCGAGAACCGGTTTCAGCCGGTGCCGGACGATCTGGTCAATGTCGAGAACCTGTCCGGTCTGATCGTGGCCTCGCCCGGCAATCCGTCGGGCACGATGCTGTCGCGCAAGGCGCTCGGTGGCTTGATGGCTGCGGCCGCCGATCGGGGGGTGACGTTCGTTTCGGATGAGATCTACCACGGCCTGCACCATGGAGAACGGGCCGTTTCGGCGCTCGAATTTGGTGGCGAGGCGGTGGTGATCAACAGTTTCTCGAAGTATTTCAGCATGACGGGATGGCGTGTCGGCTGGATGGTGGTCCCCGAGACGATGGTGCGCCGGGTGGAACGCCTGGCCCAGAACATGTTCATCTGCCCGCCGCATGCCAGCCAGATCGCAGCGCTCGGGGCACTCGAGGCGGTCGAGGAACTGGAAGCGAACCGGGCGGTCTATGCCGCCAACCGCGCCCTGATGCTCGCCGGATTGCCCAAGGCCGGTTTCGGCACGATGGCGCCGCCCGATGGTGCGTTTTATGTCTATGCCGATACATCCGAGATGACGGACGACAGTCGGGGTCTTGCGTCGCGCCTGTTACAGGAAGCCGGCGTGGCGGTGACGCCCGGGCTGGATTTCGATGCCCGAAGGGGGCACAGGTTCCTGCGCTTCTCCTACGCCGGTTCCACCGCCGACATCGTCGAGGGCCTTGCCCGGCTGGAGGCATTCCATGCGCGGGCGTGACGGGACGGCCAGGCCGTCCTCGCCCCGGATGCGCCCGGCGCGCAGCGCGTCTTGCCTCGGTGGCATCGGCACCCGGATCTGCGCGCGGATCGGGGCGATGGTGCTGACGTTCGCGCTGATCGCCAGTGCCCTGCAAACCCACGCGCAGGCGCTTTCGGCACTGGCGCGGCTCGATCCGGCCGGTTCGGCGATCACCCGGTCGGGGCAGGGCCTCGATGTGCGGCTTGCCCTGTCCCAGCCCGTTCCGTGGCGCGTCAGGCTGCTGGACGATCCGCCCCGGCTGGTGCTGGATACACGCGAGGTCGACTGGACCGGGGCGGGCGACATCGCCCTGCGCACCGACGCCGTGAAGGATCTTCGCGCCGGGGTCTTCCGGCAGGGGTGGTCCCGGCTTGTCATGGAACTGGGCGGGCCCTTCGTGATTTCCGAGGCCGAAATGTCGACCGGCGGCTTCGGTGCGCTGCTGAGGTTGCGGCTTGCCCCCGCGACCGCCGAGGCTTTCGCGGCCAGGGCGGCGCTTCCCGAACCACCGGAATGGGCGGCCCCGGTTGCCGCCGACCTGCCGCCCGGTCCCGCGAAGGACGACGGCCGGATGGTCGTCGTTCTCGATCCGGGCCACGGCGGAATAGATCCGGGGGCGGAGCGTGGCGACGTGACAGAGGCCCACCTCATGCTGACCTTCGCGCGAGAATTGAAGGAGGCCTTGCTGCGCGATGGCGGTTTCACCGTCGTGCTGACCCGCGAGGAGGACGTCTTTGTGCCCCTGGAGACACGCCTCTCGATCGCCCGGTCGGTCGATGCCGATGTCTTCATCTCGCTTCACGCCGATGCGCTGGCCGCAGGCGAGGCGGTGGGCGCCACGATCTACACCCTTGCCGATGACGCGAGCGATGCCGCCGCGGCGGCCCTGGCCGAGCGCCACGACCGCGACGACCTTCTCTCGGGGGTCGACCTGACAGGGCAGGACGATCTGGTCGCGGGCATCCTGATGGATATGGCCCGCGCCGAAACCGCGCCGCGCTCCGAGCGGCTTTCGGAGGCGCTCGCTGCGGCCATCGCGGCCAGGGGCCTGAAGATGCACCGGGTGCCGCGCCAGCAGGCAAGCTTCTCGGTGCTCAAGGCGCCGGACATTCCTTCGGTTCTGGTCGAGATCGGGTTTCTGTCGAGCGCGCGGGACATCGAGAGGTTGACCGACCCGGCGTGGAGGGCCAGCATGGCCTCTGCCCTCGTGGCCGGACTGCGGGCATGGGTCGTGGCCGACGCCGCGGCATCGCAGCTTCGTGAATAGCTGCGTTCGGCGGGTTCACGCGAGCGGGTTTTGACCACGAGGCATTTTCCCCTGTATAGGGATGCATCGCAATCGGGGGCTGGTCTTGGTCAGGTTCATCGGGTCGTTCTTTGGCGGCATCTTCACGTTGCTGACGCTGGGGCTGCTTTTTGCCGCGCTCTCGGTTGGGGCCGTGTTCTGGATGTATGGCCGCGATCTGCCGAGCCATGAAAGCCTTGCGCAATACACGCCGCCCACGATCAGCCGGATCTATTCCGGCGAAGGCCGGATCATCGACGAATTTGCCGAAGAACGCCGCCTTTTCACACCGATCGAGGACATTCCTGATCTGGTGAAAGAAGCCTTCATCAGCGCCGAAGACAAGAACTTCTATCTCCACAAGGGCTATGATGTCGGCTCCATCGCATCGGCCGCACTCGACGCCATCAAGTCCCGCGGCCAGAATGTGCGCGGGGCGTCGACCATCACCCAGCAGGTGATGAAGAACTTTCTCCTGGGCGGCGAACGCACCGGCGAGCGCAAGATCAAGGAGATCATCCTCGCCAGCCGAATCGAGGAGACGCTCAGCAAGGACAAGATCCTGGAACTCTATCTCAACGAGATTTTCCTCGGTCAGAATTCCTACGGCGTGACAGCCGCGGCACAGACCTACTTCAACAAGACGCTGGCCGAACTCGCCCCGCACGAGGCCGCGATGCTTGCCGCGATGCCGCAGGCGCCCTCCAAGTATCATCCCGTCACCGCGAAGGAACGCGTGACCGAGCGGCGGAACTATGTGCTGCGCGAAATGTGGCAGAACGGCTATATCGACGAGGCCACCTATACCTCGGAAAAGGAGTTGCCGCTCCGCTCGGTGCAGAATGGCGACTTCCCCGGTTTCCGCGAAAGCCTTCCGCCACGCGACTACTTCACCGACGAGATCCGCAGGCAATTGTCGGGGACGTTCGGCGAAGAGGAATTCTTTGGCGGCGGGCTGTCCATCCGCGCGACGGTGAACCCCGAGTTGCAGAAGGCCGCGGCCCGCGCGCTGCGCGCGGGGCTTGAGAAATACGACCGGGGCCTGGGCATCTGGCGCGGCACGCGCAAGACGATCGACCCCGCCAGACTGTCCACCGAGGCCGATCTGGCGCGCCGCCCTGTCCGAAGCCGACGTCCCGCGCGACATCGATGGCTGGTCGCCCGCGGTCGTGCTTGCGGTCGGCGACAGCAGCGCGCGGATCGGCATCGAAGGCGTGGACGAGGATGACGATGGCCATTTCATCCCGGCCGAGGACGTGACCTGGGCGCGCAAGCGCCAGACCGACGGGCGACTTGGCACCAAGGCAAAGGTTGCGGGCGATCTGGTTTGCGGTCGGGGATGTGGTTCTGGTCGCGCCAGATGACCAAGGACGAGGATGGCAGTTTCGTTCGCTGGACGCTGCGGCAGGTGCCCGAGATCCAGGGGGCCTTCATGGCGATGGACGTGAATACCGGCCGGGTCGTCGCGATGCAGGGCGGTTTCAGCTATCAGTCGTCGGTCTTCAACCGCACGACCCAGGCGATGCGCCAGCCCGGATCGAGCTTCAAGCCCTTCGTCTACGCGGCGGCCCTCGATTCCGGGTTCAGCCCGGCCACCATCGTGATCGACGCGCCGATCGAGGTCGACACGCCCGAGGGCCTGTGGAAGCCCAAGAACGCCTCGAACAAGTACTATGGTCCCGCACCGATGCGCACCGGCATCGAGCAAAGCCGGAACCTGATGACCGTCCGGATCGCGCAGGAAATCGGCATGGACGTGGTCGCGGGCTATGCCGAGCGGTTCGGCGTCTATGACAGGATGCAGCCGTTCCTCGCGAACGCCCTCGGGGCCCAGGAAACGACGTTGTTCAAGATGGTCGCGGCCTATGCCATGTTCGCCAATGGCGGCGAGCGGGTGGAACCGACGCTTGTCGACCGGGTGCAGGACCGCTTCGGCCGCACCGTCTACCGCCATGACCAGCGCAAGTGCGAGGATTGCCAGTTGGCCAGCCTCGATCCGGGCGATATCCCGCAGATCCTTTCGAATCGCGAACAGGTGATGAACCCGATTACCGCCTATCAGCTGACCTCGATGCTCAAGGGCGTGATCGAGCGTGGCACGGGACGGGGGATCAACCTGCCGGTGCCGATCGCAGGCAAGACCGGCACGACCAACGATGCCAAGGACGTCTGGTTCGTGGGTTATTCCTCGAACCTCGTCGCGGGCTGCTACATCGGCTACGATCAGCCGCGCAGCCTTGGCAACGCCTCTGGTGGCGGCATGTGCGGCCCGGTGTTCCAGAGCTTCATGCAGGAAGCGATAAAGACCTACGGCGGAACCGAGTTCGCGGTGCCGCCGGGCGGCTACTTCCAGAAGATCGACCGCTTCTCGGGTGCCCTGCTTCCCGATGATGCGACGGGCGAGAATGTCGTCGCCGAGTACTTCCGGGACGGGCAGGACGGCATCTTCGGGAATGTTGTCGTCGACGGCGGCTTTGCCATGGGTGCCGAACCTGCCGCTCTTTGCCTATGGCGAGACCGATGGCAGCGAGGGCGGCGTGACGGTGACGACATCGACCGGCGAGACGGCGGTGATCCCGAAGAAGGCCGACTTCGGAACCGTAAGTTCGGGCGGGCTCTACTAGCGGGGCCGCCCTTGCCCCGATCCGCCCGACCCGCTATCACCCGCCGCTGAACCCCGAGACGAACGGAAACGCCGATGCGCGCCGAGACGCAGAACACTGTCGAAGCGATCGAGAAATCGCTGAAGCTGCTGGCCCAGCGGATGGATTGGGAAACCGCCCCGCACCGGCTTGAAGAATTCAACGCGATGCTCGAGGACGGCGATCTCTGGTCCGATCCCGCCCGCGCGCAAAAGCTGATGCGCGAACGTCAGGCGCTGATGGACGCGGTCTCGACCTACCGGCTGATCGAAAGCGGGTTGCGCGACAATGTGGAGTTGATCGAACTCGGCGAGGCCGAGGGCGATGCCGAGATCGTCGCCGAGGCCGAGGCCAGCCTGAAAGAGCCTGATGGAACAGGCCGCCGCGAAGGAAGTGGAGGCGCTGTTGAACGGCGAGGCCGACGCCAACGATACCTTCCTCGAGATCAACGCCGGGCGCGGGTGGCACGGAAAGCTGCGACTGGGCGAACATGCTGGCGCGGATGTATGTGCGTTGGGCCGAAAAGAAGGGCTACACGGTCGAGCTTCAATCGGAATCGCCGGGCGAGGAGGCGGGCATAAAGTCGGCCGCCTACAAGATATCCGGTCCCAATGCCTATGGATGGCTGAAGTCCGAGTCCGGCGTCCACCGTCTGGTGCGGATTTCGCCCTACGACTCGGCGGCTCGACGCCATACGTCGTTCAGTTCGGTCTGGGTCTATCCGGTGGTCGACGACAACATCGAGATCGACATTCCCGACCGGGACATCAGGATCGATACCTATCGCTCGTCGGGCGCCGGCGGGCAGCATGTGAACACCACCGACTCGGCTGTGCGGATCACACACCTGCCGACGAACATCGTCGTCACCTCGTCGATGAAGTCGCAGCACCAGAACCGCGAGGCGGCCATGAACGCGCTGCGGGCGCGCCTGTACCAGATGGAACTCGACCGGCGGAACGCCGCGATCAGCGCCCAGCACGAAAGCAAGGGCGACGCGGGCTGGGGCAACCAGATCCGCTCCTACGTCCTGCAACCCTACCAGATGGTCAAGGATCTGCGCACCGGCGTCGAGACATCCGATACGCAGGGCGTTCTGGATGGCGATCTGGACAGGTTCATGGCGGCGACGCTCGCCCTTGATGTCGCCGGAAAGAGCCGGGCCGAGGCAAACGCCGAGGACTGAGGTTCCGACGCAGGCGCCCAAGCCGATTGCGCAACCGCCTCGGTTGACGTCAGTATGCCGCAGGCACGCCCGTTTTTCGGGCATAACGCGGAGGCGATGCGATGGCGGCCAAGAAGATCCTGATGCTGACCGGCGAGTTCACCGAGGAATACGAGATCTTCGTATTCCAGGCCGCGATGGAGGCGGTCGGACATACGGTCCATGTCGTCTGCCCGGACAAGAAGGCAGGCGAAATGATCGCCACCTCGCTGCACGACTTCGAAGGCCACCAGACCTACACCGAGAAGCCAGGCCACAACCATCCGATCAACAAGACGTTTTCCGACGTGCGCCCGCAGGATTATGACGCGGTCTATTGTGCCGGCGGGCGCGGGCCGGAATACATCCGCACCGATCCGCGTGTGCAGGCGATGGTCCGTCATTTCCATGAGGCGTCGAAGCCGATCTTCACGATCTGCCACGGCGTGCAGATCCTCGTTGCCGTGGACGGGGTTGTGCGTGGCAAGTCCGTGGCCGCGCTCGGCGCCTGCGCGCCGGAGGTGCATCTGGCCGGCGGCACCTATGTCGATCTCTCGCCGACGGCGGCGCACGTCGATGGCACGATGGTGTCCGCCAAGGGCTGGACGGCGCTCGCCGCCTTCATTCGCGAATGTCTGCGGGTGCTGGGAACCGAGATTCGCCACGCCTGACGCCGGTCGCCATTGCGCGTCGAGGAACGCATGTCGGGATTGATCGGGGCGGTGCCAGTCCGCTAGCCTTGCGCCAGCCCGGGGGAGGGGCCATTCGATGACCGAGCACGCAACGGGCGCTTCGGCGGCGCCGATTGTGAACGATGTATCCTTCAGCGACCTTGCGGCCGCCTTGCGCGCAGGATGGCACGATTTCCGGCGTGCGCCGCTCTACGGGCTGTTCTTTGCGACGGTCTATGTCGCCGGTGGCTGGTTGATCTGGTGGGCGCTCACGACCAAGGGGCAACTGTGGTGGACGCTGGTCGCTTCGGCCGGATTTCCGATCCTGGCGCCGTTCCTCGCTTGCGGCCTTTACGAGGTCAGTCGCCGGCTGGAGGCCGGGATCCCCCTCGACTGGCCGGGCGTGCTCGGTGTCGTGGTCGCCCAGAAGGATCGGCAGATCCCCTCGATGGCAGTGGTGATCGTGGTGTTCTTCCTTTTCTGGAATTTCCTCGGCCACATGATCTTTGCCCTGTTCATGGGGTTGCAGGTGATGACCGATGTCTCGTCGTCGCTCGGGGTTTTCCTGACCCCCAACGGGATGATGATGCTGGCCGTCGGAACCGCCGTCGGTGCGGTCTTCGCCACCATCCTGTTCTCGATCACCGTGGTCAGCTTGCCGTTGCTGATGGATCGCGAAGTCGACTTCGTGACAGCGATGATCGCCAGCTTTCGGACCGTGCAGGAGAATCCCGTCACCATGCTGTCCTGGGGCGCGATCATCGCGGGGCTGCTGTTCGTGGCGATGCTGCCCGGTTTTCTGGGCCTGTTCCTGGCTCTACCCGTTCTCGGTCATGCAAGCTGGCATCTCTACAGGCGGGCGCTGGACTGACCCCGATAGAAAAGGGCGCCACCGAGGGCACCCTTCAAGATCTGTCCGCTGTCCGGAACTGGTCAGCCGGCTTCGGATTTCGATGCCGGTGCCGAGATGGCCGGGGCAGGGGCGGCCAGCGCCGCCCGGCCGTTGGCGAGCGGATCGTCCTGCCGCTGGACCGAACCCTCGAAATGCGCACCGCTTTCGATCGCGATCGTCTTGTGGATGATGTCGCCCTCGACCCGCGCGGTCGAGGTGAGGCGCACTTTCAGTCCACGCACGCGGCCCACGACACGGCCGTTCACCACGATGTCGTCGGCGACGATCTCGCCACGGATCGTGGCGCTTTCGCCCACTGTCAGCAGATGGGCGCGGATGTCGCCTTCCACCGTGCCCTCGATCTGGATGTCGCCGCTGGTCTTCAGGTTTCCGGTGATCGTCAGGTCCGACGACAGGACAGATGCCGCGGGTTTTGCTTTGGGGGATGTGGGCGTGAAATCCATCGTGCTCTTCGGCTTGTCCTCGAGGGTCTTGGCGCGATCGGCGTCGCCGCCCGCTTTCGGACCCGGTTCATTGATTCTGCTCTTAGAAAACATCTCTCGCCGCCTTGATGTACTTCATCGGGTTGATGGCATTGCCACTGACCCGGACCTCGTAGTGCAGATGAGTTCCGGTCGATCGGCCTGTATTCCCCATAGCACCGATCACGTCGCCGCGCGATACCCTGTCGCCCACGTTGACGACGATTTGCGACAAATGGCCGTAGCGCGTCTCGATGCCGAAGTCGTGCTTGATCTTGATCAGCCGCCCGTAACCCGATTGCCAGCCCGCATGGATCACGACGCCGTCCGCCGTGGCCAGCACGGGCGAGCCATACTTGCCGGCCAGATCAACCCCTTCATGGAACCGACGGCCAGCGCCCTTCGGGTCGTTCCGGCTGCCGAACCCCGAGGTGAAGCGGAACGCCGAATTCAGCGGAATCGCAAACGGCGCCTTGGAGGCCGCGATGCGATAGAGGTTCATGGTGTCGAGGTTCTTGAGGATGTCGTTCGCGCGCAGTTCCTCGACCGTCGGCGTGTCGCTCGCCCCCTTGGTGGACAGCGTGATCGGCGCAAGCGGGCCGCCTTGCCCGGAATACCCGCGGCGCACCTGGTCCAGCATCGCCTCGGACGACAGGCCGACCGAGCGGAACATCTTGTCGAGCGGCTTCATCGAGACCGAGACCGCATCCTCGAGCTTGTCGAAGATCGCATCGTTGCGCTCTTCCATCAGCCTCATGTCGAGCGCGAGTTCCGCCGTCTCGTCGCGCGCGGCCGCCGCGTCGGCGTAAAGCGCGTCACGTTCCTTGGCGGTATCGCCCAACGCATCGGTCAGGATCTCGAGCGTCGCTTCGACATCCTTCGACCGGCCCTCGTCGGTGCGTGCCGAACCCGTCTGTTCGGCCAACGCCAGCGTTACCCGGGCCGCATCGCTGCGCGCCTCGTCCCGCTCGGCGATCGTGCGGCGCAGCGTCTTCTGGATGACCTCGATCCCGGTTTCGAGTTCCTTGCGCCGATCCTCGGATGCGAGCAACCGCGACTGCATCTGCGACACCTGGTCAAGCGCGAGGTTGAAGCGTTCCTGGGCCTTGACCGCCTCTTCGGCGCGCAGGTCGCGATCCTGCGAAAGCACGGTCAGGCGATCTTCGTAGACCTGTCCGGCACGCTGCGCCTGCTCGCGCGCCGAACCGGCACCGATCGAGTCCATCATCAGGATCGCCGAGGCGATGATCGTCCAGGCCAGCAGCAGCGAACCGCCGAGCGCGGCAATGGCGAGCGTCGCAGGTCGCAGGCGGATGAATTGGGTTTCAGTGTCGGATTTGAGGAACAATCTTTGTTCCGGGAACCAGCGCTCCAGCGCAGAGTTCAACCTGTAGGCGAGATGTCCCGTCACGACTGCTTTCCGTATTGTTTCCCCAAACAGGATCAGTCACGACCCTCGCGCAGCATTGACATCCCCATGTCGCCACGCCGCATCAGGTAACAGACGGCGCATCCGGATCGCAACGGCTTTGAACGCCCGGTGCGGAAATGCGGCGGATCGGCGTCGAAATGAGCGATTTCCCGCCGATGGGAAACGGCTTATCGCTTTACGTTAAGGTCAGGCCCTTCGCTCAGCGGCCAGTAGAAATCCGGCGGAATTCCCGCCTCGGCGCGCTTTTCCTCGTTGAACGGCGGTTTCAGCGCCCCGTGAAAGTAGCGCCGGACGAGGCCATGAAAGACCTCCTTCGGGTCGCTGTCCTGCCGGCCGCACAGGAAGTGGAACCACTTCGATCCATAGGCGACATGCGCGACCTCGTCGGCATAGATCGTTTCGAGCGCGGCCAGCGCCTGTGCCTCGCCCGCCTTGCGGAACATCTCGATCATCCCGGGCGAGACATCCAATCCGCGCGCCTCCAGCACCATCGGCACAACGGCAAGGCGACCGAGCAGGTCCGATGCGGTATCCTCGGCGGCGCGCCACATGCCGGCGTGGGCGGGCAGCGCGCCATAGAAACTGCCCATCGTTTCGAGCACGTCGCAGATCAGGTTGAAATGCTTCGCCTCGTCGTCGGCCGCCTGCACCCAGTCGTCGTAAAAGCCCATCGGCATTCGCACGTCGGTGAAGCGCGCAAGGATGTCCCAATGCAGGTCGACCGCGTTGAGTTCGATGTGACCCAGCGCATGCAGCAGCGCGATCCGCCCGGCCGGCGATCCGGACCTGCGGCGCGGCACGTCCCGCGGCGCCAGCAGTTCCGGCAGGTCCGGCCGCGCCGGGCGCAGCGGGGGATCCGCCCGGCCGAGCGCAATGGGCCGGTCGGCCGACCGGGCCGCAAACCACGTCGCGGCGTGCCGACGCCCCAGCGCGGCCTTCGCTCGCCCGTCGGCCGTCATCAGCACCTCGACCGCCATCTGGGCGAGGGTCGGGTTCACAATGCCTGCGCCGCGGCCAGAACCTCGTCGACATGCCCCTTCACCTTCACCTTCGGCCAGGCTTTCGCGATCTTTCCGTTCGGTCCGACCAGAAAGGTCGACCGCTCTATCCCCATGTACTTCTTTCCATACATGCTCTTCTCCTCCCAGACGCCCCAGTCCTCGCAGGTTGTGCCGTTCTCGTCAGAGGCCAGAATGATGCCCAGTCCGTGCTTTGCGACGAACTTGTCGTGGCTTTTCACGCTGTCCTTCGAAATCCCGATGACGGTCGTCCCGGCCGCCTGGAATTCGGCAAGCCGTGCGGTGAAATCGATGGCCTCTATCGTACAGCCCGAGGTGTCGTCCTTGGGATAGAAATAGACGACGACCTTGCCGGGGCGCAGCGCCGAAAGCGTGACGTTTCCGCCCCCGTCCCGAGGCAGGGTGAAGTCGGGCGCGATGTCGGCTGTGGTGGGCATGGACGGCTCCTTGCAAAACGTTGACGGTGATTTGAGTTTTAGTTGCCTTCGGGCGAAGATAAAGGCAACCCCGGCGGAAGCGATGACCGCAGATGGCCGGCCCCGTTCGCCCCAGGCCCCGGAGGCACCCCGACTTGTGACTGACGACGACGCTCCGCCCGTGACACGGCCCGATCCGCCCCCGCGCCGGCGATGGCGCCATGGCTGGCTGTGGGGGGCGATGACGCTCGTGCTCGTGGTGGTCCTAGGCGGGATCGCGCAGCTTGGGGTTACGGGCAAGCCGATCCGCATGCCGATCTGGGTCGTGGCCGAGGCCGAGGCCCGCGTCAACAGGATGCTGCGCGCCGGCGAGGCGCCGGGGGCGCAGATCGCGCTCGGTGGTGCCGTCGTGGTGATCGACGAGGATTTCGTGCCGCGCCTGCATCTCGAGGATGTCCGCCTGATGGGCGCTTCGGGTCGGTCGGTGGCCACCTTGCCCGAAGTGCGCATCGGTCTGGCCAAGGGTGCCCTGCTGGGCGGCACGTTCCGCCCCAAGAGCTTGCGCATCGTGGGCGCGCAGATCACGCTGCGGCGGATGGCGGACGGCCGCTTCGACCTCGCCTTTGGCGGCGAGACCGACGAGACGGGGCCGGAAAGCTTTGCCGAACTGCTTGACCGCGTCGATGCGGTATTTCGCACCCCTGCGCTCAGCGCGCTGGACCGGATCGAGGCAGAGGCGCTGACGCTGACGCTCGACGACCGGCGGGCGGGCCGCGTCTGGCAGGTTGGCGATGGCCGCCTGCGGCTTGACAATCGGCCCGACGAACTTGCGCTGGAACTGGGCATGGGCCTCGTCGGCGGGGGCACCGATCCTGCCCGCGCGACCCTGACCTTCATCAGTCCGAAGGGCAGTTCGGCGGCACGGGTGTCGGCGCGGGTGGACCAGATGGCAGCGGCCGACGTTGCGACCCAGGCACCGGCGCTGGCCTGGCTGTCGGTGCTGGATGCGCCGATCTCGGGAACCATCGCCGCCGAATTCGACGAGGCGGGTGCCATCCTGCGCGGCTCGGGAACGCTCGATATCGGCGCGGGAGGTCTGCATCCGGCATCCGCCCTGCGGCCGGTCCCGTTCAATCGCTTCGGCCTGTCCTTCGCGCTCGACCAGGCGGGTCAGACGATCAGCTTCAGCGATCTGTCGATCGACAGCGACTCACTCCGCCTGAAGGCCTCTGGGGTGATGCGCGCGCCGGGCCTGTCGCGTGGCGACCCGAACGAGTTCATCGGGCAGGTCCAGGTCGCCGATCTGAAAGTCGACCCCGAGGGTCTGTTCGAGACACCCGCGAAGTTTTCCCGCGGCGCGATTGATTTCCGGCTCAGGCTCGCTCCGTTCCAAGTCGATCTGGGCCAGATATCGCTGACCGAGGGCGCGACCCGGCTGAACGCCAAAGGCAGCGCCCGGGCGGATGCTTCGGGGTGGTCGGTCGCTCTCGATGTGGCGCTGAACGAGATCAGGCACGACGCGCTGCTGGCCCTCTGGCCGCGGGTTCTTGTCCCCAAGACCCGCGCCTGGCTGGCCGAAAACGTGCAGCAGGGCCTGTTGTTCGACGTCAAGGGGGGCGTGCGCCTGCACCCGGGCACCGAACCGCTTGTCTCGCTCGGGTATGAGTTCGCGGCCGCGGACGTCAGGTTCCTGCGCACGCTGCCGCCAATCCGCGACGGCTATGGATATTCCACGCTGATCGGCACCCGCTATACGGTGGTGCTCGACCGTGGCGGAGTGACCCCGCCGGTCGGCGGCCGCATCGACGCGTCCGGTTCGGTGTTCAAGGTGCTGGACATCACGCAAAAGCCGGCCGATGCGGAGATCACGCTGAAGACGCGCAGCAGCATCACCGCCGCGCTGTCGCTGCTCGATGAACCGCCGTTCGGCTTTCTGACAAGGGCCGGCTTTCCCGTCGACATCGCCGAAGGCAGGGCCGAGACAACGGCGGTGATGCGCTTGCCGCTGCGCCCGAAGGTCGGCGTCAACGACGTGAAATACGACATCTCTGGCGTGCTGACGGATGTGACTTCGGACCGGCTGGTGTCCGGGCGGATGTTGCGCGCGGCCCGGTTGCGGCTTGCCGCCGACAATACGGGAATTGAGATCGGCGGCCCCGGCACCTTGGGAAAGGCACGGTTCGACGCGACGTGGCGGCAGGATTTCGGTCCACAGGCCAAGGGACGGAGCCAGGTCGGCGGCAGCATCGACATCACCCAGGCGACGCTCGACGAATTCGGCGTCGTGCTGCCGCAGGGGTCGGTGTCGGGGGCCGGTCAGGGCCGGCTCGACCTCGATCTGGTCAAGGGAGGCGGCAGCTTCCGGATCACGTCGGACCTGCGAGGCGTCGCACTCGCCTTCGCCCCGATCGACCTCTCCAAACCGGCGGACACGACGGCGGAACTGGAAATCGAGGGCCGGCTGGGACAACCCCCCTCGATCGACCTGCTGCGCCTTGCCAGCGGCAAGGTCGAGGTTGAGGGCAGCGTGGCGCTGCGCCCCGACGGCGGGCTGGACGTGGCCCAGTTCGGTCGTGTGATCAGCGGCGACTGGCTTGCCGCGTCGGTCGACATCACCGGGCAGGGCAAGGGCGTGCCTGTCGGCGTCGCGATCACCGGGGGGCGGGTCGATCTGCGCCGGCTTCCGGCGAATGGCGGGGCAGGGGAGGGCGGCGTGCCGATCGATGTCGTGCTCGATACCCTCCAGGTGACCCAGGGGATCGCGCTGACCGACCTTCAGGGGCGCTTTCAGACCCGGGGCGGCCCCGACGGAAGCTTCACCGCGTCGGTGAACGGCGCGGCGCCTGTGCAAGGGGTCGTCATGCCGTCGTCCCAGGGAACCGCCGTACGAATTCGGTCGGAAGATGCAGG
Organism: uncultured Alphaproteobacteria bacterium; assembly: GCA_963700485.1. Classification (GTDB taxonomy): domain Bacteria; phylum Pseudomonadota; class Alphaproteobacteria; order Rhodobacterales; family Rhodobacteraceae; genus Aliitabrizicola. The sequence continues at coordinate 175,032 of CAVOXQ010000005.1, forward strand.
TGCCGTGCTTTCGGCCTCCGGTATCTTCAAGACCGCGCGCGGCGGATCGCTCGACCTCACGCTGCGGCCGCGCGGGCCTCGGGGCGCCTATGATGGTTCTGCGCGGCTGGCCAACATCCAGATCCGCGATGCCCCTGTTCTGGCCGAATTGCTGGGCGCCATCAGCGTGATCGGCCTGCTTGAGCAGCTCAACGACTCGGGGCTGGTCTTTACCTCGGCAGAGGCCGATTTCACGACCTCTGCCGACCGCATCACGATCTCGCGCGGCTCTGCGGTCGGGGCCTCTCTTGGCGTGTCGATGGCGGGAAGCTACGACACCCGGCGCCAGACCCTCGACATGCAGGGGGTGATCTCGCCCATCTATATCCTGAACGGGATCGGCAGCGTCGTCAGCAAGCCCGGCGAAGGGCTGTTCGGCTTCAACTACGATCTGACGGGGTCGGTCGACGATCCGCAGGTGGCCGTCAACCCGCTGTCGATCCTGACCCCCGGCGGGTTCCGGGAAATCTTCCGGGGTGACGCCCCGCGACGCGACCCTCCGAAAAGGAACGAGTTCCGGTGAAGCTGTCCGACTTCGACTTTGACCTGCCCGAGGCCCTGATCGCCACGCGGCCCGCCCGCCCGCGCACCTCCGCGCGCCTTCTTCTGGCCGAAGGCGACACGATCCGTGATCTGCGGGTGTCCGATCTCGTCGACATCTTCAGGCCCGGCGACCGGCTGATCCTGAACAACACCCGTGTGATCCCGGCCCGCCTGTCCGGCCAGCGGCATCGCGACAGCGGCCAGGGCCCGGTCGCGGCGCGGATCGAGGTCACTTTGCTGGAGCCTGCGACCGAAGGCTGGCGGGCGCTTGCCAAGCCGCTCAGGAAGCTGGCCGTGGGTGAGGTGATCCGTTTTTCCGATGCGCTGTCGGGAATGGTCGCGGAAAAGGGTGCGGGCGAGATGCGCCTTCTCTTCAACCTGTCAGGCGATGATTTCGACGCGGCTCTGGCCGAGGCGGGGGCCATGCCTCTGCCCCCCTACATCGCCGCCCGCCGCGCCCCGGACGCGGCCGACCGCGAGGATTACCAGACGGTTTTCGCCCGGCATTCGGGGGCCGTCGCCGCCCCGACCGCCTCGCTGCATTTCGATGCCGATCTGCTGCGCGCGCTGGTCGGGCGCGGCGTCGATCTGACCGAGGTGACGCTGCATGTCGGGGCAGGAACGTTCCTGCCGGTCAAGGTCGATGATGTCACGACCCACCGCATGCACGCCGAATGGGGCGAGGTCACGGCCGACGCCGCCGCGGGCATCAATGCGACACGGGCCGCGGGTGGGCGGATCATCCCTGTCGGGACGACCGCGTTGCGCCTGATCGAAAGCGCGGCCGATGAGACCGGGATCGTCCACCCGTGGCGAGGGCCAACCGATATCTTCATCTATCCCGGATACCGCTTTCGTGTCACCGACGCCCTGATGACCAACTTCCATCTGCCGAAATCGACGCTGATGATGCTTGTATCGGCGCTGATGGGACAGCAGCGGATGCGCCGGGTCTACGATCATGCCATAACGCGCCGGTACAGGTTCTTTTCCTACGGCGACGCGTCGCTGCTTTGTCCCGTGGCGCAGGGTTCCGCAGCGCCGACCGAATGAAATCCCCCCGGGGAGGCAAGTGATCCCTGCCATCCCCCGACCTGATGCCGCCCGAGAAGGATGACGAATGCTGACCGTTCTGAGAAGTTCCTGGGCCTTGCTGCTGGGGATCATGCTGCTGATGCTCGGGAACGGCATGCAGGGCACCCTTCTGGGCATTCGCGGCGGGATCGAGAATTTCTCGACGCTCCAGATGTCGGTGGTGATGTCGTGTTATTTCATCGGCTTCCTCTTCGGTTCCCGCATGGTGCCCGAGATGATCCGTCGCGTCGGCCATGTGCGCGTATTCGCGGCGCTGGGGTCGATGATCTCGGCTGTCCTGATGATGTATGCCGTCCTGCCCGACTGGATGGCATGGTCGCTCATGCGGGTGTTGATCGGTTTCTCGTTCTCGGGGGTCTACATCACCGCGGAAAGCTGGCTGAACAATTCCGCAACCAACGAAACGCGCGGCCAGGCGCTGTCGCTTTATCTCATCATGCAGATGGTGGGCATCATCGCTGCGCAGATCCTGCTGAACGTCGGGGATCCGTCGGGCTATATCCTGTTCGTCATCCCCTCGATCCTGGTGTCTCTGGCCTTCACGCCGATCCTGCTTTCGGTCAGTCCGGCCCCTGCCTTCGATACGACCAAACCGCTCAGTTTCCGCAGGCTCTACGCGGCCTCGCCGCTGGGATGCGTGGGGATGTTCCTTCTGGGCGGGATCTTTTCGGCGCAGTTCGGCATGGCCTCGGTCTGGGGCACGCAGGCGGGGCTTTCGATCCGGGACATCTCGATCTTCGTGGCCTTCATCTACGTTGGCGGGCTGGTCCTGCAATATCCGATCGGCTGGCTTTCCGACCGGCGGGACCGCCGGCTTCTCGTGCTCTGGTTGTCCGTGGCCGGCGCGATCTTCCTGATGGTGCCCGTGATCTGGGGCCTGACCGGGATCGGCGGCGGGACGCCATTCGTCGTGCTGGTCTTCATCGGTGCGATGGCGGGCGGCATCTCGAACCCGCTCTATTCGCTGCTCGTGGCCTATGTGAACGATTATCTCGACAATTCTGACATGGCCGCCGCATCGGCCGGGCTGATCTTCATCAACGGCCTTGGCGCGATCACCGGGCCGATCATCACGGGCTACGTCATGGCGGCAATGGGGCCGGACGGCTTCTTTCTGTTCATGGCCATCCTCTTTGCGGTGCTGGCGGTCTACACCGCCTGGCGCATGTCGCGCCGTCCGACCACGCCCGATGCGCAAGGCGGCTTCACCCCGATCACGCCCAACGTCAGCGTGATCGGCGTCGAGGCGGCGCTGGAGAAAAGCGAGGAAACCGCGCGGCGCGCCTGATCGGTCCTTGCGGACCGGCGCCGGGTTGCGTGACCGAGGCATCCCTGTCAGGCTCGGGCAAAGCGGGAGGAGCGCACATGTCGGATCCGGTTGAGGTTCTCGACTTCTGGCTGGGCGAGCTTGGCCCCGAAGGCTGGTATGCTGGTGGCGCGGCGGTTGATGCGCAATGCCGGGACCGCTTCCTCGATCTGTGGCAGGCGGCACGGGACGGCGGGCTGGAACACTGGGTCGACGGTCCGGTTGGAAGCCTCGCCTATCTGGTGGTGACCGACCAGTTCTCGCGCAACATCCATCGGGGAACGGCACTGGCCTTCGCGACCGACGATCGGGCGCGGGCTGCGGCCGACGCGGCGATCCGGGCCGGCTGGGATCTGAAGGCTCCCGAACCCGAGCGGCAGTTCTTCTATCTTCCCTTCGAACACAGCGAGGATCCCGGCGATCAGGATCGCTGCGTCGTGCTGGTTGCAGAGCGTTTGCCCGAGACGGGCGCGGAAAACCTGCTGCATGCCCATGCCCACCGGGAGATCATCGAAAGGTTCGGGCGGTTTCCGTTTCGCAACGAGGCGCTTGGCAGGCAGTCCACGCCGGACGAGCAGGCGTTTCTCGCGGATGGCGGCTATGGTGCGGTCGTGCGGCGCCTGAAGGACGAAGCCATGCGCTAGGCGAAAGGTGTTGCGGCGCAGCTTGCGTTGCTGCCCGGCCAATAATGGTTTAATGGCAAACTACTTTTCCAGAGGAGGGGATCCGTGGCTGCCAAATCCTTCGACGTGATCGTGATCGGTTCCGGGCCGGGCGGCTATGTGGCTGCGATCCGGGCGGCACAGCTGGGCAAGCAGGTTGCCATCATCGAGCGCGAAAGCCTCGGCGGCATCTGCCTCAACTGGGGCTGCATCCCGACCAAGGCGATGCTGCGCTCGGCCGAAGTGTTCCACCTGATGCATCGCGCCAAGGAATTCGGGCTCAAGGCCGACGGCATCGGTTATGATCTTCCCGCCGTGGTCGCGCGGTCGCGCGGCGTGGCCAAACAATTGTCGGGCGGCATCGGCCACCTGATGAAGAAGAACAAGATCACCGTGTTCATGGGCGTGGCCAACCTGCCGGAGAAGGGCCGGGTCAGCGTCACCACCGACAAGGGCAAGGAAGACCTGACCGCCCCCGCGATCATTCTGGCGACCGGCGCGCGGGCGCGCGAGTTGCCCGGGCTCGAGGCCGACGGCGATCTGGTCTGGACGTATCGCCACGCCCTGCAACCCAAGCGGATGCCGAAAAAGCTGCTGGTGATCGGTTCGGGCGCGATCGGCATCGAATTTGCCAGCTTCTTCAACACGCTTGGGGCCGACACGACGGTCGTCGAGGTGATGGAGCGTATCCTGCCCGTCGAAGACGCCGAGATCGCGGCCTTCGCCCGCAAGCAGTTCGTCAAGCAGGGCATGAAGATACTGGAAAAGGCGACGGTCAGGAAGCTTGACCGAAAGCCGGGCGTCGGCGTGACCGCGCATGTCGAGAGCAACGGCAAGACCGAAACGATGGACTTCGACACGGTCATCTCTGCCGTGGGCATCGTCGGTAACGTCGAGGACCTCGGGCTCGAGGCACTGGGCGTCAAGATCGACCGCAGCCATGTGATCACTGACGAGTTCTGCCGCACCGGGGTCGACGGGCTTTACGCGATCGGCGATATCGCCGGGGCGCCTTGGCTTGCCCACAAGGCCAGCCACGAGGGCGTGATGGTCGCCGAACTGATCGCGGGCGGGCCATCCTCACCCGATCAAGCCGAACTCGATCGCCGGATGCACATACTGCAATCCGCAGATCGCGAGTGTCGGCCTGACCGAGGAAAAGGCCAAGGCCGCCGGACATGAGATCAAGGTCGGGCATTTCCCGTTCATCGGCAATGGCAAGGCCATCGCGCTTGGCGAGTCCGAGGGGATGATAAAGACCATCTTCGATGCCGACACAGGCGAACTTCTGGGCGCCCACATGGTCGGCGCCGAAGTGACCGAACTGATCCAGGGCTACGTCATCGGGCGCACGCTGGAAACGACCGAGGCCGAACTGATGGAGACGGTCTTCCCGCATCCGACGCTGAGCGAGATGATGCACGAGGCGGTGCTCGATGCCTACGGGCGGGCCCTGCATTTCTAGCCGGCCCCGCCGGGCGAACGGCGCGGCGCGCCCTGGCCGTGGCGGCCCGGGCCCGGCAGGGGCAGCCGCGCCGCCTTTTGCGGTGGCAGGCGCGACGCGCCTTTGCTAGCGGTGCGTCATGGCCCGCCACCCCGCCTTTCTGATCATCGCGCTTTGGGCGGCCGGGCTTGGCGCGGCGGCGCAGTTTGGCAAGATCAGCGTCGTCTTTGACGACCTCGTGGCGATCTACGGCGGCCCGGGCCGGGTCGCATTGATGGTGTCGGTGGTCGGAATCGTCGGGCTGGTCTTCGGCACCACCGCCGGGATCGTGGTGCAGCGGCTGGGCCTGCGCCGGGTCATGCTGGCGGCCCTCGGGCTGGGGGCGATCCTCTCGGCGGGCCAGACGCTCATGCCGGCCTATCCGCTGATGATGGCGAGCAGGGTGCTCGAAGGTCTGTCGCATCTTGCGGTCGTCGTGATCGGGCCGGTGATGATCGCGCAGGCGGCCAGCCTGCGCCATCAGGGCCTTGCGATGACGCTCTGGTCCAGTTTCTTCGGCCTGTCCTATGCCGGTCTCGCGGTCGTCGGGCCGCGGCTGACGGTGGATGGACCGCAGGGATTGTTCCTTGCGCACGCGGTCTACATGGCGGCGATGTTCCTGATCCTGCGCCGGCTGCTGCCGCGGATCGTACTGCCGCCGCCGCCAGAGACGACGATCCGCGCGGTGCTGCGCCAGCATCTCGTGATTTACCGATCGCCTCATCTGGCCGCGCCCGCGGCGGGGTTCTTCTTCTATACGATCCTCTATGTCGCCCTTCTCACGCTGCTGCCCCCCCTGATGGGCGCGCAGCGCGTCCTTGCTGCCACGACGATCCCGCTGGTCAGCATCGCCGTCTCGCTGAGCATTGGCGTCTGGGCGCTGCGCCATGTCGGGGCGGTGCGCCTGGTGCAGGCGGGCTTCGGCGTCGCGGCGTTCGGCGCCCTTGCGATGGCGCTGGCCTGGGACATCGAGGCTGCGCGCCTCGCGGGGGCGCTCCTGATGGCGTCGGCCCTGGGCATCGTGCAGGGCGCGTCCTTTGCGTCGATCCCGCAGCTCAACCCCGCGCCGGAAGACCGCGCGATGGCCTCGGGCGCCGTGGCGCAGCTCGGAAATCTCGGCACCACCACCGGGACACCGATCCTGGCGCTGCTGATCCCGTCTTTCGGTCTGGCCGGCGTGGTGGGCTTCGTGGTGCCGCTCTGCCTCGGCGGGATCGCGATGCACGCCTGGCAGGCGGACCGCCGGCGGGGTCGCTGATCGCCAGACGGGCACTTGCGGGAAAAACCACAAATGTTCATGATCCGTTCACACATTCCGATTGGAGACTTGGTCGCGCTCGCCTATGTATCGCGACTGTGACCCTTGGGGGGCTGTCCATGGCCGAGCAGAAGTTCATCGAAGTCCGCGGCGCACGCGAACACAATCTCAAGGGGGTCGACGTCGACATCCCGCGCGATCAACTCGTGGTCATCACCGGGCTGTCCGGCTCCGGCAAGTCGAGCCTCGCCTTCGACACGATCTACGCCGAAGGGCAGCGCCGCTATGTCGAGTCGCTCTCGGCCTATGCGCGCCAGTTTCTCGACATGATGGGCAAGCCGGACGTGGACCACATCTCGGGCCTCTCGCCGGCAATTTCCATCGAACAGAAGACCACGTCGAAGAACCCGCGCTCCACCGTCGGCACGGTGACCGAGATCTATGACTACCTGCGCCTTCTCTTCGCCCGCGTCGGCACGCCCTATTCCCCCGCGACGGGCCTGCCGATCACTGCGATGCAGGTGCAGGACATGGTCGACGCCGTGATGGCCATGGAAGACGGGATGCGCGCCTATCTGCTTGCCCCGATCGTGCGCGACCGCAAGGGCGAATACCGCAAGGAATTCCTCGAACTGCGCAAGCAGGGGTTCCAGCGGGTCAAGGTGGACGGCCAGTTTCACGAACTGGAAGACCCCCCGACGCTCGACAAGAAACTGCGCCATGACATTGATGTCGTGGTCGACCGGATCGTGGTGCGCGAAGGCATTGAGACACGGCTGGCCGACAGTTTCCGCACCGCGCTCGATCTGGCCGACGGGATCGCCGTGCTGGAAACCGCGCCCGCCGAGGGCGAGCCGGTCCGCACGACGTTCTCCGAGAAATTCGCCTGTCCGGTCAGCGGGTTCACCATCGCCGAAATCGAGCCCCGGCTGTTTTCCTTCAATGCCCCCTTCGGCGCCTGCCCGGCCTGTGATGGGCTTGGGGTTGAGCTTTTCTTCGACGAACGCCTCGTTGTTCCCGATCAGGGACTGACGCTGATGCAAGGCGCGCTTGCGCCTTGGGCCAAGTCGAAGTCGCCGTATTTCACCCAGACGATCGAGGCGCTGTCGCGGCACTACGGCTTTGATCGCAAGGCCAAGTGGAAAGACCTTCCGGACTCTGTCCGCGAAGTGTTCCTGCGCGGTTCGGGCGAGGAAGAGATCAGGTTCCGCTATGACGAGGGCGGCCGCATCTATGAGGTGTCGCGCGTGTTCGAGGGCGTGATTCCCAATATGGAACGGCGCTACCGCGAAACCGACAGCGCCTGGGTGCGAGAAGAGTTCGAGCGCTATCAGAACAACCGCTCGTGCGGCACCTGCCACGGCTACCGGCTCAAGCCCGAGGCGCTGGCCGTCCGCATCGCCGGGCTGCATATCGGCGAGGTGGTGCGAAAGTCGATCACCGAGGCGCATGACTGGATCCAGTCGGTGCCCGAAACGCTGTCGGACCAGAAGAACGAGATCGCCCGAGCGATCCTGAAGGAAATCCGCGAGCGGCTCGGTTTCCTGGTCAACGTCGGCCTGAACTACCTCACCCTGAGCCGCAACGCGGGAACGCTGTCGGGGGGCGAGTTCCAGCGCATCCGCCTGGCATCGCAGATCGGATCGGGTCTCACCGGGGTGCTCTATGTTCTGGACGAACCCTCGATCGGGCTTCACCAGCGCGACAACGACCGGCTTCTGACGACGCTCAAGAACCTTCGCGACCAGGGCAATACCGTGCTCGTGGTGGAACATGACGAAGAGGCGATCCGCGAGGCGGACTACGTCTTTGACATGGGGCCGGGCGCCGGCGTGCACGGCGGTCAGGTCATCAGCCACGGTACCCCCGATCAGGTTGCCGCCGACGCCGCCAGCATCACCGGCCAGTATCTGTCGGGCACCCGCGAGATCGCCGTGCCCCGGACCCGCCGCAAGGGCAACGGCAAGAAGGTGACGGTCGTCGGGGCCAGCGGCAACAACCTGCGTGATGTCACGGCCGAATTTCCGCTGGGCCGGTTCGTCTGCGTCACCGGCGTTTCCGGCGGCGGCAAGTCGACGCTGACCATCGAGACGCTGTTCAAGACCGCCGCCGGCCGCCTGAACGGCGCGCGCGAAACCCCGGCCCCCTGCGAAACGATCAGGGGGCTCGAACATCTCGACAAGGTCATCGACATCGACCAGCGCGCCATCGGACGCACGCCGCGCTCCAACCCCGCGACCTACACCGGGGCCTTCACGCCGATCCGCGACTGGTTCGCGGGCCTGCCCGAGGCCAAGGCGCGCGGCTATCAACCCGGCCGCTTCAGCTTCAACGTCAAGGGCGGGCGGTGCGAGGCCTGCCAGGGTGACGGGCTGATCAAGATCGAGATGCACTTCCTGCCGGATGTCTATGTCACCTGCGAAACCTGCAAGGGTGCCAGATACAACAGGGAAACGCTGGAGATAAAGTTCAAGAACAAAAGCATAGCAGACGTTCTTGACATGACGGTTGAGGACGCCCAGCAGTTTTTTCAGGCGGTGCCCAGCATCCGCGAAAAGATGGACGCCCTGGTGCGGGTCGGGCTTGGGTATATCAAGGTCGGCCAGCAGGCCACCACGCTGTCGGGCGGCGAGGCGCAACGCGTCAAGCTGCAGCAAGGAACTCAGCCGCCGCGCCACCGGTCGCACGCTTTACATCCTCGATGAGCCGACCACCGGGCTGCACTTCGAAGACGTTCGCAAGCTGTTGGAAGTGCTGCACGAACTGGTGGAGCAGGGCAATACCGTCGTGGTGATCGAGCATAACCTCGACGTGATCAAGACCGCTGACTGGATCATCGACATCGGCCCCGAGGGGGGCGATGGCGGGGGCGAGATCGTGGCGACCGGCACGCCGGAAGACGTGGCCAAGGTCGAACGCAGCCATACCGGGCGCTACCTGAAGGACATGCTCAATCCGCGCCGGGTCGCGGCGGAATGATGCCGCGCGGGCCTCGCTTATCCGTGGCGTAGCTGCGCGGGCTGTGCCAACTTGCCCCCGACAGGCGGGGTCAGGGGGCGACAGATGGCAGGCAGGGCAATCGGCGGCGCAAGGCGCAGCGGCTGGATCGTGCGGACGCTTCAGGCCTTCGTCCTCGTGCCGGGGCTCGGATTGCTGGCGATGGCGATCTGGTTCCAGTTCAACGGCCAGACCCGCATCGGCCTGCTGGGGCTGGTCGGTCTGGCGGCGCTCGGCCTCCTCTGGCTCTGGTGGCAGGGGCGCGGGCGCGAGGTCTGGCTCTACGGGGCGGTGATCGGCCTCGCGGGGCTGGGCTGGTACCAGTCGATCCGCCCCTCGAACGACCGCGCCTGGACGGTCGATGTCGAACATGGCGTGACCGCCGACATCCAGGGCAACATCGCGGTCGTCGACAACGTGCGCAACTTCGACTGGCGCACGACCACGGATTTCACGCCCCGCTGGGAAACCCGTCGCTATGACATCGACACGATCACCGAGGTCGATCTTTTCACCTCGACCTGGGGCAACCCCTCGATCGCCCATGTGATGATCGGTTTCGGTTTCGAGGACGGCCAGCGCATCGTCTTTTCGTCGGAGATCCGGCGGACCGAGGGCGAGGCCTATTCGACCCTCGCAGGGTTTTTCCGGCGCTATGAACTGATCATCATCGCCGCCGAGGAAAGCGACGTCATCCGCCTGCGCACCGACGTGCGCGACGACCCGCCCGAGATCGTGTCGCTCTTTCCGCTGACGGTGCAGCCCGAAAAGCGCAAGGAATTGTTCCTTGAATACCTGTCGCTGGCCGATGCGCTTTCCGCGAACCCGGAATGGTACAACACCGCGACGACGAACTGCACCACCGTGCCGTGGCGGCTGGCGCGCGCGCTTGCGCCGCAGATCCCGCTGGAACTTGACGTGCTGCTGTCGGGGCATTTCCCGCGCTATCTGCACAACATGGGCGTGCTCAGCCCCGGCCAGCCGCTCGATCAGGTGCTGGCCGCGGCCGTCCGCAAACCGGTCGGCTATGCCGGCCCGGACGGGGCCGAGTTTTCCCGGTTGCTGCGGGCTGCAATGAGCACGGCGGCGATCGGTGCGAATCGATGGTTCGGGCCCATCGCCGCAATACGGCCGCATGGGTGTGAAAAGGCTTTGAAATCCGGTGGTCGTCGCCAGAAGCAACGAGGCCAGATCTGCACGAATGCACGCAATGGTGGATTTCCGTTGCCCTGCGGAACACATCTTCCCGCGGAGCGTGTAATTTCCACAATGTGTCGAAATAATGGTGTTGCTGCGGCGAAATGCGTTATCTTTTTCATGGTTAGGCGAATTCTTTGTAGGAGAAGGCGATGTATAGGTCTGTATTTGCCGCTGCGGTGGTAGCACTCTTGGGCGTTACGGGTGCAGCGACCGCGGCGACGTGTTCACCGGGTGCATTGGGCAAGGTTCTTCGGAACGATTCTGGTGCGGCAGCGGCCTGCGATGCCGGTTCGACGAACAATGACTTCGTTGGCGGCGGAACGCTTCAGGTGAACAAGGATTCTATCCACGGGTTCAGTGACTGGATCTACGCTGGAAAGCAGAACACGCCCGGAGCCTACGAGAACGGTAAGGTGGACGTTGGTTTCAGCGTTTCGGGCGGGTTGCAGTCCGGGACATGGGACTTCGTCGACAATCTCTTCTCCCTCTACAAGAACGTCATGATCGTGCTGAAGGGTGGATCCGGGAACAACACCCAAGAAAATTACGTCGGCTACCTGTTGAACTCGTCTCTGGAACCCGACGGCAGGTATGCAACGCCCTTCTTCAACGCGAACAACGCCAATGCGAAGGATATCAGCCACATAACCGCTTATGTGCGCGACGCGCTTCCGCCCATCAGCGAAATTCCAGTGCCGGCGGCTGCATGGCTCTTGATTGCCGGTCTTGGGAGCCTGGGCGCCATGAAGCTGCGCAGGAAGGCCTGACCCCGGCCTGACCTCAAGGATTTCGGAAAGGGCGGCCTTCGGGCCGCCCTTTGTCGTTTCACTCCATCGGCTTGAAGTTGAACTCGCCACCCTGCCGGATGCCCGAGGGCCAGCGCGAGGTGATGGTCTTGGTCCGCGTGTAAAAGCGGAAGGCGTCCGGCCCGTGCTGGTTCAGGTCGCCAAACGCCGATTTCTTCCAGCCGCCGAAAGTGTGATAGGCCAGCGGGACGGGGATCGGCACGTTGATCCCGATCATGCCCACGTTCACCCGCGCGGCGAAATCGCGCGCCGTGTCGCCGTCGCGCGTAAAGATCGCCGTGCCGTTGCCATACTCGTTGTCCATCGCGTAGCCCAAGGCCTCTTCATAGGTCTTGGCGCGCACCGTCGACAGCACCGGCCCGAAGATCTCCTTGCGGTAGATCTCCATGTCGGTCGTCACATGGTCGAACAGGTGCGGACCCACGAAGAACCCGTCCTCGTAGCCCTGCAACTTGAAGCCGCGTCCGTCGACCACCAGTTTCGCGCCCTGCGCGATGCCGCTGTCCACGAGGCGCAGGATGTTCGCCTTTGCCGCCGCCGTCACCACCGGGCCGTAATCGACATCGTTACCAGCGGTATAGGGGCCGACCTTCAGCTTTTCGATGCGCGGGATAAGCCGCTCGATCAGCGCATCCGCCGTGGCGTCGCCAACCGGCACCGCGACCGAAATCGCCATGCAGCGTTCGCCTGCCGCGCCATAGCCCGCACCGACGAGCGCATCCGCGGCCTGGTCCATGTCGGCATCCGGCATGATGATCATGTGGTTCTTCGCGCCGCCGAAGCACTGCACCCGCTTGCCGTTGGAACAACCGCGCCCGTAGATGTATTCGGCGATCGGGGTCGAGCCGACAAAGCCGATCGCGCCGATTTCGGGATTGTCGAGGATCGCGTCCACCGCCTCCTTGTCGCCGTTCACGACCTGAAGCACGCCGTCCGGCAACCCCGCCTCCTGCATCAGTTCGGCCAGCATCAGCGGCACCGAGGGATCGCGCTCGGACGGTTTCAGGATGAAGGCATTGCCGCAGGCGAGCGCGGGCCCCATCTTCCACATGGGGATCATCGCAGGAAAGTTGAACGGCGTGATTCCGGCAGCAACACCAACGGGTTGACGCATGGAATACATGTCGATCCCGGGGCCGGCGCTGTCGGTGAACTCTCCCTTCAGCAGATGCGGCGCGCCGATGCAGAACTCGATCACCTCCAGCCCCCGCTGGATGTCGCCCTTGGCATCGGGAACCGTCTTGCCATGCTCGCTGGACAGGATTGTGGCCAGCTTTTCCATGTCGCGGTTCAGCAGGCGCACGAATTCCATCATCACCCGCGCGCGGCGTTGCGGGTTGGTCGCGCCCCATTTCACCTGCGCCGCGGCCGCTTCGGCCGCCGCATGGTCAAGCTCGGCCTTCGATGCCAACGGAACCCGCGCCTGCACTTCCCCCGTCGCCGGGTTGAACACATCGGCGAAGCGCCCCGAGGTGCCCTTCACATGCTTGCCGTTGATCCAGTGCGTCAGTTCTTTCATCTCATCCCTCCGGAATTGTTGCACGCACAGTAGTCTTGCGAAAACGTCGGAAACAGAGGCAAGATTTCAAAGAGGCTTTGCGCAAATGCAAGATGGGGCATCATGGCCGACTGGGACGACCTGCGCATCTTCCTCGCCGTGGCGCGTGGCGAAAGCCTGACGGGGGCGGGCAAGACCTTGCGGATAGACCCGGCCACCGTCGGTCGCCGCATTGCCCGACTGGAGGAACGCCTCGCGGCGCGTCTCTTCGCGAAAAGCCCGCAAGGTTATGTGCTGACCGACGAGGGCGTGCGCCTGCTTCCCCATGCCGAGGCCGCCGAACAGGCCATGACGGCGGCCACTGAGGAATTGCGCGGTGCCACGGGTGCGCTTTCGGGGCAGGTCCGCATCGGGGCGCCCGATGGCTGCGCCAATTACCTGTTGCCGCAGGTGGTGGCCGCGATCTGCGACGCCAATCCCGGCCTCGAGGTGCAGATCGTGGCCTTGCCCCGTGTCTTCAACCTGTCGCGGCGCGAGGCCGACATGGCGATCGCCGTCTCGCCACCCGCCGCCGGGCGGCTGACCGTGCAACGGCTGACCGACTACCGGCTGCACCTTGCCGCCAGCCGCGACTACCTCTCCCGCCATGGTGCGCCGCGCAGCCGCGCCGACCTGCGCCAGCACCGGATCGTCGGCTACATCGCCGACATGATCTTCGACAAGGAACTCGATTACATGGCCGAGATCGGCGCGGCCCATGTCCCGCTCGCCTCCAATTCGGTTTCGGTGCAGATCAACTGGCTCCGGCAGGGCGCGGGAGTGGGGGTGGTCCATGACTTCGCCATGCCGTCGGCCCCCGAACTGGTCAAGCTGCTGCCCGATGAGATCAGCCTGACCCGCGCCTTCTGGCTGATCCGCCATGCCGACGATCGCCGGACCGAACGGCTGAACCGCGTGGCCGATCTGCTGGCGCAGGGGGTGCGGCGCGAAGTGGTCAGGCTTGAAGGCATGACTTGACAGCACGTTGGGCGCGGCACAGCCTGAACGCACAGCCATCGGGAAATGCCAGGGGAGGATACCATGACGGTTCAGAAGATCCTGAAACTCAAGGGAGACATGCCGGTGGTCACGGTTCCGCCGACGGCGACCGTCGCGCAGGCCGCCGAACTGCTGTCGGCCAAGCGCATCGGCGCCGTCGTCGTCTCTTCCGACGGGCGCCACGTCGACGGCATCCTGTCGGAGCGTGACATCGTGCGCGAGCTTGGCCGCAAGGGCGTTGGCTGCCTGACCGAGCGGGTGGATGCTGTGATGACGCGCAAGATCGTGTCCTGCAGCCGCTCCGATCTCGCGACCGATGTGATGCAGCGCATGACGGACGGGCGTTTTCGCCACATGCCCGTGATGGAGGGCGATGAAATGGTGGCGCTGATCTCGATCGGCGATGTCGTCAAGACCCGCCTTTCCGAGCTTGCGATGGAACGCGATGCACTGGAAAGCATGATCAAGGGGTTCTAGCCCGCACGCGCTTTGCAGCTTGCATTGCGCCGCGCAATAATGTTGCGTGGCGCGGGGCAGGAAAGGGGTTCCCATGCGCATCGGTCTTTATCCCGGCACCTTCGATCCGGTCACGCTGGGTCATAACGACATCATCCAGCGGGCGATGGGCCTTGTGGACCGTCTGGTTATCGGCGTGGCGATCAACCGCGACAAGGGCCCGTTGTTCTCGCTCGAGGACCGGGTGGCGATGGTCGGGGCCGAATGCGCCGCGATCCAGGCGAAAACCGGGGGAGAAATCGTCGTCCACCCGTTCGAGAACCTGCTGATCGATTGTGCCCGCGATGTTGGTGCGACCGTCATCATCCGCGGGCTGCGGGCGGTTGCGGATTTCGAGTATGAATTCCAGATGGTCGGCATGAACCGCGCCCTGGATGCCAGCATCGAGACGGTGTTCCTGATGGCCGACGCGCGGCGACAGGCCATTGCCTCGAAACTGGTGAAGGAAATCGCGCGCCTCGGGGGGGATGTGTCGAAATTCGTCACCCCTCCGGTCGAAAGGGCGCTGGCGGCAAAATACGCCTGAGGCCGCCCGAAAGGCAGGTGCATCCGGCCATGATCCCCCCCGACGGCATCCTCGAGACGATCCTTTATGCCCGCGACATTGCTGCGGCGGAACGGTTCTATGCCGATGTCATCGGGTTGCCGGTGCAGCTTTGCCTGCCCGAGCGATTTGTCTTCCTGGTTTGCGGGCAGCAGATGCTGCTGATCTTCAATCCCGATCATTCCCGGCGCAATGACCCGGCCCTGGGCGTGCCGCGCCACGGCGCCGAAGGGGCGGGCCATGTCTGCTTCCGGGCGCGCGACCGGGCCGACCTCGAGGCATGGCGCGCGCATTTCATCGCCGCGGGCATACCGATCGAGAGCGTGCATGTCTGGTCCGGCGGGCATCTGTCGCTTTATGTCCGTGATCCGGCCGGCAATTCGGTGGAACTGGCCGAACCCGCGCTCTGGGGGCTCGGCTGATCGCCGGCATTGGGCGGCGCGCGATTATGCGTCGGGCTTGCCGGCGCCTTTGCGGGCCGTGCGGGGGAACGGCAGGCGGAACCGGCCGGCGGCAGGGGGAACGGACAGCAGCGCATCGAGGTCGATCTTCACGCCCCGCTTCTCGGCGCTTTCCTGCACTGTCGCCGCGAACGCAGGGTTGCGCCGCACCAGCGTCAGGAACGCGGCCTCGTCGAGCGTCAGCACCGTGCAATGCGTGATCGCCGTCACCTGCGCCCGCCGCGGTTTGCCCAGAAGCAGGGACAATTGCCCGAACATCTCGCCCCGGCCGAGGCGGTTCTTCTGGCCCGCCTGCACCACCTCGACCGCCCCCGAGGCGATGAAGCAGACCCGGCGCGGGCGCTCGTCCCGACGCAACAGCACATCGCCCGGCGCGGCATAGACGGTGCGCAGGCGCCCGGCCAGCCTTGCGCGCTGATCCTCCGGCATCGCCTCGAACAGCGGGAACATCCGGACGATCTCGGTCTTCTGCACGGCCAGGTCGAGTGCCGGGCGCCGGTCAAGCGCGCGGCGCCGCGCCGAAAGCCCTGCCATCAGTTCTTGCCGCAACTCCGGCCCCACCAGCCCGTCCTGGATCAACTGGTCGTATTCCGCCTGTTCCAGCTGCATCGCTGTGCGGCGGATCACCAGCCGCTCCATCTCGTCGGCATAGCCCGGATATTGAAGGTGCAGCCCCTCCTTTTCCTTCAGTGTCTCTTCCTCGCGCCGGTTCAGCAGTTCGTGCAGCAGGTCGGCCACCCGCCGGCCGTGAATGCGCAGGATGCGGCTGTCGATGAAGTCGTGCAACTGGCGCAGGATCAGGGTCAGCGCCACAATCATCTCGAACCGGTCCGCCGTCATCCGCTGCAACGGCCCCGACAGGCGCAAACGGTTGTGCAGCGACTCGGCCAGCCGGTATCCGCGTCCCGTTTGCAGCGATCGGCGCGCGACGGCGCGGTATTCGCTGCGCCCCCCCGTCCGGGTCGCCTCGATCAGCGCATCGGCCTCTGCCAGCAACCGGTCGGCCAGTCCCGCGCTGACCAGCCGGTCGCGGAACGCCTCGAGGATCAGGTCGCGTTCGCGCCCGGCCAGCGCCACAAGGCCGAGCGTGATGCGGTCGCGGTCCAGGATATCCTGCCCGTCGTCGGCCTCCGCCACAGCCTCGTCCAGCCGCCCGGCGAACCGCTTTGCCTCCTCGCGCACGATGGCGCGTTGCAATCCAAGGTCGCGCGTTGTCGCGGCGACCGTTTCACGCACCGCCTGCAAGGCGACGGCCACCACCTGGTTCGACAGCGCCCGGTCGAGCGGCGACAGCCGGTCCAGCCCCAGCTTCGAGATCACGAGGCGCAGCGTCGTGCCCTGCACCAGCAGTGTGAACAGCGTGAACCCGGTCGCGACGATGCCGACCTGGCGTTTCACCTCGGGCGGGATGCCGGGGCTTTCCGTCACCGCAAGCGCCAGTGCCAGCGTGACCGCCCCGCGCAGACCACCCCAGAGGATCGCCAGCCGGTAGGGCATGTCGACGCGCGGCGACAGCCGGACAACGGTCAGCAGCGGCAGGATGCCGAACAGCACGACCGCGCGCGCGACGAGTGCCGCAACCACCACCACGGCGATCAGCAGAAAATCCCGCGCGCCAAGCGTTGCAAGCAGCCGCGGGATCAGAATGGCCGCCAGCATGAAGATCAACGATCCCGACCAATAGGCCAGCAAGTCCCAGGTGTCGCTCAGCTTGGCGAAGGCCGGCGGCGTCATCCGGCCCGGCGCGGTCAGATTGACTGTCATCCCCGCCACCACAACGGCGATCACGCCCGAGGCCGCCAGAAGCTCGTCCGCCACCATCATGCTCGCATAGGGCACCGCCAGCGAAACCGACAGTTGCGCCAGCGGAAAGTCACCAAGTCGCGCGATCAGGGCCACCGCGAGCCGCGCCAGCAGCCAGCCGGCGCCCGCGCCCCCCAGGACCAGCCACGGAAATTCCGCCATCGCGGCCCCGAAGCTCGGATTTTCGACACCGATCGTGACGAAGCCGATGAACACGCCGAACAGTGCGATCGCGGCCGCGTCATTCAGCAGGCTTTCGCCCTCGACGATCCGGGCAAGCCTTTGCGGGGCTGGCGTGCCGCGGAAAATGCTGACCACCGCCGAGGGGTCCGTGGTCGATACGATCGCCCCGATCAGCAGGCACGCCATCAGCGGCAACCCCGAGAACGGCAGCAGCGCAAGCCCGATCACTGCCGTCGCCACAGCGACCGCCACCACCGCCAGCACCAGGATCGGCACCCAGTCATCCGCCATGCGCCGGATGTTGATGGTCAGCGACACCTGAAAGATCAGCGTCGGCAGGAAGACGTAGAGAAACACGTCAGACGAAATCGGCAGCCGCAGGATCGCCAGCGCCAGGGGGTTCAGCGCATCCGTCAGGTCGGTGAACCAGAAGAAACTCGCGCCCGCGCCGATCGCGATGCCGGTGGCCGCAAGGATCACGCTGACGGGCAGGCGAAGCCGCTCGGCCAGCGGTTCGCTCAGGCCGATGAAGATGAAAAGGGCGGCCAGGACGCCGAGGATGACACCAAGATCCATGCGCCACCCTTAGCGGTGATGCCACGTCCTGCCTACTGCGCTTCGCGGTCCGGCCGGTCACGTTCTGTGACCGGCTGAAACCCGCGCGTCAGATCAGTTTTCCCATCGCGACGGCCGTGTCCGCCATGCGGTTGGAGAAGCCCCATTCATTGTCATACCACGACAGGATGCGCACCATCGTGCCGTCCATCACCTTGGTCTGATCCATGTGGAAGATCGACGAATGCGGGTCGTGGTTGAAGTCGGACGAGACATTGGGCTGGTCGGTGTAGCCGAGGATGCCCTTCAGCGGCCCGTCCGCGGCGGTGCGGATCGCGGCGTTCACCTCGTCCACCGTTGTCGGACGGCTGGCCTCGAATACCAGATCGACCACCGAGACGTTCGGCGTCGGAACCCGGATCGCCACGCCGTCGAGCTTTCCCTTCAGCGCGGGCAGCACCAAGCCCACCGCCTTTGCGGCCCCGGTCGAAGTCGGGATCATGCTCAGCGCCGCCGCGCGGGCGCGGTAGAGATCCTTGTGCATCGTGTCCAGCGTCGGCTGGTCGCCGGTGTAGCTGTGGATCGTCGTCATGAAACCGCGCGTGATCCCGATCGCGGTGTTCAGGACATGGGCCACCGGGCTCAGGCAGTTCGTTGTGCAGGATGCGTTCGACACGATCAGGTCGTCCTTGGTCAGCGTGTCGTGGTTCACCCCAAAGACGATCGTCTTGTCCGCGCCGGCCGAGGGCGCCGAGACCAGCACCCGGCTCGCGCCGTTTTCCAGATGGATCTTCGCCTTTTCCTTGTCGGTGAAGATGCCGGTGCATTCCAGCACGATGTCCACATGCGCCCAGGGCAGTTCGGCCGGGTTGCGCAGCGCGGTCACCTGGATCGGGCCGCGCCCCACGTCGATGGTGGTTGCGGTCGTGGTCACGGTGGCGGGAAAGCGGCCATGAACCGAATCGAAGCGCAACAGATGCGCGTTCGTCTCGACCGGGCCGAGGTCGTTGATCGCCACCACCTCGATATCGGTGCGCCCCGATTCGATGATGGCGCGCAGCACGTTGCGCCCGATCCGGCCGAAGCCATTGATAGCCACCTTGACCGTCATCATATTCTCCTTCGTGGCCCGCGCCTCGTCCGGCATGGGCGGGTGACGTGCGGCCGGGCCCCGGCCGCACCGCAGATCTGCATTGCGGCGCGACCTTACCGCCAGAACGCGAGATATTCCACGAGGTCGGTCAGTTTTTTCAGCATGAAGATCGTGCCCGCGCCCTTGGCCAGCGCCAGATCCGCAAGGATCAGCCCGACGATGATTGTCCCAAGGATCAGATTGGTCCGGTTCGACATGCTGCAAGGGACGCGCGCGCGTCCCGACCTCCCTCTTTCGCCCTCTGGCTCAGGCCCCGGACGGTAGCCGAGCCGCCATCCCCGGGAAACCCCCCGGGCGGCCATCGCCGGTGATCCAGCCATTGCCATGACATGCGTGTGGGATAGGTTAAGGGCAGCAGGACAGGACATCGGCACAAGGCGGCGGCATCCGGGCATGAGCGGACTTCTGGCACTCCTCGACGATGTGGCGGCAATCGCCAAGGTAGCCGCGGCCTCGGTGGATGACATCGCGGGCGCCGCCGCCAAGGCGGGGGCCAAAGCCGCAGGCGTGGTGATCGACGACGCCGCCGTGACGCCCAAATATGTGCATGGGTTCGAAGCTGCGCGCGAGCTGCCGATCATCTGGCGCATCGCCAAGGGTTCGCTTTTCAACAAACTGGTGATCCTGCTTCCGGCGGCGCTTCTTCTGGCCAATCTCTGGCCGCAGGCGATCACCCCGTTGCTGATGGCGGGCGGGGCCTATCTGTGCTTCGAGGGCGCCGAGAAGGTGTTCCACCACCTGTTCCCGCGGGTGGATCACGCGGTCGAACAGGATCTCGATCCGCGCGACCCCGCCCATCTCGAGGAAGAGCGCGTGGCAGGCGCCATCAAGACCGATTTCATCCTGTCGGCCGAGATCATGACGATCGCGCTGGCCGCGATCCCCGACAGCGGCCTTGTGACCGAGGCGGTGACGCTCGCGGCCGTCGGCGCCGGGATCACGGCGGTCGTCTATGGCGGTGTCGCGCTTATCGTGAAGATGGATGACTTCGGGCTGCACATGGCCGCGCGGGGGCGCCTCGGGGCCACCAGGGCGCTTGGGCGTGGGCTGGTGCGCGCGATGCCACGCTTCATGGCGCTGTTGTCGACCGTGGGTACCGGCGCGATGCTCTGGGTCGGCGGTTCGATCGTGATCCACGGGCTCGAGGTGCTGGGCTGGGGCTGGCTTGGCCACCACATTCACGACTGGGCGGCAGCCGCCGCGCATCTTGCGCCACGGGGTGGGGCCGCTGTGGAATGGCTGGCCAAGGCCGCGATGGACGGGGTGCTCGGCCTCGCCCTTGGCTTCGTGCTTATCCCGATCGCAACGCGCGTGGTGGGTCCGCTCATCGGGACTTTGACGACGCGCAAAAAGGCGGCACAATAGATCTGCGGAGCCGGGGGGCACTCACCCGGCAGCACGCGCGCCCACACCCGCATCAAGCCTTGTGGAGTTCTGCCATGAACCGTCAGGAATTCGCAGACTGGGAAAGACGCATCGCGGCACGCGCCGAGCATCTGTGGATCGAGGCGGGCTGCCCGGAAGGTCCGCGCGACCGTTTCATCGAAGCGGCGCGTGAATTGGTCTCGATCGAGGAAAACCCGCATGCCGGGGCGCTCGATCCCGATAAGGCCAACAGGCCCGTCATCGAGGAAGCCGTCCTGCTGCGCAATCTGGGGGAGTTCCCGACCCTCACCGATCAGGGCGACGAGCAGAACTTTCCCCAGAACGACGACGAGAAACCGTCAGCCTAGCAGCGCGCGCACCTTTTCCGCCGTGGCTTCGGCGGTGATGCCGAACTCCTCATAAAGCCGCTCGGCCGGGGCCGACGCGCCAAAGCCGTGCATCCCGATGAATCCCGACTTTTCACGCTTGCCGCCCTCGCCGAACAGCCAGCGATCCCAGCCGAATCGGATGCCCGCCTCGATCGCCACCCGGACCGGACCCGAGGGCAGCACCTTCTTGCGCCAGGCCTGGTCCTGTTGCTCGAACAGTTCCCAGCAGGGCATCGACACCACGCGGGTGCCGATCCCCTCGGCCTGCAACAGGTCGCGGGCCTTCAGCGCGATCTCCACCTCCGACCCGGTGGCCATCAGGATCGCGCGGCGCTTGCCCGCGGCCTCGGCCAGCACATAGCCGCCGCGCGCGACCATGTTCTGCCCGGTGTGGGCGGTGCGCACGGCGGCCAGGTTCTGCCGGCTCAGCGCCAGAACCGATGGGGTCTTCGTGGACGACAGCGCCAGTTCCCAGGCTTCGGCCGTCTCGACCAGATCGGCGGGACGGAACACCCATGTGTTGGGCGTGGCGCGGCTGATCGCCAGATGCTCGATCGGCTGGTGCGTCGGCCCGTCTTCGCCCAACCCGATCGAGTCATGGGTCATCACATAGACTACCGGGATGCCCATCAGCGCCGACAGGCGCATCGAGGGGCGGGCGTAATCGGTAAAGCACATGAAGGTGCCGCCATAGGGCCGCACCCCGCGGTGCAGCGCCATGCCGTTCATCGCGGCCGCCATGCCGTGTTCGCGAATGCCGTAGTAGATGTAGCGCCCGCCGCGATTGTCCGGTTCGAAAACACCCAGATCGGCGGTCTTGGTGTTGTTCGATCCGGTCAGATCGGCCGACCCGCCCAACGTCTCGGTCAGAACCGGGTTCACCGCCTCCAGCACGATTTCCGAGGCGCGCCGCGTCGCCAGTTTCTGCGGCGCCTCCACGGCCTTCTTCTTCACCGCCCGGATCAGGCCGGTCAGCTTGGGATGCGGCATAGCGCCCATGATCCGCGCGAATTCGGTCTGCCGCCCGGCGGGAAGCGCGCCAAGACGCGCTTCCCAGGCGGCCCGCGCCGCCACGCCGCGCGCCCCGATCGCTTCCCAGGCGGCCTTGATGTCGGCGGGGATCACGAAGGGACCGTGGTCCCAGCCATAGGCGGCGCGGGTCTGTTCGATCAGCTTGGCATCGGTCAGCGCCCCATGGCCCTTCGAGGTGTCCTGCGCCGAGGATCCCAGCGCGATGTGCGTGGCACAGGCGATCATCGCCGGTCCTGCGGAGGCCTTGGCCGCTGTCAGCGCGCGGTCGATGTCCTCGGGGTCGTGCCCGTCGCACTCGAACACGTCCCAGCCCGAGGCCGCAAACCGCGCCTTCTGGTCGGTGATATCGGAAATAGACACCTTGCCGTCGATGGTGATGCCGTTGTTGTCCCACAGCAGGACAAGCCGGCTCAGCCGCTGCTTTCCCGCCAGCGTCAGCGCCTCCTGGCTTACCCCTTCCATCAGGCAGCCGTCGCCCGCGATCACATAGGTGAAGTGATCGACCAGCTTCGCGCCCCACCGCGCGCGGAGGCTTTCCTCGGCGATCGCAAAGCCCACCGCGTTTCCGACGCCTTGTCCCAGCGGGCCGGTGGTCGTCTCGATGCCGGCGGCATGGCCATATTCCGGGTGGCCCGCGGTAATCGAACCCCACTGGCGGAAGGCCTTGATCTGATCGAGCGTCATGTCGGCATAGCCCGTCAGGTGCAACAGGGCGTAGAGCAGCATCGAGCCGTGGCCTGCCGACAGCACGAAGCGGTCGCGGTCGGGCCAGGCGGGGCAGGACGCGTCGAAGTTCAGAT
Source organism: uncultured Alphaproteobacteria bacterium (assembly GCA_963700485.1). Classification (GTDB taxonomy): domain Bacteria; phylum Pseudomonadota; class Alphaproteobacteria; order Rhodobacterales; family Rhodobacteraceae; genus Aliitabrizicola. The sequence continues at coordinate 197,758 of CAVOXQ010000005.1, forward strand.
GCTTCTCGAACAGCACGGTGGCCACATCGGCCATCCCCATCGGCATGCCCGAATGGCCGGAATTCGCGGCGGCCACGGCGTCCAGCGTGAGCACGCGGATCGCGACGGCCTTTTTCCAGTGGTCGGGATGTTGTGCGCGCAGAGTGGCGATGTCCAAGGCTCGGTCCTTCCGGTCGGATGCGGGGTTGGGCCGCTCAATACCAGCCCATGCGGCAAGATCAAGCACAGCCCGCAACCGCTTGAGCCAAAAGGGCGCGCAAAGGCTTTCCGGTTTGGGTTAAGATCGGGGCAGGGCGTGCGGTCGATGAATTCGCGGCCGAACCGGGCCGGGTGCAAGCGGCCGACGGCAGAGAAGAAACGGGGGGCTCGGGGCATGAGCGATATCCAGGATCTCGAAAACCGCCTGACGGCCGCGCTGGAGCGGATCGGCCAGGTGATCGACGGCCTGCCGGAGCAAGCGGCGGCGGCCACCGATGCGGGCACCGCCGGGGCCGCGCAGGCAGAGATCGAGGCGCTGCGTGAGCAGCTTCAGACCGAGCGCGACGCGAGCGCCCAGCTTCAGGACCGGTTGCGCACACTGAAGGAACGCGCCGCCGCGCAGGCGGCCGAGTTGCAGGACAAGGCTGACCGGCTGGCGCGCCAACTCGACGCGCAGGGCCTCGACGTGCAGCGGCTGCGCAAGAACGTCATCCAGCTGCGCGAGACCGTGCGCGCCATGCGCGAGGCGCAGGCCGAGGGCCTGTCGGAGCCGCATCTGCTGAACAAGGCCATGCTGGCCGAGCTTGAGGCGCTGCGGATCACCCGGCTCAGCGAGACGCTCGAGATGGACGAGATCCTCGCGGAACTGAAACCCCTGATCGGAGAGACGCAGGATGCCTGAAGTCGACATCGTCATCGGTGGCCGCACCTTTCTTGTGGCCTGCCAGCCGGGCGAGGATCATTTCCTGCGCGCCGCAGCCAAACTGCTCGACAACGAGGCACAACCCCTCGTCGCCCAACTCGGGCGGCTGCCCGAGTCGCGCATGCTGCTGATGTCGGCGCTGATGCTGGCCGACCGGATGGCTGCGATGGACGACGAGATCCGCGCGCTCAAGTCCCATGTCTCGACGCTGGAACTTCGGGCCTCGCAATTGCGCGCCGGCACGGCCGATGTGCCGGGCCCGGTGCTCGACGGGCTGGCCGAACTCGCCGCCCGTGCCGAAGCCCTGGCTGCGGCTGCCGAGGAACGCCTCGGCGCGGCCTGAGCGGCGGCGGTCGGGCAGGGGGGCTTTCCGCCCCCCACGGCCTGCGTGCCGCAGGCCTCCCCCCGAGGATACTTGAGAACAGAAGAAGCCGTTGCCGCTTCAGCCGTTGGCGGCGCGGATCTTTTCGGCGGCCTCCCTGTCGAAGCTTACGCCGCTGGCCTCGAGCAGCGTGTCGAGTTCGCCCGACAGCGTCATCTCGGTCACGATGTCGCAACCGCCCACGAACTCGCCCTTGACGTAGAGCTGCGGGATCGTCGGCCACTCGGAGAAGTCCTTGATGCCCTGGCGGATATCGGCGTCGGCCAGAACGTTCACGTCATGGAACTCGACGCCCATGTAGTTCAGCACGCCCGCGACGCGGCTGGAAAAGCCGCATTGCGGCATCGCCTTCGTGCCCTTCATGAACAGCACGACATCATGGCCGGTGATGGTTTCGCGGATCTGGTCCGCGGCTGGGGTGGTGGTGGACATCGCCTTGTCGCCCTTTCGTTCGTCGGTCAGTCCGGCGCCTTGGTGGTCAGCGCCAGCGCGTGCAATTCCCCGTGCGCCCCATCCATCTTGCCCTTGAGGCTGGCATAGACGGCACGCTGCTGCTGGACCCGGTTGAGGCCCCGGAAGCTTTCGTCGATCACTTCCGCCGCCCAGTGGTTTCCGTCGCCTGCCAGATCGGTGATCGTGATCCGCGCCTTGGGAAAGGTTTCGCGGATCAGGTTCTCGATATCGCGGGCTTCCATCGGCATCGGCGGCGTCCTTCGGTCTTTCTGCACGGAACTTAGGCCGCGACCCCGCCACCTGCAAGGCCCCGGGCGGCCCCCGGATGAGAGCGGCCGTCAGCGGGCGCGGACATCAGCCCGAGACGGCCGCCGCGAAAGCACCGCGATAGAGCGCCGACAGATCGCCAAGCGCTGCCCCGGCCGCGCCGAAGCGGATGAGATCGCCACCAAAGCGCCCGACGGCCGCCACCGGCACCCCGGCTGCCCGGCCTTCGGCGATGAGGGCCTCGGCCATGCCGGGCGCGCAGGCCACGAGGTAGCGCGCCTGATCCTCGCCGAACAGCGTCGCGGTGTCCGCAGGCTCCAGCGCGAGCCCGATGCCCGCGGCCTCGGCCATCTCGAAGGCCGCAAGCGCCAGCCCGCCATCCGACAGGTCGGCGGCTGCGCGGATCGCGCCGCGATGCGCGAGCAGGAATTCGCCATTGCGCCGCTCTGCCGCAAGGTCCACCGGCGGGCGCGTCGCCCTCTTCGCGTCCGAACATCTCTGCCAGAAGCGCCGACTGACCCAGATGCCCGCGCGTCTCGCCGATCACCACCGCCACGTCGCCTTCGGGCCGGCAGCGCCCGCGATCAGCGCGTCGAGCGAAGCCAGCAACCCGACCCCCCGATGGTCGGTGTCGGCAGGATGCCCGTCCCGTCGGTTTCGTTGTAGAGGCTGACGTTGCCCGACACGATCGGGAAGTCGAGCGCCCGGCAGGCCTCGCCGATGCCCTTGATCGCGCCGACGAGCTGTCCCATGATCTCGGGCTTCTCCGGGTTGCCGAAGTTCAGGTTGTCGGTCGCGGCCAGCGGCCGTGCGCCCACCGCAACCAGGTTGCGCCACGCCTCGGCCACCGCCTGCCGGCCGCCCTGCACCGGGTTCGCCTTGACATAGCGCGGTGTCACGTCCGAGGTGAAGGCCAGCGCCTTGCCCGTTCCATGCACCCGCACCACGCCCGCGCCCAAGCCCGGGCGCGCGCATCGTGTCGGCCATCACCTGGCTGTCGTATTGCTCCCAGACCCAGGCCTTGTGCGCGTAGTTCGGCGAGCCGATCAGCGCCCGCAGACCCGCGATCGGATCCACCTCGGGCACCGGACCGAGCGCCGGCGGCCGCGGGCGTTTCCACCCACGGGCGATCATATTCGGGCGCGCTCGAGGCCAGCTTCGAGAGCGGCAGGTCCGCCTTTACCGCGTTGCCGTGCAGGATCAGGAAACGGTCCTCGGCGATCGTCTCGCCCACCACCGCGAAATCCAGATCCCACTTGTCGAAGATCGACTTGGCCTCGGCCTCCTGTTCGGGGCGCAGCACCATCAGCATCCGTTCCTGGCTTTCGCTCAGCATCATCTCGTAGGCGCGTCATCGCGCGTTCGCGCACCGGCACCCGGTCGAGATCGAGCCGGATGCCCAGCCCGCCCTTGTCGCCCATCTCGACCGCCGAGCAGGTCAGGCCCGCCGCGCCCATGTCCTGGATCGAGATCACGGCCCCCGACGCCATCAGCTCGAGGCATGCCTCGAGCAGGCGCTTTTCGGTGAATGGGTCGCCGACCTGCACGGTGGGGCGCTTGTCCTCGATGGTGTCGTCGAACTCCGCGCTGGCCATCGTCGCCCCGCCCACGCCGTCGCGGCCGGTCTTGGCGCCGAGATAGACCACGGGCATCCCGACGCCCGAGGCCGCCGAGTAGAAGATCGCGTCCGCGTCCGCGAGACCCGCGGCGAAGGCGTTGACAAGGCAGTTGCCGTTGTAGGCGCGATGGAACCGGACCTCGCCCCCCACCGTCGGCACGCCGAAGGCGTTGCCATAGCCGCCGATGCCCTCGACCACGCCCTTCACCAGATGCGCCGTCTTGGGGTGCGAGGGCAGCGCCGAAGCTCAGCGCATTCATCGCGGCGATCGGCCGCGCGCCCATGGTGAAGACGTCGCGCAGGATGCCGCCCACACCGGTCGCGGCCCCCTGATGGGGTTCGATGTAGCTCGGGTGGTTGTGGCTTTCCATCTTGAAGACCACGGCCTGCCCATCGCCGATATCCACCACGCCCGCGTTCTCGCCGGGACCGCAGATCACCTGCGGGCCGGTCGTGGGCAGGGTGCGCAGCCATTTCTTCGACGACTTGTAGGAACAATGCTCGTTCCACATGGCCGAAAAGATGCCCAGTTCGGTGAAGCTCGGCACCCGCCCGATGATTGCCAGAAGCCGCTCGTATTCGTCGGGCTTCAACCCGTGCGCCGCGACAAGCTCGGGGGTGATCTCGGGTTCGGTCATGGCATGTCCCCTGCGGCTGGATGGCCGCCTCTTAGGACAAGGCGGCGGTCGGGGGAAGGGGGCAGCGCCCTGCCCGCCGGGGCCGGGTCGAAATTTTCCGCGCCACCATGTCGAAATCGGGCGACCGCGCGCGTCCTTGGATCATGCTGAGCCCGCATTGCTGTGCCAGGCAGAACTGCACCCCCCTTGCGCCGCGCCCCGCGCGGACCGCAAGATCATCCAGGCAAAGGAATGCCCAAATGAAATACATGGCGCTCATCTATGCCGACCCTGCAACGAACCCGGCGCATGGATCGCCGGAGTTCGAGGCGATGATGCAGGGCTACGGCGCGCTGACGCAAAGCTGCAGGCGCGACGGCGTGCATGGGTGGCGGGGGATGCGCTGCAAGGCGATCGAGACCGCGACGTCGCTGCGGATGCGGGGACGGCAAGGTCGAAACCATGGACGGACCCTTTGCCGAAACCAAGGAGCAGTCTGGGCGGCTACTACATCATCGACTGCGCCGATCTGGACGCGGCATTGAGGTATGCGGCGCTGGTCCCTTCGGCCGCCTTCGGCACGGTCGAGATGCGCCCGCTCGTGGTCTGGTGACACGGCCGAGTCCCGGTGCCGCGGGCGATCCGACCGTGTCGCCGCACGGGTCATGCGCGAGGACCGGGGGCGGCTCTGGCGGCGCTGATCGTCGCGGTTGCGCGACTTCCAGCTGGCCGAGGACGTGCCTGCAGGAGGCGGCTCGAAGCGGCCTTGGGCACTGGAGCGCGGTCGGGCGTGCCCGCCTCGCCCGCGGGGCTGGCTGCTTGCGGGTGGCGCTGCGCAAGGCCATCGACCGGATCCGGGCGCGGCGCGCGACGAGCCGCGAGACGTGCGGACGCTTGCGCTCCTCGCGCGGCGACGAGGCGGCCGACGCCGAGGACGAGGCCCGATCGCCGACGAACGGCTGCGGCTGATCTTCACCTGCTGCCACCCGGCGCTGGAGCCGAAGAGCCGCGTGGCGCTGACGCTGCGCACGCTCGGCGGGCTGACGACGGCCGAGATCGCCCGCGCCTTTCTCGACCGCGAGCCCGACCATGGGCCAGCGCCTCAGCCGCGCCCAGGCCAAGATCGCGGCAGCCGGCATTCCCTTTGCCGTGCCGGAGCCGGAGGCCTGGGCTGAGCGGCTGGACTCGTGTCCTGACGGTGATCTACCTGATCTTCAACGAGGGCTATTCCGCCAGCGCGGGCGATGGACCCTTGCGCGACGGTCTGTGCGAAGAGGCGATCTGTCTGGCGACCTGCTCAACGGACCTGAAACCCGGCGAGGCCGAGGTCGAGGGACTGCTGGCGCTGCTGCTGCTGACCCATGCCCGGAGCCGGGCGCGGGTGACCAGGCGGGCGTGATCGTGGCGCTCGAGGCGCAGGACCGGACGGTTGTGGGACAACCCGGCGATCACGCGCGGGCTTGGGCATGCTTGATCGCGCTGTGGCCCGCGGGCTGCCCGGGCCGTTCCAGATCAAGGCGGCCATCGCCGCCCTGCATGTCACGGCGCGACCGGGCGCGACCGACTGGCATGCAGATCGTGCTGCTCTACGACAGTCTGCTGCGGATGGAACCGTCGCCGGTCGTGCAGGCTGAACCGCGCGGTCGCGCTGGCCGAAGCCGGGGATGCCCGAGGCGGCGCTGCGCGACATGATCCCGTCGGTGCCGGCTCTGGCGGATTACCAGCCGTTCCACGCCGCGCGCGCGCGATCTGCTGGCGCGTGCCGGGCGCTGGCCGAAGTCGCTCGCGCCTATCGACCGGGCGATTGCGCTCGCGCCCGATGCCGCGAGCGCCGCGCTTTCTCGGCAAACGCGCGCGCAGCGTGGCGAAAACGCAGGCAGATCGGACCAGACCGGCGCCGAAACGAAAAAAAAGGCCGAGCACGAAGCTCGGCCGAAGTCCAACAGGGAGGTATGAAGGCAGCAGAGGTCTCTATCGCCGCCTTCGAGAGGCGATATAGGTGCGCTACACCGGCCCGATTCAAGGCGGAAATGCTCTGGCTTCCGTGCATGGCCGTTATGCGCTTGGGTGCATGCCTCACGGCTGCCTTCGAAAGCAATGCCGTGCCCAGGACGGCGTCAGCCTGCGGCCGTTTGCGGTAGGCGATGATCTCTTCCATCACGAAGTCGCGGAAGGCCGCGATGCGCTTGGATTGGCGCAATTCCTCGGGGTAGGCCAGGAACACCGGCACATCGCCCGATTCGACATCCGGCAGCACCCGCACCAGATTGGGGAAATCCTCGATCAGGTAGTCGGGCAGCACGCCGATGCCCAGATGGTTGAGCACGGCCTGCAAGCACGCCGAAGTAGTTGTTCACCGTCAGGGTCGAGCGGATGTCATGGCTGCATCAGCTCCTGCACCAGCGTCGGCGCCCGCAGCGACCTGGGCGTGTCGAGGGTTCTGGCTGATCAGCCGATGTGGCGCAGATGTCTTCCAGCTTTTCGGGCGTGCCGCGCTGCGCCAGATATTCCGGCGAGGCGTAAAGCCGCATGCGGATGTTCATCAGCCGGCGGCGGATCAGGTCGGCCTGGCTCGGCTCCTTCATGCGGATCGCGACGTCGGCCTCGCGCATCGGCAGGTCGAGCACGCGTTCCTCCAGCATCAGGTCGATCTTCAGGTCGGGGTACTTCTCGTAGAGCTTGGGCAGGCGCGGCGCGAGCCACAGCGTGCCGAAGCCCGATGGTCGTGGTGACGCGCAACTCGCCGAACACCTCGTCCTCGCTGTCGCGGATGCGGGCGGCGGCGGTTTCGAGCCGTTTGTTCATCGATGAGTCGCGTCGAACAGCAGTTCGCCCTGTTCGGTCAGAATCAGGCCGCGCGCATGGCGGTGAAATAGCGTCGTGTTCAGGCTTTCCTCCAGCGCGCGGATCTGGCGGCTGACGGCAGATTGCGACAGGTGCAGCGCCTCGCCCGCATGGGTGAGGCTGCCCGCGTCCGCGACGGCGTGAAAGATCCTGAGCTTGTCCCAATCCATTGCCCGCGCCCGCGAAAGATGACGACTCGCCTTGTCACTTACGCATCGCATAGCTGGGTTGCAATGGGTCACATGGCTGTTTCTGCCTGCGCCAAGGCGCCGCTGCCCTGCGTCACGGTCACGTCATCTTTTCTGGCGAAGATCACGCGATTACTTGTATGTGGCGGCATGGGGCACGGGGGGCACTGCATGGGACGCAGCACGGTCACGCGGGATATCACCTATGCCGGTTCGGCGCGCTCGCGCTCCGGTCGCGCGCTGATCCGGGTGCTGGAGAACGCGACGGGCCGCCTGTCGCTCATCCGCCGTGCCGAAGGCTATGAACACGAAGTCGCACGCGGCCGCTCGTTCTGGGATGTCATTGTCGAGCGTTACGGCCTTTCGCTCGATGTCGTGGGTGGTGCGTTGACCGACATTCCGGCGAACGGCCCGCTGATCGTGATCGCCAATCACCCCTATGGTATTCTCGACGGGCTGATGATGGGCCATCTGCTCGACCGGGTCCGGGGGGATTTTCGCATTCTCGCCAATTCGGTCTTTCGCCGCGCCGAGGAATTGAACCGCGTCATCCTGCCGATCTCGTTCGACGACACGCGCGAGGCGGTCCGCCTCAACGTTGCCACCCGCGCGACCTGCCACCAGTATCTGGGGCAGGGCGGCGCCATCGGCGTGTTTCCCGGCGGCACCGTCTCCACCGCCGCCCGTCCGTTCTCGCACCCGATGGACCCGGGCTGGCGGAACTTCACCGCCAAGATGATCGCGCGGTCCAGTGCCACCGTCGTGCCCGTGTTCTTTCACGGCCACAATTCGCGCCTGTTCCAGCTGGCATCCCACATCCATGCGAACCTGCGGCTTGGTCTTCTGATCAAGGAATTCCGGTCGCGCATCGACGAACCGGTGCGCCTCGTGGTGGGCAAACCCCTGCCGGCGACCGATCTTGCCGCGCTGCGCCCCGATCCCCGCGCGATGATGGAGTATCTGCGTCGCGCGACCTACGCCCTTTCGCCCGACCCGCTGAAGTCCTATGACTACGGCTACGAGTTCGAAGAGCGTTACCGGGCGCAATAGCGCGCATCCGGGCGGCGCCCCGAAACGGCAGGGGGCAAATGGCAGTAGGCGTTTTCGACAGCGGCCTTGGCGGCCTTACCGTGCATCAGGCGCTGGTCCGTCGCCTGCCAGACATCCCCTTCGTCTATCTGGGCGACAACGCCCACGCGCCCTATGGCACCCGCACGCCCGACGACATCTTTGCACTGACATGTGCCGGGGTGGAACGGCTCTGGGACGAAGGGTGCGATCTGGTGATCCTCGCATGCAACACCGCTTCCGCCGCAGCCCTGCGCCGGATGCAGGAAACCTGGGTTCCGCCGGAAAAGCGGGTGCTCGGCGTGTTCGTCCCGCTGATCGAGGCGCTGACCGAACGCCAGTGGGGCGATAATTCCCCCCCGCGCGAGGTGGCGCTTCGCCATGTGGCGCTTTTCGCCACCCCGGCCACCGTCTCATCGCGCGCGTTCCAGCGGGAGTTGGCTTTTCGCGCCATCGGCGTCGATGTCGAGGCGCAGCCCTGCGGCGGGCTTGTGGACGCGATCGAACAGGGCGACGAGATGCTGGCGGAGGCGCTGGTGCGTTCCCACGTCGAGGCGCTGTTGCGCCGGATGCCCCATCCGGAGGCCGCCGTGCTCGGCTGCACCCATTATCCGCTGATGGAACAGGTCTTTGCCCAGGCGCTCGGGCCGGGTGTCCGGGTCTATTCGCAGGCAAGCCTCGTGGCCGAAAGTCTCGCCGATTATCTGCATCGACGGCCCGGTTTCATGGGCGCGGGCGAGGCGTCGAAATTCCTGACCACCGGCGATCCCGCGCGTGTCTCCGACAAGGCGACGCAGTTCCTTCGGGCGCGGATCGCCTTCGAGGCCGCCTAGCCGGGCCGATGCCCCGGATGGATGTGCCGCAGCTATGTGTCGGAACGCTGGCCGATGTGCGTCAGGCCTGTCGCGCGGGTGCCCAAGGGGCAACCCCGCCGGTCCTTCCCGGCACCAATTTCCCGCCCGCCTTGGCGGCCGATCGAGTTGATCTTCGATCATGGCGTTCCAAAAAGGCATTTTTAAACAATGATCTCTGTGCCGGCATTTCCCCAATGGGTCCGCACCCATGCGCCGGATGGCATCTTTCCGCTGTCTTCGGGGCCGTCATATTGCCATTTTTCTCCGCTACCGCCCTGATGGACGGATCGGTTTTGGCCCAACCGCAGGAAAGGACGACGCATCATGTTCCCTCTTGCCTCAGCCCGCCCGCTGGCTGCCTTGGCCCTTGCGCTGGCGCTGCTGGCGGGCGGCCCCGCAGCCGCGGCAGGCCTGCCCGGCGCGCCCTTTCTGGGCATCAGCGCGGCGATCCCCGCGCCCAGCGGCGCCGCCGATCTCTGCCAGCGCTATGACTGGGCCTGCCAGCGCTCTGCACCTGCCCAGCCGTCAGGTCGACAGACGCTGACCCTCGCCCGCAAGATCAACCGCCAGGTGAACACCAGCGTGCGGTCGGTTCCCGACGTGGTCCAGTACGGCACGCGCGAAGTCTGGACATTGCCCACCCCGCGCGGCGGCGATTGCGAGGATTTCGCGCTGCTGAAGAAACAGGAACTCATGCATCGCGGCGTCCCCGGCCAGCACCTGTTGCTCGCCACCGTTTTCGCTGCCCGGACCGGATCCCACGCCGTCCTCGTGCTCCGGCTCGCGGACGGCGATTACATTCTCGACAACATGACCGACCAGATCAAGTTGTGGTCCCAGACAAACTATACGTTCCTCCGCGTCCAGAACCCCGATGCGCCGGACCGCTGGATGGCGGTATTCGCGGCCGGCTGATCGGCCGGGGTTTGCGCGGCCCCTCTGGGCATCACCCCCGGCGTGGCACCTCGCCGGGGGGGTGATCCACTAGCCCTGCACCGGCACGAGCGGGCCCTGTTCGGTGGTGACGTCACCGGGCAGGCAGTTTCCCGCCAGGTCTTCGCCATCGCCATGACCGTCGCCGCCGCTCTGATGCCCTTCCGTGCCCTCATGGCCGCCACCGCCTCCACCCGCGCCTCCGGCATGCCCCGCGCCCTGACCGTTTCCGTTGCCGCCACCATCGCCACAGCCCGCGCCGCCCCCCTGGCCCTTGCCGCCGCCCTGGCCCTTGCCCGCGCCCTGACCGTGGCCGTGCCCAGCGTCACCGGTGTCGGTATCCCCGGTTGACCCGGTATCGCCGCCACCTGTTCCCGTGCTGGTGCCGCCTCCGGTCGATGCGCCGCCCGTGGCATCGCGGACCCCCTCGGGGCCCTTTCCGTGCTGGTCGTTTTCAAATCGTTTTCCCTCATCGGTGTCGCCTGCGTCGCGACGTCCGACAGCACGATGGCAAGCGCCGGGCAACGTGCGTTCGTCGCCGCGAGGATGTTCGGGAAATCGGGCCGCCGCTGGATCGCGCGGATCGTGCCGGTGGTCACGATCTTGCAACTGCAAAAGTCCTCGACCGTCGCCATGGAACTGACCATGCTCGCCGTGCAGCGGAGCTTTGCAGGGTCGGCGGTCTGGGCGGACGCCGCCATGGGTGTCGCCCCAAGGCCGCAAGCGATCACCAGTCCCAGGATCGCATGTGCCAGATCGGTCTTGCCTGTCGTCTTCATACCAACTCCTTCCAGCATGAACTTCTTGTCCTGCACCACGACCGGGTATTCTTGCCGGCGCGGGCTTTCATATTCCTACGGCAGAATGTGAGCTGATCTCATTGATCAGGATCAAGGATCAGGGATCCCGCCCGGCAGATATCGCGGTTGTGTCCTCATCGTCCCCATCCGGGCGCGGACGCATCAGCGCGACCTTGCCCCTTGCACTCGCCGGACCCATGTCCCATCACTCGAGCGCGAATGTCTGAACCTCGGAGAGGGGCCACATGACCCTGAAGATCGCGATCCTGGGCGCCTCGGGTTACACCGGCGCCGAACTGGTGCGTCTGATCGGCGGGCATCCGTCGATGCGGATTGCAGCCCTTTCGGCCGACCGGAAGGCCGGGCTTTCGATGGATCAGGTCTTTCCGTTCCTGCGCCACATGGACCTGCCGGTGTTGCGCAAGATCGACGACATGGATTTCTCGGCGATCGACCTGTGCTTTTGCGCCTTGCCGCACGCAACCAGCCAGGAGGTGATCGCGAGCCCTTCCCGCATCGCTGAAGATCGTCGATCTTTCGGCCGACTTCCGGCTGCGCGATACGGCTGCCTATGAGACGTGGTACGGCCAACCGCATGCCGCGCCTGCGCTTCAGGCCGAAGCGGTCTACGGTCTGACCGAGTTCTATCGCGAGGAAATCCGGCAGGCCCGGCTTGTCGCGGGCACAGGCTGCAACGCCGCGGCCGGGCAATATGCCGTCACGCCGCTGATCGAGGCGGGCGTGATCGACCTCGACCGCATCGTGATCGACCTGAAGGCCGGCGTCAGCGGTGCGGGGCGCTCGCTCAAGGAAAACCTCCTGCATGCGGAGTTGTCGGAGGGCGCGCACTCCTATTCGGCTGGTGGCAAGCACCGCCACCTCGGTGAGTTCGACCAGGAGTTCTCGAAGGCCGCCGGTCGCCCGGTCGCTGTCCAGTTCACGCCGCACCTCGTGCCGATGAACCGCGGTATTCTTGCTACGGTCTATCTCGATGGTGATCCGGCAATCATTCATGCCACGCTGGCGAAGCGATATGCTCCGGAGGCGTTCCTCAAGGTGCTTCCTTTCGGCGCACTCCCCTCGACACGGGACATTCGAGGCTCCAATTATGTGCATGTCGGGGTCGTCGGAGATCGGATGGCGGGCCGCGCGATCGTTGTCGCGGTGCTGGACAACCTGACCAAAGGCTCGTCCGGCCAGGCCATCCAGAACGCGAACCTGATGCTGGGGATTGAGGAAGCCGCCGGTCTGACTATGGCCCCGGTTTTCCCGTGAGGGGACGATGAAGGGGCTAAAGAAGAAACGGCGCATCCAGGTCATCGCGCTGGCGGCAGTGGCGCTGGCGGCATCGACCGCGCTGATCGGCTATGCGATGAAGGACGGGATCAACTTCTTCAGGACGCCGACCCAGGTCGCCGAGACGCCACCGTCTCCGACCGAGGTGTTCCGGATCGGCGGCCTCGTCGAGGACGGGTCGATCACGCGCGGGCAGGGCGAGACGGTGACATTCCGGGTGACCGATACCAACGCGACCATTCCCGTCAGCTTTACCGGCGTCCTTCCCGATCTGTTTGGCGAAGGTCAGGGCATGGTCGGAACCGGGCGCTATGTGGACGGCGTGTTTCAGGCAACGGAAATCCTGGCCAAGCATGACGAAACCTACATGCCCAAGGAAGTGGTCGACGCGCTGAAGGCGCAAGGGGTCTTCGTCGATCCGAACGCCGCACCGAACGGTTGATTTTACAAGGATTAATCGACATTCGCCCAGTCTTCTGACTTTGCGGGTCCATCGGATCCGAAATCAGGAGGTGAACATGGCAACGGTCCGTGAACTGGCCGAGAAGATTGTCGCCCGAGAGGGGGGCTATGTGAACGACCCCGCGGATCCGGGGGGCAGCACCAACCACGGTGTCACGATCCATACCATGCGGCGGTTGGGGCTGGATCCGACCGGCGATGGCAAGATCACCGACGATGACGTGCGCGCGCTGACGCGGGACGAGGCGGTGAACATCTTTGTCGAGCACTATTTCCGGCGGCCCGGCATAGATGCGCTGCCCGAGATGCTTCAGGCCTCGGTCTTTGACATGTATGTCAACGCCGGGGCCAATGCGACGCGGCTGCTACAGCGGCTTTTGACCTCGATGGGGTTCCCCTGCGCTGTCGACGGCGCGATCGGGCCCGAAACCGTGGCCGCGGCGCGGCGGGCCGCCGAGGCGGCACCCAGCTATCTGGCGGACGCCTATGGGATATCGCGGCGCAACTACTACTACGCCTTGGGCGATGCGCGTCCCGCAAGCCGGAAATACGCCCGGCGCCGGGACGGCGGCGAAGGGAGGGTGGATCCTGCGCGCGGAGGAATTCGTTTCGGCGCGCTACCGGCTGTCGGACGCGCAGCACAAGGCGAGGGTGGCACAATGGGCGTGATCGGCAAGATACTCGGATCTTCGGGCGCGGTTTCGGCCCTTGGGACCACCGTCCGGGATGTCTCGGAGGTCTTCACCGCGAATGCGACGCGGCGGATGGAATTGTCGGCCGAGGCACAGGCAGCCGCGTTGGCGCAACATGGTGCCGAGTTTCAGAACGTGGGTGAAACCCTGTTCGACCGCCTTGTGAACGGGATCAACCGGCTTCCAAGGCCGATGCTGGCGTTCGGCACGCTGGGATTGTTCGCCTATGCGATGGTCGATCCGCCCGGCTTCGGAGAGCGGATGGTGGGGCTCAATCTGGTTCCCGAGCCGCTCTGGTGGCTGCTCGGGGCGATCGTGAGTTTCTACTTCGGCGCCCGCGAGGCCTATTACTTTCGTAACCGTCCGGTCAGCGCGCCGGTTCCCCAGACCGTCGCCGACGCAGCCCCGGTGCCGCCCGATGACCCGAACGCGGCCATCGACGACTGGCGGCGGCAGCGCGCCTAGAGCCGCCTGATCTTGAGCTTCGTCAGGCGGTTCTCGCGGCGGGTCACGACCTCGAAGCGGAAACCGTGGAAACTGAACGCCTGACCTTCGGTCGGGATCATCTGTGCTTCGTGGATGACGAGGCCGGCCACCGTGTTGGCCTCGTCATCCGGCAACTGCCAGTCCATGGCCCGGTTGAGATCGCGAATTGTCATCGCGCCCTCGACGAGGTAGTCGCCCGCCTCGGATCGCTTCAGCACCGTTTCCTGCGCCAGATCGAACTCGTCGGTGATTTCGCCGACGATCTCTTCGAGAATGTCCTCGAGCGTGATGATCCCCCGCAGGGCACCATATTCGTCGACCACCATGGCGAAATGTGTGCGCCGCTTGAGAAACTGGCGCATCTGGTCATCGAGCGCGGTCGTTTCCGGCACGAAATAGGGCTTCATCGCGACCTTCAGGATATCGAGGTTCTTCAGCGATGCCAGATCGCCCTGATGTCCGCGAATGAGCCTGTCGACCTCTCGCAGAAGATCCTTTGCGTGGATGACGCCCAGGATGTTCTCGTCGCTGCCGCGGTAGATAGGAAGGCGGGTGTGCGGCGACGCGAGGCATTGGGTCAGGATGTCGTCGGGGCTGCGATCGGCGTCGATCATCTCGATCTTGCTGCGATGGGTCATGATCTCGTCGACGGTCCGGTCGCTCAGATCCAGCGCGCCAAGCAGGCGGTCCCTGTCTTCCTTCTCCACGGCGCCTTCGCTGTGGCCGAGGGCGATCGCGCCGGCAATCTCTTCGCGCAGCGCCAGGATGTGGCCATCCGGGTCCGCCCGGACGCCGAAAAGCCGCAGAATGCCGCGGACCAGAGCGCGGACGATGGAGATCACGGGGGAAAACAGCACGATCACCACACGGATCACCGGGGCCACGCGCGATGCGGCGGGTTCCGCGTTGGTGATCGCGTAGGTCTTGGGCAGCACCTCGCCGAAGACCAGCACCAGAAGCGTCATGATGAGCGTCGCAAGGGCCACGCCCGAGTTGCCATAGGTCCGCGTCAGCAGCGCGGTCGCAAGCGACGCGGCCAGGATATTGACGACGTTGTTGCCCAAAAGGAGGGCGCCGATCATCCGCTCGTTGTCCTCGGTCACCTCGAGGGCAACGGCCGCACCCGCCTGGCCCTTGTCGGCCTGAGCGCGAAGCTTGCTGCGCGAGGACGCGGTGAGCGCTGTCTCGGATCCCGAAAAGAAGGCTGAGACGACAAGAAGGCCGAGAATGGCAAGAACCGTCAGCCAGAACGAAGCATCGTAAACCGCAGTATCCATGGTGCCTTCCTGTGAACAGGCATGGTTATGCGGTCGCGGCGGGAAACACGCAACTGCTTAGCGCTTGCGGGCCAGCGGATGATGCTCCAGCACCAGCGCCCTAAGCCGCTCGTCCAC
Organism: uncultured Alphaproteobacteria bacterium; assembly: GCA_963700485.1. Classification (GTDB taxonomy): domain Bacteria; phylum Pseudomonadota; class Alphaproteobacteria; order Rhodobacterales; family Rhodobacteraceae; genus Aliitabrizicola. The sequence continues at coordinate 213,013 of CAVOXQ010000005.1, forward strand.
CACATGGGTATAGATCTCGGTGGTTGCGAGATCGGCATGACCGAGCAGTGTCTGGATCACCCGCAGGTCCGCGCCTCCCTCGAGAAGATGCGTCGCAAAGGCATGGCGAAGCGTGTGGGGGGTGACACGGGCCGGGTCGAGCCCCGCGGCCACCGCCAGCATCTTGACGAGGGCGTGAAAACCCTGGCGGGTCAGATGGCCGGCCTTGCCATGTGCCGGAAAGAGATGGCGCGACGGCACGACGGGCGTCTCGGCGGCCGCTTCTTCCTGCGCCGCGCGCTCGGCCAGCCACTCCGCAAGCGCAAGTCGGGCCGTTTCGGTCAACGGCACCATCCGTTCCTTGCCGCCCTTGCCCTTGACGAGGATCATCCGCGGGTCGCCCCGGACGGCCGCCACGGGCAGTTCGACGAGTTCGGACACACGCATGCCGGTGGCATAGATCAACTCCATCAGGCAGCGATTACGCACGAGGTCACCCGGCTTGCCCTGTGTCGCCGCCGCATCGAGAAGCGCCGCCACCTCGTCCTGGCTCAGGGTCTTGGGCAAACGCTGAACCCGGCCCGGCCCCTTGATCGGCAGGGCCGGGTTGTCGGCCCGAAGACCTTCCTCATGGGCGAAGCGGAACAACTGCCGGATCGAGGACAAACGCCGCGCGCGCGTCGCCTTGGACAGGCCGCTTGCTTCGCAGCCGACCAGATAGGCCTCGACATCGCCCCGCACGGCGGTCGAGAAATCCTTGTCCCGGCGCGCGAGAAAGCCGCTGAAATCCATCAGGTCGCGCCCATAGGCGAGCCGGGTGTTCCGCGCCGCGTCGCGCTCCGCGGCTTGCGCATCGAGAAAACTGGAGATCCAGCGATCCACCCGATCAGCCCCGCCGTTCGAGCAGCATGAGTTCGAGGGCGGTCCGCCGCGCCGCGTCCTCCAGTCCGATCGTGCGCAGCAGGGCCAGCCCTTCGGTCACCCGGGGCAGGTCGCCCTGAAGGCCCGAACCGATCAGGTCCGTGGCCCGCAGGATGGCCTCGCCGATCCGCGCCTCTTCGATCAGCTTGAGCGACGCCGAACCCAGTCGTGGGTCGACAAAGGCCGGCGCGATTGCACGCCCCAGGCTGTCGGGCGGCACGAGGCCGTCAAGCGACCCCTTGGCCAGACCCGTCAGAAAGCGGTCTGTCACGTCGATTGGCGCAAAGGATTGGGCCAGTGTGCGATAATCCGGCGAAAGCAGCGCGATCCGAAAGGCAAGCGCCGAAGCGGCCCCGGTCGGCTGAAGGCCGTGCAACCGATCGGCGAACAGCGTGGCGAACGGCACCTCGAGTTCCGCCTTCGCCATTTCGGACCAGACCCCCGGCAGCAGTTGCTCGACAAGCGCCGTGTCACCCGCCTCGAGGGCGTCGTTCAGCCCCTGAACGGCTGCGACGCGGTCCCATACCCCGCCCGACGCTGCCGGCTTGCGGTCAGTGTAAAGCCCGAACAGGCGATTTGGCGCGATCGCGCCGCTGCGGGCCAGACGCTCGGCCGCCTCGATCTGCGACTTCCAGCCGGCGGTGTCCCGAAGCTCGGCCTGCGCAAAGGCCAGGGGCAGGGCGTTGGTGGGCAGGGGCTCGCCGATGGCCTCGAACATGCGCCAGACCAGTGGCGTCGGACGCAGGGGCTTGTCGAGAGGAGGATCACCTTCGTAGAGGTCCGGGTCGAGAAAACGCGACAGCAGGGCGTCTTCGTCGTCCGAGACGTAGCCAAGCGCCTGCGCGGTGCGCAACGTGAGGGCGGCCGCGTTCCAGTCGCCCGACCGGGCGAGGCAGAAGACCCGCGCCGGGAATGTCGGGGCAATCTGCGGGTTTTCGCGCATCGTCTCGCAGGCGCCATCCTCGGCGCCGGTCAGCAGGGCCACGTCGAACGCCCGGCGAAAGACCTCCGGTTCGGTGGACCCCGCGGCGTCGAGCAGGGCGGCAGCCTGTTCCAGCGCGCCGACCGACAACAACTTGTCCACCCGCGCAAGCAGCAACTCGCCCCGCCCGCCCGCGTCGGCCGGCGGCTCGGCTTCGGCCAGCATCAGCGTCGTCATCAGCGATTGCAGCGCAGGCAGGCTGTCGTTGCGCGCATCGCGGATCTGCGCGACGATTTCATCCGTCCGCCCCAGTCCCCACAAGACGCGGGGCAATCCCGTGACTGACGGCGCAAGCAGGCCGGTGGCATCCAGCGACGTCCCGTCCAGCACCGAGACGGCGATATCCTCGGGCATCACGGCGCTGGAAACCGCAGGCTCGTCGCGTGACGCTCCGGGTGCTTGCGAGGGCGCCGCGACCGACTTGGACAACCAGTCGATGGCCGAAAGCGGAGCCTCGGCGCCGGCGGCGCCCGGCATCAGCAAAGCGACAAGAAGCGGCGCGGCGCGGAGCCTAGTCGACATCGAGCGTCACCGGCTGGGTCACTGGGGCCTGCCGGGGCGACATGTCGCCAAGATATGCGTAGCCTGCAAGGGCGATCAGCCCCAGCAGAACCAGCACCAGAATAATCTTCACGATGCGAAACATGCCTGCCCAGCCTTGTTTTTCTGACGTTGGTCCGAGGTCACGAGGCTAGGCCCCGAGCCGGACGCCGTGATTATATATGGCATTTGAGTCGAGTTCACGCCATTCAGGATCGAAAGTCTATGCTGGGCGGGACATTGCCAAACGTGACGTGGCGATTGAAGAAGACACTTGTGATGGTTGGCATGATGGGGGCGGGCAAGACCGCTGTCGGAACGCAGCTTGGCAAGGTGCTGAACGTGCCCTTTCTCGATTCGGATGAAGAGATCGTCCGCGCCGCCAACCAGTCGATCGCCGAGATTTTCGAGCGTGACGGCGAAGCCTTCTTCCGCGCGCGCGAGACCGAGGTGCTGGCGCGTCTGCTGCGGGGCACGCCATGTGTCCTGTCGACCGGCGGCGGGGCCTTCCTGTCGGACACGAATCGCAAGCTGATCGCGACGCATGGCGTGTCGGTCTGGCTGCGCGCCGATCTTGATCTTCTGTGGCAAAGGGTCCGGCACAAATCGACCCGGCCGCTGTTGCGGACCGCCAACCCGCGCGAGACGCTGCGGACGATCTACGAGGCACGGGTGCCGATCTACGGACTGGCCGATATCTCGGTCGACAGCCGGCCGGAGCTTCGCATCGAGGAGATGGCAAGACAGGTCGTGCTGGCGCTGGAACGGCGCGTCGACGTGCTTGAAAGGATGAGCATGCAACTGCAGACGGTCGGCGTGGCCTTGGGGGCGCGATCCTACGAGGTGCGGATCGGTCGGGACTGATCGACCGGGCCGGCGCCGAGATCGCGCCGCTTCTGCGCCGACCGCGCGTGGTCGTCGTGACCGACGCCACCGTGGCGGCGCATCACCTCGACCGTTGTGCGCGGGTCTGCGGCGGGCGGGATAGACCACCAGTCGATCGCGCTGCCAGCCGGCGAGGCCACCAAGGGCTGGGAACAGCTTGCCCGCTGCACCGAGGCCTGCTGGAGCACAAGGTCGAGCGGCGCGACGTGGTCATCGCCTTCGGAGGCGGGGTGATCGGCGATCTCGTGGGCTTTGCCGCCGCGGTCCTGCGCCGGGGCGTGCGCTTCGTGCAGATCCCGACGACGCTGCTGGCGCAGGTCGACAGTTCGGTCGGCGGCAAGACCGGGATCAACACGCGCGCACGGCAAGAACCTGGTCGGCGCCTTTCACCAGCCCAGCCTGGTGCTGGCCGACATCGACGTGCTGGACACGCTGCCGGCGCGCGATTTCCTCTCGGGCTATGGCGAGGTGGTGAAATACGGGCTGCTGGGCGATGCCGCCTTCTTCGACTGGCTGGAGGCGAACGGCCCGGCGCTCGCCGGCGGGCGATGGGAGCTGCGCCAGCAGGCGGTCGGACCCGGTCGGTCGAGATGAAGGCCGGCATCGTCAGGCGCGACGAGACCGAGGAGGGCGAGCGCGCGCTCTTGAACCTCGGCCACACCTTCTGCCACGCGCTCGAGGCGGCGACGGGCTATTCCGACCGGCTGCTGCACGGCGAAGGCGTGGCCATCGGCTGCGCGCTGGCCTTCGAGCTCGTCGCGGCTCGGGCTTGTGTTCGCAGGAAGAGCCCAGCCGGGTGCGCGCGCATCTGCGGGCCATGGGGATGAAGACCGATCTTGCCGACATTCCCGGCGACCTGCCGGGGCCGGAGGGCTGCTCGAGCTGATGGCGCAGGACAAGAAGGTGGTCGACGGCCGGCTTCGCTTCATCCTTGCGCGCGGGATCGGCGAGGCCTTCGTGGCCGACGACGTGCCGCCCGGCGACGTTCGGCGCGCTTCTGGCAGAGGCGATGACCGGCCGCTGAACATCACAACACCCCGACAGGACGTTGATCACCAGCGCCATGATCCCGAGGTTGAACACGAAGGCCAGCAGGCCGTGCAGCGTCGCGCGCCGCATCCGGGCGCAATTCGATGTTCACGTCCGATGTGGCCGAGGTCATGCCGACGGCGAAGGCGAAATAGCAGAAATCGGCAAAGACCGGTTCGCCCTTGCCGGAAGGTCGAGCCCTCCCACGTCGCCGCGTTCTTCCTGATCGTAGTAGAGTTGCCCATAGTGATGCGCATAGATCAGGTTGACGAAAAGCCAGGCGAGGATCAGCGTCGCGATCACCTGAAGCGAGCTCCGGCATCGTCGACCGCCTCTCGGGTCTGGATCATCCGGGCCAGCGGCGCGACGACCGCCGCCAGCACGGCGGTCGATATGATCAGAAGCACCGTACGGCCGCCGTCGTCCGCGCGCCGCGCCGGCGCGCCTCGTCGGGCCGGTCCTCCAGCCACAGCGGGATACTCGCCACGATGAAGGCCAGCGAGGCGATGTAAATCCGAAGACCACCGCCTCCTCCAGCTTCATGTAGGCGAGATAGCGGTCGTCACGCCTGCCAGCAGGATGAAAAGCACGAACCGCGGATGGACGATTCGGTTCATGCCGGCACGTCGAGCATGGCAGCTGGATGCAAGGTGGGAACGGGCGGCAGAGCATCGCAGACGTCGTCCAAGCCAGCCTCCCCCAGACCTGCCTGACGCAGCCTGTCCGCCCGACGATTGCGGCTGAAATGCCACCACGTCAAGAGTGCCGCGCGCAGGGCGCTTGATCGCAGGGGCCACGCGGCCTAATTTGATCATATGTAGCCCTCGGACCGGACATGAACGCGCAAGACCGAAAGATCCCGACCCATGAGGTCACTTACGGCCGGCTGCGCGACATGGTCCTGTTCGGGCGCCTTAACCTGGGCAGCCTGTCACCATCCAGGGCCTGACGCGGGATCTGGACGCCGGAATGACGCCGGTCCGCGAAGCGATCAGGCGTCTGATCGCGGAGGGTGCCCTGACACTGCTGGGCAACCGCCGGGTCGTGGTCCCCCATCTGACGCCGGCGCTGCTCGACCAGGTCGCATTTGCGCGGCTGACGATCGAGCCGCAACTTGCGGCCCTGGCTTGCCCGCGGTTGACCAACGATCGCGTCGCACAGCTTGAGGCGATCGACGCGGGCGTGGACCGGGCGATCCAGGCGGGTGATGTGCAGAGCTATCTCTCGGGCAATCACCGGTTCCACTTCACGCTTTACGATGCATCGGAGGCCCCCGTCCTCGAAGACATGGCGCGGTCGCTCTGGCTTCGGTTCGGTCCGTCGCTGCGGGTGGTCTGCGCGCAGAGTGGGACGGAAAACCTGCCCGATCGGCACGGCGAAGCCCTTGCGGCGATGCGGGCCCGCGATGCCGGTGCGCTGGCCCGTGCCATCGAAAGCGATATCGCGCAGGGTGTGGAGCATGTCCGGACGGCGCTGACGGCCGGCGATATTTGATCAAATTCTTGCATCCTCGGTAATTTGATCATATTGCTGGGGAAACCGACGGATCGATTCCGGTCGCGCCAAGCCCCGTGCCACGAGCCAACCCCTGAGGACGCCATGAACAAGATCACGAACCATCTGCCGACGGCCGAACTGCAAGCGCTCGACGCCGCGCACCACATCATGCCGTTCACCGCCGGGGGAGAGCTTGCGACCAAGGGCGCGCGCGTGATCACCGGGGCCAAGGGCGTCTGGCTGACCGACAGCGAGGGGCATCGCATCCTCGACGGCATGGCGGGGCTCTGGTGCGTGAACATCGGCTACGGACGCAAGGAAATGGCCGATGTCGCCGCAAGGCAGATAGAACAATTGAGCTATTACAACACCTTCTTCCAGACAACTCATGTGCCGGCCATCGCGCTTGCAACCAAGATCGCCGAACTTGCCCCGGGCGATCTGAACCATGTGTTCTTCGCCGGATCGGGCTCCGAGGCGAATGATACCAATATCCGCCTTGTGCGGCGCTATTGGGCGATCAAGGGCCAGCCGGAAAAGCGGGTCATCATCTCACGCAAGAACGGCTACCACGGGTCCACCCTGGGCGGCGGCAGCCTGGGCGGGATGACCTATATCCATGCGCATGGTGGCATGATCGACGGGGTGGAGCATATCGGCCAGCCTGACTGGTATTCCGAGGGCGGCGACATGACGCCCGAGGAATTCGGCCTGATGCGGGCGCGCGAACTCGAAGAGAAGATCCTCGAACTGGGGGTCGAGAATGTGGCGGCGTTCATCGGCGAGCCGATCCAGGGCGCCGGCGGAGTGATCGTTCCGCCTGCGAGCTACTGGCCGGAAGTGCAGCGCATCGTTGACAAATATGGTATCCTGCTGATCGCGGACGAGGTCATCACCGGGTTCGGGCGGACCGGCGCCTGGTTCGGCAGCCAGACCTTCGGGATCAAGCCGCACATCATGACCATAGCCAAGGGCCTGTCCTCGGGCTACCTGCCCATCGGGGGGTCGATCGTTTGCGACGAGATCGCCGACACCGTGGGGCAGGCCGGCGATTTCAACCACGGCTACACCTACTCGGGTCATCCGGTCGCGGCAGCGGTGGCGCTGGAGAACCTTCGGATCCTTCAGGAAGAGAAGGTCATCGAGCATGTGCGGGATGTGGCCCATCCCTATCTTGCCGCAAAGTGGCGCGCGCTGACCGATCATCCGCTGGTCGGCGAGGCGCAGCTTGTCGGCCTGATGGGTTCCATCGCGCTGACACCCGACAAGGCGAAACGCGCAAAATTCGCGAGCGAGGCCGGCAAGGTCGGCTACCGCTGCCGCGAGCGGTGTTTCGCGAACGACCTCGTGATGCGCCATGTCGGTGACCGGATGATCATTTCTCCGCCGTTGATCATCACTCCTTCGGAAATCGACATTCTGATCGAGCGGGCGCGCAAGTCGCTGGATGAATGCTATTCCGGCCTCAAGGCCGACGGCATGCTCAAGTCGGCCTGACAACAGGGTCCAATAAGAGCCACGGCGCCCGGTATCCGGGATGCCGTGGCCTTGGTGACGCCGCACGGCGAGGCGTACTGCAACGGCCGTCTCGCGGGGGGGGTCAGGCGCGCCGCCGCCTCCGCCCGCCTTCGCCACCGCCGCCGGTGTTGAAGCTGACATCGGGCAGGGTCACGATCCGGTGCAGTTCCGGGAAGGGGTCGGTCGCGTGCGGAATGGCGTTGGCGTTGACGAAATGTTCCTGAAAGCGCGGCTCGATGGCGGTTTCGACCTTGTGGATCTCATGCACCGTCGCCTCGATCTGCGATCGCGCGCGGCGACATTGCACAGGGCGATCCGCGCGCCGGTGCCTGCGGCGTTGCCGGCCGAGGTGACCTGGTCGAGCGGGGCGTCCGGGATCATGCCCAGCACCATCGCGTGTTTCGGGCTGATATGGGCCCCGAAGGCCCCGGCCAGCACGACCCGGTCGACCGATTCGACGCCCATTTCGTCCATCAGCAGCTCGCGCACCGGCATAAAGCGCGGCTTTCGCCAAGCTGGATCGCGCGGATGTCGCCTTGGGTCACGGTGATCAGCGGCCCGCCCTCGGCCGCTGCCGTCGTGCAGCACATAGCCATGCGTGCGCCCGTCGGGGACGCTGCGCGGTCGTTCCGGTCTGTTCGGCCGACCGATCAGCCCGCGCTGGATCGACAAGGCCCGGCCATGCGCATCTCGGCCACCGCCTCGATGATGCCCGGACCCGCAGATGCCGGTGACGCCGGTCGTTGCCCGTCGCCGTCCGCGAAGCCGGGATCGTCCGACCAGAGATCGGACCCGATCACCGCGAAAGCGCGGCTCCTTGGTCACGGGGTCGATCTCGACCCGCTCGATGGCGCCCGGGGCGGCGCGCTGGCCGGACTGGAGATCTGCGCGCCCTCGAACGCGGGGCCGGTCGGGCTGGAGCAGGCCAGCACCCGGCGTCTTGTTGCCAAGCAGGATTTCGGCGTTGGTGCCGACATCGACGATCAGCACCATGTCCTTGGATTTGTTCGGCTCTTCCGACAGCGCCACGGCTGCGGCATCGGCCCCGACATGGCCGGCGATGCAGGGCAGGACATAGACCCGGGCGGCACGGTTCACGGCCGTCAGGTCGAGCTCGCGGGCATCGAGCGACAGGCTGCTGCTGGTCGCCAGCGCGAAGGGGGCCTGGCCCAGTTCCACCGGATCGATGCCGAGCAGCAGGTGGTGCATCACCGGATTGCAGACGAAGACCGATTTCGTAGATCGCGTTCGGGTCGACCCCGGCCTCGGTGGCGATCGACCTGGACCAGCCCGTTGAGCGCGGCGCGGACGGCCGCGGTCATTTCGACATCGCCGCCGGGGTTCATCATCACATAGCTGACGCGGCTCATCAGGTCTTCGCCAAAGCGGATCTGCGGGTTCATCACGCCGGACGAGCGCAAGGACCAGTACCGTCGCGCAGATCGCACAGATGGGCGGCGATGGTGGTCGATCCGAGGTCGATCGCCAGGCCGTAAAGCGCGCCGTCGTGATAGCCGGGCCAGATGTCGAGCAGGCGCGGGCGTGTGTCATGGTTGCCCTTGGTGCAGGGCGACAGTCACCTTCCATTCGCCCTTGCGCAAGGTCGGTTGCAGACGGCGCAGCACGCGCAGATCGGCCTCGACATCCTGCGACCTGCCATTGTTCGAGCAGCGCCGCTCGACAGACGCTCGAAATCGCCTGTCGGTTCGTGCATGTCGGGTTCTTCGACCTCGACGTAAAGGCGCCGGGTGGCCGGATCCATCACGATGTCGCGCTCGGTGGCCGATTTGCGGATGACCTGCTTGTGAACCTGGCTTTCGGGCGGCACGTCGATCACCACATCGCCCATCACCTTGGCCTGGCAGCCCGAGGCGCCGGCCGTCGCCAGGCCGCGGATCGCTTGTAGCGCTCCTCGACCGCGTTCCACTCCGACAGCGCATCCGCGCCGACCGTCACCCCGTGTTTTGGAAACTCGCCGTAGCCGGGCGTGATCTGGCACTTCGAACAGATGCCACGGCCCGCCGCAGACCGAATCGAGATCGACCCCAAGCTGGCGCGCCGCCGTCAGGATCGGTGTCCCCAGCGCAAATCGTCCGCGCTTGCCCGAGGGCGTGAAGATAACGAGGGCATCGTCGGTCATGGTTCGCATCTCCGTTTCCAGAGCCTATCTAGGGGCGCCGGGTGACCGCGCCATGCCTGTTCGCGCCGCACGGCGACGCGGAAACGTCATTGCGGTCAATCGCGCCGGTTTTGGCACGCCGCACGGCGGATATCCTGCGCCCGGCGGATGCCTTCGGGCAGGGTCCGCAGCCCTGGGCCGTGGATTTGCAAGGGTTGCCGCGATCGTGCCCCCGCGCCCGAGCGCCGGGGCCTCGGCCTGAAGGTCGTGGGGGGGGGGGCAGGGCAGGGCGGGCGATCCGATGCCGGGGTCAGCCCCGCGCCCGCCTGCCGCCGCGCCGGCCGGATGTCGCCTGCGTGGCTGCCGCACTGGCCTCGGCAAAGCTCAGGCCGCCTTCGACAGCCTCGATCACTTTCGAGAAGCGGATCCACTCCCCGCCGTTCGCGTCGTGATTCATCAGGAAGTTTGCGGCACGGATCGCTTCCATCTCCACCTGACGGACGGGGTTCATGATCGCGCTGGTCATCCCCGCACCGATCGCCATCGGCAAAAAGGCCGCATTGATGCCATGGCGGTGGGGAAGGCCGAAACTGATGTTGGATGCACCGCAGGTGGTGTTGACGCCAAGTTCCTCGCGCAGGCGCCGGACAAGCGCGAACACCTGCTGACCGGCCGAAGCCATGGCGCCCACAGGCATCACGAGCGGATCGACAACGATGTCATGGGCGGGGATGCCATGGTCGGCAGCCCGTTCCACGATCTTCTTGGCCACGGCAAAGCGCACGTCGGGATCCTGCGAGATGCCGGTATCGTCATTCGAGATCGCGACAACCGGCACGTTGTATTTCCTGACCAGCGGCAGCACGAGTTCCAGGCGTTCTTCCTCGCCCGTCACCGAGTTCAGCAGGGGGCGGCCTTCGCAGTTCTGAAGCCCGGCCTCCAGAGCGCCGGGAACCGAGCTGTCGATGCACAGCGGAACGTCGACGATCGCCTGAATCCGCAGGATCAACTCGCGCATCAACGGGGGTTCGACGAAATTGTTGTCGGCGTAGCGGGGGTCCGAAGCCATCTTGTTGGTGAAGACGGCGCCGGAATTCACATCGAGAACCATGGCACCGCAGGCGACCTGCTCGAGCGCGTCCCTTTCGACGGTCGAAAAGTCGCCGGCCTCCAGTTCGGCCGCAAGTTTCTTGCGGCCGGTCGGGTTGATCCGCTCGCCGATCACGCAGAAGGGCTCGTCGAAGCCGATCACGACGGTCTTGGTTTTCGATTCGATGACGGTGCGGGTCATGATGTGGAGCGGTCCTTACGCGTGAGAGGCCGGAACGCCCGAGGCGCCGCCATTTTCGGTAACCCAGGTGGCATTGGTCTTTATGCCTCCCAGAGGGAAGAAGTGAACCCGTTCGATCCCGAAGCCCGGGGTCTTTGCCTTGTGCGCCGCCAATTCGCCAAGAAACTCGCTCGGCTCATAGGGCAGCAGCAGCTTGGTCACATCCATGGCCCGTTTCTGAAGCACCCGCAAGGACGGGCCGACGCCGCAGGCAATGGCGAACTTGATCAGTGTCTGAAGCTTGGCGGGGCCCGCCACGCCGATATGGATCGGCAGCGCGATACCCTCTGCCGCAAGGCGATCGGCCCAGGCGATCACCGGGCCCGCCTCGAAACAGAATTGCGTGGCGATCGCCATCTTCGCGTCGGTACGTTCGCTGAACGCCTGTTTCCAGCGCAAGGCCTCCATCACCATCCGGTCCGACCCGTCGGGGTCGATGTCCTTGTTGCCCTCGGGGTGGCCTGCAACATGCAGACGTTCGAAACCATCAAACAGCCCCGTCTCCATCATCTGCATCGAGTTGTCGAACGCACCTGCCGGCTTCGGCACGCCGCCCCCAAGCAGCAATGCCTGCCGCACATCAGCCTCGCCGCGGTAGCGCGCGATCCAGTCCGCCAGCATGGCGCGATCCTTGATGATCCGCGCGGGGAAATGCGGCATCACCGAAAACCCCTCGCCCGCCAGGCGTCTGGCGGTGGCAACCATCTCTTCGATCGGCGTGCCGTCGATGTGGGCGATGTAGACGCGCGTGTCCTGTGGCAGAAGATCGCGGAAATTCTCGACCTTTTCGGCGGTGCGGGGCATCACCTCGATCGAGAACCCGTCGAGCAGCGCCTCCAGGTCTGCGCCGACAGGCGCGGTCTGGGTGTCGCGGCGGAAATTGAAAAGTGCCATCATGCTCTCCTGAAGACGCCGCAGCATATCGTGCCGCTAGGCCCGGCCATCATTGTCGATCAGCACCTTGAGGCGTGCCGGGTCGAATTCCGCTTCCAGACGCGCCGCCTCGCGTGCGGCCACTTCGCTCTGCTCGCCGTCGACGACATAGGGATCGGCCTTGCGCCATTCCGCCATGTAGGCGTCGGCATCCCTGGCGCCGATCTTCATCGCGCATCTGTCGATCGCCTTCTCGAAGCGCTCCGACAATTGCACCTTGGAACCGCTGCGGCCCTTGCCGACGATCACCTGCGCCGGGATGTCGCGCCAGTAGACAACAGTGACCTCCGGCATAGCCGATTCCCCTTCCCAACTCGTGCCTTCTTCTACGGAGGGCAACACGACATTCGATGTCGGTTTTCGACACCTCCCGCGCGCGGAGCGACCCGGTTCCGTTTCTGCATCGCGTCGGGTGGTTCCTGCCGGCGATTGCCAGGCGAAACACCCGCGGCCGCCGGGCGCGACAGGGGCGCATACCTATCGCCGCTTGCGCCGCAAATCTGCACCGACTAGACTTCGGGCAACCATGAATGGAGGGCGAAATGACGCCCGAGCGTCCCTTGGGTGCGGACGCAGACCCGATGTCGGCCGATGGGAACTGGCCCGTTGCGCCACCGGACGATCCGTCTGGCACCCTGTCGGCCGATCAGGCGCGGCTTTACGCCGCGCTCGACCTCGGCACGAACTCTTGTCGCATGCTGATTGCCCAGCCGAAGGGCAGTCAGTTCACGGTCATCGACAGCTTCTCCAAGACCGTCCAGCTTGGCGTCGGTCTCGAGGCGTCGGGCAGGCTGAGCCGTGCGTCGATGATCCGGACCGTGCAGGCCTTGCGCATCTGCCAGAAGAAGATCGAGAAGCATGGCGTCCGACGCATGCGCCTCGTCGCGACCGAGGCCTGCCGCAGGGCCCGCAATGCCCGCGACTTCATCCGGCAGGTGTCGCGCGAGACGGGCTTGCAGCTCGAGATCATCGCGCCCGAGGAAGAGGCGCGGCTCGCGGTCATTTCCTGTGCGCCGCTCGTATCCGCGCAGACCGAACAACTGCTTGTGGTGGATATCGGTGGCGGCTCGACCGAGCTTGTCTGGATCGACCTTTCCGGGATCGAGCCGGACGACAGATCGCGGGCGATCATGCGCCTGCACGCGGGTTTCAACGCACGGGGTGAAAAGCCGTCGGCGCGGGTCGTCGACTGGATCTCCGTACCGCTGGGTGTGGCGACGCTGCGCGACCAGTTTCACGACGTCGATGACGATGCGGCCCGTTTCGCGCTGATGAGCTGGTTCTTCGAGGAACACCTCTCCAAGTTCTCTCCCTACAACGCCGAGGCACCGCGAGCGGGGTTCCAGATCATCGGCACCTCCGGCACGGTCACGACGGTTGCCGCCTCGTTTCTGGGGTTGCGGCGCTACGACCGGGCCAAGGTCGATGGCTTGCGAATGTCGTCGGACCAGATCGACGTCGTGATCCGCGACTATCTGACGCTTGGCCCGGAAGGGCGCCGCACCGATCCGCGCATCGGCCGTGACCGCCATGCCCTGATCATGTCGGGTGCGGCGATCTTGCAGGCGCTCGATGCGGATCTGGCCGACCGATCAGCTTTCTGTTGCTGATCGCGGTTTGCGGGAGGGGCTGCTATACGCCCAGATGAGCGCGGATGGCGTGCTGGAAGACGGACCCTACGAATGACCGATCAGAAGACCACATCAGGGCGCGGCCAGCGCGAGTTGCGGGTGCGCGTGAAGACCGCCAAGGGGCGCAAGCTGTCATCGACCCGCTGGCTGGAGCGCCAGCTCAACGATCCCTATGTGCAGCGCGCAAAACGGGAAGGGTATCGGGGCAGGGCCGCCTACAAGATCCTTGAACTGGACGACAAGTTCGGCTTCCTGAAACCCGGTGCGCGCGTCGTCGACCTGGGTTGCGCACCCGGCGGGTGGAGCCAGATCGCGGTCGCGCGTGTCAATGCGCTGGCCGAGCGCGCGGGCAAACCTGTCGGAACCGTGCTCGGTGTGGACCTCCAGGAGGTGGAGCCGATCCCCGGCGCGCAGATCCACCAGCTCGATTTCCTCGAGGACGGTGCGGACGACAAGGTTCGCGACTGGCTTGGCGGCCGGGCCGACGTCGTGATGAGCGATATGGCCGCCGCCTCGTCGGGCCACAAGCAGACCGACCATCTGCGCATCGTCGCCTTGTGCGAGGCGGCGGCAGACTTCGCCCTCGACGTGCTCGAAGAGGGTGGAACCTTCGTGGCCAAGGTGCTGGCGGGCGGCGCGGAGATCGGCTTGCAGACGATGCTGAAGAAGAGCTTCACAAAGGTGGCCAACGTAAAGCCGCCGGCCAGCAGGCCGGACAGTTCCGAGAAGTTCGTCGTGGCGATGGGTTTCAGGGGACGGCCGGAAGATCCGCACGGAACGCCCGGGCGATCGAATGAAAAAGGGCGCCACCGGCGCCCGTTTCACGACAACCACTGGACGACTCAGGCGCCCCAGCTTCTGACGGGGCCGCAATCCATGTGGACAAAGTTCGAGCGTGAATAACGACCCACCCCGCCCGATGCACAGGTCGCGGCCGCCTTGGCCATCTGCCCGACGCTGCGGGACTTCAGCCGCAGATCCGCGGCCTGACCCTTCATGTGCAGCGAGTTCCGCGCGACCCCGCCCGACTTGGAGCGCAGCATCGCGTTGGTCTGCGGACTCCGGTAGCCCGACAGCAGCATGTAGGGTTCGCTGACATCCATCAGCCGGTGGGAAGCCGCCATGATGTCGACCGTGCGCGCGTCGATCTTGATCTTCGTGCCGGTTCGCCAGTCGCGCATGAAGTAATTGATTTCCTTAAGAACTTCCGGGATGTAATCGCCCTCGATCCAGTAGATCGTATCAAGGCTCTCACCGGTTCGGCCAGAATACATCCTGATCCGCCTGACGTCGCCCGCACCCTTCAGAAGGCCGAAGGCGTTGGAGTAGGTCGGCGCCGCGGCCACTGCCGTCGCGGCGAAAATTCCAAGCAACCCGCGCCGGGTAAGGCCCGTCATTCCAGAATCTGCCATGATGTGCGTCTGTCCCGTATTTTTGACCGCCTTATCGGCGGTTCGTCTGCCAGTTATCCCCAGAGGCACCATCGTTATGTCACAGCTCGATTCTCAACCCAAGCCTTCATTGATGCCAAGATCGCACCACAACCTTAATCGGCAGGAAATTGCTGACGCTCCGGATACTCTCGGCGTGGCCGGGATGACGCGATCCTGTGGAACGACCACCAGCATCTTGCGGTTGGCGATGGACAGGCCGCTATGAATCGCGGACAGTCCGCCCAACAGTCCGCCCAGTTGGAAACCTTTGCCTGATGCCGATGCCCGTACGTGCCCCGTCGTTCCCGTTCCGGTTGATCCCCTTGCTCTGCCTTTTGTTGAGTGCGGCCCCGATGGCCCGGGCCGACGACCGCTTGTTTGCACGGGCCGTCTCCGACGCCGCTGCCGATGACGCCGTGATTGCGGCCTTCTATCGCGGGACCGGCTACCGGTCGATCTGGACGGACGCGGACGATGCCGGCCGCCGGGCCGCCTTCCTGTCGGCGCTGGCCACCGCGGGCGCGCATGGTCTGCCCGTGGCGCGATACGACGAGCGCGCGCTTGGCGCCGCCTTCGCTGCCGCCCGTACCGATCGGGACCGCGGAGATATCGAGGTGCGCATGACCCGTGCCTATCTCGACTACGCGCACGACTTGCAGGCCGGTGCGGTTGTCGCGGCGAAGGTCGATCCCGGCATCGTCCGGGACGCGCCGGTGTTCGACGCCCCGGCGGCGCTCGATGCGATCGCCGGCTCCGATCCGGCGGCGGTGCTTCGCGGCCTGGCGCCCCGGTCGCCGGAATACGCCATGCTGATGCGCGAGAAACTGCGGCTGGAGCAGCTGATCGACCGCGGCGGATGGGGCTCCACTGTGTCGTCGGCAGACTTGGGGCCGGGGCGATCGGGGGCCGAGGTTGTGGGCCTGCGCGACCGGTTGGTGGCCATGGGTCTGATGCCCGTCTCCGCGTCGGCGCGATATGATGCGACCCTCCAGCGCGCCGTTCAGGAATTCCAGTATCTGCATGGGCTGGACGCCGACGGCATCGCGGACCGGGAAACGCTCGAGCAGATCAATATCGGCCCGGAAGAGCGTCTGAAATCCGTCATCGTCGCAATGGAGCGCGAGCGTTGGATGAATATCGACCGAGGCAGCCGGTATGTCTGGGTCAACCTGACAGATTTTTCGGCGCGCATCGTCGATCATGGCCGGATCACGTTTCAGACCCGCGCCGTGATCGGAAAGAACGTTCCCGATCAGCGCACCCGGAATTCTCGGACCAGATGGAGTTCATGGTCATCAACCCGAGCTGGAATGTGCCGCGTTCGATCACCACAAGGGAATATCTGCCGCTGCTGAAAAGCAATCCGAACGCCGCCGGTCACCTGAAGATCATTGATCGGGCCGGGCGCGTCGTCTCGAGGACGTCGATCAACTTCAATTCCTACACCTCCGCGCAACTTTCCCTTCTCGATGCGTCAGCCGCCGTCGGATGGCAATGCGCTGGGGAAGGTGAAGTTCATGTTTCCCGAACCAGTACAACATCTACCTGCACGACACGCCGCAGAAGCAGTTGTTCGCAGCAACGAGTGCGCGCCTACAGCCATGGCTGCATCCGGCTTGGCGATCCCTTCGATCTTCGCCTATGCGCTGCTCGAGGTCCAGTCGCGACGATCCGGAGGACGAATTTCAGAGCCATCTCAAGACCGGCTCCGAATCCGTGATCAAGCTGGTGAACCCTGTCCCGGTGCATCTGGTCTACTTTACCGCCTACCCGACGGCGAAGGGCCAGATCACCTATCGCCCGATATCTATGGGCGTGACGCCCGGATCTTCGATGCCCTCGTCGAGGCCGGGGTGGTGTTGGGCCGGGTTCAGGGATAGATCAGGCAGGCACGGCCCTCCGATCGGCCGTCGAGCCGGAGGCGACCATGGCCCACACGATCCGAGACATCGCGCATGCGCTCGGCGCAACCGCGGCAGGCGATCTCGATCTGCCGATCACCGGCGCATCGGAACCTGCCTCGGCAGGACCGGGCGACCTGGCGCTGGCAATGGATCAGAAATATGTCGATGGCCTGTCCCGGGGCGAGGCGCGCGCGGCCGTGATGTGGCCCGAGGCGGATTGGCGGGCCTTCGGACTGAGGGCTGCCATCTTCGTGCCGCGCCCGCGCATGGCCATGGCCCGCCTGACGCGCCTCTTCGATCCGGGTCCGCTGATCGCGCCCGGCATTCACGCGATGGCGCTGGTCGACCCATCGGCCGAAATCGGGGCCGATGCCCGATCGGGCCGTTCGTGGTGATCGGGCCCGGCGTTCGCATCGGGCCGGGGGCGCGGATCGCAAGCCATGTCAGCATTGCGGAAGGCGCGCGGATCGGGGCCGAGGTGATGCTCCTGCAGGGCGTGCGGATCGGCGCCCGCGTGACGATCGGCGACAGGTTCATCGGCCATCCGGGCGCTGTCGTCGGCGGGACGGGTTTTCCTTCGTCACGCCCGAGAAATCCGGCGTCGAGGAGATCCGCGAAACACTCGGCACCCGCTGCGGCGATCAAGGATCCAGGCTGGACGCGCATCCATTCGCTCGGGGCTGTCGTCATCGGGGATGACGTCGAGATCGGCGCGAATGTCTGCATCGACCGGGGAACGATCCGGGACACGCGTGATCGGCAACGGCACCAAGCTCGATAATCTGGTCCACATTGGGCACAACGTGACGATCGGGCGCGATTGCCTGCTGTGCGGCCAGGTCGGTATCGCCGGGTTCGGCCCGCATCGGCGACAGGGTCGTTCTGGGCGGGCAGTGCGGGGTCAATGACAACATCTTTGTCGGCAATGACGTGATAGCCGGCGGGGCCACCAAGATCATGACGAACGCACCGGCCGGGCGGGTTCTGCTGGGATATCCGGCGGTCAAGATGGACATGCATGTCGAAATGCAGAAGGCGCTGCGCCGGTTGCCGCGTCTGGCGGCCACGGTCGCAGCCTTGCAGAAAGCCATTTCAAACCGGACCGAGAGCAGACTAAATCACGCACCGAGCACCGAGCACCGATATCCGGGAGGCGCCATGAGCCAGAGCGTGAAAGACCGCGTCATCACCATCATCGCCGAGCAGGCCGTGCTCGACGAAAAGGACGTGCACATGGATCGACCCTCGAAAGCCTCGGGATCGACAGCCTTGGGCTGGTCGAGTCGATTTTCGCGATCGAGGAAGCCTTCGACATTTCGGTGCCCTTCAACGCGAATGAACCGGACCAGAGCGAGTTCGACTCTCGTCCGTCGCCGCGATCGTCGCGGCCGTCGAGGGGCTGGTCGCCGATCGCCCCGCGGCTGACGCAGCAGGATGAACAGGGTCGTCATCACCGGCGCGGGCACGGTAAATGCGCTGGCCCACGATGTGCCGGGCACGCTCGAGGCATTCCGCGAGGGGCGATGTGGGATCACCGAGCTGGATATCCGCGACCGTGACCGCCTGTCGATCCAGATCGGCGGGCAGGTGCACAACTGGGATCCGGAGGCGCATTTCAACCGCCAACAGATTGTCCTTTATGACAAGTTCACGCAGTTCACGCTGCTGTCCGCGCGCCAGGCCGTGTCGCAATCCGGCCTGAACTTCGACGGGCATCTGGGCTATGAGGCCGGCGTTGTCCTTGGCACGGCCGGCGGCGGTGTCAACACCTGGGACGACAATTACCGGGCCGTCTATGACGAGGGAAAGAACCGGGTTCATCCCTTCGTCGTGCCGAAACTGATGAACAATGCCGCCGCAAGCCATCTGTCGATGGAGTTCAACCTCAAGGGCCCCAGCTTTACGGTGGCCACGGCCTGCGCCAGTTCGAACCACGCGATGGGGCTCGCCTTTCAGATGGTTCGTTGGGTGCATCCGAGGCGATGCTGACCGGCGGGTCGGAATCGATGCTGTGCTTCGGCGGCATCAAGGCTTGGGAAGGTCTGCGGGTGATGTCGAAGGACGCCTGCCGGCCGTTCTCGCTCAACCGCAACGGCATGGTGCAGGGCGACGGTGCCGCGGTGTTCGTTTTCGAGGAATACGAGCATGCGCGTGCCCGGGGGCCGAGATATTGGCCGAGGTGGCCGGTTTCGCGATGACCTCGGACGCCTCCGATATCGTGATGCCCTCCAAGCAGGGGGCCGCCCGCGCGATTTCCGGGGCGCTGCGCGATGGCCGGATCGAAGGCGACGAGGTGGGCTATATCAACGCCCACGGCACCGGAACGGCCGCGAACGACAAGACCGAATGTGCCGCCGTCGCCGATGTGTTCGGCCACCATGCCGACCGCCGATGATCTCGTCGACCAAGTCGATGCATGGCCATCTGATCGGCGGCACGGGGGCGGTGGAGTTGCTGGCCTGCTGATGGCCCTGCGCGATGGCGTCATTGCCCCGACCATCGGCTATGAGGAACCCGACCCCGAATGCGCGCTCGATGTCGTGCCGAACAAGGCCCGCGAGGCGACGGTGAACGTGGTACTGTCGAACGCCTTTGCCTTCGGCGGCTTGAACGCGGTCCTCGCGCTAGCGGCGCGTAGGGCTGAAACGCACGGACGCCGCCCCTTTTGGAGGGCGGCGCCGGTTGGCCGGACGTGGATGCGGTTACGGTGCCTGGCGGTCTTTGCCACGGCATCGAAGCCGGCGGTGAACCCTTTCAGCGAGATGACAAGGTTCACGTTCTGATCCGGCGCGACGACCGGCACGATGGTCATGATCGCATTCGCGCCTTTCTTGAATCGCGTCCATCTCGGCGGTAAAGCCGACACGAACTACGCAGCCAAGCGGGGCGCAGCAGGTGAACGGATAGAGTTTGGGCGCCATGCCGTCGATCTGCATGCGTCAGTGCCCGGTCAGCAGCGTTTCCAGCGGAACGATGATCGTCGCACCGGCGACGGCTGGCCACCCTGCGGGCAAGCCGAAGATGGTGAATTCGGCGACGCTTTTGCCCTGATCGTCCTTCAGCAGCTGGTAGAGCTGGCATGGATCGGCGCCGCTTTCGGTGCGAATGCAGCGCTGTTCCCACTCTTCGAATTTTGCGGCGCATAGGTCGCCGATCCCTCCCGGTTCGCGACCTGCTGCGCCCGAGCGAAAGGTCATCGGCGACGGCGGCGTCTGCGGCGCATCGGCGGGCCGGCGCGTTTCGTGGTCTGGGCGGCAAGCGGCAGCGCGAAAAGCGCGGCAATCAGGGAAAGCGCGATACGGGTGGTCTGGTCATCTTGGGCAATTCATTCGGTCTGGTTCTGGCGCGGTCTCGAACATTCGCTTGCGTGTCAGGGGTGAAACGCCGGCCAGCGCTGTTGGCCCGAAATGGAAGATCGGGGGAGTGGGGTGCGGCAAAAGAAAAAGGGCCCGCAAGCCAGGCCCTTTTCCTTTGATTTTTTTGCTCCCTGTCGGACTGGCCGACTTCATGGACCGGACGCTAATGCGTATTGCCCGCGGGCGTCAACGGGATCTTTACACGTTCTTGACATGGGGGGCCGTGAACATAGAAAAAAACCGCGCTTCCGAAGGGCGCGGCCAGTCGACAGGGAGGAAGTCACACCGAGCGACAGACATCGCGCGCCCGGCAACATCGACACTGGCACAAAGGGGTTAACGATGTATTTTCGCGATCAAAGCTGATTGTGCGACAGGCTGGGGATGGAGGATGGATCGGGATGCGACCAGCATTTTCGTGGGAGGCGGCGGCGAAGGCTATGGCGTGGCCGCAGCAGCTGCTTCTGGGATACGGGAACCGCCACGGGCTGATTGCCGGGGCGACCGGCACCGGCAAGACCGTGACGCTTGCAGATCCTGGCCGAAGGTTTCTCGGCCGCCGGGTTCCGGTCTTTCTGTCGGATGTGAAGGGCGATCTTTCCGGTCTCGCCGGTCCCGGGATCCGCGCAGGCCACAAGCTGCACGACGCCTTCATGAAGCGGGCCGCGACCATCGGGCTTGACCTGCAGTACCGGTCATTTCCGGTCATCTTCTGGGATCTGCTTCGGCCAGCAAGGCCATCCGATCCGCACCACGGTGGCCGAGATGGGGCCATTGCTTTTGTCGCGCCTGATGGAGCTCACCGAGCCGCAGGAGGGTGTTCTGAACGTCGCCTTCCGGATTGCCGACGAGGAAGGCCTGCCGCTGCTGGACCTGAAGGACCTGCAGGCGCTGCTGGTCTTCGTCGGCGAGAATGCCGCCGACGATCGGCGCTGCGCTATGGCAATGTCGCTCCGACCACGATCGGCGCCATCCAGCGCCGGTTGCTGGTGCTGGAGAATCAGGGCGGCACGCAGCTGTTTGGTGAACCGGCGCTGGATCTGGCCGATCTCATGGCGGTTGACCCGGGCGGGGCGGGGCGGATCAACATTCTCGCGGCCGACCGGCTGATGGCCTCGCCACGGCTTTATGCGACGTTCCTGCTCTGGCTCCTGTCCGAGCTGTTCGAGGACGCTGCCCGAGGTCGGCGATCCGGACAAGCCGAAACTCGTCTTCTTCTTCGACGAGGCGCATCTGCTGTTCAACGACGCGCCCAAGGCGCTGGTCGACAAGGTCGAGCAGGTGGCGCGGCTGATCCGGTCCAAGGGGGTGGGGGTCTACTTCATCACCCAGAAGCCCGGCGGATGTGCCCGAAGACATCCTTGGCCAACTCGGCAACCGGGTGCAACACGCGCTTGCGCGCGTTTACCGCCGAAGGACCAGAAGGAGCTGAAGCTGGCGGCCGAGACCTACCGCGACAACCCGCGCTTCTCCACCGAGGACGCGATCCGCGAAGTCGGCACCGGCGAGGCCGTGACCTCCTTTCTTGAGGCCAAGGGCATGCCGGGCGTGGTCGAGCGGACATTGATCCGCCCGCCGGCCTCGCGTCCCGGCCCGGTCGATGCCGGCCTGCGAGCGCAGTTGATCGCGACATCCCCCCTCAAGGGGAAATACGACGCGCTGCTCGACCGCAACTCGGCGTTCGAGATGCTGAAGGCGCGCGCCGAAACCGCCGCCGCCGAAGTTGCGAAGGCGCAAGGGGCGACCGATGTCGGCGCCGAACTGAACGAGGCGTTCAACAACGCGCGCCGCTGGGATGGCGGCGCCTCCGCCAAGCCGGCGCCCAAACCGGCCGCCAAGCCCGCCAGCCGCAGGGGCGACAGCGTTACCGAGGCCTTTGCCAAGTCGTTCGCCCGCCAGCTCGGATCCAAATCCGGCCAGGCTCTGGTCCGGGGGGTGCTCGGGTCGCTGTTTCGCGCCAAATGACAACCGCGACATCGGCGCGCATCCCCATTGGACCGGCACGATTTTGCGCCTAGTCTGGCGTAGATCGGGGGAACGTTGCAGATGATCGTCGAACTTGGGCATTTCGCGCTGGTCCTGGCCTTTGCGGTCGCCATCATCCAGGCCACCGTTCCGTTGATCGGCGCGCATCGGCGCTGGTCGGGCTGGATGGCGGTCGCCGAGCCTGCGGCCACGCTGCAACTGGTTCTGATCGGATTTTCCTTCGCGGCGCTGACCTATGCCTTCGTGACGTCGGACTTTTCGCTGCGCCTTGTGGTCATGAACTCCCACACGCTCAAGCCGCTGATCTACAAGGTATCCGGGGTCTGGGGGAACCATGAGGGATCGCTTCTGCTCTGGGTGCTGATCCTCGCGCTCTTCGGGGCCTGCGCCGCGTGGTTCGGCGGCAATCTGCCGCCCACTCTCAAGGCGCGCGTGCTATCGGTGCAGGCGATGATCGGGGTGGCGTTCCTCGCGTTCATGCTGTTCACCTCGAACCCGTTCCTGCGGCTCGAAGTGCCGCCGTTCGACGGGCAGGATCTCAATCCGCTGCTTCAGGATCCGGGCCTCGCGTTCCACCCGCCGTTTCTCTATCTGGGCTACGTCGGCCTTTCGATGGCCTTTTCCTTCGCGGTCGCGGCACTTGATCGAGGGCCGGGTTGACGCCGCCTGGGGGCGATGGGTGCGTCCCTGGACCCTGGCGGCCTGGGTGTTCCTGACGATCGGGATCGCGCTTGGTTCATGGTGGGCCTATTACGAACTCGGCTGGGGCGGTTTCTGGTTCTGGGATCCGGTCGAGAACGCCTCGTTCATGCCCTGGCTGATCGCCACGGCGCTGCTGCATTCGGCAATCGTGGTTGAAAAGCGCGAGGCGCTGAAAAGCTGGACGATCCTGCTTGCCATCCTGGCCTTCGGTTTTTCGTTGATCGGCACCTTCATCGTGCGCTCCGGGGTGCTGACGTCGGTTCATGCGTTTGCCAACGACCCGGAACGGGGCGTGTTCATCCTGATGATCCTGGGGGCCTTCATGGGTGGCGCCCTGACCCTTTTCGCGGTGCGGGCCAGCGCGATGGAGGCCAAGGGCGTCTTCGCACCGGTCAGTCGCGAGGGCGCGCTGGTCGCCAACAACCTGCTGCTGGCGGTTTCCGCCTTCGTGGTGTTCGTCGGCACGCTCTGGCCGCTGGTGGCCGAACTGCTGTTCGACCGCAAGCTGTCCGTCGGGCCGCCCTTTTTCAACATGGCCTTCACGCCCTTCGTGGTCGCGCTGGCAGCCCTGCTGCCCATCGGTTCCGTGTTGCCGTGGAAGCGTGGGGGTCTTGGCCGGACAGTGCAGCCGCTTGCCGGCGTGCTTGCCTTGTCGATGGCCCTCGGGGCGCTCGTCTGGGCGCTACAGACCGGCCGGTCCGCGCTCGGGCCTATCGGCGTGGTGCTTGGGGTCTGGGTGATGCTCGGCGCGCTCGCCGATCTGTGGACGCGCGGTGGTCGCGGGCCGATCGCCGCGCGGCTGTCGCGGCTGACCCGGTTGCCGCGCGCCGACTGGGGCAAGGCCACGGCCCACCTCGGGTTCGGCGTGACGATCTTTGCCGTCGCGGCCGTCACCGCCTGGAAGACCGAAGACATCCGCGTGGTGCAACTCGGCGAGACCTTTGCCGTCGGCCCCTACGATGTGCGTCTGAATGACGTGCGCGAGGTGCCCGGACCGAACTATTCATCGACCATGGCGGAACTGGTGATCACCCGCGATGGCCGCCCGGTTGCCACGCTCAACCCGGAAAAGCGCATCTATCCCGTGGCGCAGATGCCCACGACCGAAGCGGGGATCGACCACAGCCTGTTGCGTGACCTCTATCTGGTGATCGGAGACCGGCAGGATAACGGCGGCTGGGCGATCCGCAGCTATGTGGAGCCCTTTGTGAACTTCATCTGGATCGGTTGTTTCCTGATGGCGATCGGCGGGGGGCTCAGCCTGTCGGACCGTCGCTATCGTGTGGCGGCGGGTGCGCGCCGCACATCGGCCGCCGTTCCAGCCGAATGATGCGCGCCGTCCTGTTCGCGCTGGCGCTGTCGTTCGCGCTTCCCGCCCTTGCGGTTGAGCCGGACGAGATCCTGCCCGATCCCGCGCTCGAGGCCCGCGCGCGCGAGTTGTCCAAGGGGTTGCGCTGCCTGGTTTGCCGAAACGAAAGCATCGACGAAAGCCACGCAGATCTTGCGCGTGATCTGCGCCTTTTGCTGCGCGACCGCCTGGTCGCCGGGGACACCGACGCCGAAGCGGTCGCATTCATCGTCGACCGCTATGGCGAATACGTTCTTCTTGCGCCGACCACGGGCGGCTCGAACCTGATCCTCTGGCTGGCCGGGCCCGCGATGCTGCTCGGCGGTGGCGTGATCGCATTGCTTTATCTGCGGCGCCGGGGGCAGGGCAGCGATGTCGCCGCGCAGGGATTGTCCGAGGCCGAAGTGGCCCGGCTCAAGGAAATCCTGAAAGACTGACGTGTGGTTCCATGCGCTTTGGCCGCCGTGAACCGGTAGGATCCGGTCACAACGGCAAGCGGAGGCGCCCATGCAGACCATCACCTATTCGCAGACCGAAGGGTTGGGCATAATCACCCTGAACCGACCCGAGGTCATGAACGCGCTCAACCGCGCGCTTCGGGGCGAACTGCTGGCCACCATCAGGACGGCGGGCGAAACCGACCGTGCTTTGGTGCTGACCGGTTCGGGCCGGGCCTTTTCGTCGGGGCAGGATTTGCAGGATGCCGGCCGGTCGCTGGATCTGGAGGCGACGCTGCGGGATGAATACGAACCGCTGCTGCGCGCGATCCGCACCTGTCGCGTGCCCGT
This sequence comes from uncultured Alphaproteobacteria bacterium, assembly GCA_963700485.1. GTDB lineage: Bacteria > Pseudomonadota > Alphaproteobacteria > Rhodobacterales > Rhodobacteraceae > Aliitabrizicola. Next base: position 237,894 of record CAVOXQ010000005.1, read on the forward strand.
GATCGCGGCCGTCAATGGCGTCGCGGCCGGGGCAGGGGCCAACCTCGCACTGGCCTGTGACGTCGTGATCGCCTCCGAAAGTGCCAGCTTCATCCAGGCCTTCACCCGGATCGGGTTGATCCCGGATGCCGGCGGAACCTGGCTGCTGCCGCGCCAGATCGGACTTGCGCGGGCGACGGGGGCGATGCTGTTCGCCGACCGCATCTCTGCCCGGCAGGCCGCCGACTGGGGCATGATCTATGAGGTGGTCGCCGACGATGCCTTTGGGGCGCACTGGCTGGCCCGCGCGCGGCATCTGGCGGGCGGACCGACCACGGCCTACCGCGCCGTGAAAGAGGCGCTTAGGGCAAGTGCCGGGAACGGCTTTGACGCGCAATTGGCCGAGGAGGCGCGGCTTCAGGCGCTCTGCGGGGCCACGGAGGATTGCCGCGAGGGCGTGACGGCCTTCCTGGAAAAGCGTGCCCCGGCCTTCACCGGGCGCTAGGCCCCCCGCGCAAGGGCGGCCACGCCCGTGCGCGCGATCTCGCGCAGGCCGAGGGGGCGCATCAACTCGGCGAAGGCGTCGATCTTTTCGGGCGTTCCGGTCATCTCGAAGACAAAGCTCTCGAGCGTGGAGTCCACGACGTTCGCACGAAAGATCTCGGCTAGCCGCAGCGCCTCGATCCGCGCATCGCCCTTTCCCGCAACCTTGAACAGGGCGAGTTCGCGCTGCACCGAGGGCCCGTCGACTGTCAGGTCATGCACCTCGTGCACCGGCACCATGCGGGCAAGCTGCGCCTTGATCTGGTCGATCACCTGCGGCGTCCCGGTTGTCACCACGGTGATGCGCGACCGGTGCCCCTCGTGATCGACTTCGGCCACCGTAAGGCTTTCGATGTTGTATCCGCGCCCCGAGAAAAGGCCGATCACCCGCGCCAGAACGCCGCTCTCGTTGTCGACGAGCACCGCGAGCGTATGGGTCTCGTTGACCGGGGCGTTGGGATCGCGCAGGTCATAGGCCGAGTGGCTCGACGAGCCCTTCTTGATGTTGAGCGGCGACATGGCCTGCTCCTTCCTGATGTTCAGACCAAATGTTTTCCGGGGCGATCAGACCAGCACGGCGCCACGAGCGCCGATCGCCCCTTGCGTGTCCGCATCGCCCAGCAACATCTCGTTGTGCGGCTTGCCCGAGGGGATCATCGGAAAGCAGTTCTCGTGCTTTTCAACGAGACAGTCGAAAATCACCGGCCCGTCATAGCGGATCATCTCGAGGATCGCATCGTCCAGATCCTTGGGATCCTTGCACTGGATGCCCTTGCAGCCAAAAGCCTCCGCCAGTTTCACGAAATCCGGCAGGCTCTCGCTCCAGGATTGCGAATAGCGTTCTCCGTGAAGCAGTTCCTGCCACTGGCGCACCATGCCGAGGCGCTCGTTGTTCAGGATGAACTGCTTGACCGGCGCGCGAAACTGCATGGCCGTGCCCATTTCCTGCATGTTCATCAGCCACGACGCCTCGCCCGCCACGTTGATCACAAGGGCTTCGGGATGCGCAATCTGGACACCGATCGAGGCCGGAAGGCCATAGCCCATCGTGCCCAGCCCGCCCGAGGTCATCCATCTGTTCGGATCCTCGAACCCGAGGTATTGCGCGGCCCACATCTGGTGCTGGCCGACCTCGGTGGTGATGTAGCGGTCCATCCCCTTGGTCAGGGCTTCCAGCCGCTTCAGGGCATGCTGTGGCTTGATCACCTTGTCCGAATTGGCGAATGCAAGGCAGTCGACCGCCCGCCACTCCTCGATCTGGCGCCACCACTTGGCCAGTCCGTCGCGGTTCGTCTTTCGCCCGCGGGCCTTCCACAGCGCCAGCGTCTCCGACAGGACTTCCGCGATATCTCCGATGATCGGCACGTCGGCCCGGATGACCTTATTGATCGACGACGGATCAATGTCGATGTGGGCCTTGCGTGAGTGCGGGCTGAAATCCTTGACCCGGCCGGTGATCCTGTCATCGAACCGGGCGCCGATGTTGATCATCGCGTCACACCCGTGCATCGACAGGTTCGCCTCGTAAAGCCCGTGCATGCCGAGCATCCCGAGCCAGTGCTTGCCGCTTGCGGGATAGGCGCCAAGCCCCATCAGGGTGGAGGTGATCGGAAATCCGGTCGCCTCGACCAGTTCGCGCAGCAGCCTGCTCGCCTCTGGCCCCGAGTTGATCACCCCCCCGCCGGTGTAGAACACCGGGCGTGCCGCTGTCTCGATCATCTCGACAAGCCGGGCGATCTGTTCGGCATCGCCATGCACCCGTGGTTGGTAGTGCGAGGTGCGCGCGGCTTCCATGGGTGTGTAGGTCGCGGTGGCGAATTGCACATCCTTGGGAATATCGACCAGAACCGGGCCGGGTCGCCCGTGCGTCGCCACATGGAAGGCCTGGTGGATCACGTCCGAAAGCCGCCCGGTGTCCTTGACCAGCCAATTGTGCTTGGTGCAGGGCCGCGTGATCCCGACAGTGTCTGCTTCCTGAAAGCCGTCCGTCCCGATCATGAAGGTCGGCACCTGCCCGGTCAGGACAACCAACGGGATCGAATCCATCAGCGCATCCACCAGGCCCGTCACCGCGTTGGTGGCTCCCGGACCGGATGTCACGAGCACGACGCCGGGTTTGCCCGTCGATCGGGCATAGCCCTCGGCCATGTGAACCGCGCCCTGTTCATGGCGCACGAGGATGTGACGGATATCGTTCTGCTGGAAGATCTCGTCGTAGATCGGCAGCACGGCGCCGCCGGGATAGCCGAAGACCACCTCGACGCCCTGATCCTTGAGCGCCTGAACCACCATCCGTGCGCCGGTCATCGTTCCGGCCTGTGCCTTGCTCATCGTGTCTTCCTCTGCGGCCGCATCTTGCGGCGTTCCGCGCAACAAAAAGCCCCCGGGGGTCAATCGGGGGCGCATGGAAACCGTGATGGTACACCGTCACCGGTCCATGCGCGTCTTCCCTACCGATACGATAATCTCGCGCATTTCCCACCCCCGGCGTCGACGTGGAACCTAGGGTGGACCGCAAAGGTCGTCAACGGGAAAACTCCGAATAAAGTATCGCCAGCGGGGCGCGAAACGCATTTTTCTTGCCTTCAGCGCGGCCGGTGGGAAATTTTCCTGAATTTGTCGACCCGGATTGCGCGCTTTCAGCGGTGCGTTGACGCGATCCCGCCGGTGCTGCCCATCGTCTCGTGATTCGCGCAGGCGCCTGGGCTCCGCATCCCGACGAGCAGGGGCCAGCCTGGCGCAACATCGGCGCCGCCATGCCTTATGTGCATGGAGCCCGGATCAGACCGATCGCGCCATGTCGTGCCGCCTGGCGGGACGCAAGATGCGCGCCGGCCCTGTTCCAAGCCGCCCGCCCTCTCTCCTACACCATCTGCGCGACATACACGGCGTAGATCACCAGCAGGGCCACGCCCGCGAGCCTGGGCAACCGACCAAGCGCGACGGCCAGAACGGCAAGCCCGATCGCCGAGGCGGCAACCCATGGCATGTCGCTCGTCACAAATCGCGGGTCCGCCGGGATTGGCGAGAGGATCGCCGTCGTTCCCAGGATTCCGAACAGATTGAAGATGTTGGAACCCACGACATTGCCCACCGCGATGTCGGTCTTGCCCCGGAACGCGGCCACGACCGAGGTCGCCAGTTCGGGCAGCGAGGTGCCGATCGCCACGATGGTCAGCCCGATCACCGCCTCCGAGATGCCGAAGGTCCGTGCGATCTCGGTGGAACTGTCGACCAGCAGGCGCGCGCTTACCACCAGGATGACCAGACCGGCGAGCGTCTGGAGGGACGCCTTCCAGATCGGCGGCGGCGGGGCCGTGTCGATCTCTGCGCTTCCCTCGCCATTGCGGAACGCCACGACCAGAAAGACCACCAATCCGCCGACCAGGATCAGCCCTTCGATCCGCGTGACCATTCCGTCCAGCAACATGCCCCAAACGGCCGCCGTCGCCAGCAGCATGAACCCCAGATCCCGCCAAAGCCGGCTGGCCGGGATCAGCAATGGCGCAATGACCGCCGAGACGCCCAGGATCAGCAGGATGTTCGCGATGTTCGATCCAAGAACGTTGCCGATCGCGATTGCCGGCCTGCCGGCCAGCGCCGCCTCGACCGAGACCAGCAGTTCCGGCGCGGAGGTGCCGAAGCCGACGATCGTCAGGCCGATCAGCATCGGCGAAAGATTGAAGGATCGGGCGATGTTGCTGGCCCCGCGAACCAGGAACTCCCCACCAAAAAACAATCCGGCGAGTCCGGCGACGAACAGCAGATAAGTCAAGAAACATCCCCCGGGCCTTGCTCTGGCCCAAATCGGCGCGCGCGAGCGCGATTGCAAGCCCCATGCCTGAAAACATCGCCCGTCTTGCCGAAAGATCACGGAGTGCGTTCGATCAGATCCCAGCGGTTGCCGAACGGGTCGCGCCAAACCGCGACCGTGCCATAGCTTTCGCGGCGCGGCGCCTCTTCGAAAACCACGCCCGCCGCCAGCATCCGCGCATGGTCGCGCGCAAGATCGTCGGTTTCGAGGAACAGAAACACCCGACCGCCGCATTGGTTGCCGATCGCCGCCCTCTGCTCTTCGGCTGCGGCCCTCGCCAGAACAAGCGCGCAGCCGCCGCCGGGCGGGGCGACAGTGACCCAGCGCTTGTTGCCCTGGTCGATATCGGCTGTCAGGCGAAATCCGAGCGTTGTGACGAAGAACGAGATCGCCTCGTCATAGTCGGGCACCACAAGGGCGACCGCGCCGATGCGCATCCCGCTCAATCGCTGCGCGCGCGGCTGTCGGGAAGTGTGATCCGGGCAACCTGCTCGGCGATCGGATCGACCGACAGCGGGTGCAGTTCCGCCTTGTGGGCGGCGGGGTCGCCGATGTCCTGCCACCGCCCGCCCTTGTAGATCTCGAGCGCGCCGAACTTGGCCTTGTAGCCCATCTTCCGGCTCCCCGGCACCCAATAGCCGAGGTAGACATAGGGCAGGCCGGCTTCGCGCGCGATGTCGATGTGGTCCAGCACCACATAGGTGCCAAGGCTCGCTTCCATCAGTTGCGGATCGTAAAACGAGTAAACCATGCTCAGACCGTCATCCAGAAGATCGGTCAGGCACACTGCGGACAAGGTGCGGTCATCCCCGGCCCCCTCACCGGGTCGGGTATATTCGATCACCCGGCTGCGGATCGGCGTCTCTTCGATCATCGCGGCGAATTCGAAGATATCCATGTCGGCCATGCCGCCATCGGCATGGCGCGTGTCCAGATAGCGGCGGAAAAGCGTGTATTGATCCTCGGTGGCCCAGGGGCTTGTCGGGTTGCGCCGCAACAGCGCATTGCGGCGCATGACCCGCTTCTGCGTTCGCGACGGCCGAAAATCCGCGACCCGGATCCGGGCCGAGATACAGGCCGAACATTCGGCGCAGGAGGGCCGGTAGAGCACGTTCTGGGATCGCCGGAATCCCTGTTTGGACAGGGTGTCGTTCAGCTTCTGCGCATGATCCCCCTGAAGCGCGGTGAACAATTTCCGTTCGAGCCGCCCCTCGAGATAGGGGCAGGGTTGGGGAGCCGTCACATAGAACTGGGGCGCGATGGGAAGAGTGTGACGCATGGCCGACAGGTTCAGGAGCAATCTGACGTTAGCAAGGCCCGATCGTGTCGCCAAGCGCCGAGTTTGGTCACATCCTGGCCGGCCGGTTGATCGCGACCGTGCCCAGCACCAGATCGCTCAATCCCTGGCCTCGCGCGCTGGTCAGCATGAACCCGATCGAGATGATCTGTGGCAGCAGCGTCGCGATCGTCAGGCTGTAGCCCAGCGTGTGCAGAAAAGCGGTCGCCGTGTCGAACCGCGCGCCCGACCTGTCGCGAAACTCGATCGCCATCAGGCGCATGCCGGGCGTCGCCGAACGCGCCGACAGGGCCCAGACCCGGTAGAGAAAGCTGACGCAAAGATAGAGGACCGGCAGGAAGAACAGCGCGGTGAACGCCGTGAATGGAATGATGACAAGTGTCAGGATGGCGATGAGCATGGTGTCGACAAGCCACGCAAGCCCGCGCTTGAGCGGAACATCGGCATAGAATTCGGCCTGAAAGTCCGGATCGGGCAGGGCTGCGTCCATGATCACCTCCATCTGCGGGAAAAGTGGTGCGGCCCGTCAGGCGGACCGCAATCTCGTTGTCAGGCCTGCGATGCGTCAGATGTTTCGGGCGGCCGTGCGTTCTTGCTGCGGTCGTCCATGAAGGCGTCGAATTCCTGCTTGTCCTTCGCGTCGCGAAGCCGCTGCAGAAACCCTTCGAAGGCCGCCTGTTCTTCTTCTAGACGACGCAGCGTTTCCGACTTGTAGGCATCGAAAGCGCTGTTGCCGGACGAGGCATAAGCCCCGTGGTTGGCCCGGTCCATCCGGCTCGCGCGGCGGCCGCCGCAGGAATGGGAACGATTGAACATGCGCTTGCTCCAGATCATGTAGGCCAGCAGGGCAAGGCCGGCAGGCCAGAAAAAGATGAAACCGAGGATCATCGCTGCGATCCACGCAGCCTTGCCACGGTCGTCCAGCCAGGCTTCGGCCCGTCCAGGCCAACTCCAGATGCCAGTAGCAGTCATTGTCGTCATCGGTGGATCTCCCGTCGGATCATATGTGAAGTTGTTTCACATGGTCAGATTTGGGAAACCCGTGCGAAGGTTCAAGAGGGCATGTTAAACTTTTTTACATAAGCCCCGCCGCGAGATTGACGCCCCCGCCGCGGCGGCCCGCACCGACCGGCCCCAAGCGCCGTCCTGCCCGTCACCCGGCCCGGTTGCGCATCGGGGCACCGGCCATGCCGCGTCTCGCTGGCGCGGACGTGCGCGCGCGCCGGGACCGTGGTTCGGTCGCATCCGGGCCAAGCTGGCAGTTGACCCTTGCCCGCGCCGCCGCCACAGTTTTGCGATGTCCTTTGCCGACCGACTGACGCGCCATCCGATAGCCCACGACCGCGAGGCGGGTCGCGAGACGGCACGCGGCTTTGCCGATCTCGGACCGGCCTTGGCCGGGCTTCTGGGCGGGACGGCTGGATGCAGTTCCTACCTGCGCGGGCTCATGGCGCGCGAGGCCGACTGGCTCCGCCCCGCCCTGATGCGCTCTCCCGAAGACGCACTGGCGGACCTGCTTGCGACCACGGCCGGGCTGGAGCTTCTGGATCTGTCCGCCGGACTGCGCGAGGCCAAGCGCCGGGTGGCACTTCTGGTGGCGCTGGCCGATCTCGGGGGTGTCTGGTCACTGGAGGAAGCAACGGGCGCACTGACCCGGTTCGCGGATCGCGGCCGTTTCGGCCTGCGTCGTGGCGCTTGTCGGCGACGAGATACGCCGCAAACGCGTGCCGGGGGCACTGCCCGACGATGCGGCGACGGGCGCCGGGATGGTCGTGCTGGCGATGGGCAAGATGGGGGCGGGCGAGCTGAACTACTCTTCCGACATCGACCTCATCTGCCTGTTCGACGAAACCCGCTATCCTGACGAGGCGTCCGAGGCGCGCGCGGCGTTCATCCGCGTCACACGCAAGATGGCCGCCATCCTGTCGGACGTGTCGCGCGACGGCTATGTCTTCCGGACCGACCTGCGGCTGCGTCCCGACGCCGCCGTGACGCCGGTCTGCCTGTCGATCGGCGGCGGCGGAAAGCTATTACGAGGCACAGGGCCGAAACTGGGAACGTGCCGCCTATATCAAGGCCCGCCCTTGCGCGGGTGATGTCGTGGCCGGCGCGCGGTTTCTTGGCGACGCTTACCCCGTTTGTCTGGCGCAAGCATCTGGACTTCGCCGCAATCCAGGACACCCATGACATGCGCCTGCGGATCCGCGACCACCGGCGGCTTCACGGGCTGCTCCAGATCGAGGGTCACAATCTGAAGCTCGGTGTGGGTGGCATCCGCGAGATCGAGTTCTTCACCCAGACGCGGCAGCTGATCGCCGGCGGGCGCGACCCGGACCTGCGCGATCCGCACGACGGTCGGCGGCCTCGCCGCTCTCGGCCGGAAAGGGTTGGTTGCCGCAGGATGTCGCGGACGAGTTGACCATGCACTACCGCGCGCACCGCGAGGTCGAGCATCGCCTTCAGATGGTCCGCGACGCCCAGACCCACGACCTGCCGTCCACCGCCGAGGGGGTGGCCAGATCGCGGCCTTCTTGGGCGAGAGCGATGTCGCGGCTTTCGCGCCGACCTTCTCGACGCGCCTGACCCGGGTCGACGAGTTGACCGAGGGCTTCTTTGCCCCGACCGAGGCCGAAGCCGGCCCGGAACTGTCGCCCGAGACGCGCCGATCATCGTGGCGGCTGGGCCGACTATCCCGCGCTGCGGTCCGACCGGGCGGCCACGATCTTTCGCCGCCTGCGCCCGACGCTGCTGCAAAGTCTTGCCCGCGCGGCCAACCCCGATGAGGCGCTGGTGGCGCTCGACGGCTTTCTCGCCGGGCTACCCGCGGGGGTGCAGCTTTTCTCCCTGTTCGAGGCAAATCCGTCGCTGATCGACCTGATCGTCGATATCGCCGTCGACCTCGCCCGTGCACTTGCGCGCTATCTTGTCGCGCAACGCGGGCGTGCTCGATGCGGTGATCGGCGGCAGTTTCTTCGCGCGCCTGGCCCGGAGTGGCATGCGCTGGCCGCGGAACTGGCGCGCGAACTGGCGCCGGCGAACCGGATTACGAGGCGCGGCTCGATGCCGCCCGCCGGTGGATGAAGGAATGGCACTTCCGCGTCGGCGTGCATCACCTGCGCGGGCTGATTCCGACGGCGATAGAGGCGGGCAAGCAACTATGCCGATCTGGCCGACGCGGTGTTGCGCGCGCTCGACCCGCGGTCGTGGCCGCGCATTTCGCCCGGCAATCATGGCCCGGCGCCGGGCCGCGGGGCGGTGGTGTCTGGCGATGGGCAGCCTTGGGGCCGGCGCGGCTGAACGCCGGATCGGATCTCGACCTGATCGTGATCTATGATGCGCAGGGTGCCGAGACCAGCGACCGGGCCCGCGACCCCTGGCCACGCGCACGTATTTCGCCCGCTTCACGCAGGCCCTGGTCACCGCGCTTAGCGCCCCGACGCGCGGAGGGCAGGCTTTATGAGGTCGACATGCGCCTGCGCCCGTCCGGCCGGCAGGGGCCGGTCGCCACCTCGCTCCAGTCGTTTCGCAGCTACCAGCAGGACGAGGCCTGGACTTGGGAACATCTGGCGCTGACCCGCGCGCGCCCACTTGTCGGCGATGCCGGTCTTTTGGCCGAGATCGAGGCGTTCCGCCGCGCGCTTCTGATTGAAAAGCGGCAGAACGACCGCATCCGGCCTGATGCGGCGGCGATGCGGCTGCGCCTGCACGCCGCCAAGCCCGCCGATGCCCCGTGGGAAGCCAAGGATGGGCCCGGCCGCCTGATGGACATCGAGTTGCTGGCCCAGACGGCGGCCTTGCTCGCAGGCAGCCCCGCGCGCGAGACGCGCGCCCAGTTGCGCGCGGGCGCAAGTTCTGGCTTTATCAAGGCCGGTGAACGCGCCATCCTGGAAGAGGCGCTGGCGCTCTGCTGGTCTGTTCAGGCAGCGGGCCGTCTCCTGACCGAAGCTCCGCTCGATCCGGAAAGCCTGGGCGAGGGGGGGCGTGCCTTCGTGGTGCGGGCGGCGGATGTTCCTGATCCGGCGTCGCTCACGTCGCGCCTGGAGGCGCAAACGTCCGCTGCCGCAGCGATCATCGCTGCGAAACTCGACCCGGCGCTGATCTCGAAGGGAACGGAAGATGCAGGCGACTGAGGCAGATCCGAAGGGACTGGTGCGCGAGAGCTACCTGATCGAGGGGATCACGCTTGAGGAATGCCGCTCGATCTTCATCGATTGGGCCCTCAGCCTGCCGGAGGGCACGTCCGTGCCCGATGCAATCCGCGCGGTGTTGGCGATCTATGGTGGGCAAGCGCCCGATCACCCCATGGCCACGGTCCTGCGCGAGGGCATGGTCGAAGGTCCGCCCCCGCGCCGGCGGGGCGGCCGCGCAGGGCGCCTCGGCCAGGATGGTTGATCAGGCCAGCGCCCTCGCCTCGGCGGCAAGCGCGGTGATCGCGACCCAATCGCCGCGCAGCATCGCATCCTTGGGGGCGACCCAGCTTCCCCCCACGCAAAGCACGTTCGGCAGCGACAGATAATCCCGCGCCGTCTTCAGGCTGATCCCGCCGGTCGGACAGAACCGCACCTGCGGGATCGGGGCGCCGATGGCCTTGAGGGCGGCAGCGCCGCCAGCGGCCTCGGCGGGAAAGAACTTCTGAACGGTGAAACCCTTCTCGAGCAGGACCATCACCTCGGTTGCGGTGGCTGCCCCCGGCAACAGCGCCAGACCCTCGTCCTCGCAGGCTGCGATCAGGCGGTCCGTCGCCCCCGGTGCGACGCCGAACTTCGCGCCCGCGGCCTTCGCCGCCTTTACGTCGGCGGGCGTCAGCAGCGTGCCGGCCCCCACGACCCCGCCCTGAACCTCTGCCATGGCCCGGATGACATCCAGGGCCGCAGGCGTGCGCAAGGTCACTTCAAGCGCGGGCAAACCGCCCGCCACCAGGGCCTCGGCCAGCGGGCGTCCCAAGGCGACGTCCTCGATCACGAGCACGGGGATCACCGGGGCGAGGCGGCAGATTTCGGCCGCCGCGCGGCTTTGGTCGGCAGGGGTCATCGGCAGGCTCCCGGGTCTTTCGTCGCGCGGGCGACAGGTGAGGGGAAAGGTGTCGGACAGGTGCGGGGGCGGCAGGACGACCGAACGATCACGCGCATGATCGCCCTTGCCCCCCAAGAGGTCGGGGCGGGATCGGGTTTGGGCCATCGCATTGCAGGCATCGGGGCTCCTTTCACTCCATTCGTCCCGGTCACGGCACATGGCGTCTGCGCCCCATGACCCGTCGATCTTGCCGGAAGGGCGCGCTAGACGACAAGGGCCGCGCCCTCGGTCGCAGGGCCCGCATGCTGGCGGAACGCCGAGAACAGGTCGCGTCCAATTCCGTGTTCATTGGCCGACAGGTCGGCGACCACGGGCGCCCTTGTATCGAAATCCGGGGCGAGCACCATCAGCGTCCCCGCGACGGCATCGAGCCGAAGAACGTCGCCGTCCCGCAGCCGCGCAAGCGGCCCGCCCGTTGCCGCCTCGGGGCAGACATGGATCGCCGCCGGCACCTTGCCGGAGGCCCCCGACATCCGCCCATCCGTCACCAGCGCCACCTTGAGGCCCCGGTCCTGCAGCACCGACAGCGTCGGGGTCAGCGAATGCAAGCTCCGGCATCCCATTCGCCCGCGGTCCCTGAAAGCGGACCACGACGACGATGTCGGAGGTGAATTCACCCGCCTTGAAGGCGGCCTTCACCGACGTCCTGATCGTGGAAGATCCGGCACGGGCGCCTCGATCACATGACGCTCGGGCGCGACGGCCGAGACCTTGATGACGCCGCGCCCCAGGTTGCCGGCCAGTTGCTTCAGGCCGCCACGCGGCTGGAACGGATCGCGCGCCGGGCGCAGGATCGTCGTTCAGCGTGGCCGCCGGCCCGTCGGTCCAGACCAGGCTGCCCTCGATCAGTTTCGGTTCCTGGCGGTAGGCGCGCAAGTCCGTCGCCCGCGATCGTCTTGGCGTCGGCATGCAGAAGGCCTGCGTCCAGCAAGCTGGCCGATCATGAAACCGCAGACCGCCCGCCGCGTGGAAATGGTTCACGTCGGCCAGACCATTGGGATAGACCTTGGCCATCAGCGGCACCGCATCGGACAGTTCGGCGAAATCGTCGCAGGTCCAGAAGCACCCCGGCAGCCCGCGCCATCGCCGGCAGATGCAGGACGAGGTTGGTCGATCCGCCGGTCGCCATCAGCCCGACGATGCCGTTCACGAAGGCGCGTTCGTCCAGGATTTCGCCGGCGGGACGAAAGTCGTTGCCCAGGGCGGTGATCTCGATGCCGCGCGTTCGGACGGCCGCGATCCGTCAGGGCCTCGCGCAGCGGAGTGCCGGGATTGACGAAACTGGCGCCCGGCAGGTGCAGCCCCATGAACTCCATCAGCATCTGGTTGGTGTTGGCGGTGCCGTAGAAGGTGCAGGTGCCCGGGCCGTGATAGCTGGCCATTTCGGCCGCCATCAAGCTCGTCGCGCGCCGACATCGCCGTCGGCGAAGGCATTGCGGACCTTGGATTTCTCGTCATTGGGCAATCCGCTGGTCATCGGCCCGGCCGGCACGAAGACCGCCGGCACATGGCCGAAGGTGGCGGCGGCGATGATCAGGCCCGGCACGATCTTGTCGCAGACGCCAAGATAAAGCGCCGCGTCGAAGCAGTTGTGGCACATCGCGACGCCGGCCGCCAGCGCGATGACATCGCGCGAGAACAGCGACAGCTCCATCCCCGGCTGGCCTTGCGTCACCCCGTCGCACATGGCGGGCACGCCGCCCGCGACCTGCGCGGTGGCACCCGCCGCGTCGCGGCCGCCGGCGGATCAGGCTCGGGATAGGTCTCGAACGGCTGATGCGCCGAGAGCATGTCGTTGTAGGCGGTGACGATGCCGATGTTGGGCGCCCGGTCGGCGGCGAGCGTCGCCTTGTCCCGCCCATCGCGGCATAGGCATGCGCCTGGTTGCCGCAACTCAGGTGCGACGCGGACCGGGCCTCGTGCCACGGCCGCGCCGATCCGGTCCAGATAGCGCCGCCCGGCTGTCGCTGGATCGTTCCCGGATGCGGTCGGTGACTCGGGCGATCGTGGGGTGAAGCGTCATCGCATCCTCCGCTCGGTGGTCCAGAACGTGCGCGTCTGGCGCGTTCGACCGATCTTTTAACAGCAACTGTTAGCGCTAACAACCCGTGTCCACGTTGCCGTTCCGCGATCGGGGCGCTGCCATGCGGGCCGGATACGGCCCGGTTTGCCGCCCGATTGTTTCAGAAAATCGAGCAAACCTCCAGAAAAGTACGATCTTGAGCCAATTTGTGCCGCATTCCTCGATCATAGGGGGCGGATCAACTGGAAGAAACATCCCAGAGGTGAAAACCCATGCCCGGATCCCGCCCGGTTTTCGCGCTGATCGTGGCCTGTGCGTTGACCGCCTGTTCCGCAAGCGATCCCGCGACCCGCAACCAATCGCTCGACACCGGCGTTTCGCTCACCGCGCCGGGGCCGCGCCTTGTCGCCTCGCGCTATACTGTCACGAGTGTCGACATCCGTGTGGCGCGCAACCTCAAGGTTTCCGAGGCCAACGTCTTTTATCCGCTGGCCGATATCGTGTGGCATGGCGATCCCCCCGGCGATCGCCATGATCAGGTGGCCGGCATTCTGGCCGACGGCATCGCAAGCGGCACGATCAACATGCAAAGCGGCCCGCGCGTGCGTGTGGAGGTCGAACTGACGCGGTTCCACGCCCTCACCGAAAAGACGCGCTACACCGTCGGCGGGGTTCATTCGATCCATTTCGACCTGACCGTGCGCGACGCCGAGAGCGGCGCGATCATCGACGGTCCGCGCCGCGTCGTGGCCGACGTCAAGGGCAGCGGCGGCGCCGAGGCGATTGCCGAGGATGCGGCGGGGCGAACCCAGCGCGTCGTCATCGTGGAGCGGATCAACCAGGTGATCCAGCGGGAGCTGACGCGCGATCCCGGCCCCGGGATTGCGGCGACCTCTGCCGATCCGGCACCGCGCCTCCCTTCCTAAGCCCGAGCGAACAGGGTAAGGGGACGGATCATGACCGATCCCGAACCCGTCCCCCCCCGTCCGACCGTCCGCCTGAAACCCAAGGCCGAAGCGCGCGCGATCCGCCACGGCTTTCCCTGGGTCTATGCCGACGAACTGGTGACAGACCGGCGCACCCAGGCGCTGGTCCCCGGCGCGCTTGCGGTGCTCGAGGATGCCGAGCGTCGCCCGCTCGGCCTTGTCACGGTCAACACCCGGTCCAAGATCACGGCCCGGATGCTCGACCGCGATCCCGAGGCCACGATCGACAAGGCTTGGTTCAGGCGCAGGCTCGACGTGGCCCTGGCGCTGCGCACCCGGCTTTTCGACACGCCCCACTACCGGCTCGTGCATGCCGAATCCGACGGGCTGCCGGGCATCGTGATCGACCGTTTCGGGGATGCTGCGGTGGTCCAGCCCAATGCGGCCTGGGCCGAGGCGCACCTTGCCGAGCTTGCGGCGGCATTGCTTGAAACGACCGGGATCTCGACCATCGTCAAGAACGGCACGGGCCGCGCGCGCGGACTCGAGGGGCTGGACGAAGAGACGCTTCTGCTTGCCGGCGCGCTCGATGGTCCGGTGCCGGTGCCGATGAACGGGGCGACCTATCTGGCCGACCTGATCGGGCGGCCAGAAGACCGGCCTGTTCTTCGACCAGCGCCCGAACCATGCCTTCGCCCAGCGCCTTGCCGCGAATGCGCGCGTGCTTGACATGTTCAGCCACGTCGGCGGCTTTGCGCTGGCGGCGCTCGCGGGTGGCGCGACCAGCGCGCTCGCCGTAGACGCGTCCTTGCCCGCCCTCGCGCTCGCCGAGGCCGGTGCCCGCGCCTCGGGGCTCGCCGACCGCCTTGAGACGCGCCAGGGTGACGCGTTCACCGTGCTCGAGTCGCTCGGGGCCGAAGGCGCCCGGTTCGAGTTGGTGATCAGCGATCCGCCGGCCTTCGCCCCGGCCAGACCCGCGCTCGAGGCGGGATTGCGCGCCTACGAACGGCTGGCCCGCCTCGCGGCACCGCTGGTCGCGCCGGGCGGCTATCTCGTGCTGTGTTCCTGCTCGCATGCCGCCGATCTTTCTGCCTTCCGAAACGCCTGTGCGCGCGGGATCGGGCGGGGCGGGCGACGGGCGCAACTGCTGCACACCGGGTTCGCGGGGCCGGATCATCCGATGCTGCCGCAACTGGCCGAGTCGGCCTATCTCAAGGCGCTGTTCTTCCGGCTCGACGGGTGAAGGTCGTTCTCGACGCCTGTGTCCTCTATCCGACGGTCTTGCGGGAAATCCTTCTCGGTGTCGCCCGGACCGGCCTTTTCGCACCGCTCTGGTCCGATCGCATTCTCGAGGAATGGGCCCGTGCCACCCGCAAGCTCGGTCCGGCGGCCGAGGCACAGGCGCGCGGCGAGATCGCCCTTGT
The DNA here is from genome assembly GCA_963700485.1 of uncultured Alphaproteobacteria bacterium. Taxonomy (GTDB): domain Bacteria; phylum Pseudomonadota; class Alphaproteobacteria; order Rhodobacterales; family Rhodobacteraceae; genus Aliitabrizicola. The sequence continues at coordinate 252,973 of CAVOXQ010000005.1, forward strand.
CCGGCTGGCCTTCCCCATGGCCGCGGTTCCGCCCCGTCCCGACATCGAGGCCCGCCTTCTGCTGCCGGACGAGAATGACATCCATGTCCTCGCCACGGCGATCGCCTCGCATGCCGATGCGATCGTGACCTTCAACGCGGCCGATTTTCCCCGTCATATCCTGGCCGAAGAGGGTCTTGCGAGGCGAGACCCCGACGGTTTCCTGTGGGAGATCTGGTCGCATCATCCCGATGCGGTTGCCGGTGCTGTCGAAGCCGTGCGCGCCGAGGCAAGTCGTCTGTCGGGAACGCCGCAGCCAATGCGCGCGCTGCTCAAGCGGGCAGGGCTGCCAAGGCTCGCCAAGGCCATCGCGGGCTGACGTTCCGTTAGCCGGGGGGCGAGCACAGGGGCAGGATCGCGGTCACCCCTCAGGCCTTTTCGATCCACCTCGCCTCTCGGGCCTCGATCGCGCGGATGCGGTCTTCGGTCGAGGGGTGGCTCATCAGCCACGCCGGCACCCCCGATTTTCCAGATCCGGTCAGCGCGCCCAGCTTGCGGAACAGCGATTTCTGCGGCCCGGTCCCGATCCCCGCCTTCACCAGCAACGCAGAGGCATAGGCATCGGCCTCATGCTCGTCGCCGCGTGACAGGTGTGCGGCCAGCGCGCGGGTGATCGCCTGCGCGATGAAGACGCCCGCGCCGGGAACAAGCCGCGACAGGAAGGTGGCCAGCACCATCATAACGGCATTCTGGCCGGTGAAATCTATCATCCGTCGCCGCGCGTGGCCCAGGGCCACATGGCCAAGCTCGTGGGCGATCACGCTCGCCATCTCCTCCGCGCTGACGGTACCTGCGCGGTATTTCTGCACGAAACCCCGCGTCAGAAAGATGCGCCCGTCGGGGGCCGCAAGCCCGTTCACCGGATCAACGTCGAACACATGCACCTTGATCGACGGCAGGTCGAGCGCGCGCGCCATCCGGTCGGTCAGTTTCGTGATCCCCGGTTCGTTCAGCGGATGTGACTGCTGGTCAAGCATCTTCGTGGTCCGCCAGACCGAAAAGCGGTACATGGCAAGGCCGTAGGCAATCATCAGCACAAGGGGCAGAAGCTTCAGCATGATGTTGATATGGGACGCGCGCGTCCCGCTGCAATCCCCTCAGCCATGCGCACGCGACCAGATCCTGCGGCCCAGCAGACCCGCCAGCGCCAGCAGCGCGAGCGCGAGGAGCGCCGAAGTCGTCGTCACGCCCAACGCCTTCACGTTGGCGGCAAAGACATGGCCGCCTGCCAGATACACACCGACCCAGACCGCGTCGCCCACCACAAGACCCAGCGAAAACCGCCTCCAGTCCACCCGCGTCGCGCCGGCGGCAAGGTTGATCCATGGTCCGAGCACCGACAGGGGAAACCGGCTCAGGATCACCGCCACCACGGCACGGCGCGACAATTCCGCCTGCGCCCGGTCCATCGTCGGCGCCAGTCTCGGGCGCGCCCGGAACCGCGCCCAGAGCGGCTCGCCGCCATAGCGCCCGGCAAGATACCCGATCTGGTCCCCGATCAATGCCCCGACCAATGTCGCCGCCACCGTCACCCAAAGGCCCATATCGCCCGCGGCGATGAAGGCGCCCGCCGCCAGCATCATGGCCGAGGTCGGAATCGGTGCCCCGACACAGGACAGCAAGGCCGAAGCGAACAGGACGGACGGCCCGTGGCGGGGGATCAGCGCATAGGCCTCGTGGATCAGATGTTCCATCAGGAGGTGTCTCCTCGGGCGTCGATCCGGGCCTGCACCTGTGCGACGAGAGCCTCGGGCGACAGGCCTTGGGCCGCCGCCAGATCGCGCAACGGACCCGGGGGCAGGGGCGCTCCGGCTGCCCCCCCCACCAGCGGGGCCAGTTCATCGGCGGGCAGGGCGAAGACACGGGTCACATGCCGCGCGCTCATCCAGTCCTCGACGCGCATCCCGCCGTTGTCGGGGGCATGCAAGGTGATCCGCCAGACTGCATGGGCCGCAAAGCCAACGCCTGCCAGCAGCGTCACGACGAAGGCCGCGCGCATCAGGTGGTGCCGCTCCGCATTCTGTGCCATCCAACCCTCCCGCCCCTGCCGATCTTCGCCTGTCGGTCCGCGCCGATCAAGCCGGCCGTCGGCGCAACAGGGCCCGTCCCGCCATCACCGCCCCCGCCGCCGCGGCCAGCGCGAGCAGTACGCTCGGCACGGTCGCCCCCACCGCGTCGAGGTGGCTCGCAAAGACGATGCCCAGGCCCACATAAAGCCCGACCCAGACGATCTCGCCCAAGGTTGCGGCCAGCGAAAACCGCCGCCATCCGACATGCGCCGTACCGGCTGCAAGGTTCACATAGGGCCCCAGCGCGCTGACCAGCCAGCGGCTCAGAAATACCGTCCGCCCTGCACGCGTGACCAGCCGCGCCTCTGCCCGTCCCAGCCAGACCGCCATCTTCGGACGCCGGGACAACCGCGCCAGCAGGCGCCGCCCCCCGATCCGACCCACAAGAAACCCAAGCTGGTCGCCAAGGATCGCCCCCATCAGCGCGCCGGCCAGCACCATCGGACCCGACAGGTCGCCCGACGCCACGAACGCCCCTGCCGCAAGCATCACCAGCGAGGCAGGTATCGGCAAAGCCAGGCAAGACAGGAACGTCACCGCAAAGACGATCCACGATCCGTATTGCGGCACGAGCGCGAAAAGTGCGTCGGTCACGGCCGGGCCGCCTCGATGGCAAGCTGCACGGCGGCCACCAGATCATCCACCGCCAAGCCCCGGGCGTTCGCGATCTCTTCGATCGTCATGCCCTTGGCAGAGCCCGGCACGACGCCAAGGGCCGCGGCAAGTGCCTCGGGGTCCAGGCCATAGGTATGCGCGACCAGCCCGGGCGTCATCCAGGGCTCGACCTGCACCGGCTGTTCGCTGACCCGCAGGGCCGTGCGGATCGCATTGCCGGCAAAGCCAAGCGCCAGCAGCAGCGCCAGCAGGAACCCCGCAAGCAGCGCGCGGCGGCTGGTCATCGCGACAATTCCCGCACGCCTCGTGCGATCCCCTCGAGGGTCATCGGCACCATGCGTCCCTCGAACAGGCCCCGGATCAGGCGCGTCGAATGCGACTGATCCCAGTGGCGTTCCGGCACCGGATTGATCCACACATGGCGCGGCCACTGGTCGCGTGCCCGCGCGAGCCAGACCTGGCCGGATTCCGCGTTCCAATGCTCGTTGGCGCCGCCCGGATGGAGCACCTCGTAGGGGCTCATCGCGGCGTCGCCCACGAAGATGCAGCGATATTCTGCCCCAAAGGTGCGCAACACTTCCCAGGTCGGGGTCTGCTCGTTCCAGCGCCGGTCGTTGTCGGTCCACACCCCTTCGTAGAGACAATTGTGAAAATAGAAGACCTTCAGGTGCTTGAACTCGGAGCGGGCGGCACTGAACAATTCCTCCATCACCCGCACATGCGGGTCCATTGATCCGCCGACATCCAGAAACAGCAGAACCTTTACCGCGTTGCGCCGCTCGGGGCGCACCTGCACGTCAAGCCAGCCGTGTTCCGCCGTCGCCCGGATCGTGCCGTCAAGGTCGAGTTCCTCTGCGGCGCCGTCGCGCGCCCATTGGCGCAGCCGCCGCAATGCCACCTTGATGTTGCGCGTGCCCAGTTCGACCGTGTCGTCGAGATTGCGGAAATCGCGCCGGTCCCAGACCTTCACCGCGCGCTGGTGCCGGCCTTCGTGCTGTCCGATCCGCACCCCTTCGGGATTGTAGCCATAGGCGCCGAACGGGCTTGTGCCGGCGGTGCCGACCCATTTCGATCCCCCCTGATGGCGGCCCTTCTGTTCCTCCAGCCGCTTGCGCAGCGTGTCCATCAGCGCATCGAACCCGCCCAGCGCCTCGATCGCAGCCCGTTCTTCGGCGTTCAGGTGGTTCTCGGCCAGCTTTTCCAACCACTCCCGAGGCAGGTCGATCGCATCCAGGACCGCCTCGGCCGGGATCGACTCGAGTCCGCGGAATGCTTCGGCAAACGCCCGGTCAAAGCGGTCCAGATGACGTTCGTCCTTCACCATCGCGGTGCGGGCAAGATAGTAGAACCCCTCGGCGTCGTAGGTCACAAGACCCGCCGACAGGCCTTCCAGAAAGGCCAGATATTCCCGCAGGGAAACCGGAACCCCGGTGCGCCGCAGCGCCTCGAAGAACGGCGCGAACACGGTCCCTACACCAGCCGGTCGATCAGGATCGTGACGAACACGCCCAGAATGCCGAAGGCGATCGCGTAGCCGGCCGCATACTGGGCCTGGTCCAGCGCGCGCCCCCCGCGGCGTCGCGCGATCCCCATACCCATCAGCGCCCCGAACAAAAGCGCCGCAAGAACGATCATCCGATCCGCCTTTCCGCGGGGGCAGGGCCCCCGTCGCATCAGCCGCCGTCGAGCGGCGACAGAACCGAGATTTCCAGCAGGCGCGCCTGCACCTCCGCCTCGGCGCCGAACCCATAGCGCGCCCAGCCGAGGCTGTCGAGCCGCAGCGCCCGCGCGTCGGCGTTGCGCCCCAGCATGTCGAGCGCCTCTGCCTCGATCATCATCAGGCTGGACAGAAGCGCTGCATTCTCGGCGCCGAAAACGGCCGGCTTGGCGCGCCGCACCAACCGGATCGCCTCGTCCGGCTGGCCCGCCGACAGGGCGAAAGCCGCCATCTGCATGTCGATATGGGCGATGTGGATGCCGGTCCCCGGCAGTCCGCGATAGACTTGCGCAGCCTCGGCCAGCGAGATCACCGCCACATCCAGTTCGTCCGCAAGGCTGAGACGTCCGAGCGCAAACCAGCTGAACCCCAGGCGGGCATCGCGCCAACCTTCGGCATGGGCGATCTCCAGCGCCCGCTGTGCGGCAAGCCGCCGCTCGATCGGCCCGCCCTTTGGCCCGAGCGCGGCCTCGATCGCGTCGATCCATGCGCGGGGCGTGGGTTTTGTCGGGCCTGCGCCGGGAAATTCGCCCGCCGGGTTCAGGCGCGCCAGCAGCGCTGGCAGCCGTGCCGCAGCCTCGGCGCGCGTCGTGCCGTTGGGCAGTTCGGGCGCATAATGCGCCCTGAGCACCAGCATGTCGAAGCCGGTCAGTATCGTATGGAAGTTGTCGTCATTGAAGACCGAGTTCGACAGTTCATAAAGGTCGTTCAACGGCCCGAGGGCTTGCGCCAGTTCCTCGTGCAGGCAATCGCGCACCTCTTGCGGCGAAGTGTCGGAGGGCACGAAGATCGCGGCCTTGTCGCGCACGCTCAGCGTCGCCCAGTCCACCTTGTCGGTGCGCCGGGCACCGCGGTATTCGGCCCAACTCGACACCCGAGGCGCAACGAAACACGCAGCCTGCGGCACAAGCGCCTGCAACTTCGCCCGCGGCAGGAACTCTACCGTGATCGACGCCGGCCCCGCCGCGACCGCCTCGATGTCGAGCCCCGCCTCTGCGCGCAGCCGGCCGATCAGCCGGGCAAGTTCCGCGGGGGCGGTCGCGGGAACCTTTCCCTTCAAGGTGACCGTCACCGGACCCTCGAACCGCGTCATCCGTTCCAGTGGCCGACCGCTTTCCATCTGGAACTCGAGCGCCAGGATATCGCGCACCATCGCGGCGTTGCTGCGCCTTGGCGGGGCGGCCGGTTCCTGCGGAAAGGTCTTCATCACCGGCACCGCCTCCAGCACCACCGCCCGGCGCTGGGGCATCTCGGGCGCGGACACGGCGCAGGCCGCGAGAAAGGCCAGAGAGGCGAGAGCGGCAAGGCTGCGCATCACGATGGCCTGTCGTATTCGATGAAGGGCGTCAGCACGCCGATCCGGTCATAAAGCTGCCGTGCCGCAGCATTCGTCCGGGCTGTCAGCCAGTAGACCGCGGGTGCGCCCGCCGCATCGGCCGCGTCATAGACAGCGCCGATCAGCGCGCGGCCAAGCCCGCGCCCGCGAACCGACGGTCGGGCGTAAAGATCCTGAAGATAGGTGACACGCTCGGCTTTCCAGCAGGTCGGGTGCATCACATGATGGACGATCCCCGACGGCTGCCCGTCCACTTCCAGCAGAAGCCCCCGCATGGTCAAAGGATCGGGCGAGATCAGCCGGGCAAAGGTCGCGGCAGTCACCGCCTCGGGCAAGGCGGTTTCGTAGAAGGTCAGATAGTCCTGCCACAACACGCGCCACGCGGCTTCGTCTGCGGCGACGATGGGGCGGATCGCGACGCCGGGGCCCGCGCTGCCCGTCTCATCCGGACGGCGGTTGTAGCGGATGAAGGGCGTGCAGACCCCGATCCGGTCATAGAGCATCCGTGCCGTCGCGTTGAACTCCTGGGTGAACCAGTAGACCGCGGGCGTGCCGTTTTCGTCCGCCTCCGCATAGACCCGCTCGATCAGCGCCCGCGCCACCCCGCGTCCCCGCGCCTTCGGCAGCGTGAACAGATCCTGAAGGTAGCAGACATCCCCCTCCACCCAGGAGCTGGGGTGGAAGACGAAATGCACCAGTCCCACCGGGCGCCCGTCCAGTTCCGCGATCCGGCCGCGGAACGCGCCAGCCCCGCCCGCGATCAGACGGGCGAAGGTGGTGGCATACACCTCCTCGGGCAGAACGGTTTCGTAATAGTCGAGGTAGCCGCGCCACAAGCGCCGCCAGTCCGCTTCGTCGGCTGCTTGCAGGGGCCGTATGGTCAGGGCGGGGGCAGCGGGCATTGTGTCGTCCGAATGGGGTGAGTCGCCGCGCCGGGGCACCGCAGGTCCGAACCCATGTCGGGCCTGATGCTTGCCCGAGTCAATCCTGCGTTGCGCCTCACCGCCCAGAGCGCGCGATGAAGGCCAGGCGCTCGAACAGGTGCACATCCTGTTCGTTCTTCAAGAAGGCGCCGTGCAGTTTCGGCAGAGCCGTCTTGCCCTCGCGCCGCAGGTCCTCGGGCGCCAGATCCTCGGCCAGGAGCAGGTTCAGCCAGTCCAGAACCTCGAGGTCGAGGGCTTCTTCTTCAGCCCCGGCATCTCGCGCAGCTCGTAGAACTGGGTGAGCGCAGTGGTCAGAAGCGCCGTCCTTGATGCCGGGGAAGTGCACCTCGACGATCGCCTCAAGCGTCTCGGCATCGGGAAAGCGGATGTAGTGGAAAAAGCAGCGCCGCAGGAAGGCGTCGGGAAGCTCCTTTTCGTTGTTCGAGGTGATGATGACGACCGGGCGATGCCGCGCGCGCACCGTTTCGCCGGTCTCGTAGACGTGGAACTCCATCCGGTCGAGTTCCTGCAGACAGGTCGTTCGGAAACTCGATGTCGGCCTTGTCGATCTCGTCGATCAGCAGGACGACCCGCGCCGTCGCCTCAAAGGCCTGCCAGAGCTTGCCCTTGCGGATGTAATTGGCGACGTCATTGACCCGCGCATCGCCAAGCTGGCTGTCGCGCAGGCGGCTTACGGCATCATATTCGTAAAGGCCCTGCTGCGCCTTGGTGGTGGATTTCACGTGCCATTCGATGATCGGCAGGCCAAGCGCGCCGCGCCACCTGCCGCGCAAGTTCGGTCTTGCCGGTGCCGGGCTCGCCCTTGACCAGCAGAGGGCGCTCCAGCGTCGACGGCCGCGTTGACCGCAATCGTCAGATCGTCGGTCGCGGCGACGTAGCTGTCGGTCGAAGAGAATTTCATTGTCGCACCGGGGGTCTGTCAGTTCGGGACCTGACAAACTCTATCTGTCGCTCCAATTCGCCGCAACCTGGGCATCGGCTAGTGACAATCCCGCAGGCTTGCGATAATGCACCGCCCGAAGGAGTGCCGGATGACGATGAACACGACTGTCAAGCGGGTCCGGCGCTGCAGGAGAGAGCAGCGATGAAGGCCGAAGCCTTTCTTCCGGACGATTACCGTCCCGCCGAGGACGAGCCGTTCATGAACGACCGGCAGCTGGAATATTTCCGCCGCAAGCTGTCTGGTCTGGAAGCAGGAGCTCATGGACCAGAGCGCCGAGACCATCGAGGGCCTTCAGGACAGCGGGCGCAACGTTCCCGACATCGCCGATCGCGCCTCCGAGGAAACCGACCGCGCGCTGGAACTGCGCACCCGGGACCGCCAGCGCAAGCTTGGTCTCCAAGATCGACGCCGCGCTGCGGCGGATCGAGAACGGCGAATACGGCTATTGCGAAGTGACCGGCGAGCCGATTTCGCTGCAAGCGCCTCGATGCCCGGCCGATCGCCACGATGACGCTCGAGGCGCAGGAAAAGCACGAACGCCGCGAGCGGTCCACCGCGACGACTGATCGTTGCGCCGCGGCGCCATCTGGTCATGAGCGCCGGGCCAACGGTCCGGCGTTTTCTTCACGGCGGATCCCGGGCCATGAGCCTGATCGGCCAATCCATCACCGTCCTTGGCGCCGGCGTCGCGGGGCTGCGCCGTCGCGCGGGCGCTGGCGACTGCGCGGGGCGCAGCCGTCACCGTGCTGGAACAGGCCGACGCGATCGCGCGAGGTGGGGGCGGGCCTGCAGATTTCGCCCAACGGCGCGGCCGTGCTTGCGCGCGCTGGGGCTTGCGGAGGCGCTGGAGGCGGCCGGCGATGCCGGCCGGCGCGGTGCAACTGATCGACGGGCCAACCGGCGAGGGCGTGGTGCGGCTGGACCTCGCGCGCCTTCGGCCGGGGCAGGGCTATCAGCTTCCTGCACCGCGCCGATCTGATCGGTCTGCTGCTGAAGGGCGCGCGGACGCCGGGGTGCACCTTGCGCCTGCTGTCAGCGGGTTGAAACGGTCGATCTTTCCGGCCCGCGGCCCACGCTCGTCACCGCTGCAGGGTGGCGACCGGCTCGAGGCCGTCTTCTGATCGGGGCGGATGGCCTGCACTCGCAGGCTGCGCGGCGGCGCTGAACGGGGCCGCCGAGCCGTTCGTTCACCGGTCAGGTCGCCTGGCGCGCGCTGATTCCGGCCGAACCCGGCGAGCCCGCCGGTGGCCGAGGTTCACATGGGCCCGGGCCGCCATCTCGTGAGCTATCCGCTGCGGGGCGGCACGTTGCGCAACATCGTCGCGGTCGAGGAACGGCGCCACTGGGCCGAGGAAAGCTGGACCCTGCGCGACGACCCGCATGGAGCTGCGGCTGGCCTTCGCGGGCTTCTCTGCCCCGCGTCCGGGGCTGGCTCGACCGCGGTCGAGACGGTCCACCTTCTGGGGCTTGTTCCGCCATCCGGTCGCCGACCCATGGCACGGCCCGAGCGCGCAGCGATCCTTGGCGACGCGGCCCATCCGACGCTGCCGTTCCTGGCGCAGGGGGCGAACATGGCGCTCGAGGACGCCTGGGTGCTGGCGCAGTGCCTGGCCACCCATGATACGCCGGACGCAGCGCTTTGCGGCCTATCAGATCCGCGTCGCGCCCGCGTGGCGCGCGTCGTCGAGGCCAGCACCGCCAATGCCCGTGCCTACCATCTCCACAGTCCGTGGCGCGATGTGGCCCACCTGGGCTGCGGATCGCGGGCCGGGTCGCGCCACGCGCACCGCTGCGCCGCTTCGACTGGCTCTACGCCCACGACGTCACCCTGACCGTCACGGCAGGCCGCGAGCGCGCTGATCGGCGCCCTGAAAACGCGCACCGCCACGGCGCCTGCGAAACATCCGGCACATCCGCCGACGCCAGCTGGCGCTGCGGCAGAAATCCCCGACATGTGCGGACAACCCCGCCGCTCGCCCCCTGGTGCGATCCGCGCCGCGGTGCCCTCAGTCCGTCAGGTCGATCCAGACGGGCACATGGTCCGAAGGCTTCTCGCCGGCCCGCATCGACGTCTGTCGATTCCCGCATCCGCCAGCAGGTCCGCCGCCTGCGGGCTCAGCAACACATGGTCGATCCGGATGCCGTTGTTGCGCTCCCACGCGCCGGCCTGATAGTCCCAGAACGTGTATGCCGGGTCGCGGATTGCGGGCCAGCAGCGCATCGGTGAAGCCGAGGTTCACCATCCGCCGGAAGGCGGCCCGGCTTTCCGGCAAGAACAGCGCATCGCCCTCCCAGGCCTTGGGCTTCGCGGCATCCTCGGCCTGCGGGATCACGTTGTAGTCGCCCAGCAGGACGACGGGCTCCTCGGTCGCCAGCAACTCGGCCGCCCGAACGCATCATCCGCTCCATCCAGGCCAGCTTGTAGTCGTATTTCGGGCCCGGCGCCGGGTTGCCGTTCGGCAGGTACAAGCCCGCAGACCCGCACCGCCCGGGTGCCGATCACACGTCGCCTCGATCCATCGCGCCTGCTCGTCGCCTGTCATCGCCCGGCAGGCCGCGCGTCACGTCCTCCAGCGCCAGCCTCGACAGGATCGCGACCCCGTTGAAGCCCTTTTGGCCATGGGTTTCGACGCGGTAGCCAAGGTCTTCGAAAACCTCGCGAGGGAAACCCTCGTCGACCGATTTGATCTCTTGAAGCACGGCCACATCGGGCTTGCTCGCCTCGGCAAGCCAGGCAGGGCAGCGCCTCGATCCGCGCCTTGATCCCATTGATGTTGAAGGTCGCGATCTTCATGGCCCGCCTTTCGCTTCGCGCCACTCTAGGGTGAAGTTGCGACAAAGGGAATGTGACGCGCGCCTCAGGTCGTGATCATCGCCCCGCGCCGCGCCGAAACCGCCAGGCCCTGCGCCAGCACGATCAGCGCCAGTGCCACCAGGAATGTCTCGCGCATCGCCGCGGCGACATCGGATGGTGCCGCCATCGTCACGTCCGCGCCGCCCGCGCCCAAGGCAAAGACCGCGCCCATGACCGAGGCTCCCGTCACCAGGCCCAGATTGCGCGACAGGTTCAGCAAACCCGAAACCACGCCCCGCTGGTCTGGTGCGGCCCCGCCCATCACCCGCGTCGTATTTGCCGCCTGGAACATCTGGTATCCCGGCGTCAGAAGGGCGATCGCACCGACATAGCCCGCCACCCCGAACAGACCCGGCAGCAGCGCCAACCCCAGTGTCCCGACCGCCATCACCCCCAGCCCCGCCACCACGACGCGCCATGGCCCCAACGCGTCCACGATCCTGCCCGAGGGCACCCCGCTGAGCGTCGAGATCACCGGCCCGACCGTCATCACGGCGCCTGCCAGCGCCGCCGGCAGCCCAAGCCCGCGCGCCAGATAGACCGGCCCGACCACCAGCGTTGCCATCATTACCGTCGCGACCAGCACGTTCATCGCCAGCGCCGCAGCCAGGCCCTTGTCGTGCAGGATGTCGAGGCGGACGAGCGGCCTTGCCTGACGCAGTTGCAGCGGCACGAAGACGGCAATCCCCAGCAGGGCCGTCACCCCGAGCGCTCCGTTAAGCCAGGTACTCCCGTGGATGGTCACCGCAAGCGTATAGGCCGCGAGTGTCGTCCCCAACACCGCCGTGCCGACAAGATCAAACCCGGCCCCGCCCGTGCCAATCCGAACCGCGGGTGGAAGGAAGCGGCGGGCGAGGGCAAGGTTCGCAAGCCCCAGCGGCACCAGCACCCAAAAGACCGCCCGCCATCCGAAACCGGCGATCAACGCCCCGCCCAGCGACGGGCCAAGCGCCGTCCCGATCGCTGACATCGTTCCAAGCAAGCCCATCGCGCGACCGAGGCGCGCCTGCGGCACGGCCTCGCGCACCAGCGCCGCGGTCAGCGCCATCAGGATCGCGCCGCCCGCGCCCTGCACAGCCCGTGCCGCGATCAGCACCGGCAGGGCAGGGGCCAGCGCACAGGCGATCGACGCCCCGGTGAACAGGGCGATCCCGGCCATCAGGACGCGGGCATGACCCAGCCGGTCGCCCAGTCCGCCGGCGCTCACCACCAGCGTCGTCACCGCCAGCAGGTAGGCGATCGTGACCCATTGCACCTGTGGAAATGTCGCACCGAACCCGCCGGCCAACGCAGGCAATGCGATATTGGCGATGCTGACCCCCAGCGAGGCGAGCAGCATCGCAAGCGCGAGCGTCGCCATGGCGCCCGTTCCCTCGCCGGTTTCTTGCTTCTGTCCTGTGCTGTCCATCGCCTGTTCCCCTTGCGCAAATCGTCATCGGGGAGCACTCTACGACTTCAAGTAAACTTGAGGTCAATCGTGAAACTGCTGGACATTGGAGAGGTTGCGGCGGTCTCTGGCACGCCCCCGTCGACCCTTCGCTACTACGAAGAAATCGGCCTCATCGCACCGCAGGCCCGCCATGGCCTGCGCCGTCAGTATGGGTCCGAGACCTTGATGCAGCTGTCGCTGATCGCGCTCGGCAAGACGGCCGGTTTCTCGTTGTCCGAGATCGCGGGGATGTTCGACAGGACCGGCGTGCCGAACCTCGCCAGGGCCGAGCTTCACGTCCGGGCCGATACGCTCGACCAGCAGATCCGCAACCTGACGACCCTGCGCAACGCCCTGCGTCACGTCGCGGATTGCCCGGCCCCCTCGCACATGGAATGCCCGACCTTCCAACGGCTGGTGCGTCTGGCCGGCAGGCCCAAGCCGGCCCGGCCAAGGCGCAATTCCAGGATGTGATCAGGCTTCAATCCACCGCCAAGACCCTGTCGGCGCGGCGCGGGACATCCGTCTGTCGCCGATGACAGCTCAAGGCGGCTTGTTGCCGGGCATCCCCGCAACTCAGATCGAGAAGCTGGTCCCGCAGCCGCAGGATGAGGTCGCGTTGGGATTCTGCACGACAAAGCGCGCGCCGATCAATTCATCCGAGAAGTCGATCACCGCATTGGCGAGGAAGGGCAGGGATGACCGCATCGACAAGCACCCGCGGCCGTTCTTTTCCAGCACGAGATCGTCGGGCGCGGGGTCATCCAAGCCGGATGTCATACTGGAAGCCCGAACAGCCGCCGCCATCCACCGCCACCCGCAAGGGGCGCGCATCGCCGGTGAGCTGCCGCAATCTCGGCCAGCCGGGCAAAGGCCCGGTCCGTCACCTTTGGCGGCAGCGTCAGCTTCCATGGGCTGTTCCCCGTGTCCTTCTCCGTGCTTGGGTGAATATAGACCGGGACGTTTGGCACAAGGCGAGGCCCCGCGATGCTCGCCCCCTATGCCTGCCAGCCCGATGCCAGCCGCGGCCGCCTGCAGGCCGAGCGGGTTGTCATCGTTCCGCTCGCCCTTCCAGCGGGACCGCGACCGGATCATCCACTCCAGTCGCCTTTCGGCGGCTGAAGCACAAGACGCAGGTCTTCGTCGAACATGAGGGCGACTACTACCGCACCCGCCTGACCCACACGATCGAGGTGGCACAGGTCGCGCGCACCATCGCCGGGCGTGCTGGGCCTGAACACCGATCTGGCCGAGGCGGTGGCGCTGGCGCATGACCTCGGCCACACGCCCTTCGGCCACACCGGCGAGGACGCGCTGGAGCGCGCTGATGGCGCCCTATGGCGGCTTCGACCACAACGCCCAGGCGCTTGCGCATCGTCACCCGGCTGGAACGCCACTACGCCGACTTCGACGGGCTGAACCTGACCTGGGAATGCCTCGAAGGCATCGCGAAGCACAATGGCCCGCGTCGACAGCCGCGCGCTGCCCTACGCCCTGGCCGAGGCGAACGCCGCAATGGGATCTGGAACTGGACACCCATGCCAGCGCCGAGGCGCAGGTCGCGGCCATCGCCGACGACGTCGCCTATTCGCACCACGACCTGCACGACGGCCTGCGCTCGGGCCTGTTCACCGAAGCCGACCTGATGGAACTGCCGGTCACCGGCCCGGCCTTTGCCGAGGTCGACGCGCCTCTATCCCGGGCTGGACACGATGCGCCGTCGCCATGAGGCGCTGCGGCGGGTCTTTGGGCGGATGGTCGAGGACGTGATCGCGGTGGCGCAAGAACCGTCTCGACGCGCGCCCAGCCGAAATCGGTCGATGAGATCCGCGCGATGGGGGCGCACGGTCATCCGCTTTTCCAAGCCGCTGTATCAGGAACTGAAGGCGATCCGCGCTTCCTGTTCCACCGCATGTACCGCGCACCTTCGGTGATGACGGAACGGGCCAAGGTCACGCGGTGGTGAATGACCTCTTTCCGCTGTTCATGGCACGAGCCCGACCTGCTGCCGCCGGAGTGGCAGGCCGACGTCGCGGCCGCGCAGGACGAAGCGGCACTGGCCCGCGTCGTGGCCGATTATGTCGCGGGCATGACCGACCGTTTCGCCCTACAGGAACATGCGCGGCTTTGCGGAGTGATACGGTAATGGCTGTTGCAGGTGTCGACGGCCTGGGGGCGATCGAGGCGTTCGCGCTGGTCGGCGTGATGGGCGTCGGCGCCCAATGGCTGGCGTGGCGACTGCACCTGCCGGCGATCGTCCTGATGCTGCTCGCGGGCGTCCTGATCGGCCCGGTTTTCGGCGTTCTGGAGCCGGAGCGGGATCTCGGCGCGCTCGTCGCGCCGATGGTTTCGGTGGCCGTGGCGTTCATCCTGTTCGAGGGCGGATTGACGCTCAACTTCCAGAGCCTGTCGGACGCCGCGGTGGGGGTCAGGCGGCTGGTTCTGCTGGGCGCGCCGATCGGCTGGCTGCTGTCGGCCCTCGTGATCCATTTCGTGGCCGGCCTGTCATGGGAAAGCTCTGCCGTTTTCGGCGGGATCATGATCGTCACGGGCCCGACCGTCATCGCCCCGCTGTTGCGTCAGGCGCGGCTGGCCAGACGCCCGGCCGCCCTGCTGCAATGGGAAGCCATCGTGAACGATCCCATCGGCGCGCTGGCGGCCGTCATGGCCTTCGAAACGGTGGTCGTGCTCCGCTCGGCGCTTGGCGCGGGGCAGGCGGCGCTGGACATGGCGATGGGGATCGCCTTTGCGCTGCTTGTGGGATTTCTCGCGGGCAGGGGGATCGCGGCCGCGTTCCGCCGGGCGCTGGTCCCGGAATACATGAAGGTTCCGGTGCTGTTCGTGGCGGTGCTTGCGGTCTTTGCCGTTTCGGATCGGGTGTTGCATGAAAGCGGGTTGCTGGCCGTGACGATCATGGGCCTTGTCATCGCCAATGCCGGACTGGCGTCTTACGAGGAACTGCGGCGCTTCAAGGAACACGCGACCATCCTGCTGGTGTCGGGGGTGTTCATCCTGCTGGCCGCTGGTCTCGACCTCGGGCGGGTCGCGGCGCTCGACTGGCGGACCGTTGCCTTCATCGTCGCCGGTGGTTCTGGTCGTGCGGCCACTGACGGTGCTGCTTTCGCTGGCGGCGAGCCCGATCCCTTGGCCGGACCGTATCCTTGTGGCCTTCACCGGACCGCGCGGCGTGGTGCTGGTTGCGGTTGCGGGTCTCTTTGGCGAGCGTCTGGTGTCGATCGGGGTCGAGGATGGCGGAACGATCGGACCGCTGGCTTTCGTGCTGGTCACGGCCACGGTCGTTCTGCATGGATTTGGCCTGACGCCGCTGGCGCGCATCCTCGGGCTGCGGGCGGCCGAAACCCCGGGCGTGCTGCTGGTGGGCGGATCTCGGTTCACCGAAGCCTTCGGCAAGGCGCTAAGCGCGCTCAAGGTTCCGGTCCTTGTCACCGATCCCAACCTCGGCCATCTGCGCGGGGCATGGGCGACCGGCCTTCCGATCTTCTACGGCGACATCCTGTCCGAGGCGGCGGACCATACCGTCGAACTCATGGGGTATCAGACAATCGTGGCTGCCACCGACAATGACGCCTACAACACGCTGGTCGCGACCGATTTTGCCACCGAATTCGGCCGCGAGAACGTCTTTCAACTGACCCGGACCAAATCCGACAGCGCGCGCCACACCCTGCCTGCGACGCTGGGGGGGCGCGAATTCGCGGATGGCTATACCCACGGCGATCTCGAACGGATGCTCGAGGACGGCTGGACGATCCGGCAGGTCAGATTGACCGACGCCCTGGGGTTGAAGGGCTGGCGCGAGGCCGCACCGGGGGCGCTGGTCCTGGCCCGCGTTTCGCCGTCCGGCGGGCTGAAGATCGGCGCGTCCGGGCTGGACGAGGCCCGGTTGCCGCCCGGAACGCATCTGATCGCACTGGAACCTGCCCGCGACGAGGGCGCCGAAACGCCGGGCTGAACCGCGGATCCGACATCTTGGTGGCAGGATTGACGCAGCCCGCACCCTCTGGCAGAGGCAGGGGCAACAGACAGGACCGACCATGAACCTCTTTGCCGATATCAGAACGCTCGTGATCGACGAGTTGACCGCGATGGCTGCGGCGGGCGACCTGCCTGCGGGGCTCGACCTGGCGCAAGTTGCCGTCGAGCCGCCGCGCGAGGCGGCTCATGGCGACATGGCGACCAACGCCGCGATGGTTCTGGCCAAGCCCGCAGGCCTTCAACCTCGCCGGATCGCCGAGGCTCTGGCGGCCCGCCTGCTGGCCGACCCGCGGGTCGACGCCGCCGACGTGGCGGGGCCGGGTTTCCTGAACCTGCGGTTGTCGCAAGAGGTCTGGCAAGGTGTCGTGACGGCCGCGCTGCGCGAAGCTGGTGGCTACGGCCGGTCGACACTGGGGCAGGGCCGGAGGATCAACGTCGAATTCGTGTCGGCGAACCCGACCGGCCCGATGCATGTCGGGCATGTGCGCGGCGCGGTTTTCGGCGACGCACTCGCCCGGCTGCTCGCGTTCACCGGCCACGATGTGACGCGCGAATACTACATCAACGATGGCGGGGCCCAGGTCGACGTTCTGGCCCGGTCCGCGTTTGAACGCTACCGCGAGGCGAACGGGCTGGAACCCGAGATCCGCGAGGGCCTCTATCCCGGCGACTATCTCATCCCGGTGGGTGAGGCCCTGAAGGCGGAATACGGCGCGTCCCTGCTCGAGCGGCCCGAGGCAGAGTGGCTTGCGACGGTCCGCGACTTTGCGACGGATCGGATGATGGCGATGATCCGGGCCGATCTGGCCCTGCTTGGCGTGACGATGGATGTCTATTCGTCCGAGAAAGCGCTCTATGGCACGGGGCAGATCGAGGCGGCGATCGAGGCGTTGCGGCACATGGGCCTGATCTACGAGGGCGTGCTGGAGCCGCCCAAGGGCAAGACGCCCGAAGACTGGGAACCGCGCAGGCAAACCTTGTTCCGCTCGACCGACCACGGTGATGACGTGGATCGCCCCGTCATGAAATCCGACGGCAGCTGGACCTATTTCGCGCCGGACATCGCCTATCACTACAACAAGATCCAGCGTGGATTCGACGCCCTCATTGATATCTTCGGCGCCGACCACAGCGGCTATGTGAAGCGGATGAAGGCGGCCGTCGCGGCCTTGTCGCAGGGCCGCGTGCCGCTCGACATCAAGCTCATCCAGCTGGTGAAGCTCTACAAGAACGGCGAGCCGTTCAAGATGAGCAAGCGCGCGGGCACCTTCGTGACCCTTCGCGATGTCGTGGAACAGGCGGGGGCGGACGTCACGCGCTTCGTCATGCTGACACGCAAGAACGACGCGGCGCTCGACTTCGATTTCGACAAGGTGCTCGATCAGTCGAAGGACAATCCGGTGTTCTATGTCCAATACGCAAATGCCCGGATCAACTCGGTCCTGCGCAAGGCGCGCGAGGCCGGCATCGCCTGCGACGATGCGGTGCTGGCCGATGCCAACGTGCTGAACCCGGCCCATGAAGCAGAGCTTGCCCTGGCGCGCAAGGTCGCGGAATGGCCCCGGCTGGTCGAGACGGCGGCACGCACCAACGAACCGCACCGGGTAGCGTTCTACCTCTATGAACTCGCGTCAGAGTTTCACGGATTGTGGAATTGGGGCAACGACGACCCGGCGTTGCGCTTCATTCAGGACGATCCGGCCACATCCACGGCGAAAATCGCACTCGCCCGCGCCGTAGGCGTTGTGATTTCTGCGGGTCTTGGTATTCTTGGGCGTGACTCCGGCCGAGGAAATGCGCTGAACAACAGGCGCCCCGGCCGGCGGAAACAGGCAAATCGAGTTCGGCGGATCACAAGCTGGACCAGCGGGGCAGAGCATGGCGATCGAGGATGACCGGGATTTCGAGGGCGAAATGCCCTCGCCGCAAGAACCGACACGGCTGCAATGGTTCATCAACATGGCGGGTGCCGTCACATCCGTAGGGATGGTGCTGGGGCTCGGGGTCTGGGGCTATGACCTCGCCGTGCGCGATGTCACCGGCATCCCCGTTGTCAGGGCGCTCGAAGGGCCGATGCGGATCGCGCCGCAGGAACCCGGCGGCGAGATCGTCGCTCATACCGGCCTCTCGGTGAACGAAATCGCCGCAGAGGGGGCGGCGGCGGCGTTGCCCGAGCAGATGGTCCTCGCGCCACGGCCGATCGAGTTGTCCGATGAGGACCAGCCCGTATCGCTGGCGGCGGCCACGCCTTCCCAGCCCGAGTTGGAGACACGCGCCTCCTTGCCGGTCGTCGACGCGATCACCGATACCATGGCGCTTGCCGACACCGGGCTTCCCCCGCTCGCCCCCGGGGTATTGACGGAGACGCTGCTGCCGGCCCGAGCAACGGACGAGGCCGTGTCGACGGCCGCGCTGAACGACGGGCTGGGGCAGGCCGAGGAGGACTCCATCCAGTCATCCGTCAACGACGCGCTCGCCGAAGCTCTCGCCGGCGAGGCGATGCTGGCATCGGTGGACGAACCTGCGCCGCAGGGCGCCGTGGTGCGTTCGCCCCGTCCGGAACGCCGGCCCGAGGGGGATGCGTCTGCCGAGATTGCAATCGACGTCGCGGTCCCCGCGGGCGAAGCCGTCGCGATGACCGGCGAGGTCGATGTCGCCTCGCTGACGCCGGGAACGCGCATGGTGCAACTCGGTGCATTCGACGACGAAGCAGGCGCCCGGACCGAATGGGCAAGGCTGCAAGCCCGGTTCGGCGATCTGATCGCGTCAAAGGCGCTTGTGCTGCAAGACGCCGAGAGCGGCGGCCGGCGCTTTGTCAGGCTGCGTGCCCTGGGCTTCGAGGACGAGGCCGATGCCCGCCGGTTCTGCTCGGCCCTGCTGGCCGAGAAGGCGACCTGCATACCGGTTTCCCATCGTCCATGAGCGCCCCGGCCGCCTGTGTGTTCGGCTGCCTCGGACCTGCGCTCGACCCGACCGAGCGCGCTTTCTTTCGCGAGGCCGATCCGTGGGGCTTCATCCTTTTCGCGCGGAACGTCGAGGATCCGGCACAGCTTTTGCGCCTGACATCCGACCTGCGGGCCGCCGTCGGGCGTGAGGCCCCGATCTTCGTCGATCAGGAAGGGGGGCGGGTCCAGCGTCTCCGGGCGCCGCACTGGCGCGAATGGCAGCCCCCGCTCGACATGGTGGCAAAGGCGGGGCCCGCGGCGCCGCGGGCCATGCGATTGCGCGCACGACTGATCGCCGCCGAATTGCGGGATTGCGGAATAGACGGCAACTGCATCCCCACGGTGGATATCGCCACAGACGCGACCCATCCTTTCCTGCGCAATCGCTGCTACGGTCACGATGCGGCCGGTGTCGTGCGCATCGCGCGTGAAGTGGCTGCGGGCCTGCTGGAGGCTGGCGTTCTGCCTGTGATGAAACACATGCCGGGCCACGGGCGGGCAACCCTCGATACCCACCTCGAATTGCCCCGTGTCACCGAAACGGCCGAGGTGCTGTCGGCAACCGATTTTGCGGCTTTCCGTGCCCTGCGCGACCTTCCGATCGGCATGACGGCCCATATCGTCTACGCGGCCTTCGATGACCTTCCGTCGACCTGTTCGGCCCGAATGATCCGCGTGATCCGCGAGGATATCGGCTTTGACGGATTGCTGATGACCGACGACCTGTCGATGCAGGCCTTGTCGGGCACGCTTGGGCAGCGTGCCCGGATGTCGCGCGCCGCCGGTTGCGATATCATGCTTCATTGCAACGGACGGCCCGACGAGATGGAACAGGTGGTCGCCGCGGCCGGACGGTTGGCGGGCCCGGCGCTTGTCCGCGCCGATGCGGCGCTGGCCTTGCGCCATACGCCCCAGGGCGCCGAGGTCGGCGACTTGCAGGCCGAATTCACGGCCGTGATGGCAGGGGCCGCCGGTGTCTGACGGCTGGGAGGACACCCGCGCCGTCGAGGCCCGGATCGCGGCCGAGGCGCTGATCGTCGATGTCGATGGATTTGAGGGGCCGCTGGACCTTCTGTTGACGCTCTCGCGCACGCAGAAGGTTGACCTTCGGCGTGTATCGGTGCTGCAACTTGCCGAGCAATATCTTGGTTTTGTCAACCAGGCCAAAGCGTTGCGGATTGAACTTGCGGCAGACTATCTGGTCATGGCGGCCTGGCTCGCCTACCTCAAGTCCCGCCTTCTGCTGCCGCCCGATCCGACCGAGGATGGACCGAGCGCGGAAGATCTGGCGGCCCATCTTGCCTTTCAGCTGGAACGGCTCCAGGCGATGCGGGAAGTCGCGGCGCGCCTGATGGCCCGCGACCAGATGGGTCGGGATTTCTTCGCCCGTG
The DNA here is from genome assembly GCA_963700485.1 of uncultured Alphaproteobacteria bacterium. Lineage (GTDB taxonomy): Bacteria > Pseudomonadota > Alphaproteobacteria > Rhodobacterales > Rhodobacteraceae > Aliitabrizicola. Next base: position 273,251 of record CAVOXQ010000005.1, read on the forward strand.
GCATTCCCGAGGACGTCACGCGAACGCGCCACGTCCGCTATGGCGCGACCTTGCTCGACCTGATGCAGGCCTATGCGCGGATCCGGACCCGTGACGAATTCCGTCCCTTCGTCATGGATCGGGACCATGTGTTTACCCTCGAACAGGCGCTGGACCGGATGCGCGGTCTGATCGGCTATGCCGGAGACTGGACAGACCTGTCGAGCTACCTGCCGCCCGGATGGGAGGCCAGCCCGCAGCGCCGCAGGTCGGCGACAGCGGCGCATTTCGCGGCGGTCCTTGAACTGGCCAAACGCGGACAGATCGAATTGCGCCAGGGCGAAACCTTCGCGCCGATCCAGATCCGGCGGAGGGACCGGTGAGCGAGGCGAGCGAAAAGAGCCTGTTCGAGGCGCCACCCATGGCCGAGCAGGAGAGGATGGTCGAGGCGATCCTGTTTGCCACGGCGGAACCTCTGACGCTTGCGGAGCTTTCCAATCGTCTGCCGCACGGGTGCGACGCGGCCGAGGCGTTGGCCTACCTGCGGCGTCGCTACGAGGGGCGCGGGGTGCGCCTGGTGCGCGTCGGGGATGCCTATGCGTTTCGGACGGCGCCCGACCTTGGCTACCTGATGCAGAAGGAAACCGTCGAACAGCGCAAGCTGTCGCGGGCTGCTATCGAAACGCTGGCCATCATCGCCTATCACCAGCCCGTCACGCGGGCCGAGATCGAAGAGGTGCGCGGCGTGGCCGTAAGCCGGGGCACGGTCGATCAATTGCTGGAACTCGACTGGATCCGGTTCGGGCGCCGCAGGATGACGCCGGGCCGTCCCGTCACCTTTGTCGTGACGCAAGGATTTCTTGACCATTTCGGCCTTGAATCGGCGCGCGATCTTCCGGGATTGAAGGAACTGCGACAGGCGGGATTGCTGGACAGCCGGCCGGTGCCGGGTGCCACCGAGGCCGAGGCGGGCGACGACGACGAAGAGGCCGGCACGGCGGGGCAGTCAGAATTGTTCGAGGACTGAAGAGGGGCACCGAGAATGGACATGAACCGGTTGATCACGATGGTCGTGCGGATCTTTACCGCAAAGCTGATCAACATCGGTCTGCGCAAGGGGATCGACCTTGCCACGCGCCAGCGCAACTCGGGGACCGATCAACCGACAGACGCGGCGCAACAGGCCGAGGCGCAGAAGACCGCAAAGCGCCTGCGCCAGACGGCGAGGCTCAACCGGCGCATCGGGCGCTGAGGGTTCAGCGAAAATGCTTGGACAGCTTCAGGCCCTGACCCTGATAGTTCGACGAAACGCCTTTGCCATAAAGAATATCGGGCACCTCTGACATGCGCTCGTAGACGAGCCTGCCTACGACCTGCCCGTGTTCCAGAACGAAGGGCGCTTCGTGGCATCGCACCTCGAGAACACCGCGCGAGCCGGATCCATGGGCCAGGCTGTGACCAAAACCCGGATCGAAGAAACCGGCATAATGCACGCGAAACTCGCCGGCCATTGCCAGGTAGGGGGCCATTTCGGCCGCATGATCGGGCGGAATGGTCACGGCTTCCCGGCTGACGAGGATGTAGAACGCCCCCGGGTCAAGAATGATGCGCCCGTTGCGGGTATGCACCTCTTCCCAGTAGTCGGCCGGGTCATAGGCCGCGATCCGGTCGAGGTCGATCAGGCCGGTATGCGGCTTGGCGCGATAGCCGACCCTTTCTCCCGAAGCGGGCCGCAAATCCACCGAGAACCCGAGCCCTTCCGAAATCATCGCCTGGCCATCGACGAGCGGATCGCGCTGGTGGAGTTGCGAAAGATCGGCATCCGAAAGAACGGCTTGCCCCTGGCGAAAGCGGATCTGGTTGAGCCGCATTCCCGGGCGCACGAGGACAGAGAAACTGCGCGGGCAGATCTCGGCATAGAGCGGTCCCCGATACCCCGCCGCGATCCGGTCGAACTCCACTCCGCCGTCCGTGATGGTCCGCGTCAGCAAGTCGAGCCGTCCGGTCGAACTCTTTGCGTTGGCGACGGCAGAGACGGCTTCGGGCAATGCCAGCGTCTCCATCAAGGGCACGACGTAGACGCAGCCTTTTTCCAGCACGGCGCCCGGCGTCAGATCGAACTGATGCATCCCGAATTCGTCGATCCGGGACATCACGCTTTGCCCGTGCCCTGCCAGGAACGATGCCCGCACCCGGTAGGCAACCGTCCCCAGCCGCAGATCGAGGCTCGCGGGTTGTATCTGCGCGTCGAGTGGCGGCACCTCCGCCGAAATGGCACCCTCGGCGATGAGCGCGCGAAGGCGCTGCGCAGGAAGAACACCCTCGATCATGCCAGCCCGCCCCCCCGGATGCGGAACCGCCCGCCGCCATTGCGGGCGGCGGGCGGTTTCATGTTGGTCGGGCCGGCGAGATTCGAACTCGCGACCTTCCGCCCCCCAGACGGACGCGCTAACCAGGCTGCGCTACGGCCCGACGAGCGGGATACATACCAATATTCAGGGCCGGGGCAAGACGGAAAGCACATCCGCTGGATCAGCGTCCGCTCTCGGCGATCTTGCCTGCAAGACGCGCGTGCAGCCGGCCAAGCCGCTCGTGGAGCGCCGCGAATTCGGCTTGCCGCGTCGCGGCCTTCTCGCGGGACAATCCGCGCAGCAGCGTCGGAACCCAGAGGTCTTCCACCTCGTCGGATGCCAAGGGCAGGGGAGTGTGACCGGCCGCGACTGTCTCGGCCTGGTCCGGGGGCGCATCTGCGCTGATGCTTGGCCCCGTGACATCGGGCGCAGGTTCGGCGCGTGGCGGAGGGGTCCGCCCGGCCCCGAACGCGCTTTCGGGTTCGGTGGCTGACGATGCCGGATCGCCCGCCGGTCGGGCGGTGCCGAGAATCAGGATATCCGCCTTGGGCTGATCCGCGGGCGCTTCGGCTGCCGGCTTTTCGACCTCTGCCTCGACCGTCGCGTTGGCAACCGACAGAGTGTCGTCCGCCATCGCCATGACGTGTCTGATCCCGTGTTCGCGCAAGACCTTCTGGACCCCGCGAATGGTCAGGCCATCACCGTGCAGCAACCGCTTGATCCCGGAAAGAAGGGCGACGTCGGTCGGCCTGTAATAGCGCCGACCGCCCGCGCGCTTGACCGGCCGAACCTGGGGAAAGCGGCTTTCCCAAAAGCGCAGAACATGGGCCGGTGTGTCGAGCAGTTCGGAAACTTCGCTGATGGTGCGGAAGGCCTCAGGCGATTTTTCCATGCGGTCCGGCCCCTTTAGTGCTTGCCGCCGGCCGCAACGCGATCCTTCATCAGATGCGACGGTCGGAAGGTCAGCACACGGCGCGGACTGATCGGTACTTCATCTCCGGTCTTCGGGTTGCGCCCGACACGGGCCGATTTGTCCCGCACCGAAAATGTCCCGAACGATGAGATCTTGACGGTTTCGCCGCTCACCAGCGCGTCGGACATGTGCTGTAGCACCGACTCGACAAGTTGTGCGGATTCGTTGCGACTCAGACCCACCTCGCGAAAGACGGCCTCGCTCAGATCCATTCGCGTCAAAGTCTTTTCGCTCATGTTCGACCCCCCGACTTTGATGGCAGCTTGGGGGTTTTGAAAACCCAAGTCAATATCAACAACTTGAAGCGGCCTATTCAGGCGCGCTACCAGCGAAGAACGACCGAACCCCAGGCAAGCCCGCCGCCGATGGCCTCGGTGACGATCAGATCGCCGGTCTTGATCTGCCCGCGGTCGCGCCCGACCGACAGTGCCAGGGGAATCGAGGCGGCAGACGTGTTTCCATGGTCCTGCACCGTCACCACGACGCGCTCCATCGGCACCTGCATGCGCTGTGCCGTGGCCGTGATGATCCGCAGGTTCGCCTGGTGGGGAACGATCCAGTCGACGTCCGCCGCCGTCAGGCCGGCCTTGTCGAGCGCGACATGCGCGGTCTGCGCGAGTTTCTCGACGGCGTGACGAAAGACTTCCTTGCCCTGCATCCGCAGGTGGCCGGTGGAATGCGTTGAAACCCCGCCATCGACGTAGAGCAGATCCTTGAACCGGCCGTCCGAATGCAGATCGGACGACAATATCCCCCGGTCCGCGGAACTGCCGGAGCCTTCGGCCGCCTCGAGGATGACCGCCCCGGCACCGTCGCCGAACAGAACGCAGGTTGATCTGTCGGTCCAGTCCATCAGGCGCGAGAACGTCTCTGCGCCGATCACGAGTACGCGGCTGACCTGTCCGGAAACGATCAAGGCCTGTGCATTGGTCAACGCAAAGACAAAGCCCGCGCAGACGGCCTGCACGTCGAACGCGAACCCGCGCGTCATGCCCAGGCCCGCCTGCACCATCGTCGCCGCCGAAGGAAATGTCAGGTCCGGGGTCGAGGTGGCCACGATGATGGCGTCCAGGTCGTCCGGGTCCAGCCCGGCATCGTCGAGCGCGGCGCGGCCCGCCCTGATCCCGAGGTCCGATGTCGTCTGGCCTTCCGCCGCGACATGCCGCCGCTCTATCCCCGAGCGCGAGCGGATCCACTCGTCGGTTGTGTCAAGCGTCGCCTCGAAATCGGAATTCGGCACCACGCGTTCGGGCAGATAATGCCCGACGCCCCTTACAACGGCGCGTATTGTCATTCAGCCTTACCGGTCATGGTCCCATCCGCGCCGGCATCCTGCCCCGCGCGGCCCGCCGATGCAACCCGCGCCGCAAGCCGCTCCTGAAACCCGGATTGCGCAAGCTGGAACGCCAGCTTGATCGCTGCCGACACGCCGGTCGCATCGGCGGATCCATGCGATTTGACGACCGTTCCGTTCAGGCCCAGGAAAACGCCGCCATTGATGCGTCGTGGATCTATGCGCTTTTGCAACCGGCGCAGCGAGGTGAGGGCAAGCAAGGCCGCGATCCGGGAAAGGAATGTCGCGTTGAAGGCCTCTTTCAGGAAATCCGAGATCAGCTTGGCCGTTCCCTCGCCGGTCTTCAGCGCGATGTTTCCGGTAAACCCGTCTGTCACGATGACATCGACCCGATTGCTGGGAATATCGCCCCCCTCGACAAAGCCCACAAAATCGAAATCGCCGGTGTGGGCCGCCGCCGCTATCTGGTCATGGGCAAGTTTCAACTCGGCACGGCCCTTGTGTTCCTCGGTCCCGACATTGAGAAGCCCGACGCGCGGTTGCGCGACGTTCAGGCCGTTGCGGGCATAGGAGGCGCCCATGGTCGCGAATTGCAGAAGGTCTTCGGCATCGGCACGAATATCGGCGCCCACGTCCAGCATCAGGTTGAACCCGCCCGGATTGCGGGACGGCCAGAGGCAGGCGATCGCGGGGCGATTCACGCCCGGCAACTTGCGAAGGCGGATCATCGACAAGGCCATCAACGCCCCGGTGTTCCCGCAGGAGACCGCGACCGTGGCCTCTCCCTGCCGGACACTCTCGATGCAGGACCACATCGAGGTTCCCTCGCCGTGGCGCATCACCTGGCTTGGCTTGTCGTTCATGGTCACGATGCGGGGGGCGTGCCGCAACTCGCAGCGTTCGGCCAACCCCTTGCGGCGGCCGATCAGACGGCTGAGTTCCGCCTCGTCGCCATGAACGATGAAACCGATGTCGGGGTTCTTGGCGGCCGAATGCAACATGCCGGCGACAATCGCCGCCGGCCCCCTGTCGCCGCCCATGGCATCAATGGAAATGACGATGCGCTTGCCACCAGCCGCCGGAGTGTCAGATCCGTTCGTCATGGCTGGTGCGCACGCTTTGCTGCGGCTTAGGCCGCGTCCTCGTCCAGATCGACGTCTTTCGTCAGCGCAACCACTTCGCGCGCATCGTAATGACCGCAGGCGCCGCAAACGTGATGCGGGCGCTTCAACTCGCCACAATTCGGGCATTCCGCCGGATTGCCTGCGACCAGGGCATCATGGGCGCGACGCATGTTGCGGCGCGATTTGGTGACTCGGTTCTGAGGGACAGCCATGTCTCAACCTCGGGTAGCGGGGCATGCCCCTGATTTGAAATCGGATTCCGGGCATGCCACAGCCAGTCGGCGGCACAGGTCCGAACCCACAAACGAGGCGCGGAACATAGCGGGATTCTGTTGCGGCGCAAGCTCTTTCTGAGGCTGGCGAATTCCACGCCGCGGCGTCATTCCTGCCCGCCTCCGTTCCCGTCTGGCCTGCCGCCACCCAGCTTTCCCGCAAGGGACGCAAGCCCTGCGAAGGGCTTCAACGCGCTGTCCCGCAAGGGGGTGACGCCCGGGCCGGCATGGACGGCCTCGCCCAGTTCCGCGTCCGGCTTTCGCGGATAGTCCGGCAAGGCGAGTGCCAGGGCCTCGGCCATCACAGCGCCCACGTCAAGCACGTCGGGTAGCGGTTCCGCCGTGTCGTCGTCGGGCATCTCGGCCTCGTCCCCCGTGGGTTCCGCGATCTCCGCCAGATAGCGGCGCACGACGGATGTGGCGATCTGCGTGACGACGGGTTCGAGCGTTATCACGCAGGGCTGGATCACCCGCGCCGCGAGGTCTGCCTCCAGAACGAAATCCGTTCGCCCGACGGGCGAGATCGTTCCCTTGAACCGAAGATCGCTGATCGCGCTGATCCCCAGGACGAGGGCAAGCGCCGTGCAGGCCTCGGCGGACGGCATCAGATCAAAGCGCGTCGGCTTGCGCGAGGACAGCGATCCAAGGCGCAACGGGTGGCTTACGGGCAACGGATCGGGCACGGCGGCTCCTTCAAGCATCCTGTGTGAGCGCGTTCCTTTCTTGAACCGGATCGCGACCTTCTGTAAGCCGGTTGGAAATCGGATAAAGGCCCCGGGCTTGCAAGGCAAGGGCGCCGCAGGAGGCAGGGCATGACATCTCGCGCGAACAACCGGTCAACGGTGTTGACGCGTATCCTGCCACGATCTGCCCGAATTGGACTTTTCGCCCTTGCCATCATGGCGGCGGCCTGCACGCCCATCTATCGCGACCACGGCTATGCGCCCACCGAGGCAGAGCTGACGGCGGTTGTCGTGGGCAAGGACACCCGCGAAACCGTGACCGAGTCGATCGGGCGCCCCAGTGCCTCGGGCGTGCTTGCCGACGATCAGTGGTTCTATGTCCAGAGCAGGTATCTCCAGCGCGGGATCAAGGCCCCGCAGGAGATCGACCGCCAGGTGGTTGTGATCACCTTCGCCGATGCCGGCACGGTCAGCAACGTCGAACGGTTCGGGCTCGAGGACGGACAGGTGGTGGCGCTGTCGCGGCGCGTCACCGAAACCAACATCCAGGGCGTCACCTTCATCGGACAGCTTCTGGGCAACTTCGGCCGGTTCACCGCCGACCAGTTCCTCGGGCCATGACGGCGCGCCGGCGCCGCCGCGAGACGGCGCACGGGGCTTGGCTAGCCGTCCTGCTGGCCGTCCTGCCGATCGAAGTGCAGCGCGACCCCGTTCATGCAATAGCGCAGCCCGGTCGGTGCGGGCCCGTCCGGGAAGACGTGGCCAAGATGTGCATCGCAGCGGGCGCAATGCACTTCGGTGCGGCGCATGAAGAAGCTACGGTCGGTCTGTTCGCCGACAGCCTCGGGGGCAAGCGGCGCATAGAAACTCGGCCAGCCGGTTCCACTGTCGAACTTCGTCGATTGGTCGAAAAGCGGCGCGTCGCAGCAGACGCACCGGAAGATCCCCGGCGCCTTTGGAAAGTCGTCGTTCGTGAACGCCCGTTCCGTGCCGTGCTTGCGCGTGACCTTGTAGGCCAGTTCCGACAGCTGTGCGCGCCATTCGGCATCCGATTTCACGACCTTTTCCATCGTCCATCCTTTTCCAGATCGCATTTCGCAGTCGTCATTCCGTCACCTGATGTATGCTATCGGGTGGCTGTCACTATGTAGAGGCTCGTATCCGGGCCGCAAGCCAGCGGGAGAAGGTGATGCGCGCACTTCGGAAAGGGCGATACGCGGCCCGCATGGCATCTTCGCCCGACGATCTCGCGCGCGCGCAGCACCTGCGATACCTGAGTTTCATCGCGGCGCGCGGGATCGAGCCCGCATCTGGCGGACCGGATCGCCGGGATGCCGACGCGTTCGATCCGCGCTGCCGCCATGTGCTGGTAGAAGAGGTGCGGTCAGGGGATCTGGTCTGTTGTTTCCGCCTGCTGCCGCTGACGAATGGCCGCGAGATCGCGGGCAGCTATTCCGCCCAGTTCTACAATCTTGCCGGTCTGGCGGCGTTCGACGGTCCGATGGTCGAGATGGGCCGCTTCTGCATCCATCCGGACTGGCGCGATCCCGACATCCTGCGGGTTGCCTGGGGGGCGATGACGCGGTTTGTCGACGAGTCCGGTGTCGAGATGCTCTTTGGATGCTCGTCCTTTCACGGGACCGAGGCCGAAGCCTACCACGATGCCTTTGCGATGCTGCGCGAACGCCACCTTGCCCCGAAACGCTGGCTGCCCCGGCCGAAGGCGCCCACCGTTTTCCGCTTTGCGCAGGCGCTGCGACGTTTCAGACCCGACGCCAAGCGCGCGATGCAGGCGATGCCGCCCCTTCTGCGCACCTATCTCGTGATGGGGGGATGGGTCAGCGATCATGCCGTGGTGGATCGTGACCTGAACACCATCCACGTCTTCACCGGCCTGGAGATCAACGCCATCCCTCCGGCCCGCGCGCGTCTGTTGCGCGGGATTGCGGGCTAGCGGTGCCCGCGGGGCGTTGACCTTTTGCCGCCCCGCGATTAGCTCCGCCGCATGGCGCGCGCACCTCTTCTCCAGTTGTCCGGCATCTCGCTCACCTTCGGGGGCGATCCGGTGTTCGACGGGCTTTCGCTGGTCGTGCAGCCGGGCGACAGGATTGCGCTCGTCGGTCGGAACGGGTCCGGGAAATCGACGCTGATGAAGGTGATGGCGGGGCTCGTCGAGCCGGACCGGGGCGAGCGGATCGTGCCGGCGGGCGTCAGCGTGGGCTACATGGAACAGGATCCGGACCTGTCGGCTTTTGCCACTTTGGGCGATTATGCCGCGAGCGGTCTCGATCCGAGGCCGAGACCTACCGCATCGCAATGGCGGCCGAAGGGTTGAAGTTCGCGCCCGAAACGCCGGTCGCCTCGGCGTCGGGCGGTGAAAGGCGCCGCGCGGCGCTCGCGAAACTGATGGCCGAGGCGCCCGAGCTGATGCTGCTGGACGAGCCGACGAACCACCTCGACATCGAGGCCATCGAGTGGCTCGAGGGGCAGTTGCGGGAAACCCGCGCCGCGTTCGTCCTGATCAGCCACGACCGGACGTTCCTGCGGATGTTGTCGCGTGCGACGCTCTGGATCGACCGGGGTCAGGTCCGCCGCCGCGATGCCGGCTTCGACGGTTTCGAGGAATGGCGCGAAACCGTCTGGGCCGAAGAGGACGACGCGCGCCACAAGCTGGACCGCAAGATCAAGGCCGAGGCCCGATGGGCCGTCGAAGGCATCAGCGCGCGACGCAAACGCAACCAGGGGCGGGTGCGCGCGCTTGCGGCGTTGCGGGCAGAAAGATCCTCCCAGATACGCAGGCAGGGAACCGCCGCGATGGAATTCGACGCCGCGCCCCAATCGGGCCGCCGGGTGATCGAGGCGAGGGGGATTTCCAAGCGGTTTGGCGATCTTGTCATCCTGCGCGACTTCGATCTGCGGGTGCTCAGGGGCGATCGCGTGGCGTTTGTCGGACCGAACGGCGTCGGCAAGACCACGCTTCTGAAGATGCTGACTGGCGAGGTGCCGCCCGACGCCGGCACCGTCACCCTGGGCACCAACCTTCAGGTTTCGGTCTTCGACCAGACCCGGGCGCAACTCGATCCCGAGGCCAGCCTCTGGGAAAACCTGACAGGCGATCCCGGGATGCGGGTGTCGGGCCAGGCCGATCAGGTGATGGTGCGGGGAACCCCGCGCCATGTGGTCGGTTATCTGAAGGACTTCCTGTTCCACGAGAACCAGGTCCGCGCGCCCGTGCGATCGCTTTCGGGGGGCGAAAAGGCACGATTGCTGCTGGCGCGGATCATGGCGCGTGACTCAAATCTGCTGATCCTCGACGAACCGACGAACGATCTCGACATCGAGACGCTCGATCTGTTGCAGGATGTCCTGGGCGAGTATGACGGCACCGTGCTTCTGGTCAGCCACGACCGCGATTTCATCGACCGGGTGGCAACCTCGACCGTCGCCCTCGAAGGGGATGGTCGGGCCACGATCTATCCGGGCGGCTGGTCGGACTATGCCTCGCAACGGCCCGTCGAGGATAGCGACCCGCGGCCAAAGGCCCCGGCGCCGGCCTCGGCGCCCGTCCGCCGCGAACAACCCCGCATGTCCGCGCCCCTGACCTTCACGGAGCGGAACCGGCTGGACACATTGCCCGCTTTGATCGCGCGGCTGGAGGCCGAAATCGCGCGGCTTTCCGAAATCCTGGCGGAGGACGGATTGTTTTCGCGTGAACCCGAAAGGTTCCGCAAGGCGTCCGATGCGATGGCCGAACGGCAGGCGGCCCTGTCCTTGGCCGAGGACGAATGGCTTGCGCTCGAAGAGAAAGCCTCGGCCTGAGCTGTGGGGCGCGGGGATGCACCCGCGGCGCAAGGGCAGTGCAAGCCTCCAGGCGTTCGGCTACGGAGGGTCAACGGCGCCGTCCTGCGGGATGGCGCGCCATGCGAAGGATCGGAGTTGACCACGATGCGCGGAATGGGTCGGGCCCTTGCAGGTCTCTTGACGCTGTCGACGCTGGCCCTTGCCGGTTGCAGCGGAACGTTCCGCACCTTCTATGCCGACCCGGTTCCCCCGGAGGTGTCGCGCGGATGGCGGGTTGTCGATGTCGATGTCGCCGTGCCCGACACATTGAGCGTGAGCGAGGCCAAGTCGCTTCTCCCGCGCGCCGATATCGTCTGGCGGGAAGATCCGCCCGGGGACCGGCATGCCCAGGTCGCGGCGATTGTCGAGACCGCCGCCCGCAAGGGGGCAGCCGGGCTGCGCGGGCCGCGCCCCGTGCGTCTCGGTCTGACCGTCAGCCGTTTTCATGCGCTGACGTTCGAGGCCGAACGCAGGCTGAGCAACGCAGGCGTGCACAACATCGATTTCACGATCCAGGTGTCCGACGCCCGGACGGGCGAGATCCTGGCCGGGCCCGACGCGATCGAGGCCGCGCTTCCGGCCTTGTCCGGCAAGGCGATGGTCGCGGCGCGGGCGCAGGGCCAGACACAGAAATCCATGATCACGGCCCATGTCGGCGCCACCATCGCGGGCTGGCTGGGCGCGGGGCCGGATGCGCGCGGCAGTTTCCGGCGATCGGGCAATTGAGGCGCGCATGCCCCTTGGCCGTACGGCGGTCTTGCGCTAGATCCATCAGCATGTCGACATCGGGCATCATTCGCCGCGATCTTCCCTGCTGACGCACGTCAGCCGGGCATGGTCTTCTGTTTCCAACCCTGGACGAAGTTGCTAAGCCCGCCGCGGGAAGGCGCCTTGCGCAAGGGAAGGGACCATGACGACGATCAGGCTTCACAACAGCAGGACGCACCGCAAGGACGCCCTGCAACCGATCGACCCCGACAACGTGCGGCTCTATGTCTGCGGCCCCACGGTCTATGACCGTGCCCATATCGGCAACGCGCGGCCGGTGATCGTCTTCGACACGCTCTACCGGCTGCTGCGCCATGTCTACGGACCCGAGCATGTGACCTATGTGCGCAACTTCACGGACGTGGACGACAAGATCAACGCTGCCGCGCAGGCCCTCAGGGACGCCGGCGATCCGCGCAACCTCGAGGATCTGATCGGGGCAGCGGACCGAAGAGACGATCCGCTGGTTTCATGCCGACATGGACGCGCTTGGCGCGCTCCGCCCGACGCACGAGCCCCGCGCGACCGCCTTCATCGACGACATGATCGGATGATCGAGACGCTGATCGCCGCGGGCCACGCCTATGTCGCCGACGGGCCATGTCCTGTTCGACGTGCGCAGCCGATCCGGATTACGGCAAGCTTTCAGGCCGCTCCGTCGACGACATGATCGCCGGCGCGCGGGTCGAGGTCGCGCCGTTCAAGCGCGATCCGATGGACTTCGTGCTCTGGAAACCCTCGGACGCCACGCTGCCGGGCTGGCGCAGCCCCTGGGGCCGGGGCCGCCCGGGCTGGCATATCGAATGCTCGGCCATGGCCCATGCGTTGCTGGGCGAGAGCTTCGACATTCACGGCGGCGGGATCGACCTGCAGTTTCCGCACCACGAGAACGAGATCGCGCAAAGCCGCTGCGCGCATCCCGACGGCGAGTTCGCCCGGATCTGGATGCACAACGAGATGCTGCAGGTCGAAGGCAAGAAGATGTCCAAGTCGCTCGGGCAACTTCTTCACGGTGCGGGATCTGCTGGACCAGGGGTATACCCGGCGAGGTGATCCGGTTGGTCTATCCTGGCGACGCATTACGCGAAGCCGATGGACTGGACGGCGGAGAAGGCGGCGGCAGGCGGAGGCGACGCTGCGCCGCTGGAGAGCGGCTCGTCGCGGGCATCGAAGCCCGCGCCGAGCCCGGCGCCCGAGGTGATCGATGCGCTCGCCGACGACCTGAACACGCGCGGGCGCCATCGCCGCGCTCCACGCGCTTGCCGGCCGTGGCGATGCGGCGGCTTCTGCCGGGCATCGGCGGGTCTGCTGGTCTGCTGGAGAAGGACATGGGCGCGTGCGGCCGAGGCCGTCTCAGACCGGATGACGCCGTGACCGCGCTTATTCGGGCGGCTGCTTCGGGATCGCAGCCGCAGCCCGCGCTGCCAAGGATTTCTGCGCGGGCCGACGCCTTGCGGTCGGGGTTCGTCGAGGCGGGCGTCGAGGTCCGCGACACGCCCTCGGGGGTGGAGTGGACGCTGACGCCCGGCTTCGATCCGGCCAGACTGGAGCGCCTCCTATCGACCCGGGTTCTCTGCCCCAGCGACCCGGGGGCGTTCGCATCCCCCGGACCCCCCGGGGGTATTTCGGCAACGAAAGAAGCCGGCCGGCCTGGGAGAACCCGGATGACCGAGCGTCTCTTCCTTTTCGACACGACCCTGCGCGACGGGCAGCAGACGCAGGGCGTGCAGTTCTCGACCGCCGAGAAGCGCCAGATCGCGCTCGCGCTCGATGAACTTGGCCTCGACTACATCGAGGGCGGCTGGCCGGGCGCAAACCCGACCGACAGCGATTTCTTTGCCGCCGCGCCGGCCACGCGCGCGACGATGACCGCCTTCGGGATGACCCAGCGGGTCGGCCGGTCGGCCGCGAACGACGACGTTCTCGCGGCCGTCCTGGATGCCGGAACGCCCGCCGTCTGCCTTGTCGGCAAGACACACGAGTTTCACGTGACGCACGGCCCTGGGGGTTACGCTGGAGGAGAACCGTCGAGGCGATCGCAGACCTCGGTCGCCCATGTCGTCGGCGCGGCCGCGAGGCGCTGTTCGATGCCGAGCATTTCTTCGACGGCTACAGCGCCAACCCCGGCTATGCCCTGGCCTGTCTGCGGGCGGCGCTGCGGGCCGGGGCGCGCTGGATCGTCTTGTGCGACACCAACGGCGGCACCCTGCCCGCCGACGGTGGGGCGCATCACGGCGGAGGTCATCGCCGCGGGCATTCCCGGCGACGCGACTTGGCATCCACTGCCATGACGATACCGGCAACGCGGTCGCCAATTCACTTGCCGCGGTGGATGCCGGTGCGCGCCAGATCCAGGGCACGCTGAACGGTCTGGGCGAACGCTGTGGCAATGCCAATCTGACCACGCTGATCCCGACGCTGCTGCTCAAGGAACCCTACGCGAGCCGTTTCGAGACCGGGGTCGATGGCGAGGCGCTGCGCGGGCTGACGCGGGTGCAGCCGGATGCTCGACGATATCCTGAACCGGGTGCCCCTGCGCAGCGCGCCCTATGTCGGTGCCTCGGCCTTCGCCCACAAGGCGGGGCTGCACGCCAGCGCCATCCTGAAGGATCCCTCGACCTACGAGCATGTCGTCGCCCGACCTCGTCGGCAACGCGCGGGTCATCCCGATGTCGAACCAGGCCGGCCAGTCCAACCTGCGCGCGCGGCTGCGCGGTGGCGGGGATCGAGGTGCAGCCGGGCGATGCGCGGCTGGGCCGGATCCTCGACATCGTCAAGGAGCGCGAGGATCAGGGCTATGCCTATGACGGGGCGCAGGCGAGTTTCGAGCTGGTGGCGCGGCGCGAGCTGGGGCTTCTGCCGCAGTTCTTCGAGGTCAAGCGCTACCGCGTGACGGTGGAGCGGCGCAAGAACAAGTACGACCGGATGGTGAGCCTGTCCGAGGCGGTCGTCGTCGTGAAGATCGGTGAGCGCAAGATGCTGTCGGTCAGCGAGAGCATGGACGAGGCGGGCAACCGACCGGGGCCCGGTGAATGCGCTGGCCAAGGCGCTGGCCAAGGACCTCGGCCCCTATCAGGCGGTGATCGACGATCTGCGTCTGGTCGACTTCAAGGTGCGGATCACCCAGGGCGGCACCGAAGCGGTGACACGGGTCATCATCGACAGCGAGGATGCGCAGGGTCGGCGCTGGTCGACCGTCGGGGTTTCGGCGAACATCGTCGACGCCGTCTTCGAGGCCCTGCTGGATGCGATCGTCTGGAAGCTGATCCGCGACGTGGGGCAGCCCGTCGCGGTGGGGCGGTGAGCATCGCCGCCTGCGCGGCCCTGGTGGAGCGGGGCGATCCGGACCGGTTCATGGCGGTCATGGCCGCGCCGGTTCCGGCGCGGGCGCGGCTCTTTCCCCTTTACGCCTTCAATCTGGAGGTGGCGCGCGCGCCCTGGGTCACGCAGGAGCCGATGATCGCGGAGATGCGGCTTCAATGGTGGCGCGACACCGTGGAGGCGCTTGCCTGCGGCGGGCCGGTGCGGGCGCATGAGGTGGTGGCGCCGCTGCGCGGAGGTCGATGCGGGACAGGGGGCTGTCGCCCGTGGTGATGGACCGCCTGATCGAGGCACGGCGCTGGGACATCTATCGCGATCCGTTTGCGGACGAGGCGGCGTTCGACGCCTATCTGGAGGATACAGGGGCGGGCCTGATGTGGCTGGCGGTGCAGGCCCTCGGTGGCGATGCGCCGGCAGAAGGGCCCGCGCGGGACGCGGGTTGGGCGGCTGGGCTGGCCGCTTTCCTGCGGGCGATCCCGGAACTCGAGAGGCGGGGCAGGGTGCCGCTGCTCGACGGACGGCCACAGGCCCTGACCGAGCTTGCGCGGCGTGGTTTGGCGCGGCTGGCGCGGGCGCGGGCCGCGCGGGGTCGGGTGCCGCGGGAGGCGGGCGCGGCGCTGCTTGCCGGGTGGCAGACGCGCGCCATCCTGATGCAGGCGGAACGGGAACCGGCGCGGGTGGCGAGGGGGCTGCTGGGCCTGTCGGGTTTCTCGGCCAAGGCAGGGCTCATCTGGGCCTCTGCGACGGGACGGTGGTGAGCCGAAGGGCAAGCCGGGCTTGCCGCGGGGATCGACATGCAGCGGAAAACCGGCCTCGGCCACGGCAGGCTCGGTTTCGGGGCGCGGGCGCGCCCCGGCGCAGGATGCCCCCAGTCGCATCGGGCAGTCGTGGGTGATTTCCGGGGGGGGCAGGGCGGCCGGTGGCCGCTTGGCACAGGCATCGTCGTCGCGGCGGGGACAGCTTCGCGCCGGGGGTGGCGGGACCGGGCGATCCCGGCGGCGTTTCGCCCTGCTCAGGGTGCGCGCATGTCGCGGGGCCGCAGGGCGAGCCAGATCAGCGCCCCCCCGGCGAGCACGAGGAACGGCAGCATCGCGAGGTTGACCATATCCCAGCCCTGCCGCGCCGTGCCACCCGAGCAGTTCATCAGCCGCCCCGACGACAGTGAGGCAAGGGTGACGCCGCCGAACACCAGCAGGTCGTTCAGGCCCTGGATGCGGCCGCGTTCCTCGGGGGCGTGTGCGGAGGCGAGCATCGTGGTCGCCCCGATGAATCCGAAGTTCCAGCCGATGCCCAGCAGGATCAGCGCCGCGAAGAAATGCCCGAGTTCCACCCCGCTGAGCGCCACCGCGCCTGCGGCGGCAAGGATGGCGAGTCCGACCCCCACCACACGCTCGGCCCCGAAGCGCGCGATGATGTGCCCGGTGAAGAACGAGGGAGCATACATCGCCAGCACATGGCCGGTGACGATATCGGCGGCATTCGAGGTGTGAAAGCCGCAGCCCACGACAGCGAGCGGGGTCGACGTCATCACGAGATTCATCAGGGCGTAGCTGACGGTCGCGCAGATCACCGCCACCGCGATGCGCGGGTCGCGCAGCATCTCGAGGCGCGATCGCAGCGCGGGTGCGTCGGGGGCGGGGGCGGGCGGGCGAGGACTGTCGAGCAGCGCGAAAAGGAACACGCCCGCGAGATTGAGCACGATCACCGCAAGATAGGTGCCGAGGAATGGCACCACCATCGCGTCGGCGGTGAGCTTGACCAGCTGTGGGCCGACGACGGCCGACAGCAACCCCCCCGCCATGACCCAGGAGATCGCCTTGGGGCGGAATTCGTCCGAGGCGGCGTCGGCTGCGGCGAAGCGATAGAAACCCTGCGCCGACATGTAGACGCCGGTGAACAGCGAGCCGGCCAGGAAGAAGGCGAACGATCCCGTCATCAGGCCCCAGGCCCCCAGTGCCGCCCCGATCATGCCGCCCATCGCGCCCACGACGAACCCCGCCCGGCGCCCGTGGCGCTGCATCAGCGCGGAAAGCGGCGTCGCGGTCAGCATCGAGCCGACAACCGCCATGGTGATCGGCAGCGTTGCCCAGCAGACGTTGGGGCTGAGCGTTGTTCCGGCCAGCCCCGCAATGGTGAAGATCATCGGCATCTGCGCGCCGAGGATCGCCTGTGCCGCAACGAGCACGAGGACGTTCCGGCGCGCCTTGGCGTCGGAGGGTGCGGGGTTCGAGAGGGCAAAGTCGGTCATGGATTCATGCGTAGTGCCGCACGCGGGGCGACGGCAAGGCGAAACCGACAGGATCGTGCGGCGGCAGTCTCGGCGGGGCGTTTCGGATATGTCCCCGCCAACGCCCGGTGCCGGCTTCGGAGACGTTCGCGCGGCCCGCTGCGGACATCGCGCGGCGGGGGGCGCCGGCAGGACGGCGCCTGCGGGGGAAAGGCTGCGACCAATGGAGAGGGGCGGACCTTGCGCCCCGTACGCCTGTGCGGCGCGGCAACGGTCGCCGCGCGATTTCCGGGTGACACTCCGGGCGTGCCGGAGGATGGTGTGGGGATGGTGGGACGGATCATCGAAAGCGATGCCTGCGTGGCGGAAGGGGCGGCCTGGCTTGCGGCGCGGGAACCCCGCTTTGCCATGGCGCTGATGCGGACCGGGGCGCTGCCGCTGCGCCGCAAGCCGGATGGATTCGCGGCGCTGCTCGACGCGATCATCGGCCAGCAGGTCAGCGTCGCCTCGGCCCGCGCGATCTGGGCACGGCTTGAAGTCGGCGGGACTGACCGCATGCGCGGCGATGGCGCTTGCCGATGATGCCAGCCTGCGCGCGGTCGGGTTGTCGCGCCAGAAGATGCGCTATGCCCGTGCGCTGGCGGTGGCGGACCTCGATTTCGAGGGGCTGCGCGGTCTTGCGACCGACGAGGTGGTCGCGCGTCTGGTGGCGCTGCCCGGCATCGGGCCTTGGACGGCGGAAATCTATGCAATGTTCTCGCTGGGCCGGGCGGATGTGTTCGCGCCGGGCGATCTTGCATTGCAGGAGGCGGCGCGGATGCTCTTCTCGCTCGAGGCGCGGCCGTCGGAACGGGCGTTGCGCGCGATGGCGCAGGCCTGGTCGCCCTGGCGCAGCGTTGCAGCACGGTTGCTGTGGGCCTACTACCGGGTCGAGAAGCAGAGAGAGGGTATCGCATGACGCGCGCGTTGAAGTTCGGGCGCAGGGCGCCGCGATCGGGCAAGGCACGGACGCTGGTCGTGTTCCTGCACGGCTATGGGGCGGACGGCGCGGACCTTCTGGGTCTGGCCGACCCGCTGGCCCCGCACCTGCCCGATACGGTGTTCGTGGCACCGGATGCACCCGAGCCATGTGCCGGCAATCCCATGGGATATCAGTGGTTTCCGATCCCCTGGCTCGACGGATCCAGCGAGGCTGCGGCTGCGGCGGGGCTGATGGCCTCGGCGGCCGATCTGAATGCGTTCCTCGACGCGCGGCTGGCCGAGGAGGGGATGGAGGAGGGCGCGATGGCGCTTGTGGGGTTCAGCCAGGGGTCGATGATGGCGCTGCATGTGGCGCCGCGTCGCGGCACGGCGATGGCGGGGATCGTCGCGTTCTCGGGTCGGCTTCTGGTGCCGGAGCGGCTGGAGGCCGAGACGGTCGTGCGCCCGCCGGTGCTGCTGATCCACGGCGACCGGGACGACATGGTGCCTTTCGCCGAAATGGAGCTCGCCGGCGACGCGCTGGTGGGCGCGGGGTTCGAAACCTACGGCCATGTCATGCACGGGACCGGGCACGGCATCGCGCCAGACGGGCTTTCGGCGGCGCTGGGGTTCCTTCGCACGCGGCTGGGGGCCTGATCTGTCATCGGGTTGTCACCGATCCCGGGTAGCTCTGCGCAGGGGCGGTTTCCCCTGCGACACCACCACACATCGCGGGGCTTGTCAGGGGGAATGCGCCATATATAGTTTCCGTTAACCGCAGCGGGCGTCGTCGCCCTGGAGCCGCGGTAGGCAAGGCAGGGCGAAGACGGAGTGCAGCTGGATGGACGGTGACTTCAGGACGACCTTCGTGCGCGACCCGGCGGCGCTGAAGCATTTTCCCGCGCTGGTGCTGAATGCCGACTATCGCCCGCTGTCCTACTATCCCCTGTCGCTCTGGCCGTGGCAGGAGGCGGTGAAGGCCGCCTTCCTCGACCGGGTGCAGATCGTCGCGCGAATACGACCAGGTGGTGCGAAGCCAGCGGGCGGAGATCCGAATACCCTCGGTCGTGGTGCTGAAGGACTACGTGAAACCCCAGAAGCGCGTGGCCTTCACGCGCTTCAATCTTTTTCTGCGGGACGAGTTCTGCTGCCAGTATTGCGGGGCACGGGGCGATCTGACCTTCGATCACGTGCTGCCGCGGTCGCGCGGCGGGCATCACAAGCTGGGAGAACGTCGTGGCGGCCTGTTCGCCCGTGCAACCTGCGCAAGGGGTCCAAGACGCTCAAGCAATCGGGCCTGCGGCTGAAACGGCAGCCGCGCCAGCCGACCGTCGGACGAGATGCAGAACGCCGGGCGGCGTTTTCCGCCGAACCATCTGCACGACAGCTGGCTTGACTATCTCTACTGGGATGCGGAACTGGATGCCTGAGGTCCGCCACCCCGGCGGACGGGGATCCATGGGCGGGCCTTGACAGAAGATCTGGAATACATCGCGATCAACATGGTGGCTGCCGTCGTCTGCGGCGCCCTGATCGGCAGCGAACGGCAGTTGCGTCACCGGATGGCGGGCGTCCGCACCAACGCGCTCGTGGCGCTGGGGGCGGCCAGCTTCGTCATCTTCGCCTCGCTGTTTCCCGGCGAGGGCAGCCCGACGCGGGTGCCGGCGCAGATCGTGTCCGGGATCGGCTTTCTGGGCGCAGGCATCATCTTTCGCGACGGCTTGAACGTCCACGGACTCAACACCGCGGCGACGCTCTGGTGCGCGGCGGCGGTGGGCATGATGTGCGGCACGGGCGCGCTCGACATCGCGGCGGCGCTGACGGCAATCCTGCTTGCGATCAACATCGGGCTGCGGCCGCTGGTCAACTGGCTGGATCGCAACCTTATCGCGGGCATCCGGCCGCATCGGACCTACCGTCTTGAACTGACCGGATCGCCATTGAACGAGGCGGCGCTGCGGGTGGCGCTGTTGCACAAGCTGAAACTGGTGGGGCTGCCGTTGTCCGGGATCGATACGCACCTGTCGGAGGACGGCATTTCGGTTGAACTGGCGGCGACGATCGGCGGCGAGGATGTGCGGGACGAACAACTGGAAAAGGCGGTCGCGCTCTTGGCCGCCGAGCCGGGGCTGGAGCGGGCGCATTGGCACCGACTGGACGAGGTCTGAAGCAAGCAGTGGTTTGCCAGCCAGCGACGGGGTGCTAGACTTGGCATCGTCCTGCCGGTAGAACGCACGTCGTTAGCGCTAACACGTCCGCGAGGATGTCCCCCGCGAGGAGAGCTCATGGTTTCGCGCGTCATTCCGGTCGATCCGTTCGATCTCGTCATCTTCGGCGCGCACCGGCGATCTTGCGCGGCGCAAGATCTTTCCGGGCCTCTACCGCCGGTTCTGGGCCGGGCAGATGACACCCGACAGCCGCATCATCGGGGCGGCCCGAACCGAGATGACGAGCCGACCAGTTCCGAGCGCAGGTGCGCGCGGCGATCGAGGAATTCGTCGCCGGGACAAGCAGGACGCTGCCGCGCATCGAGGCATTCCTGTCGCGGATCAGCTATGTCCCGATCGACGCCACCGGCACCGGCGGGTGGAGCCACGCTGAAAGCGGACATGCGCGATGGCGTCACCACGCGCCTTCTATTTCTCGGTCGCGCCCTCGCTGTTCGGCGACTTGGCCGAACGGCTGCACAACCATGCCATCGCCGACGCCGGAAAGCCGGATCGTGGTGGAAAAACCCTTCGGCCGCGATCTGGCAAGTCGGCGCGCGCGCTGAACGCGACGCTGGCCGCGCATTTCGACGAAAGCCAGATCTACCGGATCGACCATTATCTGGGCAAGGAAACCGTGCAGAACCTGATGGCGGTGCGCTTTGCCAACATCCTGTTCGAGCCGCTCTGGAAAGCCGCAATACGTCGATCACGTGCAGATCACCGTGGCCGAGACGGTCGGGGTCGGCGGGCGCGGCAGCCTATTACGACAAGTCGGGCGCCATGCGCGACATGGTGCAGAACCACATGATGCAGCTTTTGTGCCTGATCGCGATGGAGCCGCCCTATCACTTCGATCCCGACGCGGTGCGCGACGAAAAGCTGAAGGTGATCCGCGCGCTCGATCCGGTGGAGCCAGCCGACATCGTGCGCGGGCAGTATCGGGCGCGGCAACGGCCAGCCGGGCTATATCGAGGACAGCGAGAACCCGCGCTCCAAGACCGAAAGCTATATCGCGATGAAGGTCGGCATCTCGAACTGGCGCTGGAAGGGCACGCCGTTCTACCTGCGCACCGGCAAGAGGCTGCGCGCGCGCGCCAGCGAGATCGCCATCACCTTCAAGGAACCGCCGCATTCGATCTTCGACGATGCCGCCGGCTGGCACGAGAACGTGCTGGTCATCCGGCTGCAGCCGAACGAGGGCATGAACCTGATGGTGATGATCAAGGAACCGGGCCCGGGCGGCATGCGTCTGACGCAGGTGCCGCTGGACATGTCCTTCGCCGAGGCCCTGGGCGAAGACGGCGCGGATATGCCCGATGCCTATGAGCGGCTGATCATGGACGTGATCCGCGGCAACCAGACGCTGTTCATGCGCGGCGACGAGGTCGAGGCCGCCTGGGCCTGGACCGACCCGATCATCCAGGGCTGGGAGGCCGGGGCGACAAGCCCAGGCCCTATGATCCGGGATCGTCCGGGCCCGAGGATGCGCTGATGCTGATGCACCGCGACGGGCGGCGCTGGCGGGAGATCACGCGAATGAAGCTCGTCGAATATCCCGACCGCGAAATGATGATGCTGTCGCTGGCCAACAGTCATCGCCGGCGAGTTGGGCGGCTTTCTGCGCCGCGAGGGCCGGGCCAGTCTTTGCGTGCCGGGCGGCACGACGCCGGGGCCGATCTTCGACACGCTGTCGGGGGTGGATCTCGACTGGGCGCAGGGTCGCCGTCTTCCTGAACGACGAACGCTGGGTGGGCGAGGACAGCCCCCGGTCGAACACGCGCCTGCTGCGCGAGCGGCTTCTGGTCGGCCGGGCGGCGCAGGCCCAGCTCGTGCCGCTTTACGCCGACGGCGGAAACGCCCGAGGCGGTGCTGGACGACGCTGTCGCGCGGGATCGCGCCGCATCTGCCGATCTCGGTGCTGCTTCTGGGCATGGGGGCGGACATGCACACCGCCTCGCTCTTTCCCGGCGCCGACCGGCTGGCAGAGGCATTGTCGGATACTGCGCCGATCCTGCTGGCGATGCGGGCCGAGGCGCGGGCGAGCCGCGCGTGACGCTGACCGCGCCGGTGCTGAACGGGCGCGATGTCGATCCATCATCCTGATCACCGGCCCGGAAAAGCGCGCGGCACTCGAGCGGGCCGCCGACGCTTGCCCGATGGAGGCGCCGGTGCGGGCGGTCCTGGGCAATGCGACCGTGCATTGGGCAGGAGGAGAACATGATGACAAGATGTCTGGCGATGCGCTGGCTGTGCAGCGCGATACGGCGCGAAGGCCGCCAGATCCTCGATCTTTTCGACGATCGCGCGCGGCCGTGACGTTTTCGGCCCGGTTCGACGACATGCTGTTCGACTACTCCAAGACGAACATCGACGCCGAAACGCTTGATCTGCTGTTGGAACTGGCCGAAGCCGCGGATGTCGCCGGCAAGCGCGAGGCGATGTTCGCGGGCGACAAGATCAACGAGACCGAAGGCCGCGCCGTGCTGCACACGGCGCTGCGCAACCTTGACGACGCGGCCGTGATGGTCGATGGCGACGATGTGATGCCCGAGGTGCGCGCGCACCCATGGCCGCATGGCAGCTCTTCGCGCGCGACGTGCGCATCGGGGCGGTTCAAGGGGCAGGGCGGGCCGATCACCGATGTGGTCAACATCGGCATCGGCGGGTCGGACCTTGGCCCGGCGATGGCCATGCTGGCGCTTGCGCCCTATGCACGACGGGCCGCGCTGCCATTTCGTCTCCAACGTCGACGGCGCGCATGTCGCATGACATGCTGCGCGGGTCTGAACCCGGAAACCACGCTGGTGATCGTGGCCTCCAAGACCTTCACCACCATCGAGACGATGACCAACGCCGAGACGGCCAAGCGCTGGATGGCGGCGCAGGTGGCGCAAACCCGGCGGCGCAGTTCGCCGCCGTCTCGACCGCGGCCGACAAGACCGCCGCCTTCGGCATCGACGCCGGCGCGCGTCTTCGGCTTCGAGGATTGGGTCGGCGGGCGCTATTCGATGTGGGGGCCGATCGGGCTGTCCTGATGCTCGCGATCGGACCCGAGGACTTCGACGACTTCCTGGCGGGCGGCGCCGACGATGGACGCGCATTTCCGCGCCGCGCCGCTTGCGCGCGCAACCTGCCGGTCCTGCTGGCGCTGGTCGGCATCTGGCACAATCAGGTCTGCGGCTATGCGACGCGCGCGGTGCTGCCCTATGATCAGCGGCTTGTCGCGGCTGCCCGCCTATCTTCAGCAGCTGGAGATGGAGAGCAACGGCAAGCGCGTCGCGATGGACGGCACGACGCTGCCGATCACCATTCCGGCCCCGTGGTCTGGGGCGAGCCGGGCACCAACGGCCAGCATGCCTTCTACCAGCTGATCCACCAGGGCACGCGCGTGATCCCTTGCGAATTCCTGGTGGCCCGGCACGGGCATGAACCTGACCTGGCGCATCAGCACCTGCTGCTCGTGGCCAATTGCCTCGCCCAGTCCGAGGCGCTGATGCGCGGTCGCACGCTGGACGAGGCGCGGGCGATCATGGCGAAGAAGGGCCTGACGGGCGCCGAACTCGATCGCCAGGCGCGCCACCGGGTGTTTCCCGGCAACCGCCCGTCGACGACGCTGGCCTACCCGACGCCTCGACCCGCTTGACGCTGGGCCAGATCATCGCGCTTTACGAGCACCGGGTCTTTGTCGAGGGGGTGATCCTCGGCATCAACTCCTTCGACCAATGGGGGGTGGAACTGGGCAAGGAACTGGCGCTCGCGCTGCAGCCGATCCTCGAGGGGCGCAGCGGCGCCGAAACCAAGGACGGCTCCACCCGGCAACTTGTGGATTATCTCCGGGACGACGGGTAAGCCACTTCTTCTGTTCACAAATATCCTCGGGGGGTGCGGGGGGCGGAAAGCCCCCCGCCGCGCGGTCACGGCAGCGCCGCGGTCACGATGATCTCGACCAGATACTCCGGCGCGGCCAGCCGCACCTCGCCCGTTGCCCGGGCGGGCGTATGGCCCGGGACGACCCAGGCATCCCAGGCGGCGTTCATCTGCGCATAGCCCGCCATGTCGGCCAGCCAGACCTGTGCCGAAAGAATGCGGGTCTTGTCGGTGCCTGCGGCGGCGAGCAGGCGGTCGATGGTTGCGAGCACGGTCGCGGTCTGCGTCGCGACGTCGTCGCCCGGATGACCGACCTGACCGGCAAGATAGACAGTGCCGTTGTGGATCACGGCGTCGGACATGCGCGGGCCGGTTTCGAGACGGGTGATGGCGGGCATGGCAAGGCTCCTTGTTGCGATGTGCCGCTGCCTAGCGGGTGTGGCGGGCCAAGGGAAGGGCCGCCGCCAATCCATCCCGACGCCCCCCGGTCCGGTGCGCATCAGCCCGCGCCCGGGCGAGCGCATGCGGGGGAAAACCCAAGCGCCCGCCGTCATGCGCCGGTCTTGGCCACAGCGGGCTGTGCAGGCGGCCCTTGCGGCGCCAGGTTCGTCCTCGTCAGTCCGTGCCCCGCCGTTCACCGTGGCTGGGGGGCGCGGCGAGTGCGACGGATGATGGCGCGAGGGCGAGAGATGGGGGCGGATACCACACCTGTCACCGGTGGCTGGCTCTGCGGGGCGATCCGCTACGGTGCCGAGGTCTTTTTGAAGAATGGCTACATCCGCGATCGCCGGATCTGTCGGAAAAGCACCCGACAGCCCCGAGATCACCGTTCTGATCAAGGCCGGGACGCTGCGGCATCTGACGCGGGGGCCGAAGCATTTTGCCTCGTCTGCCCGAGGAAAACGCGGGTTCCGCCCCGAGTGCGGGTGGCGGCTGGTCTGGCAGGCCGTCGATCCGGGCGATGAGTGGTCGACCAATCTCTGCGTGGGCGGGCTCGACGATCGCGCGGCCGCGCGCATGACCTGTCATGTATATGCCGACGGTCAGCCGCCCCGGCACCGCGGATGCAAGGATCTGCCGAAGTTTACCGAACACGAAACCGAGGAGATGATGGCATTCATCCGGCCGGAGGGCACCTGACTCAACCGATCGCGCCGGCGTTCATGCGAAGCCGCAGGCCTACGGCAAAGCCCCGCCGGCGCACGCCCCAGGCCTTGCCCCGCGGGGCAGAAGAGCCGGCCCGCCAAAGACGCGATCATCACGGGAAAAATGCAGAGGGTGGAGCGGGTGAAGGGAATCGAACCCTCGTATTCAGCTTGGGAAGCTGCTGCTCTGCCATTGAGCTACACCCGCGTCATGCGCCTGGACACGCCAGGCGCATCTCTTCGATTTAGCCGCGTGCGGAAGCCATGGCAAGCCCCGCATAGGCGGCAGCGATCACTGCGACGGGGCCGGATCGGTGCCGTGGCTGTGCGTTTCGGTCGATCCGGTCATCGCCTCGACCTTGAACTCGACATCGACCGGGCCCGCCTTCTCGAAGATGAGCGTGACGGGAATGCTGTCACCCTCGGCCATCGCTGCGGACAGACCCATGAACATGATGTGCAAGCCGCCGCGCTCCAGCTTGACGGTCGCGCCGGCCGGGATATCGAGGGCCGGCAGGTGCGACATGGTGGCGACGCCGCTCGCGTCGACTTTCGATTCATGCACCATGGCCGAGGCCGCGGCGGGGGATTGCGCCCCGATCAGTCGGTCGTCGGTCGCGCCGTGATTGACGATCACCAGGTATCCACCGGTCGCGCTCGCTGATTTTGCGGGGATCCGGATGGCGGGGTGGATCAGTTCCAGATCGCCCGCGCGATAGTCGTGGGCGGTTGCGGTTGTCGCAAGCAGAATGGCGGCCAGAAGGGCCAGGATACGAGTTCATGTCGTGCTCCGTGATGAAGGCTAGGGGGGGTGCGCTGCGCGCGGGTTCGGGATGGGTGGTGCGCTCAGGCGGCGGGGGGTGCGCGCCCGGTCCAGCCCGGATGACAGGCAGGCGCGGCGACCAGCGCCGCCGCCGCTTTCGGCCCCCCGGCTGCCGCGGGTGGCACGACCCCGGCACCGGTGACGGGTGGCGGGGGCAGCGCCGCGCCCGCGATCAGGCGGCACGCGTCGCACCCCGCCCCATCCTGCTTGGACGCCGGCCCACCGGAACACATGCCGGCCGCGTCGCCGCCCGCCGAAAGATAGGCGGCCCAGCCCGGCGCCGCGGGCGCCTCCGGCAGGCGATGTGCCCAGGCGGTCGCCGCGAGGGCGACCGACAGGATCAGCGTCACGATGAGGCCAAGGGGCGATCGATGTGCCATGCGTCGGTGCTAGCAGGCGCCGGAGCGATTGCCAAGCCGGCGGCGGTACGGTGGCCTCAGTCGCGCTGGGGCCATCCGGCGCGGCGCGGCACGCGCACGGCGAGCAGCGGTTTCATCAGCGGGTTGCGGAATCGCCGCAGGTCGAGCGCCTCGTGCATTCCGGTCGTCTCCTCGCCGAACAATCGGGTCGTGACAAGGCTGCGGTTGTAGAACGGCGCCTCGAAAAGGCGCATCGACTGCCTCGGGCGGTGACCCGGATCGGCACGGGTTTCCCGAGCCAGCAGAAAGGGGGTGCGTGGCAGGCGCGCGGGGGGCGGCGCGGGGATCACGGTGGGCGATCCATCGGTGGCGATATGCAGGCCCAATGACAGGGCGCTGCCGTCGCGGCGGCGGGCATCGTAGAGGCAGATCGCGCCGTCCGACACGGGAAAGCGCCCCCAGGTCCAGGTGCTGAAATCGGTCTCGAGCGCGCGGCTGCCGAAGTTCGCGTCGAAATAGCCGTGTCCCTGCCAGCGGACCCCACCGTTCAACTGCACGTCGATCCGCCCCGAGGGCGCGAAGGGGCGCCACAGGTGCCGGTCGTCCGGCGTCAGCGCCACCTCGACGTCGGTGACGGCCGAGGGTGTGAGGATGACGCGCCCGCGCACCGGCGTGACAAGCGGCAGCGCGCCCCATTCGTCGATGTCGATGACAAGCTCGGTGCCGGTCCAGCGGACCTGGCTCGGCCCGATCGTGAGGCTGTGCGCGTCCCGGCGGAGTGCCGCGCGGCCCCGGTCGGTCATCGTGAAACGGCCACCGGGGCCGTAGGTCGCCACGTTCAGGCAGATATGGTTTTCCGGGTCGCGCCGCCCGGACCAGCGATACCAGGGCGAGAAGACCGAACCTATGAAGGCGATGATCGAGAGCGCGTGGCGACCGTCGTCGGAGACGCCGTCGACATACCACCAGGCATAGCCGTCGGCGCCGACCGGAATGTCGAAGCGCGGTCCTGCATGATCGCCTCGGCCGCGTGCCGGCCGGACAGGGTCGCCATCGGGATGCCCGCCCCCGGATGGACGCCGCCCCCCGCGAGGTAGAGCCCCGGCAGGGTCGTGCGCGCGCCCGGTCGGCGGAAGCTCGCCGTCAGGCCCTGCGGGCTGAGGCCGTAGATCGCCCCCCGGCTGCCGGGAAACATCCGGGCAAACCGCGCCGGGCCGGTCAGCGCGTCCCGCCCGGGGACCGGATCGAAGGTGAGCCCGAAGCGCGCGAGCGTCTGGAAGGTGCGGCTCTGGCATAGGCGTTCCTCTTCATCGGGGGGCATGGCGGCTTCGGTTGGCAGGGCAGGGGCGTTCAGGATGATCTCGAAGCGCTCGGCGCCGGCGGGCGAACCGGCGGCGCGATCCTGTGCGCAAAGATAGAGCGTTGGATCGGCGGGCATCGCGCCGTCGGCGATCTGGCGGAACTCCGCCGCCGGGTCGGCCGCGAAGAACACGTTGTGATAGGCAAGCGGCAGGCCCCGGGGTGTGCTCGCAAAGGCCCAGACCCAGGCCGAATGGCTGCGGGGATGGACTGCCCGGCGCGGCACGACGGGGCGCATGGCGGGGCCGAGCAGCCCCTCGGCCAGCGCCGCCGGATCGCCCGCGTGAACCACATGTGCGCAGGGCAGGGTCCGCCCGCAGCCAAGCGTGACGCCCGTGACCCGCCCCCAGGTTTCGACGATGCGCACCGCCGTCGTGCCGGCAAGCAGCGTGGCGCCGCCCTTTGCCGCGAGCTGCCGCAGCGTGTCGGCAAGGCGGACCATGCCGCCCTCGACCGCCCAGACGCCGCGCGCCTCTGCCTCCCAGATCAGTGCGAGAACGGCAGGGCTGCGTTGCGGCGCCCCCCCGACATAGGTCGCATAGCGGCCGAACAACTGGCGCAGGCGCGGATCGGTGAAGCTGCGCGCAAGCGCCCCTGCCAGCGTGACACCGGGCAGGAGCCACGGCAGGATCGCGGGCGCGCGCGCCACGGCCGTGGCAATGCCGCGCAGATCGGGCTTCGGGCGCTGCATGACGGGGCCGTCGAAGGCGCGGAAAAGCGCGCCGGCCATGGTGGAGAAGCGGCGGAACTGCGCTTCTGCCCGGGCGCCGGCAAAGGCCCGTATGGCCTCGGCGCTCGCGTCGGGGTCGGCGTGCAGGTCGAGCGTGCTGCCGTCCGGCCACCAGTGGCGCGCCAATACCGGCAGCGGCACCAGCGACAGGTGCGCCTCGACCGTGGTGCCCGCGGCTGCGAACAGCGCGTCGAAAACCGGCTTCATCGTCAGCACGGTCGGACCCGCGTCGACCGGCCCCGCAACCGAGGGCAAGGTGCGCATCTTGCCGCCCGGGACGGGTTGCGTTTCGACCAGCGTGACATCCAGCCCGGCGTGGGCAAGCCGGATGGCGGCAGCCAGCCCGCCCATCCCGCCGCCGATCACCACGACCTTGTCCGCATCCCGTGCCATGCGAGGATTGTTGACTTGCGGTCGGCAACTGTCCAGTATGATTTACACTTGGGTGTCATTTTGATGTGACATCCATCGACCGGAGGACGCGGAATGAAGCTGGACGCGCGGATCGAGGATGCCATCGGGGGCGCCATCTCGCAGGCGCAGGGCGGCATCGCGCCGCCTCGGCTGGCGGGGGCGCTGGAATACGCGGTGACACCCGGGGGCGCGCGCATTCGCCCGACGATCCTTCTGTCGGTGGCCCTGGCCTGCGGGGACGACCGGCCGGCGCTGGCCGATGCGGCGGCGGCGGCGCTGGAACTGATCCATTGCGCAAGCCTCGTGCATGATGACCTGCCCTGCTTCGATGACGCGCCGCTGCGCCGGGGCAAGCCCACTGTTCATCTGGCCTATTCCGAGCCGCTCGCGGTCCTGACCGGCGACAGCCTGATCATCCTCGCCTTCGACATCATTGCACGGGCGGCGGGCGACCGGCCGCTGCGGGCGCTGGAACTGGTTCGCCTGCTGGGCCGGCAGTCGGGTATGCCGTTCGGCATCTGTGCCGGACAGGGCTGGGAAAGCGAATCCAAGGTCGATCTTTCCGCCTATCACCAGGCCAAGACGGGCGCGCTGTTCATCGCGGCGACGCAGATGGGGGCGGTGGCCGCGGGGCAGGAGGCGGAGCCATGGTTCGAGCTGGGCGCGCGGATCGGCGAGGCGTTTCAGGTCGCCGACGATCTGCGCGACGCCCTTTACGACGAGGTGACACTTGGCAAGCCGGTCGGCCAGGACGCGGCCCATGCGCGGCCGTCGGCGGTGGCGGAACTGGGCGTGCAGGGCGCGATCCGGCGCCTGCGCGACATTCTGGGCGGGGCGATCGCGTCGATCCCGTCCTGTCCGGGCGAGGCGATGCTGGCCGATCTGGTGCGACGCACGGCGGAACGGATGACACCGGTCGCGCCGGTGCGTGTCTGACATGACCGACCTGCCAGAGCGCGGCTTTCCCCCGATGCGGACCGCCCGCACCGGTGGGATGACGCGGTTCTGGATGAACCCGCGTGTTCAGGCGGCGCTCGGGCGGGTGCCGGTGCTGGGCCGGATCGCCCGGGCCGAGGGTGCGGCCCTGTTCGGCCTGATCGGCGGCTTTGTGAACTCGCAGATCCTGCTGGCGCTGGTGGAGTTGCGGGTGCTTGAACA
The DNA here is from genome assembly GCA_963700485.1 of uncultured Alphaproteobacteria bacterium. Taxonomy (GTDB): domain Bacteria; phylum Pseudomonadota; class Alphaproteobacteria; order Rhodobacterales; family Rhodobacteraceae; genus Aliitabrizicola. The sequence goes on from CAVOXQ010000005.1 coordinate 303,108, forward strand.
CCTGGTCGAGGGGCCGCAGGCGCCCGGCCCGCTGGCGCGTCAGGCGGGGCTGGCCGAGGACAGGATGGCGATCCTCTTGCAGGGTGGGGCCGCGCTGCGCCTTTTGCGCCGCCGGCGCGACGGACATTCGCGCTGTCGCGGCGGGGCGCCGTTCTGCTCGGCGTGCCCGGCGTGGTCGGCATGATCCGCCATCACGCGGTGTTCTACGGCGATCTGGCCGATCCGGTCGCGCTGCTGCGCGGCGATACCGGGACGACCGGCCTTGCGCGGTTCTGGCCCTATGTGTTCGGGGCTGCCGGTCCGATCGACCCGGCGGTGGCCGACACCTATTCGGGACTGATGGCCGATACCCAGGCGATGGTGGCCGAGGATACGCTGCGGCTGGTCGATCTGTCGGGCGTGTCGCATCTGATGGATGTGGGCGGCGGCACCGGGGCCTTTCTGGCTGTGGCGGGGCAGGCCAACCGGACGATGCAGATGACGCTGTTCGACTTGCCGGCCGTCGCGCCGGGGGCGCGTGCGCGCTTTGCCTCGGCCGGGCTGGCGGGGCGCGTCACCATCGTGCCGGGCAGTTTTCGCGACGATCCGCTGCCCCGCGGCGCGGATGCGATCAGCCTTGTGCGGGTGCTTTACGACCACGCGGACGAGACGGTGCATGCACTGCTCCTCGCGGCGTTTCGCGCCTTGCCGCCGGGGGGGCGCCTGATCATTTCCGAACCGATGTCCGGGGGCGGACGCCCCGACCCCATCACCGATATCTATTTCGCCTTCTACACGCTCGCGATGGGGACCGGGCGCACGCGCCCGGCGACCCGGATCTGCGCGATGCTGGCCGAGGCGGGGTTCTGCGACATCCGCGCGCTGACCGGCTCGCGCCCCTATGTCACGAGTGTGGTCACGGCGCGGATTCCGCCGAAAAATGTCTAGTTAACCTGACAGTTCAACTGTCAATTAAGATTGACATGTGACCGACTGCGACTACAGTTGAAAGGGGGGATCGCGATGGTCGCCCCGAGTCCCGGCGAGGGTGCCGGGCCCGCTGCCAGAGGAGGGGAGCCTTGCATACCACCGCGATCATCCTGTCCGGGCCAAGGTCGCTGGCGCTTGGCCAGCTGGACCTTTCGGCGCCCGCGCCGGGCGATGTGGTGGTCGAGGTGGCTCACTCCGGAATATCGACCGGTACGGAAAAACTGTTCTGGGACGGGCGGATGCCGCCGTTTCCGGGCATGGGCTACCCGCTTGTGCCGGGATACGAGGCGGCGGGCGAGGTCGTCGAGGCGCCGGCCGGATCGCATCTGCGCGTGGGGGACCGGGTCTTTGTGCCCGGGGCAACCTGCTTTGGCCCTGTCAGGGGATTGTTCGGCGCCGCGGCGCGCCATGTCGTCACGCCGGTTTCGCGGGTGACGAAGATCGACCGGGGGCTGGGTGCCGAGGGCGCGCTGCTCGCACTGGCCGCGACCGCACGGCATGCACTGGCCGAACCCGGCCACGCGCTGCCCGACCTGATCGTTGGCCATGGGGTTCTCGGGCGGCTTCTGGCGCGGTTGACGCTTGCGGCGGGCGCGCCTGCGCCGATGGTCTGGGAAACCGACCCGTGCCGTCAGGGCGGTGGATCGGGCTATGAGGTTCTGCATCCTGACGCCGATCCCCGCCGCGACTACGAGGCGGTGTTCGATGCGTCGGGCGATGCCGGCCTGATCGACACGCTGATCGGTCGCCTGAAGAAGGGCGGCGAGATCGTGCTGGCCGGTTTCTATACCCAGCCGATCAGCTTCGGCTTCACCATGGCCTTTCTCAAGGAAGCCCGCCTGCGTGTCGCGGCCGAGTGGAACGCCGCCGACATGGCCGCGACGCGCGGTCTGATCGAAACCGGGGCGCTTTCGATGGCGGGGCTGATCACCCATCGAGCCTCCGCCTCGGATGCGCCGGCTGCCTATGAGACGGCCTTCACCGACCCCCACTGCCTGAAGATGATCCTCGACTGGAAGGGCCACGCATGACGCTCGACGTCCCCAACCTCAAGGCTTTCGACGCGCGCCTGCGCGACGAGGCGCACGAGGAGCCGACGCTGGAGGTGCCGCAGGCACCGCCGACCAAGAAGACCCAGATCATCGCGATCTATGGCAAGGGCGGCATCGGCAAGTCGTTCACACTCGCCAACCTGAGTCACATGATGGCGGAAATGGGCAAGCGGGTGCTGCTGATCGGATGCGATCCGAAAAGCGACACCACGAGCCTGCTGTTCGGTGGCAAGGCCTGCCCGACGATCATCGAGACATCGACCCGCAAGAAGCTTGCCGGGGAAGAGGTGAAGATCGGCGATGTCTGCTTCAAGCGCGGCGGTGTCTTCGCGATGGAACTCGGCGGGCCCGAGGTCGGCCGTGGTTGCGGCGGCAGGGGGATCATCCACGGCTTCGAGTTGCTGGAGAAGCTGGGCTTCCATGACTGGGACTTCGACTATGTGCTGCTCGACTTCCTGGGCGACGTGGTGTGCGGCGGCTTTGGCCTGCCGATCGCGCGGGACATGGCGCAGAAGGTGATCCTTGTCGGATCGAACGATCTTCAGTCGCTTTATGTCGCCAACAACGTCTGCTCGGCGGTCGAGTATTTCCGCAAGCTGGGGGGCAACGTCGGGATCGCGGGGCTCGTCATCAACAAGGATGACGGGACGGGCGAGGCCGCCGCCTTTGCCAAGGCGGTGGACATTCCGGTGCTTGCGGCGATCCCCCAGGACGACGACCTGCGCAAGAAGTCGGCCAACTACCAGATCGTGGGCAGCTGGGAGAGCCAGTGGGGACCGCTGTTCGCGGAGCTGGCCGAAGCTGTTGCCGGGGCGCCGCCGGTTCGCCCGGCACCGCTGAGCCAGGACGGCCTTCTGTCACTGTTCTCGGCAGAGACGACGGGCGCGGATTTCGTGCTGACGCCGGCGACCGATGCGGACATGCGCGGCAAGGATGCCGTCGTGAAGAAATCGCTGGAAGTGGTGTACGACGATGCTTGATCTCGAAAGCCTTGCAAAGCTCGATCGCGAACTTGCGCGCCTTGTCTCGGCACGGGGCGGAAAATGAGCGCGGAAGCCGTCTACGACCCCGGGCCCGATACCCCGCTGACCAACGCGGCCGCCGAGGCGCTGCCCGAGGCGGCGCAGGCGGGCGACGGGATGGGGTGCCATGCGCCAGCGGGCGAGATGGAGCGCGCGGCCCGGGCGGCAGGCAAGTCGGAGATCCTCGACCAATATGCGGCGGACTATCCGCAAGGACCGCATGACAAGCCGCAATCGATGTGCCCGGCGTTCGGATCTCTGCGTGTCGGATTGCGGATGCGGCGTGTGGCGACGGTGCTGTCGGGATCGGCCTGCTGCGTTTACGGGCTGACCTTCGTCAGCCACTTCTACGGCGCGCGCAGGTCCGTGGGATATGTGCCCTTCAATTCCGAAACACTGGTCACCGGTAAGCTTTTCGAAGACATTCGTGATGCAGTGCATGAACTGGCCGATCCCGACCGCTATGATGCGGTGGTGGTGACGAACCTTTGCGTGCCCACGGCCTCGGGCGTGCCGTTGAAGCTGCTGCCAAGCGAGATCAACGGCGTGCGGATCGTCGGGATCGACGTGCCCGGGTTCGGTGTGCCGACCCATGCCGAGGCCAAGGATGTGCTGGCCGGGGCGATGCTGAACTATGCGCGCCGCGAGATCGAGGCCGGGCCGGTGCAGGCCCCCGAGCGCGGACGGTCGGACCGCCCGACGGTCGCGCTGCTGGGCGAGATGTTTCCCGCCGATCCGATGATGATCGGGGCGATGCTGTCTCCCATGGGGCTGGCGGCGGGGCCGGTTGTGCCGTGCCGCGAGTGGCGCGAGCTGTATGCGGCCCTGGAATCGGGGGTTTGCGCGGCGATCCACCCGTTCTACACGGCTGCGGTGCGAGAGTTCCAGGCGGCCGGCCGGCCGGTGGTGGGGTCGGCGCCGGTGGGCCATGACGGGACCGCGCTGTGGTTGAAGTCCATCGGCGAAGCCTATGGTGTGGCAGCTGAAAAGATTGCGGCAGCCCAGAACGCCTTCCTGCCGGCGATCCGGGCCGCGCTGGCTGCGGCACCGGTGAAGGGAACGATCACGCTTTCGGGCTATGAGGGGTCGGAGTTGCTGGTGGCGCGGCTTCTGATCGAAAGCGGTGCAGACGTGCCCTATGTCGGCACTGCCTGCGGCCGGACACCATGGTCGGAGGCGGATCGCGACTGGCTTGAGGCGCGCGGCGTCAAGGTGAAATACCGCGCCTCGCTTGAGGATGACCTGTCTGCGATGGAAGCCGTCCGTCCCGATCTGGCGATCGGCACGACGCCGGTCGTTCAAAAGGCGAAAGAGCGTGCGATACCGGCGCTTTACTTCACGAACCTCATATCGGCGCGGCCGCTGATGGGCCCAGCGGGTGCGGGTAGCCTCGCGCAGGTGGTGACCGCCGCGATCGCGGGCCGTGACCGGATGGAAGGGATGAAGGCGTTCTTCTCAGGGGTCGGCGAAGGGGATACCGCCGGGATCTGGGAAGGCTCGCCGAACCTCAGGCCCGATTTCAGGGCGGCGCACCAGAAGAAACTCGACAAGGCCGCCCGGGCGGCCCGCGCCGAGGAGATGATCTGATGCTGATCCAGGATCACGATCGGGCAGGTGGCTACTGGGGGGCGGTCTATGCCTTCTGCGCGGTCAAGGGCCTGCAGGTGGTGATCGACGGCCCGGTCGGCTGCGAGAACCTGCCGGTGACAAGCGTGCTGCACTACACGGATGCGCTGCCACCACACGAGTTGCCGATCGTCGTGACCGGGCTTGGCGAAGAGGAGCTGGGCCGGGACGGCACCGAGGGCGCGATGAAACGGGCGTGGAAGACGCTCGATCCGGCGCTGCCGGCCGTGGTCGTCACCGGGTCGATCGCCGAAATGATCGGCGGCGGCGTGACGCCGATGGGCACCAACATCCAGCGGTTCCTGCCGCGCACGATCGACGAGGATCAGTGGCAGGCCGCAGACCGGGCAATGACCTGGATCTTTACCGAGTTCGGGATGACCAAGGGACGGATGCCGCCTGAAACCGCCCGCCCCGAAGGTGCTAGGCCGCGCGTCAACATCCTGGGGCCGATGTACGGCACCTTCAACATGGCGTCCGACCTGCACGAGATCCGCCGGCTGATCGAGGGGATCGGCGCCGAGGTTCACATGGTGATGCCGCTGGGCGCGCACCTGGCCGAGATGCGCAACCTCGTGAACGCGGATGCCAACGTGGTGATGTACCGCGAGTTCGGGCGCGGGCTGGCCGAGGTTCTGGGAAAGCCCTATCTCCAGGCACCGATCGGGCTCGACAGCACGACGCTGTTCCTGCGCAAGCTGGGCGAGATGCTGGGCCTCGACCCCGAGCCGTTCATCGCCCGCGAGAAACATTCGACGCTGAAGCCGGTCTGGGATCTGTGGCGCTCGGTCACGCAGGATTTCTTTGCCACGGCCAGTTTCGCGATCGTCGCGAACGAGACTTACGCGCGCGGCATCCGCAAGTATCTCGACGACGATCTCGGGCTGCCCTGTGCCTTTGCCGTGGCGCGCAAGCCCGGCCAGAAGACCGACGAACGAAAAGGTGCGCGGCCTGATGCGCCAGCACCGCCCGCTGATCGTCATGGGTTCGATCAACGAGAAGATGTACCTGGCCGAGATGAAGGGCGGGCACGGGCCGCAGCCGGCGTTCATCGCGGCAAGCTTTCCGGGGGCCGCGATCCGGCGCGCCACGGGCACGCCGTTCATGGGCTATGCCGGTTGCGTCTGGCTCTTGCAGGAAGTGTGCAACGGGCTGTTCGACGCGCTGTTCCACATCCTGCCGCTGGGGTCCGAGATGGACAGCGCCGCGGCCACCCCCACCACGCTGCGCCGCGACTTCCCCTGGGATGCCGCAGGCGCAGGCGGCACTGGACCGGATCGTGAGCCGGCATCCGGTCCTGACACGGATCAGTGCGGCACGCAGCCTGCGCGACGCGGCCGAGAAGGCCGCACTCGACGCGGGCCAGGAGCGCGTCGTGCAGGAAACCGTCGAGGCGCTTTCGGGCTTCGACGCCACGTTTGACAAGGGAGAGCACGCATGAGCGACCAGATGGCGAACGGCCCGGTACAGCGGCATCACAAGGTGCCCAAGCCGGAATACCGCGTCTACTTCGCCATGATCTTCCTGGCGGCGCTGCCTTTCACCTTCGTGGCCACGGTCGCCGACCTCGCCACGGGGCGCGACACGCAAGGATCCGGTCCGCCGCGCGCCTGGCCGAGGCGAGGGCCATCACGCCCCACGATCTTCTCGGCCTGACAGGGCCGAAGCAGGCTTCGGTCCGGGAAACCGGCCCGAGGAAGAACGTCTGCCGACCCATTCCGGGGCGACAGTCGGTCGGAAGGGCCGCATCAGGCCCGACCGGAACCCCGCAGCGGGGAACGCTGCGTCAGTCTGACGATCCGGAGGAGAGTATGGCTGATAAATCCGACCTGAGCTTCACAGGTCTCACCGACGAGCAGGCGCAGGAACTGCACTCCGTCTACATGAGCGGGCTTTGGCTGTTCACAGCCGTCGCCGTGGTCGCTCATCTGGCGGTCGTACATCTGGCGTCCGTGGTTCTGAGGGGGAACGAAGACATGTCCAAGTTCTACAAGATCTGGCTGATCTTCGATCCGCGTCGCGTCTTCGTGGCACAGGGCGTGTTCCTGTTCCTGCTGGCGGCGATGATCCACCTCGTGCTGCTCAGCACGCCCGGCTACAACTGGTTCGACATCGCGCGCTGCGAAATACGACCGCGTATGCGCGCCGAGTAACTGGCCTACGCCCTGTTGCGGGCGGGCCATGGCCGCCCGCGACCACCACCAACACGAAAACCGATAGACACCCGGCAGCAACGGCCCCGCGCACGACGCGCCCGCGCCTGCCCGTGAGCGGAGAAGGAAGCATGGCACTGCTCAGCTTCGAACGAAAATACCGCGTGCCCGGCGGCACGCTGGTCGGCGGGAACCTGTTCGACTTCTGGGTCGGTCCCTTCTACGTCGGCTTCTTCGGGGTCACGACCTTCTTCTTCGCGGCCCTCGGCACGATCCTGATCTTCTACGGCACGGCCATGGAGGGGGTCTGGAACCCCTGGCTGATCTCGATCGACCCGCCGCCGATCGAGATACGGGCTGGCCTGCGGCGCCGCTTGCTGAAGGCGGGCTGTGGCAACTCATCACGATCTGCGCCATCGGCGCCTTCGTCAGCTGGGCGCTGCGCGAGGTCGAGATCTGCCGCAAGCTGGGGATGGGCTTTCATGTGCCCTTCGCCTTCGGTGTGGCGATCTTCGCCTATGTCACGCTGGTCGTGATCCGGCCGATCCTGATGGGGGCCTGGGGATATGCGTTTCCCTATGGCATCTTCAGCCATCTCGATTGGGTGTCCAACACCGGCTACACCTACGGCAACTTCCACTACAACCCGGCCCACATGATCGCGGTGAGCTTCTTCTTCACCACGCTGCTGGCGCTGGCGCTGCACGGGGCGCTGATCCTGTCGGCCGTCAACCCCGAGCAAGGGCAAGGAAATCCGCACGCCCCGACCATGAGGACACCTTCTTCCGCGACCTGATCGGCTATTCGGTCGGCACGCTGGGCATCCACCGGCTCGGCCTGCTGCTTGCGCTGAACGCCGGGTTCTGGAGCGCGGTCTGCATCGTGATCTCGGGCACCATCTGGTTCGACCAGTGGGTCGTCTGGTGGGACTGGTAGCTGGAACTGCCCTGGTGGGCGGACATTCCGGGAGGCGTCAATGGCTGAGTATCAGAACATCTTCACCCAGGTTCAGGTTCAGGGCCCGCCCGAGATGGGGATGGTCGAAGACGTGGACCTCGGCAACCGGACGAACGGGGGCAGGCTTCTCGACCCTCGCCGGCTGGTTCGGGAACGCCCAGCTCGGGCCGATCTATCTTGGCACCTTCGGGGTGATCTCGCTGGTCGACCGGGGCGGTCTGGTTCTTCATCGTCGGCATCAGGTTCTGGGACCAGGCGGGCTATCAACCCGGCGGTCTTCCTGCGCGGACCTGTTCTACTGGCGCTCGAGCCGCCGGCGCCGGAATACGGGCTGCGCTTCGCCGCCGCTGGGCGAAGGCGGGCTGCTGGCTGATCGCCTCGTTCTTCCTGCTGATCTCGGTGATCACCTGGTGGGTCCGCACCTACCTGCGGGCCGAGGCGCTGGGGATGGGCAAGCATGTGTGCCTGGGCCTTCGCCTCGGCGATCTGGCTGTTCCTGGTGCTTGGCCTGATCCGGCCGATCCTGATGGGGTAGCTGGTCCGAGGCGGTGCCCTACGGCATCTTCCCGCACCTCGACTGGACGAACCTCTTCTCGCTGACCTACGGCAACCTGTTCTACAACCCGTTCCACGCGCTGAGCATCGTCTTCCTCTACGGGTCGGCCCTGCTGTTCGCGATGCACGGGGCCACGATCCTGGCCGTCAGCCGCTTTGGCGGCGACCGGGAGATCGAGCAGATCGTCGACCGGGGCACGGCCAGCGGAGCGCGCGGCCCTGTTCTGGCGCTGGACGATGGGGTTCAACGCCACGATGGAGGGCATTCACCGCTGGGCCTGGTGGTTCGCGGTGCCTGACGACGCTGACCGGCGGCATCGGCATCCTGCTGACCGGCACGGTCGTCGACAACTGGTATCGTCTGGGCACAGGACCACGGCTACGCGCCGCTGAACTGAGCGAACGGGAGAGTGATGTCGATGACCGACAAGCACTACGATCAACCACGGCCGAAACGCAGCGTCTGCGATCCTGGATCCTGACACAGATGCTGCTCGGGTGCGGGATAGGCGGCTGCTTCGTCGTCGTGGCGATCGGGGTCGTGCTCTACGCTGATCTGCCTTCGGTAAGCCTGCATTGCCCGAAGAAAGCAAACAGGCGCCCGCGCCGATGCCGCAAAGCGCGATCGAGGTTCCCCTCGGTCCGACGCGGATCGCCTGAAATCCGGGCGGCCCGGCATCGGCGCCGCCCTTCGCCTTTCGGGCCAGATTGCCCGGTCCGAAATCAGGGCCGATCCCGGGCCCGGTTCCCTTCCTGTTGGCGACAGGCACCTGGTGCCGTGTGGAGTCACTTCCGCGCGGCACCTCTTTTTCCCAAGCGGAGGCCGACCATGACCCGAGCCCGCTAACCCCGATCCTCGACCGTGTCTCCGGCCCTGCCGATCTCAAGGCGCTGGCGATGGCGAGCTGGCGCGGCTGGCCGACGAGCTGCGCGCCGAAGTGATTTCCGCAGTCTCCGAGACCGGCGGGCATCTCGGGTCGTCGCTGGGGGTGGTCGAGCTGACGGTCGCGATCCACGCGGTCTTCAACACGCCGGCCGACAAGCTGATCTGGGACGTCGGCCACCAGTGCTATCCGCACAAGATCCTGACCGGGCGGCGCGACCGCATTCGCACGCTGCGCCAGGAAGGCGGGCTGTCGGGCTTCACCAAGCGCTCGGAAAGCGAGTACGACCCGTTCGGCGCAGCGCACATTCGTCAACCTCGATCCGGCGGCGCTGGGCTTTACGATCGGGCGCGAACATCGGCATGGCCACCGGCGATGCGATCGCGGTGATCGGCGACGGGGCGATCTCGGCCGGCATGGCCTACGAGGCGATGAACCATGCCGGCGACCAGGGTCACCGGCTGTTCGTGATCCTGAACGACAACGAGATGACCATCGCGCCGCCGGTCGGGGCGATGTCGAAATATCTGAGCGGGCTCAATCGCCTTGATGCCGTTCGCCGCGGCTGGCCGAAGGGATGGAGGCGACGCTGCCGGGGCCGCTTCGCGAAGGTGCGCGGCGCGCGCGGGCGCTGGTGACCGGGCCAACCCGGACCGCGGGACATTGTTCGAGGAACTGGGATTTCAGCTACATCGGCCCGATCGACGGGCACGACATGGGGCAGTTGCTGGCCGTTCTGCGGGCCGCCAAGGCGCGCGCCTCGGGTCCGGTGCTGATCCATGCGATCACGAAGAAGGGCAAGGGCTATGCCCCGGCCGAAACGGCCGCCGACAAGTATCACGGCGTGTCGAAGTTCGATGTCGCATCGGGGCAGCAGGCAAGGCCGCGAAGTCCAACGCGCCCTCGTATCACCAAGGTCTTCGGACAGGCACTTGCCGCAGGAGGCGCTGCACGACAGCCGGGTGGTCGCGATCACCGCCGCGATGCCCTCGGGAACGGGCGTCGACATCCTGGCCCGGCAGATGCCGAACCGGGTGTTCGACGTCGGCATCGCCGAGCAGCATGGGGTGACGTTCGCGGCGGGGATGGCGGCGGCCGGGTTGAGGCCGTTCTGCGCGATCTATTCGACCTTCCTGCAACGCGGCTATGACCAGGTCGTGCATGACGTGGCGTTGCAGAACCTGCCGGTGCGCTTTGCCATCGACCGGGCCGGCCTCGTCGGGGCGGATGGGGCGACCCATGCGGGCGCGTTCGACGTGGCCTACCTGTCGAACCTGCCGGGCTTCACCGTGATGGCGGCAGCGGACGAGGCGGAACTGATGCACATGGTGGCGACCGCTGCGGCCTTCGACGAGGGGCCGATCGCGTTTCGCTATCCGCGCGGCGAGGGCGTGGGCGTCGATATGCCCGAGCGCGGGCGGATCCTTGCGATCGGCAAGGGGCGCGTGTTGCGCGAGGGCGGCGATGTGGCGCTGCTGTCGCTTCGGGGCGGCTCTGGCCGATTGCCTTGCCGCCGCCGAGGAACTGGGCGCCGAAGGGCTGGGGGTGACCGTCGCCGATGCGCGGTTCGCAAAACCGCTCGACACCGGGTTGATCGACCAGCTTGTGCGCCACCATGGCGTGGTCGTGACGGTGGAACAGGGATCGCAGGGCGGGTTCGGGGCGATGGTGCTGCACTACCTTGCGAATTCCGGGCAGCTCGACGGCGGCGTCGCCCTGCGCACGATGACCTTGCCCGACCGGTTCATCGAGCATGCGAGCCCCGAAGCCATGTATCGCGATGCGGGCCTGACGCGTGCCGACATCGTGCGGACGGTGCGCGAAGCTGCGGCGCGACGCGCGGGACGTATCATGCGCCTGGTGCCCCGGGGCGGCTGAACAACGCAGCCGACCGGCGGGTCAGGCATCAAGAAGGGAAAAGGCCGCCCCGAAGGGCGGCCTTCTCGCTTGTGGGGCGGTCTGGATGACCGGCCGGACAAGGATAGATCAGTTGGTCGCCGTGCCGTCGGCCGGGGCTTCGGCGCCGAAGGTCGCAAGGAAGGCCGCGACGTTCGCCGCATCTGCTTCCTTCTTGACCTTGAACGCCATCTTGCTTTTCAGCTTTGGGTTGCCGGTGAAGTCGTCGAGGAATTTCGTCGGATCCTGAACGTAGACCGTCAGCTTCTCTTCATCCCAGACGAGGCCCTGCGCCGCGGCTTCCTGGATGCCGTCGCCATACTTGAAGCCTTCGTAGGATGCCGCCGGGCGCCCGACGATGCCGTAGAGGTTCGGTCCGGTCTTCGCGTTCTTGCCGGCGAGCACGTTGCCATCGGCGTCGGCGACGACATGGCAGGTCTGGCATTGGTTGAACACCTTCTTGCCGGCCTCGGCATCGCCGGCGGCCAGCGCCATGCCGGAGGATGCGGCAAGGATCGACAAGGCAGTGAGGGTAGATTTCATAAGGTTTAGCCTCCCGTTATCCCGAGGCATGCGGGCGCATGCGCTGGGGTCTTGTTAAGTATGGCTCACGCAACGGCATGGGCAAGGGCACAGTGACGCCACAGTGATGCCAGAGCGGTCACAAGGTGGTCAATATCGGCGTCGCTGTGATGCGGGCCGGGGGTAAGGCGCAGCCTCTCGGTCCCCTTGGGCACGGTCGGATAGTTGATCGGCTGCACATAGATCCCCCAGTCTTCCATCAGGACATCTGAAATCATGCGGCATTTCACCGGATCGCCGATCAGAACGGGCACGATGTGGCTGTCGTTGACCATGTGCGGTATGCCGTGGCGATCAAGCGCGGCGCGCAGGCGTGCGACTTGCTGTCGCTGCCGGTCGCGCTCGGACTGGCTGGTCTTGAGGTGCCGGATCGAGGCGGTCGCGGCGGCCGCGACCGCAGGCGGCAGGGCCGTTGTGAAGATGAAGCCCGAGGCGAAGCTGCGGATGAAGTCGCACAAGGCAGCCGACCCGGTGATGTAGCCGCCGACCACGCCGTAGGCCTTGCCGAGAGTGCCCTCGATCAGCGTGATCCGGTCCGCCAGCCCCTCGCGCTCGGTCACGCCGCCACCGCGCGGACCATACATGCCCACCGCGTGAACCTCGTCGATGTAGGTCATCGCGCCATGCGCTTCGGCCACCTCGACGATCTCGCGGATCGGGCTGATGTCGCCATCCATCGAATAGACCGACTCGAAGGCCACGATCTTCGGCCGGTCGCCGACCGCATGCAGCTTGCGGTCGAGATCGCGCCAGTCGTTGTGCTTCCAGATGACCTTGTCGGCGCGGGAATGGCGCACGCCCTCGATCATGCTGGCGTGGTTGCCTGCGTCCGAGAGGATCACCGCGTTCGGGATCCGCGCGCCCAGCGTCGAGAGCGCCGCCCAGTTCGAGACATAGCCCGAGGTGAAGAGGAGCGCCGCGTCCTTGCCATGCAGATCGGCAAGCTCGGCCTCCAGTGCGAGGTGGTGAACCGCATTGCCCGAAATGTTGCGTGTGCCACCCGCGCCGGTGCCGCAGGCCTCGACTGCCTCGACCATGGCACCGACGACGTCCGGATGGTGGGCCATGCCAAGATAATCGTTCGAGCACCAGACGGTGACCTCGCGCGGCTCGCCGCGATGGTTGACCGCGCGGGTCTGCGTGCCGCAGCGGCGCTGGAGGTTGGCGTAGATGCGGTAGTTGCCTTCGGCCTTGAGGGTGCCGAGCTGCTCGGTGAAGATCGCGTCAAAGTCCATTCGGGTTCTCCTTCAGTCCCGCGCGGGTCGGGGCTTTCGTCTTGGGCGCGGGCGGGTCGATCATCCAGCGCCAGAGTTTCTGGTCGGGCAGGGGAAGCACCATGAACCAATGCTCCAGAAGTGCAAGAAGTGTCAGGGCTGTCAGCAGGGCAAAGCCCGCCTGCGCCCCCGGTGTTGCCGCCGCCAGCAGGCGTTCCAGCCAGCAGCCGGCCGCAAAGCAGAGCACCGTGACCGAGACGGGAAAGAAGCCGTTCATCGGTCGGCGGCGAAAGTGGCTGGGAAGATGCTCCAGCGTCGAGGGCAGGAATTCGGTGTTGATGTTGGCGACGCCGAAGAAACAGGTTCAGCTTGGCCGAGATGCGCGCGACGAACAGGACGGCAAAGGTCAGCGCGCCGAAATGGTTGGGCTGATGCCAGGCCATCGCGAGCATCACGATGGTGCTCACCGCGAGAAGGATCTCGTGATAGGCGATCGTGCCGAAGGCGCGCAGGAAGCGTTCCCATTCCGGCACGCGTTCGGGGCAGGAAAACCCGTTCGGGCCGGTGACGACGCCCGACAGGAAGGCAAGCTCGATCCAGCCCCAGATCGCCAGCGCCGACAGAAAGGCGATATACACTCCCTCGGGCGTAGCGACCTCGAGCGTATGGAAGAACCCGAGAATTCCCGCACCGAGCAGCGGCAGCCCGAGAAGGACCGACCACAGGTGATCGTCGGGGCCGCCATTGTCGGCCCGACGCACCCGCCACAGGATGATGCCGGTGGAAAACCACCAGAGAAACAGCGCCAGGAGGGCGGCGATCCAGGGATTTCCCGTCATCGCCGCCCCCCCGCAACCCCGGGCGCCCCCGGGGCCGCAGATCCATATGATCGCATCGGGATCAATAGGATGGCTCCAGCCGCACATCCGCCGGCAGTTCGTGGCGGATCGACCGGGATGGTGTAGAGGCTGACGAAGGCCAGCGCAGCGCACGGGCGCTGGCCGCCCAGCCCGCGAGCTTGCCTGCGACGCCGCCCTGCTTGCTGCGCCGCGTCCATCGCGAGGAAGGCGCCGGTTCATCCGCTCCAGGCTCGGGATCCAGCGCGGGATGGTCGATGTCAATCTCGATCGGGAAGATCTGCCGCGCGATGGTCGATGTCTTGCGGAACACCTCCTGGTCGTACCAGGCGATGTCGACGCCAAGCGCCTTGTGGAACTCGGGCCGGGCGTGGTCGCGCACCCACATGGTCGAATAGACGGCGGTCAGGAAGAACTTGATCCAGAGCTTGTTGGCAAAGCCTGGTCGTCAGCTTCGGATCGGTCTTCATCAGCAGGGCAAAGGCCTCGCCATGGCTGAACTCGTCGTTGCACCATTCGCGGAACCACTTGAAGATCGGGTGGAAGCGCTGTTCGGGATGCGCCTCGAGGTGGCGATAGATGGTGATGTAGCGCGCGTAGCCGATCTTTTCGCAAAGGTAGGTGGCGTAGTAGATGAACTTCGGCCGGAAGTAGGTGTATTTCTTCGCCTTGGTCAGGAAGCCCAGGTTCACGGCGACGCCCGCCTCGCGCAGCGCGTCGTTGATGAAGCCGGCATGCCGCGCCTCGTCGCGCGACATGTAGCTGAACAAGTTCGCAGATGTCGGGGTTGGTGCCGCGCCGCTTCATCTCCTTGTAAAGCACGCAGCCCGAGAATTCGGCGGTGCAGGACGACACCAGAAAGTCGATGAACTCGCGCTTCAAGGGCGGGTCCATGCCGTCCCAGTCGACGTGATCCCAGGCTTCGGTCTTCTTGAAGTGGCCCTTGTTCGGGTCCGACTTCATCTGGGCGATCAGCTCGTCCCATTCCGCGCGGACCGGGCGTCACGTCGATCCGGTCCATCTCGTCGAAGTCGGTGGTGTAGAAGCGCGGGTTGAGCAGCGTCGTCTCGGTCGCCATCTCGGTGGTGTCGGCCATGCCTTCGGGCAGCGATGCCCTGCGCCGCGTCGGGGTCGAGTCTGGGACTGCGCGTTCATGGCGTCACCTCATCGGAGAAGGAAAATTCGCACAGTTCCATGAACTCCGAGATCGCCGGTCAGGCGGGTCCAGAGCCGTTCTAGGCCGGAGGCGCGGGTGATGGTGGCGGTGCGTGCTCCTGACGATGACCTCGCCATAGGCGGCCATGATCGGGGTGCCATGCACTTCGACCTCGTCGCCGGGAAAGACCACGGCGCCGTTGTCAAAGCGGACATGGGCGTGGAGCGACTTTCGAAGCGGTGGCTGACTTCGACGGTGCAGGGCACCTGTTCGGTGCGGCGGGTGAACAACGGCATGTCTGAGGCTCCTTTCACTGTTGGGGAAGCAGGGCCGCGAAGGCCGCTTCGTTGTCGGATCCGAAGGCGTCAAGCTCGACGCTCCAGCCGGTTTCGGGGTCTGCGATCGTCAGGCGGCCGTTCTGGTGGCGGGCGAGGGTCACGGGGGCGTCCCGGGGGACGCGGGCGACGGTGCGCGCGCGGTCGAGGCCGCTGCCGATCACGGTGACAAATCCGCCGTGATCGAGATGCTCGAGGAACGTGCCGTCGGCGGCATAGAGCGTCACGGCCTTGGCCCCGCCGGTCCTGATGACAAGCTGGCGTTCCTGGGTGACGGGGCTGGCCTTGGGCTGGCCGGTCGGTTGCCGCCCGGTCCAGACGGAAAACGAGGTGAGGGCGAGGCTGGCGATCACGATCGCCAGCATCATCCGCAGCAGCGGCTTCGGGATCATCTCGCGATCCCGGTCGCGCAGCAGTTCGTGCGATGCGTTGGTCATGGGGTTCATCCTGTGGCGAGGGCGAGGTCTTGGTCGAAGGCCGGCTGCGCGGTGTTCCGCGTCAGCACGGGGATGGCCTGCCGCGCTTCGGCGGCTTCGGCCAGGATCCGGGCCACCTGGGCGGCCTCGGGGATGCAGCGGAGCGCCGGTTCGGTATGGCGCATCCGCCAGGGCCGCACATGCGGCCAGCAGACGAGGTAGGAAAGCCGGGTCTGTCGCGGTGTCGCAAGGGCGATGGTGCCGGTGCCGTCCCGGCGCAGATCGAGGCTCGCGGCCTCGATCTGGCGATGGGGCAGGTTCAGCGTGATGGTCAGCACGCCGATCCGCATGGCGACGCGGGCCGTGGTCATCGTGTAAAGCGTGGCGCGGGCCTGGATCAGGGCGATCGCGTAGATCACGAGACAGGCCGCGAGGCCCAGCCCGAGGTAGGGCAGCGTGACCGCCGCCGCCTGCACCGGCGGCAGGCTGGTCGCGGCGGCCGCACCCCGCCAGAGCGCGAGCAGCACGAAATACCCCGCGACCCAGTTCAGCCCCAGCGCCTCGCGTGCGAGGGCCAGCGTGTCGGGGCGGCCTTGCCAGAGAACGGTTTCGCCGGCAGGCGGGCGTTCCGGCAGGCCGGGGACGGGTTCGAAATCGAAATCTTCTCATGCTGGACATTTTTGGTCTCCTGGTCTGGCGAGGTCGGCCTCCCCGGTCATTGGCGCCGGGGATGGCCGTGTCGGAGAGGTTGCGCTAGAGCGAGTCCCAGCGGCTTTTCCGGCGGTCGGCGGCAAAGAGCGTGCCGCCACCGTAAAAGCCGACTGATCTTGTCTTCTTCGAGCAGCGTCACTTCGGTGCTCGAGCGGGTGGCGGGAACCGAGCCGAAGAGGTCGGACGGGATCGAGTTCACCTTTACCCGGTCCGACATGATCTTCGCCATCGGCATCGGGATCAGCCGGCGCGCCCCGCTGTCAAGCGTCACCTCAAGATAGCGCACCAGTTGCTCGGGTGCGTCGACCCACATGTCGGAAATGCGCCCGACATAGTCAAGGTCGCTGGCCTGCACCGGCAGCCCGCGCGGATCGCGTCCCGCCGAGACGGCGAAGCCGCCCGCGGCCGACAGTGGCACGATCTTGTTGTGGCCGTGGCCGTCGAGTTCCGGAATGTTGCGCCGCGGCACCCACGAGGCCGGGCCGACACCGTCGAGCATCGGATTGCCGGTCGGTGCGTGGGGGAATCCTTCGGAGACGGCGGTGCGCCCCAGCGCCACCTCGCGGGCCTCGCGCTCGCCGATTGGGCACGGTGACTTCACCGCGCCCGTCCCGCAAGAGGAAGGTCTTGCTTGCGGGGCAGCGGAAACGGGCCCTGGTTCGGCGCGGCGGCGCCGTCCTCGGTCTCGAGCGGGTAGCCTTCGCGCATGTTCTCGGTTTGCAGGTAGTAGATCAGGGCCGCGAAGAAGCCCCAGAAGAGGTAGAGCGCGATCAGCGCCAGATCGACGTTTCCAAAGAAGTTTACACCTACCATATGGGGATCCTCCGGGTCAGGTGGGGAATTCGGCAAGGCCGATGCGGGCGCTGCCTTGTTCGGGTTTGGGAGACAGGATGCGCGTGCGGACCAGCGGCCCGAGCGCGGCGAGGGTGACAAAGAGCAGTCCGATTTCAAGGTGATAGACAAAGCTGTAGCCGGCCGCCGGCGTGGCGAGGGCGGGGCCGAGATTGCCCGTCAGCGCAAGCTGGCCCACGCCGTCGCGCAGAAGCCCGCCCAGCGCCACGGAAAGGCCCGCGGCAGTCGCCTGTGCCGCGCCCCAGGCGCCCAGCACCAGCCCGCGGCCGGCCAGCCCGCGCTCGGGCAGGTTCATCGCCGCGGTCAGCGTCGCCACCGCGAACAATCCCCCGCCAAGGCCGATGCCGACCGCGCCCAGGTAGAACAGCACGGGCGAACCCATCGGGGCGGAAAAGATCACCGCCGACAAGGCGGCAATCCCGGTCAGCGGTCCGCGCGCGGCCATCCGGAACGGGTCCATCCCGCGCCCAAGCCAGCGGGCGGCCAGGGCAAAGCCCGCAAGCGCACCCAGCGCGGAACTTGCCGTCAAAAGCGTGGTGGCCGAAACCGACAGTCCCAGGATCTCGCCGCCATAGGGTTCGAGCAGCACGTCCTGCATGTTGAAGCCCAGCGCACCCAGCGCCACCACCACCATCAGGCGGAACGCGTCGGGCACGGTGCGCAGATCGGCCCAGGCCGCGCGAAACTTCGGGCGGGGTGCCGCGATCTCCGCGGCCGACATCGGACGCACCTTCTCCTGTTTCCAGAGCGCGATCAGGTTCAGCACCAGCGTCATCGCCCCGCAGCCCTGCACCACCCGCACCAGCGTCAGCGGCGAGAAGTCGCGCAACAGCCAGCCCACGACCAACGACGAGATCGCCATCCCGATCAGGAACATCACATAAAGCAGGGCCACGACGCGGGGCCGGGTCTCTTCGGTCGCGCGGTCGGCGGCGAGCGCCAGGCCCGCGGTCTGGGTCATGTGCAGCCCAAGGCCCGTCATCAGGAAGGCGAGCGCGGCAAGCACCTCGCCGGCCCAGGCGGGGCCGGTCGTCTGGTCGCCCGATAGCACGATCAGCGCGAAGGGCATGATGGCGAGCCCCCCCATCTGCCAGAGCGAGCCGAACCACAGGTAGGGGATGCGCCGCCACCCCAGCGCGGAGCGGTAGGTGTCCGACCGGAACCCGAGGATCGCGCGGAACGGCGCCACCAGCACCGGCAGGGCGATCATCACCGCGACGACCGAGGCCGGGACGCCCAGTTCGACGATCATCACCCGGTTCAGCGTGCCCAGCAGCAGCACCGTCGCCATGCCGACCGAGATCTGGAACAGCGACAGGCGCAGAAGCTGGCGCAGCGGCAGATCGTCCGAGGCCGCATCCGCGAAGGGCATCCAGTTGAGCGACAGCGCCTTGATGTGCTTCTGGCGCAGGATCATGGCCGGAACTCCAGGCAGTCCGAGATGTAGAAGCCGCGCGACACGCGCCCGACATGCGCAAGCCGGTTTCCCGGTCGCGCGATCGAGGCGGTCGAAGTCCTGGGGCACCATCGTCGGCGAGCGGTCGGCCCGCGGGAACGCCCGGCCGAGACCCCAGAACGCCATCAGGAACGGCGTGCGCGGGGCGACGGTGAAGACCACCGACCGGGCCGTGCGCGCGCCAAGTCGGTCCAGCGCCCGTGCGGTGTCCGGCGTGGCATAGTAGATCAGGCTGTCCATCGCGAGCACATGGTCGAACCGGCCAAGCTCTTCGGCCAGCATGTCGCCGCAGTGAAAGTCGACCCGCGCCTGCCGCTCGGCGGGCAGGCGCGCCCGGGCGATCTCGATCAGTGCGGGCGAGATGTCGACCGCCATCACCGCGGCGCCGCGCGCCGCCAGCTCCGCCGTCATCTGGCCCGCACCGCACCCGGCGTCGAGAACGCGCGCCCCGGTCAGGTCTTCGGGCAGGCGCGACAGCATCATCGCGCGCATGCGGTCGCGGCCCTCGCGCACCGTCTGGCGGATCCGGCTGACCGGCGCATCCGAGGTCAGCCGCTCCCACACCTGGGTGGCGGTCCGGTCGAAGTAGTGCTCGACCCTGTCGCGCGTGGCCGCGTAGTCGGACATCAGTCGAACCCCAGCAGTTCAAAGATCTCGCGGTCCGGAAGCGGGGCCGGCGCCAGCGGCTCGGTGCCGTTCCACAAGGTCTCGGCAAGACGGATGTATTCGGCCCGGCAGGCCAGGATGTCGTCGTCCGTCGTCCATCTCGAACAGCGTCTTCTTCTTCAGGCGGCTGCGGCGGATCGCGTCGAGATCGGGCATGTGCGCGATCCGGTTGAAGCCGACCCGGTCGCAATAGCGGTCGACCTCGTTCGGTGTCGCGGCTGCGGTTGGCGACGCACCCGGCGAGCCGCACCTTGTAGTTGGAGGATTTCGCCTGAACCGCGGCGATGATCCGGTTCATCGCGTAGATCGAATCGAAGTCGTTGGCGGTGACGATCACGGCACGGTCGGCATGCTGAAGCGGGGCCGCGAAGCCGCCGCAAACCACGTCGCCCAGCACGTCGAAGATCACCACGTCGGTATCGTCGAGCATGTGATGCTGCTTGAGCAGCTTCACCGTCTGGCCCACGACATAGCCGCCGCAGCCGGTCCCCGCCGGCGGGCCGCCGGCCTCGACGCATTTCACGCCGTTCCAGCCGTCGAACACGAAGTCCTCGGGGCGCAGCTCCTCGGCGTGAAAGTCGACATCCTTCAGGATGTCGATCACCGTGGGCACGAGGCTGCCGGTCAGGGTGAAGGTCGAGTCGTGTTTCGGGTCGCAACCGATCTGCAACACCCGCCGGCCAAGCGTGGAAAAGGCCGCCGACAGGTTCGACGAGGTGGTCGACTTGCCGATGCCGCCCTTGCCGTAGACGGCAAAGACCTTGGCGCCCTCGATCTTCATCGAGGCATCCTGGTGGACCTGGACCGAGCCGTCTCCGTCAAGCCCCCTCAGGTTCGGGATTTCGTCACGCGGGCTCATGGTCGTGCCTCCTCGGCCTGGATGACGCCGCAAGGCCCCATCTTCTTCTGTTCACAAATATCCCGGGGGGTGCGGGGGGCTGGCCCCCCGCTCTGCCGGTCGTGACGGGTGCGGGTCGGTCTGCGGGTCATTCCGCCGCGATCCCTTCCAGCCGGTCCTCAAGCTCGTCCGCCGCCCCCTGAAGGGCCGCCAGCGTCTCGGGGTCGGGTTGCCAGTAGTTCCGGTCGCTCGCTTCCAGCAGCCGGTTTGCCATCCGCGCGCTGGCCTGCGGGTTCAGGGCGGCAAGCCTGCGGCGCATCGCCTCGTCCAGCACGAAGGTTTCGGTCAGGCGCTGATAGACCCAAGGCTCGACCGGCCGGTCGTGGCCGACCAGCCGAGCGTGTTGGTCACATGCGCCTCGATCTGGCGCACGCCCTCGGCGCCGTGCCGCAGCAGGCCCTCGTAGAACTTCGGGTTCAGCGTGCGCGACCGGCTTTCCAGCGCGATCTGGTCCTGCAGCGTGCGCACCTTGCCGCGCGCCACGGGTCTGGTCGCCGATGTAGACCGGCGTCTCTTCGCCGCCGCCGCGGGCGCGGCGGACGGCGCGCGCGATCCCGCCCAGCGTGTCGAAGTAATGATCGACCGAGGTGACGCCCAATTCGACCAACTTCGAGGTTCTGATAGGCGATGTCGACATCCTTCAGCGCCTTCTGCAACAGGGCCGCGTTGCTTCACCGGCCTGCCCGTCGCGACCATAGGCGAAGGATTTGCGCGCCTCATAGGCGTCGGCCAGTTCGTCCTCCTCGCCGAAGGCGGAACTGTCGACCAGCGTGTTGACGTTCGACCCATAGGCCCCTTCGGCATTCGAGAAGACCCGCAGGGCGGCGGTCTCCATGTCGACATCCATCTGCTCGGCATAGGCCATCGCATGGGCGCGGATGAAGTTCAGGTGCGCCGGCTCGTCGGCGCATCGCGGCCTTCCACGCGGCCTCGGCCAGCATCCGGGTCTGCAGCGGCAGCAGGTCGCGGAAGATGCCCGAGAGGGTCATCACCACGTCGATCCGCGGCCTGCCAAGCTCGGCCAGCGGGATCAGGTCGGCACCCGACAGCCGGCCATAGCTGTCGAAGCGCGGCCGGGCTCCCATCAGCGCCAGCGCCTGGGCGATCGGGCCGCCGTCGGACTTGATGTTGTCCGACCCCCACAGCACCAGCGCCACCGTAACGCGGCAGGCGTCGGATGGGTGTCGAGCAGAAGCTGCGCCTGCCGCGCCCCGTCGCGCAGCGCAAAGGCGGTCGGCATCCGGAACGGATCGAAGGCGTGGATGTTGCGCCCGGTCGGCAGGATCTCGGGCGAGCGGATCAGATCGCCCGCCCGGAACCGGGGCGATGAAGCGCCCGCCCAGCGCACGCAACAGCGCCGGGATCTCGGTGTCTCTGGCCAGATGCCTCGGCATCGGCGCGCGCTTCGTGTCGTCGGACCCGGCGAGGATGTCGAGGTATCCGGCCATCGCCTCGGCGTCCGGCTTCCGGCCCAGCACATGCAGCCCGTCCGGGATCAGGGCGTCCTCGGTTTCCAGCAGCTTGAGCCAGAGGGTCGCGGGCGTCATGCCCCCCGAGGTCGACGGCCGCCGCCTGCTCGGCCACGAGGTCTTCCAGATCGGCCATGCTCGGGCGCGTCCGGATCGGTCGCGCGCCACCGCGTGAGGCTGTCCTTCAGTTCCAGCAGGCCCTTGTAGAGCCCGGCCCGTGCCAGCGGCGGCGTCAGGTGCGTGACCGTCACGGCGTTCGACCGGCGCTTGGCGAGCGTCGCTTCGGAGGGGTTGTTGGCGGCATAGAGATAGATATTCGGCAGTCCCGCCGATCAGCCGGTCCGGCCAGCACCCGGCGCCCAGGCCCGCCTGCTTGCCCGGCATGAACTCCAGGGCGCCATGCATGCCGAAATGCAGCAGGGCATCGGCGCCGAAATCCTCGCGCAGCCAGCGGTAGAAGGTGGTGAAGGCATGGGTCGGGGCGAAGCCGCGCTCGAACAGCAGGCGCATCGGGTCGCCCTCGTAGCCGAAGACCGGCTGAACGGCCGACGAAGACCTTGCCGAACTGGCAGCCCAGCACGAAAACCCCGCGCCCGTCGGACTGGATCGCGGCCCGGCGCAGGGCCCCAGACCGCCTCGATCTCGTTCAGCCAGGGCGTGCGTGCGCACGATGTCATCGGCCGGAACGTGCGACAGCACGTTCGCGGCTGGCCGTAACTGCGCGGCGTTGCCCTTCAGCACCGCCTCGCGCAGCGCCTCGACCGTCGCGGGTGGCGTCAGGTCATAGCCATCCTGCGGCCATGCGCATTGAGCGTGTTGTGCAGGCTTTCGAAGACGCCGAGATAGGCCGCCGTGCCGACAGCGCCGGCATTCGGCGGAAAGCCGTAGAGGATGATCGCCGACCTTGCGGTCCGCCGTGCGGCCTGCGGCGCAGCCTGCGCCAGTCGCGCGAACCTTGTCGGCCAGAGACCTCGATCCGTTCGGGGCAGGGCGCCATCGCGCGACTCGGACGTGCCGGCACATCGTGGGCGCAGCCGGTGCAGGCGTCCAGCCGTGGCGCCCGGCAAAGACCGTCGGGTTGGTCGCTCCGTCGATCTCGGGCAGGGCGATCAGCATGGTGGTCTCGACCGGGCCGAGGCCCCCGGCCGAGGCCGCCCATTGCGACAGCGTCTGGAACTCCAGCGGATGCGCGGCGATATAGGGCACGTCCAGCGCGGGAGCGCCTCGACCGCGGCCGGACTGTCGTTGTAGGCCGGCCCGCCGACGAGGCTGAACCCGGTCAGCGACACCAGCGCGTCGACTGTCGGGCCATGGGCCGTGGAAGACGGCGGACATGGCGGGGCGACCGTCAAGACCCCCGGCAAAGGCCGGAACGACGGCGAGCCCGCGCGCCTCGAAGGCGCGCGATCACGGCGTCGTAATGGGCGGTGTCCGCGGCCAGGACGTAGGACTGCGCAGGATCAGCAGACCCGACCGTCGCCTTCGCCCCGGCCGGGCGCGGCAGGTCGGCGCGCTGCGTCGTGATGCGATTCGGGCAGGCAGGGTGATAGAGCCCGACATCGGGATAATCGATCGGCGCGCGGGCCGTCGCGCCGGTCCATTCGGCGCGCCGGGCATAGCGCGAGACGAGGAAGCGCATCATCTGCTCGATGTTGTCGTCCGATCCGCCCAGCCAGTATTGCATGCACAGGAACCAGGCCCGCAGATCCTGTGCCTTTCCGGGGATGAACCGCAGGATCCGCGGCAGGCGGCGCAGCATCTTCATCTGCTTTTCGCCCGAGGCGGCGGAAGGCTGCTTTGCGCCGCGCAGCTACTTCAGCAACTGCATCGCCGCCGAGGCGGGCTTGCCCATGTCGAGATCGCCCATCCGCGTCAGCTTCACGATCTGCCCGTCGGCGATGATGCCCACGAAGGCGTCGGCCCGGTCGCGGGCCGCGATCAGGTCCGGCAGGATCGGGGCGACATGTTCTTCGAGAAACAGCAGGTTGGCGATGACGATGTCGGCTTCGCGCAGCGCCATCTGGCATTCGGCGAAGGCGGCCGGGTTGGTGCCCCATTCGGCGGCCGCATGCACCTCGACCGAGATGCCGGGAAAATCCGCCGGAGGCGCGGCGTCACCCGCGCCGCCGGACCGGCGGCGTGCCGTCGAGCGTCAGGATCACGACGCGGTAGGCGGTCATGTGCCGGTCATCGCGCATAATGGGCCTTTGCCTCGTAGAGCGTGTCGATGCTGATCTGGTTCAGCCCCCGGGCGAGGGCGAAGGTCTCGGTGTTCCGGCGCGCCTTGCCGCGCACGAAGAAGGGGATCTTCTTCAACTCGCGTTCCGCGTCGCTGAGCCAGACGATGTCGTCCGTGCCGGGCGCGGGCGTGCCGGGCGTACCGGGCGCGGGCGGGGGGCGGCGTCCGCCGCGGGCATCGAGCCCGCCGCGACCGCGGCCGCAGGGGCGGCCCCGGCGACCGGCACGGGGGCGGTCGGGGACTGCATCGGCCGGGGCGCGTGGCCGCCGTGGTGCGAGGGCCCCGCACCGTCGTGAAACTCGAAGTCATCGCGGAACATGTGCAGCAGGTGTTCCTCGAGCCCCATCACCAGCGGATGGATCCAGGTGTCGAAGATCACGTTCGCGCCTTCGAACCCCATCTGGGGCGAGTGGCGCGCGGGAAAATCCTGCACATGGACCGGCGCCGAGATGACGGCGCAGGGTATGCCCAGGCGCTTGCCGATGTGGCGCTCCATCTGGGTGCCCAGGATCAGTTCGGGCTGAAGCGTCTCGATGGCCGCCTCGACCTCGAGGTAATCGTCGGTGACCAGCGCCTCGAGCCCGTAATCCCGCGCCGCGGCGCGCAGCGGCGCGGGCTTGTTCGCGGTTGTAGCACCCCATGCCGCAGACCTCGAACCCGATCTCGCGTGCGGCGATCCGGGCGGCGGCGATGACGTGGGTCGCGTCGCCGAAGATGAAGACGCGCTTGCCCGTCAGGTAGGTCGAGTCGACCGAGGCCGACCACCACGGCTGGCGCAACCGGCTGTCATCCGGGCGCAGGCCAGTCCCCGCGAGCGCGGCCACCTCTTCGATGAAGTTGCGCGTGGCGCGCGACGCCGATCGGGATCGTCCGTGTCCAGGGCTGGCCGAAGGTCTTTTCGCAGTAGCGCGCCGCGCTCTCGGCCGTTTCGGGATAGAGCAGCACGTTGAAATGGGCGGCCCCCATCCGGGCGATGTCGGCCGGGCGCGCGCCCATCGGACCTGCCATGTTCACCTCGATGCCCATCTCTTCGAGCAGCGCCGCGATCTCGGTGGTATCGTCGCGGTGGCGAAAGCCAAGGGCCGTGGGTCCGAGGATGTTGCAGCTGACGCGGGCGGTGCGCTCTGCGGGCCGGGCAAGGTGCCGGACGATCTGGAGGAACGTCTCGTCGGCGCCGAAATTCTCCTTGCGCTGATAGGACGGCAGCTCCAGCGGGATCACCGGCACCGGCAGGCCCATCGCTTCGGCCAGACCGCCCGGATCGTCCTGGATCAGTTCTGCCGTGCAGGAGGCGCCGACGATCATCGCCTCGGGGCGGAACCGCTCGAAGGCGTCGCGGGCGGCGTCGACGAAGAGACGCGCGGTGTCGGAGCCCAGATCGCGCGCCTGAAAGGTGGTGTAGGTGACGGGCGGACGCTTGCCGCGCCGTTCGATCATCGTGAACAGAAGATCGGCGTAGGTATCGCCCTGCGGCGCATGGAGGACATAATGCAGCCCCTCCATTCCCGTGGCGACCCGCATGGCCCCGACATGGGGCGGCCCCTCGTATGTCCAGACGGTCAGCTTCATGGCCGCACCGCGCCCTGGCGGGCCGCCGGATGCCGTCCCGCGGCGAGACTGGCGAAACCGCGGGTCATTCCGCGGCCTCCAGCGCCGGACCCGCGCCCAGCACGGCCCTGCGGCGCAGCGGGCGGGCGAAGAGGCCGGCCAGATCGCCGGCCTGTTCATAGAAATGCACCGGCGTGAAGACCAGCTCGATGGCCCATTTGGTCGCCAGCCCTTCGGCCTCGAGCGGGTTGGCAAGGCCCAGACCGCAGACCGTCAGGTCGGGACGGGCCGCACGGGCCCGGTCCAGTTGCAGATCGACGTCCTGGCCTTCGGACAGCACCGGGACCGGCGGCAGAAGATCGAGGTCGGGCCCGAGGATGTCGCGGTGCAGGTAGGGCGTGCCCACCTCGAGCGGCCGCATGCCGCATTCACGGGCGAGAAACCGTGCGAGCGGAACTTCGAGCTGGCTGTCGGGAAAGAAGAAGATCGACCGGTCGCGCAAGGCCCCGGCCTGCGCCGCCACGGCCTTGCGGGCGCGGGCGCGCGGGGCGGCGGTGACGGCCTCGAACACAGCGTCGGAAACGCCGAACTCGGCGGCCACGGCGCGCAGCCAGAGTGTCGTGCCTTCCTCGCCGAAGGGAAAGGGTGCGGCCAGCGGCCGGGCGCCACGGCGCATCAGCGCCTCGCGCGTGTCGCCGAGGAAGGGCTGGGTCAGGATGAACACGGTGCTCGGCCCCACGGCAGGCAGTATCGCCCGACCGCCGCGCCGGCAGCACCCGGACCGGTCCGCACCCCCATGGCCGACAGCAGCGCCAGGGCCTGATCTTCGACCACATCCGGCAGCGCGCCGACCAGCAGCAAGTTCGCGCGCGTCGGTCGCGGGCAGGGCGGGCACCATCGCCGCCAGGCAGGCATCCTCGCCCTGGGTGAAGGTCGTCTCGATGCCCGAACCGGAGAAGTTCAGAACCCGCACATGGGGCGCATGCCTGGCGCTGAGCCGTTCGGCCGCCTTCGGACAAATCGAGCTTGATCACCTCGGACGGGCACGAGCCGACGAGGAACAGCTGCCGGATGTCGGGGCGGCGCGAGATCAGGCGATCGACCTCGCGGTCGAGTTCGTCCTGTGCGTCCGCAAGCCCGGCCAGATCCTTTTCCTCGAGGATGGCCGTGCCGAAGCGCGGTTCGGCGAAGATCATCACGCCGGCGGCTGATTGCAGCAGGTGGGCGCAGGTGCGGCTGCCGACGACCAGAAAGAACGCGTCCTGCATCTTGCGGTGCAGCCAGATGATCCCGGTCAGACCGCAGAAGACCTCGCGCTGGCCGCGTTCGCGCAGCACCGGCAGGTCGCGGCATCCGGCAGAGGGCGCGGTCATGCGGCGATCCCCGCCGCCGCAGCCGCGCCATGCGCAGTTTCCAAAGGAACTGGCCCGCGTTGACGACATAGGCGGCATAGGCGGCGAGCGCGAGCACCAGGAGCGCGGTCGGGGCAAGCGCGCCCGTCCACAACGCCACCAGATAGGCAGGTATGCAAGCGCGATCACGACAAAGCTGAAGACATCCTCCCAGAAGAAGGCGGGCGCGAACAGCCAGCGACCGAACACTTCCTTTTCCCAGATCGCGCCCGTGACCATGATCGTGTAGAGCAGCGCCGTCTTGACCACGATCGACACGGTCGCCGCGCCATAGCCATCGCCGGTGGCCAGAGGCAGCGCAGCACCAGAACCAGCGAAACCGCGAACGCGAGGAACTGGATCGGGGCCAGAACGCCCTGAACGACCGTCCACCGCGAGGCATCGCGACGCGCCCGTTCGGCCGGCGTATAAAGGCCGGTCTGCGTTCCGGTGTGCAGTCCCTCCGGCATCGGGCGCCCCCCCTTGCAGCATCTACCCTTCTGCTGACCTTGCTCCGGGCCCGCAAAGGTGTCAACTAAAACTTACACTCTTTGGGCTTACAGTCAGACGATATGGACAAGCGTGAGAAACCATGAAAAAACAGGCTATCCAGTGAATAGAATGGGTGTTTACAGCTTGTTGCCCGACAGATTTTCAATGCAGGATTTGGAGTGTGTCAATTTGCTTTGACATTGTTCGGGTGATGACTGAGTGTAAAAAAGCGCGCAGGGTGGCGGGTCAAATGGGATCGAAGGATTCCCGCCCGGCTCCAGGGGGGTCATCCATGAGTGACACTCAGGTCAGGGACGAATTGCCCCGTCTTGCGGAGGACGGTGATCCCATTGCCAGTTTCGCAGGCCGGGTTCTGGATGTCCTCGTCGATCGCAGCCGCCGCACGACCTCGACGCTTCGCCACGAACTCGTGCAGGCCCTGGCCGACAGCATGGTCATCCAGGACCAGACCCGCATCGACGCCACGCTGCGCGGATTTCGCCGCGCCTGCATCTCGCCGCGCGCCATGGCCGAGGTCTATGTGCCCGAGGCCGCGCGCCTTCTGGGCGCGCAATGGGCGGCCGACGGGATGTGTTTTTCCGACGTGACGATCGGGACCGCCCGGTTGCAGGCGCTGGTGCGCGCGATCGGCACGCGGTGGGTTGATGACGTTGCCCACGACGGTGCCATTGCCTCCAGAGGGGCGTCGGTGGTCATGGTTGTGCCATCGGGCCATGACCATACGCTGGGCGCCGTGGTTGCCTCGGGGCGGCTGCGCCGGATGGGGGTTTCGGTCTGTCTGCGGCTTTGCCCCAGCCCGCGCGAGATGGCCGAACTGCTGCGCGCGCGCACCTTCGATGCGGCGATGGTTTCGATCGGGCATGGCGAGCGGCTTGATGTTTCCCGCAGATTGGTCGAGACGTTGCGCCGCTTTGGCCCCGCAGGCCTGCCGGTGGTCGCGGGCGGGCCGGCGGAACTGACTGCAGACGAATTGAAACACCAGACCGGTGCAGATCTCGCGACCTGTGATCTGGAAGAGGCCTTGGCCCATTGCGGCATCGCCGGTGGCCACCATGCAAAGGCGGTTTCGCCGCCAATGCACCCATGAGACTGCCGTCGCCTGCGGGCGCCGGCCAAAGGTAAGATGATCTTGTGAAAGCTCTGGACCGAAACACGACGGAAGGTGGATCCATCGCATCCATCCCTCATGATCTGATGGGGCAGATCATCGCGACCGCCTCCGATATCGCGCTCATCGTTTCGTCCGAGGGCGTGATCGGGACCGTGCTGATCAATCCGCACCACCGGACCTTCGGCGCGCTGGCCCAGTGGGAGGGGCGGCCGCTGCGCGAGGTGCTCACCTCCGAGAGCATCGCGAAGTTCAGGATGCGCGAGCAGGAACTGGTTTCGCAGGACGGAACACGCGCGGTCGAATTGAACCACATCGACGACCATACGCCCGAGTTCGCGGTGCGCTATGTGCTGCACCGTGTGCATCAGGACGGGTCCATCCTGATGCTGGGGCGCGACCTGCGCCCGATCGCGGAAATGCAGCAGCAACTGGTCAAGGCGCAACTGGCGCTGGAGCGTGACTACGAGACGCAGCGCGAGATCGACACGCGCTATCGGGTGCTGATGGAAACGACGCGCGAGGCGATCCTCGTCGTCTCGATGACCTCGGGCCGGATCGTCGATCTGAACGTGCAGGCCTCGGCCTATCTGGGCGGATCGCGCCAGGATCTGGTCGGCGCCGCCATCGCGCAGGAATTCGAGGGCCGCCGCCGCGGCGAATTCCTCGAAAGCCTTGCGAACCTTGCGGTGGCGGATGCGTCCAGCCCGCTGGAACTTCTGGCGAGGCGCTCGCACAAGCGGATTCTGGTGGTGCCCACGGTGTTCCGGGCGGCGGGCGAGCGACTGGTGATGTGCCGTCTGGAGCTGACGGAGGCGAGCGACGCGCAGCGGGACGAACTGACCGAAAACCTGTTCGGGCTATTCCATGAAGGTGCGGACGGCGTGGTCTTTACCGACACCGACGGTGTCATCCGCAATGCGAACGAGGCGTTCCTCAACCTGACCGACGCGACCTCGCTTGCCGCCGTGAAAGGGCGGGGTCTGGGCGAGTTCCTTGCGCGCGGGGCGGTCGACCTGCGGGTGCTGGTCGACAATGCCAAGCGTGTCGGGCAGATGCGGATGTATGCCACCAAGATCAACACGGCCTATGACGGCCAGGTTTCCGTCGAGATCGCGGCGACCTACCTGAACGACCGGCCGCAACCGTTCTATGTCTTCGTGATCCGCGACACCTCTCGGGCCGAGGCGCTGCGGCGTCCGGGGCTGAACGTGACCGAGGATGGCGGGCGCTCGATCATGGAGCTTGTGGGGTCGTCGACGCTGAAGGACATCGTGGCCGAAACCACCGACGTGGTTGAAAAGATGTGCATCGAGACGGCGGTGGAACTGACCCGGAACAACCGGGTTGCCGCCGCCGAAATGCTCGGGCTTTCGCGCCAGTCGCTCTACGTCAAGCTGCGCAAGTACGGGCTGGTCGGCAACGACGGCGAATAGCGCGGTCCGGGGCAGGGCCCCTGGGTTCCGCATGCCCTTCGTATGGCAATGGCCTCTCCCGGGGCGTCGTCCACAAAAACCTCGGGCCCAGCCGGCCTGCGCCGATCCTGCGCTTGCCAGACTCGATGTGTCATGTTTAATTGACAGTATGGCCGTCAACGTCAGCATACAGTCTTCCCGCGCGCCGCACCCAGCGGTGGTGCTGGAACTGTTGAAACCGATCACCTGGTTCCCGCCAATGTGGGCCTATCTCTGCGGTGTCGTGTCGGCCGGGCCACTGCCGCCGGGCGCGTGGCCGCTGGTGGTTCTGGGCCTCGTTCTGGCGGGGCCCGTCGTCTGCGGCATGAGCCAGGCCGCGAACGACTGGTGCGACCGCCATGTGGATGCGATCAACGAGCCGGGCCGCCCGATCCCCTCTGGGCGGATGCCGGGCCGCTGGGGCCTCTGGGTGGCGCTGGCGATGAGCCTTCTCGCGCTCGGCATCGGCTGGCTGCTGGGCCCCTGGGGGTTTGGCGCGACGGTGGCGGGCGTGCTGGCGGCCTGGGCCTATTCGGCCGAACCTGTGCGCCTGAAGCGATCGGGCTGGTGGGGGCCGGGGCTGGTCGGGCTGTGCTACGAGGGGCTGCCATGGTTTACCGGGGCCGCGGTCATCGCCGCGGGCGCGCCGGGGGTGGAAATCGTGATCGTGGCGTCGATGTATGCGCTCGGGGCGCACGGGATCATGACGCTGAACGACTTCAAGGCACTGGAGGGTGACCGCCAGCTTGGCCTGCGATCGCTTCCCGTCACGATGGGACCGGAGGCCGCGGCGCGGCTCGCCTGCATCATGATGACGGTGCCGCAGCTGGTGGTGATCTCGATGCTGGCTGTCTGGGGCCGCCCGGTTCATGCGGCGATCATCCTCGCGCTGGTGATCGCGCAGATGGCGGCGATGCGGGTTCTGCTGCGCGACCCCAGGGGCAAAGCGCCCTGGTACAACGGCACGGGTGTGGCACTTTACGTCTCGGGCATGATGGTGGCGGCGGTGGCGCTGCGCGGACTCGGGGCGATGTGATGCTGTCCTGGGTCGCGATCTTTCGCCTCGGACTCGTGCAGATCTGCATCGGGGCGATCATCGTGCTGATGACCTCGACCCTCAACCGGATCATGGTGGTGGAACTGGCGCTGCCTGCGGTTGTGCCCGGCGTGCTGGTGGGGCTGCACTACGCCGTGCAATTGTCGCGCCCGGGCTGGGGCTACCGGTCCGATACCCGGGGGCGGCGGACGCCGTGGATCATCGGCGGAATGGTGGTTCTGGCCACGGGCGGGCTACTGGCCGCGCTGGCGGTGGCGCTGATCCCCCTGATGTGGGGGGCCGGGCTGCTGTTGTCGGTCGTGGCCTATGTGGTCATCGGTGTCGGCGTGGCCGTGACCGGCACATCGGTGCTGGCCTTTCTTGCGGCGACCACGGCGCCCCATCGCCGGGCCGCGGCCGCGACGATCGTCTGGTTGATGATGATCTTCGGGATCGCCGTGACGGCGTCGGCCGTGGGCAGCGTGCTCGACCCCTATTCGCCGCGCCGCCTCGTGACGATCGTGGCCTGCGTGGGTTTGGGCGCGATTGCGATCACCGTGCTGGCGGTGCGGGGCCTCGAGCGCGGCCTCGTCGCGCAGGCCCCCGAGGAGCGCCAGAGCCTGCGCGCCGGTCTGGCCGAAGTCTGGGCGGAACCCCACACCCGCCGCTTCACGCAATTCGTGTTCCTCGCCATGACGGCGTTCTTCCTTCAGGATCTGATTCTGGAACCCTATGCGGGGCTGGTGTTCGACTTCACGCCCGGCCAGTCCACCAGCCTTTCGGGCATTCAGAGCGGAAGTGTCTTTCTGGGCATGCTGACGGTGGGCATCGTCGTGACCGGCCTTGGCATCGGATCGCTCCGGGCCTTCGTGGTCGCGGGATGTCTGGGCTCGTCGGGGGCGCTGGTGGGGATTGCCCTGGCCGGCCCGATGGGGCTTGGGGCGCTGACGCCGCTCGTTGCCTTGCTCGGCTATTGCAACGGCGCCTTCGCGGTGGCCGCGATCGGCGCCATGATGGCGTTGGCCGGCAAGGGCCGCGCCGACCGCGAGGGCACGCGGATGGGCGTCTGGGGGGCGGCACAGGCCGTCGCCTCGGGGTTCGGCGGCCTGCTCGGTGCGGCCTCTGTCGATGCGCTGAGGCTGGTGCTGCCGGCGGATCTGGCCTTCGGATCCGTGTTTGGCGCGCAGGCCGTGGTCTTCGTGATTGCCGCCGGAATGGCGTACCGGGTCATCGACCCTGGGCGTGACCGGCGGACGCCCTCCACCCTGGTTCCGGGAGAATGACAATGAAATTCGATGCGATCGTGGTGGGCGGCGGGCCGTCGGGGGCAGTGGCGGCCGAGGACATGGCGCGTGCGGGTCTGAAGGTCGCGCTGCTTGATCGGGCGGGGCGGATCAAGCCCTGCGGAGGCGCCGTGCCGCCGCGCCTGATCGAGGATTTCGCGATCCCCGACAGTCAGATCGTGGCCCGCATCCAGACCGCGCGGATGATCTCGCCCACCGGCAGGTCGGTCGACATCGCGATCGAGAACGGTTTCGTGGGCATGGTGGATCGCGAGCATTTCGACGGGTTTCTGCGCGACCGGGCGGTGACGGCGGGGGCGGATCTGCACGAGGGCACCTTTACCGCGATCGAGCGTGACGCGGCGGGCACCCACGTTCTTTACCGCGACAAGGCCAGCGGCACGACACGGCGTCTGACGGGGCGGGTCGTGATCGGGGCCGATGGCGCGCGGTCTGCCGTGGCGCGGGCCGAAGTTCCGGGCGGCGACACGATTCCCTATGTGATCGCCTATCACGAGATCATCGCCGCGCCCAAGACCGGCGGCGGCTATGATCCCGCGCGCTGCGACGTGATCTATGACGGGCGCATCAGTCCCGATTTCTATGGTTGGGTATTTCCGCATGGCAAGCAGGCGAGCGTCGGGATGGGCACCGGGATCGACGGCATCGACCTCAAGCGGGCGACGGCCGATCTGCGGGAGGCTTCGGGGCTTGCCGGCTGCGAGACGATCCGCCGCGAGGGCGCGCCGATCCCGCTGAAGCCGCTCGACAGATGGGACAACGGGCGCGACGTGGTGCTGGCGGGGGATGCGGCCGGGGTCGTGGCGCCGTCGTCGGGCGAGGGCATCTACTACGCGATGGTGGGCGGGCGCGTCGCCGCGACCGCCGCGCAGGCGTTCCTCGCCTCGGGGCGGGCGGCCGATCTGGCGCTGGCGCGCAAGCTGTTCATGAAGGAACACAAGACCGTCTTCCGCGTTCTTCGGTCGATGCAGGACGCCTATTACCGGTCCGACGAGCGGCGCGAACGTTTCGTCAGCCTGTGCCACGACATCGACGTGCAGCGGCTGACCTTCGAGGCCTACATGAACAAGCGTCTGGTCAAGGCGCGTCCGCTGGCCCATATCAAGATCGGGTTCAAGAACCTTGCCCATCTCCTGCGACTGTATACCGGCCGCCGCGACATGACAGAGATGATCCCCGCCTGGGTGGACGGCGTGCTGATGCCGGTGGAGAAGCTTGACGTGCATCGGCGCGGGCTTCGCCATCTGGCGATCTCGGTCTTCGTCATGCGGGGCAGCGAGCTGCTGCTGCAGCGCCGCGCAGCGGGCAAGTATCACACGCCGGGCCTGTGGACGAACACCTGCTGCACCCATCCGCGCTGGGGCGAGGATCCGGTCGATTGCGCGAACCGGCGCCTGCGCGAGGAACTGGGTCTTCTGGGACTTGCACCCTGGCTGCGTGACAAGGTGGAATATCGCGCCGAGGTCGGAAACGGCCTGATCGAGCACGAGCTGGTCGATATCCTGCTTGCCGATGCGACGGCGGGCATGGTCATCGCCCCCGATCCCGCCGAGGTCAGCGCGACACGCTGGATCGACCTTTACGACCTCGATGCCGAACTGCGCCGCTGGCCGGATCGGTTCACGCCCTGGATGCAGATCTACATGGCTGAACATCGCGAACAGATTTTCGGTGTCTGGGCAGGGCGTTAAACGTGGTTTCGTAGAAATGACACAAGCAATGGCGCGACCTTTTCGGCGGCCTCTTCGTGCATCAGGTGGCCTAGCCCCGCAATCTCGACCTCTTCGGCGGAGGGCATCCTGCGGGCAGCCTCGCGGCTGACCGACGGCGGCACGGCGCGGTCTGCGCTGCCGGTCAGGAACAATGTCGGCACACTGATCTGCGGCAACCGCGCGATCAGCCCGCCAAGCTGCCACTGGGCCATCATCGCCAGCGTGCCGTCGACGTGCGACGGGTCGCCCACCAGCCGCCCGTAGAGCCTGAGGCCCTCGGCGTCGACCGCAGACCCCGTCGAGGCCAGCAGGCGGCGCACCTGCGCATCGCCGCCCGCCAGTCGGGCGAACAACGAGGGCACGAAGGGGTTGAGCGCCAGCAGCCGGGCAAGCAGCGGAAAGATGACGCCGGGCAAGCCATCGAAATTCCCCAGCGCCGCGTTGAGCCCGACGATGGCGCGCGGCGGCACCGGCAGGATCTCGGCCAGCCGCAACGCCAGGGCCGCCCCTGCGGAATGGCCAATGATCGCCTCGGGCGCCCAGTTCTGATCGGCGAGCAGCGCCGAGAGATCTTCGGCCATCGGCTCAAGACCGCAGCGCATCCTGTTGCCAAGACGGGAAAAACCCTGCCCGGGAAGATCGGGCATGACCAGGGTGTAATCCTCGGCCAGCAGGGGGGCCAGCCGTCGCCAGCTGTGGGTCGCACCGCCCGCGCCATGCAGCAGCAGAACGACCGGCCCGCTGCCGATGACCTGGACATGCCACAGGTGCGGCCGGACATGGACGGCACGGGAGAACGCGCGCATCGGCCAGTCCTGCGGCACTTGCGCCGGAATGGCCGCGAACGCCATCTCAGCCCCCGAGGGCTGCGGAAAGCGCGGCCGACAGCCGGTGCGCCTCGGCGCGGGGCAGCGGCAGGAAGGTCGCAGCCATGTGCCGGGACAGCGCCTCGAGCCAGGGTGTCGGGCGAACCGCGGTGTCGAGCACCAGCGCCGGCAGTCCATGGGCCCGGATCAGGCGGGCCATCGCTTCGGCATCGGCTTCGGCCTGGGCGCGTCCGGGTTGGCCGTCGCGTCCGATGTTGGGGCGCCCGTCGGTCAGAAGGGCGACGGTCGGTGTCATCCCGCGCGCCCGCGCCTGAAGCGCAAGCTCCATCGCGCTTGCAAGGCCCGAGGCCATCGGCGTCGCCCCGCCGCCCGGCAGCGCCGCAAGCCGCCGCTTGGTCTGCACAAGAGAGCGGGTCGGGGGCAGCAGCACCTCGGCGCCCGCGCCGCGAAAGGCGATCAGGGCCACATGATCGCGCCTGGCATAGGCCTGCGCCAGCAGCAGTTCCACCGCACCCTTGGCCTCTGCCAGCCGCGCCAGCGCCGAAGAGCCCGAGGCATCGACGGTGAAGATCAACACCCGGTCGGATCGTTCCTGCACCTGCTTCAGGCGGATGTCGTCGGGCCGCAGTTCCAGCACGCCGTGCCGCCCGGTCGCCGCGCGCCGGATGGTCTGCCAGGGCGCCGCGGCCCGCAGCGTTGCCACGAGGTCGATCCGCGCGTGCCCGTCGAGGCGGCCGGGCCGGGCGGGCAGCGGGCGGCCCCGCCGATGGCCGCGCTTGACCGCGCCCGTGCCGGTCGCCCCGCGCGCAAGCCGGGCCGCCCGTCCGGCAGCAAGGCGCGCCAGCAGATCGGCGGGCAGGGCCGCGCGAACCGCCGCAAGCAGCAGGTCGTCGGGAATGTCCTGCACCTGATCCGAGGGCTCGCGCTGCTCGGCGGTCTCGGTGGCCTCGGGCGGCGGGGGGGGCGCGTCGTCTTCGCTGTCGTCCTCGGGGGCGGATGTGGCGCGGTGCGCAAGCACGAGATCGCAGGCAAGGCGCAGGTCGTCCGGTTCTACCCCGCTGCGCCCGGCCAGTCGGGCGGCGGCACGGGCGGCGGCGGCGGCAAAGCGTGGTGCCCGCAGGCTGACCCACGCCGGCCAGCGCGGCCGTCCGGGTAAGCGCAGCGAGCGCCGTCGGGCGACAGAGTCCGCGGACCCCTCGGGACAGGCGAGGGGCCCCGGATCGGCGGTTTCGCGCCAAGCAATCCCGTCGAGATCGGCAAAGAACGCCAGCCGGTCGACCAGCGCGGGGGCAAGCGTCTCGTCGGCTTCGGCGCCCTCATCCAGCGCGATCAGGCGCGGGCCGGCCGGTCCGAGCGCCTGCGCGAGCCGCGCGGCCAGCCCCGGCGGGCAGCGTTCGGCCATCGTCAGGACCAGCACCGCAGGCCGGGCAAGCAGCCGTTCCGACCGCACCGGCGGCCCGCGGCCAGCGTTGCCGTCAGATCGAGCCCGCCATAAAGCGCCTCATCCCCAAGCGAGGGTGCAGCTTCCGCAACGGCAGGGCAGGTCGGCCGCCCCGCAATCACCCGGTCGCGCACGGGACCAGAACGGGCGCGCAGCCAGAGCCCTTCAATCCCGGCCGGGTCCACTGAAAAAGCCATCAGCGCCAGTTCCACCCGGTCCCAGCGGCTGTCCGTCCGGATCACGGCGGCAGGCGGCGCGATGGGCGACGGTCAGGTCAGGGCAACACCTCCGCCAGCGTCCGGCCCGACGCGCGCACCCGATCCGGCCTCGTCCAGGGATCGCGGCGCAAACGGTGCGACAGTGCCATCGGCGCGACGCGCCGCAGGTGGCTGCGTTTCAGCACAGTGTCGCCCTCGAAGGCCGCCAGTGCCCGCGCCGGCGCGCAACAGCGTCAATTCCCCGCGTAGCCCGTCAGACCCAAGTGCCAGGCAAAGCGCAGCGCAGTCATGCAGTGCCGTCCCGGGTCGTCTTCACTTTCGGCGAGCGCCGCTCGGGCGGCAAGGATCTGGCGGCGCAGGCCCGCGTCCATCGGGACCCAGGTCTTCATGAAGCGGTCGTAATGCGTTTCATAGGCATCGCGTCGCTTCACCACCTCGACCCGCGTCTCGATGTCCTTGGGCGAGGTCACCTCGACCGACAGGCCAAAGCGGTCCAGAAGCTGCGGGCGAAGCTCGCCTTCCTCCGGGTTGCCCGACCCCACCAGCACGAAACGCGCCGGGTGACGGATCGACAGCCCCTCGCGTTCCACGACGTTCTCGCCCGATTGCGCCACGTCGAGGAGGAGGTCCACGATGTGATCCTCCAGCAGGTTCACCTCGTCGATGTAGAGATAGCCCCGGTTCGCCCGCGCCAGTAGCCCCGGTTCAAAGGCCTTTTCCCCGCGCGTCAACGCGCGTTCGATGTCCAGCGCACCGACCACCCGGTCCTCGGTCACGCCCAGGGGCAGGTCGATCACCGGCGTCGGGCGCGTCACGATCCGGTCGCTGGTGATCTCGGCCCAGTCGGGGCAAAGGTCCCGCCGGGGCGAGTTGACCGGGCACCCCTCCACCGCCTCGATCGGCGGCAGCAGCGCGGCCAGCGCGCGTACGGCGGTAGACTTGCCGGTGCCCCGGTCGCCAAAGACCAGGACGCCGCCGATGCCGGGGTCGATCGCGGTCAGGATCATCGCGGACTTCATCTCCTCCTGACCCACGATGGCCGAGAAGGGGAAGGGTTGGCGCGGGGTTGGGGTCTTGGACATGAACGGCCTCAGGCGGCAGGAAAGGGGGGGTGGCCCTGCCCGGCAGGCGGCAGGATGCGCGAAAGCCCCGAGGGGGCAGGGTCATGGGTCTCGCCCAGGCTGGCGGCAATCGCCTCGGGCGGGGTGACGCGATGGGAGTGGCGGGCCAGAAGGTCAGCCCCGTTCCAGCGCCCCTCTACCCCCAGCACGCGGAAGCGGGCGTAAAGCTCGTCGGTGAACCAGCCCTCCTCGCGCACCGCCTTGATCGCCCGGCCATGCGGGCCGTCGCCCCGGGCAAAGCGGGCCATGCTGGCGCCATCGGGCCAGATCGAAAAGGTGATCTGGTGCAGAAGGGGCACCTCGCCGATGCCGATCTTGAACATCACATTCGGGTCCGCCCCGATCACCGCCGAGATATCCGGCACCCGCCGCCAGAAGCGCAGTGCATGGCCGGGCTTGACGCTGGCCCGGGTCAGCACCGCGATCGGCCCGGGCCCTCGGGATCGGCTCCAGGGGCATCGCCGGGTTCGGCGCGGCAAAGGGGTTCACCCCACCCCAGGACCCCCGCGCCGACAGCGGGCGACAGGAAGACCGTCGCAGTTTCCGCGGCCATCCCCCGCCAGCGCTGCCAGACCGTCGCGCCCCGTGCCCGTCCCGCGGCGCCGCTTCATCCGGCCAGACCGCCAGGATCGCCCAGACGCCCCAGTTGGGACCGTGGCGTGAACCCTCCCCCGGTTCCCGATCCGCACAGCTTCCAGAACATCAGGCGTGGGTCGCGCCGCAACGCCAGCCGCGCCGAGCCCATCTGTCCGAGATCCAGAGCCGGGGCCAAAGACGGTGAAAGCGGAAGAGGCTCAGGCTGGCGAGGTCATTGGCGGCGGTCCGTGGCGCGGTGTAACTTCGTTTGACTGACAGTCTAGCGGACAAGTCGCGCAGCCGAAGAGACCGTGAAACGCGCGGCAAATTGCGCCGAGTTGTAAATCAGGGTGGACACTTTATCATCAGATCATGGAATGAGCACAGATCCCGACCATCGCCCAAGCGTCAGGCCGCGCTCGTCATCGGCGCAGGGCTGGGCGGGCTTGCCAGCCGCGATGCGTCTTGGCGCAAAGGGTTGTCGCGTCACCGTCGTCGACCGGCTGGATCGCCCGGGGGCCGCGGCTCGTCGATCACCGACCGGCGGACACCGTTTCGACCTTGGTCCGACGATCGTCACCGTCCCGCAGGTCCTGCGCGATCTTTGGGCGACCTGCGGCCGCGATTTCGATGCGCGATGTCGATCTGCGCCCGATGGACCCGTTCTACGAGATCCGCTTCCAGGACGGCCGCACCTTCACCGCACGGCAGGGTACCGAGGCGATGCGCGCCGAGGTGGATCGCCTCTCGCCGCGCGACGGCCGGGCTTCGAGACGCTTCCTGATCGACGCCCACGCCCGCTACTGACTTCGGGTTCGAGGATCTTGGGCGCCGCCCGATGCACAGTTTCGTCGATCTGATCAAGGTGCTGCCGACCTTCGCCTGCTGCGCGCCGACCGGTCGGTCCACGCCCATGCGGCCGCCGCGTCACGGATGCGCGCGCTGCGCATTGCGCTGTCGTTCCATCCGCTGTTCATCGGTGGCGATCCGTTCCACGTCACCTCGATGTACATCCTTGTCAGCCATCTGGAGAAGGAATTCGGCGTCCATTACGCGATGGGCGGGGTCGCGCGATCGCTGCGGCGATGGTCCGGGTGATCGAGGATCAGGGCGGGCGGTTGCTGCTGAGGGCCGAGGCGGACGAGATCCTGTCGCGCGCGGGCGGCGCGCCGGGCGTGCGGCTGACCGACGGGCAGGTGCTGAGCGCGCCGGTGATCGTGTCGAATGCCGACGCCGGGCATCACTTACGACCGGCTGCTGCGAAACCGGACGCGGTCGCGCTGGACGACGGCGCGTCTGAAGCGCACGCGCTGGTCGATGAGCCTGTTCGTCTGGTATTTCGGGACCAAGGGTACGCGCAGACTTGTGGCCCGATGTCGGCCACCACACGATCCTGTCGGTCCGCACTACCGCGACCTATCCGTGACTCTTCCTCACGGGCAGGCTTACGGACGACATGAGCCTTTACGTCCACCGCCCGACGTCACCGATCCGTCGGCCGCCCCGCCCGGCGATGACACCTTCTACGCGCTCAGTCGCCGGTGCCGCATCTGGGGTTCGATGCACCGACGGTCGACTTTAGGCAGACCGAGGGCGAGGCCCTGTCGCCGAAGGTGCAGGCGGTGCTGGAGGACCCCTGATCGCCGGGCCTCGGTCCACCTGACGGTGGTCGGCGTCTTTACCCCCGAAACCTTCCAGTCGACCGTTACCTCGTCGCCCCATGGCGCGGGATTTCTCGCTCGAACCGCGGATCCTGCAATCCGCCTGGTTCCGCCCGCACAACGTCGCCGAGGAACTGCCCGGGCCTCTACCTCTGCGGCGCCGGCACCCATCCGGGCGCGGGCGTCCCGGGCGTCATCGGCACAGCCGAGATCCTGGGCCAGCTGATCCCGCCGCCAGCCGTGCGCGCGACCGGCGATTCGCGCGACTGGCCGCGGAATGACCGCCCAGATCGCCCGCGCTGATCATGAGCCCTGCCGCGCGGCAATACGCACCGGCAGCCTGTCGTTTCACGCCGCTTCGCGCCTGCTTGCCGCCACGCGTTCGCGATCCGGCGCTCGCGCTTTACGCCTTTTGCCGCCTCGCCGATGACGCGGTGGACGAGGGCGATGACAAGACCGCCGCCGTGCTGGCGCCTGCGCGACCGGCTCGACCGGGTCTATGCCGGGCGACCGCGAATGCCGCCGCCGATCGTGCCTTTGCGGCAGTGGTCGAGGGCTTCGACATGCCGCGCGCGCTGCCCGATGCGCTGCTTGAGGGGCTGGCCTGGGATGCTGACGGTCGACGTTATCGATGACTTCTCCGGCGTCCTCGCCTATTCCGCGCGGGTCGCTGCCGCCGTTGGCGCGATGATGTGCGTCCTGATGCGCGTGCGCGACGCGGACGCGCTGGCCCGCGCCTGCGACCTTGGCCTCGCGATGCAGTTGACCAACATCGCACGCGACGTCGGAGAGGATGCCCGCGCGGGCCGGCTCTATCTTCCGACCGACTGGATGGAGGCCGAAGGACTGGCCCCCGAGGCGTTTCTGGCCGCCCCCGCCCCTGATCCGCGCCTTGCCCAACTGGTGCGCCGGCTTCTGGCCGAGGCGGAGGGCCTCTACATCCGTGCCGAATCCGGCGTGGCGGCACTTCCGCGCGACTGCCGCCCCGGCATCTTTGCCGCGCGGCGCATCTACGCGGGGATCGGCGCTGCGGTGGCCCGCAACGGGCATGACAGCGTGACCCGCCGCGCCCGCACCGGGCGCGGGCAGAAACTGGGCTGGCTCCTGATGGCGATCGGCCAGTCGGGTGGAACGATGGCGCTGCCCCGTGCCGCACGCCTGCACGCGGCCCCGGCGCCCGAAGTGGCGTTTCTGGTCGATGCGGCCGCCCGCGCGCCCGCTGCGCCCGGGCGCGCCGACGCGCTGCTCGCGGTTCTGGCACAACTCGAGGCGCAGGACCGCCGGCTGCGCCCGGTCTTGGGCGCTCGGCGATTGTCGCGCGGCTAGCTCTGCGCTAAACCTGACCGCAAGGGGCGCCTGAATGGATTACGGATTGTTCTTCACCTATCTTGCGGCCTGCGGTGCTGCCGCAGCGACAGGGGCGTTGTTCAGCCCCGGCCCGTGGTATGAGACGATCGACAAACCCGCCTGGACCCCGCCCGACTGGGTGTTTCCGGTTGCGTGGTCGACGCTTTACATCTGCATGTCGCTGGCCGCGATGCGGATCGGACGATCGGGCGATCCGGGGGCGCCGATGGCGCTTGGCTTCTGGGCCATTCAGATCACGCTCAATGCCCTCTGGTCGCCGGTGTTCTTCGGTCTGCGGCGCATGCGCGCCGCGCTGATCGTGGTGTCGGTGCTCTGGGTGGCGGTCGCCATGACGCTGCTGGCCTTTGCCCGCATCGACATCATCGCGGGGCTGTTGTTCGCGCCGTATCTCTTGTGGGTGACCATCGCGACGGCGCTGAACGCGAGCGTCTTGCGGCGCAATCCCGCAATGGCCTGAACCGCGCGTGTCTGTCGCCCGCAACGCGCGCGGGGGTTTCCCCGGGCGGAGGAGGCATGACGATGACGGACAACGGCACGATCGAGTGGCGGGGCGTGACTTACAGGACCATCCTGTCGAGCGAGGCGTCGGGGGGGGCGATGTGCGTGGTCGACAGCCTGTCGCCCGCCGGAAGCGGCCCGCCGCGCCATGTTCACGACGATTGCGACGAAACCTTCGTGCTGCTGACCGGACGCTGCGAGTTCTGGCTGGAAGGTGAGAGCTTCCATCGCGGCGCGGGCGAAACCGCCTTCATTCCGCGCGGCAGAGAGCACACGTTTCGCGTCACCGACGATGCGCCAAGCCGGCATCTGCTGATCCTGACGCCCGGCGGGTTCGAGGGGTTCTTTGCCGAGATGGCCGCGGGCGCCTTCCGCATCCCCGAGGACATGGGCCCGATCATCGCCCATGCCGTCCGGTTCAATCTGCGGTTCACCGGGCCGCCGATCGGCGGGTGAGGGCCGGGTATCCTCGGTCCGCCGGGGATCAACTCGACGGCCGGCCAACCACGGCGCGACGGGGTTCAGGTTGAGGGCCGGGTATCCCCGGCCCGGGGGGATCAGAACGGGATCTCGTCGTCCAGATCGCTGCGGCTGGTGCTGCCGGTGCCGCCGCCGCGGGCCCCGCCCGAGGATGCGCCGCCCCGATCGTCGCCATAGCCCTGGTCGGGGTAGCTGCCGCCACGGTCTTCGCCGCCGGGGCCGCCGGAGCCGCCCTCGCGTCCGTCAAGCAGCGTCATCTCGCCCCGGAATGGCCGGATGACGACCTCGGTCGAATAGCGGTCTGCGCCGGACTGATCCTGCCACTTGCGGG
Organism: uncultured Alphaproteobacteria bacterium; assembly: GCA_963700485.1. Taxonomy (GTDB): domain Bacteria; phylum Pseudomonadota; class Alphaproteobacteria; order Rhodobacterales; family Rhodobacteraceae; genus Aliitabrizicola. The sequence goes on from CAVOXQ010000005.1 coordinate 345,660, forward strand.
TCTCAAGCTGACCCTCGATGTAGACCTTGGACCCCTTGCGCAGGTATTGCTCGGCCACCCGTGCGATGTTCTCGTTGAAGATCGCGACGGAATGCCACTCCGTCCTTTCCTTGCGTTCGCCGCTGGCCTTGTCGCGCCACGTCTCGCTGGTGGCGATGCGCAAGTTCACCACCTTGCCGCCGTTCTGGAACGACCGCACCTCGGGGTCGCGGCCCAGATTGCCGACCAGAATGACCTTGTTTACCGATCCCGCCATGTATCGTCTCCCCCTGTCTGAGCGATTGTGAACCGCATGCCCGGCAGACTGCCCAAGCTTGGTTAACAAAGGCTATATCGCCGCTACGTCCGCCCTGCAACTCGGGTTGCAGGGCGGGCGCGGGCGGCAGGCTCCACCCCGGGGCGGATGGCGCGGGTGATCCGGACAGGCCAGATCGGCGGCATCCCGGCACATTGGCGTGACGTGGACTTGCAACCGGAGACGACCGATGACCTACCTGAACCGCACTGCTGCCCTTCTGGCCTTGGCGCTTGCGCTTGGCGCACCTGCCGCCCGCGCCGACAGCGATACCGCGCTCGATCCCGCAACGCAGGCGAAGATCACCGAACAACTGACCGCGCAGGGCTATGAGGTGCGCAAGATCGCCGCCGAGGACGGGATGATCGAGGTCTACGCCATCAAGGATGGCAAGACGGTCGAGCTTTACCTCGACGCCGACGGCAAGATCATCAAATCGAACTGATTGCACGGCCAGCGGGCGGGGCGCCTCCTGGCGCGCCGCTCTGCGCCAGGGAGACAGACATGAAAAACCGCATCTTCGTATGGGATCCGGCCGTGCGCCTGTTCCACTGGGCGCTTGTCGCGGGCTTTGCCGCGAATGCCTTCCTGACCGATCCCGAAGGCGATCTGCACGAAACGCTGGGCCTTGCCGTGCTGGGGCTTGTCGCCGCGCGGCTCGTCTGGGGGCTGGTCGGCTCGCGCCATGCGCGGTTTGCCGATTTCCCGCCCGACCCGGCCGCCGCCATGGGCCAGCTGCGCGAAATGGCCACAGGCCGGCGCCATGCCCATCCAGGCCATTCGCCGCTTGGGCGCACTGATGATCTACAACCTGCTCGCAACCCTGATCGGTATCGGCGTCACCGGCTACATGATGACGACGATTGCCTTTTTCGGGATCGACTGGGTAAAGGAAGCGCATGAGATCCTGGTGACATGGGCCGAGATCTCGGTCGTGGTCCATATCGCCGCGGTGCTTTTCGAATTGCGCAGGCTGGGCGTGAACCTTCCGAAATCCATGGTGACGGGCTACAAGACCTTGCCGGATCGACATCCCGGCGGCTGAAGCTGGAAACCGATCCGTGCGCGCAGACACTTCCCCCCCTCAAGCCCTTCCTCGTCGTCCGGGTAACCGTGAGGCGCTGGTCCTGCCCGGCCTCATATTGTTCCAGGCGATCTGCACCGTATTCTTCCTGATCGATGTGACGAGCGATCTGGAACAGCTCGACTGGAGCATGCTGACCGACCCGCACCTGCTGCCCGAGATCGGCGCGACGCTGGGCCTGATCAGCGGAGTGGTGGTGCTGACCATCTACCTGCTGCGCCTGCTGCGCCGGCAGGCCCACCTCGAACGCAGCCTCGGTATCGCACAAGGGGCGATTGCCGACCTGATCGAGGATTACTTCGCCGCCTGGGCCCTCACGCCATCCGAGGCGGATGTCGCGACCTTTACGATCAAGGGCTATTCGATTGCCGAGATCGCCCGGTTGCGCGGTTCGGCCGAGGCGACCGTCAAGACCCACCTGAACGCGATCTACCGAAAGGCGGGCGTCACCGGGCGCGGGCAGCTTGTCAGCCTGCTGATCGAGGATCTGATGCGCGGCACACTCGCCCCCGGGGCCGCGACCCCGGGCGAGCGCGGCTGAACGGGCGGGCGTGGCAAGGCCCTGCCTGCCGTGCTGGCGGGCAGAGGCCGCACATCTGGCATTGCGCGCGGTTTTGGGTATAGTGCGCCAACACAAACGGCGGGACAGGGCAATGCGGCGGCGCGTGGCGGCAGCGATCGGGGTGGTGGTGGCGATTGCGGCTGCCGGAGTTTCGGTGCCGGTGGCCTCGGCCGAAGGGCTGAAGATCGGCACCTCGTCGAAAAGCCGGATGGCGATCTTCGCCTCGCAGGCCAAACTGCTCGACGACCGCCTGGCCAAGCAATACGAGGGCTCCGATCGGTTGAAGCCGAAGTCCGACGTGGCGGACGTGGCGGTGCCGCGCTATGCGGGACGCTACAAGGGCGAATACCTCGAGGTCGCCAAGGCCGCGGCCCGCAAGCACGGGGTGCCCGAGGATCTTTTCCTGCGCCTCGTGCAACAGGAAAGCGGATGGAACCACACCGCCGTATCGACCAAAGGGGCGACGGGGCTTGCGCAACTGATGCCGGGCACGGCCGATCTGCTGAACGTCAACATGCACGACCCGGCAGAGAACCTCGATGGCGGCGCGAAGTATCTGCGCCGGATGTATGACCGGTTCGGCAACTGGAAGCTCGCGCTTGCGGCCTATAACGCGGGCCCCGAGGCGGTCGAGCAATACGACGGCGTTCCGCCTTTCGACGAGACGCAGAACTACGTCAAATCCATCCTTGGCAGCGCCGCAAAGGGCTGAGTTGTCAGGCCTCAGCCAGCGCGCGGCGCAGGTTTTCGGCGTGGACCCCGCGATAGGGCGCGAACCAGACGAGCGTTCCCGAGGCCAGATCCTCTGCGATCACCCGTTCCAGCGGTGTCTCGGCCAGCGCAGGGTCGGACTGACACCGGATCAGGAAGCGCAGATAGCGCGCGGTGGCCCCGATCAGCGCAGAATTGTAGCCGCCTTCGGCGATCCGGTCCGGATCGCCGTGGTTCGGCAGGATCCGGCTGGGAGACATCTGATCCAGCCGGTCCAGATCGCCCAGATGGGCGGCAAAGGCGGGCGCATCCGTCACATAGGTCACGGTATCTTCGAGCGCATCGCCTGCCAGCAGCAGGCCCGCGTCGGCCAGCCACACCAAGGTCTGGTCGTCGCTGTGGATGTTCGCTGTCAGCAACTCCACCCGCCTGCGTCCCACGCTCAGCGTCATCCGGCCGTCGAAGGTCTGCGTCGGCAACACGAGGGGGGAAATCGCCGGAAGGCCCTGAAGCGTTCCATCCTCCATCGCCGCGCGGTCGCGGGCAAGATGGGCGGCCGTGCGGATATTGGCGATGACCGGGGCCCCGGCAAAGGCGGCGGTGCCGGCGACATGATCGATATGGCAATGGCTGAGGACAATCGTGAACCGGCGCACGCCGGCCTGCGTCAGCCAGTCCCGGACGAAGGCGGCGTGGGCCAGCGAGACATGGGTATCATAGACGATCGCCTCGTCGCCCTCGAATATGGCGTAGCTCGCGATGCCCAGCGACAGCGCGCCTTCATCCACCCAGTTCGGATCAGGCGCGAAACGATAGCCGTCGACCCGCCCGTCGTAGAAGGCCACGACACCCGGCGCGGGGTGCAGCACCCGCATCCGGCCGGGCGCGGGTGGCGTCATTCCGCGGCGATCTTGATCACCGGCTCCATGCTGGCGAGCATCTCGTCGGACAGGTGGCACTTGATCTGATGGCCACCCGCCAGATTGGCGCATCGGCGGCACCTCGGTCTCGCAGAGATCTGCCCGGCACCTGCGACTTCCAGCGGCAGCGGGTCTGGAACGGGCAGCCCGGCGGCGGGTTCATCGCCGAGGGAATGTCGCCCTCCAGCACGATCCGCTTCTTCGTGACGCGGGTGTCGGCGATGGGAACGGCCGACAGCAGCGCCTCGGTATAGGGGTGGTAGGGCGGGCTGAAGACCTGGTCGGTGGTGCCCAGTTCGACGACATGGCCCAGATACATCACCATCACGCGGTCCGCTGAGATAGCGCACGATGGACAGGTCATGGCTGATGAACAGCAGCGTCGTGCTTGTTCTTGCGCTGGATCTCCATCAGCAGGTCGGTGACGGCCGCCTGCACCGAGACGTCGAGCGCCGAGACCGGTTCGTCGGCCACCACGATCTTGGCACCGCCGGCAAAGGCCCGGGCAATGCCGACGCGCTGCTTCTGGCCGCCCGACAGCTGGCGCGGCATCCGGTCGGCGAAGGCGCGGGGCAGTTTCACCAGGTCGAGCAGTTCCAGCATCCGGTCGCGCCGCTCGGCGTCGGTGTTGCCCTCGCCGAAGATCTCCAGCGCGCGGATGATCTGGCGGCCCACGGTCATCGAGGGGTTGAGCGTGTCGAACGGGTTCTGGAACACCATCTGGACGGAGGACACGGTATCGGTCGCCGCGCTTCTCGATGGGCGTGTCCTGGATGTCCTGGTTGTAGAGCATGATCTTGCCGTCGGTCGCCGTCTCGAGCCCCATCAGCACCTTGGCGAAGGTGGACTTGCCGCAGCCCGACTTCGCCCACGATGGCCAGCGTCTCGCCCTCGCGGGCCTCGAAGCTGAGCGTCTCGTTGGCCTTGACCACCTTCTTCTCGCCGCCGCCGAACAGCCGTTCGCCGACACCTCGTAGTATTTCTTGAGGTCGTCGATCCTGCAGCACGACGTCGCCGACCGGGGTCTTGGCGACCGTCTTGGCGGCCTCGGGCGGCTGCGTTCCAGTCGATCTCCTCGGAGCGCAGGCAGCGGGTCTCGTGCCGATCGTCGCCCTCGAGCAGCGACCATCGGGATCTCCTGCGCATCGCAGCGGCCCTTCTCGAAATAGTCGCAGCGCGGGCCGAAGTTGCAGCCCGGCGGGCGTTCGTGCGGGCAGCGGGAAGTTGCCCGGGATCGCCACCAGCGGGCCGCGAGTTCTTGTCCGCGCCCGGCAGCGGGATCGAGCGGAACAGCGCCTGGGTATAGGGATGGCGCATCCGGTCGAAGACGTCGCTCGATGGTGCCCGTCTCCACCGCCTCGCCGGAATACATGACGCAGATCCGGTCGCAGGTCTCGAGCACCAGCCCGAGGTTGTGGCTGATGAACAGCATCGAGGTGCCGTACTTGTGTGCCCAGATCCTTGACCAGATCGACGATCGCCGGCCTCGACCGTCACGTCGAGCGCGGTCGTCGGTTCGTCGAGGATCAGCAGCGCCGGCTTCGACATCAGCGCCATGGCGATGACGATGCGCTGCTGCTGGCCGCCCGAAAGCTGGTGCGGATAGGCTCTTGAGGATGCGCGTCGGGGTCGGGCAGGCGGACGTCGGCGACGACCTCCAGGGCGCGCTTCCAGGCCTCCTCCTTGCCGATCCCCTCGTGGATCATCGGCACTTCCATCAGCTGCTCGCCGATCTTCATCGCGGGGTTCAGCGAGGCCATCGGCTCCTGATAGATCATCGCGATTTCGCGAGCCGCGGATGTCGCGCAGCTCGCTCGTCGGTCATCTGCGTCAGGTCGCGGCCCTTGAACCGGATCGAGCCGCCGACGATGCGGCCGTTCTTGCCGAGGTCCTGCATGACCGCCAGCGCCACGGTGGACTTGCCGCAGCCCGATTCGCCCACGAGGCCCATCGCCTCGCCCGGCTGCACGGTGCAGGAGAAGTCCATCACCGCCGGGATTTCGCGCAGGCGGGTGAAGAAGCTGATCGAGAGGTTCTCGATCTCGAGGATCGGGCCTTGAGTGATCCCAGTCGGTGGTCGCGGTCATGGCGGCCTCGCGTCGGGTGTGCGTGCGGGACCGGGGGTTCACGCCCCCGGACTCCCGTGGGATACTTGGGAACAGAAGAAGGCGGCGATCGGGCGCCTCAATCCTTCAGGCTCTCCTCGCGCAGGCCGTCGGCCAGCAGGTTGAGGCCGAGCACGAGGCTCATCAGCGCGAGGGCGGGCACGATGGCCGGGTGCGGGTAGATCGACAGCAGGCGCCGCCCGTCGTTGATGGTGGAGCCCCAGTCGGGGCTTTCGGGCGAAAGCCCGAGGCCGAAGAAGCCCAGCGTGCCGAGCAGGATCGTGGTGTAGCCGATGCGCAGGCAGAAATCGACGATCAGCGGCCCGCGCGCGTTGGGCAGGATTTCCCACAGCATGATGTACCACGGCCCCTCGCCGCGGGTCTGGCCGGCGGCGACATAGTCGCGCGTCTTGATGTCCAGCACGAGGCCGCGCACGATGCGGAACACGGTGGGCGCGTTCACGAAGACCACCGACACGAAGACGATCAGGATGTTGGGGTCCATCACGATCAGGTCGATCGCGGCCGGGACCACGTCGATCTTGGTGCCGGGCGACGAGAGCAGCGACAGATAGAGCCAGCCGCCCGACCACGACGACGATCGCCGACGCAGCAGGTTGCGCAACGGCGGGCTTGCGTAGTAGCCGCGAGTTCAGCAGCACGACGAGGAAGATCAGCGGGAACAGGAACAGCACCGTCGCCAGATAGTGCGGCAGGCCGGGTCACGATCTCGGGCGTGACGAGCAGGTAGAACAGCAGGATGACCGGGAAGGCGAGGATCAGGTTGGCGAGAAAGACAGGAACGGTGTCGAGCCGGCCGCCGTAGTATCCCGCCGGCAGGCCCAGCGTGATGCCGACCATGAAGGCGAAGAGCGTGGCCAGCGGCGCGATCTGGATCACCAGCGGTCGAGCCCACCACCATGCGGCAGAAGACGTCGCGCGCAAGGTTGTCGCCGCCGAGCAGGTAGTAGGATAGCCCGTCGACCCTCGGGCACCGGCGTGCCGGGCAGGTCGTTCTTCATCCCCGAGACCTGGCTCAGCGGGTCATGCGTGATGATCAGGTCGGCGCGAAGAGTGCGGTGAACACCCAGAACATCACGATGCGCGAAGCCGATCATGCCGATCGGGCTGTCGAACAGCTTGCCGTAGAGGCCGAGCCGTCGCTTGTAGGGGATCGACAGCGACGAAGAGCACGACCAAGCGCGATCCAGACCGGCAGGAACTGAACCAGCCATCCTGCCGACGATCTGGCCCCAGGACAGAGCGTTCCATGCGTGTCTCCTCAGGATATCCGGATGCGCGGGTTCAGGAAGACATAGCCGATGTCGGAGATCAGCTGCGTCACCAGAACCACGAAGACGGCGACCACCGAGCAGGCGAGCAGCAGCTCGATGTCGTTGTTGCCGGCCGCCTGCACCAGCGTCCAGCCGAAGCCCTTGTAGTTGAACAGCGTCTCGACGATCACCACGCCGTTCAGGAGCCAGGGGAACTGCAGCATGATCACCGTGAAGGGCGCGATCAGCGCGTTGCGCAGCGCGTGCTTCATCACGACGTTGCGGAAGGACACGCCCTTGAGCCGCGCGGTGCGGATGTATTGCGCCGTCATCACCTCGGTCATCGAGGCGCGGGTCATGCGGGCGATATAGCCGATGCCGTAGAGCGCGATGGTCAGCACCGGCAGGAAGAAGTTCCAGAAGGTGATGTCGTCCATGGCGGCCGGTCGAGACGGTGCCCGTTGAACCACTTTCAGCAGCCGACGAAGCCGAGGGTCGAGGCGAAGACCGCGATCAGGATCACGCCCGAGACATATTCCGGCGTGGCCGTGGAGGCGATGGAGAAGGTCGACAGCGTCCGGTCGAGCCGCGAGCCTTCGCGCATCCCCGCCAGCACGCCGATCAGGAGCGCCGACGGCACCATCACGCACCATCACCCAGAACATCAGCCATGCCGGTCAGCGCCAGCCGTTTCGCGATGATCGTCGCGCACCGGTTCGCTTGAACACGGTCGAAAAGCCCCAGTCGCCCTGCAGGATGCCGCAGAAGCGCGGCGCCGTCGGCCGGGTCCTGCCGGCGGTCGATGCAGCGCCCGGTCGTCGCCGTCGTCCTCGGTCCGCGTCCAGCCCGGCACCACGCCCAGCCATTCGCCGTAGCGCACGAGGAGCGGCTGCACATAGCCGTTGCTTGTCGAGCCAGCTGGCCACCTCCTCGTCGGTCATCCGGCAGTCGCCCTGCGGACTTGGCCAGCTTTTCGAGGTTCGGCGGCAGGTTCGTCAGGAAGAAGACGATGAAGGTCAGGCAGAGCGCCGTGAGGATCATCATCGACCGATGCGGCGGAGCATGAACAGATGCCATCGGCATCCCCGTCTGGCATGGCGCGTCGGACCGGCCGGTGGCCGGGCTCGTCCCGGGCGAGGCGATGCGCCGCGGGGCGAACGGAAGGGCCGCGCCCGTCAGGGCGCCGCCTGCGGTCAGGCCGATCAGGCGGCGATCCACCACTTGTAGTGGTGATGCTCGAACGTCGGGTGCATTTCGGCGCCCTTCACGCTTGTCGTTGTAGTGGCGGTAGAGCGACCGCCAGTAGGGCTGGATCAGTCACGCCTTCGTCCTGCATGATCTTCTGCGATCTTGGCCATCACCTCGCGGCGCTTGTCGGCGTCGGCGATCGACAGCGCCTCGGCCAGAAGCGCGTCGAACTCGGCATTGTCGAACGCCGATCTCGTTCCAGGCCTCGCCCGAGCGGTAGGCCAGCGCCAGGATCTGCACGCCGAGCGGGCGCATGTTCCAGTTCGGTCGCCGAGAACGGATACTTCGTCCAGTCGTTCCAGAAGGTCGAACCCGGCAGGATCGTCCGCTTGATCGTTGATGCCGGCGTCGCGGATCTGCGCGGCCACCGCGTCGCAGGTGTCGCGCTGCCAGTCGTCGTCGATCGAGATCAGCTCGAACTCGAAATCGGCCATGCCGGCCTCGTCGATCATCGCCTTGGCCGCGGCCGGATCGACCAGTTGCGGGGGCAGTTCGGCATATTCCGGGTGGATCGGGCAGACATGGTGGTTTTCGGCCGTCGTCCCGCGCCCGGCATAGCCCAGTTCCAGCACGACCGCGTTGTCCACGGCCATCTGCGATGGCCTTGCGACGCACCGTTGCTAGGTCCTTGTAGACTTCGGCGACCTGGTTGAAGCGCATCACGATGGTCGCGGCGGTCACGGCCTCGGACTTGTTCCAGCCAAGCCCGTCGAAGATGTCGACGAACTCGCCGACGGTCTCGTAGGTCACGTCGATCTCGTCGGATTCGGCCGCGGCCAGCCAGCGCGGCCGGGTCGGTGCCGAAGTCGATGTACTCGATCCGGTCGAGGTAGGGGCCGCCGTAGACCTCGGTGCCCCACCAGGTGTGGTCGGCGCTGCGCGACCAGCACCTGCTTGACGCCGACCTCGTTGGTTTCGGGCAGGTAGGGGCCGGTGCCGACAGGGTTCGCCGACGGGTCGCCGCCGTCATAGGCCGGGTGCACGACCGCCGCCGGATAGTCGGCCATGCCGGCGATGATCGTGATGTCGGGCGCCGGCAGCGTCAGCTTGACGGTGTGGTCGTCGACCACGGTGATCGCGCCGTCGCGGGCCTGTCTTGGTGTTCTCGTCGACCAGCGCCGCCATGCGGCCGGCCATCGAGTTGCCTTCGACGTTGCGCGTCGCACCAGCGGGTGATGTTGCGGGCCACGTCCTCGGCGGTGAAGTCGTCGCCGTTGTTCCACTTCACGCCCTTGCGGACGTTCAGCGTGTATTCGGTGGCGTCGTCGTTGGTTTCCCAGCTTTCCAGCAGCATGCCGCGGAAGGTGCCGTCGTCGTTGTATTCGACGAGGTATTCCAGCCAGCCGCGCGTGAAGTTGGCGATTTCGCGACCAGTCGCAGGTGCGCGGGTCCTTCAGCGCCTTGGTTTCCATCTGCATCCGCAGCGTGCCGCCGCGGCCTGGCCGTGCCTTGCGCCTGCGCCGGCGCGCTCAGGCCGATCAGCGCCGTAGGCGGCGGCGGCGGTGACGCCCAGCGCGTGGCGCGGGTCAGGAATTCGCGGCGGCTCAGCTTGCCCGTCGCGACATTCTCGGCATACATCGTCGGCCGCCGAGTGGAGCGGCTCGGCGTGTCGGTGTCTGTTCATCATTGCAGTCTCCCTGTCGAGCATGTCGTACTGTCTGTGCTCGCGGCCGATCGGCCGCATGTCGCGATTTCCGCGATGCCATGCGTTCCCGCTCCCGCATTCCGCACGGAATGGCACGTGACGTCAATGTCCGCTTTCGTCATTCGACGTGGATTTGCGACATACGTCGCCGCGCAGCAGGCAAAACGGCCATCAAGCCCGATTGCAGACACGGACCAGGGCCGCCCGCCGGGCGCGGCCAGAGCGCGCAGTTCAGGGCGCGCGCCGAAACGCCGATGGCGTGCTGCCGGTCCTGTGCTGGAAGGCGCGGGTGAAATAGGCGGCGCGAGGTGAAGCCCAAGGTCGCGCGCGATCCGTCCGACCGGCATCGGCGTGTCGCGTCAGCAGGCGGCGCGCCTCGAAGATCAGCCGGTCCTGCAGCAGGTCGAGCGCGGGCGGCCGCAGGTCTGGTTGCAGCACGCGCGTCAGATGGGTCGGCGTCACACCCAGCGCGGCGGCGTAATCGGCCACGCCCTGGCCCGAGCGGAAGTCCCGTTCCAGCAGCGCGGTATAGCGCGCGCACCAGCCGGCGCGCGGCATCCGGCGCGGCCGGCTCTCGGCGCGCTGCAGCGCGGCCTGGCGTTCCAGCCAGACCGCCAGCAGCCCGAGGTGATGCCGCGTCGCGCGGTCATGCGCGGGCTCGGCGCTGTCCAGTTCGCGCTCGATCGCGTCGAGGAGCACGGTCAATCTCGGCCTGCGCTGCGCGTCTCGCGGATGCGCAGGTGCAGCGGTTCCGGCGGCAGCGTCACGTCGGTGCCGCGGCCGAAAGAAGACCGCCGTGCCGAAGACTCTGCGCGCCGACCTCGAACCCGTGCATGACGCCGGCCGGAATGAAGATCGCATTATGCGGCGCCATAGCCGCGCGTGACGCCCGCAACGGTGATCCGGCCCTGGCCGCGGGTGAACCACAGCAGCAGCGGCTCCGACAGCGATCGCATCGCCTCGACCCGCCAGCGGCCGCCCGCCGCGAGGCGCGGGATCGCCATCAGCCGCAGGTGCGATGGGGCAGAGAGGTCTTCGCATCGCGGGCGCATGTCCATGGATCGGCTTGCGCGTCCATCGTAAGCGGCAGCCCGCAGCCGCCACCCAAGCGGAAAACAGAATGTCGTCGGGTCGATCTGTGGCATCCCTGCACGGGTGGCGCTCACGGCCAGGGCACCCGGCGCCACCCGTCCATGCGGGTGCGAAACCAGGTCCGCTGCCGCTTGGCATATTGGCCGCGTGGCGGTCTTGGCGGCCGTCCGCCGCCTCGGCCAGCGTGATCTCGCCGCGCAGATGGGCCACCAGTTCCGGCGCGCCGATCGCGCGGCGACGAGGGCAGCGCCGGATCCCAGCCGGTCAGCGCGGCGCCGCGCCTCGTCCAGCGCGCCCGCCGCCAGCATCGCGTCGAATCGCCGCGTCGATCCGCGCCGCCAGCCAGTCGCGATCCGGCGTCGCAGCACCATGGCCCGGCCCGCGCCAGGGGCAGCGAGCGGGGCGCGGCGGTCTCGTCCTGCCAGGCGGCCAGCCCGCGCCCGGTGGCCTGCAGCACCTCCCAGGCGCGCTGCACGCGCGCGGGGTTCCGCCGGTCGATGCGGCCGCGGTCGGCGCGTCGAGGCTCGGCCACCATCGCCGCCAGCCCCTCGGCCCGCGACAGCCGCGTCGCCGGCCTCGGCGCGGACGTCGGGCGGGGTCGCGGGCATCTCGGCCAGACCTTCGCGTCAGCGCGTGGAAAGTAGAGCCCGGTGCCGCCCACGATCATCGGGCGCAGGCCCTGGTCCAGAACCGCCGCCACCTCGCGCAGCCAATGGCCCGACCGAATAGGGCTGACGGTCGCGCCGACATGACCGTAAAGCCGGTGCGGCAGCGCTTCGTCCTCGATCGGCGCTCGGGCCGCGCGCGTCAGCATCCGCCAGCAGCCGATAGACCTGCAAGGCGTCGGCATTGACGATCACCGCCGCCGCGCCTGCGCGCGATGCGCGCAGCGCCAGCGCCGACTTGCCGCTGGCGGTCGGCCCGGCGATCAGCACCGGCATGCCGGTCGGTATCTCGCTGATCCATGTCATCGCGGCCAGGCTCCGTGCCTGGCGGCGCTTCTTGCGAAATACCCGCAGTGCGGGCGTGCGAAACTCCCGCCTTCCGCGGCAGGGCGCCAACCTCGCCGTTGAACCCGCCGCGCGTTTTCCGACATTTTGCGCCGCAGTCAAAGAGCCGAGACGAACAGCGGAGCGGCGGCGGATGGACAGCACGAGCGGCGACAAGGTCCGCCTACAGGCGCGTCATGCTGAAGATCTCGGGCGAGGCGCTGATGGGCGACCAGGGCTACGGGCTGCATCCGCCCACCGTCGAGCGCATCGCCGACGAGGTGAAGTCGGTCCATGATCTCGGCGTCGAGATCTGCATGGTGATCGGCGGCGGCAACATCTTCCGCGGGCTGCAAGGCTCGCGCCCAGGGGATGGAGCGGACGACGGCCGACTACATGGGCATGCTGGCCACCGTGATGAACGCGCTGGCCATGCAGGCCGCGCTGGAGGCGCTGGGCGTCCACACCCGGGTGATCTCGGCGATCCCGATGGACCAGGTGTGCGAGCCCTACATCCGCCGCCGCGCCGTGCGCCACCTCGAGAAGAAGCGCGTCTGCATCTTCGCCGCCGGCACCGGCAACCCCTATTTCACCACCGACACCGCGGCCACGCTGCGCGCCAACGAGATGACCTGCGAGGCGATCTTCAAGGGCACCAAGGTCGACGGCGTCTATGACAAGGACCCCAAGAAGCACGCCGATGCCAAGCGCTACGACCGCGTCACCTATGACGAGGTGCTGCAAAAGCATCTGGGCGTGATGGATGCCTCCGCCATCGCGCTGGCCCGCGACAACGACCTGCCGATCATCGTCTTTTCGCTGGACGAACCCGGCGGGTTCCGCGGCATCCTGGCCGGGCAGGGCACCTATACGACGGTCCATGGCTGAGGCCTGCCATGCCGCTATACCGATGCTTGGCCGCTGCTGATATAGACCGCGAGAGCCGGTACCGTGCGATCCGAAAGCGGAAGGAGACTCCATGATGCCAGACGAATATCGAGATCGACACTCGACGACGATCGAGCGGCGGATGGACGGGGCGATGGCCGCGCTGCAGGCCGAATTCGGCTCGCTGCGCACCGGGCGCGCCTCGGCCTCGATGGTCGAGCCGATGCAGGTCGATGCCTACGGCCAGATGACGCCGATCAACCAGGTCGGCACGGTCAACGTGCCCGAACCGCGCATGGTCGACGATCAACGTCTGGGACAAGGCCATGGTCGGCAAGGTCGAAAAGGCGATCCGCGACAGCGGCCTCGGGATCAACCCGGTCAGTCGAACGGCACCGATCATCCGCCTGCCGATCCCGGAACTGAACGAGGAACGCCGGCGCGAACTGACCAAGGTCGCGGCGCAATATGCCGAACAGCGCCCGCGTCGCGATCCGCAACGTGCGCCGCGACGGGATGGACCAGATCAAGAAGGCCAAGGCCGCCGGCATGTCGCGAGGACGACCAGAAGATGCTGGTCCGACGAGGTGCAGGCGCTGACCGACAAGGCGATCGCCGCCGTCGACAAGGCGCTCGAAGACAAGCAGGCGGAGATCATGCAGGTCTGACCTGCATGCGCTGGTCCGCAGCAAGGGGCAACAGCTTGGCCTTAGCCGAACAGCGCGACGGAGGCCACGCCGGTCAGGCGCGCCGATCATGTCGCGATCATCATGGATGGCAATGGCCGCTGGGCGACCGAGCGCGGGCTGGCCGCGCCTGGTCGGGCACCGCAAGGGCGCCGAGCGGGTGCGCGAGATCGTCGAAGGCGCGCCCGAACTCGGCATCCGCTAGCTGACGATCTACGCCTTCTCGACCGAGAACTGGAAACGCTCGACCGAGGAGGTGCTGGGCCTGATGACGATCTTCGCCCGCTACATCGAGCGCGAGGCCGACCGGCTGCGCGCTCGAGGGCGTGCGGATGCGCTTCATCGGCGAGCGCGACGCGGCTCGACACCAAGCTGCAACGCCTGATGGCGGGGATCGAGGAGCGGACGGCGGGCATCGATCGGCTGCACCTGACCGTCGCGATCAACTACGGCGGCCGCGACGAGATCCTGCGCGCGGCCGCGCGCGTCTGGCCGAGACGTGCGCGGCGGGCGCGCTCTCGCCCGACCGAGATCGACGAGGCCGATGCTCGACGCGACGCTCGACACCTGCGATCTGCCCGACCCGGATCTGGTGATCCGCACCTCGGGCGAAACCCGCATCTCGAACTTCCTGCTCTGGCAGTCGGCCTATGCCGAATATGAATTCACCGCCGACGCTCTGGCCCGATTTCACGCTCGGCGGAACTGGCCCGGATCGTCGGCGCGCTATCGGCGAGCGCGAACGCCGCTTCGGCGGCGCGCTCACCGCATGAACGGCACCGGCAAATGGGCCGATCTTGCGGCCGCGGCTGGCGATCGGGCGCTTGCCATGGTCGGTGGTCGGGGCCGCGGCGATCTGGGCCGGGGGCTGGTGGTTCACCGCGCTCGCGGTCTTGGCGTCCGGCCTGATGGTCTGGGAACTGGCGGCGATGACGCGCCCGGCGCGGGCCCGCCGTCGGTGCCGCTCGGGCTTGCGGCGGCGGCTCGCAGTTCTGGTCGCGGTGCTTCTTGCCCGACCGCTGGGCGCTTGTCGCTGCTGGCGCTGCCGGCGCTGGCGGGGGCGCTGGCCCTTCGGCGCGATCCGGCAATCTTTGCCGGCTATGCGCTGGCCGTGCTGCTTGCCGGCTAGGGCCTCGTGACCTTCCGCGGGCGATTACGGGGTGGTCTGGCTGATCTGGCTGGTGCTGGTCGTCGTGGTCACCGACATCGCGGGCTATTTCGCCGGGCGGATGATCGGCGGGCCGAAGTTCTGGCCCCGCGTCAGCCCCAAGAAGACCTGGTCGGGCACCGTCGCGGGCTGGATCGCGGCGGCGCTGGTCGGGTTCGGTGTTCTGGAGTTTCACTACGGCCGGGCCCGATCTGCCGTGGATATCGGCGGCGCTGGCCCTGGCCTCGCAGATGGGCGATATCGCCGAAAGCGCCATCAAGCGGCGCACGGGCGTCAAGGACAGCTCGCACCTGATCCCCGGCCACGGCGGCCTGCTCGACCGGTTCGACGGCCTGCTGGGGGCGGCGCTGATGATGCTGCTGGTGGCCCAGATCGTCGCGTCCCCGAGGTCCGGTCTGATGAGGCGGATCTCGGTCTTCGGCGCCACAGGCTCGATCGGCGACAACACGTTTGACCTGCTTGAGCGCGGCGGGCGGTGCGGCGTGGTGGCGCTGACCGGGGGGCGCAAGGTCGGCCGGCTGGCCGAGCAGGCGCGCGCGCTGCGGCGCGGATCTCGCGGTGACGGCGCATCCCGAATGCTACTGGCGCGCTGCGGGAGGCGCTTGCCGGCACCGGGATCGAGGCCGCGGCCGGCGCCGCCGCCATTGCCGAGGCCGCCGACCGGCCGGCCGACTGGATGATGTCGGCGATCGTCGGCGCGGCGGGCCTGGTGCCCGGCCTGCGCGCGCTGCGCCACGGCGGTACGCTGGCGCTGGCCAACAAGGAAAGCCTCGTCACCGCCGGGTCCGTGCTGATGGCCGAGGCCCGGCGCCACGGCGCCACGCATCCTGCCGGTGGACAGCGAACATTCGGCCGTCTTCCAGGCGCTGGCGGGCGAGGACATGCGGCGGTCGAACGGGTGATCATCACCGCCTCGGGCGGCGCCGTTCCGCGACTGGCCGCTCGAGCGTCTGGCCCGGGCGACCCCGGCACGAGGCGGTCGCCCACCCGAACTGGGCGATGGGGCAGCGGATCACGATCGACAGCGCCTCGATGTTCAACAAGGCGCTGGAAGTTGATCGAAACGCGCGAGTTCTTCGGCTTCGCGCCCGAGCGGATCGAGGTCATCGTCCATCCGCAGTCGATCGTGCATGCGCTGGTCGGATTTCGCGACGGCGGCATGATGGCCCATCTCGGCCCGCCCGACATGCGCCACGCGATCGGCTATGCGCTGAACTGGCCGGCCCGCGCCCATGTGCCGGTCGCCCGGCTGGATCTGGCGCAACTGGCCCGGCTCACCTTCGAGGCCCCCGACCAGGCCCGCTTTCCCGCGCTGCGGCTGGCGCGCGAGGTCATGCGCGCCCGGGGCCTGACCGGCGCGGCCTTCAACGCGGCCAAGGAGGTGGCGCTCGACCATTTCATCGCGGGATCGCTGGGGTTCACGGAGATGGCCGCGGTTGTCGAAGAGGTGCTCGCCCGGCTTTCGGGCGAGTTCGGCCCCAATAATGCCGCGCTTACCCTTGAGGACGTGCTTGCGATGGACCATCTCGCCAGAAGGCACGCCGAAGAAGCGGTCCGCGACAGGCAGAGGCAGACATAGCGTATGGACATCACATCCCTGATCCCTTCCTTCGGCGGCTTTGCCTGGACGCTCGTGGCCTTTGTGGTGGCGCTGTCGATCATCGTCGCTGTGCATGAATACGGCCATTACATCGTCGGCCGCTGGTCGGGCATCAAGGCCGATGTGTTCTCGATCGGCTTCGGTCCCGTGCTCGCCGCGCGCACCGATCGCCATGGCACCCGGTGGCAGGTCGCGGCCTTGCCCTTCGGCGGCTATGTGAAGTTCCTGCGGTGACAGCGACGCCGCCTCGGGCAAGGACGCGGCCGGCGATGACGCCGTCTGACCGACGCCGAGCGGCGCGAGACGATGCACGGCGCGCCGCTCTGGGCACGGTCCGCCACGGTCGCGGCCGGCCCGGTCTTCAATTTCATCCTGTCGATCCTGATCTTCACGGGCTTCTTCCTGGTGCAGGGCGTGGCCACCGACGCGACCATCGTGGGCAGTGTGAAGCAGGTTCCGACCGTGGCCGATCCGTTGTTGCCCGGCGACAGGATCCTTGCCCTTGCCGGCCAGCCGACGCCCAGCTTCGACGCCTTCGGCGAGATCGACCGAGGTGCTGCCCGCCCAGCCGACGGTGCCCTACCGGCTGGAGCGTGACGGTGCCGAGATCGACATCGAGGGGCCGTTCCCTTTCCCGCCGATGGTCGACGGCGTGCAGCCGAACTCGGCCGCGATGGATGTCGGCATCGCGCCGGGCGATGTGATCGTGGCGGTCGATGGCCGCCCGGTCTGGGCCTTCATGGAACTGCGCGAAATCGTCGGTGCCTCCGACGGCAAGCCGGTCCTGCTGACAGTGTGGCGTGACGGGACGACGTTCGACGCGGCCCTCGTTCCGCGCCGGATGGACCTTCCGAACTCGGAGGGCGGGTTCGAGACGCGCTGGCTGATCGGGTTGACGGGCGGTCTGGTCTTTTCGCCGCAGACCCGCACGCCCGGCCCGGTCGAGGCATTCAAGCTCGGCGCCGCGCAAACCTGGAATGTCATCACCACAAGTCTTTCGGGCCTGTCGCACATGATCTCCGGCGCGATCAGCTCGTGCAACCTGCAGCGGGCCGATCGGCATCGCCGAAACCTCGGGCGCGGCGGCCAGCCTCGGCCTGGGCAGCTTCATCTGGTTCATCGCGGTGCTGTCGACCGCGGTCGGGTTGCTGAACCTCTTTCCGTCCCGATCCTCGATGGCGGACACCTCGTGTTCCACGCCTATGAGGCCGTCGCGGGCCGCCCGCCGTCGGACCGGGCACTGCGACTGCTCATGGGCCTCGGTCTGGCGCTGATCGGCAGCCTGATGGTGTTCGCGCTGACGAACGATCTCTTCTGCCCCTGATGCGGGGCCAGCGCCCGGTCCGCCCAAATGGTGCCATAATCCTTCGCTATGGTAGCCGAGCTTGGGTGGAAGGGGTTCTGTCATGCAAACGATGATCCAGGGTTATCGCGGCCTGTCGCTGCTCGTCGGTCTGAACTGGGACCGCATCTTCGTGGCCGGAACGGTCATCGTCGGCCTCTTGGCCGGCGCGTTCCTGGGCACAGCAATTATGCAGCCGGTGCACTGAAGCAACTATCTGTAGTATATTGCAAGCCTCCGCCGCGCCGCGTCGGAGGCTTTTGACATCCCCCTCCAATCCCGCTAGTCAGGTCTGCAAAGACAGAACAGGGTGGTGGGACAGATGCATCGAGCTCAGGTCGCGACGGCAACCGCGGATTGTGCGGGCGCCCCTCGTCTTCGTTTTCTGGCTCTGGCTGTTTTCACTTTCATCATGGCGACTTGCCTGATTTTCCTCAACGCCGCGCGAGCGCAGGATTATCAGTTTTCGACGATCCAGGTCGAAGGCAACAGCACGATCGAGACGGCGACGATCCTGCGCTATGCCGGAATCAACCGGGGCGAGGCGATCTCGGCGGGTGGCCTGAACGACGCGTTCCAGCGGATTTCGGGCTCGGGTCTTTTCGAGGATGTCGACCTGGAACCCCAGGGCGGCACGCTGGTGATCCGCGTCAAGGAATACCCGCTGATCAATGTCATCAGCATCGAGGGCAACCGCAGGATCGACGACGAAAAGCTGATCGCGGTGATCAGTTCCCAGGCGCGGCGCATCTATTCTCCGGCGCAAGCCGAGGCCGATGCGCAGGCGATGTCAGACCTTTACACCAACGTCGGCCGACTTTCGGCCACGGTCACCCCCAAGATCATTCCGCGGTCCGGCAACTCCGTCGACCTGGTGTTCGAGGTTCAGGAAGGCCGCGTCGTGGAGGTGGAGCGTCTGGCCTTCGTCGGCAACCGCGCCTATTCCGACCGCCGCCTGCGTCAGGTGCTTGAAACCAAGCAGGCGGGCCTGCTGCGCACCTTCATCCAGTCCGACACCTTCATTTCCGACCGGATCGAACTCGACAAGCAATTGCTGCGGGACTTCTATGCCTCGCGCGGCTTCATCGATTTCGAGGTGCTCGACGCCACGGCCGAACTCGCGCGGGAACGCAATGGTTTCTTCGTGACCTTCACGATCCGCGAGGGGCAAAGCTATCGCGTCGGGCAGGTCGACACGATCAGCGACGTGCCCGAGATCGACCCCGCGCCGTTCGCCGCCGCGCTGCGCATCCGGCCGGGCGTCACCTATTCGCCCTCTGTGATCGACACCAACATCGCGCGGCTCGAGAATCTCGCGATCCGCCAGGGGTTGAATTTCGTCCGGGTCGAGCCTCGCATCACGCGCAACGAAGGCAACCAGACCGTCAACGTGACCTTCGCCATCACCCGCGGTCCGCGCATTTTCGTGGAGCGGATCGACATCGAAGGCAACACGACCACGCTCGACGAGGTGATCCGGCGCAAGTTCCGCAGCGTGGAGGGCGATCCCTTCAACCCGCGCGAGATCCGCCAGGCGGCCGAACGCATCCGGGCGCTCGGCTTCTTCTCCGAGGCGAACGTCGACTCGCAGGAGGGCAGTTCGCCCGACCAGGTGATCGTGAACGTCGACGTGGTGGAACAGCCGACAGGCTCGCTATCGCTCGGCGCCTCGTATTCGGTGTCTGACGGCGTGGCGCTGATCGTCGGGTTTTCGGAGTCGAACTTTCTCGGGCGCGGGCAAGCCGTCAGCATGAACATCTCGGGCGGCACCGACAACAGCAACGCCTCGGCGTCGTTCCTGGAACCGGCCTTCCTCGGGCGCGACCTGTCGTTCCGGACCAGCATATTCTACCGCGAAACCAACAATTTCAACGCCGACTACAACACCAACAACGCCGGTATCGCGTTCGGGATCGGCTTTCCGGTGGGCGAGGATTCGCGGCTTTCGCTGAACTACTCGCTGTCGCAGAGCGAATTGACGAACGTGTCGCTCGACTCCTCGACGATCCTGCAACGCGAAGAGGCGCGGGGCACACTGGTCAACAGCGCGCTCGGCTACAGCTATACCTACGACAACCGCAACAACGGGCTTAATCCGCTGGGCGGGATCGTGCTGCGTTTCGCGCAGGACTTCAGCGGTCTTGGAGGAGACGACAAGTTCATCACCACGAACGCGCTGGCCGCGATCGAGCGCAAGATATGGAACGAAGAGGTGCTTCTGCGTGCCACTCTCGAGGGGGGCGCGCTGACCAATGTCGGCGGCGACACCCGGGTGATCGACCGCTACTTCGGCAACGGCAAGATCCGCGGTTTCGAGACCAACGGCCTTGGTCCGCGCGACCTGACGGCGGTCAACGAGGACGCGCTCGGCGGCAACCTGTTCTATGTGCTACGGCTGGAAACCGAATTTCCGCTCGGCACACCTGACGAATACGGGCTGCGCGGGGGATTGTTCCTCGACATCGGCTCGGTCTGGAGCCTTGAGGACACCGCAGGCACGGGCGGGCCGGTCGATGACAGCATGCATGTGCGCTCGGTGATCGGTTTCTCGCTTTTCTGGGATACCCCGATCGGTCCGCTGCGCTTCAACTTCACCAAGGCGCTGGTCAAGGAAGACTACGACCTGGAGCAGAACTTCGACCTGACCGTGTCGACGACGTTCTGATGACCGCCCGGCGCCGCCTCGCGGTCGCGCTGCTGGCGGCTCTCGCCCTTGGCGCACCAGGCCCCGCCGCGGCGCAGGATCTTGGCGCGGGGGCAGGTGTGCTGCTTCTCGATCAGGAACGGCTCTACACCGGATCGCGCTTCGGCCAACGGCTTCAGGCCGAGATCGACGCCGAGGCGAAGACCCTCCAGACCGAGAACCGCAAGCTCGAGGCCGATCTCGAGGCCGAGGAGAAAAACCTTACCGAGCGCCGCGCGACCCTGCCGCCGGAAGAGTTCCGCGTGCTGGCCGAGGCGTTCGACGCCAAGGTGAAGGGCATCCGGGCCGCCCGCGACGCCAAGACCAATGATCTGAACGCCCGGCGCGAGGCTGCCCGCAAGACGTTTCTCGAAACCGCCATCCCGATCCTGGCCGAAATCCTGCGCGAACAGGGCGCGCTTGCCATCATCGACCGATCCGCCGTCATCCTCTCGTTCGACCGGATCGACATCACCGATGCCGCCATCGCCCGCATCGACGCGCGTCTCGCCCCGGAAGGCGCGGTCAACGCGCCGCCGCCGCGCCCCGGCCCGAGCCCCCGCAGCCCCGGCAGCAGCCCCCCGTCGCCCCGGGTGAACCGGCCGCCCCGGCCCCTGCCGCGCCCGGCGGCGACTGAGCGCGCGCTTGTCTGCCTCGGTCCGAGTTGCTAGTCAGTCACCGAAAGGCGCGCCGCGCCGCCCCATGACCGCCAGGAGAGCGCCATGAACGACGCCGCCGTCTCGCCCACCGCCGTGACCGACGCCGATCTCGACCTGATCCAGCGGATCATTCCGCATCGCTATCCCTTCCTGCTGATCGACCGGGTCCGCGACGTGGTGCTCCACCAGGGCTGCGTCGGCATCAAGAACATCACCTACAACGAGCCGCAGTTTCAGGGTCACTTTCCGGGGATGCCGATCTTTCCGGGCGTGATGATCATCGAGGCGATGGCCCAGACCTCGGGTGTGCTCGTCGGGCTGTCGATGGATCTGGTGGACAAGAATGCCAAGGTCTTTTTCATGGGCGTCGATGGCGTGAAGTTCCGCCGCAAGGTGGTGCCGGGCGACGTCCTGGAACTGCACGTCACGGCAGTGCGCGGCGGTGGCCGGGTCTGGAAATTCGAGGGCAGGGCCATGGTCGGAGACGAACTTGCCTGCGAGGCCACCTTCATGGCCATGTTCGACGTGCCCAAGGCCTGATGCGATGACCGTCTCGCCCGAGGCCAGGGTCCACCCCTCGGCCGTCATCGAACCCGGCGCGACGATCGGCCCGGGCTGCACCATCGGCCCGTTCGCGGTGATCGGCCCCGAGGTGACGCTGCATGGCGGCGTCACGGTCAAGAGCCACGCCGTCGTCACCGGCTGGACCGAGATCGGCCCCGGCACCACGGTCTTTCCGTTTGCGACGGTGGGCGAGGTTCCCCAGGACCTGAAGTTTCGCGGCGAGCACACCCGTCTGGTCATCGGTGCCCGCTGCCGTATCCGCGAAGGCGCCACGATGAACACCGGAACCGAGGGCGGTGGCGGCGTCACCCGGGTCGGCGACGATTGCCTGATCATGACCGGCGCGCATGTCGGCCATGATGCCCGCATCGGCGACCGGGTGATCCTGGTCAACCAGGTCGCCATCGCGGGCCATTGCGTGCTGGGCGACGATGTGATCGTCGGCGGGCTGTCGGGTGTTCACCAATGGGTCCGGATCGGACAGGGCGCGATCATCGGCGCCGTGACCATGGTGACGAACGACGTGCTGCCCTACGGCCTTGTGCAGGGGCCGCGCGGAGAACTCGACGGGCTGAACCTCGTCGGACTCAAGCGTCGCGGCGTGGACCGTGCCGAGATCATGGCCCTGCGGGCGGCCTATCAGATGCTGGCGCAGGGCGAAGGCACCTTTCTCGACCGTGCGCGCAAGTTGTCCGAGGAAAGCGACAGCACCCATGTGCGCCAGATCACCGATTTCATCCTGAGCGAGTCGGACCGCTCGTTCCTGACGCCGAAATGACCGGGCCGGGCCGCATCGCGCTGATCGCGGGACGGGGTGCGCTGCCGGGCATCGTGGCGGCGGCGCTGGACGACCCGCTGATCGCGGCGCTCGACGGCTTCGTGCCGGACGGCATCGTGCCGCATCTGACGTTCCGGATCGAGCGGCTGGTCCCGATGATGGACCACCTGGTGCGCCAGAACGTTGACCGGGTGATCTTTGTCGGTGGTGTCCATCGCCCGCGTCTCGATCCGGCGCTGTTCGATCCGGCCACGGCACAGCTCGTGCCGCGGCTTCTGTCGGCCCTCGGTTCGGGCGACGATGCCGCCCTGCGCAGCGTGATCGGCATTTTCGAGGACTTCGGGTTCGAGGTGGTCGGCCCCGATCAGGCCGTGCCCGGTCTGGTGCCGGGCCCGGGCATCCTTGCGGGCCGGATCAGCACCGCCGATGAACACGACGCCGACCGCGCCGCCCGGATCGTCGCGGCGCTTGGTGCGCTCGACGTCGGGCAGGGGGCTGTCGTGGCCCAGGGGCATGTGCCTCGCGGTCGAGACGCTGCCGGGCACGGATGCGATGCTCGATTTCGTGGCAGGGATGCCCGTCGCCCTGCGCCCTGATCCGCGGGGCGCGCGCGGCTTGCTCTACAAGGCGCCGAAGGCGGGGCAGGATCTCCGGGTCGACCTGCCCGCGATCGGTCCGGAGACGGTGACGCGCGCGACGGCCGCGGGCCTCGGGGGCATCGCATGGGCCGCCGGTGGGGTCATGCTGATCGACGCAGCCGCCACGCGGGCGGCCGCCGAAAGGGCGGGCTGTTCCTGTGGTCCCGCGCGCCATGAGGCTGTTCCTGCTCGCGGGCGAAGCCTCGGGCGACAAGCTGGGCGCGCGCGCTCATGGCGGGTCTGCGCGACCTTGGCGCCGGGCACGACCTTCGACGGCGTGGGCGGTCCGCTGATGGCCGCCGAAGGGTTGGACAGCCTCTTTCCGATGGACGAGTTGTCGGTCATGGGGCTGGCCGAGGTGCTGCCGCGCTATCCGCGCTCTGCGCCGCCGCATGCACCGGACGATCGCCGCGGTCCGTGCTGGCGACGGCCCGACGCGCTCGTCACCATCGACAGCCCGGATTTCGCGCTCCGCGTGGCCGGCGGGTGAAGGCGGCATCGCCCGATCTGCGGATCATCCACTATGTCGCGCCCTCGGTCTGGGCATGGCGACCGGGGCGGGCGGCGCGAAGGTGGCGCGCTTCGTCGACCATGTTCTGGCGCTCTTGCCGTTCGAGCCGCCCTATATGAGCGCCGCCGGGCATGACCTGCGATTTCGTCGGCCATCCGGTCGTGGCCGAGCCGCGTGGCGCAGCGAGGCCGAGGCGGCGGCGTTCCGCGCGCAGGCCGGGATCGGCGAGGCGCCCCTGTTGCTGGTGCTCCCCGGATCGCGCCGGGGCGAGGTCGCGCGGCTCGCGCCCGTGTTGGGGCGACGGTGCTGGCGCATGGTGCGCGCGACCCATCCCGACGTCCGGGTGGTCGTGCCGACGGCTGCGGCCGGTCGCGGCGGATTGGTCGGGCGCGCGGTGCGGACTGGCCGGTCGCGCCCGGTGATCGTCGCAGCGACGCGGGCGCGAAGACGCGCGCGGCCTTCGCCGCCGCCGATGCGGCGCTCGCGGCGTCGGGGACGGTCTCGCTGGAGCTGGCCGCGAACGGGGTCGCCCATGGTGATCGCCTACGACATGCACCCGGCGACGATGTGGCTGATGCGGGCGGATGGCGCGCATCGATACGGTGACGCTGGTCAACCTCGTGTCCGAGACCCGTGCGGTGCCGGAGTTTCTCGGGGCCGCACTGCCGCGCCGCCGCTGATCGCTCCGCGCTTCTCGACATCCTGCGCGACGGTCCGCGGCGCACCGCCCAGATCGAGGCGATGCGCCTGACGATGGAGCGGCTCGGACGCGGCGGCGAGGCGCCGGGCCTGCGTGCCGCGCGCTCGGTGCTCGCCCATGCGGGCGGCGGGCAGGGGCAGGCGGTGCCTTCGGCCTGACCGCGCCTGGCCCGAGGGATGGGCGCGCGCACCCCAGCGCCGACCGGACGGCCCGGTGGGCATCGCCCCCCGCAAGCGTCGAACGCTGTGCCCTTCCCCCCTAACGTTGCGGGTGAAGGCGGCCCGCGGTTCAGCGGCCGCGCCAGATCCAGCCGCCGCCCAAGACCCGGCTGCCGCCGGTTTCGTAGAAGACGCAGGCCTGCCCGGGCGAGACACCTTCCTCGGGGCTCAGCAGTTCCACCTCGGCCTCGGTCGGCCGAAGCGGCCGCAGGATCGCCTCGCGCGGTGGCCGGGTGGACCGGACCTTGACGGAAACATGCCATTCCGCCCGTCTGTCCAAGCGGACCGTCGCCCAGCCAGTTGATCTCGCGCACCGGCACGATCCGGGTCGACAGCGCCTCTTTCGGGCCGACGATCACGCGGCGGGCGTCCGGGTCCAGCCGGACCACGTAGAGCGGCTCGTCCAGCCCGCCGATCCCCAGCCCCCGGCGCTGCCCGACGGTGTAGTGGATGACGCCCGCGATGCCGGCCCAGAACCGTGCCCGTCGAGCGTCGACGATCTCGCCCGGGTCGGCGGCACCGGGGCGCAGCTTCTCGATCACCGCTGCATAGTCGCCGTTGGGCACAAAGCAGATGTCCTGGCTGTCGGGCTTGTCCGCCACCGCCAGCCCGTAGCGCGCCGCCAGCGCCCGCGTCTCGGCCTTGCTCGCAAGATGCCCCAGCGGGAAGCGCAGGTAACGCCAGCTGCTCTGCCGTGGTCGAAAACAGGAAATAGCTCTGGTCGCGGGCTGCGATCGGCCGCCCGGTGCAGTTCCGGCCCCCGCCAGCCCAGTCTTGCGCTGGATGTAGTGGCCCGTCGCCATGCAGTCGGCGTCGAGATCCTTCGCGGTGCCCAGCAGATCCTTGAACTTGACCCGTTCGTTGCAGCGGATGCAGGGCACCGGCGTCGCACCCGCCAGATAGGCATCGGCGAATTCGTCGATGACCGCCTCGCGGAACATGTTCTCGTAATCCAGCACGTAGTGCGGAAAGCCCATCGTCTCGGCCACGCGGCGGGCATCGTGGATGTCGCGGCCCGCGCAGCAGGCGCCCTTCTTGGCCAGCGCCGCGCCATGATCGTAAAGCTGGAGCGTGACGCCCACGACGTCATAGCCTTCCTCGGCCAGTTGCGCGGCCACGACCGAGCTGTCGACGCCGCCCGACATCGCAACCACGACGCGGGTTTCGGCCGGGGGCTTGGCAAAGCCCAGCGAATTCAGGGGCTGGTCCAGGGGCATCGTGACGTCTTCCATCGGACGGAACACGCTCCCGTCAGGTCAGGGGCAATATAGGAAAATGCAAGCTACTCTCAACGCCCCGGTTTCATCCCCGGTTAAGCCTGCGCTGACAATCTCGCGATGAAACGGAGTGAGGGTGAGCTCATGTATCTCAAGAAGGTCGACGGACCGCGTGCATGTGACGCTGCCGGATGGCAGCGTGCTGACCCGCGCCGACCTGCCCCCGCCCGACACGCGGCGCTGGGTCGCCAGCCGCAAGGCGCTCGTGGTGCGCGCGGTCGCGCTACGGCCTGATCACCCGGGCCGAGGCGCTGGAACGCTATGGGCTGTCGGAAGAGGAACTCGCCTTGTGGATGCGCCGCCGTGAAGCGGCACGGGGAACAGGCGCTGAAGGTCGACCACTATGCAGAAGTATAGACAACTTTAGGTTGTTTTTGCGATCACCTCTGCGAAGGTAACGTGCGGTTAACCATTGCTCGTCAGGGTAGTTAACAGGACAGGGCGCGATGTGGAGATGACCAAGAATGCGCATTCTTCTGGTAGAGGACGATCCGACAACCTCGCGCAGCATCGAATTGATGCTGACCCATGCCAATCTGAACGTGTATTGTACCGACCTCGGCGAGGAAGGGGTCGACCTCGCCAAGCTCTATGACTACGATCTGATTCTTCTGGACCTCAACCTGCCGGACATGAACGGGCATGAGGTGCTGCGCCAGCTGCGCCTCGCGCGGATCGACACGCCGATCCTGATCCTGTCGGGGTCCGACGATACCGACAGCAAGATCAAGGGCTTCGGCTTCGGCGCGGACGACTACATGACCAAGCCCTTCCACCGCGAAGAACTGGTGGCGCGCATCCATGCGATCATCCGCCGATCCAAGGGCCATGCCCAGTCGGTGATCCGGACCGGCATGATCAACGTCAATCTCGACGCGAAGACGGTGGAGGTGGACGGCAAGACGGTGCATCTGACCGGCAAGGAATACCAGATGCTGGAATTGCTTTCGCCTGCGCAAGGGCACGACCCTGACCAAGGAGATGTTCCTGAACCACCTCTATGGCGGCATGGACGAACCCGAACTGAAGATCATCGACGTGTTCATCTGCAAGTTGCGCAAGAAACTCGCCGAGGCGACCGGCGGGCAGAACTATATCGAGACGGTCTGGGGCCGCGGCTATGTGCTGCGCGAACCCGTGGCGCAGGTGCAGCGGCGCATGGCCGCCGGCGCCTGAGCACTGGACCTCGTCCGGCCGCGCTCCTAAACCTTGGGGCGCGGGTGATCCGGGAAGTTCTGGGCGATGGCCGAGCCGAAAGCAGTCGAGGCGCTGAGCGAGGCCGAGGCACGGCCGGGAACTGGCGCAGCTTGCCCGTGTTCTGGCCGAGGCGAACCGCGCCTATCACACCGAGGATGCGCCCGAGATCCCGGATGCCGACTATGACGCGCTCAAGCGCCGCAACGCCGCGATCGAGGCCCGCTTTCCCGCACCTGAACCGGGCCGACAGCCCGACCGAGCAGGTCGGCGCCGCCCCGGCCGAGGGCTTCGCCAAGGTGCGCCACGCCGTTCGCGATGCTGTCAGCCTCGAAAACGCCTTCGACCGCCGAGGACGTGGACGATTTCGACGACCGCGTGCGGAAATACCTCGGGCTTGCGCGCCGATGCGCCGCTTGCCTATCACGGCCGAGCCGAAGATCGACGGGCTGTCGCTGTCGCTGCGCTATGAGGGCGGGCGGCTGGTGCAGGCGGCGACGCGCGGCGATGGCGAGACGGGCGAGAACGTGACCGCGAACGCCCGCACGATCGCCGACATCCCGCGAACGCTGTCACGGCGCGCCGCGATGTCCTCGAGGTGCGCGGCGAGGTCTACATGAGCCATGCCGATTTCGCCGCGCTGAACGCGCGCCAGGCGGCGGCGGGCGCAAAGACCTTCGCCAATCCGCGCAACGCGGCCGCAGGCTCGCTGCGCCAGCTCGACGCCGCGATCACCGCGGCTCGCCCGCTGCGGTTCTTCGCCTACGCCTGGGGCGCGCTTTCCGAACCGCTGGCCGAGACGCAGATCGGCGGCAATGGCGCGGCTGGCCGCATTGGGCTTTCCGACCAACCCCCTGACCACGCTCTGCGACGGACCCGACGCGATGCTGGCCGCAGTACCGCGCAGATCGAAGCAGCAGCGCGCGACGCTCGGCTACGACATCGACGGCGTCGTCTACAAGGTGAACGACCTCGCCCTGCAGCGCCGGCTCGGGTTCCGCTCCACCACGCCCCGCTGGGCCATCGCGCACAAGTTTCCGGCCGAACTCGCCTGGACCCGGCTCGAGGCGATCGACATCCAGGTGGGCCGCACCGGGGCGCTGTCGCCCGGTGGCGCGGCTGACGCCGGTGACCGTCGGCGGCGTCGTGGTGTCGAACGCGACGCTGCACAACGAGGATTACATCGCCGGCCGCGACGCGCACGGGCGACGCCGATCCGCGACGGGCGCGACATCCGCGATGGGCGACTGGGTGCAGGTCTACCGCGCGGGCGACGTGATCCCCAAGATCGCCGATGTCGACCTCGCAGCGCCGCCCGCCGGGCGCCGTGCCCTTACGTCTTTCCCGACCGCTGCCCGCGAATGCGGTTCGGACGCGGTGCGCGAGCCGGGCGATGCGGTGCGCCGCTGCACCGGCGGCCTGATCTGCCCGGCGCAGGCGGTCGAGCGGCTGAAGCATTTCGTCAGCCGCGCCGCCTTCGACATCGAGGGGCTTGGGCGCGCGCCAGATCGAGGCGCTTCTACCGCGACGATCGGCTGCGATCCGCGAGCCGGCCGACATCTTCACGCTGGAGACCGCGCGCGACGCGGCGAACCTGCACCAGCTGACGCAACCGCGAGGGCTGGGGCGAGAAGTCGGCCGCCAACCTCTTCGCACGCGATCGAGGAGAGGCGGACGCATCCCGCTCGACCGGCTGATCTTCGCGCTCGGCATCCGTCATGTCGGCGAAAGCGGCGGCCGAGCCTGCTGGCCCGCCACTACGGCACAGCTGGGCGGCGTTCGAGGCGCGCGATGACCCGCGCCGAGATCGGGCGAGGGCCGGAGTGGGAGGAGCTCTGTCCGATCGACGGGGTGGGCGCGGTGCTCGCCGCCTCGGTCGTCACCGCCTTCCATCAGGAGGCCGAGCGCGCCGTCGATCGACCGCGCTGGTGGCGGAACTCGACGTGCAGGACGTCAGCGCGCGCGCACCGACGGACAGCCCGGTCGCGGGCAAGACCTCGTCTTCACCGGCACGCTCGAGAAGATGACCCGGGCCGAGGCCAAGGCGCGGGCCGAGGCGCTGGGGGCCAAGGTCGCCGGATCGGTCTCGGCCAGAGGACCGATCTCGTGGTGGCCGGGCCCGGGGCGGGGTCGAAGGCCGCGAAGGCGGCCGAGCTCGGCGTCGAGATCATCGACGAGGACGCCTGGCTGGCCCTGATCGGCGCGCGCATGAGCGGCGGCCCGAGGTCCTCTTCCCGCTCTTCGCCGGATCTGGAGACGCTCGACGGGGTCGGACCGAAGACGGCCAGGGCGCTGGCGGGCCGATCGGTGTCGAACGTCCGCGCGATCTGCTGTTCACGCTGCCGCAGGCGGGTATCGACCGGACGCCGGCGGACCTCGGTCCGCGAGGTCGCGCCGCCCGCGACCGCTGACGGTCGAGGTCGACGGTCGGCGCGCCATCTCGCTCGCGCAGCAGAAGGGCCGGCCCTACCGCGTGATGGTCGCGGATGCCCAGATCGAGTTTCAGCTGGTCTTCTTCCACGCCCGCGGCGATTACCTGCAGGAAGCTGTTGCCGACCGGGCAGCGGCGGCTGGTTTCGGGCACAGGTCGAGTTGTTCGACGGGATCGCGCAGATGGTCCATCCCGATCATGTGCTGCCCCCCGACGAGGCGGGCGATCTGCCTCAGTTCGAGCCGGTCTATCCCCTGACTGCCGGTCTGACCCAGCGCGTCATCGCAAAGGCGGCCGCCTCGGCCGCTGTCCCGCGCGCCCGACCTGCCGGAATGGATCGACGCGGCGCTGAAGGCGCGCGAGGGCTGGCCGGACTGGCGGGCGGCGGTGGCGGCTGCCCATGCCCCGGCGGGGCCTGCGGCGCTTGCGCCGACCTGGCCCGCGCGCCAGCGGCTCGCCTATGACGAATTCTTTGCCCATCAGCTGACGCTGTCGCTGGCCCGGGCGCGGCTTCGCCGGGGCAAGGGCGTGACGTCGGTCGGCACGGGCCGGTTGCAGGCGCAGGTGCTCGACGCTCTGCCTTATGCCCCGACCGGGGCGCAGCGGCGGGCCTTGTCCGAGATCGCGGCCGATCTCGCGCCCCGCTGCGGATGAACCGGCTCTTGCAGGGCGATGTCGGCTCGGGCAAGACGCTGGTCGCGTTTCTGGCGCTGCTGATCGCGGTGGAGGCTGGCGGGCAGGGCGTCATGATGGCGCCGACCGAGATCCTGGCCCGCCAGCACCATGAAGGGCTTGCGCCCCTGGCGGCGGCGGCCGGTGTGCGGCTTGACCTGCTGACCGGGCGCGACAAGGGCGCGGAGCGGGCGGCAAAGCTTGCAGCGCTCGCGTCCGGCGAAACAGGGATGCTGGTCGGCACCCATGCGGTGTTCCAGAAAGACGTGTCAGTTTCACGATCTTCGGCTGGCCGTCGTGGACGAACAGCATCGCTTCGGCGTGGCGCCAGCGGATGGAACTGGGCGCCAAGGGGCGGGCCGTCGGATGTCCTCGTGATGACAGCGACGCCGATCCCGCGCACTCTGGCGCTGGCGAGCTATGGCGACATGGATGTGTCGGTTCTCGACGAGAAACCACCCGGGCGCAAACCCGTGCGCACCGCCCTGATCTCGGCGGACCGATTTGGCGAGGTGGTCGATCATCTGTCCGGGGCGATTGCCGAGGGGCGGCAGGCCTATTGGGTCTGCCCGCTGGTCGAGGAAAGCGAGGTGGTCGACCTGACCGCGCGCCGAGGAGCGCTTTGCCACGCTGCGCGCGGCCTTGGGCGAGGGCGTGGTGGGGCTGGTCCACGGCCAGATGCCATCCGCCGAAAAGGATGCCGCGATGGCGCGCTTCGTCAGCCGGCCAGACCAAGGTTCTGGTCGCGACGACGGTGATCGAGGTTGGCGTGAACGTTCCCAATGCCTCGATCATGGTGATCGAGCGCGCCGAGATCTTCGGGCTGGCGCAACTTCACCAGTTGCGCGGGCGGGTGGGGCGCGGCGCAGCCGAGTCGACCTGCCTGCTGATGTATCAGCCCCCGCTGTCGAGACCGGCCGCCGCCGGCTGACGATCCTGCGCGAGACCGAGGACGGCTTTCGCATCGCCGAGGAAGATCTCGCGATTCGCGGGGCGGGCGACGTGATCGGCACGGCGCAATCGGGCCTGCCGAAGTTCCGCGTCGCCGATCTGGAACGCCAGGCGGCGCTGATGGCCGTGGCGCAATCGCGACGCCCGCTTGCTGCTCGACCGAGGATCCCGGCCTTGACGGGCCCGCGCGGACAGGCCGCCCGACTGCTGCTGTGGCTGATGGAGCAGGACGGGCGATCCGCCTGATCGGCGTCGGTTAGTGCGAATGTTCCCTAATGTTCCTAAAAAGTTCTTTACAGGGCCGACTGAACATATGAGAACAAAAAGGCAACAGCTAGACGGAGGTTGCCATGCTGAATGACCTGAAAGCCACGCTCGCCCGTTGCGCGCCGACGATGATCGAGGATGCGTTCGGCGTCGTGGCGCTCTTTGCCCTGCTCATCGCAGGGCTCCATCTGCCGTTCCTTGCATGACCGGCCTCCTGATCCGGTCCCGATACTGCCTCGTGTCCTCCTGCCGGGTTCCCGCCTTCCCCCCAGAAGGGCGATCCGCGTCCGAAGCCTGCTTCGACGCCCTGCGGTCCCCCAAGCCGCACGCCCGGCAAGACACGCCCCTGCCGCCGCCATCCCTTCGGATGCAGCGGCGGTTTTTTTCATGGGCGCTCGGGCGGCTCTCGGCGCTGCGGCCATCGCCTCGGCCGTCGCCTCCAGACGCGAGCAGGATCGAGGCGTGGCGGTTCTTGTAGTCGCGCGCCGGCAGCAGAACCTCGAGCCCGTCGAACGGCGGGGCAGGGCACCGGGCCGTCCTCCTTCAGCATCGCTTCAACTCGTCGCGGGCCGTTCGACCTCTGCCCGTGTCCGCCCGATCATCGCACGCGCCCGACAACCGACGGCCGCTGCCTGACCCAGCGCGCAGGCCTTCACGTCCTGTCCGAATTCGCTGATCCCGCCCGTCCGCCAGCGCAACATCGACTGTCACCGTCGATCCGCATAGCGGCGAGCGTCCGCTTGCGCGTGGCCGTCGGGCGCGTCAAGCCGGTCCATATGGGGAATATCGGCCGCCAGCGCCAGAATGCGCTTCGAGTAGAGCTTGATCAGATCGCTGTCGCTCATCTGGCTTTCCTCGGACCGGCTTCGTCTCTAGATAGGCCGAGACTGCGCACGGTTGCAAAGGAGGGACGCCGGATGACCTTTGATCCCGCAACCTGGCCTATGACGCCCTCGGCCTGATCCCGGCCATCGCCCAGGAGCAGCGACGGGCGAGGTGCTGATGCTGGCCTGGATGAATGCCGGCCGTCGCTGGCGCGGACACTGGCCACCGGCCGCGTGACCTACTGGTCGCGCTCGCGCGCAGCGTTCTGGGTCAAGGGCGAGACCTCGGGCCATGTGCAACGACTGTCGAGATGCGGCTCGGATTGCGACCGCGATGCGTCTGCTGCTGATGGTCGATCAGACCGGTCCGGCCTGTCACACGGACCGCCGGTCCTGTTTTTACACCGCAGTGCGCGACGGCGCGAGATCGTCCGTCCTCGACCCGCGCTAAAGCCCGACCATGCGGCGGATCTCGGCCGGTGTGGCGCCCTCGTCGCGATAGTGGCCGATAGCGCGCGGGCATCGTCGCGCTTGGCCAGACGCTTGCCGTGCTCGTCGCGGATCAGCCGGTGGTGGTGATAGACGGGGGTCGGCAGGCCAAGAAGACGCTGAAGCACGACATGGATGGCGGTCGCCCCGAAAAGGTCTTCGCCGCGCATGACATCGGTGATGCCCTGATCCGCGTCGTCGACCACCACCGACAGGTGATAGGACGTGCCCATGATCGCGCCGCGCCAGGACGACATCGCCAATCGGTTTCGAATCATCACGCGTGCGCATCGCACCGGATGCACGGCCGGTTTCAGTGCAAGCCGGTCCCGTTTTCCTGAACGGATGCGTAACGTCGGCCGCCGAGATAGCGCATGCCGCGCCATGTTCAGCCGAGATCGCATCCCGGGGCGCCGGCATCGGCCATGGCGAACACCGCAGGCGGCCCGGCAGGTGCCGGGATAGACGGGGCCATCGGGTCCGGGACCGGCGCCCCTTCCTGCGGCGCGGACTCAGCGCGGCCTCGATGTCGCGGCGCGAACAGGGCAGGGATAGAGCGAGGCCAGTCTCGGCCAAGCCGCGCCGAGCCGCGCGGTAGGCCGGCAGACCGTTCGGATTGCCGCAGCACAGGGCTCCGGCCAGCGCAAGACCCAGCCAGTGCAGATCATCGCGGATCGCGTCCTCCCATGCAGGGCGGCAACGGGCCCGGTCGATATCCTCGATCCGCAGCAGAAATCTCGCCCGCCCATCGCGCGCGCCATGTCATGCGCCGAAGGATCGCGAAAAGGCATGGCCGAGATGCAACGGCCCGGTCGGCGACGGGGCAAAGCGCGTGCGCATAGCCTGCCGCAAGCCATTGCGTAGAAGGCATCCTTCGCCCGGTCGGTATAGGCCTTGTAGCGGTCCTTGCGGCCCCGCCGCCCGCCTTTGGCGTCGATCGGCGGGAACAGTCCGAAGTTCACGTTCATCGGCTGAAACGTCTTCGCATCGGCCCCACCGGTGATATGGGTGATCAAGCGCGCCCATCGCCGTCTCTGGCGGTGGCGGCGGCCAACGCGCCCCCGAGGATTTCCGCCACGGCCATCCGCCCGGCCAGCAAGCCCCATCGCCGCACTTTCGACATAGCCCTCCACCCCGTGATCTGCCCGGCAAAACGGATGTTGGGCCGGGACTTGAGCCGCATCTGCGCGTCGAGCAGGGTCGGCGAGTTCAGGAACGTGTTGCGGTGGATCCCGCCCAGACGCGCAAAGCTGGCCTCCTCAAGCCCGGGAATCATCTTGAAAACAGCTGTTTGCGCGCCATACTTCATCTTGGTCTGAAAGCCCGACGATGTTGTAGAGCGTCCCCAGTGCGTTGTCGCGGCGCAATTGCACGACCGCATAGGGCTTGACGTCCGGCTGGTGCGGGTTGGTCAGGCCCACCGGCTTCATCGGGCCAAAGCGCAGGGTTTCGCGGCCGCGTTCCGCCATCACCTCGATGGGCAGGCAGCCGTCGAAATATCCGGCCGTCTCGCCTTCGTGGAATTCGGTCTTTTCGGCGGCCAGAAGCGCGTCGATGAAGGCCTCGTATTGCGGCGCGGTCCATCGGGCAGTTCATGTAGGCGGTCTGTTCCTCTTCCGTCTCGCCCTTGTCATAGCGCGATTGCATCCAGGCCACCGACATGTCGACGCTTTCGGCATAGACGATGGGGGCGATCGCGTCGAAGAAGGCCAGCGCCTCGGCCCCGGTGTCGGCCCGGATCGCCGTCGGCCAGCGCAGCCTGAGGTCAGCGGGCCGGTCGCAATGATCCAGTGGCCGCTTGCGGGCAGATTCGGTAACTCTCCTCCTGTACGGTCGGAAATCAGCGGATGCGCGCGCAGACGCTCGGTGACGACCGCGGCGAAAGGGTCGCGATCCACTGCCAGGGCACCACCGGCGGGCAGACGGTGGGCGTCGGCCATTTCCATGATCAGGCCGCCCGCGGCGCGCATTTCCCAATGCAGCAGTCCCACAGCATTGCGTTCGTCGTCGTCCGACCGGAACGAGT
The DNA here is from genome assembly GCA_963700485.1 of uncultured Alphaproteobacteria bacterium. Lineage (GTDB taxonomy): Bacteria > Pseudomonadota > Alphaproteobacteria > Rhodobacterales > Rhodobacteraceae > Aliitabrizicola. The sequence goes on from CAVOXQ010000005.1 coordinate 380,151, forward strand.
TGGAACAGACCATTTCCGCCAGATCGCCGGTGCGGTGGGCAAAGGTTCCAACCTTGGGCCGCATCTCGTGAATGACGACGCGGAACGCCCATCAGGGCCGCCTGCCAGGCGGCTTCGGATCCGGCCATGCCGCCGCCCACGATATGAAGGGGTTCATTCATGTGGGCGGTTTACGGCAAGCCGAGGCGCAGGAAAAGACCCCGTCAGAACAGGCCCCGCCGCAACAGCGGATCGAAGGGTTGCCAGGCGCGGAATGCCCGTTCCGCGACCGGGCGCCGTGCGCCGCCAGAGGTGCCGAACCGCCAGGTGAGGCCCAGTTCGAGGCGCAGATCCCCGGATCCTGACAGATCCCCGGTCAACCCGTCCGCCGCCAGCGCCGCGACCAGATCGAGCGACGTTCCCGCAGGCTGCCAGTTAATCCCGGCGCGCCCGGTATAGGCCGTCGTGCGCAGGATGGCCTCATCAAACTCTGCAACATCGAGCGTCGCGAAAACGCTCGCGCGGTCCCACACCGCCTGGGACAGGCCCAGCGATACCCCGATGAAGTCGATGTTGCCGGGGCGCGCATAACCCAGGACCGCCTGGCCGGACACGAAGGTGTTCGGACCGAGTTGCCACATGCCCTCGATCCCGGCAGAGCCGATCGTCACCTCGCGGTTGTCCACGTCCGCCAGCGAAAGCACGATTCCGTATTTCGTGGCCGGTCCGGGCATCAGGTAAACGTGCCCGTCGATCTGCCCGATCATCCCGCCCGGGCGATCGGCTAGGCCCAGCCCAAGTTGCAGGCCATGCCAGCCGGTAATCTGAAAAACACCTGTCGCATAACCGCTTGCGGCGGTTTCCTGATCTCCGCTGTCCGCGCCCAGTCCGACTTCTCCGAACACCAGGCCGGGGCTCGACTGCGCCCGGGCGGCAGGCGCCGGGAAAACGGTGACGACGGCCGCCAGAAAGGCGGAATACAGGGCGGCGAAATGCATCTGGGAAAACCTGCAAGTGACAAGGGAAGCGCCGTTCTGGCGCAGGCGGCGCCATCCGGCCCGCGTTCCCTTCTTCCCAGAAGGCCGTGGTTAAGAAAAGAAAAACATCACTGGATGGTTAACCGGCATCCGGCGGCGGCCGCCGCGTGCGGGCCGCGGCCCAGAGGGCCGCGCGTTCCGCTGCGACGAAGGCCATGGCATCAGGCCCGACCGATGGGCCGTCATACCGACCCAGACGGGCCGCCGCCGCGAAGAAGCCGGGGGCCGGCATCCCCCCTGCAAGTCGCCCCTCGCAGAGCGCCGCGCGCAGGGGGTGCGTCGCCGCCGCATCCTCGGCCATCAGGTCTTCCAGGCTGGCCGCCAGACGGGCAATGCGGCCCGGTCCGGGAATGTCCAACAGCCGCGCAAGCGCACCATAGCTGATCGTCCCGCCTTCGGCCGCCAGCCGATCAAGTTCGCGCGCCACGGCCTCGCGCAGGCTCACGCCTCGTCGTCGCCCTGATCGGCGATGCGGGCGACGGAAACCACTTCCTCGCCCGCTTGCCGGTGTCGAACACCTTGACCCCGCCCGCCGAGCGCGACCGGAACGAGATGCCGTCCACCGGGCAGCGGATCGACTGGCCGGTCGATGTGGCCAGCATGATCTGATCGTCGGCCTCGACGGGGAAACGAGGCCACCAGCGGGCCGCCGCGCATCGCCTGTCCATGGCCATCACGCCCATGCCACCGCGCCCGCGCACCGGGTAATCGTGGCTCGACGAAAGTCTTGCCGGTGCCCGTGCCGCTGATCGTCAGGATCAGATCCTCGGCCGCCGACATTTCGGCGTAGCGTTCGGGGCTCAACTGGCCCTCGGCGACGGCCTCTTCGTCGTCATCGCTCTCGGCGCTCATCCTCGACCGCACCGGCCATCAGGCGGCGCTGCTTCAGATAGGCCGTCGCGTTCTGCCGGGTCGGCCTCGAAGTGGCGGATGACCGACATCGACACGACCCGATCGCCGGCGCGCCAGCCGAATGCCGCGCACGCCGGTGGAATCGCGGCTCTTGAAGACGCGCACCTCGGTCGTCGGGAAACGGATCGCCCGCCCGCCGGCCGTCACCAGCATCACGTCGTCGTTCTCATCGCAGATGCGCGCGTTGACCAGGCTGACGCCCTCGGGCAGCTTCATTGCGATCTTGCCGTTGCGCTTCACATTGGTGAAATCGCGACAAGGCGTTGCGTCGCACATCGCCTTCGGATGTCGCAAAGACGATCTGCAGATCGTCCCATTCTTCCTCGGGGACGTCGACCGGCATGATCGCGGCGATCGAGATGCCCGACGCGATCGGCAGGATGTTGACGATCGCCTTGCCCTTGGCCTGCCGGCCCGCCAGCGGCAAGCGCCAGGTCTTCAGCTTGTAGACCATGCCGTCGGTGGTGAAGAACAACAGCTGGTGTATGCGTGTTGGCCACGAACAGCGTGGTCACCACATCGTCTTCCTTGGTCGCCATCGACGACAGGCCCTTGCCGCCACGCCGCTGCGCCCGGAATTCGGCCAATGGCGTGCGCTTGATCTAGCCCGCCGAGGTTATGGTCACGACCATGTCCTCGCGCTCGATCAGATCTTCGTCTTCCATGTCGCCGGCCCAGTCGACGATCTCGGTGCGGCGCGGCACGGCGAAGGCCGCCTTCACCTCGCGCAGTTCGTCCGAGATGATCGCCATGATCCGCTCGCGGCTGCCCAGGATCTCCAGATAGTCGCGGATCTTGGCGGCCAGATCCTGCAATTCGTCGGTGACTTCCTTGACGCCGAGCGCCGTCAGGCGCTGCAAGCCGCAGGTCAAGAATGGCGCGCGCCTGGATTTCGGACAGGTTATAGGTGCCGTCGTCGTTGACCGGATGGGTCGGGATCGTCGATCAGCCTGATATATTCGACGATCTCGCCCGCAGGCCAGCGCCGGGTCATCAGCTTTTCGCGGGCTTCGGCCGGGTCGGCCGAGGACGCGGATGGTGCGCACCACTTCGTCGACATTCGACACCGCCACCGCCAGGCCGCACAGGACATGGCTGCGTTCGCGCGCCTTGCGCAATTCAAACGCCGTGCGGCGCGCTACAACTTCTTCGCGGAAGGTGATGAAATAGCTCAGGAAATCGCGCAAGCGTCAGCTGTTCGGGCCGGCCGCCGTTCAGCGCCAGCATGTTGCAGCCGAAGCGAGGTCTGCATCGGCGTGAAGCGCACAAGCTGGTTCAGCACCACATCGGGCGTCGCATCGCGCTTCAACTCGATCACGACCCGCACGCCGACCCGGTCGGATTCGTCCTGCACATGGGCGATGCCTTCGATCTTCTTGTCGCGCACCAGCTCGGCGATCTTCTCGATCATCGTGGACTTGTTCACCTGATAGGGGATCTCGTCGATGATGATCGCGTAGCGGTCCTTGCGGATCTCCTCGATCCGGGTCTTGGCGCGGATGATGACCGACCCGCGCCCCTCCAGATAGGCCTTGCGCGCGCCCGATCGGCCCAGGATGATCGCCGCCGGTGGGAAAATCCGGCGCCGGGATGATCTCCATCAGCGCCTCGGTCGACATGTCGGGCTTCTCGATCAGCGCCAGCGTGGCGTCGATCACTTCGCCCAGGTTGTGCGGCGGAATGTTGGTCGCCATGCCGACGGCGATCCCGCCCGCGCCATTGACCAGCATGTTGGGAAAGCGCGCCGGCAGCACCGTTGGTTCACGGTCCTTGCCGTCATAGTTGTCTTGGAAATCGACCGTTTCCTTGTCGATATCGGCCAGCAGAAAGGCGGCGGGCTTGTCCATCCGCACTTCGGTATAGCGCATGGCGGCGGCGTTATCGCCATCCATCGAGCCGAAGTTGCCCTGTCCGTCCAACAGCGGCAGGGACATGCGAGAAGTTCTGCGCCATCCGCACCAGCGCGTCATAGATCGCCGAATCGCCATGCGGGTGATACTTGCCCATCACGTCGCCGACCGGCCGGGCCGACTTGCGGTAGGGCTTGTCGTGCGTGTTGCCGGTTTCGTGCATCGCATAAAGAATACGCCGATGCACCGGCTTCAACCCGTCGCGCAGATCGGGGATGGCCCGGCTGACGATCACGCTCATCGCGTAGTCGAGGTAGGCGGTCTTCATCTCGTCCGCGATCGAAACCTGCGGCCCGTGATAGCTCGGGCGTTCTGGGTTTTCGCTTGTGTTGTCAGGCTCTTCCGGAGTGTCGCTCACGGCTGTCGCACTTTCCTGCCGAGGGCCAGATATTGGTGTGCGCACTATAGACCATCCCGTATCTGGGGTGCAATGGCGTGCGGCGCAGGCCACAAGCAGCCACCGGGCCAGAGTGACAACATCATGTTTTTATTGAAAATAAACTGAACTCCTGCATGATTTCAGAAAACCAAGAAACCAGGAGGTATGGGTGTGCGTGGGTCGGAGACGGAACTGATGCTCAAGGGATACGGCCTGATAACGGCCGAACTGTTCTACCGGATGCCGGATTATCGCACGTGCTCAACAGCTTCGTCTGGCAGGACTACGATCTTGCCCCGGATTACCCGAAACTTTTCAGGTTCATCGAATTCTGGCAGGACAAGATCGAAGGCCCGCTCCATTCGGTGCGCTTCACGCACCGCAAGCTGATCGGCCCGGCGCAATGGCGCAACGTCGTGGGGGAACTGCGGCTGAACTGACAGGTCCGCGCGGTGTCAGGACGCCGCGCGCAGGATCATCCCGAACAGGTCGCGCGGGTCGTCGGGGTCCGCGATCATGTCCAGATTGTCATAGAGCCCGGTCGTCTCCAGTTTGCCGAGCACATAGCGCAGCGCGCTGAAATCCTCGATGGCAAAGCCCACGCTGTCGAACAGCGTGATCTGGCGGTCGTCCGTCCGCCCCTGCGCCTGTCCCGCCATCACCTGCCAAAGCTCTGTCACGGGATGGTCGCCGGGCAATTGCTGGATCTCGCCCTCGATCCGCGTCTGCGGCGGATATTCCACGAAGATCGACGACCGCAGCAGGATTTCGCGCGCAAGCTCGGTCTTGCCCGGGCAATCCCCGCCGATCGCGTTGATATGCACCCCGCTGCCGACCATGTTGTCGTTCAGGATCGTGGCATAGTTCTTGTCGGCGGTGCAGGTCGTCAGGATCTGGGCCCCGAGAATCGCCTCTTCCTTGCTGGTGCAACCTGTCACCTTCAGGCCGTAACCCGCAAGATTGGCTATACATTTCCGCGTCGCATCGGGTCGATGTCGAACAGGCGGACATCGGTTATTCCGCAGATCGCCTTGAAGGCCAGCGCCTGGAACTCGGCCTGCGCGCCATTGCCGATCATCGCCATGGTGCGCGCTTTCTTCGGCGCGAGGTGCCGCGCGGCCATTGCCGATGTGGCGGCCGTGCGCAGCGCCGTGAGGATCGTCATCTCTGAAAGCAAGAGCGGGTATCCCGTGGCGACGTCGGCCAGAAGTCCAAAGGCGGTAACGGTTTGCAGACCCTGTTTCATGTTGGACGGATGGCCGTTCACATATTTGAAGCCATAGGTTTCGCCGTCCGACGTCGGCATCAGCTCGATCACGCCGACGTCGGAATGGCTGGCGACGCGCGGGGTCTTGTCGAACTCCGGCCAGCGCAGGAAATCCGCTTCGATTTCTGCAGCAAGGTCGATCAGAACCTGTTCGATCCCCAGGCGAAGGACCAGCTTCATCATGTTGTCGACGCTGACAAATGGCACGAGGTTGAGGGTCATCCGAAACTCCGGGTGGGGCGGTCGAACACCTTGCGGCCCATCAGGCTTGCCGACAAGATCGACCATCAGGCGGGCCGTGCGGCCGCGTTCATCGAGGAAGGGGTTCAACTCCACAAGGTCGAGCGATGTCACAAGACCGGATTCGTGCAGAAGTTCCATCACCAGATGCGCCTCGCGAAAGGTGGTGCCGCCGGGCACTGTCGTTCCCACCGCCGGGGCGATCGAGGGATCGAGGAAGTCCACGTCGAGCGACACGTGCAGCAATCCGTTTGCCGCCCGCACCCGGTCGAGGAATGCGCGCAGCGGGGCCACGACGCCGCGTTCGTCCAGCACCCGCATGTCATTGATCGCGATGTCGCGTTCCAGCAGGGCCGCGTGTTCCGCCGGATCGACCGAGCGGATGCCATAGAGACAGATCCGCTCGGCCGGCAGCGGCGCGGGAAAGGGCGGCAGCGGCGCAAAGCCGTCGCGCCCGGCGATGTAGGCCACGGGCGTGCCGTGGAGGTTGCCGCTCGTCGTGGTCATCGGCGTGTGAAAATCCGAATGCGCATCGAGCCACAGCAGGAACAGCGGCCGACCTGCACCTTGCGCGTGGGCCGCAACCCCCGCGACACTGCCCAGTGCCAACGAATGATCCCCCCCATGAAGATCGGAAAGCCCGCCTGCATCGCCGGTCCCGCCGCCGCCGCAAGCGCCGCCGTCCAGCCCAGGGTTTCGGCCATCGAGTGAACCACCGGATTGCCGCAGGGGCGGCATCAGGCGCGCCGGGTTCCAGATCGCCGCGATCCTCGACGCTATGGCCCAGATCGCCAAGGGCCTGCGCCAGTCCCGCCACCCGATAGGCGGCCGGGCCCATCAGGCAACCGGGTCGCCGCTGGCCGGAATCGATCGGCGCTCCGATCAGGATGCAATGTGTCATGGCCCACTCCTTTGGCAGCGAGGCTCGTTCCGGCTTGCGGCGGAATCCACCGTCGTTATTGTCGATCTGGGTAGCAGACTGCGCGAAACGGCGGGCAAGACAAGCATCATGGACGAGACAGACCAGCGGCTGATCGCCGAATTGCGCCGCGACGGACGGGCGGCCCTGTCCGATCTCGCGACACGGCTGGGGTTGTCGCGCGCCACGGTGCGTGCCCGGATGGAACGCCTCGCCGCCCGTGGCGAGATCGCGGGCTTTACCGTCCTGACCCGGGGCGATGTCACGGCCGCGCCGGTGCGCGGGCTGATGATGATCGGGATCGAGGGCCGCGGGACCGAGCGGATCATGGCCCGCCTGTCAGGACTTCCGGCGGTCCACGCGGTTCACACGACGAACGGCAAGTGGGATCTGATCGCCGAGATCGGCACGACGGCGCTTGCCGAACTGGACGAGGTGCTGGCCCGCATCCGCACCTTCGAGGGTGTGACGACCAGCGAGACGAACTTGTTGCTGACGACGCGAAAGGCCGGCCGCCGCTAGCTTTTCCGGGCCGCGGTGATCCAGAGCCAGGCGAGCAGCAGCGACGCAAGCATGTTCCACGAGGCCATCGACAGCCCGAGCATCTGCCAGGCCACCTCATCGCAGCGCACGACCGCCGCCACCTGCACGGTCGGGTCCAGCAGATCGTTGATGTCCACCCCCGAGATCGAACCCGCCGAACAACTGGCCAGCCCCTCCCACCAGCCGCGCTCCACCCCGGTGTGAAACAGCCCGAGCCCTGCTGTCGCAAGCGCGGCCAGCGACCCCAGCAGGGGCAGCACCCGTCCCGGCACCACAAGCGCCGCCACGCCGATCGCGACCGCCGCCGCGTGCGGCCAGCGTTGCCACAGGCACAACTGGCAGGGCGCAAGCCCGCCGATGTACTGGAACGCGAAGGCCCCCAGAAGCAGCGCCAGCGATCCGCCTGCGGCCAGGACCACATAGAGGGTGCGGGGGGGCATGGCAGGATCTCCTCGGCGGTTTCGGCGCGACCATAGGCGCACCGGCGGGCGGGCGAAACCCCCCGCCCTTCGCCGCAGGCCCTCCCGATGCCCGAAAAGCCTTTCGATGCGGCGCAACTGCGGGTTATCGTGGAAGACAGGTCTGGCTTTGGGCAGGTGTGCATCATGGAATGGCGGGGACGGCGCGGCAGCCGCAACATCGAGGATCGGCGGCGATCGGGGGTGGGCCGGACGGCCGGCATCGGGGGGGTCGGGACGATCCTCGTGCTGATGATAATGTATTTCTATGGCGTAGATGTCAGCCCGCTCCTGAATGATCCGGGGGCAGCCCCTGCCGGCCGGGCCGAAATGACGGCCGAGGAACAGGCGGCGGGCGAGTTCGTGTCGGTCACGCTGGCCGATACCGAAGAGATCTGGGCCAAGGTCTTCGCCGACCAACTGGGGCGCGCCTACACACCGGCCACCCTTGTGCTGTTCACGGGTGCGACGGCATCCCCCTGCGGCGGCGCGAGCGGCGCGACCGGTCCGTTCTATTGCCCGCTCGACCGCAAGGTCTATCTCGACACCGAGTTTTTCGCGACGCTGGAGCGCCGGCTCGGCGCGCATGGCGATTTCGCCGCAGCCTACGTCGTGGCTCACGAAATCGGCCACCATGTGCAGGATGAACTGGGCATCCTCGGCAAGACCACCGAAGTCCGCCGCAGGGTCAGCGAGGCCGACAGCAACGATATCTCGGTCCGGGTGGAGCTTCAGGCCGATTGTCTGTCGGGCATCTGGGCCCGCGAGGCTGCCCAGAGCCTCGGCTCGATCGAACCGGGCGACTTCGAAGAGGCGCTGAACGCCGCCCGCCAGATCGGCGACGACACGCTGCAACGCAATGCGGGACGGCGTCCGATGCCCCACACCTTTACCCACGGCACGTCCGACCAGCGCGAGCGGTGGTTCGCCATCGGATTGCAATCCGGCCAGATCGCGGATTGCGACACCTTCGGTGCGACCCGCCTCTAGCGCGGGCGATTGACGCGGCGCGGGTGGGCGATTAAACCCGACGCGCGTTGCCCGAGTGGCGGAATGGTAGACGCAGGGGACTCAAAATCCCCCGCCGCAAGGCGTGTCGGTTCGAGTCCGACCTCGGGCACCACAGCGCGTCGCGGCCGCAAGTCCGGTTTTCGCCGCGCACGGCGGATATCGGGCGCCGCTCCCGCCGCGATCTCGCCACACTCCCGGCATTCTCTCGCCTCATTCAGCGTTGGCATACCCGGCCGGCCAGAGTGATTCGCGAAGCATCCCCGCGCTCCGTTTCCATCCGGTGCATGATCAGACAGGTGGACAACATTGGGTCAGCACCGCGAAACAACCTCGCCCCTCATTCTCCGGCGTTCGCAAGTGATCTGACAGGAGATGTCGGCTTTGCGCATCGTTCCATTACATTGCCAGGTTGTTTTTCATCCTGTGGCGAACCAGACACCGCTGTGATGCTCGGATGGCAGAGTGTTCCACTAAATAAAACAAAATCCGAGTTTTGGTTGGAGTTTCCGAGAAATCCAGGAAGCGTCATCAGTAATCTGTTGCAAGTAAGGGTTGTGATCGACGCGCGTGCAAGGACATCGGCAGGGCTGGCGTGGGACTAAAGTTTCGCTTCTTCGGGCGCGAGGCGCTGCGCTACAACAAACAGGCCGCCGGGGGCAACCTGGCGGCAAGGGCGGCCTTCGCGGCCTGAGGGCGGAGAGATCAGGGTTTTCAGTTGTGAGCGGTTCCCTATCGCGATCCGACGCCGGCAGGACAAGACAGCACCGACCTGTCGCAGGCCGCTGCGCCCCGCGTTGCGGACAAGCGGCCAGCGAGACGCAGACTGCTTCAAGATCCAATTTGAAGCCGTTGGTGTAAAAGGCAATAAGACCGGTACCCATTCATTCGAGAAGATAACATCCGTGCCATGCTTCACCCCCGGCGTTTCCATCGCCACCCCCCGTGGCGAGATCGCGATCGAAGACCTCCGCGTCGGTGACCGCATCGTCACCCGCGACGAAGGTCTTCAGGACATCCGCTGGATCGGGCGGCGCACGCTCGACTGGAAGACGCTCGCGGTGAATGCCCACCTCAAGCCGGTGCTGATCCGGCAGGGCAGTCTCGGTCACGGCCTGCCCGAGCGGGACATGCTCGTCAGCCCGAACCATCGGATGCTCGTCGCCAGTGACCGCACCGCGCTCAGCTTCGACGAACCCGAGGTGCTTGTCGCGGCAAAGCATCTGGTGAACCACCGCGATGTGAAGCGCGTGGAAAGCCTCGGCACGACTTACCTTCACCTGATGTTCGATCGCCATCAGGTCTTGCTGGCCAACGGCGCATGGACCGAAAGTTTCCAACCTGGCGACCACCGGCTCAAGGGCATCGGCAATGCCCAGCGGCAGGAACTTTTCGAGCTGTTCCCCGAACTTCGCGCCGGGGCGGCGCGCGGGACGTCCGGACGCCATGTGGCGTCGATCCTGCACGAGTGAAAACCGCCACGCAGACGCAGCAATTAAACCCCATTGGCGCCCCAAATGCGCGCTATGCCCCGCGTGTCACCCGCGCATGGCGCGCCGGTGCGGCGGCAGGTGGCCATGGCGACGATCAACGGCGATAATTCTGACAACAGCCTGACCGGAACCGGATCGTCGGATACGATCTCGGGCCTCGGGGGCAACGACACGATCGACGGCAGGAACGGCAACGACCTCATCTACGGCGGTGACGGCGATGATCAGATTGCCGGCGGATCGGGCGACGACACGATCTATGGCGATGACGGCGCGGATCTGCTCGACGGTGGCGCGAACAACGACCAGATCTTCGGCGGCGCGGGCAACGACACGATCACGGGCGGCACCGGATCGGACACACTCGATGGCGGCGCGGGCATCGACACGCTCAGCTACGCGGCGGCGGGTGGTGCGGTCACGGTCAACCTCGCCACCAACACAGCCTCGGGCAGCGATGCCTCCGGCGACGTGATCAGCAACTTCGAGAACATCATCGGCTCCGCCAGCAACGACCTGCTGACGGGTAACAACCTTGCCAACGAACTCGACGGCGGCGCGGGCAACAATTCGCTGTCTGGCGGCGCGGGCAACAATTCGCTTTACGGCGGGGCAGGAAACGATTCGCTTTCGGGGGGCGACGACAACGACCTGCTTTCGGGCGGCGCGGGTGCCGATACCCTTTCGGGCGGCAACGGCATCGACACCGCCGACTATTCGACCTCGGGCGCGGCCGTGTCGGTCAACCTGCAAACCTCGGCCGCATCGGGCGGGGATGCGGCGGGCGATGTGCTGAGCAGCATCGAGAACCTCACCGGTTCCGCCTTCAACGACACGCTCGGTGGTGACAACGGCGCCAACGTGATCGGCGGCGGGGCAGGGGCGGACCTGATCGAGGGCAACAACGGCGCCGATGCCCTTTCGGGTGGCACGGGCGCCGATACGATCGCCGGCGGCATCGGGAACGATACGCTGGACGGTGGCGACCAGAATGACCTGCTGCTCGGCGGCGCGGGCAATGACAGCATCCTCGGCGGCGCGGGGGATGATGTCATTTACGGCGATGCCGACCGTGCGGGCACCTGGACCTACCGGTTCTACGACCGCGATTTCAGCTCGGCCAACGGCCAGGCCTTCACCATCGAAACCGGCGCGCTCCGGCTCGAGGGCACGACATCGGATTTCAATCTGCGCAATCTGGCTGCGGCGGCCCGCGGCACGAGCGCCGCGACCGACCCCGAGGATTTCGGGGTCATCCTCACCTCGACCTACACCGCCACGACAGCCGGAACCTACCGGTTCACCACCACCTCCGACGACGGCTCGACGCTGCGCATCTTCGATGCGAACGGCAATCCGCTCAATTTCGCCAACCAGACGGGCGGCACGCTGAGCTATCTGAACAACGATTTTCACCAGGCCGCGACCACCCGCTTCGGCGATGTCACCCTGGCCGCCGGGCAGACCTACACGATCGAACTCCGGCTTTGGGAAAATCTGGGCCAAGAGGTTCTGTCGGCCACCGTGATGCCACCCGGCGGCACGTCGAGCAGCCTGATCGGCAACAGCGCGCTCGGCAGCAGCCCGGGCAACACGGGCAACGACACGATCCTTGGCGGTGACGGCAACGACACGATCTTTGGCGAGGCCGGAAACGACAGCCTTTCGGGTGACCTCGGCGCCGACCGGATCGACGGCGGCACCGGCCTCGACAGCCTCTATGGCGGCGACGGCAACGACACCCTGATCGGCGGGCTTGGCGAAGACTTCATAGATGGCGGCGACGGCGACGATCTGATCTACGGCGACACGATCGTCGCGGATGCCACCTCGAACCACGGCGACACGATCTTTGGTGGTGCGGGCAACGACACGATCTACGGCGGTAACGGAAACGACCTGATCTACGGCCTTGCGGGCAATGACAGCCTTTATGGCGACAACGGCGACGACACGCTCTTTGGCGGGGACGACGACGACCGGTTGTTCGGCGGCAACGGCAAGGACGCGCTCTTTGGCGGCACCGGCAACGATACGCTCTCGGGCGGAAATGCCGGCGACAGCCTGTCGGGCGATGCGGGCGACGATACCCTGATGGGCGGCGCCGGCGCAGATACGATGACAGGCGGCGACGGCACCGATGTGTTCATCGTCAATCTGTCGGGCGACGGCTTTGGCGATGTGATCGACGGCAGCGAAAGCGCGGGCGATGCCGACCGGCTCGATCTTTCCGGGGCCGGTCCGCTCCGCGTGGTCTATGACAGTGGTAACCCCGAGAACGGCGTCGTCAACTTCCTCGACGCCTCGCGCAACATCATCGGATCGCTGACGTTCCGGAACATCGAGACGGTCGTGCCCTGCTTTACCCCCGGCACGCCGATCGCCACCGCGCGTGGCGATATCGCGGTCGAACGGCTTGTGGCCGGCGATCTGGTCCAGACCCGCGACTCCGGGCTTCAGCCGCTGCGCTGGGTCGGCACGCGGACGCTTGGCGCGCGGGATGTCGCGGCCGAGGACAGGTTGCGCCCGGTCCACATTGCGCCCGGGGCGCTCGGGTCGGGCAGGCCCGGGCGCGGCCTTGTCGTTTCACCGCAGCATCGGGTGCTGGTGGTCGGCGCGCGGGCCGAACTGCTCTTCGGGGAACCCGAAGTTCTTGTCGCAGCCCTGCATCTGGTCGGTCTGCCCGGTATCTCGCGGGGCGGGGCAGGGGCTGTCACCTATCTTCACCTGATGTTCGACCGCCACGAGATCGTGCAGTCGCACGGCTTGTGGAGCGAAAGCTTCCAGCCTGCCGACCGGACCCTTTCGGGAATGGACATGGCCCAACGCGCCGAGATCGAGGCGCTGTTTCCCGCGCTCGACGGGTTTCGCGCCTTCGCCTGTGCGCGGCGCGCCTTGAAGGCGCATGAGGCAAGTGTCCTCTTCGCCGCCTGAAACCGCGCTGTGCCGACGCCCGGCGGCCGACGGGCTTCAGCCCCCGTCGCCATCGCGGGAGGCGCGCCACGCAGCCCAATCCTCGGGTGTATCCAGATCGGTCAGTGCCGATAGTCCGGGCAGCACGAACAGGTCCACCCGTGCGGGGTTGGCACGGATCACGCCGATCCCCCCCCTGTCGCCCTCGACAGCGGTCAGTTGCGGCCAGAACGCGCGCGGAAAGATCGCCGGATGTCCCGGCCGCCCGTCGGGCGCCGCACCGCGCAGGATGCGGTCCGGGGCGGTCCGAAAGGCGGCGAGCATCGCGGTCAGCCCCCCGACCGAGAATTCCGGCATGTCGGCGGGCAGGATCATCAGACCGGCAAAGGCCGCGTCCCCCCGTGCCGCGACCGCCGTGACCCCAGCCCGCAGCGAGGCCGACATTCCAAGGGCCGCATCCGGCACCGCGATCGTCACGACCGGCAGGCCCGCCAGCGCCGCGTCGCGTGCCGGGCGATCAAGGGGCAGGGTGACGAAAACCTCTGCCCCCGCCTCTGCCGCGATCCGGGCCTGACGGCGCAGCAGCGGTTCGCCGTCCACCGCCTCCAGCAGCTTGTCACGCCCCTTCATCCGCGCGGATGCACCCGCCGCCAGGATCAGGGCTGCAACCGCATTGGTCATGGGCATCCCTTCGACTAACCCGGATTGTCATATCAGAACAATCTCTTGCACGGCATTGATCGCGCCCGGGCGCTATCCCCGCATCCGTGCGCCATCGGCATCGAAAAGCGGTTCCGTCACCAGCACGGCAGGGCGGCGTTCGCCGAGGATCTCGATCTCGACCTTCAGCCCGTCTTGCACCCGATCCGCCGGAACGAACCCCATGGCCACCGACTTTCCGGTGAAATGCGAGAACCCGCCCGAGGTGCAGAAGCCCACGACCTCGCCGTCGATCCAGATCGGCTCCCACGCCACCACGTCGGCATCGTTCGCATCGACCACGAAGGCGCACAGCCTGCGCTTCGGACCCGCCGGCCTTTTCCGGCATCGCCGCCGCCTTGCCGATCCAGTCGGCGTGCTTGTTCCAGCGGATGAAGCGGTCAAGCCCGGTCTCGCCCGGCATGTAGTCGGGACTGAATTCGCGCCCCCATGACCCGAAGAACTTGTCCAGCCGCAGCGACATCATCGCGCGCATTCCGAACGGGCGCATGCCCGAGATCCTGACCGGCCTCCCAGAGCGTGTGCCACAGATGCCGCTGGCTCGACATGCGTCGCAGTAGATCTCATAGCCCAGATCGGCCGGTATAGCTGACCCGCTGCACGATGCAGTCCGCCATGCCGACCGTCATGCGCTTGACATCCATGAACTGGAACGCCTCGCCGGACACATCGCGAGCGGGTGACCCGGGCGAGCAGTTCGCGCGACTTCGGCCCGGCGATCTGGAAGCCGGTCCGCGCAGTCCGAGATGTTCTCGACCCGGACGCCATCCTCGGCGTGTGCGCTCGAACCAGCGCCCGTGCCAGCCTTGCGCGCCATAGCTGGCGGTCAGCTGGAATTCGGTCTCCGCACAGGCAGGACACGGTGAAGTCGCCGATGATCTTGCCGCTGTCGGCCAGCATCGGCGTCAGCGACAGCCGGCCCGGCTTCGGGATCAGCCCGGCCATGATCCGGTCGAGCCAGGCCGCGCGCGCTCGGGCCCGTCACCCGGTACTTGCCGAAGTTCTGCACCTCGTTGATGCCGACGCCTTCGCGCACGGCCATCACTTCCTGGCGCGTCGCCTCCCAGGCGTTGGAGCGCTTGAAGGTGGGCGTCTCGATACCGCGGCTCGCCCGGCAGGGCGAAGTAGTTCACGACTTCCAGCCCGTATTGCTGGCCCCAGACCGCGCCCATGCCGTCGAAAGACGTCGTACATCGGGGTGGTGCGGAAGGGCCGCGCGGCAGGGCGTTCCTCGTTCGGATAGGCGACCGAAAACCGCATCTGATAGTTCTCGATCACCTTGGGCACGGTATAGCCGGGCGTGGTCCAGTTGCCGAAGCGGGCCACGTCAAAGCCGCGCGGATCGCGTTCGACCTCGCCTTGGATCATCCATTGCGCAAGCGCACAGGCCCATGCCGCCGCCCTGGCTGAAGCCCGCCATGACCGCGCAGGCCGACCAGTAGTTGCGCAAGCCGGGCACCGGCCCGATCAGCGGGTTGCCATCGGGGGCAAAGGTGAACGGACCGTGGATCACCCGCTTGACGCCCGGCGCGTTCCAGCACCGGGAAGCGGCTTGTAGGCGAAGGTGACGCGAATCCTCGATCTTGTCGAACTGCTCGTTCAGCAGTTCATGGCCGAAGCTCCAGGGCGTGCCGTCGACCGACCAGGGCTCGCAGGGCTTTTCGTAAAAGCCGATGCAAAGGCCGCGGCCTTCCTGGCGCAGATAGCTTTCGCCGCCCGGGTCCATGACATGCGGGAATTCGCGGCCCGTTGCGGCTGTCATGATTTCGGGGATGTCGTCGGTGACCAGATACTGATGCGCCATCGGCAGAAGCGGCAGATAGACGCCCGCCATCGCCCCCACCTCGCGCGCCCAGAGGCCGGCCGCGTTGACCAGATGTTCGGCGATGGATCGTGCCCTTCTCGGTCACGACCTCCCAGTCCGTCCGGGCGCGGGTTGGTTTCGAGCACACGGTTGTGCAGGACGATCTCGGCCCCGCCCATCCGCGCGGCCTTGGCATAGGCATGGGTCGTGCCCGACGGGTCGAGGTGACCATCGAGCGGATCGTAGAGCGCGCCGATGATGCCGTTCGAGGTTGACCATGCCATCGGTCATCTCGCGACCACTTCGGCGGGCGTCAGGATCTCGGTGTCGAGCCCCATGTAGCGATGCTTGGCGCGTTCGGCCTTCAGCATGTCGAAGCGTTCCTGGTGTATCGGCCAGCGTGATGCCGCCGACATGGTGCAGGCCGCAGGACATGCCGGTGATCGCCTCGAGTTCCTTGTAGAGCCGGATCGTGTAGCCTTGCAGCGCCGCCATGTTGGTGTCGCCGTTCAGCGTGTGAAAGCCGCCCGCGGCGTGCCAGGTCGACCCGGAGGTCAGGTCCGACCGTTCGATCAGCATCACATCCGACCAGCCAAGCTTGGTCAGGTGATACAGCACCGAACAGCCGACGACGCCGCCGCCGATCACGAGCACTCGGGTATGGGATTTCATGCTGGTCTCCTTGATCGACGTGCCGCAAGCCCCCGGGGTGGGGATGGCCGAACCGGCCTGTATTTCGCGCAGACTACAAGCCGGACCGACGCGCTGTATGCCGTTGGCGACAAATTCTGTCGTTTCGGCCCCTCTGCGGCGCGCGAATTCTGGCCTTGCAACCTTGGTTCCACGGGCCGAAAAAGGTTGGCAGAACAAATGTCCGGCCACGTCCGCCGGGCAAGGAGTGTCCCTTGGCGATCCGATGGTTCGGTTTCCTGCTGCTGTTCGCGGTGGTCCTGACCGGGTTCGTGCTGGCCCGGCCTTTGCTCGCGATCGACGAGACGCGCTACCTCGCCGTCGCCTGGGAGATGCACCTTTCCGGCGACGTCTTTCACCTGACCCGCAATTTCGAGTCCTATGCGCACAAGCCGCCCTTGCTGTTCTGGCTGATCAATCTTGTCTGGCTCGGCACCGGCGTGACCGAACTCGCGGCCCGGCTGGTCGGGCCGGCGGCCGGGCTGGGTGTCGTGATTGCCACCGGCCTTCTTGCGCGGCGGCTTTGGCCCGATCTGGCTGGCGTGGGCCTTCGGGCAATGATGATCCTCGCCAGTTTCTCGGTGTTCGCGATCTATGCGAGTGCGACGATGTTCGATGCGCTGCTGTCGCTGCTTGTCATCGCGGGCATCGCAAGCCTGTGGCGGATCGGAACAGGCCGGCACGGGGCAGGGGAGTGGGTGATCTTCGGGGGCATCCTTGGCCTTGGCGTCCTGGCCAAGGGTCCGGTCGTTCTGGTGCATCTGTTTCCGGCGCTTGGCCTGATCGGCGTCTGGGGGGGGGTGCCACCGGCGGGCCGGCAGATCTTGCGGGGAACCGGACTGGCCGTTCTGGTGGCGCTTGGTGTGATCTCGGTCTGGCTTGTTCCGGCGCTGTTGACGGGCGACGCGGCGTTCCGCCACGAGTTGCTCTGGACGCAGACCGCGGCGCGCGTGACGGGCGAAATGGGCCATGGCCGCCCTTTGTGGTTCCTGGTGGCCCTGCTGCCCGTGATCGCCTTTCCCTGGGGCTGGTCGTGGCGCGTCTGGATCGGCGTTGGGCGGTCCTGGCGGGCCGACCGGGGGCTTTGGCTGTGCCTGATCTGGTTTCTGGGCGGCGTGGTGGTGCTGTCGCTCGTGGGCGGAAAGCAGGCGCACTACCTGTTGCCGCAACTTCCCGCGCTGGCGCTCGTCATGGCCCGCGCGCTTCCCGAGGCGGGCTGGACCAGCCGGGGCGGATCGCTTGCCCCCTTGGGTGCCATCCTTGCGGGCCTCGCGCTTCTCCTGATTTCCGCCGGTGTGGTTCCGCAGTATCTAGGTGATGGCATCAGTATCGGACGGGTCGCATCCGCGATCGGCGGACTTGCGTTCATCGGCGTTGCGATCGGCAGTTGGCGGCTGGCCCTCGGGACAGGGCATGTCGTGCTCGGTCTTGGAATGCCGGTTGTCTTGCATGGGCTGCTTGTCGCAGGCGGGTTTGGCGCGGCACTGGATACAAGGCCCATCGCCGATGCGCTTGTCGCGGTCGAACCGGACGGGATCGCCGTGATCGGGATGCCCTACAATGCCGACTTCAATTTCAAGGCGCGCATGACCGGGCCGGTCGCAACCCCTTCGGATGCGGTCGGACTTGCGGACTGGCTTGGCGCGCACCCAAAGGGATGGGTCATCGGGCCCGTCGGGCGGACGGGCGCCGCCGCCGCGCCCGCGCAGCAATGGATCTATCGAGGCGATCCGTTCGGCCTCTGGCGCGGCGCCGATTTCGCGGGGCCCTGACCGCCAAGGGGCGCGGGGCTTGACCGGCGCGCCGCGTTCGGCCACACCGCACGGCATGCTGCCAGCGGAGAAGCTTCACCAGATCGTGCGGCGTTTCGAGTTTCTCGAGGCGAAGCTTTCCGCCGGAGCAAGCCCTGCCGAAATCGCGACGCTGAGCCGTGAATACAGCGACCTGAAGCCGGTGGTGACGGAGATCGCCGCCTACGAGCGGGCGGTCAGGGATCTGGCCGACGCGGAGTCCATGCTCGGCGATCCCGAAATGCGGGCGCTGGCCGAAGAGGAAATGCCCAAGCTCAAGGCGCGCATTCCGGAAATGGAACATGCATTGCGGCTCGCCCTGCTGCCGCGCGATGCCGCCGATGCCCGGCCCGCCATCCTCGAGATCCGTCCCGGAACGGGAGGCGAGGAAGCCGCGCTGTTCGCGGCCGACCTGCTCAGGATGTATCAGCGATATGCGGAAAGCCAGGGCTGGCGGTTCGAGATCCTCGAGGTGCAGGAAAGCGATCTCGGCGGTATACGAGAGGCCGTCGTGCATGTGCAGGGCGAGGGCGTTTTCGCCCGTCTGAAATACGAAAGCGGCGTGCACAGGGTGCAGCGCGTTCCCGAAACCGAGGCGCAGGGGCGCATCCATACATCGGCGGCGACCGTGGCCGTTCTACCCGAGGCCGAAGAGGTCGACCTCGACATTCCGGCCGGCGATGTGCGGATCGACACCATGCGATCTTCCGGGGCAGGGGGACAGCACGTCAACACGACCAACTCCGCCGTTCGCCTGACGCACATTCCGACCGGCATCGTGGTCACGTCGTCCGAAAAGTCGCAGCACCGCAACCGCGAGATCGCGATGCAGGTGTTGCGCGCCCGGCTGTTCGATCTGGAACGGTCGCGCATCGACACTGCGCGCGCCGCCGACCGGCGGTCGCAGGTCGGGTCGGGGGACAGAAGCGAGCGCATCCGCACCTACAATTTTCCGCAAGGCCGGATGACCGACCATCGCATAAACCTGACGCTCTACGCCCTGCCGCAGATCTTGGCAGGCGGACTGTCGGACGTGATCGATGCGTTGGTTGCGCATGACCAGGCCGAAAAACTCGCCGAGATGGAGGCATGACCGGCGCCCAGGCGTTGAAACTCGCCATCGACCGTTTGCGCGTGGCGGGGGTAGAGGGTGCGGCCCGCGACGCGCGCCTGATCCTTTCACATGCGATGGCGGTGGCCCCTGATCGCCTGACGCTGCATCTGGGCGATCCGATTTCCGACAGCGCCGCGGAACTGTTCGAGGCGTGCATCCTGGCGCGGTGCCGTCGTCAGCCTGTCAGCCAGATCGTTGGCCGGCGCCTGTTCTGGGGCCGGATGTTTCGCGTGACACCCGAGGTGCTGGACCCGCGGCCGGAAACCGAGACGCTGGTCGCCACCGCGCTCGAGGCACCATTTGAACGGGTGATCGACCTGGGAACCGGCTCGGGGGCGATCCTCGTGTCCCTGCTTGCGGAATGTGGGTCGGCCAGCGGTGTCGGGGTCGATCTGTCCGAAGCCGCCTTGCGCGTCGCCGAAACGAACGCCCGCGAACACGGGGTCGGGGGCAGGGCCACCCTGCTGCTTTCGGACTGGTGGCGCGGCGTAAGCGGATCATTCGATCTTGTGGTGTCCAACCCCCCGTACATTCCCGACGCCGAGATTGGCGGGCTTGCGCCGGAAGTCCGCGACTGGGAGCCGCGCATGGCGTTGTCGCCGGGCGGGGATGGCCTGGACGCCTATCGCGCAATCGCGCGCGATGCACCACGCCACATCGAGCCCGGGGGACGGTTGATCGTCGAGATCGGCCCGACCCAGGCTTTGGCAGTGACCGGATTGCTGGTCGAGGCGGGTCTGCGCGAGGTCGAGGTGCGCACGGACATGGATGGGCGGGATCGCGTGGTGCTTGCGCGCATGGCGGGCGGTTGATGTGGCAAGCCGGGTGCGGGATTCGCGCCACAGGCCCATCGAATCGATCCCGGTTGCGTCAAACCCAGCGAATTTGGCGCAGTTTCCACTTGTGCGCGCGCGAGAGGCATGTTTATTCGACGAAGGGGTGCAGGTGCCTTTGCAAGGCGCCTCTTGAAAGGCACCTCTCTCGCAAGCCTGACATTCGTCGATGGAACCCGTAAGGGATCGCTCCGCGACCGGACACAGGTGCTTCGGGCAAATCCAGACCCAAGCCGGAAATACGGAACACATGAGATCATCCAAATCACGCTCGCGCTCGAAGTCGAACCGGCCTCGGTCCATGGGCAATATCGTCAACCGTGTCTTTGACAGTTCAGGACCGGAGGGCAAGGTGCGCGGCACGCCGCAGCAGATCATCGAGAAGTATCAGATCCTCGCGCGCGACGCCCAGATGTCCAATGACCGCGTCGCAGCCGAGAACTTCATGCAGCACGCCGAGCACTACACCCGCATGCTGGCCGAGGCGCAGCGCGAACTGGCCGCCGAGCAGGAGCAGCGTCGGCCGCAGGGCGACTACGGCAACGGCAACGGCAACAATGGTGGCGGCGCGCAAGGTGGTTTCCAGGGTGGAAGCCAGGTTGGAAGCCAGGGCGGACCGCAGGGCAGCCCCGCGACATGCAGACCCGTGACCGCCCGTCCTATCGCGACGACCAGCGCCCCGATGGCCGGGACGATCAGCCGGACGCGCCCGCCCCCCGATCCACTTCGATGATGGACTTCATCGACGATCTTGGCGAAAGCAGCCTGGTCGAAACGCCCGAGACGCGGGGCCGCCAGGAGGTGTCGCAGCCCGGCCGACCGGAAGGGTCCGAGCGTCGCGACCGTGGGCCGAAGCCGGAGCAGGGCGAACGGCAGGTCCGCCGCCGCGACGATCGCAAGCCCCGTGACCAGAACCCGGACGCGTCGGCAACTGCGCAACCCGCGCCTGCACCCGAGGCCGCGGAACGCAGCGCGGAGGCCCCGGCCCAGCGTCGCCCCCGCGCGCCTCGCAAGCCCCGCGACGATACCCCGCCGTCGGACGGGGGCGGGCCCGCGGAAGCTGCGGAATAACTCAGCCTGCGATGATTCGCGCCAGCGCGCAGAACCCCTCGAGAGGGATCTCTTCTGCGCGTGCGGTCGGATCTATCCCTGCAAGCCGCAGTTTGTCCTCGATGCCCGGGGCGAGGGCCTTGAGGCTGGAGCGCAGCATCTTGCGGCGCTGGTTGAAGGCCATCGCCGTTATCTTCAGCAGGACCGCCTCATCCGCCGGAAAGATCGGCGCGGGGCGGCGCGTGAAATGCACCACGGCGGAATGGACCTTTGGCGCGGGAACGAAGGCTTCGGGCGGCAGGGTCAGCACGATGTGCGGATCGGTGCGCCATTGCGCGAGCAGCGCGAGGCGGCCATAGGCCTTTGATCCGGGCGCGGCGACGATGCGCTCGGCCACTTCGCTCTGGAACATCAGGGTCAGGCTGTCCCAGAACGGTGGCCATTCATCGGGCGAGCAGCCACCGCATCAGCAACTCGGTGCCGACGTTGTAGGGCAGATTCGAGACGATCCGGATCGGCGGGCGAAGGTGCGCCGGTGACATCGACCGCACAGGGCATCCCCAATGATGACCTCGAGCCGTCCGGGATAGGCGGCTGCAATCTCGTTCAGCGCCGGCAGGCATCGCGGATCCTTTTCGATGACGAGGATCCGTCGCGCGCCTTCCGCCAGCAGCCCACGCGTCAGCCCCCCGGGTCCGGGCCCGACCTCGAGCACATCGCAGTTCGCCAGATCGCCGGCCGAACGCGCGATCCGCGCGGTCAGGTTCAGGTCCAGAAGGAAGTTCTGGCCAAGTTGTTTCTTGGCCACCAGGCCGTGCGCCGCGATCACCGCTCGCAAGGGGGGAAGACCGTCTATCGTTGCCATCGCGCCTGCCCTGAGTGCCGGCGCGTCGTCCGGCCAGTTCGGCCGCCATCCTGATCGCGGCCACGAGGCTCGCAGGATCGGCGGTTCCCGACCCCGCGATGTCGAACGCGGTGCCATGGTCCGGTGATGTCGCGCACAAAGGGCAGGCCCAGCGTCAGGTTGACACCACCCGAGAAGTCGATGGTCTTGATCGGGATCAGGGCCTGATCATGGTACATCGCGATCGCCGCGTCGTAGCGCGCGCGTGCTGCGGGATGAAACATGGTGTCCGCGGGCAGCGGCCCCTCGAGGATCAACCCTTCCGCCCGAAGGCGCGCCAGAAGCGGGATCATCATCTCGATCTCTTGCCGTCCCATGGCGCCACCTTCGCCCGCGTGGGGGTTCAGCCCCGCAACCGCAAGGCGCGGCGAGGACAGGGCGAAATCGTGCCGCAGCGCGCGATCGGTGATCCGGATCGTACGCTCCAGCAGGTCGCGCGTCAGCGCGGCCGGAACCTCGGCCAGAGGGATATGGATCGTCGTGGGCACCACCCGCAGCTGCGGGACAGGCCAGCATCATCACCACGGGGCACCCCGGCCAGCGCCGCCAGGATATTCGGTATGGCCGGGAAAGGCGAAATCAGCGCCGTCCTTCAGCACCTTCTTGTTGATCGGGGCCGTGCAGACGGCCCCGGCCTCGCCAGACATCACCAGCGAAACGGCCCGTGTCGATCACCGAGATCACGTCGCGGGCATTCCCGGCATCCGGCCTGCCGGGACTGGCAGGGGCGGCGAAGGCATGATGCAGCACGGGCAGGGCACCCGCCGGCACGGATATCGCCTGCGAGGGATGAGAGATGACCTGATGCGCCGTGTCCGGCGGCAGGTGCCTTGGGTCGCCGATCCAGAAGAACGGGATGGTTCCGCCGATTTCCCGGCGTGCCTTCACGGCGATTTCGGGTCCGATCCCCGAAGGTTCGCCGCAGGTCAGCGCGATCGGTCCGGAAGGGGCTTTCACGGTTCCCGGATCACCGCCGCCGCGCGGAGTTTGCGCAGATAGCCATCGGCGGCCAGCGCAAGTTTCTGGTTCAGAACCTGCGTCCTGATCTGATCGCGGGTCAGGGGTTCCGCGCCTTCGGGAACCTCTGGCACCACAACGCGGCCGCAAAGCATCAGAAAGACGATTGCATCGCTGCGGCGCAGGCCCACCGACATCTCGCCGGGATCGAGTTTCGCCAGTTCGATCGCAATGTCCCGCGGCACCTGACCGACAGGCGACGTCTGCCTTGAAATCTGGCTCTGCGCCGGACCCTTTATCAGCGCGTAAAGGTCTTCACACCGATCGGCCCCCGCGATGATCCGACCGGCTTCCGACAGGCCTTCGGAGGTGTTCGGCAGCGCCAGTTGCGCATAATCCACCTCCACGGCAACATCGGCTGGCCGGCCCGTTTCCTCGATGCCGCGCAGTTGGAAAAGGCCGACGGCATTGGGCAGAATGATCGGCGGGTCACCTCGCCCGGGGTCAGCCGAAGCACCGTATCCCTGAGGGCAGGGGGCAGCCTGCCGATGTCGACCCAGTCGATGAACCCGCCCTGACTTGCCGAACCGGCCGCCGAGAATTGCCGGGCCGCCTCGGAGAAAGCATCGACGCTGTCGATGGTTGCCGCCAGTTCTTCGGCCTGTGCCACGGCGTCCCGTTCCTCGCCGACAGGTGCGGGGATGATCAGTTCCGACATCAGGACGCGCACGCCGCCAAGCTGTTTGGTGGTTGCAAGGGCGCGGTCGACCTCGCCTTCGGAAACGAGGACCAGGCCCACGAATTTTTCCGGACCACCGATCGCCAGATCAGGCCGGATTTGACGAAATCCCTGAACGTCTCGGGCGCCACACCCTCTTCGGCAAGGATCGTCGTGAACTCCTCGACCGACAGGTTCGCGCGGCCCGCAAACTCGGCCAAACCGGCCTTGATCTCATCCTCGGTCAACTCTAGCCCGAGTTGGCTCGCGGCCTGACGCTTGAGGCTGTCTTCAATGAGATCCCTGACGGCGATCGTGTCAAGATCGCCTGCCGTGTTGACGGCCTTGAGAAACAGCACCCGCTGTTCGACCTCGAAGTTGGTGATCGCCTGATCGTTCACGATGATGCGGGGCGCAAACAGGCCATCCGCGGCCCGGGCGATGGGTCCGGACACGATCAGGAACGTGCTCGTCGCGATCAGAAGGATGAAGCGCATGGGCGTGTCCGCTATCTCTGCTCTGCCTGCCGGGCCTCGGCCCGATCTGTCTTGTGGGGCTGCGCGGCAGCCGGTCCGAATGTGTCGTCTAGCCCTTGCACCGCCGCGCCGGTCCCGGCGCACCGCTGCCACCGAAACCAAGCAGGTCCACGGCAAGGCCGACCTGTGTGGTCGCGTCCAGACTAGTTGAGTCCGAGTACCAACGCGAGAGGGAAAGATCGACAAGAATGCACTCGTTGCGATACTCGAGGCCAAGGTTGGCCCGCGATGCACGTCCTGCGATGAAATCCTGGCGAAGTCCGAACCGGCCGGTCCAGTTGTCGGTCATCTGCCAACTGCCGTCGATGGTCCATTCCGAGATATCATCGTCCTGACCCGCTTCGGGATCGGCGATGTTCCAGTAATAGCCGGAACTCACCGTCAGGTTCTCGCCGATCCAGCCGAAGCGTGATTCCGCCTCGGTGGCATCAAGATTCTCGTCCAGCAGGATGCGCTGGGTCAGGCTGAGGCCGAGCGGGGCGATGATCTGGGCACCCAGAAGCCAGTCCGATTGCGTTCCGTCCAGACCGGTCGAGATGTCGAACTGATCGGTATTGGTCGCGCGGTAGATGCGCCCGAACGCGAGCGCCAGCGTCGATCCGGCGCTGTCATACCGCGTCCAGGACAGGCCCACGGTCGCGCGCGATCCCAATTCCACCGCGTCCGTGCCGGGATAGCGATCGAGCGAGAACAGATTGCCGCTGTCGAACTCGACAAGCTGGCTCGAACTCGTTGGGAACATCTGGGCTCGAGTTGGGCGCAAGGACGAGTTGCACGACCGGTTCGAGCACCTGGCTTGACCCGTCGTTGCCCTGGCGCACCAGTGGCCACCGCAATTCGGCCCCGCCGACCCCGTAGAGGCGACCGATCTGCGATGGATAGGTGGGGTCTTGCTGCACGGCGGTGATATCGCCCTGCAACCGTCCCAATGCCGTTCCGACGAGGCCTCCCGGCAGGATCCAGTTGCGCCGCCAATCCATCCTGACCAGCGCGCGCCCGGTATCCAGACCATCCGCGAGCCCGTCTTCGTTGGTATCTTCCGTGGTCGACGAGATCCGCGTCTGCCCGGACAACTGATAGCGCAATGTGGCGATCCCGCCGATGATGAGGGGTTCGAATTCTTCCACAACCCCCAGATCGAACAGCGTCGAGGGGGTCGTGTCGATACTGTCGTCACTGCGCAGCGAGTCGAAATTGATGATGCGGCCAAGCGCGTATTGATCGCGCTTCACCCGCTGGACCACGACATAGCTGGTCAGCACGTCTTGCAGCGATATCCCGTAGTCGCTGAGATAGTCCTTGTCGCTGGACGTCTGTATCCCGAAGCTGAGCTGGAAGTCCCTGGGAAGGGTGAAGGCGCCCGTGGCGAACAGGTAGCCGCGCAGATCCCCGGGCTTGATCTGATCAGACGAGACGGCGCCGTTGAATTCGATCTGCCCTGTCTCGAAAGCCTGGCGGTACCGGAAACCGAGCGACTGGGCGTTCTTCGTCGCGGCGAATGGCGTCAGCGTCAGGTCGCGGCTGTCGCCCAACGCGATGAAATAGGGAAGCCCGACCCCCATGCCGAGGTTGCTCGTGCTGGTGATCTCGGGCTGAAGAAAGCCTGTCGCGCGCTTGAGCGTCGGGTCGGGAATGCGGAGCCGGGGCAGGTAGAACACCGGCACCCCCGCGACACGCAATTGCGCATTGCTGAAATAAAGCTGCCGCTCAAGCTGGTCATGCACCACGCGACTGGACCGGATTTCCCAGAGAGGCGTGGGGTTTGCCGCGCAAACCTGGCACGAAGAGGCGACCGTCCTGTCAAGTTCCGTGTAACGTCCGCCGACCCGCTGGACCTCGGTCGCGGCCAGTTGCAACTGCTGGTCGAGAACGAGCCGCGCGCCCGTCAGAAGCCCGTCGCGCAGGTCCGACGACAGGTCCGCCTGGCTTGCAAGAAGCCGCGTTCCGCTCTCATCGGTCAGAACCAGCGGGCCCTCGATCAAGAGCCTGTCCGTCTTGCGGTCGAACGTGACGCGGGCCGCCTTGAGCCGCATCCCCTGATAGAGAACCTCCACTGCCCCATCCGCGACCAGAACGCTGTCGGCCTGGATTTCGACCCGGTCCGCGATCAGCGTCGCCGGACCTTCGGCCAGGGCGCGCAGGGGCAGGACGAAAAGCACGAGCACCGCAAGCGCAAGCCGCACCATCACCCATCCTCCATATGCAGGAGAAGGCCGAGCGCCAGCAGTATGGTGGAAATCGGTGGGAACCAGGCGGCGAGCGTGACGGGGATCTGGCCATTCTCGCCAAGCACTTGCGCGAAGTTCCTCAGAAAGAACATGGCAAAACCCGCAAGCACCGCGCCCAGCACGAGCGTTCCCGTCCCGCCAAACCGCGTGTGGCGCATCGTGAAACCGGCTGCAAGCAGAACCATGCCGGCCATCAGAAACGGCTGTGCCAATTCCATTTGTAGCCAGACCTTGTGCCGTCTGGCCGAAAAGCCGGCGGCGTCGAGCCCGGCGATGAAGCCGGGCAGATCCCAGATCGGCACGGCCGAGGGATCTCCGAAACTGTCCCGGATGCGATCGCGCGTCAGATCGGAAGGTATTTCCGCGCTGTCCGTCGAGATCGCGGTCGCCTCCGGATTGGGCGCATCGAGTTGCCAGCGCTTGACCGAAGTCAGGTGCCATGCACCCGGCATCAGCCTCGCTTCGGCGGCCTCGGTCCGCGAGACCGGATGACCTCTGCCGTCGAAACCCAGGAAGGTCACGTCGCTGAGGATCGTGCCGTCCTGGTTCGAGCGGCTCGCCCGGATGACGGTCTGCTGACCCTCGCCCCCCTGACGCAGCCACAGACCCTCGGGGCTGATCGACAACACGCTCGAGTTTCCGCTGGAGTAGCGCGAAACGAGTTCGTCGTATTTGCGGATCGTTCCGGCGACGATCGGGTTCATCATCATCACCGCAAGCGCGCCGATCGTCAGCGCCACGACGGCGGGTGTCACAAGGAGGCGCAATCCCGACCGGCCGCTTGCCCGGATCACCACCAGTTCGCTCGACCGCGCGAGCGCAAGAAAGAAGGCGATCCCGGACAGGACCATCACGAGGGGCAAGATCCTGTAGAGGCTTTCAGGAACCTTGAGCGCGGCAAGCCCCGCAAGCTGAGCGATCCCGATGGGCTGCGAAAATCGGCCCACGAGCTCGACCATGTCGACAAGCATCATCAGGCCGAAGAAGATGCCGAATACCATGAAGAACATGATCGCGAAGCGGCGCGCGATATAGCGGCTCAGCGTCATGTCGCGATCCCTGCCCGCAGCCGGGGCCTGCGCTGGCTGCCGCTGACCCACCAAAGGATGCTGGCCGCGACGCACAATCCCATGAACGGCGCGAGATACGTCAGCGGCCAAGCATGTTCGTTGCGAACGGCGACGGTTGCGACCGCGTTGTCGGTCAACTGGATCAGCACGAGGATGACGATCGCCCCGAGCACCTGACGCCAGAGGCCAAAGCGACTGAATGCGCCGAGCATCAATGTTGCAAAGCCGATCAGCGCGCCCGCGAGGCCCAGGATGGGGTTGGCCAGCCGGCTGTGGCCTTCCTGAAGCAGAACGGCGCGCGACACCCCCAGATCGGCTTGCAGATCGGCCGATGCCGCCAGAAGCCGGGGCGTCGCCACTTCCTTTGCCGTCCGCCCGGCGACAGGCTTGCGGGTAAGGAATGCCCCCAGATCATAGGTGAAATCATCAAAGCGGGTGACCGTCAGCCGGCCCGTTGCCCGGTCGAGCGTTTGGGCCGTTCCCTCGAACATCACGAGTTTGGGGCCGCTCTCGCTGCGAAGCAGGACGGCACGCAGGGCGCTGTATGTCACCCGCTGCTCGGGATTGCGGGCATCCGACAGGAACACCTCCAGCAATTCCTGGGTGGGCGCGATCTCGCGGATGTAGAAGGTGATACCGGGCGTCGGATGCAGGAAAGTTCCCTCGCGCAGGAATTTGGCGGTGACGTTCGCCTCGATTTCCGCCGATCGTTCGGCAAGCGTCGTTCGGCTTGCGGGCACGATGAAGTTCATCAGGATGGCGATCAGAAGCGCGACGATGAGGCCGAAGTAGAGGACCGGGCGCGCGAGTTGCCAAGGCGAGAAACCCGTGGCCTGCATGACCACCAGTTCGCTTTCCTGTGTCAGCCTGTTGGTCGCGTAGACGGTCGCGGCAAATGCCGAAATCGGAAGAACGAGGCGTATCACGTTGGGCAGCGTCAGCGCGGTGAATTCGAGGAAGACGAGGGCGGATTGACCATCGCCGATCAGATCGTCGAACAGCCCCAACGCCCGGTTGACCCAGTAAACGGCCACCAGCACTAGCGAGAAAAAGCCGAAAAACCCCATCAGTTGCGACAGGATGTATCTGTCGAATTTCGACACCGGCGTTCTGCCCCCGATTTGCCCCTGTCGTGGACGGTAGTGGAATTCGCGGGGAACGAAAACTGCTATCTGGTCAACCGGCGGGGTGCGGGCTAGGCTCGGCCCGCACGCGGGGCTTGGCCCGATCGCCTGTTTCGCCTTGCCTGTTCACCTTGCTGAGGACTGTCATGACCCAACCCGTTTCGATCCAGTTTCACGCCACCGACCTTGCCTCCGTTCCGGATCACGCGGGCCGGGTCGTGGTATTCGCCGGGGCAGGGGGCGCGATCGGACCGGCGGCACGGCGCGTCAACCGGCTGACGCGCGGCGCGCTTCAGCGCTTTGTGGATTCGGCGGCCTTCGAGAAGCTCAAGCCCGGCGATGCGCTGGATCTCGCCTGGCCGGGCGGGCTTTCCGCCGAAGCGTTGCAGGTCGTGAAACTCGACCGCGCCGCGGATGGGCTAGTCGCCCGAAAGGCGGGCGCGGCCATCGGCAAGGCCCTGGGGCCGGCGGGCGCCCTGGTGCTTGCGGAATCGCATCCGAAAGCCGCGGAGATTTCGTTTGGCCTCGCCCTCAGGGCCTATGACTTCACCATCTATCGCAGCGGCGACACGAAGCCGCCCGGGGCCGTCACCTTCATGATCGCCTCACCCGAAGCGGTCGCGGCCAGGGCTGCGCCCTTTGCCGCCGTTGCCGAGGGTGTGTTCTTCACCCGGGATCTGACGAACGAACCGGCCAACGTCCTGACGCCCGATGATTTCGCGGCGCGCCTTGCGGCCATGCAGGAACTGGGGCTCGACGTCGATATCCTCGACGAAAGCGAGATGAAACGGCTGGGCATGAACGCGCTGCTGGGCGTGGGTCAAGGGTCGGCGAACCCATCGAAGATCGTCGTCATGTCATGGAACGGCGGCAAGCAGGGCGAGGCGCCGCTGGCCGTGATCGGCAAGGGGGTGACATTCGACACCGGCGGCATCTCGATCAAGCCGGCGGCGGGGATGGAAGACATGACGGCCGACATGGGGGGCGCGGGTGTCGTGGCCGGCCTGATGCGCGCGCTGGCGTTGCGCAAGGCCAAGGCGAATGTCGTGGGCCTTGTCGGGCTGGTCGAGAACATGCCCGACGGCAAGGCACAGCGGCCAGGAGACGTCGTGCGATCCATGAAGGGCGATACGATCGAGGTCATCAATACCGACGCGGAGGGCCGCCTCGTTCTGGCCGACGTGTTCTGGTATGCGCAGGAGCGTTTCAAGCCCAAGGGCATGATCGACCTTGCGACCCTGACAGGGGCGATGGTTGTGGCGCTTGGGCACGAGAACACCGGCGTGTTCTCGAACGACGACAAGTTGTGCAATGCGCTTCTGAAGGCCGCCAAGTCCGAAGGGGAAGGCGCCTGGCGCATGCCGATGGGCGACAATTACGATGCCTTGCTGAAGTCGCGCATCGCCGACATGAAGAACGTGACAGGCCGCGAGGGTGGGGCGATCACCGCCGCCTGCTTCCTTCAGCGGTTCGTGAAGCCCGAGACGCCCTGGTGCCACCTCGACATCGCCGGAACCGCCAGCGTCAAGACTGACACGGCCTATGCCCCCAAGGGCGCGACGGGCTGGGGTGTCATGACACTCGATCGGCTGGTTCGGGACATGTTCGAGGGATAGATGGGCGTCGTCCTGTTCTATCACCTGACCCGTTCGCCCATCGCCGCGACGGTCCATACGCTTCTTGCCCGCGCCTTGACCAACGGGTGGCGGATCACGGTGCGCGGCGGCGATCCCGCGCGGCTTGACGAGTTGGACCGGCTTCTCTGGCTTGGCCCCGAGGACGAATTCCTGCCACATGGCCGTTCCGGGGGAAAACATGATGACGACCAGCCGGTGCTGCTGACCGAAGGGCTGGCGCTTGCACCCGGAACACGGGCGCTCATGGCGATCGACGGTGCGGAGGTGGAGCCTCGCGAAGCCGAGGGGCTGGACCGTGTCTGGATCCTCTTCGATGGCAGCGATCCCGATGCGCTCGGGTTCGCCCGCGAACAGTGGCGGCGCATGGCCGCCTCCGGCGTGGCGTCGCAATACTGGTCCGAAGACGCGGGGCGATGGGAAAAGAAGATGGACAGGCCCGCCGCGCCTTCACATGCGGCCTCGCGATAGCCGTAGGCGTTACCGGCGCAACACGAGTTTGTCGCCGGCGATTTCGATATGGAATTTCCCCAGGTATTCCATGCCGAGGAGCGAACCGTCCATGGCGCCCTTCGTCACCCAAGCCGGCACGCTGTCGTCGCGCCACGGGCCAAGGGCGACATCCGCAAGACGCACCCGTGCGGTCTGGACGGCCCCGTTTGCCGTCTGCGCCTGACCCAGATAGACGAGGGCATCGGGGTCGATGCCGACGCGCCGGGCATCGGCCTGCGACAGCACGACATTGGTGGCGCCGGTGTCGATCATGAAGTTCACGGGCTTTCCGGACACGTCGAGCGTCAGGTAGTAGTGACCATCGGCCGAGCGCGGCACTTCCATCCTGTCACCGATCATCATGGCCTGTTGCTGGATATCGTTGCGAAGATCGCTCCACAGCCCATACCCCGCCATCAGGCCGACAAAGATCAGGCCCCAGGCCATGCCGGTGCGCAGCGCCTGGCCCATGCGGTTGCGGTACTCCACGAGCACCCAGCCGCCGACCGCACAAAGCAGGATGACCAGATAGACAATCTGGGCTGCCGAGCCGCCACTCATCTCACTCTCCTTTTTCCCAGCCGATGTAGGTGCGGCCCCGGCGGGGTGCAATCGGGCGACCGGGGGTCAGGAGAAAAGACCGGTCCCCACCACCCCGTCGATGACGAATTGCACCGACAGCGCGGCGAGCAGCATCCCCAGAAGACGCGTGATGACGATGGTTCCGGTGCGGCCCAGTGCCCGTTCGATCGGACCGGCAACGAGAAACAGCAGGAACGTGAACCCCACCAGCGTCAGCATCAGAAGGTGGACTGCGATGGTCCCCCCCCAGCCCGGACCGGACTGGCCGACAAGCAGGATCATCGACGCGATCGCACCGGGCCCGGCGATCAGGGGCGTCGCCAGCGGAAACACCGACGGGTCGTGATGCGGGTCGGTCTTTTGGCCTTCGCGCCGCTGGGTGCGGCGTTCGAACAGCATGTCGAGTGCTGTCAGGAACAGCAGGATGCCTCCGGCGATCCGGAAGGCCGGCATCGATATTCCGACGAAACCCAGCACCGCCTCGCCAAACAGGCCGAACAGCGTCAACAGGATCGCACCGATGAGGCAGGCCCGCAGACCGATGGCACGACGGTGCTGTTCGGTCATGCCTTGCGTCAGCGCGATGAACAGCGGGATCAGACCGGGCGGATCGATGACCACGAACAGCGTGACGAAGGCGGTGATCAGAAATCCGGTATCCATCAGCGCCCCGCCTCTTCGATGCGTGCCTCGGCCGTCAGCCACAGCGCCTCGGCCCTGTCGAGCGCGTCCATCACCTCGGCATATTTCTTCTGCCAGGTCTCCAGCTCGCCGATGCGCGCCTGTTCGTACAGCGCCGGGTCGGCCAGCTTCTTGGCCAGCTTGTCGCGCATGTCGTTCAGCTTGTGCGAGCGCGGTCCTCGCATTTGCGGACCTCGGCCGTCAGCGCCAGGCCACTTCGTTCCGCGGCTTCGGCTTTCTTGCGCCGGCTTGGCGCCGGCTTTTCCTTGGGCGCCTCGTCACCGGCCAGCAGCTGGCGGCGATAGGCCTCGAGATCGTCGGTGATAGGGCGTCGACCGCGCCGTCCTTGACCAGCCAGAGCCGGTCGGCGACAAGGCCCAGCAGGTGCATGTCGTGGCTGACCAGGATGACCGCGCCCGGAGTATTCGGTCAGCGCCTCGACCAGCGCCTCACGGCTTTCGATGTCGAGGTGGTTGGTCGGTTCGTCGAGGATCAGCAGGTGCGGCGCGTCGATGGTGGCAAGCAGCAGCGACAGCCGCGCCTTCTGCCCACCCGACAGCCGCGCCGACGACCGTATCCGCCTGATCGGCCATCAAGCCCGAAGCCCGCGAGCCGGGCGCGCAGCCGCGGCTGCCCTTCGTCCGGGCGCAGGCGCTGGATGTGCTGGAGCGGCGTTTCGTCGAGATGCAGCTCGTCCACCTGATGCTGCGCGAAGTAACCGATCCGCAGCTTGGATGACCGCGTCGAACTTGCCCTCGCAGGTTGCAAGTTTGCCCGCCAACAGCTTGGAAAGCGTCGACTTGCCCTCGCCGTTGCGGCCCAGAAGGGCGATCCGGTCGTCCTGGTCGATCCGCAGGTTCAGCTTGCTGCAGCACCGGCGGGCCGCCGTAGCCGACGGCCGCCCCGTCCAGGTTGATGATCGGCGGCGACAAGTTCTTCGGGCTCGGGGAAGGTGAAGACCACCTTCTTGGCATCCTCGGGCGCGGTGATCGGCGTCATCTTCTCCAGCATCTTGACGCGGGACTGCGCCTGCACGGCTTTGGAGGCCTTGGCCTTGAAGCGGTCCACGAAGACTTGCAGATGCGCCCGCCGCGCGTCCTGCTTCTTGGCCTCGGCCTGCAGGACCGCGCGACGCTCGGCCATCTGGCGGGCGAACTGGTCATAGGCGCCTGTCCAGTAGGTCAGCTTGCGGTTGTCGAGATGCAGGATCCCCTGCACGGCCCGGTTCAGAAGGCCGCGGTCGTGGGAAATGATGAGGACCGTGTGGGGATACTTCTGCCAGGTAGCTTTCCAGCCAAAGCGCACCTTCAAGGTCCAGATAGTTGGTCGGTTCGTCCAGCAAGCAGGTAGTCGGGCTGCGCGAAAAGCACGCCCGCCAGCGCCACCCGCATCCGCCAGCCGCCCGAGAAGGCGGAACAGGGCATCAGTTGCTGCTCGGCATCAAAGCCGAGGCCCTTCAGGATGGCCGAAGCGCGACCCTCGGCCGACCAGGCGTCGATATCGGTCAGGCGCGCCTGGATCTCGGCGATCCGGTGCGGGTCATGCGCGGTCTCCGCCTCGGCCATCAGGCTCGCGCGCTCGGTATCGGCCGCAAGGACCGTGTCCAGCAGCGAGGTGTCCGATGACGGCACCTCTTGCGCCACGCCGCCGATGCGGGCGCGCTGGGGCAGGGTGATCTCGCCGCCCTCCAGCGCCAGTTCGCCCCGGATCAGGCGGAAGAGCGTGGTCTTGCCCGCGCCGTTGCGGCCGACAAGGCCGACCTTGTGGCCGGTGGGAATCGTCGCGGATGCGCCCTCGAACAGCGGGCGGCCTTCGACGGAGTAGGTGATGTCTTCGATCTTCAGCATTGCGGCGAAGTGCCTGATCAGGCGGCCTTCGTCAATGCGCTATGACCTTTTCATCGCGGGCAGGGCGTGTTAGCAGCCGCGCGTCCCATTCCGGCGTCACGCCGCATATTCATGGAGAGCCCGATGGCCATCGAACGTACCCTGTCGATCATCAAACCCGATGCCACCAAGCGCAACCTGACCGGCAAGATCATTGCCAAGTTCGAAGAGGCCGGCCTGCGCGTCGTTGCCTCCAAGCGCATCCACCTGACCGCAGGTCAGGCCGGCGCCTTCTACGCCGAGCACAAGGAGCGCCGATTCTACGGTGAACTCGTCGCCTACATGGCCTCCGAGCCGGTCGTCGTGCAGGTGCTGGAAGGCGAAGGCGCGATCCTGAAGAACCGCGAAGTCATGGGTGCAACCGATCCGGCCGCTGCCGCCGACGGTACCATCCGCAAGGAATTTGCGCTGTCCAAGGGCGAAAACTCGGTGCACGGCTCGGACGCGCCGGAACCGCCGCGCGTGAGATCGCGTTCTTCTTCTCGGGTCTCGAACTCGTCGGCTGATCCGCATCAGCGGCGACGCTCGACCACCCCGAACAGATCGAGGGCCGCGTCCAGTTCGGAACGGCCCTTTTTCGTCACCCGCGCCTTTATCGCATCAAACCGCTTGCGCAGCGCCACCTTCTCGGCGCCCTGGCAATCGTTCCAGGGTCTGCCTTGCAGGCCCATCTCGATCACATAATAGCCGATGAAATGCGGTTGCATCCCCGATTCCAGAACCCGCAGATAGGCTGCGTCGGTTCCGAGGTTCCGCAGATCCTCTGCGGAATTTATGCCCGCGCGAGCACAGGCGGCTTCCATCGCAGGGCCGAGATTCCGGATGGAGGACACGCGAGACGACATGGCACGATCTGACCTGTTTGGGTCACACTAGCCAACCCGTCGGGCGCCGCAAGCCGCGTTCAGATCGACGCCCAATCGCGGATGATCGGACCTTGGCCCTGTTGCGGGGCCGGGGCTGCGGTCCCGCCCATCTGGCCGGCAGCGGGGGTGGTGCTGCCTTGCTGTTGGGGCGCGGGCTTTTTCACGGTTTCTGTCATCGTCTTGCTCCGGTGTCGTCTGTTCTGCCTCAAGTGCCGTCTTTCACGGCAGGCACCCGAGCAATATCCACCCGCTTTGCATCAGGGGTTCGACCCGCTCGAGGCCTGATTGCGTCGAAGTATGCGCCTAATTGCGCCGATTCAATGGGAAAACCGGAGAACTACCCGCGATTTGATCGTGCTGCGCGACAAAGCTGACACGATTTCCCGATTGATACCGCGACCGCCACAACCCTGCCGCGGATCGCCTCCGGAGGTGATTCGCATGGCTGGATGCTGCAAGGGCGGCGCGCCGCAAAGTCGGCGGCAACCGGCTGCCCGGTGCCGGTCCGCGCCCGGCCGGCGCGGGTTTACCGCAGGGGCGCCGCGCGGTATCACTGGGGCTCCGGGAAATCCGGACCTGACACAGCGAAGTGCAGAATGATCTTCCCGGTTTTTGACGGGCACAACGATTTCCTGCTGCGTCTGTTCCATCAGCCCGACAGGCGGGCCGAATTGTGGAGCGGGGCCTCCGCCTCGGGCCACATGGACCTTGGGCGGCTGATCGCTTCGGGATTTGCGGGCGGTCTGTTTTCCATCTTCGTGCCCTCCGCCCGAACGCCCCTCGTGACCGATCACGGTGCGGCCTTCGATGCGCCGTCCTACGAACTTCCCCTTGCACCGGACCTGCCGCAAGCGGTCGCGAACCGTTCCGTTCAGGCGATGATCGCCCACTTTTCCTGGATGGAGCGGGCGTCGGCGGGCCGTTTCCGACGCTGCCGGACGGTGGCGGAGATCCGATCCTGTCAGGCGCAGGGGGTGATCGGGGCAGTATTGCACCTGGAAGGCGCCGAGGCGGTGCTGCCGAACCTCGAAAACCTGGACGGATTGCACGCGGCAGGCGTGCGTTCCATCGCGCCGGTCTGGAGCCGGAGGAATGTGTTCGGCCAGGGCGTTCCCTTTCGGTTTCCCGCCGGCGCGGGCAACGGCCCCGGCCTGAGCGATGCCGGCCGACGCCTCGTGCGCGCCTGCAATGAACGGCGCATCCTCATCGATCTGTCGCACCTCGATGCGACCGGCTTCGACGATGTGGCGAAGATCACCGATGCGCCGCTTGTTGCCACCCATTCGGGCGCACATGCCATGGCCGGATCCTCGCGCAATCTGACGGACCGCCAGCTTGCGATGATCGCCGAAAGCGACGGGTTGGTCGGCGTGAACTTTGCAACCATCCATCTGCGCAGGGACGGGCGCCGGTCCCCCCTGATGGGCTGGTCTGCGCTGTTTCGCCATCTCGATCATCTCATCGCACGGATGGGCGAGGATCGTGTGGGGTTCGGCACCGACATGGATGGCGCGACGCTGCCCGCGTTCTTTCCGGACGTAACCGCCTTTCCCCGCCTTCAGGACGCGCTGCGGACCCACGGCTATGACAGCGCGCTGATGCGCAAGCTGTGCTATGAAAACTGGCATTCGGTTCTGGAACGGACTTGGGGCGGCTGAACGCCCGCGAGGCCGGGGGGCACCCGAGCGACGACGGCGGATGCCGCGAATTCAAAGCGCTTCTGTCCGGCGAATGCTGCGCAAGGCGTTGATTGTGTGTCCATCATGCCACCACCATTGACTTGAAGCCAAAAGCGGTTTGAATCCGACAAGGGCAAACGGCGCAGAAAGCCAGCGCAAACGATCACCCCTTGCGCGATCGGACGCACGCACGGCCCTTGCAATGCCCGGTTCTCTGGGGAAGGTGATCGAAAGCACCGGCGGGCCGCAGCGGCGGGCCGTTTCACTTGAGCAGAAGGCACGTCTCCTTGTTTGATACACCTGTCACCACCGAAGATCTGAAATCCGCGATCCTGCGCCATCTGACCTTCACGCTGGGCAAGGACGCGCCCAATGCCAGCATGCTATGACTGGCGCATGGCGCTGTCCCACGCGATCCGCGACCGGATCGTCGAGCCGTGGTTCGCCTCGACCCGGCGGACCTGGGCCGAGGATCGCAAGCGCGTCTACTATCTGTCGATGGAGTTCCTGATCGGCCGTATCCTCGAGGATGCGACGTCAACCTGGGGCTGCGACGACGTCAGGCGGCCGAGGCGATGGCCGCCGTCGGCCAGGACTTCGACGCGGTGATCGTCGAGGACGAACCCGATGCGGCGCTCGGCAATGGCGGGCTCGGCCGGCTGGCGGCCTGCTTCATGGAATCGATGGCGACGCTCGGCTGCCCGGCCTATGGCTACGGCATCCGCTATGAACATGGCCTGTTCCGCCAGCGCTTCGAGGCGGGTCGGCAGGTCGAGACGCCGGAGGACTGGCTGAGCCAGCGCCACCCCTGGGAGTTCGAGCGCCCCGAAGCCGCCTATACCATCGGCTTCAAGGGGCATGTCGAGAACGCCATCGGGCGCGACGTCTGGGATCCCGGCGAAACCGTGCATCGCCAGGCCCATGATACGCCGGTCATCGGCTGGCAGGGCCGCTGGGCCAACACGCTGCGGCTTTGGGGCGCGAAGCCCACGACGCAGTTCGATCTCGAGCGCTTCAACCGCGGCGATTACGCCGCCGCGGCCGAGCCCGAGGCGCTGGCGCGCACGCTGTCGCCGGGTGCTCTACCCCGACGACACGACCTATCAGGGCAAGGAACTTGCGCCTGAAGCAGGAGTTCTTCCTGACCTCGGCCGCGCTTGCAGGACATTCTGCGCCGCTATCTGGCCAACCATTCCGACCTGCGGCAGTTGCCAACGCACGTCGCGATCCAGATGAACGACACCCATCCCGCGATCGCCGGGCCGGAGCTGATCCGGCTGCTGTCGGACGAGCACGGGCTGCCCTTCGACGAGGCGCTGACCACCGCGCAGGGCCTGCCTGGGCTACACCAACCACACGCTTCTGCCCGAGGCGCTGGAACGGTGGGCCGACCTTCACCTTCGGCAACGTCCTGCCGCGCCACATGCAGATCGTCGAGCGGATCGACGGCTGGCACCGCCGCGCCTACCCGACACGGCCGCATTATGTCGGGATCGTCAAGCACCAGGAAGTGCGGATGGGCGAGCTTGCCTTCATCATGGCGCACAAGGTCAACGGCGTCTCGGCGCTGCATTCGGATCTGATCAAGAAGAACCTGTTTCCCGAACTGCACACGCTGCACCCCGAGCGGATCGTCAACCAGACCAATGGCGTGACCCCGCGGCGCTGGCTGCGGATGGCGAACCAGCCGCTTGTCGCGCCTTGATCACCGAGACGATCGGCGCAGGGCTGGGAGGACGATCTTGACCGGCTGCGCGGGCTGGAGCCGCATGTCGACGACGCCGGCTTCCGCGCGGCCTTCGCCGCGGCCAAGCGCGCCAACAAGGTGGAGCTGTCGAACTGGCTGCAGCGCGAGATGCGCGATCGCGATCAACCCCGATGCGATGTTCGACGTGCAGATCAAGCGCATCCACGAATACAAGCGCCAGCTCTGAACATCCTGGAGACGATCGCGCACTGGCAGGCGATCGCAGGCCAATCCGACGGCGGCCTGGGTGCCGCGGGTCAAGATCTTCGGCGGCAAGGCGGCGCCGGGCTATGCGGTCGCCAAGGAAATCATCCAGCTTATCAATGATGTGGCAGAGGTTGTTAACAGCGATCCGGTGACGCGGCGATCTGCTGAAGATCGTCTATCCGGCGAACTACAACGTCCGCATGGCCGAACGGCTGATCCCGGCGGCTGACCTGTCCGAACAGATCTCGACCGCCGGCAAGGAGGCGTCGGGCACCGGCAACATGAAGTTCATGCTGAACGGCGCGCCGACCATCGGCACGCTCGACGGCGCCAATGTCGAGATCCTGCAAGAGGTCGGGGCGGAGAACTTCTTCCTCTTCGGCATGACCGCCGACGAGGTCGCCAAGCGGCGCGAGGATCCCGATCATGCCACGCAAGGCGATCGAGGCGAGCCAGGCCCTGTCAGGATGTGCTGCAGATGATCGCCGAGGGCCGCTTCTCGCCCGACGACCCGGACCGCTATCATGGCCTCGTGCATCGCGTCTGGCACCACGACTATTTCCTCGTCGCCGCGGACTTTGCCGCCTATCATGCAGCGCAGGCGAGGTGGACGTCGCCTATGCGGACCGGGACGCGCTGGGTGGAGGATGGCGGCGCTGAACACGGCGCGCAGCGGGTTTTTCTCGTCCGACCGGACGATCCGCAGCTACATGGACGACATCTGGCACAGCGACAGGCGGCGCTTGTGAGCGACGCGTGCTGACGGGCGGGCACGGCATAGGCTGCAGGCACAGGAGACGCCGCTGACCGACGCTCAGACTGCCGCGCGAGCTTGCCGGGGGCGGCATGGCGACCCGTTCTCGGTGCTTGGCCCGCACAAGCGCGGCAAGGGCTGGGTGGTCACGGCCTTTGTTCCCGGCGCCGAGACGGCTGTGGGTGCTGACCGGCAAGACCGAGGCCGAAGCGGTGCCCTATCCCGGCGTGCCGGGGCTTTTCACGGCCATCAGATGGCCGAAAGCGGCAGACCTACCGGCTGCGCGCAGAGGGGCATGGCAGCGACGTGGGAGTTCGACGATCCCTACCGCTTCGGCCCGGTGCTGGGCGAGATGGACGAATACCTCTTGGGCGAAGGCACCCACCGCCGCCTCTGGCAGGTGCTGGGCGCGCATGTGATCACCCATGAGGGCGTCGACGGGCATCCATTTCGCCGTCTGGGCCCCGAATGCCGCAGCGCGTGTCGGTGGTCGGCGACTTCAACGTCTGGGACGGCCGCCGCCACCCGATGCGCCGGCGCGGGCGCGACCGGCGTGTGGGAGATCTTCGTTCCCGGCCTCGGCGAGGGCACGACCTACAAGTACGAGATCAGCGGTCCGGGCGGCGGCGCTGCTGCCGCTCAAGGCCGATCCGGTCGGCTTCGGCGTCCGAGCATCCGCCGGCAAACGCCAGCGTCGTGCGCGACAATCCGCGGCGACTGGCAGGACGGCGACTGGATGGCGGCGCGGGCCGCGCGGCACAGCCATCGACGCGCCGATCTCGGTCTACGAGGTGCATCTGGGGTCCTGGCGGCGCGCACCGGGCAACCGGATGCTGAGCTATCATGGAACTGGCCGAGCAACTGGTCGACTATGCCGCCGACATGGGGTTCACCCATATCGAGTTCCTGCCGGTCACCGAATATCCCTTCGACGGCTCATGGGGCTATCAGCCGGTCGGCCTGTTCGCCCCGACGATCCGCCACGGCACACCGCACGAATTCCGCGCCTTTGTCGATGCGGCGCACCGGCAAGGGCCTCGGCGTGCTCCTCGACTGGGTGCCGGGCCATTTTCCGACCGACCCGCATGGGCTGGGCCGGTTCGACGGCACCGCGCTTTACGAACACCAGGACCCGCGCGAGGGCTTCCATCAGGACTGGAACACGCTGATCTACAACTACGGCCGGGTCGAGGTGACGAACTACCTTGTCTCCAACGCCTCTACTGGCTGGAGGAATACCACGTCGACGGGCTGCGCGTCGATGCGGTGGCCTCGATGCTCTACCGCGACTATCAGCCGCGAGGCAGGGCGAGTGGATCCCGAACAAGGACGGCGGGCGCGAGAACTACGAGGCGATCGCGCTTCTGCAGCACGATGAACATCACGGCCTACGGCGAGGTGCCGGGGATCATGACGGTGGCCGAGGAAAGCACGGCCTTTCCCGGCGTGTCGCGCCCGGTCGAACCGGGCGGGCCTCGGCTTCGGCTTCAAGTGGAACATGGGCTGGATGAACGACACCCTCGACTACATGCAGAAGGACCCGATCTACCGCAAGTACCACCACCACCAGATGACCTTCGGCCTGCACTATGCCTGTTCGCGAGAACTACATCCTGCCGATCAGCCATGACGAGGTGGTGCACGGCAAGGGCTCGCATGCTGGACAAGATGCCGGGCAACGCTGGGAGAAATTCGCCAACCTGCGCGCCTATTACGGCTTCATGTGGGGGCATCCGGGCAAGAAGCTGCTGTTCATGGGCAGGAATTCGCCCAAGGGCGCGAGTGGAACCACAACCAGAGCCTCGACTGGCATCGCTGGACATCGCCGCACATGAGGGCATGCAGCGCGCTGGTGCGCGACCTGAACAGGGTCTACCGCGACGATGCCGGCGCTGCACGTCAACGACTGCGGCCCGAGGGCTTCCAGTGGATCGAAGTCGAACGATGCCGATGCGCTCGGTCTATGCCTGGGTCCGCAAGGGAGCGGCGGCGACAGACCCGATGGTCGTCGTCGTGATCCAACTTCACGCCGGTCGAGCGCAGCTATCGCCTCGGCCTGCCCGCAGGCCGGGCGCTGGCGCGAGGTGCTGAACACCGACGCCGCGCGTCTATGGCGGCGGCAACCGTGGCAACCTGGGCGGCGTCGACGGCGGAACCGACGCCCTGGCACGGCCAGGCTGCAATCGGCGCTTGTCACGCTGCCGCCGCTTGTCGGCAGTCTATCTGCAACAGGCAAGGCTTAGGCCGGAGCAATGCAAGCGCCAACCCCTGGGGAGGGGAACGACGATGCAGCCAAGACCGAACCAGCGGCTGTCCTCGCAGGCCATGGCCTTCGTCCTGGCCGGCGGGCGCGGCAGCCGGCTGAAGGAACTGACCGACCGCCGGGCCAAGCCGGCGGTCTATTTCGGCGGCAAGACCCGGATCATCGACTTTGCGCTGTCGAACGCGCTGAACTCCGGCATCCGCAAGATGGCGATCGCGACGCAGTACAAGGCGCACTCGCCTGATCCGCCACTGCCAGCGCGGCTGGAACTTCTTCCGGGCCGAACGGAACGAATATCTCGACATCCTGCCCGCGTCGCCAGCGGGTGGACGAGATCAACTGGTATCTGCGGCACCGCCGACGCGGTGACGCAGAACATCGACATCGTCGACAGCTACGGCATCAAGTACGTCGTGATCCTGGCGGGCGACCACATCTACAAGATGGATTACGAGGTCATGCTGCGCCAGCATGTCGACAGCCGGGGCGGACGTGACCATCGGCTGCCTGACCGTGCCCCGGATGGAGGCGACGGCCTTCGGCGTCATGGCATGTCGACAAGAACAGGCGGATCACCGACTTTCTGGAAAAGCCGAAGGACCCGCCGGCGCATCCCGGGCGACCCGGACGCATGCGCTGGCCTCGATGGGGATCTATGTCTTCGACTGGACTTTCCTGCGCGAGCTGCTGATCAGCGACGCCGACGGACGCGAATTCGACCCATGATTTCGGCAACGACCTGATCCCCGACATCGTGAAGAACGGCAAGGCGATGGCCCACCGGTTTGCCGACAGCTGCGTGCACCTCGGGCTCGACGAAACCGAGCCCTACTGGCGCGACGTGGGCACGATCGACGCCTTCTGGCAGGCCAATATCGACCTGACCGACTTCGTGCCGAAGCTCGACCTCTACGACAACGCCTGGCCGATCTGGACCTATGCCGAAATCGTGCCGCCCGCGAAGTTCATCCATGACGAGGATGGCCGGCGCGGGATCGGCGGTGTCGTCGCTGGTCGTCGGGCGACTGCATCGTGTCGGGCTCGGAGGTGCGCAATTCGCTGCTGTTCACCGGCGTGTCGGACGCATTCCTATTCCAGCGCTCGAACATGTGGTGGCGCTGCCGCAGGTGATCGGTCAACCGCAAGGCGCGAGCTGACGAACTGCGTGATCGACCGTGGCGTGGTAATCCCCGAAGGGTCTGGTCGTCGGCGAGGACCCGGAGGAGGATGCCAAGTGGTTCCGCCGGACCGAAGGCGGGATCGTGCTGATCACCCAGGACATGCTCGACGCCCGGGCGAAGGCGCTGTGCTGAACCGGCGCGTGCGACAGCCGGGGCTTTCGCACCCCGGACCCCTGTGAGACATGCGGCAAGAGGTGCAGACGTGGCAGTGCGCGGTCGGGTGCTCTCCGTGGCGTCGGAATGCGTGCCGCTGGTCAAGACCGGCGGGCTGGCCGATGTGGTGGGCGCGCTGCCCGGAGCGCTTGGCCGCGGTGGGTGGGAGATGCGGGTGCTGCTGCCGGCCTACCGCAGCCTGCGCGGCGCGTCAGCGGATGTCGGCCCGATGTCTGGTCCGAAGAGCCGACCTTTCGGGGCGGCCCGGGCCGCGTGCTTGCACGGCGCAGCGTCGGCGGCGTTCGACGTGCTGCTGCTGGATGCGCCCCATCTCTTCGACCGCGAGGGCGGGCCCTATTCCGGGCCCCGATGGCGACTGGCCCGACAATGCCGATACGCTTTGCGGCCCTGTGCTGGGTCGGCGCCGCGCATTGCCCGCGAAGGGTGTGCCGATGGCTGGACGCCCGACATCCTGCATGCCCATGACTGGCAGGCGGGCCTCGCCCCGGCCTATCTGCCTATCACGGCGCGGCCGGGGCGTCAGATCGGTCATGACGATCCACAACATCGCCTTTCAGGGCTGGGCCCCGGCCGCAGATGCTGCGGGCGCTGCGGCTGCCCGGCCGACGCACTTCCACGCCGACGCGCTGGAATATTACGGCGGGATCTCCAGCGCTGAAGGCCGGGTCTGGTCACGGCGGACCGCGATCACCACGGTCTCGCCGA
The DNA here is from genome assembly GCA_963700485.1 of uncultured Alphaproteobacteria bacterium. Lineage (GTDB taxonomy): Bacteria > Pseudomonadota > Alphaproteobacteria > Rhodobacterales > Rhodobacteraceae > Aliitabrizicola. The sequence goes on from CAVOXQ010000005.1 coordinate 423,598, forward strand.
CCTATGCCGCCGAACTGATGCGGCCGGAGTTCGGCATGGGCCTGCAAGGCGTGATCGCCGCGCGCGCGGCCAGTCGTGTCGGGCATCCTGAACGGGGTCGACACCGACGTCTGGTCGCCCGAGACCGATCCCGAGGATCCGACCCTATTGCCGCACGGCGATGAAGCGCAAGACGCTGAACCGCGCGGCGCTGTCGGCGGAGTTCGGGCTGGAGGTGCCCGGGCCGCTGGCCATCGTCGTCAGCCGGCTGACCGACCAGAAGGGGATCGACCTTCTGCCGGCGCGTCGTGCCCGGCTTTCGTCGACGGCGGCGGGGGGCTGGTCGTCCTCGGCTCGGGCGACCCGGCGCTGGAAGGCGGCGATGCGGCGCTTGCCAGGCGGTTTCCCGGCCGGGTGGCGGTGACGCATCGGCTATGACGAGGCGCTGAGCCACCGGATGTTCGCGGGCGCCGACGCGGTGCTGGTGCCCGTCTCGGTTCGAGCCCTGCGGGCTGACGCAGATGTATGGCCTCCGCTATGGCACGCTGCCGGTGGTGTCGCTGGCGACGGCGGGCTGGCCGATACGGTGATCGGACGTTCCACGCCGGCGACCCTGGCGGCGGGTGTTGCGACCGGCGTGACCTTCCACCCGGTCGACGCCATGGCGCTTCGGCCAGGCGCTGTCGCCAGCTGCTGCGATCTTTACGCCGACGCCGAAGCTTTGGGCCAAGGATGCAGCGCAACGCGATGACGCATCCCGTCGGCTGGGAGACGCTCGTGCCGCCGACTATGCCAGGCTTTACGAAGGGCTGTCTGACGTGATCGACCGCAGACCAGTCACGCCGACACGGTGCGCCGGAGCACGCGGTCAGCGCCGGGCGGCCCTGGCCGATGGGCGCAAGCTTTGACGGCGACGGCGTGAATTTCGCCGTCTTTTCCGCCCATGCCGAGACAGATCGAGCTCTGCCTTTTCACCGCCGACGGCCGGAAGGAGACTGGCGCGGCTGCCGATCACGGAACGGGACGGCGATATCTGGCACGTCCATGTCGGCGGGCTGACGCCGGGACGCTCTACGGCTTTCGCGCGCATGGTCCCTATGCGCCCGAGCAGGGCCATCGCTTCAACCCGCAACAAGCTGCTGCTCGACCCCTACGCCCGCGCGCTCGACGGGCGGCTGAAATGGTCGGACGCGCTGATGGGCTACAAGATCGGCTCAGCCGCGAGGCGACCTGCGTTTCGACACCCGCGACAGCGCCTTTGCGGTGCCGAAGTCGGTGGTGGCTCGACCCGGCCTTCAGCTGGGGCGACGACGCAGGCCCCTCGCACGCCGCGCGTCCGATACGGTGATCTATGAAGCCCATGTCAAGGGCCTGACCGCGCTGCATCCCGGCGTCGACAAGGGGCTGCGCGGCACCTACCTCGGCCTTTGCTCGGACGCCGATGCTCGACCATCTGACCCAAGCTGGGCGTCACCGCGATCGAGCTTCTGCCGGTGCAGGCCTTCGTCGACGACCGCTTCCTGATCGCGCAAGGGGCTGCGCAACTACTGGGGCTACAGACGACTCGGCTTCTTCGCGCCCGAACCGCGCTTACATGTCGCAAGGCGCGTTGCGGGAGTTTCAGACCATGGTCGGCCGGTTCCACGCCGCCGGGATCGAGGTGATCCTTGACGTGGTCTACAACCACACGGCCGAGGGGGACGAACTGGGGGCCCGACGCTCAGCTTCCGGGGCCTCGACAACGCGCAGCTATTACCGGCTGGCGGGTGGCGGGCGGCACTATGTGAACGACACCGGCACCGGGAACACGCTGAACCTGACGCATCCGATGGTGCTGCGCATGGTGATGGACTCCTTGCGCTACTGGGTCGAGGTTGGCCATGTCGATGGCTTTCGCTTTGACCTTGCCACGGTTCTGGGGCGCGAGGCGCATGGGTTCGACCCGAACGGCGGGTTCTTTCGACGCGATCCGGCAGGACCCGGTCCTGTCCCGGGTAAAGCTGATCGCCGAGCCTTGGGATATCGGTCCCGGCGGCTATCAGCTGGGCGCCTATCCCGCACCCGTTCCATCGAATGGAACGACCGGTTCCGCGACGGAGTGCGCCGGTTCTGGCGCGGCGATGCCGGGATGACCCGCGACCTTGCCGACGCGGATACTCGGCACGCGCCGAGCGGTTCGACCATTCCGGGCGGGCGGCGACCTCTTCGGTCAACTTCGTCACCAGCCATGACGGCTTCACGCTTGAAGACCTGGTCAGCTATCACCATCAAGCGCAACCTCGCCAATGGCGAGGACAACCGCGACGGCCACCACGAGAACCACTCGGACAATCTGGGCATCGAGGGGCCGACGAAGGACCCGCAAGGTTCGGGCCGCCCGTGCCTTGCGCAAGCGCAACCTGCTGGCCACGCTGATGCTGTCCCAGGGCATGCCGATGATCCTGGCGGGGGACGAGATCGGCCACAGCCAGGGCGGCAACAACAACGCCTATGCCCAGGACAACGAGACCAGCTGGATCGACTGGGCCGACGCCGGACGAGGACCTGCTGCGCTTTGTCGTCCGGCTGGCCGCCCTGCGCCGGTCGCTGCCGGTCTTGCGCCAACGCCGCTTCCTGCATGCCCGCCCGCGCCAGTCGGACGGGCTGCCCGACGTGATCTGGCGGCGCGCCGATGGCGACCGATGCCGCAATCCGAGGAATGGCACGATCCCGCGTTTCGCTGCCTTTGCGTCGAGATGCGCATGACGGCCGAAGGCGGCGACCCCAGCCCGGATGCCGTCTTTGCCGTCTTCAACGCCGGCCCGGCCAGTCGGCTACATCTGCCGGACACCGCGCCCGGCTGGCAGCTGCTGCTCGATACCACGCGGCCCGATCTTGCGGCCGGAGACCCGCGCCGCCTTTACCGAAGCACCCGCCAGGCGCGGTGCTTCTCTTCCGGTCCGTTGCGGCCGCGCCAAAGGGAGACACGCCATGACCGTCCATGTCAGCACCGTCACGACCGCGCCCGATCGCAGGGCAGAAGCCGGGCACCATCGGGTTGCGCAAGAAGACTCCGGTCTTCATGGGGCCGCATTATCTGGAGAATTTCGTCCAGGCGATCTTCGACGTGGTCGGGGGCCAAGGGGAAGACCTTCGTGCTTGGCGGCGACGGGCGCTACTTCAACGACCGCGCGGCGCAGGTGATCCTGCGGATGGCGGCGGCAAACGGGGCGGCGCGGGTGATCGTGGGGCAGGGGGCGATCCTGTCCACGCCGGCCGCCAGCCATCTGATCCGGCTGAACAAGACCGATGGCGGGATCATCATGTCGGCCAGCCACAACCCCGGCGGGCCGAATGAGGATTTCGGCGTCAAGTTCAACATGCCCAACGGTGGCCCCGCGCCCGAGCAGTGACCGAGGCGATGTTCCAGCGCACCACGACGATCACACGACTACCGGATCATCGAAGCGCAGGATGTCGATCTTGACCGCGATCGGGCGGCACGCAGCTGGGCGGGATGGTGGTCGATGTGGTCGACCCGGTCACCGACTATGCCGACGCTGATGGAGACGCTCTTCGACTTCGACGCGATCCGCGCGATGTTCGCGGGCGGCTTCCGGATGCGGATCGACGCGATGTGTGCCGTGACCGGGCCCTATGCGAGTGGAGATTCTGGAAAACCGCCTGGGTGCCGCGCGCGGGCACGGTGGTCAACGGCCACGCCCTTGCCGGATTTCGGCGGCATGCACCCCGACCCGAACCCGATCTGGGCCAAGGCGCTGATGGACGAGATGTTCGGTGCCGGACGCGCCCGATTTCGGCGCGGCTTCAGATGGCGACGGCGACCGCAACATGGTCGTCGGGCGGGGGATCTATGTCTCGCCCTCCGACAGCCTTGCGGTGCTGGCGGCGAATGCGCATCTCGCGCCGGGCTATGCAGGCGGACTGAAAGGGGTGGCGCGGTCGATGCCGACCAGCGCCGCCGTCGACCGGGTGGCCGATGCGCTGGGGATCGCGCAACTACGAGACGCCGACGGGCTGGAAGTTCTTCGGCAACCTGCTCGACGCCGGGCGCGCCACGCATCTGCGGCGAGGAAAGCTTTCGGCACCGGGCTCCGACCATGTGCGCGAAAAGGACGGGCTTTGGGCGGTGCTGCTGTGGCTGAACATCCTTGCCGTTCGCAGGCAGTCGGTGGCCGATATCCTGTCCGAGCACTGGGCGACCTACGGGCGCAACTACTACACCCGCCATGATTTCGAGGCGATCGAGACGGCAAGGGCGGATGCAATGATGGCGGCGCTGCGCAGGGTCTCTGGCCGGGCTTGCCGGGACGACAGGTCGAGGGGCTGACGATCAGCGCGGCGGACGATTTCGCCTATACCGATCCGGTCGACGGGTCGGTCAGCACCAGGAGCAGGGCGTGCGGGTCATGTTCGCCGATGGCAGCCGGATCGTCTATCGGCTTGTCGGGCACCGGAACCGAGGGCGCGACGCTGCGGCGTCTACCTTGAGCGCTATGCGCCCGGCCCGGAGCGGGTTGGACCTTGACGCACAAGACGCGCTTGCCCCGATGATTCGGGCCGCCCAACAGCTCGCGCGGATTGCCGCGCACATACCGGCCGCGATACACCTGATGTGGTGACCTGACGACGCGATCTGACCTTCGATTGTCGCCTGTCACGAACGGAGGCCAGAAACGCCGTCCGCTTTGCGACGAACCTGACACCTGTGTCGAGCCATCGGAGGGGACGGCAATGAACGAGGACAAGCCGGTGCGGAGCGGGCGTCAGGCGCGGCAGGCGGAACGTGCGCAGAAGGGCCACGGGATCGGGCGGCCCTACATCGTGCGCAACATCCCGACCTATGACGTGCTGTCCGAAGAAAACCTGCTGCGGATCGAGGCGCCGCCGACCGTATCCTGGCCGAGACCGGCATCGAGTTTCGCGACGACCCGGTGGCGCTCGACCACTGGAAGCCGGGCGGGGGCCAAGGTTGACGGCCTTCTGGTCAAGTTCGAGCCGGGCATGCTGCGCGAGATTCTGAAGTCGGCCCCGGCCGAGTTTCACCCAGCACGCCCGCAACCCGGCGAATTCGGTGCAGATCGGCGGGCAAGAACGTGGTCTTCTCCCCCGCCTACGGCAGCCCCTTCGTGATGGACCTCGACCGGGGCCGGCGCTTTGGCACGCTGGAGGATTTCCGCAATTTCATCAAGCTGGCGCAGTCCTCGCCCGAACTTCCACCATTCGGGCGGCACGATCTGCGAGCCGACCGACGTGCCGGTGAACAAGCGCCACCTCGACATGGTGTCTGGCCCACATCACGCTGTTCCGACCGCCCCTTCATGGGGTCGGTCACGGCAGAGGAACGCAGCGAAGACAGCATCGAGATGGCCCGCATCGTCTTTGGCGACGCGATTTGTGAACGAGAACTGCGTTATTCTTGGGCAATGTCAACGTCAATTCGCCGCTTGGTCTGGGATGGCACGATGACCACAGTCCCTGCGGGCCTATGCCCGGGCCAACCAGGCGGCGGTTGTCGTGCCCTTCATCCTCGGCGGCGCGATGGGGCCGGTGACCAATGCGGGCGCGATCGCGCAATCGCTGGCCGAAACCATGGCCGGCTGCGCGCTGACGCAGCTGGAACGCAAGGGCGCGCCGGTCATCTTCGGCAACTTCCTGTCCTCGATGTCGCTCCGCTCCGGCTCGCCCACATTCGGCACGCCGGAACCGGCCATCGGCATCCATGGTCATCGGCCAGCTTGCGCGGCGGCTGAACCTGCCGCTGCGCTGTTCGGGCAACTTCACCACCTCAAAGCTGCCGGACGCCCAGGCGATGACGGAAGGCACGATGTCGATGCTGGCCGCGGTCCATTGCGGGGCGAATTTCATCCTGCATTCGGCCGGGTTCCTCGACGGCTTGCTGTCAGCATGTCCTACGAGAAATTCATGCTCGACGCCGACCTTTGCGGTGCGCTTCACAGCCTATCTGGACGGCGTCAGGATCGACGATGACCAGCTGGCAGTCGATGCCTTCGCCGAGGTCGGCCCCGGCAACCATTTCTTCGGCTGTTCGCACACGATGGCCCATTACGAGACGGCCTTCTGGGATTCCTCGTTGTCCGACAACGAGCCCTTCGAGAAATGGGAGGCGGCCGGCAGCGAGGATGCGGCATCGCGCGCCAACCGCGCCTGGAAACGGGTTCTGGCCGAGGATCAGCCTCCGCCGCTCAATCCCGCGGTCCGCGAGGCGCTGGATGATTTCGTCGCGAGACGGAAGGCATCCATGACCGACATGTGGTACTGACGGCACGGGGCAGGGGGGGCTTGCAATCCGGAACGCCGCGCTGTAGACGCGCGGCACTTCACAGGCGAGGTGCGGGCTTGCGGGGGAGAAATCCCCGCCGGTCCACCGGTTGGCCAGGGCATGTGCCCAAGGCTGAATCACCTCGCCGAGGCGCAAACCGGAAAGGACTTTGGACATGGCGCTCCCCGAGTTCTCCATGCGTCAGCTCTTGGAAGCTGGCGTTCACTACGGCCACCAGACCGCCCGCTGGAACCCCAAGATGGGCGAGTTCATCTATGGCGACCGTAACGGCATCCATATCGTCGATCTGACGCAGACCGTTCCGATGCTGGACGCGGCGCTCCAGGTCGTGCGCGATACCGTCGCAAAGGGCGGCCGCATCCTGTTCGTCGGAACCAAGCGGCAGGCGCAAAAGCCGATCGCCGAAGCCGCCGAGAAATGCGCGCAGTATTACATGAACCACCGTTGGCTCGGCGGCACGCTGACCAACTGGAAGACCGTGTCGCAGTCGATCCAGCGGCTCAAGCAGATCGACGAGCTGATGGCGCATGGCGCCGAAGGCCTGACGAAGAAGGAACGCCTGAACATCGAGCGCGAACAGTCGAAGCTTCAGGCCTCGCTGGGCGGGATCCGTGAAATGGGTGGGGTTCCCGACCTTCTGTTCGTGATCGACGTGGGCAAGGAAGACCTGGCGATCCTCGAGGCGCAGAAACTGGGTATCCCGGTGATCGGCGTCGTGGATACCAACTGCTCGCCCAAGGGTGTCGATTATGTGATCCCGGGCAATGACGACGCGGCCCGCGCGATCCAGCTTTACTGCGATCTCGTGGCCCGCGCCGCGCTGGACGGCATGTCGGCCCAACTCGGGGCCGCGGGCGTCGACCTTGGCGCGCTGGAAGTGGCGCCCGAGGAAGAAGCGATCGCCGACGCATGAGCGTTGTCGCCGGATCGTTACCCGGCGGGGGTAAGCCCCGCCGGCACAGCTTTTTTTGAACTTGAGGAGAGCCGCAATGGCAATCACCGCCCAGATGGTGAAGGAACTGCGCGATTCGACCGGCGCAGGCATGATGGACGCCAAGCGCGCCCTGACTGAAACAGACGGCGACATGGAGGCCGCAGTCGACTGGCTGCGGACCAAGGGTCTCGCCAAGGCCGCCAAGAAATCCGGCCGCATCGCTGCCGAAGGTCTGGTAGGCGTGTCGGTGACCGATGGCCGGGGCGTTGCCGTCGAGATCAACTCCGAGACGGACTTCGTTGCAAAGAATGCCGATTTTCAGACTCTGGTCGCAGAGATCACCAAAGTCGCCCTGGACACCGGCAAGGATGTCGAGGTTCTGCGCGCGACCCATCTGAACGGCAAGTCGATTGACGAGGTCTTGTCCGAAGCGATCGCCCGGATCGGCGAGAACATGACGCTGCGCCGGATGCATGTGCTCGAAGGCGAGACTGTGGTGTCCTACGTCCACAATGCCGCCGCGGATGGCATGGGCAAGATCGGGGTTCTGGTTGCCCTGAGTGGCCCCGCGGACAAGGCCAAGACCATCGGCAAGCAGATCGCGATGCACATCGCGGCAACCAACCCCGCCTCGCTGTCGGAAAAGGATCTCGATCCGGCCCTGATCCAGCGCGAAAAGAACGTGCTGAGCGAACAGGCGCGGGAATCGGGCAAGCCGGAAGCTGTGATCGAGAAGATGATCATCGGACGGATGGCGAAGTTCTTTGAGGAAGTCACTCTTCTCGGACAGAAATTCGTCATCAACCCCGAGATCACCGTGGCCCAGGCGGCCAAGGATGCCGGCGTCGAAGTGACCGGGTTTGCCCGCGTCATGGTCGGCGAAGGGATCGAGAAGGAAAAAGAGGACTTCGCCGCGGAAGTCGCGAAGACCCTCGCGGGCTGATCCAATCCCGCCCGGAAATCAGAAGCGGTGCGCCCCGATCGGGCGCATCGCTTTTTTTGCTCATCGGTCCCGCGTCAAAGCGTGTTCAGCGGAACCTTCAGGAAGGTTTTCCCGTCTTCGTCGGGCGGAGGCATCCGGCCCGCCCGCATGTTCACCTGAAGCGACGGGATGATCAGGCGCGGCATCCCCAACGTGGCATCGCGCGCCGTACGCAGGGCCACGAAACTTTCCCTGTCGCGCCCGGCGCCGACGTGGACATTCAGCGCCTTCTGGTCGCCGACACTCGTCTCCCAGGCATAGACATCCCGGCCTGGGGCCTTATAGTCATGACCAACAAAAATCCTTGTTTCATCAGGTAGTTCCAGTATCTTCTGAATGGACGAGAACAGCGCCTCGGCCGATCCACCCCGGAAAGTCGCAGCGGGCCGTTCCGAAGTCCGGCATGAACATCGTATCGCCCACGAATGCCGCATCCCCGATGATGTAGGTCAGGCAGGCCGGCGTATGGCCCGGGGTATGCAGGACGCGCGCGGGCAGGGCGCCGATGCTGAAGGTATCCCCGTCCCTGAACAAACGATCGAATTGCGACCCGTCGCGTTGAAACTCGGTTCCCTCGTTGAACACCTTGCCAAAGGTGTCCTGAACCACCGTGATCTTTTCACCGATGCCGATCTTGCCGCCCAACCGTTGTTGCAGGTAGGGCGCGGCAGACAGGTGGTCGGCATGGACGTGGGTTTCGAGGATCCATTCCACCGACAGGCCACGGTCGCGCACATGCGCGGCGATGGCGTCGGCCGAGCGGGTGTCGGTGTGACCAGAGGCATAGTCGAAGTCGAGCACCGAGTTGACGATCGCGCAGGCTATGCTGCCGGGATCCTTCACCACATAGGATACGGTATTCGTCGCCTCATCGAAAAACGATTCCACATCCGATACTTGTGGAATGGAATTCAAGTTTGGCGCAGCCATCATGTCACCCTCCATCCTTCGCTACCATGGATAATATATGTCTTTTCGAATGTTTCTTTAAGGGGGATGGGCAGGGTGTGCTACTGTGCCGCCTCGGCCGCGGCGCGGATTGCGGCGATGTTCGTCCCATAGGCTGATGGATCTGCGGCCGAACCGCCCGCGAAAACGGCCGATCCCGCAACCAGCACGTCGGCGCCGGCGGCCGCGACAAGCGGTGCGGTCTGGGCGGTCACGCCGCCGTCGACCTCGATCAGGATCGGACGGTCGGCAATCATCTTGCGGATCGCGCGGATCTTGTCGACCTGCGAGCGGATGAAACTCTGGCCGCCGAACCCCGGGTTGACTGTCATCACGCAGATCAGGTCAAGCTGGTCCAGCAGGTAGGGCAACCCGTCGAGGCCGGTCCCGGGGTTGATCGCAAGGCCGGCTCTTTTTCCTGCCGCACGAATGGCTTGCAGCGTCTTGTGGATATGCGGGCCGGCTTCGGGATGGACAGTGATGATGTCGGCGCCGGCCTTGGCGAAGGCCTCGACATAGGGATCCACGGGCGAGATCATCAGGTGAACGTCCATCACCGTCCTGACGTGCGGGCGCAGCGCCGCGACCATCGCAGGACCGAAGGTGATGTTGGGAACGAAGTGCCCATCCATCACATCGACATGGACCCAATCGGCGCCTTGCGCTTCGACTGCGCGGCATTCCGCGCCGAAATTCGCGAAATCCGCAGCCAGGATGGAGGGAGCGATCTTTAGGGACATTCGGGGACTCCGCCAGTTTTCAGATGGTTTAGCCCGCTGCGGCGGCGGACGCAAAGCGATCCTTCTGACCCTCGGAGACACCTGTGGCTGGCCATATGGGGACAGGAAACATCGGGTTTTCACGGACATAGCATCGCTTAGTTACATAATACAGATTATAGGACTTAGATATCGAGGTCTTTCGGGTGTCCAGTTGGTCTGACACATCGGCCCCGCCCCCTGTTCAGCGCGACAGCAGCGCCTCGATCTCGGACCGCTCGGGCATGGCCGGTGCCGTGCCGGCACGGGTCACCGAGATGCTGGCGGTGGCCGTTCCATAGCGCACCGCCGCGACAGGATCGAGCCCGCGCGCCAATGCTGCCGCAAAGCCGCCGGTGAAGGCATCGCCTGCGCCGGTGGTTTCCTTGACCGGACCTGCGTCGAACACCGGGACATGAAGTGTCTGGTGGCCGTCGTGGAACAGCGCGCCTTGCGCGCCCAAGGTGATCACCGCCGCACCGGCACCCTTGGCGACCAGCGCCGCGGCGGCAAGCGCGGCCTCCTGCGGGGTCGTGACGGGCAGACCGGTCAACGCCTCGGCCTCGGATTCATTCGGGGTGACGTAGCTGCAAAGGCCGAGCAGGCCGGCAGGAAGCTCGGCCGCGGGGGCAGGGTTCAGAACAGTGGTCACCCCCCCTGCCCTTGCAATCTCGAGCGCGCGCTGCGCGGCCGGGATCGGCTGTTCAAGCTGGGTCACGAACACCGAGGCGCCGACGATCAGATCGGCACGTTCCTCGATATCGGCGATCGAGATGTCGCCCGCCACGCCCGGACAGACGATGATCGCGTTGTTGCCGGTTGCGTGTTCCAGAAAGATGTAGGCGGCCCCGGTATAACCATCCTCGACCATCCGCACGGCGGGGATGACGCCTGCGGTCTTCCATGTGGCAAGCGCCATGTCACCGAAAGGGTCGCGCGCCAGACGGGTGATGATATGGGTTTCGGCCCCCGCCCGGGCCGCCGCAACGGCCTGGTTCGAGCCCTTTCCACCCGGGCCCAGGGCGAAACCGCGCCCGAGGATGGTTTCGCCCATCTTCGGCTGGCGGTCGGCGCGGTAGGCCGTGTCGGCCACGAAGACGCCAAGGATGACGACGCGGCCCATCTCAGGACTCCGGCGGGATCACGCCCTTGCGAAAGATGAAACAGCCATAGAAGCGCCGCTCGCCGGTCTGGATCACGCCATAGGCCTTCTTTGCCTCTTCGTAGAAGGCAAAGCGTTCCACCCCCAGCATGGGCCTCGGCCTGCCTTCGGCATGGTCGATGGCGGCCTGCACTTCGGACTGGACCGGCGGAATTTCGGTGGGGTTGCCGACGATTTCCATCCGCCGCGCGAAATCCTCGACGAAGGTATCGAGCGGCAGGACCGACAGGATCGCCGCCGCAGCCTGCCCGCAGGTAAGGTTGTCCATCCGCAGCAGATGCCCGATCGTGGTCTGGCGCGCGATGCTGTCGGAGGGAAAATTCGTATCGGCCAGAACGAGCGTGTCGCCATGCCCCATAGCGCGCAAGACGTGCAGAACCTCGGCATTCAGTCGGTGGTCGATCCCCTTGAGCATGCGTATCCTCCGGTCAAGCGAAATGGCTGCGGATGGCCCCGGCGAAGGCACGGGCAAGGATCGCCTGCGCCGGGGCGTCATAGTGGATGCCGTCGATCGGCGAAACCTCGATCAGCGGGCCGGTGTCGAGAAAGGGCACGCCCAGGCGCTGTGCAGACATGGCGATGCGTGCGCCAAGACCTTGCGATTTCGCCGCCCCGCCCCAGAAGATCTCGCCGATCGGGCCGATCTCGCGGATCGGTGGCGGCGCGACCAGCAGCACATCGGGGGCGGTCTGGTTCGGCCCGACGCCGGACCCACGGATCAGGTGGACGAGTTTTTCGAGCCCGAGCGCGATGTCGGCGACGCTGGCCGAAAAGCGGCCCTTGAGGTCGTTGGTGCCGAGCATCAGCAGAACCGCGTCGATCGGGCGATGGGTTTCCAGAATTGCCGGCAGCACCGAAAGGCCGTTGCGATGCGGCCCCTCGATCGGGTCGTCGTGAACCGTGGTGCGCCCCGGCTGCCCCTCTTCGATCACATGCCAGTCGTCCAGCATAAGCTGCATCTGGCCGGTCCAGCGGGTCGCGCGATCGAACCGGCCCATGTCGTCCAGCGTCGCCATCGGCTGGGTGCCGTGGGTGTTGCTGTCGCCAAAGCACAGAAGGGTGCGGGCCATCAGATCCGGTCCCCGCTGTCGGCGTCAAAGATGTGGATCAGATCGCGCCGGGGCACGAGGTGGATGCCCTGCCCCGGCTTGAACGCGTGGCGTTCCCGGAACACCGCCGTCAGATCCTGCACCCCCAGTCGCAGCACGACGTGGGTTTCGGACCCCGTAGGCTCCACCACCACCACATTCGCGGCAAATCCCCCGGACTCGGCCAGTTCCAGATGTTCGGGACGGATCCCGAAGACAACGCGGCGCCCGTCTTGCAGGCCCGGCCGCGCCGGGGCTGGCAGGCGGGCCCCCTCGACCTCGATCTCGAAACCGTCTGCGGTGCCGTGCGCGACACCCGGCAAGAGGTTCATCGAGGGCGATCCGATGAAGCCTGCGACAAAGACGTTCGCCGGCGTGTCATACAAGTCGAGCGGTGCACCGATCTGGGCGATATGGCCGTCGCGCATCACGACGATGCGGTCGGCCATGGTCATCGCCTCGATCTGGTCATGGGTGACATAGACGGTCGTCGTGGCCAGGCGCTGGTGCAATTCGCGGATCTCGGAGCGCATCTGCACGCGCAGCTTGGCATCGAGGTTCGACAGTGGTTCGTCGAAGAGGAAGACTTGCGGATTGCGGACGATCGCCCGTCCCATCGCGACGCGCTGGCGCTGCCCGCCCGAAAGCGCGCGCGGATGGCGCGCCAGATAGGGCTTCAACCCCAGGATGTCGGCGGCCCGGTTCACGCGGCTGTCGATCTCGGCGCGCGCCATCCCCTGCATCTTGAGCGGAAAGCCCATGTTGGCTGCGACCGTCTTGTGCGGATAGAGCGCGTAGTTCTGAAAGACCATGGCGATGTCACGCTCGCTGGGCGGCAGGTTGTTCACCACCCTCTCCCCGATCCGGATGGTGCCCGAGGAGATCGCCTCAAGCCCGGCAATCATGCGCAGCAAGGTGGATTTTCCGCAACCCGACGGTCCGACCAGCACCACGAACTGGCCATCATGGATGTCGACATTGACGCCGTGCAGCACCTCGAGCGCCCCATAGGCCTTGCGCAGATCGCGGATCGTAACCTCGGCCATCATCCCCCCTTCGCCATCGCACGCGCACCATGCCTAGCGCAGCCAAACCCCTCTGTCCACCATCTGAGCATACTAACATGTTAGATGCTTGACTTGATCGGCCAAGGCTGAAAAGGTCTGCCCATGTCCGGTGAGCCGGACTCCGCGACGTGGTGACACGGCCCTTCTCGAACGACCCCGGAACGGGGCAAGCCGCCTTCCCGCGCCGGAGCGCAGATGCGTGACAAGAAAGGGAGGTCACTGATGAAAGTGGAACTTTACAATGCCGTCGTGAAGGCGGGTCTGACCCGGCGCGGCGTGCTGAAGGGCGCGGCGAGCATCGCCGGGCTTTCGGCGCTTGGAGGGCTTGGGCTGGGGGTGCGTCCGGCAGCGGCGCAGGAGGCCGAACTCCGCAAGGCGATCCTCGCCATTCCGGGCGTCGGGGCGGGATCGCCCACCGATGCGGACTGGCAGAAGGTCGGCGAGATGACGCTGGGCGCGACCAAGGCGAATGTCGCCGAGGGCGAGTTCGCGGGGGTCGAGCTGAATTTCATGGGGCTGAACAACCAGAACCAGCACAACGTGCTGTTCCGGGGCTTCCTGAAGGCCTGGGAGGATTATACCGGCGCCAAGATCAACTGGATCGACCTGGCGCAGGCCGACTACAATGCGCGGCTCCAGCAGTCGATCGCGACGGGCACGGTCGATTTCGACATCATCGAGATGGGCGCGCCGTTCGAGGGCGACACGGCCAGCAAGGGTCTGCTGTCGGAAATGCCGGACTGGGTCAAGGACCAGATCGACATGGCCGATTATGTGGGCTACCTGCAAGCGCCGGTCGGCACCTGGGATGGCAAGACCTACCGGATCTCGATCGACGGCGACTGCCATACCTTCGCCTATCGCAAGGATTACTTCTCGGACGCGGCGATCAGTGCGGCGACCGGGCTGACCGATGCGCCGGTGACATGGCAAGAGGTTCAGGCCTTCACCAAATCGGTGAAGGGCCAGAAAGACCCGCTGACGGGCGGTGACGCCTATGGCTATCTGGACCCGCTGAAGGGTTGGGGCGGCTTTGGCTTCTACTTCCTCGAAAGCCGGGCCACGGCCTATGCCAAGCATCCCGACAACAAGGCCTGGCTGTTCGATCCCGACACCATGAAGCCCTATGTCAACAACCCGGCGTTCGTGCGCGCGATCCAGGATGTGATGGACGTGATGCCCGATCAGCCGGCCGACCAGATCAACGCCGACCCCGGCACGACGGCGTTCTCGCAGTTCCTGGCCGGCACCGGGTCGGCGCTCAGCTGGTGGGGCGATGTGGGCTCAAACGCCAAGACCAACGACAGCTCGGTCGTCGGCGACGTGGTGGGCTTCTCGATCCTGCCCGGATCGGACGATGTCTACAACAACGCGACGGGCGCCTGGGACACCCTGCCCTCGGGTCCGAACTATGCGCCCAACATGGCCTACATCGGCTGGGGCGTCTATGTGATGTCGACCGTCGAGGGCGACGAGAAGAAGAAGAAGGCCGCCTGGTCTGCCGCAGCCCACCTTGGCGGCAAGGACATCTCGCTGTGGATGGCGGCTTATCCCTCGGGCTTCCAGCCCTACCGCAATTCGCAGTTCGACTATGACGAATGGGAAGCGGCAGGCTATGACCGGGCCTTCGTGGAGGATTATCTCGGCTCCAACCTCGACAGCTACAACCACCCGAACGCGGCGATCGAGCCGCGCATCCCCGGCATCTTCCAGTATTATTCGATCGCCGAGGATGAATTGGCCAAGGGTTTCTCCGGGCAATACAAGTCGGCCCAGGAAACCGCCGACGCGATTGCTGCCGCATGGGAGAAGATCACCGACCAGATCGGACGCGAGCAGCAGATCAAGCTTTACCGGGCGTCGCTCGGGCTTTGATCGGGGTGCGATGACCGGGGCCGGCGGGCGTATCCGCCGGCCCCGTGCCTTCTGCGGAGACGGGCCTTGGCCGAGATCGGCGATCTGCTTCATGTCGTCACGAACGACAACATCTCGGCCCGGCGCCGTGCGTTTGGCCGCGCGTTGATCCGGGGATCGGCGGGGCTTCTGGTCTGCATTGCCGGGTTGCAGGCGCTCGACAGGTTCGGCGCGCTGGCGATCGGGTTCGAGAACTGGCGCCCGACGCTTTATGCCTATGTCCTCTGGGCGGTCTGTCTGTGCTGGGGGCAAGTCCTGATCCGGGGGGAGCAGGGCAAGCGCGTGCTCTTCGTCCTGCCGGCCGTGCTGTTCGTGCTGTCGCTGGCGATCCTGCCGCTGCTGCTGGGCCTGGGGATCGCGTTCTCCGACTGGAACCTCGCGTCACAGACGGGGCGCAAGTTCAACGGGCTCGACAATGTCCGCCAGATGTGGGCCGATCCGTTCTATTGGAATGCCCTTCTCAACATGGTCTGGTATTGCCTTGCGATTCTTGTGGAATACGCGATTGCCTTCGGTCTTGCGCTGCTCTTGAACGCACAGATCCGGGCGCGCAAGTTCTTTCGCGTCGCCTTCCTCATGCCGCTTATGCTGAGTCCCGTCGCGGTCAGCTGGATGGTCGGAAAATCCATGCTGGAGCCGCGTTTCGGGCCGCTGGCCTCGCTCGCCCGGTTCCTTGGATGGGAAAACCCCGCATTCTTCGAGACGCCCGCAATGGCGCGCTTCACCATCATGGCGATGGACGCATGGACCTTCATCCCCTTCATGATGATCATGATCCTGGCCGGTCTTCAGGCGATCCCGAAAGAGGTTCAGGAGGCCGCCAAGGTCGACGGGGCAAATGCCTGGCGGGGGTTCTGGGAGGTGACGTTTCCCCTGATGCTGCCGGTTTCGATCACGGCGATCCTGATCCGCATCATCTTCAAGCTGAAGCTCGCCGACATCATCATCACGGTCACGGCCGGGGGGCCGGGGGGCGCCACGGATTCCGTGACGAGTTTCATCTACCGCGAATATCGGGACCGCTCCAACGTGGGCTACGGCACCCTGCTCGCGATGGTCTACCTCGTGCTGATCGTGATCTTCATGACCATCCTGATGAAGGTGGCCGACCGCTGGATGAGGCCGAAATACTGATATGTCAGAAAGCGTTGTGACCCAGATCTTCCACGATTCCGCAGACGATCGCGCACCCCGGCTGGGCTGGTACGCCTCGCGCGCGGCAATCTACGGGATGCTGATCTTCTGGGCCGTGATCTGCCTGTTTCCGATCTACTGGACGGCGACCACCAGCTTCAAGATGGCCCCGGACGTGATGAAGGGCCACATGATCCCCTTCGTCGATTTCACCCCGAAATGGATCGGGTGGAAATCGCTGGGCCTCTCGCCCGACACGATCGGCAGCGACTCCACCGTTCGTGACGAATTCTTCAAGCGCTTCACCAATTCGGCGATCATCTCGCTGTCGTCATCGGCGCTTGCCGTCATGCTGGGCAGCCTTGCGGCCTACGGGCTCTCGCGGTTTTCCTACCGCTTTGGCTTCATGCGCAATTCCGATATCTCGTTCTTCTTTCTGAGCCAGCTTATCCTGCCACCGGTTGTGCTCGCCCTGCCCTTCCTCGTGCTTTACAAGGAGTTGGCGCTGCTCGACACGCGGGTCGGGCTGATCCTGCTTTACACGCTTTCTGTGCTGCCGATCGTGATCTGGATCATGCGTGACCAGTTCGCGGGCATCCCGACCGAACTGGAAGAAGCGGCCCTGGTCGACGGGCTGTCGATCTGGGGGGCCTTCGCGACCATCGTGATGCCGATCGCGCTGCCCGGCATGGTCGCGGCCTTCATCCTGTCGCTGGTGCTGACGTGGAACGAGTATTTCTTTGCGGCGCTGCTGACCTCGACCCATGCCAATACGCTGCCCGTCCTTGTGGCCAGCCAGACCGGCAGCCAGGGGATCAGCTGGTGGTCGATGGCTGCGGTAAGCTTTGCCGCGATCCTGCCGCTTATCGTGATCGGGATCGTGCTGGAGCGCTACATCATCAAGGGCATGGCCGCGGGGGCGGTGAAATGACCGCCGCCCAGGCGACGGGTTCGTGATGCTGCGCGGCATCGACCCGAGGCTGTCTGCCGATATCGTCCACGCCCTGATGCTGATGGGGCACGGCGACGATCTGGTGATCTGCGATGTGAACCATCCCGCCGCGGCGATCGCCGCAGCAACGACCCATGGCAGGCTTCTGAACCTGTCTGGATGCGCGATCCCGGCTGCCCTGGAGGCGATCCTGGGGCTGATGCCGCTTGACACCTTTGTGCCCGCCCCGGTCTGGCGGATGGAAGTGGTGGGCGATCCGGACGGCGTGGTGCCGATCTTCGCGGCCGTGCAGGCGGTGCTGGACCGGGCAGAGGGGCGCGCGGTCGAGATGGCCCGGCTGGAGCGGTTCGCGTTCTACGAGGCGGCCCGGCGGGCTTTCTGCATCATCCGCACGTCGGACCCCGGACCCTATGGTTGCTTTATTCTGCGCAAGGGTGTGATCTGATCGCACTCACGGGGGCCGGGTTCTCGGGCCGGATTGCCGGGGGTGGCAACAGGAGACGCGAGGGAGGGGGGACACGGAGATGGCGCTGGCACGGCGGCACTGGGACAGGCTGGGCAATGGCGGGCTGAGTTTTACCGAGCTTGGCTTTGGCGCGGCCCCGATCGGAAACCTCTACAGGGCGGTGGACGACGCCGAGGCCGACGCGATCCTCGCGCGGGTCTGGGACGCGGGGATCCGGTATTTCGACACGGCGCCGCTCTATGGGCTGGGGCTGTCGGAGACGCGGCTGAACCGCTTCCTGCGCGGCAAGCCCCGCGACGAATATGTGCTGTCGACCAAGATCGGGCGGCTGCTGCGGGTGACGCGGCCCGGCGAGGAACGCGATTGCATCGGCAAGTTCTTTGACGTGCCCTCGCGCCGCGAAGTCTACGACTATGGCTATGACGGCACGATGCGGTCGATCGAGGCGAGCCTCGAACGGCTGGGGGTGGACCGGATCGACATATTGTTCGCCCATGACCTCGACCTGTTCAACCATCGGACCCCCGAGGCGCTGGCCGAACGTATCGACGCCTTCATGGAAGGGGGATACCGGGCGCTGGTGCGGTTGCGCGACCAGGGCGTGATCGCCGCCTTCGGCGCCGGGGTGAATGAATGGCAACCCTGCAAGACGATGACCGAGCGGGGCGATTTCGACATCTTTCTGCTGGCCGGGCGCTATACGCTGCTGGAGCACGAGGCACTGACGGAATGGCTGCCGCAGGCGGTGGAGCGCGGGATCGGGGTGGTGATGGGCGGGCCCTACAATTCGGGCATCCTTGCGACCGGCCCCCGGCCCGGCGCGTTCTGGTTCTACGACGTGGCACCACAAGAGGTGCTGGACCGGGCCGCGCGGATCCAGGCCGTTTGCCAGGCACATGGGGTCCGGCTGGTGGACGCGGCCTTCCAGTTCACCACGCGCCACCCTGCGGTGGTGTCGGTGATCCCCGGCGGGCAGCGGGTGGCGGAAATCGACAGCAATTTGGCCGCGGCGCGGGCAGAGGTGCCTGACGCGCTCTGGGCCGAGTTGAAGGCGGCGGGGCTGATGCACCCCGATGCGCCGGTCGAGACCGGCGAGGATTGAGCGGCCCGTCCCGCAGGCCGCACCCGGCTGCCGGCCCATCGACCTGGCCTGCGCGGCGCAGGCGGGCCCGCTGGGATCGCAGCGGCCTGGGGTTTTCGCGATGACCGTCTCAACGATCCGGTGACGCATAAAGCTGGCCCGCCACGATGGCGAGCGCCGCCGCCGCGTCCTGAGCGGCGATCGCGCGGGCGAGGTCGGGATCGGCCGCGAGGCGAGAGGCCACCGCGCGCAACCGCCCGGCCATCGCGACGTTCATCGTCGCCTCGGCCACCGGATCGAGACCGCCATGATCGGGGAAAGTGTCGAAGTAGATCACCCCGTCCCAGCCCATGCGCGCCAGTTCGACGAAGAGTTCCACCGTCTGGACGGGATGCACCGAGCCGACCATCAGCCCGTCGTCGCGCTTGCCATAGCCATCGTTCAGATGCACCCCAAGCAGGCGCGAACGGCGGGCGATGACGCTTGCGGTCTGGGCCGGGATCTCGCCCGCGAAAAGGACATGGCAGAAATCGAGCGTGATGCCGGTGTTGGGGCGGTTCACCTCTGACAGCGCCAGCAGGTTCAACCCGAGATCGGGCAGCAGCGAGAAGGCGCGCGGCTCGTTCGGCTTGTATTCGATGGCGATGTCGAGCGCGGGATCGTGGTCGGCCAGTTCCGCCAGGGCTGCCACGGTATCATCCCACATCCGGGCGTAGTCGCCCTGAAACGAATAATCCACGCCGTCCTGGCCGGCCCAGACCGTCATCGTGGTGCCGCCCATCTCGACCAGGGCGTCGAGCCCGCGCCGGGTGATGTCGATCGCCGCGCGGCGGATGGCGGGATCGGGATTGGTGAAGGCCCCGAGGCGAAAGCCGGGATCGGTGTAGTAGCGCATCGCGAGCCCGTTCAGCGCCATGCCGTTGTCGTCCAGCACGCGGGCAAGGCCGGCCGGATCATGGGCTTCGAAGTGATCGGGATAATTGAGGTCGGCCGCCTCGAGCCCGGGCACCGTCGCGGCCCGCGCGATCAGGTCGGCCACATCCGGCTTGCCGGGCAGCCCCGCGCGGAAGGCGTTCAGTCGGGCAGCGTAGCGGGGGCGGTTGGGGCGATCGGACATTGCGGGCTTTCCTTGCAGGGCGGCCCGCCGGAACCGGGCCGGGACCGGGGGTTTTCCACCCCCGGACCCCCGGAGGATATTTGCAAACAGAAGAAGGTGACAGGGCAAGCGGGGCGCCCGAGGGAATTACCTTGGCCCGAAGAGTTCGGGGCGGGCCACGATCAGGGGTTCGAGGATCGCCAGAAGCTGACGGAGGTGATGCTGGGTCGCCGCGCGCGCGGCGGGGGGGTCGCGGGCCTCGAGCGCGGTGAGGATCGCCTGGTGTTCGCTGAGCGTGTTCTGTACCCGCCCCGGTTCGGGCAAAATCAGCTGGCGGGCGCGGTTGACATGCACCCAGGCGGTGCCGGCGAGGGTGGCGATGCGGCGAAATCCGGTGAACGACAGGATCATCTCGTGCATTTCGGAATCGGTGCGGTAGAAGCCTGCGAAGTCGCCGTCGGCAACCAGCACCTCCTGAAGCCGCAGGTTGCGGCGCAGCAGCACCAGCTGGTCCTCGGTGATGGTGCTCGCGACCCGGTCGACCGCCGCGAGTTCCAGCGCCTCGCGCAGGAAGGCCCCTTCGCGGATCTCGTCCATCGAGAAGCGCGCGACGAAGGTGCCCGATTGCGGTACCACATCGACCAGCCCCTCGGTGGCGAGGCGGGCCACCGCCTCGGACACGGGCGAGCGCGAGACGCCGAGCGCCTCGCAGATCTCGGGCTTCTTCAGCGCCTCGCCAGGACGGTAGGCGAGCGACAGGATCGCATCCTTCAGGGTGAGGTAGACCCGGTGCGAGAGCGAGCCCGCGAACGCATCAAGCCCGCGCAGCCTTGGGGGGGGCGGGATTGCCTCTTGCGGGGGAGGGGCGACAACGGGTAGCATTCTAACATGTTAGCTGGGTGCCCTGCCCTGTCAAGCGCGAGGCGGCGCACCGGGCGCGCACCGGGCCCGACCGGACCGGGTGCGCAGGACAAGGCGCAGGATACCGCGCAGGATACGAGGACAGGACGCCGACCATGACCCTTGCCGTTCCCGATGTCATCCGCCTGCACCCCGAGGACAATGTGGTGATCGCGCTGAAAGACCTCGGATCGGGGGCGCGGGTGGCGGAACTGGCGGTGCCGCTGGCGGGGCCGGTGGCGCGGGGCCACAAGATCGCGGCGGCACCGATCGCCTTGGGCGCACGGGTGATCCGCTATGGACAGATCATCGGGGTTGCGACGCAGCCGATCGCCGCCGGCGCGCATGTGCATACCCACAATCTGGGCATGGGGGCGCATGAGCAGGATTATGCCTTTGCGCGCGAGGCGCGGGCACTGCAACTGCCCGTCGAGGCGCGCCGGTTCGAGGGGTTCCACCGGGCGGACGGCGGTGTGGGAACGCGCAATTACCTCGGCATCCTGACGAGCGTGAACTGCTCGGGGTCGGTGGCGCGGTTCATCGCCGAGGCGGTGGAGCGGCAAGGGGTGCTGGACGATTTTCCGAACGTGGACGGCGTGGTGCCGATCGTGCATGGCACGGGATGCGGGATGTCGGGCAAGGACGAGGGGTATGAGACGCTGTTCCGCACGCTGGCCGGCTATGCGCGCAATCCCAATTTCGCGGGCATCCTGCTGGTGGGGCTGGGCTGCGAGGTGTTGCAGGTGCCCGATCTCGTGGGCCGCGACCGGCTGCGGGCCGACGGCAACTTCCGCTACATGACGATCCAGCAGACCGGCGGCACCCGGCGCACGGTGGAGCGCGGCGTGGCGCTGTTGCGCGAGATGGCCGAGGCGGCCGACACCGCGCGGCGCGCGCCCGCGGCGACTGGAGCACCTGATGGTGGGCATGCAGTGCGGCGGGTCGGACGGGTATTCGGGGATCACGGCGAACCCCGCGCTCGGGCATGCCAGCGACCTGCTGGTTGCGCATGGCGGCACCACCATCCTGTCGGAGACGCCCGAGATCTATGGCGCGGAGCATCTGCTGACGCGCCGCGCCGTCAGCCGGGAGGTCGGCGAGAAGATCGTCGAACGGATCCGCTGGTGGGAGGCCTATACCGCGCGCAACGGCGGCGAGATGGACAACAACCCGTCGCCCGGCAACAAGAAGGGCGGGCTGACGACGATCCTCGAAAAATCGCTGGGGGCGGTGGCCAAGGGCGGCACGGCGCCGCTGACACAGGTCTACAGGTTCGCGGAGCCGGTCACGGAACGCGGTTTCGTCTACATGGACAGCCCCGGCTACGACCCCTGTTCGGTGACCGGGCAGATCGCGAGCGGATCAAACCTGATCGTGTTCACCACCGGGCGGGGATCGGTGTCGGGCTACAAGCCCACGCCCTGCATCAAGCTTGCGACCAACAGCGAGATGTATGCGCGGATGTCCGAGGACATGGACATCAATTGCGGCGACATCATCACCGAGGGCCGCTCGATCGAGGAGAAGGGGCGCGAGATCTTCGAGATGTTCCTGCGCGTCGCCTCGGGCGAGAAGACGAAATCCGAGGAACTGGGCTTTGGCGGGGCAGAGTTCGTGCCCTGGCAGATGGGGGCCGTGATGTGACCCGGGCGCCCCGCCCCAGCCCCAGGCAGGAATGCGGCGCTTGCGGATTTCCGGGTGAAGGGCGAGACTGCGGCCCTGAACGGTGGGGTGATCCGAAAGGGTCGCGGCCGGAGCAAAACTGAGGATTTACATGAGACTTGTCCGCTATGGCGCCGTGGGCGCAGAGAAACCCGGAATACTGGACACGCGCGGGCATCTGCGCGATCTGTCGGGCCACGTCGATGACATCGCGGGGGCCGCGCTGACACCCGAGGGGCTTGCGGCGATCCGCGCGATCAACCCCGAGAGCCTGCCGGTGGTGACGGGCGAGCCCCGGATCGGGGCCTGCGTCGGGGGGATCGGCAAGGTCATCTGCATCGGATTGAACTATTCCGACCATGCGGCCGAGACCGGGGCGAAGGTACCGCCCGAACCGATCCTGTTCATGAAGGCCACGAGTGCCATCTGCGGCCCGAACGACGACGTGATCATCCCGCGCGGATCGGAAAAGACCGATTGGGAGGTGGAACTGGGCGTCGTGATCGGCGCGCCTGCCGCCTATGTGGACGAGGCCGACGCGATGGCGCATGTCGCGGGCTATTGCGTGATCAACGACCTGTCGGAGCGCGCCTTTCAGATCGAGCGCTCGGGCCAGTGGGTGAAAGGCAAGTCCGCCGATACCTTCGGACCGATGGGCCCCTGGCTCGTGACCGCGGACGAGGTTGCCGACCCGCAGGATCTGGCGATGTGGCTGGAGGTCGACGGGCACCGCTATCAGGACGGTTCCACCAAGACGATGGTCTACGGGGTCCGGCATCTGGTGAGCTATGTCAGCCAGTTCATGTCGCTTCAGACCGGCGACGTGATCTCCACCGGGACACCACCCGGAGTGGGCATGGGAATAAAGCCCGCGCCCGTCTTCCTGCGGCCGGGGCAGGAAATCCGGCTGGGCATCGAGGGTCTGGGCGAGCAGCGCCAGATGACGCGGGCCTGGGCGCGCTGAGCCCGCTCAGAGCCGGCCCACAACACGTTCGATGGCCGAGCGCAAGCTGATCGTGCTGAACGGTTTGCGCACCATCTGGTTCAGGCCAAGCTGGTGTCCGGCCTCGACCACCTCGGGGGCGGGCGTTTCGGTCATCAGGATGAAGCCGATTTCGCGCGTGGAGCGGTTGTTGCGCAGCGCCTCGAGCAGTTGCAGGCCGTTGAGGCCGGGCATCCCGAGGTCCGCGATCACAAGATGCACCGGCCGGGCGGCCAACATCCCGAGTGCCGTCCGGCTGTCTTCCTCGGTGGTGTGGTGCAGGATGCCCATCTCGTCGAGCGCCTGCGACACGAGCGCGCGGCTGACCGCGCGGTCGTCCACCACGAGGATGCGAAGTGTCTCTTTCAGGCCCATCCGCCGTGCCGCCCCCGTCTTCTGTCGCGCCTGCTGAAGTTCCATCCTGCAATGGCGTGCCCCCGCACAGGGGACCAGCCCCCTGCCCCTTGCCTATCGCGGGAGGGTGAACAAATCCTTTCAGCCAGCATGCCGCGCGGGGTTACCGATGCGGTGCCAACCGGACGCGCGGACCGGGACGCTGCGCGCCGCGCCCGGCATGGCCCCCTGCCCTGCATGGTGCGGGGCAGCCCGAAGACGGCAACATCCGCCACATAGCGCCGGACGCCCCAACTCGACCGCCACCGTCGATGCGCCGCCAGAATTTGGGCCGCCACGCAACAAACCGGAAATCTCGGGGAATTCGATCCTGATCGCTGCCGATCTGACCGATATGCGTCTGAACGATATTGATTATTGGCGCACCCGACACGATTCGAACGTGTGGCCTTTGCCTTCGGAGGGCAACGCTCTATCCAGCTGAGCTACGGGTGCATCGAGCGGGTCTATAGCTTGACGGAGGTGGCTTCGCAACGGGCAATTCACCCGAAGAGGTCGTGGCACAGCTCCAGCGCTTCGACCAGCCGGTCGACTTCCTCGGGGGTGTTGTAAAGTCCAAAAGACGCCCGGCAGGTAGCCCCTACGCCCAGATGCTCCATCAGCGGCATGGCGCAATGGGTGCCAGCGCGCACTGCGATGCCCTTCTTGTCGAGCACGGTCGAGATGTCGTGCGCGTGCGCCGCACCTTCAAGCGTGAACGAGAAGATCGCGCCCTTGGTGGGCGACTGGCCCTGAACCGACAGCCAGTTCAGCCCTTGCAGCCGGTCGCGGGCATAGTCGCGCAAGCGCTCTTCATGGGCCGCGACCGAAGCCATGCCGAGGCCCATGAGGTAATCGAGCGCCACGCCGAGGCCGATCTGCTGGACGATGCCGGGGGTTCCGGCCTCGAACTTCATCGGCGGATCGTTCCAGGTCACCGTGTCGCGCGCGACCTCGCGGATCATGTCGCCGCCGCCCATGAACGGACGCATCTCGGCCTGACGCTCCGCACGGATGAAGATCGCGCCGGAACCGCTGGGCCCATAGAGCTTGTGGCCGGTTATGGCGTAGAAGTCGCAGCCGATCGCCTGAACATCGACCGGCATGTGGACGGCGGCCTGGCTGCCATCGACCAGCACCGGCACGCCGCGCGCCCGCGCGCCCGCGCAGATCGCGGTCACGTCGACTTTCGTTCCGAGCACGTTGGACATATGCGTGACAGCGACCAGTTTCGTGCGGGGGCTGATCGCGTCGAGCACCGCCTGGGGGTCCAGGTCGCCGCTCGCGTCGATGTCGACCCACTTCAGCACC
Source organism: uncultured Alphaproteobacteria bacterium (assembly GCA_963700485.1). Classification (GTDB taxonomy): domain Bacteria; phylum Pseudomonadota; class Alphaproteobacteria; order Rhodobacterales; family Rhodobacteraceae; genus Aliitabrizicola. Next base: position 448,711 of record CAVOXQ010000005.1, read on the forward strand.
ACCCCCTGGCGTTCGCGCAGGAAATGCCAGGGCACGATGTTGGCATGATGTTCCATGATCGACAGCACGATCTCGTCGCCCGGTTGCAGGCGGGGCTCGGCCCAACCATAGGAGACGAGGTTGATCGCCTCGGTCGTGCCCGAAGCAAAGACGATCTCGCGCTCGGATGGTGCGTTCAGGAAGCGCGCGATCGTGCCGCGCACCGCCTCGTACTTGTCAGTCGCAAGGTTCGAAAGATAGTGCAGGCCTCTGTGAACATTGGCATATTCCATCGAATAGGCCTGGGTGATCGCGTCGATCACCACCTGCGGTTTTTGTGCCGACGCACCGTTGTCGAGATACACCAGCGGCACATCGTTGACCTTGCGCGCAAGGATCGGGAAATCGCGCCGGATGGCGGCAACGTCATAGTTCATGCGACCGCCCCCCCGGACACGAGAAGCAGCAGGACCGCAAGGCCGAAGGCCAGCAGGATCGCGCCGAAGACAATTCCGCCAAACACCGCAAGACGTGACCGGAAACCGTGAAGCTCGGCCACGAAGTTTATGAGAAGCCAGACGAAAAGACCAAATCCCAGAAGGTTCGCAATGGCTCCGATCGGCGGCGAGAGCACCATCAGCACAAGCTGGATCACCTGCACCCCCAGCATGATGAATTGCAACCAGACCATGGCGAGCAGCGTATCGGCGAAGCTGCCGGTGCCGCCGCGCAGCCGCCCCAGCCACCAGGCCATGAAGACGATGGCAAGCAGGATCACGCCTTGCAGCAGCGCAGTGCGCAGCGGGCTCACCATCAGCTCCATCATCGCGTCGCGCTGGTCGGCGGGGATCATCGCGAAGCTGAGGTGGGTCACCACCGCGCCGCCGATCGCCATCAGTGCAAAGCCGATCCAGCGGGCCTGTAGCGGCACGCCGAGGTTCAGGATGCGGCGCAGCCCGGCGCGCGGCTCGCGCAGCGTCAGGCGAGCCTCGGCAGCCAGCAGTGCGGGCGAAAGATCCATCAGGTGCGCTCCGCTTCGATGAGGGCGTTGATCCAGAGACAAAGGAAGGCCAGGGCGACGACGATGCCGGTGGCGGTCAGGGCCGGGCCCTCGCCCAGAAAGCCGCGGACGAGGCCCTGAAGCAGCATCAGCGGGCTGACCGCAAGCAGCGACCAGAACAGCGCCATGCGTGCGCCAAAGCCGGTTCCGCCACCACCTATCGCCCGGGCCACGAGATGGCTCAGCGCCGCAAGCCCGTAGGCGAGCGGCGGCAGCAGGAACAGCGTCGCCAGCAGCGCCCCGCCCATGCGCGCGTCGAGCGGCACCGAGGGATCAAGATGGGCCGCACGCGCAAGTCCGGGCCATTGCGAGACGAAGATCAGCAGGCAGGCGCCGAACAGCAGGGCAAGCGCCCTGCCCTCGTCCGCGCCGGCCCCCAGGCGGCGGCGCAGCACCCGGCGGGGGCTGCGATAACTTTCCACGATGTCCGAGGCGATCGGCATTCAGCCCTCGTGCCGCGCCAGCCAGTTTTCAAGACGCTGGCGGATGTCTTCGGCGATCACCGGATCGTCGATCTCTTCGATGGCCTCGGCGAGAAAGGCCAGCACCAGCAGGGACTGCGCCTGGGCCAGCGGGACACCGCGCGACCGCAGGTAGAACAGCGCCGTATCGTCGATCGCGCCCGAGGTGGAGCCATGCGAGCACTTGACGTCGTCGGCATAGATCTCGAGTTCGGGCTTGGCGAGAAACTGGCTGTCCCCGTCCAGCATCAGGGCCTGGCTGATCTGGTAGCCATCGGTCTTCTGGGCGCCGGGCCGGACGAGGATCTTGCCCTGGAACACGCCGACCGCGCCGTTCTTGAGCACCTTCTTGAACACCTGGCGGCTTTCGCAGCGCAGCGCGTCATGGGTGATGAACACGGTATCGTCGGCGTGGAAGGCGCCGTCGCCCACGGCAGCACTGGCGACATGGGCCACCCCGTCGTCGCCACCAAGCTCGATCACCACCTCGTTGCGCGTGAGCCGCCCATTGGCGGTGAGCGTGAAGGACTTGAACAGGCTCTCTGCGCCAAGACGCGCGAAGATATGGGTCGCGGCCCTGCGATCATGGTCCCGCCCCTGCGCCCGGATGTGGTGGAACCGCCCGCCGGTGGCAATGTCGACCTCCATCACCTTGGTAAAGCGCGCGGCCGCCGGACCGCTTTCGAGAACGGTCAGTTCGGCGCCGCTTTCGACGCGGATGCAGTGGTGCAGTATCGCGTCGGAACGGTCGGAGACGTGGTGATAGACGAGCGCGACCGGCCGCGCCGCGCGCCCGGTCGCACGGATCAGCACGCCTTCGGTCGCGAAGGCGGTGCCGAGGGCGGCAAGCGGGCGCGGGACGGGCGTCTGCCCGCGCCGTTCAAGCACGCCGTAGACCTCGCGCGCCCAATGGATGTCGGCGCGGCCCGCAGCGCCCAGGCGCTCGATCTCCACCCCCGCCAGCGCGGGATCGTCGGAGCGGTCCGGATCGAACACGCCATCGACGAACACCAGTTGCAGCCGGTCGATCGCATCGAAAAGCGGTGGCTCGTCGCCCATGTCGAAGGCCGCGGCCCGGGGTGGCTCGGGCGAGACAAGATCGGCGGGATCGGTGTAGCGCCAGTATTCGTCGCGCCGCGCGGGCAGGCCCATCGCGGAAAGCCGCGCCAGCGCATCGGCCCGCGCCGCGCCCAGCCAGCCGCCCTGCGGCAGATCGAGCGATGCGATGCGCGCAGCAAGCGCATCGGCCCTGGCCTGCGCGAGCGCCATCAGTTCGCCTCCGCGAGAATGTCGGCGTAGCCGTTGCGCTCCACCTCGAGGGCAAGCTCCGGACCGCCCGACCGCACGATCCGCCCATCCGCCATGATATGCACCACATCAGGTGCGATATGGTCCAGAAGCCGTTGATAATGCGTGATGACAAGGAAGGCCCGGCCGGCACCCCGCAGCGCGTTCACGCCTTCCGAAACCAGCTTCATCGCATCGACGTCAAGACCGGAATCCGTCTCGTCGAGGATGCACATCTTGGGTTCGAGCATCGCCATCTGAAGGATCTCGTTGCGCTTCTTCTCGCCGCCCGAAAATCCCACGTTGACCGGGCGCTTCAGCATCTCGGCGTCGATCCGGAGCTGGCGCGCCTTTTCGCGCACCACCTTCAGAAACTCTCCGGCACTCATCTCGGGCTCGCCGCGGGCCTTGCGCTGCGCGTTCACGGCGGTGCGCAGGAAGGTCATGTTGCCGACGCCGGGGATTTCCACCGGATACTGGAACGCCAGGAACAGCCCCGCCGCGGCGCGCTCTTCAGGGTCCAGCGACAAAAGATCGTTGCCCTCGAGCGTGGCCGTGCCCGAGGTGACCTCATAGCCCTCGCGCCCCGCCAGCACATAGGACAGCGTTGATTTGCCCGAACCGTTCGGGCCCATGATGGCGTGGACGGTGCCGGCAGCCACATGCAGGTCCAGTCCCTTGAGGATCGGCTTGTCCTCGACTTCAAGCTTGACGTGGAGGTTTTTGATATCGAGCATATTTTCGGTTCCGAAACTTGTCCGGCCATGGGGCGGGAGAACAATGGGTAAGCGGCACGCGACCGCCCGTGATCTGTCAGCCGACGGAGCCCTCGAGCGAGATCGCGACCAGCGCCTGCGCCTCCATCGCGAATTCCATCGGCAGGGTTTGCAACACATCCTTGACGAAGCCGTTGACCACCAGCGCCACCGCCTCTTCCTCGTCCATCCCGCGCGAGCGGCAATAGAACAACTGGTCGTCGTCGACCTTCGATGTCGTGGCCTCGTGTTCCACCCGGCTCGAGTTGTTCTTGCACCTCGATGTAGGGAACGGTGTGTGCGCCGCAGTTCTCCCCGATCAGCAGGCTGTCGCATTGGGTGTAGTTGCGGCTGTTCGTGGCCCGGGGATGCATCGACACCAGGCCCGCGATAGGTGTTCTGGGCGCGACCCGCGCTGATGCCCTTGGACACGATGCGCGACTTGGTGTTGCGGCCGAGATGGACCATCTTGGTGCCGGTATCGGCCTGCTGGGCGTTGTTGGCGATGGCGATGGAATAGAACTCGCCCTGGCTGTCGTCGCCGCGCAGGATGCAGGAGGGGTATTTCCAGGTGATCGCCGATCCGGTTTCCACCTGCGTCCACATGACCTTGGAGCGCGCACCACGGCAATCGGCCCGCTTGGTGACGAAGTTGTAGATGCCGCCCCGCCCTTCTTCGTCGCCCGGATACCAGTTCTGGACGGTCGAGTACTTTACCTCGGCATCGTCGAGCAGCACGATCTCGACCACCGCGGCGTGAAGTTGGTGCGTGTCGCGCTTGGGCGCGGTGCAGCCTTCGAGATAGCTGACATAGGCCCCCTTGTCGGCAACGATCAGGGTCCGCTCGAACTGGCCGGTGTTTTCGGCGTTGATCCGGAAATAGGTCGAAAGCTCCATCGGGCAGCGCACACCCGGCGGGATGTAGACGAACGAGCCGTCCGAAAAGACGGCTGAGTTGAGCGTGGCAAAGAAATTGTCGGTCTGCGGCACGACCGAGCCGAGATATTTCCGCACAAGGTCGGGGTGCTCGCGCACGGCCTCCGAGATCGAACAGAAGATGACGCCCGCCTTCGCCAGTTCGGCCTTGAAGGTGGTGCCGACAGAAACGGAGTCGAACACCGCGTCCACCGCGACCTTGCGGGGCGCATCCGCGCCTTCGACACCCGCCAGAAGCATCTGTTCCTTCAGCGGAATCCCGAGCTTCTCATAGGTCGCGAGCAGCTTCGGGTCGACCTCGTCGAGGCTCTTCGGCTTTTCGGCCATGCTCTTGGGCTTGGCATAGTAGAACTGGTCCTGGTAGTCGATCTCGGGGTAGTTGAGCATCGCCCAGCGGGGTTCCGCCAGGGTGAGCCAGCGGCGGAACGCGGCCAGCCGCCACTCGAGCATCCACGCGGGTTCGGCGTTCTTGCGGCTGATCAGACGGACGATCTCCTCGTTCAGGCCCTTGGGCGCGAATTCCATCTCGATCTCGGTTTCCCAGCCGTGCTTGTACTTCCCGGCCATGGCCTGCACGGTTTCGATCGTCTCGCGGTCCACGCCTTCGCGCAGTTCCTGGTCGATCTCGGTCTCAAGCCCGTTCATCATCTTCGTCCTTCCCTGCCCGCCGTCAGGCCACGCGGGCCATGTGGCGGCTGTAGCGCGTCGTCCAGGCCTCGATGAAGCGCCAGCACCGCGTCCATGGTCGTTTGCGGGCCCAGCGAAACCCGGATCGCCGAGGCCGCCTGCCGTCTCGTCGTATCCCATCGCGCCGCAGCACGCGGCTTGCCCGCACCTTGCCCGACGAACAGGCCGACCCCGCCGATACGGCAAACCCGGCGAGGTCCATCTGCATCACCTGCGTCTCGCCCTTCCAGCCGGGCGCGATCAGGCAAAGCGTGTTGGGCAGCCGCGGCCCCGATTTCCCGACTGAAATAGTCCCGAATCCCGGGGCCGACAATCCTTGATCTAGAATATTTCTAAGTTCGCCCACCCGGTCCCAGACACCATCCGCAAGATCGCGGGCCGCGGCTTCGGCGGCGGCACCGAAGCCCGCGATCCCGATCAGGTTCTCGGTTCCGGCACGCCGGCCCATCTCCTGCCCGCCGCCGCCTCAGGCGGGGCTCGATGTCCAGCCCGCGCCGCAGCACCAGCGCGCCCGATGCCCTTTGGCCCACCCAGCTTGTGCGCCGAGACGATCCCCATCTCGCAACCGATCCAGTTGAAGGCAAAGGGCATCTTGCCGAACGCCTGGGTCACGTCGCACAGCGCGATGCCGCGCGGCAGATCCTGGATCACGCCGGTTTCGGAATTGGCAAGCTGCAACGCCGTCCGGCCCGGGTCGGACACGCCCACCTGCCCCATGCGGTCCGCGGGCAGGCAGGCCTCGCACCACGCCGTGACGGCCTCGTGTTCCAGCGGCGCGCAGGCCAGGCCCCGCCCGGCTGCGGCCAGCGCCGCGGCCTCGGTCGCACCCGAGGTGAAGACGATCTCCGCGCCCTCCGCGCCAAGTGCCGCCGCAACCTGCCCGCGCGCGCGCTCGACCAGCGCGCGCGCCGCGCGCCCCTCGGCATGGACCGAGGATGGATTGCCCACCACATCCATCGCGGCGATCATCGCCGCGCGCGCCTCCGGGCGCAGCGGCGTGGTGGCATTCCAGTCGAGATAGGTGCGCGCCCTCACCATGGCGCCCCCTGCGCATCTTCTTTGTTCAAATACCCTCGGGGGGCGCGCGCAAGCGCGTGGGGGGCAGACAGCCCCCCGTCCGCGGCCGGGGCCGGACGGCCGCTCATGGCGTCTCTTCCCCCTCGTCGACCACGCGCAGCAGCGCCGGCACCGCCGGGCAGGGCTGCATCTCGTTGCAGATCACGTCCGAAAGACGCGTCTGGTGCAAGAAGACATAGACCTGCGCCGAAAGCCCTTCCCACAGCCGGTTGGACAGCGACTGGGCCCGGGTGCCGGACACACCCCCTGTCACGCCCGCGCCGGTATGCAGCGCGCTCACCGTTTCGTCGACCGCGTCGAGGATTTCGCTGACACGGATCGCATCGGGGCTGCGGGCCAGCTTGTAGCCGCCGCCCGGCCCCCGCGCCGCCTCGACCAGCCCGGCACGGCGCAGCTTGACGAACAATTGTTCCAGATAGGGCAGCGACATATCCTGGCGGCGCGAAATCGCCGCGAGCGAAACCAGATCATCGGGGCTGGCAAGCGCGAGATCGGCCAGCGCCACCATCGCATACCGCCCCTTGGTCGAGAGTTTCATCGCAAAGTCCATCCCGAAGCGATTGACGTGGCGGGGAAGGCCGCTTAACTGCTCTGCACCCCGCAGTCCGGCCCGACCGGAACTTGGAATGGTTCTAAGATAATCCGAGCGAATTTGTCAACATTAACGCACGGACCAGGAAAGAGACAGGCAAACCCATGCCCGAAGTGATTTTCGCAGGCCCCGAGGGCAGGCTCGAAGGCCGCTACCATCCGCAGAAGGATCGTGACGCGCCGATCGCCATCGTGCTGCATCCCCATCCGCAGTTCGGCGGCACGATGAACAACAAGGTCGTCTACAACCTGCACTACGCCTTCTACAACCTTGGCTTCACGGTGCTGCGCTTCAACTTCCGCGGCGTCGGGCGCAGCCAGGGCGAATACGATCAGGGGATCGGCGAATTGTCGGATGCGGCCTCGGCGCTCGACTATCTTCAGGCGATGAACCAGAACGCAAAGCATTGCTGGGTCGCGGGCTTCAGCTTTGGCGCCTGGATCGGGATGCAGCTTCTGATGCGTCGGCCCGAGATCACCGGCTTCATCTCGGTCTCGCCGCCGGCCAACATGTATGATTTCAGCTTCCTTGCCCCCTGCCCCTCGTCCGGGCTGATCATCAACGGCACGGCCGACCGCGTGGCCCCGCCCAAGGACACGGCGGCACTGGTCAACAAGCTGCATGAGCAAAAGGGGATCAAGATCACCCATACCCAGATCGAGGGGGCCGATCACTTCTTCAAGGACGAGGAGGCGCACATGCAGCCGATGATCCAGACGGTATCGGACTATGTGAAACGCCGCCTTGGCGAGGTTTCGCGCTAGGCCATGTCGACCGATATCACACAGATGCTGGCCGACGACCTGGCCCGCGACACCATCGAGGCGATGGAAAAGATCGGAAACGACCGGCTGTTTGTCGATGTCGGCAAGGTTCTTGGCGCCTCCTCGACCACCTTGCAGGAAGCCTTCCTGACCTCGATCCGGGTCCGGCTTGCCGAACGCCGTGGACGCGTCTTTCTCGAGCAGGCGGTAACCGCGGCGGAAACCGGGGCCGCGGCCCCGGTTGCGCCGCGCGCACCCGACAGCGGGCATTGAGCGGGCGGCTCGCCGCGCAGTTCGCCTTTCTGGACGAGGCGGACAAGCTCGAAGTCCGTGTTGCGCGCCACCACGCTGGGCGATGGTTCGCGCCGGGAAAACTCGGGCGAGCATTCCTGGCATCTCGCGCTCTATGCGATGGTCCTCGCCGACCAGGCGGGCCCGGAGGTGCGCATCGACCGGGTGATCCGGATGCTGGTGCTGCATGATCTGGTCGAGATCGACGTGGGCGACGTGCCGATCCACTCTGCCGATGGCGCGGCGCACGGGTCCGCCGATGTCCGCGCGGCCGAGGCACGGGCCGCCGAACGGATCTTCGGGCTCCTGCCGCCCGATCTGGGCGGGGCGTTCCGCGCGCTCTGGGAAGAGTTCGAGGCGGCCGAGACGCCCGATGCCGTCTTTGCCAAGTCGCTCGACCGGGTGCAGCCGGTGATGCAGAACATTGCGTCCGGCGGCGGCACCTGGACCACCTACAACGTCACACGCGCGCAATTGGAGGCGCGCGTCGGCGCCAAGGTTGCGCGGGGCGCGCCGCAGGTCTGGGCCTGGGTGCGCGCCAGGGCGGCGGGTTTCTTCGCAGAGTAGGCAATTCGGTATGCAATGGCATACCGCACTTTCCTCCCGGGGTGAATTCGGCTAAGACCCGATCAGCCCGAATCCCAGCCCCCGAGAGGTCCGCATGTCGAAGATCAAGGTAGCCAACCCCGTTGTCGAACTCGACGGCGACGAGATGACCCGGATCATCTGGGATTTCATCAAGCGCAAGCTGATCCTGCCCTACCTCGATCTCGACCTGAAATATTACGACCTGGGCATCGAGACGCGGGACGCGACCTCCGATCAGGTGACGGTCGATGCCGCACATGCGATCAGGAAATACGGCGTGGGCGTGAAATGCGCGACGATCACCCCGGACGAGGCGCGGGTCGAGGAATTCGGCCTGAAGCAGATGTGGAAAAGCCCCAACGGGACGATCCGCAACATCCTGGGCGGGGTGATCTTTCGCCAGCCGATCATCTGCCGCAACGTGCCGCGCCTGGTTCCGGGCTGGACGCAGCCGATCGTCGTGGGGCGCCATGCCTTCGGCGACCAGTATCGCTCGACCGATTTCCATTTTCCCGGGCCGGGCAAGCTGACCATGAAGTTCGTCGGGGCCGATGGCACGGTGATCGAGCGCGACGTCTACGACGCGCCGTCGGCCGGCGTCTACCTCGGGATGTACAACCTCGACGACAGCATCCACGATTTCGCCCGCGCCTCGCTGAACTACGGGCTCGCGCTGGGCTGGCCGGTCTATCTCTCGACCAAGAACACCATCCTCAAGGTCTATGACGGCCGCTTCAAGGACATCTTCCAGAAGGTCTACGATGAGGAATTCGCCGAGGCGTTCCGCAAGAAGGGCATCCACTACGAGCACCGGCTGATCGACGACATGGTGGCCAGTGCGATGAAATGGTCGGGCGGCTATGTCTGGGCCTGCAAGAACTACGACGGCGACGTGCAGTCGGACACGGTGGCACAGGGCTTCGGCTCGCTCGGCCTGATGACGAGTGTGCTGATGACGCCCGATGGCCAGACCGTCGAGGCCGAGGCCGCGCATGGCACGGTGACGCGCCACTACCGCCAGCACCAGAAGGGCGAGCAGACCTCGACCAACTCCATCGCCTCGATCTTCGCCTGGACGGGCGGGCTGAAGCACCGCGCCAAGCTGGACGGACAACGCGCAGCTGGCCCGGTTTGCAGAGACGCTCGAGACGGTGACCGTGCAGGCGGTCGAGGACGGCTGGATGACCAAGGATCTGGCCCTGCTGGTCGGGCCGGACCAGAAATGGCTGACCACGATGGGCTATCTGGAAAAGGTCGACGAATACCTCCAGCGCGCGCTTGCCGCGTAAGGGTGGCGGATTTAGGTCAGCAATATTGACTTACAATTCGGGTGGTGCTATGGCGAGTCCGTCCGCTGGAGCACCGCCATGACCACCCCCCTTCGCCATAGCCTGATCGAGGATATCCAGGGCATCGCCTTTGGCGTCTGCATGGGCGCGCTGGGTATCCAGATCATGACGCACATGGGCTTTGTCACCGGGCAGACCACGGGCCTTGCCGTGTTGATCGGCTATGCGACCGGCCTGCCCTTTCCGGTCGTCTACTTCGCGCTGAGCCTGCCGTTTCTCGCGCTTGGCTGGTGGCGGATGGGCGCGGCCTTCGCCATCAAGACCTTTGTCTCGGTGTCCCTCCTGACGATTGCGACCGCCGTCCTGCCGCGCTGGATCGCCTTCGGATCCATCGAGCCGGGCCTTGCGGCAGTGCTGTTTGGCACCTGCTTCGGCTTCTCGGCGCTGGCCGTCGTGCGCCATGGCGGCAGTTTCGGCGGTTTCTCCATCGTGGCGCTGATGGTGCAGGATCGCTTCGGGGTGCAGGCGGGCTATGTGCAGCTGGCCTTCGACGTGGTGCTGTTCGCGGTCGCGGCAACGATGATCGAGCCGGTGCTTCTGGTCTACAGCTTCATCGGGGCGGCCGTGTTCAACCTGTTTCTCGCGCTCAACCATCGCCGCGACCGCTACCTTGCCGCCTGATGCGGCCACCCCGCGCCGACCCGCGTGACGTTACGCTGCGGGTGCGAAAGGTTCCGCTGGCGTTTCCGCGCGCTCTGCGCTACGCCCGCGCCAAACCCGAGACAGGAAAGAGACCCCTCCGATGGAGCTTCGCAACATCGCCATCATCGCGCATGTCGACCATGGCAAGACCACGCTCGTCGACGAGCTGCTGAAACAATCCGGCACCTACCGCGAAAACCAGGCCACGACCGAACGCGCGATGGACAGCAACGACATCGAGCGCGAACGGGGGATCACGATCCTCGCCAAATGCACGAGCGTCGAACATGACGGCATGCGCATCAACATCGTCGACACGCCCGGCCACGCCGATTTCGGCGGCGAGGTGGAGCGGATCCTGAGCATGGTCGATGGCGTGGTGCTGCTGGTGGATGCGGCGGAAGGGCCGATGCCGCAGACGAAGTTCGTCACCTCCAAGGCGCTGGCGCTGGGGCTGCGCCCGATCGTGGTGCTCAACAAGGTCGACAAGCCCGATGCCGAGCCCGACCGCGCGCTGAACGAGGTGTTCGACCTCTTCGCGAACCTTGGCGCCGATGACGACCAGCTGGATTTCCCGCATCTCTACGCCTCGGGCCGGTCGGGCTGGGCCGACGAGGAGCTGGACGGGCCGCGCGAGAACCTGAATGCGCTGTTCGATCTGATCGTGCGGCACGTTCCCGCGCCCAAGCAGGTGGCGCAGGCCGACCAGCCGTTCCGGATGCTGGCCACCACGCTGTCGGCCGATCCGTTCATCGGGCGCATCCTGACGGGGCGGGTCGAGTCCGGAACGCTGTCGGTCGGCGACCAGTTGAAGGCGCTGACGCCGCACCGGCGAGCGGATCGAGCAGTTCCGCGTCTCGAAGATCCTCGCCTTCCGCGGCCTGTCGCAGCAGCCGATCGACGAGGCCGTCGCAGGCGACATCGTGACGATCGCGGGCATGACCAAGGCGACCGTGGCCGATACGCTGTGCGATCCCTCGATCGACATCCCCCTGCCCGCCCAGCCGATCGACCCGCCGACCATCACCGTCACCTTCGGGATCAACGACAGCCCGCTTGCGGGGCGTGACGGCAACAAGGTGCAATCGCGGGTGATCCGCGAGCGGCTGATGAAGGAGGCCGAGACGAACGTCGCCATCAAGGTCGCCGATACGCCCGGCGGCGATGCCTTCGAGGTTTCCGGGCGCGGCGAATTGCAGATGGGCGTGCTGATCGAGAACATGCGCCGCGAGGGGTTCGAGCTGTCGATCAGCCGGCCCGCGGGTGATCTTCCGCGATGAAGACGGCGAGCGGCTGGAGCCGATCGAGGAAGTCACCATCGACGTGGATGACGAATACTCGGGCGCGGTGATCGACAAGCTGACGGGCGAGCGCAAGGGCGATCTGGTCGAGATGAAGCCGGCGGGCGTGGGCAAGACGCGGATCATCGCCCATGTCCCGTCGCGCGGGCTGATCGGCTATCACGGGCAGTTCCTGACCGACACGCGGGGCACGGGCGTGCTGAACCGCATCTTCCACGGCTGGGCGCCGCACAAGGGCCCGATCCAGGGCCGCCGCCAGGGCGTGCTGATCTCGATGGAGGCCGGCGTTTCGGTGGCCTATGCGCTGTGGAACCTCGAAGAGCGCGGCAAGATGTTCATCGGCGCGCAGGAAGCGGTCTACGAGGGCATGATCATCGGCGAGCATTCCCGCGACAACGATCTCGAAGTGAACCCGCTGAAGGGCAAGAAGCTGACCAACGTGCGCGCCAGCGGCACCGACGAGGCGGTGCGGCTGACGACGCCGGTGCGGATGAGCCTGGAAGAGGCGATCGCCTATATCGACGATGACGAACTGGTCGAGGTGACGCCGAAGGTGATCCGGATGCGCAAGCGCTTTCTCGACAGCAACGAGCGCAAGCGCCAGAGCCGGGCGGGCTGATCACCGCGGCGTCAGCCGCCCGGTGACTGCAAGGCCATCGGGCGTGAGACGCGCGATGACGATCTCTCCGGAACGCGGCACGATGCCGGTCAGTGCGGTGATGTTGACCTGATGGGTCACGAGGAGCGCGCGCGATCCGGGCGGCAGGGATCCAAGCCGGGCGAGTGTCCTTGCGGTTTGCGCCCGCGCCGTGCTGCGATCATCGAAAAAACTGTTGAGCGAGGGCCAGTCTTCGACCGGACCGAGCGCGACAAGCGTCGCCGTATCCCGGCAACGGCACCATTGCGATGACGCCACCAGATCGACCGGAATATCGTTCGCGCGCAGTGCCCGGCCCGTTTCGCTTGCCTGCCGTCGGCCCTTGGCCGAAAGATTGCGCTGCGTCGCGCAATCGTCGAGCCGGAAACCGGCGGGATCCCCCGTGCCCGGAGCTTCGGCATGGCGCATCAAAAGGATCGCCCCGTCGGCGCGGGCCGCAGCCCAGTCATCGGCGCGCAGCGGCGAGCAGAAGACCACGATCAGCAAGATGGCGAGCCGGACCATGGCGGTTAGATAGCCCGGACGGGCGCGTTGCCAAGCCGGGATCAGTCCGCCTCTTCCACCACCACCAGATCGCGGACCGCCGCGCCCCTGGCATGGGCCAGCGCCGCCTGGTATTCAGGCGAGCGGTAGCAGGCTTCGGCCGCCTCGAGCGAGGGGAAACGCGCCACGACATTGCGGGCCCGGTCAGTGCCCTCGAGCTGCACATAACGCCCGCCACGGGCGAGAAAGACGCCGCCATGCCCGGCGATCGCGTCGGTCGCGCCCTTGGCGTAGCGGCCGTAGGCCTCGGCGTCGGTGACGGTGACATGGGCGATCCAGAGCGCGGTGGGCATCTTCAGGCTCCGATCACGGCTTCGGCCGCGCTGATCGCGGCCTCGGCATTGGCGGCATCCGCCCCACCCGCCTGCGCCATGTCGGGCCGCCCGCCGCCGCCCTTGCCGCCAAGCTTCTCGGCCGCCGCCCGGACAAGATCGACCGCCGAAAGCCGGCCCGTCAGATCGGCCGTCACGCCGGCCGCGACCGCCGCCTTGCCACCCGTGTCGGCGATCAGCAGCACCGCACCCGAGCCGATGCGGCCTTTCATCTCGTCGATCAGGCCGGGCAGATCCTTGCCCGAGACGCCGGACAGAACCTGGGCCAGAAACCTGACGCCGCCGATGTCCTTCGCCTCGGCGCCCGCGGCGGGGCCGCCGCCCATCGCGAGGTCGCGGCGCAGCTGCGCCACCTCGTTCTGCAGCGCCCTGCGTTCCTCGACCAGCGCCCGCACCCGGTCGAGCACGATCGTCGGGCTGCGCCTTGAGCGCGCTGCCGACCTCGGCCAGCGTTCCGGCCTGTGCCTTGCAGGTGGGCCAGCGCATCGGCGGCCGGTCAGCGCCTCGATCCGGCGCACCCCGGCGGACGAGGCGCTGTCGCCCAGCACAACGCAAAGCCCGATGTCGCCGGTCCGCGCGACATGGGTGCCGCCGCACAGCTCCAGCGAATAGGTCTCGCCGTCGACGCCCTTTGCCGAACCGAGGCGCGCCCCATCGACACCACCCGCACCTCGTCGCCGTATTTCTCGCCGAACAGCGCCTGCGCACCGATGGCGCGCGCGTCGTCCGGCGTCATGATGCGGGTTTCGACGGCGCTGTTCTGGCGGATGAAGTCGTTGACCTCCGCCTCGACCGCCGCCAGTTCATCGGGTCCGAGCGCCTTGGAATGGCTGAAGTCGAAGCGCAGCCGGTCGGGGGCGTTCAGGCTGCCGCGCTGCGCGACATGATCGCCCAGCGCCTCGCGCAGCGCCTCGTGCAGCAGGTGCGTGGCCGAGTGGTTGCGCGCGGATGCCGGTGCGGCGGCGGTGATCGACCTCGAGCTTGGCCGGCTGCCCCTTGCGAAGCGTGCCCTCCGTCACCTCGGCCAGATGGATGAAGATGCCCGCGGACTTCTTGGTGTCGGTGATGCGCGGCCGTGCCGGTATCGGTGCGAGATCAGCCGGCATCGCCGACCTGCCCGCCGCTTTCGGCATAGAACGGCGTCTGGTTGACGACGATCTGCACCGTTTCGCCCGCCTCGGCAGCCCCTGTCTCGACCCCGCTGCGCACCAGCGCGCGGATTTCGGCCCTCGGCGGTTTCGGTGTCATAGCCCAGAAACTCGGTCGCCCCCTGCGGCCTGTGCCAGGTCGAACCAGATCGCGGCATCCTTGGTCTCGCCCGAACCGGCCCAGCTGGCGCGCGCCTTGGCCTTTTGCTCCTGCCATCGCTGCGTCGAACCCCGCGATATCGACCGTGCGGCCCTTTTCGCGCAGCGCGTCCTGCGTCAGGTCGAGCGGAAAGCCGTAGGTGTCGTAGAGCCGGAACGCCGCCTCGCCCGGCAGGGCGGCGCCTTCGGGCAGGCGGGCCAGTTCGTCGTCCAGCAGCCGCAGCCCACGGTCCAGCGTCTGCTTGAACCGCGTCTCCTCCAGCCGCAGCGTCTCTTCGATCAGCGCCTGCGCGCGGCCAAGCTCGGGATAGGCCGCGCCCATCTGGCGCACCAGCGCCGGCACCAGCCGGTGCATCACCGGATCCTGCGCGCCGAGCAGATGGGCATGGCGCATCGCGCGGCGCATGATGCGGCGCAGCACATAGCCGCGCCCCTCGTTCGAGGGCATCACGCCGTCGGCGATCAGGAAGGAGGTCGAGCGCAGGTGATCGGCGATCACCCGGTGATGGATCTTGCCCGGCCCGTCGGGATCGGTGCAGGTCGCGTGGGCCGATGCCTCGATCAGGCTGCGCATCAGGTCGGTGTCGTAGTTGTCGTGCTTGCCTTGCAAGCAGCGCGCCGATCCGCTCCAGCCCCATGCCGGTGTCGATGGAGGGGCGCGGCAAGTCTGCCCGCGCGCCATCCTCGAACTGCTCGAACTGCATGAAGACGAGGTTCCAGATCTCGATGAACCGGTCGCCATCCTCTTCCGCGCTGCCGGGCGGGCCGCCCCAGATCGCCGGGCCATGGTCGTAGAAGATTTCGGTGCAGGGGCCGCAGGGGCCGGTCGGCCCCATCATCCAGAAGTTGTCGTTCGTGGGAATGCGGATGATCCGGTCGTCGGTCAGGCCCGCGACCTTCTTCCAGATCTCCGCCGCCTCGTCGTCGGTGTGATAGACCGTGACCAGAAGCCGGTCCTTGGGGATGTCGAAATCCCTGCGTCAGCAAGTTCCCAGGCAAAGGGGATCGCCTCATCCTTGAAGTAATCGCCGAAGCTGAAGTTGCCCAGCATCTCGAAGAACGTATGGTGGCGCGCGGTATAGCCCACATTGTCGAGGTCGTTGTGCTTGCCGCCCGCGCGGACGCATTTCTGCGCCGTGGTGGCGCGCGTGTAGTCGCGCGTCTCGACCCCGGTGAAGAGGTTCTTGAACTGCACCATGCCCGAGTTCGCGAACATCAGTGTCGGGTCGTTGCGCGGCACCAGCGGGCTGCTGTCGATCACGCGATGACCGTTGCGCGCGAAGAAATCGAGGAAGGTGGAGCGGATATCGTTCAGGGACGGCATGTTTGGCGAAACCCCTCGGGCGGCAAGGACAGGGCGATACAGGCGTTGTCTTTATCCGCCGCACCGCGGCCTGTCCACCGTCGCAAGCAAAGGGGCCGGGCGCCTGCCGGCCCCGGCCCCGATCATGCCGCAAGCCAAGGCGTCACTCGTCGACGACATCCTCGCTCGTGGCCGAGAAGTCGAGCCCGTGACCGGCGCGGATCTTGTCCTCGATCTCGGCGGCCGTGCCCGGATTCTGGCGGAGGAACTGCTTGGCGTTCTCGCGCCCCTGTCCGATCCGTTCGTCTCCATAGGAATACCAGGAGCCGGATTTCTCGACGACGCCGGCCTTCACGCCGAGATCGACCAGTTCTCCCATCTTGGAGATGCCCTCGCCATACATGATGTCGAACTCGACCTGCTTGAAGGGCGGCGCCACCTTGTTCTTGACCACCTTCACGCGGGTGGTGTTGCCCACGACCTCGTCGCGGTCCTTGATCGCGCCGATGCGGCGGATGTCGAGCCGAACGGAGGCATAGAACTTGAGCGCGTTGCCGCCGGTGGTGGTTTCCGGCGAGCCGAACATCACGCCGATCTTCATGCGGATCTGGTTGATGAAGATCACCATGCAGTTCGACCGTCCGATCGAGGCGGTCAGCTTGCGCATCGCCTGGCTCATCAGGCGGGCCTGGCTGCCCATCTGCATGTCGCCCATGTCGCCCTCGATCTCGGCCTTCGGCGTCAGGGCTGCGACCGAGTCGACGACCACGAGGCTGACCGCGCCGGACCGCACCAGCGTGTCGACGATCTCGAGCGCCTGTTCGCCGGTGTCGGGCTGGCTGATCAGCAACTCGTCGAGGTTGACGCCAAGCTTGCGGGCATATTGCGGATCGAGCGCGTGTTCGGCATCGACAAAGGCGCAGACCCCGCCCTTCTTCTGCTCCTCGGCGACCACATGCAGCGTGAGCGTGGTCTTGCCGGAGCTTTCCGGCCCATAGATCTCGACGATCCGCCCCTTTGGCAACCCGCCGATCCCAAGCGCAATGTCGAGACCGAGCGAGCCTGTCGAGGTCGCCTCGACATCCATGATCGCGTTGTCGGACCCGAGCTTCATGATCGAGCCCTTGCCGAACTGGCGCTCGATCTGCGCCAGGGCGCTTTCCAGCGCCTTTGCCTTGTCCATGTCGCGCTTTCCGTTCAGTTCGAGGAGCGTGGCGGTAGCCATGAGGTGATCCTTATTCCACAGCCGGCGGCGGGCGGCAATTGTTGCAGGTGTTCGCTTTGTGTTCCGTCTTTCCTTATGAGATCAAAACAGGAACAATTCAATCCCGTTTTTCACAAAATCAGCTTTTTCAGGAAAGCGTTAAGGGATAGTTTACGGCCGCCGGACAAATACGTCCTGCGGGAGATGAAGAACGCATGCTGGTTTTCTGGGATCAAAGGCTGGTGGTGCTTGCCACGCCCAAGACAGGGTCCAGCGCGATCCAGACCGCGCTCGAATCGCTTGCGGTGCTTGCGATCCAGCGCCCCCCGTCCTGAAGCACACGACGGTGCATCGCTACCGGCGGTTCGTGGGGCCCTATCTGGAGGCGGCATCGGGGCATCGTTTCACGGTGGTGGCGCTGATGCGCGAACCGAGCGACTGGCTGGGCAGCTGGTATCGCTATCGGCAGCGCGACGATGTGACCGACAGTCCCAACAGCACCCGCGGCCTGAGTTTCGATCAGTTCGTGCGCGACTATTGCGCGACCCCGCAACCGGCCCACGCCGCTGTCGGCTCGCAGGCGCGGTTCTTGCGCCCGCGCCAGGACGAGGGCGTGGACCGGCTCTTTCGTTACGACAGGATTTCGGGTTTCGTTCGTTTTCTCGAAGACCGGCTCGATTGCTCCATCGTGCTGCCCGAGGTGAATGTGTCGCCCAAGGCGCCGCTCGATCTGTCCGCATCCACCGGCAAGCTGCTCAAGGCGCAGATGGCCGAGGATTTCGCGCTCTACCGGTCGATCCCCGAAGACTGACCTGCCGCCCTGCGGGAAAGCAGGAAAGCGAGGACCGCGACCGCCGGGCGACGCCACAGGCGGGGCACCGCGTGCAATCCCCGTGCCGCCGGCCGCCCGTGTTGTCGGCCTCATCACGGCAATTGCCCGGCCGCCCGTGCCGCCTGCCTCGATGCAGCGCCATCCCGGCCTTCCGCGCCGCTGGCCTTCCCGCGGCAATTTGGCCTGTCATCGGTGTTGCCGGCCTCGAAGTAGAAGTATTTCGATCGCCTCTGCGGTCGGCCCTATGCGGCGGAAGTCTGACCCTTCGCGCAGCCGGCCTCAGTGCAGCAGTTGCCCCTGCACCGTCGCTGCGAGATCGTTGAGCGAGAATGGCTTCGGCAGGAAGACCGAATTCGCGATCCGTTCCTGCACGTCGCTGAAACTGTCCTCGGCATAGCCCGACACGAAGACCACCTTGACGTTCGGTCGCCGTTCCAGCGCCTTGCGAACCCAACTCGGCCCGTCCATTCCCGGCATCACGACATCGGTTACGAAGATATCGACGTCGAGCGCCGGATCATCCAGCAGGCGCAAGGCCTCTTCGGCGTTTTCCGCCTCGAGTACGGTGTAGCCCCGCAGCCGGAGCGCGCGTGACGCAAAAGCCCGCACCGGGGCCTCGTCCTCGACCAGGAGCACGACACCATCGCCCTGACGGGCCAAGGCCCGGCGGGGCTCGGGCACGGCGGGCGGCGGCGGCACGGCTTCACCAGGCAAGGCCACATGGATCGGGAAGTAGAGCAGGAACGTGGACCCTTCTCCAGGTTCGCTGTCTGCGAAGATGAAGCCGCCGGTCTGCTTGACGATCCCGTAGGCTGTCGACAGGCCGAGCCCGGTCCCCTCGCCGGGTCGCTTGGTCGTGTAGAACGGCTCGAATATCTTCTGAAGACGATCGGGCTGGATGCCGTGCCCGGTATCGGTCACGCGGATCAGCGCATAATCGCCAGGTGGCACCACCGCCTGGTCCCGCCGCAATTCCGCTTGCAGGCTAACGGCTTCGGTGGCGATCTCGATCGTGCCACCATCGGGCATGGCATCGCGCGCGTTTACGACAAGGTTCACAAGAACCTGTTCAAGCTGGCGCTTGTCCGCCCGGATCGCGCCGAGTTCCGGGGCGTGGCGCAGGTTCAGGTGCACCTTTTCGCCGATCAGACGGTTGAGAAGGTGGGTCAGTTCCGACAGCACGTCGGGCAGTTCGACGCGCTGCGGCCGGAGCGTCTGCTTGCGCGAAAAGGCCAGAAGCTGGCCCACCAGGCTGGCCGCGCGATTGGCGTTCTGGCGGATCTGCACGAGATCGGCGTATTCCGGCTCGTCGATGCCATGGCTGAGCAGAAGCAGGTCGCAGTGCCCGGAGATCGCCGTCAGCAGGTTGTTGAAATCATGCGCGATCCCGCCCGCAAGCTGACCGATCCCCTGCATCTTCTGGCTTTGCACGAATTGCGCCTCGAGCGTCTTGAGCGCGGTCGCGTCCTCCAGCACGGCCAGCACCATCGGGCGCCCGGCGTCCACCACCCTGCGCAGCGTCACCTGCACAAAGGTGTCGGCCTCGGCGTGGCGGGCGCGCAGCACCTCGCGCCCCCCGGGAAGCCTGTCCGAAAGCACGTCGTCGATCCAGTCGGTCACCGAACGGCCCAGCCCCTCGAGCATGTCGGTCAACCGCAAGGCTGCGCCTTCCGGCAGGTTGAGCAATTCCCGCGCGGCAGCATTGGCGCTGAGCACCTGCCCCGCCCCGTCCATCAGCGCGAGCGCGACCGGCAGGTGATCGAAATCCGAGCCGACCGAGGCCGGAGCCGTGCTTTCGCGCACCGGCATCAGGTAGATCTCGCGGCGTTCTCCGGGCCCCTCGATTTCGGCGAGGATCGTGCGCAACGGACCATCGACGGTACTCACCACCGTTTCTTCGCCCGGGCGCGGATCGGGCGACACGAAGATGCGGTCGACATGGCGGGCCCGCCCGCCAAGCAGGCGGCGCATCGCCTCGTTCATGAAGAGAACAACGCCTGCCTTGTTCGCCACGAGCATTGGCAGGCTCAGCAATTCGGCACCGCGCCCGGGCGTCGAGCGTTCCAGCATCTCCTCAAGCCGCCAGAGGAACTGCGCCTCGGCGATCCGGTGGACCGAAAGCCGGGTGTGGCCGCGGCGCGTCACGACATCCTCGCGCGCCGCACCCCGCGCCTGCGCCCGGCCCTGAAGGCGGTAAAGCACGGCCCCGGGGTTGGCGAAAAGATCCGACAGCGTCGCGGTGAGCGTCTGGCCGTCCACCGGACCGAACCGGGCGGCGGCGGCCGTGTTCTGATAGCCGATCTCGCCATCGCCGTCGGTTGTGAAACAGGGCGCCGCATCCTCGTCCACCAGGGCTGCGATCTGGGCGCGGCGCGCCCGGTCGCCGTGCGTCTGGAGTGCGGCCGCAGCGCCCACGATCAGTGTCAGCAGGCAAAGCGATGCGGCTGCCGTCGCCGACAGAAGCCGGGCTGCGACCGACGGCAGAACCGCCGCCGCCAGCGCGAAGACGGCGGCAAGCACCAGAAGCATCCACAGGTTGGGTGCGACGCGACGCGCCGCCAGGGGAAGCGCGACCGAAACCGTTTCAGCTCTGGCCACGACCATTCCTCCCGAAGATTCGACACCCGACCATTGGCAGGGAAAACCGTTAAACCAAGCTTAAACAAAACCGCACAACCCAAGGATGTGTCAACCCGGTGCGCCGCCGTCGCGTCAGGCGCGGTCTAGAAGCGCGAGATAGAAGCCGTCCGCGCCATCAAGCGGGGTGAGGCGGCGCGCACGGGCGAGACGCCAGCCCGGGTTCCGGTCAAGAAAATCAGCGACCTGCCCTGCATTCTCGACATCCAGCAGCGAGCAGGTGACATAAGCGAGGCGCCCATTCGGGCCGACAAGGTGCTGGATACGCTCAAGGATCTCGGCCTGCACCTGCACCAGCGCGTCGAGCCGATCGCGTGTCAGCGTCCACTTCGCCTCGGGCGCGCGCCGCCAGCTGCCCGAGCCGGAACAGGGCACATCGGCCAGCACCAGATCAAACGGCGCGGCGCCGTCGACATCGGCGCCCGCAAGGATCTCGATCCGTGCCCCGGCGCGCCGCGCCCGCGCCGGAAGATCACGCATCCGCGCTTGGTTCGCGTCATGCGCGAAGATACTGCCTGTCCCGAGCGCCGCCAGCGCCAGCGACTTGCCCCCGCCGCCCGCGCAGAAGTCGAGAACGCGCGCCCCGGCGGGCGGCGCCAGTTCCTCGACCACGGCCTGCGAGGCCGCGTCCTGCAATTCCACCAGGCCGTCGGCATAGGCCCGCGATTTCTGGATCTTTCGCGCGTTGTCGGTCACTTGCAGGGCAGAGCTGGCAAGCGGATGGTCGATCGCCGCAATGCCGTCCAGGGCAAGGGCCGCCTTGGCCGCGGCGCGGGTGGTCCGGGTCAGGTTGGCGCGCAGGAATACCGGCGCGCGGTGGCGCAATGCCGCCATCACAGCTGCAAAATCCGTGCCCAGACTCTGTCCCAGATCCGGTGCCAGCCACTCGGGACAATCGAGTGCCACCAGACCCCTCGGGCTCCAGCGGCGGCGGATCCTGCGGCCCGACCGGCGCGGGCGCATGACCCTGGCCAGTGAAAAGCGCGTCGACCGCGATGCCGGCGGCCCTGAGCCCACCGAGGACCAGCCCCCGCCCCGTCTCGGACCCGCCCAGTGCCGCGAAGGACCGGCGGCATCGGATCGCGTCGAACACGAGGTCACGCACCGCCGCGCGGTCGCCCGATCCTGCGTATCGGCTGGCGCGGCCCCAGTTCGTCAGGGCCTGTTCGGCAGGGGTTCCTGCCAACACCCGGTCAAGAATGCCGATGGCGGCCAACAGGCGGGCGGAAGGCAGCATCCCCGCTCATCCTTTCTGTAGGAAAACAGACCCAAACCTTTGCAATATAATGTAAATCACATCACCCGGTAATTCGGACTTTCGCGGGTGATCTGCACGTCGTGGACATGGCTTTCCTTCAGCCCCGCGCCGGTGATCCGCACGAAATTGCAATTGTGCCGCATTTCGTCGATGGTCCGGTTGCCGGTATAGCCCATCGCGGCGCGCAGTCCGCCGACAAGCTGATGGATGACCGCCGCCGCAGACCCCTTGTAGGGCACCTGCCCCTCGATCCCTTCGGGCACCAGCTTGTCGCTGGCGGCATCCTTCTGGAAATACCGGTCGGCCGAACCCCGCGCCATCGCGCCGAGGCTCCCATGCCGCGATAGGACTTGAAGCTGACGGCCCTGGTAGAGGATCACTTCGCCCGGGGCTTTCATCGGTGCCCGCGATGGCCGAGCCGACCATCGCGCAGGACGCGCCCGCCGCGATCGCCTTGGCGAAATCGCCGGAATACTTGATGCCGCCATCGGCGATCACCGGCACATCCGCCGGCGGCGCCGGCCGCATCCATGATCGCCGTCAAGCTGCGGCACGCCCACCCCGGCCACGATCCGCGTGGTGCAGATCGATGCCCGGTCCGATCCCGACCTTCACCGCGTCCGCGCCCGCGCCGATCAGCGCCCGCGTCGCCTCGGCGGTGGCGACGTTGCCGGCCACAACCTGCACCGCGTTCGACAGCGCCTTGATCCGCTCCACCGCGCGGGCCACGCCCTCGGAGTGACCATGCGCGGTGTCGATCACCACCAGTCGACACCGGCGTCGATCAGCGCCTGCGACCGCGGTCGAACCCCGCATCGCCCACGGTCGAGGCCGCCGCAACCCGCAGGCGGCCCAGTTCGTCCTTGCAGGCGTGCGGGTTCAGCACCGCCTTCTCGGTGTCCTTGAGCGTCAGCAGGCCGGTCAGCTTGCCCGTGCCGTCCGTCACGAGCAGCTTTTCGATCCGCCGCGCCTTCATCAGGGTGATCGCCTCGTCGCGGTCCACCGGTTCGCGCAGCATCGCCAGGTTCTCCGACCGTCATCATCGCGCGCACCGGAGTGCGGTCGTCGGAGGCAAAGCGCATGTCGCGGTTGGTCACGATCCCCAGCACCCGCCCCTCTCGTCGACCACCGGAAACCCGGTGATCGAGTAGCGCTCCTCAGCACCTTGGCATCGGCAAGCGTCTGGTCGGGCGTCAGCGTGATCGGCTGCATAGACAATGCCGCTTTCGAACCGCTTCACCCGCCGCACCTCGCGCGCCTGCGCCTCGATGTCGAGGTTGCGGTGGATCACCCCGATGCCGCCCGCCTGCGCCATGGCGATCGCCATCCGGCCTTCGGTCACCGTATCCATCGCGCTGGACAGCAGCGGAATGTTCATCCGGATCGCTTCGTGACGAAGGTCGCGGTGTCGGCATCCGACGGCAGCACGCTGGACGGCGGCCGGCACCAGAAGCACATCGTCAAAGGTAAGGGCCTCGCGAATCTCCATGGGATTTCCCTCCGGGAGCAAGCGTCGTTTGGCGGTTCCCCTGTTTCACGGGCGGGCCCGGACGCAAGGGCAAAACCCCCTTCGCCGATGCACCTGCCATGTGAGATTACCCCTCGTCAGACTTCCGGGGGTCCCATGCACGTCGCCATTGTCGAAAACACCCGCGTCACCCATCACGGGCAGGTAGGCGTCGCACTCCACGAACGCGCCGCGCTGATCGACATCTACCGCCCCTGGACCGGCGGAAGCCCTGCCCCACCGCGGCCGACGCTGATGCACTGGTCGTCTTCGGTGGCGAACAGTCCGCGCTCGGATGATGACGATCCACCCCTACCTGCCGAACCTCGCGACGCTGATGGCCGCCTTCATCGCAGGCCGACAAGCCCGTCCTTGGCATCTGCCTTGGCTGCCAGATCCTCGCCCGCGCCTATGGCGCCGAGAACCACCTTGGCATCGCGCCGCGAGTTCGGCTGCGGTCGATGTCAATCTGACCGAGGCCGGCCGCGCCGATCCGGTCCTTGGCGTCCTTCCCGACCGCTTTCCGATCTTCCAGTGGCACTCCGACACCTTCACGCTGCCGCAGGGCGCGCTTCACCTTGCCCACAGCCCGACCGCGCCGGCAGCAGGCGTTCCGCATCGGTCGCGCCACCTACGGCACCCAGTTCCATTTCGAGGCCAGCCGAGCCGTCGTGGCGGACTGGACGCGGACCTTTCCCGATGCGACCGAACGGCTGGCGCCGGGTTGGCTCGCGGAGCATCCCGAACTTGCGCGCACCCGCGGGGCCGAGGCAGATGCCGCCGGCCTGGCGCTGGCGCGGGCCTGGGTGGCGCAGATCTAGTCAGCCATCGCCCTGTTGCACGGGCGCTCGCGCGTCATGCGCGGCCCTCCTGCGGCGCAGCGCGTCGGCGAGCCACAGCCGCGACAGCGCATGGTAGAGCGGTTCGGGCGAAACGAGGCGCGACATGCCGTGCCCGATGACGGCGGCCGCCATGATCGGAACCATCACCTGATGATTTCCGGTCATCTCGAGGATGATGACGAAGGCGGTCATCGGGGCCTGCACGACCCCGGCAAAATACCCCGCCATGCCCAAGAGCGCGGCAAGCCCGGCATCGGAACCCAGCACCATGCCGATCGTGCTGCCAAGCCCTGCCCCGACCGAGAGCGAGGGCGCAAAAAGCCCCCCCGGCACTCCGGAGATGGTCGAGAACAGCGTCGCGGCGAACTTTGCCGGGAAGAAATACGCGGGCAGCGGCTGACCCTCGATCGCGCTGCGCGCCTGGTCATAGCTGGTGCCGAAGGTCATCCCGCCGGTCAGGATCCCCAGAACGGCGACGATCAGGCCCGCCGCCCCGGCGATCAGGGCAAGCCGCAGCGGCGGCGTGAAGCGGCGCATCCGGCGTATCCGGCGCGTCAAGCCCAGCACCAGCTTGCTGAAGATCCCGCCGAGCGCCCCGCCGAGAACGCCGCAGGCGACCACCAGCGGCAGGTCGTGCGGCAGGCGCACCACCGCGTCGCTGATCCCGAAATAGGCATAGGGTCCGGTCGCGGCGACGGATGCCAACCCCGCGATGATCACCGCCGACAGGATGAGCCCGGTTGCGCGCGCGTGATAGCTGCCGCTCATCTCCTCGATGGCGAAGACGATACCGGCCAGCGGGGTGTTGAAGGCGGCGGCGATGCCGGCCGCGGAACCGGCAAGGATCAGGCCGCGCTGATGCGCAAGCCCGCCGATCCGCCCGGTCAGCATCATCAGCGCGGCACCGATCTGGACCGTCGGGCCCTCGCGTCCGATCGAGGCGCCCCCCGCGAGGCCTACGATCGTCAGCAGGAACTTTCCCGCGACCGTGCGCAACGCCAGATAGCCGTGGCTGTCGTCCTCGCCGCGCAGGGCGCGCGCGGCGATCGCCTGCGGAATACCGCTGCCCTGCGAGCCGTGAAAATAGCGCTGCGCCAGCAGCGCGCAGACAACGAAGGTCGCGGGCGTCAGCACCAGCGGCACGAACCGTTGCCAGCCGTCGCCCCCCGTCACCGACCGGAACACCCCGAAGGCCGCGTCGGCGGCCTCGGCAAAGGCCGCGCTGACCAACCCGATCGCCAGCGCGCCGGCCCAGAACACCAGCCGGGTGCGCCACATGCGCGCCGATCCGACCAACGCGCGGGTGCGCCGCAGCGGTCTCAGACGTGGCATCCGGGATGGGGGCATGGGAACGGGTCCGGTCTGGGGTTCGCCCGTCCTTGCCCGGTTTTCGTCCCGGTTTCAATGGAGGGCGCGGCGTTCCTGTTCGCTTGGGCGCCCCGCGTCAGGCCGTCGCGGCATTGGTCCGCGCGGCAAGGTCGCCCTTGATCCATGCCTGCAACACCTTCACCGCGATCGGCGGCACGGCCAGCGTGGCGGCAATGAGAACGACCGCGCCCGCCATCGGCCAGCCGCCGCCCATGGCGAGAAGGGCGTTGGCATAGGCCGCGATCGGAAAGGCCAGCGCGCCCCAGAACGCCGAGAACCCCGAAACGAGGATCCACCGCGCCGAAACGATCATCGCAGCCAGCATCGCGGCGCCGAGCAGGGCAAAGCCTGTCGCCAGCAAAGGATGCCCCTGCATCGCCGAAACCGTGGTCAGCAGGCTCGCCGGGGCGAGGTGAAAGGCCAGAAGCGGGCGCAGCGGCGCGGGGGGAACGCGCCCGATCAACTGGACGAGGCTTGACACCCAGATCACCGCCGCCAGCGGAATCGCACCACAGACCAGGACGACGGACAGCCCGTGCAGCCCCAGTGCCGCCGCGCCCAGACCGCCGACGATGAACCCGGTGAACGACACCTGCCAGACCGGGGTCACGACGCGCGCCTCGGGCGGGCCCGCCCGCATCACGGCGATCAGCAGTCCCGCAAACAGGACATGCAGCACAAACCCCGATACAAGCACGGTCCAGGCCAGTGGCCGCAGGTAGGGGGCCAGGACGATCGCGATGAAATAGACCGAAAGGATGGCCGAACTGACGCCGACCCGCCCGGGCATCGTGGTCAGTTCCTCGCGCAGCACGCCGGGGCGGCGCGCGATCTTGCCCAGATAGGCCAGGCTCGCGAAAACCCACAGCAGCGTAACCGCCCCCAGAAAGGTTTCCACAAGCCCCGGCGGCACCCCGAACAGATAGGCCCCGTGCCGCCATGCGATCCCGAGCGCCTGGAGGCCCACGATCGCCAGGAAGATCATCGGCGGGGTGCGCCGGAACGGCCCGGCGGCGGGCGTCGGGCGCAGTGGAAAGACGGGCGGCGCGGTCATGGTCGTCTCCTCGTGGTCGGGCGCGGTCAGGGGGGTCAGGCTAGAGCAACCATGGAAACCAGTCCTCGCGCAACCGCTGTCCCGGCACCATCCCGTGTCCCGGAAAGGGCGGCGACGTGGGCCCGGGGCGCGCGACATAGCGGGCGTCATCCCCGACAAGGCGTAGCGAAAAGGCCCGCCTGCGGGTCGTGGCTTCGTTGCCCCGCGCGCCGTGCAGGGTGCGGAAGTGGAAGGCCACCGCATCGCCGGGCCGCATCTGCCATTCGAGCACGCGCATCCCTTCGGCGTCGGGGTCGGGCACCGGCATGTAGAGGTCGGGGTCGGGATAGAACGAGGTGTCGGCCAGCCATCGCTTCGGCAACACCTCGCGCTCCCAAAGGTGCGACCCCGCGACACAGCGCAACGTCGCCTCGCGCACCGGATCGACGGGCGACCAGAAGCTGACCGACTGGCTACCATCGACGAAATAATAGGGACCGTCCTGATGCCAGGGTGTGGGCTTCGACGTGCCGGGTTCCTTGACGAGAACATGGTCGTGGAACAGTTGCACCCGCCCCGAGCCCATCAGCCGTGCCGCAACCTGCGCGACCCCGCTTTCGCGGATCACATGTTCGAATTCGGGGATGCGCTGCCAGTTGCAGTAATCGTCGAAAAACCGGCCGCCCTCGCCCGGCTTCAGGTTCTCGGCCGCATGGGGCCCGGGATCGGCCATGTTGCGTTCGATGCCCGCGCGGATCACATCCACCCAGTCGGCCCAGAGCCCCGGGATCAGAACCGCGCCGTCGCGTCGATAATCCGCCACCATCCCGTCCGTGACACCGTCCGTCATCGCCACCTCTCCCAGTTTGCCACACCCTGCCCCGCACGGCGGGCCTTGCCAAGGGCGTCCGCGCCGACAAAAGTCGGGGCCACACACCGGGGAAGGACAACGACCGTGGCCCACGCCCATGAGACAGGACGGCTCAATCTGCCCTTCGTGGGCATCGCGACCTTCGGCAAGCGGCCCTATGTCGAGGATTGGTCCGCGATCCGGGCCGATGCGGCGATCCTCGGGGCGCCCTTCGACTTCGGCACCCAGTTCCGCGCGGGGGCGCGCTTTGGCCCGCGCGCGGTGCGCGAGGCCTCGACGCTGTTCAGCTTCGGTCACGCCGGGGCCTATGACCACGAGGATGACTGCACCTATCTTGGCCCCGACGTGACCATCGTCGACATCGGCGATGCCGACATCGTGCACACCGACACCGAAACCAGCCACGCCAACATCGAGACTGGGGTGCGCGCGATCCTCGACGCGGGCGCGCTTCCGGTCACGATCGGGGGCGATCATTCGGTGAACATCCCCTGTATCCGGGCCTTTGCCGGACGAGGCCCGATCCACATCCTGCAAATCGACGCGCATCTCGATTTCGTCGACGTCCGCCACGGCGTCCGCCACGGGCACGGCAACCCGATGCGCCGCGCGGCCGAACAGGATCATGTGACCGGGATCACGGCGCTAGGCATCCGCAACGTCTCCTCCACCACGCAGGAGGGTTACGAGGCCGCCCGTGCGATGGGCGACGACATCCTTTCGGTCCGCCAGGTCCGCAAACTGGGTGTCGCGGGCGTCATGGCGCGCATCCCCAAGGGCGCGCGGCTTTACATCACCATCGACATCGACGGATTCTGCCCCTCGATCGCACCCGGCACCGGCACGCCGTCACATGGCGGATTTCTCTATTACGAGGTGCTGGAAATCCTTCAGGCGGCAGCCCTTGCGCACGAGGTGGCAGGGATCGACCTGGTCGAGGTCGCGCCCGACTACGACCCGACAGGATCGACCGCGATCCTTGCGGCGCAGGTGCTGCTGAACCTGCTCGGGTTCGTCTTTCACGCCCGCAGGATCGCCGGGCGATAGCGCCCTATGCGCTACTTGCCCTTGGTGCGGTCTTGCGAGCCCTGGATCCGGGTCGCGCTGGAGGCAACCGCCACCACGGCGGGCTTGGTCTTGTCCTTCTTCGGTTTCTTGACTTCCTTGTTGGACCGCATCTGACCCTTGGCCATGGCACTCGCCCCCTGTCCGGCTCGGGCGGCCGAACCATGTGGTTGGGCCCGCAGGGCGCGCGCACCGGACCGGCGGCGATGGATATCATCACCGCGCGGCAGCGCCCCGATCCGGTCTGATCCCGCCCGCCCCCGCTGTCAACCGCCAAGGTTCAGCGGTAGAGAAGCGAACGGCCGTTCATGAAGAGGTGGATCTTTTTCGGATCGGCCGCCAGCTTCACGACCTTGCGGCGCAAGTCGGCGTGGATACCCGGCAGCTTGGCCACAACCTGCATCGCCTCGCCCTGCCGCTTGAAGTAGAGCAGCGTCACTTCGCCCAGGGCTTCGGTGATCTCGACCTCGCCGGTGAACAGCGCGTCGCCGGCTGTTTCCAGCAGATCCTCGGGGCGCACGCCAAGGTTCACCTTCGCGCCCATGTCGGATGATTTCGTGCCGATGGCCGCCCGTGCGGTGCCGCCGCCTGCAAGCTTCACCACCGTCTCGGCCCCGGTGCCCGCAATCTCGCCGGGCAGGATGTTCATCGAGGGCGACCCGATGAACTGCGCCACGAATTCGTTCTCCGGGCGCTCGTAAAGCTCCAGCGGAGTACCGACCTGGCTGATCCCGCCGCCCGCCAGAACGACGATCCGGCTGGCCAGCGTCATCGCCTCGACCTGGTCGTGGGTGACATAGATCATCGTGGAGTTCGGGCATGTTCTCCTTCAGCTGCGCGATCTCGATCCGGGTCGCGACCCGCAGCGCGGCATCGAGGTTGGAAAGCGGTTCGTCGAACAGGTAGACCTTGGGATCGCGAACGATCGCGCGCCCGATCGCCACGCGCTGCCGCTGCCCGCCCGACAGCGCCTTGGGCAGACGGTCCAGATAGGGTGTCAGCTGCAGGATCTTGGCGGCCCGGTCGACCGCCGCCGTGATTTCGGACGGCGACTTCTTGGCGATCTTCAGCGCGAAGGCCATGTTGTCGCGCACCGTCATGTGCGGGTAGAGCGCATAGCTCTGGAACACCATCGCGATGCCGCGCTGCGCCGGCGGCACATCGTTCATCCGCACCCCGTCGATGCTGAAGTCCCCGCCCGAGATCCGCTCCAGCCCCGCGATCATCCGCAACAGGGTGGACTTGCCGCAACCCGATGGCCCGACGAACACGATCAACTCGCCCGTCTTGATGTCGAGGTTGATATCCTTCAACACCTTGACCTCGCCATAGGCCTTGGCCACATCCTTCAAGATCATCTCGGCCATGGTCGCCCTCCCCCTCTCAGGCCCGCAGCGCCAGGCACACCCGCCAGGCATCGAGCGTTAGCGTTGTTCCCGTGACCGGCACCGATCCGAGGTCGTTGCCAATCCCGCACCAATTCCCCTCTGGCGCGTCGATTGTCACCGTTTCATCGCCCAGGTTGACGGCGCAGAACACCTCTGTCCCGGCCGCCTTGCGGACGAACCGCACCACCGGGCCATCGGCGATCACGCGCGAACACGCTCCGGTCCGCAAGGCGGGATGCGCGCGCCGGAACGACAGGATGCGGCGATAATGCTCCAGCATCGACCCTTCCATCCCGGCCTGCGCCGCGACCGCAAGGCCAAGATGCGCGGCCGGCACCGGCAGCCAGCCCTTGGCGGCGGTCGTGAAGCCGCCGGTCCGGTTGTCGGGCTGCCAGACCATCGGCGTGCGGCAACCGTCGCGGCCCTTGAACTCCGGCCAGAACTCGATGCCGTAGGGGTCTTGCAGATCCTCGAAGTCGATCTCGGCCTCGGGCAGACCCAAGCTCCTCGCCCTGATACAGGCATACCGATCCGCGCAGGCAGATCAGCAAGATCGCATAGGCCTTTGCCGCCTGCGTCCGAAAGGTCCCAGCGGGTGATGTGGCGGACCGTGTCGTGGTTGGAATAGGCCCAGCAGGGCCAGGCATCCGGCGCGGCCTTGTCCAGCCGGTCGAAGATCTCGGCCAGCCCCGTTGCCGTCAGCCGCGTCGGCTGAAGCAACTCGAACGGGTAGCACATCTGCACCTTGTCGCCGCCCGACGTGTATTCCGCCATGATCTCCAGCCCGCGCTGGGCATCGCCCACCTCGCCGACGGCGGCGGCGCCATAGGGGTCCAGTTCGGCACGGAACCGCCTGCAGGAAGGCAAGGTTTTCTGGCTGGTTCTTGGAGAAACAGGTGGATCTGGTGGTTGTAGGGGTTCACCGCGGGCGCGATGCGTGTCGTTGCGCAACGGCTTGGGCAACGAGGGATTGTCGCGCAGGTACTTGTCGGCAAAGTAGAAGTTGATCGTGTCGAGCCGGAATCCGTCCACCCCCCGCTTGAGCCAGAACCGCGCGACGTCCAGCAGCGCATCCTGACATCGGGGCTTGTGAAGGTTCAGGTCGGGCTGCGAGGTCAGGAAGTTGTGCAGGTAATACTGCTCGCGCCGGGCTGTCCCATTGCCAGGCCGATCCGCCGAAGACCGACAGCCAGTTGTTGGGCGGCGTGCCGTCCGGCTTCGGGATCGGCCCAGACATACCAGTCGGCCTTCGGATTCGTGCGGTCGCCGCGGCTTTGCCGCGAACCACGGATGCTGCGTCGCGAGGTATGCGACAGCACAAGGTCGATCATCACCCGCAGGCCCAGCGTCATGCGCGCGCGCCACCAGCGCGTCGAAATCGGCCAGCGTGCCGAACATCGGATCGACGTCGCAAT
The DNA here is from genome assembly GCA_963700485.1 of uncultured Alphaproteobacteria bacterium. Classification (GTDB taxonomy): domain Bacteria; phylum Pseudomonadota; class Alphaproteobacteria; order Rhodobacterales; family Rhodobacteraceae; genus Aliitabrizicola. Next base: position 480,043 of record CAVOXQ010000005.1, read on the forward strand.
AGTCGCTCACGTCATAGCCGAAGTCCTTCATCGGGCTGGTGAAGAACGGGCTGATCCAGATCGCATCCGCCCCCAGCCCCGCGATATGGTCCAGCCGCCCGATGATCCCGCCCAGATCGCCGATCCCGTCACCGTTCGGAATCCTGAAAGCTGCGCGGATAGATCTGGTAGATCACCGCGCCGCGCCACCAGTCGGGTCTGTCGCAAGCCGCCGCTCGGCTGCATCGCTCACTTGACCGACCCGGCCAGAAGCCCGCGCACGAGGTATTTCTGCATCGCGAAGAACACGACCAGCGGCACCGCGATCGACACGAAGGCCGAGGTCGCGCAGGATCTCCCAGTCGCCGCCGCGGGTGCCCAGCAGGTTCACCAACGTCCCCGGTCAGCACCAGCTGGTCATTGCCGGTGCCAAGGAACACCAGCGCCACCAGAAGGTCGTTCCAGGTCCACAGGAACTGGAAGATCGCGAAACGGAGCCAGCGCCGGAAAGGACAGCGGCAGGATGATCTTGGTGAAGATCTGGAAATCGGTCGCCCCGTCCACCCGCGCGTTCTCGATGATGTCGCGCGGCAGGCCGACCATGTAGTTGCGCAACAGATAGATCGCGAGCGGCAGGCCGAACCCGGTATGCGCCAGCCAGATGCCCAGATAGCCCTTGCCGATGCCGATCGCAGTTGTGAAGCTGCAGACAGCGGGATCAGCGCCAGTTGCAATGGCACGACCAGCAGGCCGACCACCGCCGCGACCAGCAGCGCCCGGCCCGGAAAATCCATCCAGGCCAGCGCATAGGCGGCAAAGGCCGCGATCAGGATCGGGATGATCGTCGCCGGGATCGCGACCGTCAGCGTGTTCAGGAACGCCTGCCCGATGCTCTGCCCGGCCGAGGGGCGAACAGCACGTTGCGGTAGTTGTCGAGCGTGAACTCGGGCGGCGTCGCGGCGGTCGCGAAGACGCGTGGCAAGCCGCGGCCTGCCGTCGAACCGGCCGAGGTCAGGCGAAAGTCGCCGTCGCCGCCACGCGTCAGACTCTGCCCGCCCGCCCAGATCCGGCCACGTCGCCGGGCTCATAGGCCTCGGGCTCGCGCGACGAGGTGCCCCAGGCGCTGACGGTGGTCGCCGGCGTTGGCAAAGAGGTTGCCCTCGATCACGAAGCCATCGTCCGGCTGGGCACTTCCTCGCCCTTCGATCCGGATCGGCGACAGGCTGCTGTTCCTGCGTGGTCAGCGCGCGCCACCAGCCCGAGGTCGAGATCTGGTCACCGGTCCGGAAGGACGAGACCAGAAGCCCGAAGGTCGGCATCACCCAAACGAGCACCAGCACCAGGACCGAGATGTGAACCGCCCAGGTCAGCGACGATTTCTTGCCGACGATGTTGTCCATCTCCGCCTCCCCCTACCGCATTTCCTTGCGGGCGTTGCAGACGTTCCAGACCAGGATCGGCGTCACCAGCAGCATGATGACCATCGCGCTGGCCGATCCCACGCCCCAGTCGCCGGCCCGGAACAGCTTGTCGAACATGTAGTTGGCCAGAACCTGCGTTTCCCATTGGCCGTTGGTCATCGCCAGCACGATGTCGAAGACCTTCAGCACGGTGATGGTGATCGTGGTCCAGACCACGACGATCGTGCCCATGATCTGCGGCACCTTGATCTTGAAGAAGATCTGGAACGGGTTCGCGCCGTCGATGATCGCCGCCTCGATCGTTTCCTCGGGGATCGCCGCGCAGCGCCGCCGACAGGATCACCATGGCAAAGCCGGTCTGGATCCAGACCAGCACGATCATCAGGAAGAAGTTGTTCCAGAACGGAATGGTCAGCCAGTTCTGCGGGTCGGTGCCGCCGAACCAGAGGTAGAGCGCATTCAGGATGCCGATCTGCTCCTGCTCCACGGGGCGGGCATCGTAGATCAGCTTCCAGATCACCGAGGCGCCCACGAACGAGATCGCCATCGGCATGAAGATCAGCGATTTCGCGATGTTGCCCCACCAGATCCGGTCGGTCAGCTGCGCGACCAGCAGCCCGAACATCGTGGCGAGCGCCGGCACGACAGATCAGCCACAGCATGTTGTTGCGCATCGATTCCCAGAACTTCGGCTCGGCCATCATGCTGGTATAGTTGGCCAGCCCCACGAATTCCGACACGTTGCCCGCCCGCTGCTGATGCAGCGACAGCCAGAGCGTCGCGAAGACCGGATAGGCGAGGTAGAGCCCAAGCGCTACGATCGCCGGCACCAGGAACAGCCAGGGCCGGACCATGTTGGCGCGGTTGATGTTGCGCCCGGCGTTCGGTCCCCGTCGCCGGGAAGAGCACCTTGTCGAGCAACAGGTTGGAGGCATAGAAATAGCCGATGCAACCGCCGACGCCGATCGACGATCGTCATGAGTGCCTGGATTGCCGGATTCATGCGCCCCTCCCCTGAACGGCAGCAGATCAGCGGATGCTCGACGGGCCGGTCCGCGCCATGGCGAACCGGCCCGTCATGCGCTGCGCCCTACTTCGGCCAGGACGCCTCGATCTGCGTCGGCGACATCGGCCGCCGGCTTGCCGCCGACATAGTCGACCATGCCGGTCCAGAAGGTGCCCGCGCCGACCGCGCCCGGCATCAGGTCCGAGCCGTCGAAGCGGAAGGTGGTCGCGTTCGAGCAGGATCTCGCCCTGCTTCTTCAGCGGCGCGTTCGCATAGGCTTCGGGGTTGACCGACTTGAGCGGCGTCAGGAAGCCCGACTGCGCCATCCAGACCTCATGCGCGATCGGCGTCTTCAGCCATTCGATGAACGCGCGCGCGGCCGGGCTGTCCTTGGTGATGAAGACGAGCGTGCCGGCACCCAGAACCGGCTTGCCCAGGTCCTTGCCCGCATAGGCCGGGATGTAGAAGAAGTCGGCGTCGCTGCCCGACTACCGTGCCTTCGGGGAAGAACGACGGGATGAACGAGGCCTGGCGGTGCATGTAGCACTGCGGCGGCGACGAGAAGAGACCCTTCGGGCTGTCGCGGAAGTCGGTCGAGGCGACGGCGCCCGCGCCGCCGGCGACATAGGCGTCGTTCTTGGCGAACCAGCCGAATTCCTCGATCGCGCCCATCGACCTCGGGGCTGTTGAAGGGCATCTCGTGCGTCACCCACTTGTCATAGGTTTCGGGCGACTGGGTGCGCAGCATCATGTCCTCGACCCAGTCGGTCGCGGGCCAGCCCGTCGCGCCGCCCGACCCCAGGCCGATGCACCACGGCGTGCCGCCGTCGGCGACGATCTGCTCGGTCAGCGCCTTGAGGTCTTCCATCGTCTCGGGCACTTCATAGCCCGCATCCTCGAAGTTCTCGGGCACGTACCAGACCAGCGATTTCACGTCGATCTTGTAGGGGAAGGCGTAAAGCGCCGTCGGCGCCGTCCGGCCCGGGATAGGAGCCCAGGCCGACCCAGCTGTCGCCGGCGGCATAGTTCTCGGCCAGCCACGCTCGCGTCTCCTCGCCCAGCGGCGTCACGAAGCCCTTCTTGACCAGGTCGGCGATCAGGCCGGGCTGCGGCAGCACCGCGATGTCGGGCGGGCGAACCGGCCTCCGTGTCGATGACGATCTGCTGCTCGTAGTTCTCGGACGACGAATAGTTCACCGTCACGCCCGACGCGGCGGTGAAATAGGCCAGCATCGACTTCGACCAGCACCTGGTCCTCGCCGCGCCATGGCCCGAAGATGGTCAGCGTCTGCCCGTCGAGGTTGGTCGCCTCGTCGAAGGCCTTGTAGCTGTCCCAGTTGAACCGGGCATCCTCGCCCGGCGCGGAAACTTCAGATCCTGCGCCTGCGCGCCGCCAGCCAAGAAGCGCCAGCGCCGCGGCACTCGCCGAAAAGTTTCGTCTTCATTGCATCCTCCCAGTTGGCGCGCCGTCATGCGCGCCTCGATGCGCCATCGCGGTCAGAATCAAGTTCAAACCGCTTTGGATGGCGAACAGTCGCCCAGCTGTCCCGATGCAAGTCAATCCAAAGTGGCTGGCCAACCGTGCGGAACAGCCTTGTTCGCAATGCAGCAAACCGGCTCCGTACATGCACGCCAACCGGTTAATACACTTTGACGTGACGTTTCCGCTCTGGCTACAGTCCGTGCAGATTGAAACCGTTTTGAGCACGTCGCCCCGATGAATCTCAAGGAACTCGCGACCAAAGCTCGGCCTGTCGCCGACCACGGTCAGCCGCGCGCCTGAACGGCTATCCCGAGGTCAACGAGGCCACGCGCGAACGCGTCATGGCTGCGGCCAAGCGGCACAATTACCGCCCGAACACCCGTGCGATCCGCCTGGCCACCGGCCGCGCCATGGCGGTCGGCCACGTCATCCCGATCGCCACCAAGCATGAGATCGTGAACCCGGTCTTCGCCGATTTCATCGCCGGCGCGGGCGAGACCTATGCGCGCAACGGCTATGACATGGTGCTGTCGGTCGTCCCCGACGACGATGAAGAGCGCGATCTACCGCGAGCTGAAATCGCAAGGGCAATGTCGACGGCGTCATCGTCCACGCCCCCCGGATGAACGACCCCCGCATCGCCCTCCTGCGCGAGATCGGGCTGCCCTTCGTGGTCCATGGCCGCGCCACGGGCACCGCCGCTGCCCTATTCCTGGCTTGACGTGAACAACCGCCGCGCCTTCCAGCGCGCGACCGAGTTCCTGCTCGACCTCGGCCATCGCCGCATCGCGCCTCGTCAACGGCCTCGAATACATGGATTTCGCCATCCGCCGCCGCACCGGCTATCTCGATGCGCTGGCCCAGCGCGCGGCATCGCCGCCGACCCGGCGCTCATGGCCTCGAACGAGATGACCGAGATCGCCGGCTATCCGCGCCGCCCAGGCCATGCTCGCCCTGCCCGACCCGCCGACGGCCATCGTCGCCTCGTCGATGATCTCGGGCATCGGCGTGCGCCGCGCCGTCGAAGAGCGCGGGCTGGTCGTCGGGCGCGATGTCTCGATCATCATCCATGACGACGATCTCAGCTATCTGCAGCAACGGCGAGGACGTGCCGATCTTCACCGCCACCCGCTCCTCGGTGCGCGAGGCCGGCCGCCTGGCGGCCGAGATGCTGCTCGACATCATCGCCCACCCCGACACCGGCCCCGCAGCAGCGCCTGCTCGAGGCGGAACTGCATCATCGGCCAGTCCACCGGCCCCGCAGCCTGACGTCGCAAGCGAGCGCCTAGACGCAATGCCCATATGCTGACCCGCGTCGACTTTCCCGAAGGTTTCGTCTTCGGCGCCGCCACCGCCGCCTACCAGATCGAGGGCCACGGCCTTCGGCGGCGCCGGGCCACGCCACTGGGACACGTTCGCCGCCACCCCCGGCAACGTGGTGCGCGCCGAAGACGGGGCCATCGCCTGCGACCATTACCACCGATGGCCAGCACGACCTCGACCTGCTGACGCGCGGCCAACTTCGACGCCTACCGCTTTTCCACCTCCTGGGCGCGGGTGATGCCCGAAGGCGCGGCACGCGCCAACGCCGGAAGGCCTCGATTTCTACGACCGCCTGGTCGACGGCATGCTGGAGCGCGGCCTGAAGCCTTCCAGACGCTCTACCACTGGGAAATGCCCTCGGCGCTGGCCGATCTGGGCGGCTGGACCAACCGCGACATCGCCACCGGTTCGCCGATTTCACCGAAATCATCACCCGCCGCCTCGGCGACCGGGTGGCCGGCATCGCCACGATCAACGAGCCCTGGTGCGTCGCCTGGCTGTCGCATTTCCTGGGCATCCACGCGCCGGGCCTGCGCGACATCCGCGCCGCCGCCCGCGCGATGCACCACGTCCTTCTCGCCCATGGCGCGGCGATCGAGGCGACTGCGCGCGATGGGCCAGCCGAACCTCGGCATCGTGCTCAACTTCGACCATGCCGCCCCGGCCAGCGACACGCCGGAAGACCACGCCGCCACCAGACCTACGAGGACGCGATCTTCAACCGCTGGTTCATCGAAGGCATCACCCGGCGGCGCCTACCCCGCCGAATGTGCTGGAAGGCCTCGCCCCCCACATGCCCGAAGGCTGGCAGGACGACATGGCCGTGATCGGGCAGCCGCTCGACTGGCTGGGCGTGAACTACTACACCCGCCACATCCATGCCCACGCCCCCGGCACCGCCCTGGCCGTCGTTGCGCGACGTGCCGGGCCGCTGCCCAAGACCCAGATGGGCTGGGAGATCTATCCCCGAAGGCCTGCACGGCTTCCTCACCCGCATTGCACGCGACTATGTCGGCCAGACTGCCGATCTACGTCACCGAGAACGGCATGGCCAATGCCGACGTGCTTGAAGACGGCACCGTCAACGACGCAGATCCGCGAGGATTACCTCTTCGCCCACCTCGACGCGGCGCAGCAGGCCATCGCCGAGGGGGTCGAACGTGAAGGGCTTCTTCTACTGGTCGCTTCTGGACAACTACGAATGGGCCGAGGGCTACGAAAAACGCTTCGGCCTCGTCCATGTCGATTTCGACACCTTGCAGCGCACGCCCAAAGCATCCTATCACGCCCTGCGCGCGCGCCCTGTCGCGCGGCGCCTGAGCCCCGCAATCCGGAGCCCGCCCATGCCCGACGCCCCCCTCTGCCTCGTGGCCGACATCGGCGGCACCAATACCCGCGTGGCGCTGACCGATGGCACGGCGCTGCGCGCACGACAGCATCCGGCGGTTCCGCAACGACGACTTTCCCGGGCTTGAAAGCGGTGCTGGCGCCGCTATGTCGCCGACATCGGGGCGCGCGGCATCGTCGGGGCCTGCGTCGCGGTCGCCGGCCCTGTGCAAGGATCAGGTCGCCACGCTGACCAATCTCGACTGGACCATCGACCACGGCACCCTGACGCGGCCCACAGGGCTGCGCGCGTCGCGATCCTGAACGACCTCCAGGCGCCGGGCTATGCGCTGGGTCATGTCGACGCCGACAAGCTCCGCCCCCTCGTCGAGGGCCCGCAGGAAGCGGGGGCCGCCATGCTCGTCGTCAACGTCGGCACCGGCTTCAACGCGGCCCCGGTGCATGACACCGAGTGGGGCCGCATCGTCACCGCCTCGGAATGCGGCCATGTCAACATGCCGATCCGCACCGAGGCCGACCTGCGGCTGGCCCACCACGTCGAGACCGCCCACGGCTTTCCCGGCGTCGAGGACGTGATGTCGGGCCGCGGCCTCGAACGGCTGTGGAGCTTCGTCACGTCCGAGGCGGGCGTCCCGTCAGAACGCAGCGCCGCCGAGATCATGGCGGCGATCGACGCCGGATCGGATCCGCATGCGCTGGCCACCGCGCGCCTCTTCACGCGCCTGCTTGGCGCGGAATGCGGGCAACCTCGCACTGATCCACCTGCCGTTCGGCGGCCTTTACCTCGTCGGCGGCGTCGCGCGCGCCTTCGCCGCGCAACTCGGGCCGTTGGGCTTCACCGAGGCGTTCCGCGACAAGGGCCGCTTCGCCGGATTCATGCAGAACTTCGCCGTGACGATCCTCGAGGATGACCACGCCCCCCTGACCGGATGCGCGGCCTACCTCGCCCAGCACATGCGCGGCTGATCGCCCCGAGCGTTGGCTGCCCCGCAGCTTGCGGGCGCCCCTCGCACTTCTTCTGTTCCCAAATATCCCCGGGGGGGGCGCGGCCTGCCGCGACGGTGGGCTGGCCCCCCGCCCCGGCCTACAGACGAAAGCGGCGCCCGGTCCACCGGGCGCCGCCTTGTCCGACGATCTCTTGCCCCGGGGCCGGGGCAGATATCACAGGGCCGCAGCCACCGCCCGCCCGGTCAGCACCTTCACGAGGTTCGCCCGGTAGGCGGCCGATCCGTGCAGGTCGCTGATCATGCCCTTGGCGGGCACGCTCAACCCGGCCACCGCCGAGGCCGCGAACCCGGCCGTCAGCGCGGCCTCCGCCTCGCTCCAGCGGAAGACGCCGTGTTCCGAGGCCCCCGTCACCGCCACGCGCACTCCGCCGGGATATTTCGCGACGAAGACCGCCGTCAGGGCAAAGCGCGACGCCGGCTGGTCGAACTTCACATAGGCGGCTTTCTCGGGGATCGGAAAGCTGACCCCGACGATGATCTCGCCTTCGTGGAGCGCGGTCGCGAACATGCCCTTGAAATAATCGTCCGCGGCGATCTTGCGCCGGTCGGTCACGATGGTGGCGCCCGATCCCAGCACCGCTGCCGGATAGCAGGCCGACGGATCGTTGTTGGCCAGTGACCCGCCGATGGTGCCGCGGTTGCGCACCGCCGGATCACCGATCCCCGCGGCAAGCGCCGCCAGCGCCGGATAGGACTTGCGCGCCTCGCGGGCCACGACCGCGTGGATCGTGGCGCCGCCAACCGACAGCGCGTCGCCATCCATGCAGACGCCCTGCATTTCCTTGATGCCGGTCAGGCTGACCAGCACCTCCGGCGCGGCAAGGCGCTGCTTCATCGTCGGCAGCAGCGTCTGCCCGCCCGAAAGCGCCTGGGCACCCTCGGCCTTCAGTGCCTTGACGGCCTCCGCCACCGAGGACGGCTTCACGAACTCGAAGTTGTGCATCGTCTCTCTCCCTCAGCCCGTGCATCGCCTGCCAGACCCGCGAGGGCGAGACCGGCATGTCGATATGCGTCACTTTGGTATGGCCGCCCCGATGCAGCGCATCGATGACCGCGTTCACCACCGCGGGCGGCGATCCGATCGCCCCCGCCTCGCCACAGCCCTTCACACCGAGCGGATTGTGCGTGCAGGGCGTGTTGCAGCTGTGATCCACCGTGTAGAACGGCACGTCATCGGCGCGCGGCATCGCATAATCCATGTAGGATCCGGTCAGAAGCTGGCCATTCTCGTCGTAGGACGTGTTCTCCAGCAAAGCCTGGCCGATGCCCTGCGCCACCCCGCCATGCACCTGACCGGCCACGATCATCGGGTTCATCACGTTGCCGAAATCATCGGCGCAGGTGAACGACATGATCTCGACCTTGCCGGTGTCGGGGTCCACCTCCACCTCGCAGGCATAGGCCCCGGCCGGGTAGGTGAAGTTCGCCGGGTCGTAGAATGCCGTCTCCTCCAACCCCGGCTCCAGCGTTTCAAGCGGGTAGTTGTGCGGCACATAGGCCGAAAACGCGATCTCGCCGAAGGTCTTGGCCTTGTCGGTGCCCGCGACGGCGAACTTTCCGTCCTCGAACACGATGTCGCCCTCGGACGCCTCGAGCATGTGGGCCGCGATCTTCTTGCCCTTGGCGATGATCTTGTCGACCGCGCGCACCATGGCCGCCCCGCCGACCGCGAGCGAGCGTGAGCCGTAGCTGCCCATGCCGAACGGGATCTTCGAGGTGTCGCCATGGACGATCTCGATCGACTTGTAGGGCACGCCCAGGCGGTCGGCCACCACCTGCGCGAACACCGTCTCGTGGCCCTGGCCGTGGCTGTGGGCCCCGGTCATCACGCTGATGTTGCCGGTGGCGTTCACCCGCACCGTCGCCGCATCGTAAAGCCCGACGCGGGCGCCGAGTTGGCCCACGAGGTTCGAGGGCGCGATGCCGCAGGCCTCGATCCAGGTCGAAAGCCCCAGGCCCCGCAGCTTTCCCTTCGCCTTGCTGGCCGCGGCCCGTTTGTCAAAGCCGCCCAGATCGCCAAGCTCGATCAGCTTGTCGAGCGTCGCCTGGTAGTTGCCGGTGTCATAGACCAGCCCGACCGGCGTCGTGTAGGGGAACTGATCGGGCGTGAGCAGGTTCTTGCGGCGCACCTCGACCGGATCCAGTCCGCGCTCGCGGCACATCTTGTCGATCACCCGCTCCAGGCTGAACGTCGCCTCGGGCCGCCCCGCGCCACGATAGGCGTCGACCGGCGCGGTGTTGGTGAAGACCGCCTTCACGTTCACATAGACATGCGGGGTCTTGTAGGGACCGGCCATCAGCGTGCCGTGCAGGAAGGTCGGCGTCGCCGTCGAGAAGTTCGACAGGTACGCGCCCACATTCGCCATCGTCTCGGTGCGGATGGCGAGGAAATGGCCATCCTTGTCCGTCGCCAGTTCGATCTTCGTCACATGGTCGCGGCCATGCGCATCCGAAAGAAAGCTCTCGCTGCGGTCGGCCACCCACTTGACCGGCCGGTTCAACGCCTTGGCCGCCGCCAGAACGGCCGCCTCTTCGCCGTAGTGGTAGATCTTGCTGCCGAAACCGCCGCCCACGTCGGGCGCGATCACCGTCAGCTTGTTTTCCGGCATGCCCATCACGAAGGCCGCGATCAGCAGGCGGTGCAGGTGCGGGTTCTGGCTGGTGGTGTAGAGCTTGTAGTCGCCGGTTCCCGGCTCGTAGTCGCCGATCGAGGCGCGCGGCTCCATCGCGTTCGGGATCAGGCGGTTGTTGACCAGCTCCAGCGTGGTGACATGCGGCGCCTTGGCAAAGGCCGCGTCGACCGCGGCGCGGTTGTCCTCGATCCAGCCCCAGTCGAAACAGATGGTTGTCCGCAATCTCGTCATGCACCCGGTTGGTGCTGTCGGCGACCGCCCGGGCCATGTCGACGACGGCGGGCAGTTCGGTGATGTCGGCCTCGATCATGGCGGCGGCATCGCGCGCCTGCTCGTGCGTCTCGGCCACGACGATGGCATAGGCGTCGCCCACATGGCGCACCTTGCCATGCGCCAGGACCGGGCGCTTGGGTTCCTTCATCGGGTGCCGTCGCGGCTCGGGATCAGCCAGCCGGCGGGATTGCCGCCCATCGCCGCGAAATCCTCGCCGGTCATGATGGCCAGCACGCCGGGCATCCCTGATGCGGCCTTCGTGTCGATCCCGTTGATCCGCCCATGCGCCACCTCGGACCGCACGAAACCAGGCATGGGCCTGACCGCGCAGGTCGATGTCGGCGGTGTAGCGCCCCTTGCCGGTCAGGAACCGGATATCCTCGCGCCGCTTGTGCTTGCGCCGATGCCACCATCTTTCGGCATTGTCATCCTCCCTTGAACGGATGCGTGAAGGACGCGCCCCAATTGATGAAATCAGACGCTATTCAGCGGCGATCGAGGCCACGTCCTGGCCGGATGCGGCCAACACCGCTTTGACGATATTGTGGTAGCCGGTGCAGCGGCAGATGTTGCCCTCGAGATAGTGGCGCACTTCCGCCTCGGAGGGTTTTGCGATTCTCGGCCAGCAGGGCGGCGGATGACATCACCATCCCGGGCGTGCAAAAGCCGCACTGCAAGCCGTGATGATCCTGAAACGCCTGCTGCACGACCCCGAGCGAGCCATCGGCATTGGCCATGCCCTCGATCGTGTGCACCTCGGCACCTGCGGCATCACTGCGCAAAGACCGAGCAGGACTTCACCGCCTTCCCGTCCACATGCACCACGCAGGCGCCGCATTGCGAGGTGTCGCAGCCGATATGGGTGCCGGTCAGTCCCAGTCCGTCGCGCAGGAAGGACGACAGCAGCGTGCGCCCCTCCGCTCTCGGCCGAGACGGTCTTGCCGTTCACGGTCATCGTGACTTTCGTCATCGTCATTCCTCCCTTGGAATATCACGGGTTTCGCAGCAGGGCTCAGCTGATGAGCCGCTTGAACCAGCCCTTCTTCGCAGCGCCATCTCCGCCGCGTCCTCGCCGCTGGTGGCCTCGCCCTCGTCGGGGCCCTCCACCGCCTGCTGGAAGCGCTCGAAGAAATCGTCCGCCATCTTCTTGGCAAAGCCGTCGATCGATCGGCGAGCCAAGCTGCGCGAGCTTGCCGCCGACGCTCGCCTCGACCTCATAGCCAAGCCGCGTGCCGCCCTCGACGGCGTCAGCGTCACGTTCGCACCGCCCTTGGCAAAGCCCGCAGGCCCGCCCTTTCCCTCGCCGCTGATCCGCAACGACCGGCCCTCGACGATGTCGCTCAGCTGCACGACGCCGGTAAAGCGGGCCTTCACCGGTCCCACCTTCTGCACCACGACCGCCTCGAAACCCGACTCGGCGCTGCCGGACATGCTTTCGCAGCCCGGAACGCATTCCTTCAGAACCTCGGGGTTCAGGATGGCCGCCCAGACAATGGCCGGGTCTGCCTTGATGTCGCGCTGGTCTGTAAGCTGCATGGACGTCCTCGCGAAACTTGCCCAAGTGTAGGAAGAACCACTGCCGCCGGCTATGTGACCTTGGTCGTAAGCGGCGCCTTGCCGACCCCCGGCAAGCCGTCCAGAAACGCCTCCAGCGCACGCGCGTCGATCGGCTTGCGCATCGTTTCCACCGCCAGGGCGGCGCAGGCGGCGCGGGTATCGGCGCCCCGGTCGGCGGTAACGAGGCGCGCGGGGATCGGGCCATGCATCGCCGCAAAGCGCCGCAGGAACTCGATCCCGCTCATGCCGCTGCCCAGGTGCTGGTCGACCAGAAGGCAATCGGGCAGGATGCCGATCTCCTCGATCAGGGCGAGGGCCTCCTCGCCGCTGGCCGCGTCGAGCACCGAGACGCCCCATTTCTCCAGCAGCAGCACCATCGCGCGCCGCAGATCCTCGTCGTTCTCCACCAGGAAGGCGATCCGGTCCTGCACGACGGGGCGCGGCGCGCGCCGCTCGGCCGGCCGCGCCAGCGGCCCCGGCCCCTCGGCCAGCGGCACCTGCACGAGGAACCCGGTCCCGCGCCCGACAATCGAGTTCAGGCCCAGCGGATGGCCCAGAAGCGCGCAGGCCCGCTCGACGATGGCCAGCCCGAGGCCCATCCCCTCGGACGCCGACGCGGGCGCGTTCAGCCGGCGAAACTCCTTGAAGATGTTGTCCTGCTCTTCCTCGGGAATGCCGGGCCCGGTATCCCAGACCTCTAGCCGCATGCCCGCCCCGCGCCGCCGCGCGCCGACCAGAACCCGGCCCTTTGCCGTGTAGCGGACAGCATTGCCGATCAGGTTCTGCAGGATGCGCCGCAGATAGGCCGGATCCGAGGCTACCACCGCACCCGAGGGCACGACGCAGAGCGACAGCCCCTTCTTGGCCGCCAGCGGTTCGAATTCGTCACGCAGTTGCCCAAGCAGGCGGTCCAGCCGCACCGGCCCCACCGACACGGCCGCGCGCCCGCTCTCCAGCTTGGAGATGTCCAGCAGGGCCGCCAGGATGTCCTCGACCGACATCAGCGCGTTCTGTGCCTTCTCCAGCGCCTCGCGCGACCCGGCATCCACGCTCTCCTCGCCGATCGAGGAGATGAACAGCTTGGCCGCCGACAACGGCTGCAACAGATCGTGGCTCGCCGCCGCAACGAAGCGCGACCGGGCGGCATTCGCCCGCTCGGCATGCTCCAGCGCGTCCTCCAGCTCCAGCGTGCGCGCCATCACGCGCGCCTCCAGCGTCTCGTTGGCCCGGCTCAGCCCCGCGATCGCCGCGCGCTCGGCGGTCACGTCGGTAAAGCTCATCACGAACCCGCGGTCGGGCGTTTCCTGCGCGAAGACATCGAGGATCGCCGTCTCGCCCCGCCGCACCTCGAAGGACAGCGCCTTGCGCGGCCCCCGCCCCGCCACCCAGTCGCCCAGACGCATCGCCGTCATGCCCTCGCCGAACGTCACTTCCTCGGCAAAGCGCTGCAACAGATAGTCGAAACTGGCCCCCACCCGGAACCGCGCGACCGGGATTGCCAGCAGCGCCCCGAGCCGCGCGTTCCATCCCACCAGCCGGCACGTCTCGTCGAAGATGCAGACCCCCTGGTTGATGTGGTCCAGCGTCGCCCGGATCACCCGCGCCTGGTCGTCCAGCAGGCGCCCCCGCTCCTCGCGTTCCAGCCGGATGATCTCGGTGACATCGGTCTGCAGGATCACCGTGCCGCCGTCGGCGGTGCGATGCTCGCTCACCTGCACCCAGCGATCGCCCGTCATGCGGACGTTGAAGATCACATGGCGGTCATGGTGGCGGCGCATCCGCCGCACCGACCAGTCCTCGGGCGTCTCGCCCTCGGGCAGTTCCAGAAAACGCGACCGGCTGACGCGCGCGACATAGGCCGCGAAACTCAGCCCCGGTCGCAACGCCTCGCGCAGATCGGTCATGTGCATCCCGAACCGCGAATTGCACAGCACCAGCACATCCTCCGGGTCGAACAGCGCGAACCCCTCTTGGATCGTCTCGATCGCGTTGCCAAGGTTCTGGCGGGCCGCCTCGGCCGCGCGGTTGGCCTGCGCCAGCCGCGCGTTCGACTCGTTCAGCAGGTCGAGCGCATGTTCCAGGTCGCGGGTGCGCTCGCGCACCTGGTCCTCCAGCATCGCGGCGCGCTGGAACTGCGCATAGGCGGCGCCGCCGTCATCGGTGATCTGCTCCACCCGGCGCATCAGCACATGCGCGATCTCCAGCAGCTTCTCGGTCTGGCGCGCCGGCGGATCGGCGGGATTGATCAGGGTCTCGGTCACGGCGCGGTCCCCGGTGGATAGATCGCGACCCCGGTCATGGTCTGGTTCACATGCATCGCGTTCAATTGCTCGCCATAGGTCGAGAACCCGACGACCCCGTGCCGGCGCAGCAGCGCCGAGATATCGCCGGTCTTCTGCTTCTCCATCGCCTCGACTCGGCGCAGGATGCAGTCGCATGCCAGGATCGCGGCCGGCGCACCCGCCTCCGACAGCCGGGCCAGTTCGCGCGCCAGATGGGCCACCATGTCCTGCGGCTCGGCCAGCGTCAGCACGAGGCCCTCGTCGATCGCCGAAAAGAACACCAGATCGCCGTTGTCCGCGACCTGCTGGATCGCCCGCACATGGTGCTTGCCACCGATCCGCACCACCACCGGATGGGCCGCGAAGATAAGCGGCGACAACTGGCCCGCATCCTTGCCAAGGATGCGGGCATATTCCCGCGCCGCGGGCTCGGCGTTGATGGTCCGCACGGTGCGGGTCCGCGGATCGGCCCCGGTCACCACCATCCGCACCCCCGTCGGCACCAGATGATCGAGGCTGAACACCCTGACCCGGCAATCGCTGCGCACCATCGCCAGCACCGCGGCATTGCGCAGCACGCGCGCGCCGTGCAGCACGAAGGTTTCCTTGAACCGCGTGCCGTCTCCGGCCGACCCGCCGAACAGCGGCACCGGCCCCAGCCCCGAGGCCAGCGCCGAGGCCAGTTCATCCTCGCGGATCGACAGCCCGTCCACCATGAGGAAGGCGAATTCATGCTCCCAGCCCGGCCGCTCGGTGATCAGCCGCTGACGCGCCCGGATCAGCCGCCCGATCAGCGCCTGCGGCCGCAGGTCGCCAAGATCCTCGACGATCACGGTGTCGGCCGCGAAATGATCGGCCGGCAGCGCGACCGCCACGATCCGCCCCTCGACATAGCCCTCGGGCGCGATCTCGCCGGCGGTGGTGCACCCGATCACCGGCGTGTCGGTGAACGCGGGGCCCAGCCCCGCCACGAGGTCCGCCATGTCCGCGTCGGGCGAGACGAACAGCACCACAAGTGCGAAGGGCCCCGGCCCCAGCAGGCGCGCGAGGGCCTCCGCCGCCCGCGCCGCGCCCGCCTCCACCGAGGCCGAGCGCACGAGCGGCAGCGCCAGGTCCGCGCCGGCGCGCCACGCCCCCCTCGCCTCGGTCATGCGAAACCCCTCCCCGGTCGCGGCCCGGCCTTCGCCGCACTAGGCAAAGGCTAAGCCGCAACGCGGGGCATTTGAATCAAAATGTGTTTCTTTCTTGTACAAATACCCGGCAACGCCGGTGCCGGGCGCACCGTCCGCGACACGTCTCCGGTGGCCTCAGCCGTTCTCGGGCATCAGGTTCGAGAAACTCGCCTCGCGCGCGATGAGCACCGCCTGGGTCCGGCTCTGCACGCCCAGCTTGCGCATGATCGCCGTCACATGCGCCTTGACGGTCGTCTCCGCGATCGCGAGGTCATAGGCGATCTGCTTGTTCAGCCGGCCCTCGCAGACCAGCGACAGGATCTTGGCCTGCTGGCGGGTCAGCAGCGCCAGCCGGGCGATCGCGTCCTCGGTCTGCGTCGCGGGGCCGCCGGTGTCGGCGGGGGCGACAAAGCCCTCGGGCACGAACCCGCCGCCCGCCCGGATCGCGTCGAACGCCGCCCGGAACACGTCGCGCCGGGCATGTTTGGGCACGAAGCCCGCCGCCCCCGCCTTCAACGCCGCCGCGATGACCCGGTTGTCGGCCAGCGAGGACACGACGACCACCGGCACCGCTCCGGCCGCCGCGCGCACCCGGATCAGTCCCTCGATCCCGGTCACGTCGGGCAGGTTCAGATCGAGCACCACCACATCCGGCGCAGGCCCCTGCTCGAGCCGTGCCAGCGCGTCCTCCAGCCGATCGGCCGTCTCGATCTGGCGCAGGCCGGCGATCGCGCGCAACGTCATCGACAGGGCATCGCAGAACAGCGGATGGTCATCCACGATCAGGGCCGTCTCAAGCTGCCGTTGCTCCACGCCTGCGCCTCTTTTCCCCGAAAATCCTGCCGTCCCGAAATCACACGCGCCCCGCGGGCCCGTGCGCGGGCGGCGGGCCCGAAGTCCGTCCGGGCCGCCGGGCAAGCCTAGCAGGCCCGCGCCGCGGGGCAAAGCGCGCCAAAGGTCCGGGGGCACCGGCGATCCGCCGCCGGTCGGGCGCACCCCGCCGTCTAGGGGCTTTTCCCGACCCTCCGGCACCGCTATCACTCGCGGCGACCCGCCTCGGAGACCCGCATGACCACCCTGACCCGTCGCACGGCCCTGACCCTGATGCTGGCCGCGACCGCCGCCTGTGCGCGGCGCGAAAAGGATGTGGAGGTTTCGCGCGGCGATCTCTACGCCAACGAAACGCCGCAGTTGCGGCGCCGGATCGAATACTGGGCCGACTACTACGATGTGCCGGTCGATCTGGTGCAGCGCATCGTCATCCGCGAAAGCAAGCACATTCCCGGCGCCCGCAACGGCCCGTATTATGGCCTGATGCAGATCCATCCGCGCACGGCGCAGACGATGGGCTACCGCGGCCCGCCTGCGGGGCTGCTCGATGCCGACACCAACCTGCAATACGGGGTGAAATACCTGCGCGGCGCCTGGCTCGTCTCGGACGGTGATCGCGACACCGCCGTGGGCTGGTATGCGAGCGGCTATTACTACGAGGCCAAACGCAGGGGTCTGCTTGAGCAAACCGGCCTTCGCCCCGCCTGATCTGCCCCCCGCCGGCCCGCCGGGCGGCCCGGGCGGGGGCGCGCCGGCACTCGTTGGGTCTTGCGCGCGGGCGCGAGGCCGGCCAGAACCGCGCCTATGACGCACACGCCAGACATCCTTTGCATCGGCTCCGTGCTGTGGGACATCATCGGCCGCTCGCCCAGTGCGATGCGGCTCGGTTCCGATGTTCCCGGCCGGATCTCGCGCCAGCCCGGCGGGGTCGCCCTGAACGTCGCGATGACGCTGCGCCGCTTCGGGTTGCGCCCGGCGTTGCTGTCGGTCGTCGGGCGCGATCCGGAGGGCGAAGAGCTTGTCGCGGCCTGCACCCGTCTCGGCCTGCTCACTGATACGCTCTGGCGTTCCGTCGATCTGCCGACCGACCGCTACATGGCGATCGAGGGCGCAAACGGCCTGATCGCGGCCATCGCCGACGCCCATTCGCTGGAGGCGGCCGGCGCCCGCATTCTCGCGCCGCTTTCCGACGGACGCCTCGGGACCGAGGCCGCGCCATGGGCGGGCGCGATCGCCCTCGACGGCAACCTGACCGAGGCGCTGCTGGCCGATATCGCGGCCTCGCCGCTCTTTGCCGCGGCCGACCTGCGCGTGGCCCCGGCCAGCCCCGGCAAGGCCGAGCGCCTTCTGCCGTTGCTCAACCATCCGCGCACCACGCTCTACCTCAATCTCGAGGAGGCGGGCATCCTATGCCAGACCCGCTTCGCCAGCGCCCCCGAGGCGGCGCAGGGCCTGCTTGCGCGCGGTGCGGCGCGGGTTCTCGTCACCGATGGCGGCAACCCCTGCGCCGACGGGCAGGCCGGCGGGCGTCCGGTCACCGACACCCCACCCGCGGTGCTCGTCACCCGGGTGACCGGCGCGGGCGACACATTCATGGCCGCACATATCGTGGCCGAACGGCAGGGCTGCGATCGCGCGGCGGCGCTCGGCGCCGCGCTGCGCGCCGCGGCCACCCATGTCTCTGGAGATATCGGCGCATGACGGCCCCGCTCAGCTTTTCGCCCGAGGTCGAGGCCGCCCGCCGGGCCGGCCGGCCCCTCGTCGCGCTCGAATTCGACGATCATCACCCACGGGATGCCGTTTCCGCAGAACGTCCAGACCGCGGCCCGTGTCGAAGCCGAAGTCAGGGCGCAGGGTGCCGTCCCGGCCACGATCGCGGTCATGGCCGGCCGGATCCACGTCGGACTGACCGAGAATGACCTCGACCGGCTTGGCCGTGCCCGCGATGTGGCAAAGCTGTCGCGCGCCGATCTGGCCGCCTGCCTCGCCTCCGGCACGACCGGCGCGACCACGGTCGCCGCGACGATGATCTGTGCCCGGCTGGCGGGGATCGAGGTCTTTGCCACCGGCGGCATCGGCGGGGTCCATCGCGGAGCGGCTACCAGTTTCGACATTTCGGCCGACCTGCACGAACTGGCGCAGACCGCCGTCACCGTGGTCGCCGCCGGGGCCAAGGCGATCCTCGATCTGCCCAAGACCTTCGAGGTGCTTGAAACCCTGGGCGTTCCGGTGATCGCGGTCGGTCAGGACGAACTGCCGGCCTTCTGGTCGCGCGCCTCGGGTCTGAATGCCCCGTTGCGTCTCGATACCCCGGCCGAGATCGCGGCCGCGCACCGGATGCGCGCAAGGCTCGGGCTTCCCGGCGGCCAGCTGATCGCCAACCCGATCCCCATTGCCGACGAGATCCCGCGCGAGGCGATGCTGCCCTTCATCGAAACGGCACTTGCCGAGGCCGAGGCCCGCGGCATCGCCGCCAAGGCCGTCACGCCCTTTCTGCTCGATCGGCTTTTCGTGCTGACCGAAGGGCGCTCGCTCCGCGCCAATATCGCCCTCGTTCTGAACAACGCGCGGCTTGCCGCGGCGATTGCGCGCGCGCTCGCAACCGGTTGACCGCTTTGGGGATTGTCGGCTGCGTCGCGCCAGACCATAAACTTGGGCGCAACACCGGGCAGCGCGTATAGCATGCGGGCCGACATCGCGCGCAGGAATGACCAGATGACCGACGACCAGCACCCCAAACGCAAACGTGGCCTCCTCGGGGCCCTGCGGGCAAGCTTCCTGACCGGGCTCGTGGTCGTTCTGCCGGTCGGCCTGACGATCTACCTGATCTGGACGTTCATCGGCTGGATCGACGCCTGGGTGCTGCCGCTCATCCCCCATGCCTACAAGCCCGATACGCTGATCAAGGACTACTTCGGCCCCGACACCCAGTTCACCCCGCGCGGCGCCGGGGTGATCGTCTTCCTGATCTTCACCATCGTCATCGGCTGGATCGCAAAGGGGCTGATCGGACGGTCGCTGATCCGCTCGGCGGAAAACATCGTCTCGCGCATGCCGGTCGTCCGTTCCATCTACAACGGCCTGAAACAGATCGCCGAAACCGTCTTCGCCCAGAGCGGCAGCAACTTCGAGAAGCCCTGCCTCGTCGAGTTTCCCCGCCGCGGCGCCCATGCCATCGGCTTCGTCGCGACCCGCGCCAAGGGAGAGATCGCGGCCCGCCTGCCCCACGCCGAAGAGGTGCTGACCGTCTTCATCCCGACCACGCCGAACCCGACGTCGGGCTTTCTCATCTATGTGCCGGAGGCCGAGGTGATCATGCTCGACATGACGATCGAGGATGCCGCCAAGCTCATCATCTCGGCGGGGCTTGTCTACCCCAACCCCCGCGACCCGAGCCAGCCGCCGATCGCCGCGCGCTAGCCGAAGATGGCGGGCAGGTGCAGCCCGCCGCGCAGGCGTTCGTCCTCGCGCTGCGTCGCCAGAAAGGCCGAGGCCGCCACCCGCCCCGCCGCCTTCAGACGAAACAGCAGGTAGGGCGTCGGCAGCAGTTTCGTCGTGGCCGAAAGTTCGGTCATCAGCGCGTCGTCGGCAATCATGTGGACCCGCACGTCCTTCATCGTGCCCGGTGCGACCTTGCCCGCGGCCAGCAGTTCCTTGACGAAATGGATCGCGCGCAGGTCGGCCAGCAGCGAGGCGTTGAAACTGATCTCGTTGATCCGGTTCTGGATCTCCATCGGCGTCCTGGGCACCTCGTCACGCACCAGCGGGTTGATCTGCACGATCACGACGTCATCGGGCAGGTCCGGCTCATAAAGCGGGAACAGCGCCGGATTGCCGGTGTATCCGCCGTCCCAATAGGCCTCGGTCCGCCCGGTCGCCGCATCGGGCACATCCACCGCCCGGAACACCGTGGGCAGGCAGGCCGAGGCGAGGATCGAGGCGCTGGAAATCTCGTCGCCGCTGAACACCCTCGCCTTGCCGGTCCGCACGTTCGTCGCACCCACGAACAGACGCGGTTCGGTCGCGGCGCAGACCCGGTCATAATGGAACCGCTGCACGATCCGTTCCAGCGGGTTGCGCCACAGCGGGCCCAGATCATAGGGCGAGAACACCTGCGCCGCGATCCCCTGCGGCGACACCGGAAACACCGTCTCCATCATCTCGCTCATCGCCCCGGCCAGCGGGCGGAACGGCGCCATCCACGCCGACAGGCGCATGTCGCCCACCGCCCCCACCTGCGCCCAGAGCCAGTCGAGGTTCTCGCGCGCGCCGCGCCGCCCGTCGGCGATCCAGCCCGACTTGTAGGCCGCCCCGTTCAGCGCGCCGGCCGAGGTTCCCGAAATCGCCGCGATCTCGATCTCGTCGTCCTCGAGGAACCGCTCGAGCACGCCCCAGGTGAACGCGCCATGCGCGCCCCCGCCCTGCAAGGCCAGACTGATGCGGCGCGCCACCCCTAAAGCGCCGTCCAGCCGCCGTCGATGCTGATCGTCGTGCCGGTGATCTGTTCGGCGGCGGACGAGCACAGGAACACGACCGTCCCGCCCATCTGCTCGACCGTTGCAAACTGCTTGGACGGCTGGCGATCCAGCAGCACCTCGCGGATCACCGTCTCGCGGTCCATGCCATGCACCTTCATCTGGTCGGGGATCTGTGCCTCGACCAGCGGCGTCAGGACATAGCCCGGACAGATCGCGTTGCAGGTGATCGGCTCTTCCGCCGTCTCGAGCGCGGTCACCTTGGTAAAGCCCACCAGGCCGTGCTTGGCCGCCACATAGGCCCCCTTGAACGGGCTCGCCGTCAGGCCGTGGGCCGAGGCGATGTTGACGATCCGTCCCCAGCCGGCCTCGCGCATCACCGGCAATGCCGCCGCCGTGGTGTGGAACGCCGAACTGAGGTTGATCGCGAGGATCGCGTCCCATTTGGCGACCGGAAACGATCTCGATCGGCGCGACATGCTGGATGCCCGCGTTGTTCACCAGGATGTCACATCGCCCCGCCAGCGCGATCAACGCGCGGCACTCGTCGCCCTTCGACATGTCGGCCTTGATATAACGCGCCCCGACCCCGTGGGTTCGGGCGAGTGTCTCGGCCAGCGCATGATCCTCTGGCCGTGTCGCTGAACGAGTTCAGGACGATGTCCGCCCCCGCTGCCGCCAGTCCCTCGGCGATCCCGAGCCCGATCCCCGAGGTCGATCCGGTCACGATCGCGGTCTTGCCTTTCAGCGTCATCTTCGCCTCCGTCATGCTGCATTCGCAGCGCGAGTCCGGCTCTTGCTGCATGTGCAGCACGATACAGGCTGTGGCGGCAAATGGAACGGCACGCGGGTGCGAACCAAAAAAAAGCGCCGGCACGAAGCCGGCGTTAAGTCATGAGGCAGGTTTCATACAGGCAAGAAACCTATCGAGCAGTGCATTCTTTATACCGCTTCCGAAACCGCATGTCCAAGCTAAAAGTTTGAATTGGCAACGCCATAGGGGTAACTTCTCGGCAAAACGAAACAGGCAGGACAGCAGCATCTCGGCCATGGCACGCCCCGTCTTATCCCATCTGCGCAGGGCGATCGCGCTTGTCGCCAGCCCTCTGCGCCGCACCCCTTTGGGCAGAGCCGTTCATGGCATAGCTATGTATGGCGAGCCCTGCCTTGCCACCCGATTTTGTGTCGCTTCCCTACGTCAATCCCGATGCACCCAAGGGCGGGCGGATCGTGATGGGCGAGTCGGGCGGCTTCGACTCGCTCAATCCGTTCATCCTCAAGGGCAACCCGCCCGCCGGTCTTTCGGCCCTGACCGTCGAGACGCTGATGGGCCGATCGTATGACGAGCCGTTCACACTTTACGGGCTTCTGGCCGAATCGGTCGAAACCGATGCCGCCCGCAGCTTCGTCGCAGTTCACCCTGCGCGAGGGCGCGCGGTTCTCCGACGGCAGTCCGGTCACCCTCGACGACGTGCTGTGGTCGTTCGAGACGCTGGGCACGAAAGGCAAGCCCGCGCTACGCCGCAGCATGGACGAAGATCGCCAAGGCCGAGATCACCGGCCCCCGGACGCTGCGCTTCACCTTCAATACCGCCGACCGCGAACTGCCGCTGATCCTCGGGCTGCGCCCGATCCTGAAAAAGGCCCAGTGGGAGGGCAAGGATTTCTCGCAGTCCTCGCTCGAGGCACCGATCGGCTCGGGCCCCTATGTCGTGGCGGATTTCGAGCCCGGCCGCTTCATCGTCTACCGCAGGAACCCCGACTGGTGGGGGACGGGCTTGCCCTTCAACCGGGGCCAGCACAACCTTGACGAAGTGCGCTATGACTATTTCGGCGACGGAGGCGTGGTGTTCGAGGCGTTCAAGGCCGGCACGCTGACCTCCTACCGCGAGGCGAACCCGCCGCCTGGGCCTCCAACTATGCCTTCCCGGCGGTCCGGTCCGGCGACGTGGTCCTGTCCGAGATCCCCCACCACCGGCCCTCGGGGATCGAGGGGTTCGTGATGAATACGCGCAAGCCCCTCTTTGCCGACTGGCGGGTGCGCGAGGCGATGATCCAGGCCTTCAACTTCGAATTCGTCAACCAGACGCTGACCGGCGGCGTCCAGCCCCGCATCCGGTCGTATTTCTCGAACTCCGCCCTGGGCATGAGCCCTGGCGAACCCGCCACTGGGGCCGAGCGCGCGCTGCTCGAACCTTTTGCCGATACTCTGCTTCCGGGCGCGCTCGACGGATACGCCCTGCCCGTCTCGGACGGGTCCGAGGCCAACCGAAAGGGCATCCGCGCCGCCACCAAGCTGTTGCAGGAAGCGGGCTGGACGGTGCAGGACGGCGTGCTCAAGTCTTCCGACGGCACTCCCTTTGCCTTCGAGATCCTGCTGGTCCAGGGTGCCGACGACATGCTGGCCATCGCCACGATCTATGCGGGTGCGCTGAAGCGGCTGGGGATCGACGCGCGGATCACCTCGGTCGACAGCGCCCAGTACAAGCAGCGCACGAACGAATATGATTTCGACATGACGCATTACATCCGCGCGCTCTCGCTCAGTCCCGGTAACGAACAGACGCTTTACTGGGGCGCGGCCGGGGTGGATGAACCCGGCACGCGCAACTGGATGGGCATGAACGCGCCGGCGGCCGAGGCGATGATCGACACCATGCTCACCGCGACCGATCCCGACACGTTTCTCGCCGCCACCCGCGCCCTTGACCGGGTGCTGACGACGGGCAGATATGTGGTGCCGATCTGGTATTCGGCGGTGTCGCGGATCGCGCATTCCCGCGCGCTCCACTATCCCGAACGGCTGCCGGTCTATGGCGACTGGCTGGGCTTCCAGCCCGACGTCTGGTGGTACGAAGATTGAGGCAACAGGCGCCCTGCGGGCGCCGTGAAAAGTGGATCCCGAGCATGCGCAAGATCACCCTCGCCCTGACCCTCGCGCTTATGGCGCTTGCGGGCTGCAACACCGTCGCAGGGGTTGGTGAAGACATCACCGGCGGCGCCCGCACCGTGGGCAACATGATCGGGGGCTGACGGCGCTTCGCGACCGGCGGCACGCGCGCGCAGCGCACGAAACCCCGGCGGAAAGCCCCCCGCCGGCCCTACATAACACGAGGGGCGACACCACCGGGAGCGGCGGTAGGCACCGCGCTCACGCGACAGTTCCCGGGCCGCCCGTCCCGGCGCCGCTGGGCGTCGCGCCATCGCTAGACGAGCGTCAGCAGATAGCTCCGCTCGGCCGCATCGAACCCCGCCACGCCGTAGCCTTCGGCGAACGCGCTCTGCATCTTTTGGCGCACCTCGAGGCGCGCGGTGTTTGCGGCCTGCGGATCGCGCCGCAGCAATCCGCCGAAATCCTCCGGGATCGCGATCCGCAGCGCCCTTTGCGCGACATCCTCCGGCAGGCCGGGCCGTCCGCCGGCACAGGCCGCGACACGGGCAGCCCCCAGATGCCAGTCCGCCAGCAGCCGGTCCGAGGGCACGCCCTTGTTGATCCCGGCCATCGCACCATAGTAGTCGGGGTAATAGGTGTTCGCCTGCCCACCCAGCCGGTGGATGTTCAGCGCCGCGTTGGCCGCCCGCAGCGGATCGTAGGTCCACCGGACATGGGTGATGCCGCGTGCCAGACACCAGTCGCGCTGATACCATTTCAGCGCCAGACCAAGACCCGCCCCCCGAGCCTCTGGTAGAACTGCAAGGCGGTGCGAATGTTGCACGCCCGCCGCCCGCGTCGGAAAGCCAAAGACATAGCCCAGCATGACCGCGCCGCGAAACGCCCCCGCGACCAGCCCGCCCTCGGCCTGAATGACCATCATCAGGTCCGCAGGATCGGTCGCGTCATCCTCGCCCCAGACCGCGCGTTGCAGCGCCTCTGCCTGAAAGAACTCGGCCATTCCCGCCAGATCCCGCAGCGCGATCCCGCTCATGGCGCGAACGTCTCGACCTGCGTTGACACGCTGGTCAGGAAATCGTGGTCCAGCCGCACCCCGATGCCCGGGCCGGACGGCACGGGCATCCGCCCCTGTTGCGTCTCCAGTTTCTCCACGGTGATGTCGCGCGCGAAATAGCGGCTGGCCGAGGATGTATCGCCCGGCTTGGTGAAGTTCGGAAGGGTCGACAGGTGGATGTTGTGCGCCCGCCCGATGCCCGACTCGAGCATTCCCCCGCACCAGACCGGCACGTCGAAGGCCGCGCAAAGGTCGTGAATGCGGCGGCTTTCGAGATGCCCCCCCGACCGCCCCGCCTTGATGTTGATCACCCGCGCCGCATCCGATTGCAGCGCCTTGCGCGCCTCGGCCACCCCTCGGATGCACTCGTCCAGACAGATCGGCGTGGCAAGGCGGCGTTGCAGCGTGGCATGGTCATGGATGTCGTTCCACGCGAGGGGCTGCTCGATGTAGTCGAGCTTCAGCCCGTCCAGCCGTTGCAAGAGCGCGGTATCGGCCAGCGAATAGCAGGAATTGGCATCGACGCTCAGCCGGATCTCGGGAAAGGCGGCACGCACGGCCCGCACCATCTCCACGTCATGGCCCGGCATGATCTTCAGCTTGATCCGTCCGTAGCCCTGCTCGTGATGGCTGCGGACACGCTCGATCGTCTCATCGACAGGCCCGATGCCCAGCGATACCCCCACGTCGACGCCATCCCCCGTCCCACCGAGAAGCGTCTTCAGCGGAAGCCCGAGGCTGCGGGCCCACAGATCCCAGAAGGCCATGTCGATCATCGCCTTGGTCATCTGGTGGCCTCGCCACGGCGCCATCACCCGCTCCAACGCCTGCGGGTTCTCGAATGACTGCCCGACCACCTGCGGCAGGAACACCTCGCGCAACAGGTGAAGTCCGCCGGCGACGGTTTCTTCCAGATAGTCTGGCAGCGGGTCCATCACCCCTTCTGCATGGCCTTCAAGCGCACCCGAACGGAGCGTCAGAAGCGGAAAGACCTTTTCCCGCATCGTTCCGGTCGAGATCACGAAGGGCACGAGCAGCGGCAGCCGCACAAGTCGCAACTCGGCACTGTCCACCCGCAACGGCGCGCAAAGGTCTGGCATGTCGGCTCCCCGGAAGTTCGCGGCAACCTAGTTGGAATCAAGTTTTCTTGCAACATTGACTCACTGCAATATTTCTAGCAGTCTCCAGCGATGGAAAGAAAGCCGGACACCGGGCAGTCGACCTCCAAGACGCCCGAAAAGGCGCCCCCCTCCGATCTGCACAATCGCCTGCGCGCAAGTCTCGCCGTCGCAACGCGCACCGAAACGGCAATCGCGAACTACCTGCTCAACAACCTGCGCAGCCTGCCGTTCGAGACGGCCGCCACCGTGGCCGCCAAGATCGGCGTGTCGGAAGCCTCGATCGGTCGCTATTGCCGGGCCATCGGCTACAAGCATTTCAAGGATCTGAAATCCCGCCTCCAGGCCGATCTCGGCGACAAGGCATGGCTCATCGGTGACCGGCTGCGCGACTTCCACGAACGCTCGCGCGTGGGCAACACTGAGGCGGCCCTCGCGCTGGAAAAGGAAATCGCGGCGATCGTCACCGTGCACGAAATCGCGGCAGGCCCCGATTTCCGCCGCCTGATCGCCAGGCTTTCGACCTGCCCGGAGATTTATGTAGCGGGCTTCCAGACCGAACGCTTTCTCGCGCTGCAACTGGCGCATGGCCTGCAATACCTGCGGCCGGGCGTGCATCTGTCCGATCTCGAAGGCGGAAGCTTCGCCGAAATCCTGCTTGCGGACCCCGCCCGCACCTGCCTCGTGCTGATCGATGCGCGACGCTATTCGCGCCTGACGCGCGATCTTGCCGACAAGGCCAGGGCCGCGGGGCTGACCGTGACACTGATCACCGATCCCTATTGCGACTGGGGCCGCGAGGTCGCCTCGGAAGTGTTCATGGTGCCGACCGACCTCAACCATTTCTGGGATGCCACCTCACCGATGGCGAGCCTCGTCGGCCAGATGATCAACGGGGTTTTCCACGAGCTCGGCGCCGGGGTCGAGGACCGCATGGCGCGGGTCTCGGCACTCTACGGCGATTTCATCGGCCATACCGGCACTGGCCGCGCCAGACGATCCGGCACCACCCGCCAAACCCAGACAACAAAACCAAACAAATCAGACAGGGAACCCAAATGAACATGCATCTGAAAAGAAGCCTGATGGCCACCATCGGTCGCCGTCGGCGCGCTCTTCGCCCTGGCGCCGGCGGTCTTCGCGCAAGAGGCGGTCTTCGTCCTGCCGCTCAGCGAAGTCGGCGTGCCCAGCTACAACGTTGTCACCCAGGGCAACACCAACCTCGGGGCCTACATGATCTACGACACGCTGGTCGTGCAGGATGCCGACCAGTCCTTCCACCCAAGCCTAGCCGCAAGCTGGGTCGAGGCACCTGACGGGATGTCCTGGACATTCGAGATCCGCCCGGGCGTCACCTTCCACAACGGCGAACCGTTGACCGCCGCCGCAATCGTGGCCTGGCTGGGTTTCTTCGCCGACAGCGACAACAGTTTCACCACCCAGTCGATCGAGAAGGCCGAAGCGGTGGGCGACCTGACGGTCCGGCTGACCATGAAGAACCCCGATCCGAACCTTCTGTTCAACCTCGCCAGCAGCACGATGGGCGTGATCGAACCCAAGGCCTATGTCGCCATGGGCGAGGATTACGGCGTGACGGATGCCGTCGGCACCGGCCCCTACAAGCTTGAAAGCTTCACGATCGGTCCGGAAACGGTGCTCGTGCGCAACGACGACTACACCTGGGGCTCCGAACTGTCCGACAACCAGGGCCCGGCCAAGATCGCGCGGATCACCTTGCGCGAGATCGCCGAGGACAGCACCGCGTTTCTCGAGCTCAAGACGGGCGGCGTCGACATGCTGCTATCGGTGCCGACCGACTTTCTCGGCGAGTTGAAGAAAGAACCCACGATCAGCACGCTGTCACGCTTCCGGGTCTCGAGGTCGTCTACATGCCGATCAACGTCACCAAGGCGCCCTTCGACGACATCGACGTGCGCCAGGCAGCCGCGCTTGCGATCAACCAGAAGGAAATCCTCGACAGCGTCTATTCCGGCATCGGCGCCGAGGCACATCAGTTCCTGATCTCATCCCTGCCCGAAAGCCAGGTCGACCCGAAATACCTCGTCAGCTACGATCCGGCCAAATCGGCTGAACTTCTGGATGCGGCGGGCTGGGTGATGGGCGCCGACGGCGTGCGGACCAAGGACGGACAACCCCTCACGGTCTCGCTGTGGACCCAGAGCGACGGCGCTTTTCCGCCGGTTGACCGAGGTCGTCCAGGCCGAACTCAAGGCGGTCGGGATCGCGGCCGAAATCACCAACTTCGACAGCTCCACCATCCGCGACCAGTACAAGACCGGCGATCAGCAACTCGCCGTGCGCTCCTACTGGTGGGGCAACGCCGATATCGTGGACTGGTTCTTCGGCGGCGACCGCCTGGGCTATCCCAACGTGTCGATGTTCAACGACCCCAAGGCCGAGGAACTGCGGGTGAAGGCGATGAGCGGCTCCGTCACCCAGGCCGACCGGATCGCGAACTTCACGCGCCTATCACGAATATGTCCTGTCGCAGTACGCGATGGCGCCGATCTATCAGCCGGTCCAGCTCATCAGCTACAACAAGGACCGCTTGACGATGCCCGCGATCATCCACGCACCGCGCATCACCGGCCAGACGATCCTGTCGATGGACGTCATCGAGTGATCTGAGACGCAACACCGCCCGCCCGGTGCCGTCCCGAGCACCGGGCGGGCGCGTGCCCGCCAAGACCTGCTGCCCCCCGGACACGAGGATCGCCATGCTCGGCTATACGCTCAAACGGCTGCTGCTGCTGATCCCGGTCTTTCTTGCGGTGTCGGTGGTGATCTTCTCGATCATCCACCTGATCCCCGGTGATCCGGTCGACAATCTGCTCAGGGTCGGCTCCGGCCCCGAACAGCGCGCGATCATCGAGGCCCGCTACGGCCTGGACCGGCCGCTTCCGGTGCAATACGCGATCTGGCTCGGCAATGTCCTGACCGGCGATCTCGGCACCGCGATCGTGGGTCGACGCCCGGTAATCGACCTGGTCGGGCAGGCCCTGCCCTATTCCCTGTCGCTCGGCGCGCTCGCCCTGGTGTTTTCCACTGTCGTGGGCATCCTCGTGGGCGTCACCGCGGCGCTGCGGCAGAACACCTGGGTCGACCAGGCCCTGATGGGCGGGGTGCTGCTGGGTTCCACGCTGCCGGGGTTCTGGCTCGGGCTGCTCTTGATCCTGATGTTCTCGGTGCAACTCGGCTGGTTCCCGGTCTCGGGTGCCCGGGGGTGGAACTCGCTCGTCCTGCCGGTGCTGACCATCGGGCTTGGCGGCATGGCACTGGTCGCGCGGGTGACCCGGGTCGCGATGATCGAGGCCGCACAGCGCGATTTCGTCATGCTGCTGCACGCCAAGGGAATGCATCCGATGCGCATCCAGTTGCGCCACGTCCTGCGCCACGCGCTGATCCCGGTCGTCACGATCCTCGCGCTTCGCATCGGCTGGGTGCTGGGCGGTGCCGTGACGATCGAGGTCGTCTTTGCCCGTCCGGGCCTCGGCACGCTGCTGATCAAGGCGCTGAACCAGCACGATTACCCGGTGGTCCAGGCCTGCCTGCTGATGCTGGCCATGGCGGTGATGCTGGGCACCCTGATCGGTGATCTGTTGCAGGCCCTGATGGATCCCCGCGTGCGGGCGGCCATCTCTTGACCCAGATCACCCCCACAATCCCGTCGCCACGGCGTTGGGGCCCGCGCCGGATCGCGGCCCTGCGCGCGCTTGCCACCCCCAAGGGGGCGCTCGCGGGCGGCTGGCTGATCGCGCTCGTCTCGGTCGCGGTCCTTGCGCCCTACCTGACCAGCTATGACTACGACATCCAGGATCTTCCGGCCGCCTTCACCCCGCCCGATGCCACACACTGGTTCGGCACCGACGAATTCGGCCGCGACCTGCTGACCCGGATGATGTATGGCGCACGCACCTCGCTGTCGGTGTCGTCGGTCGCCATCGGCCTTTCGGTCTTCTGTGGCATGATCCTGGGGGCGGCGGCGGGCTATTTCGGCGGCTGGTTCGACCGGGTCGTGACGATCGTCGTCGATCTCACCTGGTCATTCCCCGAAATCCTCGTGGCGCTGATCCTTGTCGCGATCATCGGGCCCGGCGTCACCGGCACGATGATCGCCATCGGGGTGGCCTATCTCGCGCAGTTCACCCGCCTGACCCGCGCCCAGATCATGGCCATCAAGAGCGAGACCTATATCGAGGCGGCGCGCAGCCTCGGCGCCTCGCACCGCCATATCCTGTTTCGCCACCTGATCCCCAATGCCCTGGCCCCGGTGCTTGTCGTCGGCGATGCTCGCCACCGGCGACGCGATCATCCTCGAGGCGACGCTGGGCTTCTTCGGGCTGGGCGCGCAGCCGCCCACACCAAGCTGGGGCGGCGATGATGTCATCGGGCACGGCGCTGCTGTTCAAGGCGCCGTGGATCATCATCTTACCCGGGCTCGCCGTCGCGATCACGGTGATCGCGATCAACCTCTTCGGCGATGCGCTGATCCGCGCGCTCGACATCCGGACCCGGATGCGGGAGGGCTGAGCGATGCTGCTGGAAGTCGACAAGCTTTCGGTCACGATCGCGCAGATCGCCCCGCTCGAGCGATATCAGCTTTGCCGTCGACGCCGGCGAGATCCTGGGCCTTGTCGGCGAAAGCGGGTCGGGCAAGTCGCTTGACCGCGCTTGCCGTGACCGGGCTGCTGCCGCTGATCGGCGGGCGCGTCAGCGCGGGCGAGATCCGCTTTGACGGCACCGACCTCGTGCGCCTGCCCGAACCGGCGCTGCGCAAGCTGCGCGGCCGGCGGATCGCCTTCATCACCCAGAACCCGATGACCGCACTCGACCCGGTGCAGCGCATCGGGCCGCAGGTCGACGTGATGGCACGCCTGCATCTGGGTCAGACCGGTGCCGAGGCCCGCGCACGCACCATCGACATCCTGACCCAGTTGCGCATCCCCGAGGCCGCCGCCATCTGCGAGGCCTATCCTCATCAGCTTTCGGGTGGCATGAAGCAGCGCATCGTCATTGCGATGGCGCTGGCCGGCGAGCCCGACCTGATCGTGGCGGACGAGCCGACAACCGCGCTCGACGTGACGGTGCAGGCCCAGATCATCCACATCCTGGCCGACCCTCGTGCGGGCGCGCGGACTGGCACTCGTCCTGATCACGCACGACATGGGCGTCGTCGCCCAGGTCTGCGACAAGGTCGTGGTGCTCTACGCCGGCCGGTTGGCCGAGGCGCGCCCGGTGCATCCCCTGTTCGCGGCCCCAGCCCATCCCTATACCCATGCCCTTATCGACTGCATCCCGCGGGCCGGCATGGCGCCGGGCGCATTGACCGGCATTCCCGGTGCTGTGCCGTCCGTCGCACGCTACCCCGACGGTTGCCGGTTCCATCCCCGCTGTCCCGCAGCACAGGATATCTGCAAGACCCGTGTGCCCGAACCCGAACCCCACGGCCGGGCCGGGACGGTCGCCTGCCATCATCCGATCGGGGGGCCGCGCAGATGAACGATGCCTTCTTGACCATCACCAACCTCTCACGCCGCTTCGATGCACCGGGCGGATTGTTCAGGCCAGCCCGCTCGATGATGGCTGTCCGCGACGTCTCGCTCGACATTCCGCGCGGAACGGTGGTGGGCGTCGTCGGCGAAAGCGGTTGCGGCAAATCCACTCTGGCACGGCTCGTGCTGCGCCTGCTGGAACCGACGGCGGGCAACATCCGGTTCGATGGCCAGGACTTGACTGGCATGGCCCCGGCGGCACTCCGCGCCCTGCGTCGCCGGATGGCGATGGTCTTTCAGGATCCCTATTCCTCGCTCGATCCGCGATTCACCGTCCGGGAGGTGCTCGAAGAACCTTTCATCGTACAGGGACAAAGCGCAGGCGCGGGCCGGATCGACGATCTTCTCGGCCAGGTCGGCATGTCGCCCGGCCTTGCCGGCAGCTATCCCCACCAGATGTCGGGCGGCCAGCGCCAGCGCATCGGCATCGCCCGCGCCCTCGCGCTCAGCCCCGATTTCGTCGTGCTGGACGAGCCCACGGCCTCGCTCGACGTTTCGGTGCAGGCGCAGATCATCGGCCTTCTGGAACTCGCCGAAGCAGACGCTTGGGCTGACCTACCTCTTCATCAGTCATGATCTCGGTCTTGTCAGATACTTCTGCGACCGGATCGTGGTGATGTATCTGGGGTCGGTGGTCGAGGATCTGCCCGATCCCGGTGCCCCGCCCCGCCATCCCTATACGCGGGCCCTGATGGACAGCAACTTCAGCCCCGACCCAGTCCTGAGACGCGACCTTGCGACGCTGGGCGGCGAGATACCCTCGCCCTTCAACCTGCCGATGGGTTGCGCCTTTGCCGCGCGGTGCGGATCTGCATCGGACCGTTGCCGCAAGGAAAATCCCGTTCTGGCGGTCGATGCCAACAGTCACGGGGTCGCCTGCTTTCATCCCCTGGCCAACCCTGGCGAGGCAGCCTGCCCCAATTCGACCGCGCCTTAACCCTAGCGCCCGCCCCCGGTCCGACCTCGCCTGACCTGCCCGCACGACACTTCTGCCCCCTGGGCAGGCGCGCGCGACAGGTCTGCAAGACGGACCGGCCCGGACCGCCCCCTCGCCTGCGCGTGCGGCGTGTCTGGCTCTTGACCGGCCGGGCCGGCAGCATGACCATGGCCCGATCGCCGCCGCTCGCGCCGCCTTGCAGCAGCGCGGCCGGGCCGCCCATGCCGGGCTTGCCTCTCACGATGCGCCTTTCCCCGGATGGGAACCAGACCTGACCCGACCCGATCTGGCCTCGCGCCGC
Source organism: uncultured Alphaproteobacteria bacterium (assembly GCA_963700485.1). Classification (GTDB taxonomy): domain Bacteria; phylum Pseudomonadota; class Alphaproteobacteria; order Rhodobacterales; family Rhodobacteraceae; genus Aliitabrizicola. The sequence continues at coordinate 512,708 of CAVOXQ010000005.1, forward strand.
GCAGGGCCGCCTTGTCCGGGGTCCAGCGCCGGACTGGTCCGGAACCAAAGACGAGAACAGCGCCCCGGCAATGCAAACCCGCAGGTGAGATCGCGAAAGCCATGAAATCGACGGGCGGGCAGGCGAAACCCTTGGGGGACGTTCCGGGCACGTCACACCAGCGAGGTCACCCAGAGGATCGTCGCATCATCGTCCGACAGGCTGATCACATTATGCCCCATCGTCGCATCGTAATAGGCGCTGTCCCCCCGGCGCAGATCGACCGGCTCGTAGAACTCGGTATAGAGCCGCACGACCCCCGTCAGAACGAACAGGAACTCCTCGCCGTCATGGCGGACCCAGCCGTCGAATTCCTCGATCCGCCGTGCCCGGATCTTCGCGCGGTAGGGCAGCATCTGCTTGCGCGTCAGCGACGACGCCAGCAATTCATGCTCATAGGTTGCGGTCGCCTGTGCCAGCCCCTCGCCTGCCATGGTGATCGCGCGACGCGCCCGTCACCTGTGCCCGGACTGGCGGCGTGAACAGCTGCGGCACCGAAATCGCCAAACCCTCGGCGAGCTTCCTGAGCGCCTCGTAGGTCGGCGACATCTGCCCGTTCTCGATCTTCGAAAGGGTGGATCGCGCCAGCCCCGCCTGCCGCGCTGCCTGTTCCAGCGTCCAGCCCCGGGCCTTGCGCAAGTCCCGCACTCGGGCGCCAAGGTTCAGCGGCTCGACCCCGACCTCGCCGCCGGCCTCGCGCGCGATCCTGATGATGCTGGTGCCGTCCGCCTTGCTCATGGCCCGTGCATTACGGCAGGGCTGCACGCCTTGCAACCATCCGGTTCGGGCGTAGTTGCGCGCCATGCTCTCGGTCTGCGACATCGGCCCGCCGGCCCCCTGCCCGGCATCGTTCAACCTTGCAGCCCATGTGCTTGCGGGGGGGGCCGACGCACCTGAACGGATCGTGTTGCAGATCGTCCGTCCCGCTGGAACCGAACGGTGGAGCCACGCCCGTCTGAGCGCCGCCGTTCTCGGCACCGGCACAGGCCTGCTTGCCCGCGGCCTTGCACCGGGCGCCCGCGTTCTGCTGCGGTTCGGAAACGAGGCCGAGTTCGCCGTGGCCTTCCTGGGCGCGATTGCCGCCGGGCTGGTGCCCGTGCCGGTGTCCTGCACGCTGACCGCGCCCGAGATGACGCGGATACTGGCCGAGATCGCCCCGAACTCGTGTTGCTGGGGGCAGCCACATCGTTGCCCGTGACGCCGGACTGCCCGGTGATCGGCGCGGCCGAACTCACCCGGATGGCCGGGCTGCTCCCTGCACCGTCCGGATGGGCGACCCCGGCCGGTTGGCCTACATGGTCTATACCTCGGGCACCTCCGGCCTGCCCCGCGCCGTCCTGCATGCCCACCGCGCCGTCTTGGCCCGCCAGATGATGCGCCGCGGCTGGACCGGACTTGACCCGGACGATCGCCTGATGCACGCGGGCGCCCTGCCCTGGACCTATACGCTGGGCACGGGCCTGCTCGACCCCTGGGCCGCCGGGGCCACGGCGATCCTTCCCGCAGGCGGCACCGACGCCGATCAGATCGGCCTTCTGCTCAGGCGCCACGACGCGACGATCCTCGCCGGAACGCCGGGCCACTTTCGCAAACTGCTGAAGACACCCCTGCCGGCGCTGCCGCGGCTGCGCCATGGTCTGAGCGCGGGCGAGGCCTTGCCCCGGACCACCCGGGCCGCGTGGCAAGCCGCGACCGGGACACGGGTGCATGAGGCGTTCGGAATGACGGAGTTTTCCACCTTCCTGTCAGGCACGCCCGACCGGCCCGCGCCGGTCGGCACCATCGGATATGTCCAGACCGGCCGCCGCGTCGCCCTGCTCGCCGACTAGGCCGACCCTCCGCCCCGCGGCACCGTCGGAGGTCTTGCCTATCGACCGGGCCGACCCCGGCATGATGCGCGGATATCTTGTGCGGAATCGAAGGTGCGCGGTCCACGGCCCATGGTTCCTCACCGGCGACACGGGACGATGGCAGCCGACGGCGCGGTAACTCATCGGGCGCAGGACGACATGCTGAACGCGGGCGGCTTCCGCGTCTCACCGATCGAGGTCGAGGCCGCCATGGCCGACCACCCCGCCTTGGCCGAAACGCTGCGATCGAGGTGCGCCTCCGCAACGACCTGACGTTGTCGCCTGTTTCTATGGGTCTGCCGAGGCCCTGCTCGAGGCGCAACACGTCCGCCAGCGGCGGTGCGCTTGCCCGCAGAAGCAGCCAAGCCACTTCAACCACGTTGACACCCTCACGCACGGCAAACAAGATCCTGCGCCACCAGATGCGGCGCGACTGGGAGATTGCCCATGGTCAAGATTGACATCATTTCCGATCCGGTCTGCCCCTGGTGCTACATCGGCAAAGCCAACCTGGACCGCGCGCTGGCCGACCACCCGGACCACCCTTTCGCGGTCCAGTGGCACCCGTTCCAGCTGAACCCCGACATGCCCGAAGGCGCCGACAAGCGTGCCTACCTTGAGGCAAAGTTCGGCGGGCCGCCCGCGTCGACGCTCAATGACCGTATCGCGAAGTCGCCCGCGCCGCTGGCCTTGGCTTCGACCCCGACCGCGTCCCCCGGATGCCGAATACGTTGACGCCCACCGCCTCATCCACTGGGCCGGAATCGAGGGACGCCAAGCCGCGATCGTCACCGCGCTGATGCGCGCCTCTTGCGGGAAGGCCGCGATATTGGCGAGCTTGCGACCCTCGTCGACATCGCCGCCGAGGGTGGGCTGGACCGGGCCGCCATAGCCCGCCTGCTGCAATCGGACGCCGACGCCGAAGATATCGCCGCCCGCGACGCCGACGCTCGTGCCAAAGGCGTGAACGCGGTCCCGACCTTCCTGATCGCGCAGCAATATGTCGTCTCTGGCGCGCAGCCCCCCGACCTTTGGGGCAAGGTCATCGCCGAACTCACGCCGGCCCGAAGAAAGCCAGCTCAATTGACCACCGCCGTCCGCAGCCAAAGCCGATCTCGCAGTTTGAATTCGTCGCCATCATGGCGATGCTTTTTGCCACCATCGCGATCTCCATCGACGCGATGCTGCCGGCCCTGCCCGACATCGCGCACGCTGTCTCCCGACGCTCGAATGCCGCACAGCTTGTCGTCACCAGCTTCGTCTTCGGCATGGGGATCGGCACGCTCTTTGCCGGACCGCTCTCTGACGCCTTCGGCCGCAAGCGGGTCATCATCGGCGGGGCGCTTTACGCGCTGGCCGCGGCCGCGGCCTGCTCCGCTCCGTCGCTGGAGTTGCTGTTGCTGGCTCGTGTCATTCAGGGAATCGGCATCGCCGCCCCCCGCACTGTGTCCATCGCCATGATCCGCGACATGTTCGCCGGGCGGGGAATGGCCCGCGGGTCAGTCTTCGTGATGATGGTCTTCATGCTGGTTCCCGCCATCGCACCCGCCGTCGGCAAGATCATCATCGACGCGTTCGGCTGGCGGCAGGTCTTCGTGGCCTTTGTCGTCTTTGCGGCGATCGGGTGTAGCTGGCTCGGCCTGCGCCAGCCGGAGACGCTGGCGCCGCAAGACCGCAGGCCGCTTCAGGCGGAACGCCTGTGGTCGGCGCTAGGGGAGGTGCTGTCGCACAAGGTGATCGTGGTGTCGATCCTCGTCCAGACACTGCTGTTCGGCATGCTGTTCGGCTCGCAGCCGGGACGGCCGCGCCCGAACGGACTATCCCAGGACGGCTCGCCGGGTTGCTCGCCTTCCACAGCACGAAGTCGCGCGCGTCGTCCTTCTCGTACTCGTCGCTGTCGACGCGCGCGCCGCTGAGGATCTGCCGGTTGTCCAGGTTGGACAGGCGTGCCGTACGGTCGAACGCGGCGATGCGGAAGTACAGCGACCCCTGGCTCTCGTAGGTCACCCCGCGCTCGCTGGAGCTCGCGGGCCAGGTCGATCATCTCGGTGATGTGTTCGGTCGCGCGGGGATAGTGTTCCGCCCGCTCGATGCCGCAGCGCGTCCAGGTCCTCGAAGAACGCGTCGATGAACGGCTTGGTCGACCTGCGTCCAGACTCAGGCCCTGCTCGACGCCATGCTGGCGATGATCTTGTCCTCGATGTCGGTGATGTTCATCACCTGCGTGACCTCGAAGCCGTGATACTTCGAACGCCCGGCGCAGCAGGTCTTCCCAGACGTAGGCCCGAAAGTTACCGATGTGGGCGAAGTCGTAGACCGTCGGGCCGCAGGTGTACATCCCCACCTTGCCGGGCCGCAACGGCTCGAATCGCTCGAGACGTCGCGTCAGCGTGTTGTAGATCTTCATCGGGGAGACCTCGGCGCGACGCGAGAAAACGAGACGATTCTAGCAGGTCGAGGAGCGCGCGGGCCCGTAGGGTTGCGCACCCGGGTTGATGTCGGGGTTGTCATTGTCGCAGTCGTCTCCCGGGTATGCACAACTCGGATTCGAAGGCGACCCGTATCCGTCCCCATCCGTATCGTTGCACGCTTCCTTCAAATTCAGGAGGACGGAGACCGTATCACTGCCGTAGTTCGCCACAGCCAGATCCTGGACATAATCATTGTCAAGGTCGCCGATCGCCACCGAAGCGGCCTTTGATTCCGTGGCGTAACTCTCTCCCGTCTGCAAGGTCCCGTCACCGTTACCCAGAAAGACCCAGACAACTCCCGTGCTCGTCCAGTTCGCCACGACCACGTCCGCGTTTCCGTCCAGGTCCAGATCCTCGATGCCGACCGAGAAGGGCGAGGTGCCTGCCCCATAGTCCACCGCTGTCTGAAAGGTGCCGTCCCCGTTCCCGAGCAAGACCGAAATATCGGGCCCGAACTCGTTGGCCACGACCAGGTCCGCATAACCGTCCGGATTCAGATGCCCGATCGCCACCGCGGAAGGGAACGTGTTGTCGTCAAGATCGTATTTTACCGCCGTCTGAAAGCTACCGTCCCCGTTGCCCAGAAGTACGGACACGTCCGACGAGAACTGATTCGCCACGGCCAGGTCCAGATGACTGTCTCCATTCGAGGTACCCAATGGCCACTTCAGACGGGTTGCGGGTGCCAACGCCGTAGCCTACAGCCGCCAGGAACGTACCGTCTCCGTTGTCCTGCAAGGACCGACACATCGCTGTCGCCCCAATTCGAAACCACCAGGTCCAGGTCACCGTCCTCATTCACGTCCCCAACGGCCACCGAAGTCGGCGACCCACCCGTTGCGTAGCTGACGGCTGTCTGGAACGTCCCGTCCCCGTTGCCCAACAAGATCGACACGTCATTCGAGCTTTCATTGGCAACCGCAAGATCCGGGGCGTCTCCGGCATCGAACAACCCCACAGCGACACAGGTCGGTTCCGTACCGGCCGAGTAATTCACTGCTGCAGAAAACTGCCTCCCCCGTTGCCCAGCAGGACGGACACGTTATCCGAACCCTCGTTCGCCACGACAGATCCAGATCCTCGTCTCCGTCCAGATCCCCCACGGCCACCCACCCCGGATCGGCGCCCACCGAATACGACACCTGCGGGTTGAACAGAGGATCGGCCTGGACGGCCCCGCCGACCAGGATGCCCACGCACAGCGCGACCAACGTCCCCAACACCGTGCCTCGGCTCGTCATGGCTCCCACTCCTTTATGCAAGCTCAGTTGTATTCACCGGGCCACCGATGCAACACCATAATCTACTCTTGTTTTATTACCAAGAAAATAGGTACTCTGTCAAACAAAATCTCGAGAATGGCCGGCCCCCGTGGCCCCGACGCCTTCTGTTGACGCCGGGAACCGATCATCCTACCATGATCCCTGTTGACCACCTTCCAGGCAGGAGAAACCCTTGCCCCTGTACGAATACAAATGCCGCAAGTGCGGTTCCGTAAGCGAGTACCTGGAGAAACAGGGCGAATGGCACCTGTTTCCACGGAAGTGCAAGCAGTGCGGCCGCCGAAGGACGAAGAGGGTCGTCTCTTCCTTTTCCTCGAACGTACGGAGGTCCCGGACAGAGACCCTGAACGAACTGAAGCAGATGGGCAACGTGAACTTCGTGCCCGGGCGAACCCCGGCAGGGGCTCACGGCCCGCCGCCCGGGGGCTGTCCGTACGACGGCGCGGAGCAGGCAGGGAAGCCGGCAACCCGGCCGGACAAGGGGCGGCCCACCGATGCGAACAAAGGCTGAAGGGAAGAAACAGGCGGTGGAGGCACCCCTTCAGATCGAAGGCGAACTGACCAACGTCGTCTACGCGAACGAGGACAACGGCTTCACGGTCGCCCGCATCCGGCGGAAGGGGGAGGCCCAGCTCACGACCGTCGTGGGCAACCTGTTCTCCGTGAACCCGGGCGAGAATCTGCTCCTCACCGGCCAGTGGGTCAACCACAAGAAGTTCGGCAGGCAGTTCCAGATCGAAACCTACACGGTCCTCACCCCCACAACCATCGACGGGATCCAGCGGTACCTGGCCAGCAGCCTGATCAAGGGCATCGGCCCGGTCCTGGCCAAGAGGCTCACGGACCGGTTCGGTGAGGAAACCCTCGAGATCATCGAGAACGAACCGGACCGCCTGCGAGAGGTCGAGGGCTTCGGCCAGGCAAAGATCACCCAGATCCGGTCGGCCTGGGACGCGCAGCGCGAGATCCGGCAGATCATGCTCTTCCTCCAGGGGTACGGGATCGGCCAGGGACTCGCCATCAAGATCTACAAGCGCTACGGCAACCAGGCGATCCCGATGCTCAAGGAGAACCCGTACCGGCTCGCCTCCGACGTCTTCGGCATCGGCTTCAAGACCGCGGACCGCATCGCCCGGTCGATGGGTGTGGAGGCGAACTCCACGAGGCGGGCCGAGGCCGGGATTCTGTTCGTCCTGCAGGAGGCCGCCTCCGAGGGGCACCTCTTCCTCCCCTACCCGGCGCTCATGGAACGGAGCAAGGCACTCCTGGAGATCGAGGACGTGGAGATCCTGCAGAGGGCCATCGCCAACCTCTTCACCGCCAAGGAGATCTTCTTCGAGGACCTGAACGACGACGTGGAGGCCTACGAGGAGAACAACAAGGCCGTTTACCTGCCGCCCTTCTACCAGGCCGAAAAGGGGATTTCCGAAAACCTGACCACCTTCCTCCAGCACCCCTCCCCCATCCCGCTCCTGGATGTGCAGGACGCCCTGAACAGGGCGGAGAAGGAACTCGACATGGCCCTCGTCCCGGAGCAGCGCCAGGCGGTCGAGCAGGCCCTGAAGGAGAAGTGCCTCGTCATCACCGGCGGCCCGGGAACCGGCAAGACCACCCTGGTGCGGGCCCTGGTGACCATTTGCCGGGCCATGGGAATCCGCTGCCTCCTCGGCGCGCCCACGGGCAGGGCGGCCAAGAGGCTCCAGGAGGTCACGGGCGAGCCGGCCAAGACCCTTCACCGCCTCCTCGAGTACAGCTTCCAGAAGGGCGGCTTCCAGCGGGATGGAAAGAACCCCCTCGACGGCAAGCTCCTGATCGTGGACGAGGCCTCCATGATCGACGCGGTCCTGTTCCACCACCTGGTCAAGGCCCTGCCCAGGGAAGGGGCCTTCGTGCTCATCGGAGACGTGAACCAGCTCCCCTCGGTCGGGCCCGGGAAGGGTCCTCGAGGACCTGATCGACTCGGATGCGATCGGCGTCGTCCGGCTCTCCCACATCTTCCGCCAGGCCCAGGAGAGCCTGATCGTCACGAACGCCCACCGCATCCTGCAGGGCAAGTCCCCCTCCACGCCCAAGGACCCGAAGGAAGAGATCCGGGACTTCTACTTCATCGAGGAAGAGGACCCCGACCGGGTGGCAACCCTCATCCTGGAACTCTGCACCCAGCGGATCCCCTCACGCTTCGGCTTCGACCCCTTCGAACAGGTCCAGGTCTTGAGCCCGATGCACCGCGGATCGGCCGGGGCCGAGAACCTGAACGCCCTCCTCCAGAACGAACTCAACCCGAGGGGCCCCGAGCTGCGCCGGGCGGGCTGGATCTACCGGTTGAACGACAAGGTGATGCAGCTTCGGAACAACTACGACAAGGAGGTCTACAACGGCGACATCGGCCGGATCATCACCGTGGACACGGAACAGAACGAGATCGCCGTGCTCTTCGACGGCCGCTCCGTCCCGTACGAGGCCGCCGAACTGGACGAACTGGTGCCCGCCTACGCGATCTCGGTCCACAAGTCCCAGGGCAACGAGTACCCGGCCGTGATCCTCCCCCTCGTCACCCAGCACTACATGCTCCTCCAGCGAAACCTCGTCTACACGGCCATCACCCGGGGCAAGAAGCTCGTGGTGATCGTCGGCACCCGCAAGGCCCTGGGCATCGCCATCCGGAACAACAAGACCCAGGAACGGTACACGCTGCTCAGGCAGCGGCTGGCGCAGTCCCTTTCCGCGTGAGAAAACCTCTTCCTCCGAATGTGACGACCCTGCACGGCTTGTCCGGGTGCCGAAAATCAAACGGACTGTTTGTATTATCAAACGCATAGCTGACAGTCATAATATTTCTTGACATTGCCGGCGCCCGCGCACTACTATCAGAAACGGCAGATTCCACCTCGCACGAAAACACCCATCACGACGACCTCCGACGATCATTCGGCTTACCTCACGGAATCATCATCTCTGCGTCCCATCAATGAAATAGCAGAATCACATCACCTTCCGGGGTGAATCATGAAATGGGGCTTGTTGAAGGTGCCTATACGTGGCCTCCAGGGAGGCTGATCCCCCTCCCTGGAGGCCCTCCTCAAACCCCAGTCAATCGTCTCGACGAAACAAAAGGAGGTGTGTCATGCCGAAGTTCCTTGCATTGGCTTCCCTTACGACCGAAGGCCTCAAAGTCCTCGCCCAGCAAGGTGGTTCCAAACGTCGAGACGCAATTGCGAACATGTACGAGAAAATGGGCGGGAAAGTTGGAGGTGTTTTGCTACGCCTTCGGTGAATACGACGTGGTCGCGATCGGTGACGTGCCGGACAACGTAACCGGTGCCGCCATGAGTCTGGCGATCAATTCGAGTGGATTGGCCAGATCACAAGACCATCCTCCTGATGACACCCGAGGAGATGGACAAGGTGACGAAGGTCACCGTCGACTATACAGCCACCGAAGGCATAAGAACGCAAAACAGAAGAAACCTCTCGTTCGAAAGGAGGCAAGGCATGTTTACAGGAATGAGAGCATTACTCATGTGTTTGGTTACGTTTGGGCTTTTTTTATCCACTCCCGCACTCGCTGCCGACGTGGATGATCTGAAAGCAACCTTTGAAAAGGCGGTGAAGGCTTACAACAGCCATGATGACGCCTTTTTCACCATGGTGGACGACCAGGCCGTCATCTTTAACCCTTCTGCACCTTTTGCAATCGATGGGAAGGCAGCATACCTGCCGGCCACGAAATCGGTTTGGGCCGCCACGGAGAGTGTTGTCTTTAGGCCGATCAATCCGCAGTACCGTGTGATCGGGAGCACCGGTATTGCTTGGGGACACTACGCTATCTCGGTCAAGCCAAAGGACGGCCCGATGCGGACAACCTTTGGCCGATACACCGTCATCTTTTCGAAATCGGGCGGGAAGTGGCTCGCGGTGGCTTCGCACTACTCGGCGATCCCGTCGGGCAACTGAGTTGTTGAAAGGAGTACAAGAATGGTCGACGATGCGATGTTGAAACTCGCCAGGGATATGCTTGGCTACAACGAGGACCAGTGGAAAGTCTGGAAGAGCAACCCTCAGAACCTGGAGATCATCGAGCACTTCGAAGAGTTTCAGAAGTACAAGATCGTGGCCGAGGTGAAGAGCGCTTACGGTTGCGCTGCGGGCCACAAGGTGGGTGACCGGATCGTTTTCGGAGCCGACGGAGCCCTGCTGTGCAAGGAGAATCCGGAAAAGGTCTGTTTCGGCATCCTGTCCACGATCAATCCCATGGTGGGAGCGATCATGGACAACATCTACGGCGCGGTCCTCGCGGGGTCGGAGCCGACCCAGGTCGCCATGAACAAGGTCCACTGTATGGATGTGGGCGTCAATCACGGTGGATGGGGTGAAGTCGTCGCAGAAGTGAAGGTGGAGAAGATCTGAGCAGGCGGGGCCGTCCCGCAGTGGTCAAAACACTCTTGTGGTTTCCATGCTCCCCTCCTTGACCCGACTCCACGCGTCATGTTACGCCTGAGGACGGGGTCAAGGGGGGATGATGATGCTTTTGAGAAGAGTCGCTCCCGTTTGGGCTGGAATCATCCTGTTGTCAGCCATGTTCCTCGCGGGGCAGGAGAGTTGGTTACCGCCTCAGCAGTGTCCGGATTCCGATCTGGACGGAGCGGGCACCCGCAATCGGATGCGTGTGCTTACCCTTACCTGGACTGTGACGATTCAAACCCCGACGTCAGTCCGACTCAACAGGAAATCTGCGACAACGGTGTAGACGACGACTGCGATGCGACCGTAGATGGGGACGATACGGATTGTCGTCCCCCTGTTCCGCCCGTTTCGAAGTTCGTGTTCGTGACGAACGGTGTGTTCAACGGCGGTTTTGGAGGGCTGCCTGATGCCGATGCTCTGTGCCAGGCCGAGGCGCAGGCGGCGGGTCTCACCGGTACGTTCAAGGCATGGTTGAGCGACACCTATGACTCCCCGGGCACCCGATTCAACAAGAATGGCACCCCCTTTCAACTCGTAGACGGAACGATCATCGCCACGGATTGGAACGACCTGACGGACGGAATCCTCGCAAATCCGATCAACCTTGACGCGGCCGGCAATCTACTGCCGGGGGTGATGTATCCCTGGACAAACACACTCCCCCATGGAGTTCCGGATAACAGTTACGGAGCTCCTTTTTTTGACTCCTGCTTCGATTGGGCCTGGGATAAAGGGGAATTCTCCGGCAATGTGGGCTCCACCGGCGCCCGCGGCAGCCATTGGACCGAATTCTCCCATCACAGTTGTTACTTCAGGAATCCGCTTTACTGCTTCGAGCAATAATCACTCCTGCCTCCCATCCATGACGACCTGAACGGTCCAACAGGATTGGGGCGATTCCCTTCTCTGTGAAGATTCCTACGCACCCGGCCTGTGGTGCCTGAACCATAGAGGCAAGCCCGCTTCTGCACCGGATTTTCAACCGCACCCCTTCCCTCCCCTCGCCCCACGTCGGCAAGCTGCCACGGACGGTACACATTCGGCGGCAGGACCCAACAGGGACAAACAGAGTCGATTCGGCCAACCATCCTGCAAAGAATGCGATTTCGTCCTGTTGGCACCCTTCTTGCGCAGACTCCTCCGCAAAACGAAAACAACAGAAGGAAGGGAATAGAGAACTCCGATGCTTCCCCAAGAGAAGTCCACAGAATCCACTCACCCGATTGTCGTGCCCCCTCTCACCACGAACGAGATTCTCGACCGAATCCATCCTCCCTGCCATGGGCTGCACCCGGTCGATTCGCTTTGTCTTTCAGTCCGAGGGGAAGCGCCTTCGCCCTCACCTCCTCTGCCTGTCCGCCCGATTGTTCAGCCACACAACACCGCATCTTGCCGAAGCTGCGACCCTGGTGGAGGCCCTCCACAACGGGACCCTTCTTCATGACGACGTCATGGATCGTGCGAGAGTCCGCCGCCATCGGCCCACCGTCAACCGCCTGTGGGGGGATGGCGTCGCCATCCTTGCAGGCGATTTTCTTCTGGCTGCGGTCATGGATCTTGCCCTCAGGACGAAGCATCCCTCCATTCCCCCCCTTGCCGTGGAAACCCTGATACAGCTCGTAGAGGGTCAGATGATGGAACTTCAGAATCAGGGGAACCTCACTCTCACCGCACGGACCAGCATGCAGATCATCGAGAAGAAGACAGCCTCTCTGTTCGCCATGGCCTGCAAGTTGGGCGGTGTCCTTGGCGGCGCGAGCCCCGATCACGTTCTCGCCCTCGAATCCTTCGGTTTGCAGCTCGGCATCGCCTTCCAGTTGCTCGACGACATCCAGGACTACCTCTCCAACCAGACGCACACCGGGAAAGAACCGGGCCGCGATCTGGCAGAGGGGAAGGCAACGCTGCCTGTCCTCGTTGCCTTCGGGCGGGCGGACACGAAAGACAAGAAGAGGATCCGCCATATCTTCTCAGCGCCTCAACGTGAAAAGTACCTCAGAGAGATTACGACTCTTCTGGAAGACCATGGCGGTTTCTCTCATACGCTTCGGGAAGCAGAAGAGTGCGTACGGAAGGCCGTCTCTGCTCTTCACGTCGTTCCTGCCTGTGAAGAAAGGGCTGATATCGAGCAAGCTGCCTGGAGGATGCTCAGAGACAATACCCCACGCAGATACGTGGAGGCATCCAACTCCTAGCCGAAAGAAGGAGCAAGAGTTCCCAAATGGAATATCGAAACCAATGGACCGGGCTTCTTGCATTCCTCTTCTTCTGGCTCGCCCTTGCCGGATGCGGAAGTGAAGAGGTCACGCCGGATACAGACCCGACACTCCACCCGGACGGGACCCCTTCCTGTGAAACCCTCGAGTCCCGGCTCTTTCAGGACCCTTTGACCGGCAGTGAATTTCACTGCCTCTGGTGCAATCGAGAGTGGAAATGGACGATTCCTGCGGACAGCCGGAGCCTGTTCGTTCTGATCGCCTTCACCTGCGAACGTCTCCGTTCCGAGGCCTATCTCGAGATACGAGACGGCCGGGAGTCTATTGTCTGGCAACGAGAGATCGGGCCGGGAGATGGCGAGACCTACTGCATACGGCACGAAAGCCCGACGGGCAGGGGCTTGTCCGTTCGCCTTCGTGGAAATCGAGACTTGCTGCTTCTCGCCGACCTCATCGAGGAATTCCGCGGCAGCGTCTACTTGAAGGTCTTCGACGACGAAGGCCACTTGGTGGTGGGCCCGGACTCTTGACACCCTTCGAGGACAAACGCATGCCCCTGAGTTGGGAAGGCACCACGGAAATTGCGGCCCTGCATCTCGCGTACTCGTTCGCCTGCAATCTGTCCTGTGCCCACTGTATCTTCCGTTGCGGACCGAACGATCACCGAACGATGGGCGTCCATCGAGCCAAGGGTTTCATCGAACAGGCCGACGAGGCCGGAATCCGAAAGATCGTATTCACCGGCGGCGAACCCCTCCTCCATCCTCGGGAACTCCGGAGCCTGATCCGCCACTACCGCTGCGCAAGGCATGAAGAGCGCCTTGATAACGAATGCGGCCTGGGCGTCCTCCGGGACCGAGACAAAGGCGTACCTCGCCGATCTGAAGGAAATCGGCCTCGAGTCCATCACCCTGAGCACGGACCGATACCACCTGTTGGAGGTCCCGCTTGGAGAACCTCCGGAACGCTCTCGACGCATCACGAGAAATCGGGCTTCGAGCAGGAGTCAAGATCGCCCGTTTACGTCACGATCCCGTCGCGGAAGGCCTCTACCGGTCACTGAGGAGCAACTCGACAAGAGTACTCGTCCAGGAGATCTCTCCCCTGGGCAGAGCCACGGCCCTGCGCTCGGCAGTGAAGCTCGAGCCCGCGATGAGCTTCGCAGGACCAGGATGCCTTACACCACCCGTCTTGCTCCCGGACGGAAACCTCCTGACCTGCTGCAACCTTCCGGCACAGGACATGAAGCCGACCGACTACCCTTTCGTCCTGGGCAACGTCGAAAAGGAGTCTCTGAGCTCCCTCCTGGACAGGCGCTCCCGGGATCCCGTCCTGACGGTCCTGCGTTCCAAGGGCCCCAGCACCCTGGCCTCCCTCCTGTCGCGAAGGGAGCCCGCATTGGAGAGCGCGGACCAAGCGCCATACCACAGCGCTTGCGATCTCTGTTTCCATCTCTTCTGCAGATTGCAGGACAAACGCCTGTTGTATGCGGCCCTCCGGGAGCAGACAAGAACAGAACACCCGAGCCTTGGAGCTTCATTGTGAGACCCAGCTCATACATCATTGCCATTCCTCTGCCCAACACGGACAGGGCCTTGCTGTTCCACGGTTATTCCGGGGCCGTGGACATCGTTTCCTCCCGTATCGCAGGCCTCCTCACGGATTCGGGTTCTTCGAATGGACGGCTCCGGAATTCCCTGTCCTCGGACACATTGTCTCACCTGACAACCAGAGGATACCTGACGGAGAAGACACCGGAAGCCGAGCAGGCGTATGTGGCAGAGCTTGGCAGACGTGTCCACGCAGTCCTGAGGAAGCACTCTTCGCCCGGCTTTCTCATCGTTCCGACCTATTCCTGCAATCTTCGCTGCACCTATTGTTACGAGAAGGGCCTTCAGGGAAGGGGCGCGTCCTGGATCGAGAAGCGCATGTCCGAGGAGATGACAGAGGCTGCCCTCGAAGCCATGGCGAGGATAGACGGACCGGATCGTCGCCAGAAATGTATGACCCTCTATGGGGGTGAACCCCTGCAGAGATCCAACGAGACCTTGATCCGCAACCTTCATGAAAAGGCTTGCGCAAGGGGGTTCCGACAGTTTTCAGCGATCACGAATGCAGTTGACTTGAACCACTACGCAGACCTCCTCGGAAAGGACGAAGGGGATTTCCTTCCTGCAAATCACGATCGATGGCCCCCCCTCCGTCCACAATGAACGGCGATTTCTTCCGGACGGGAGGGGCACGTTCGAACACATCGTCCGGAACATCGACATGGCCATGAAACAAGGGGTCCGGGTGTCGGTTCGGATCAACGTGGACCGCAAGAACGCAAACCATGTGAAATGGCTGAAAGACTTCTTTCAGGAAAGAGAATGGTCCAAGAGTGCCCTGTTTCGTGCCTACTGCTCGCCCGTCCATGGAAGCATCTGCAATAAGGGGGGGGGTGACGGTTTTGCCTCTCACCTGGAGATGCGGCAAGCCATCCAGGGGAAGGACGGCACGAGCGGAGAAGAGGAGGAATCTTCATTCTTCCAGACGGACGCCCTTACCCGTGCAGTCGAAAAGAGGATTCTGGCGCACCTTTCCCACAAGGAGGACCTCCCCTTCTGGAGGACCGCTTTTTGCGGAAGCAATATGGCCATGTATCTCTTCGACCCCTTCGGTCACATCTATCCCTGCTGGGAAGTGATCGGCCATCCGGAACACCGCATCGGCCTGTATGGGCCCGGCTTCCTTGAATTGAACCCGCAGGCTCTCCACAAATGGCACCACCGGAGTGTCGTAAGAATTCAAACCTGCCGGTCATGCCCCTACCTGTTCTTCTGTGGCGGAGGGTGTGAAGCCTTTGCCTACAGAGCAACTGGAAAGTTGAATGAACCGCACTGTTTCGAGTTCCCCAGGCACTTTCAGAAGGCTGCCCTCAACGCCTACAGGGTGTGGAACGCCCGTCAAAACGACCGAACCTCTCTCCCCGGGAGCTGAGAACGTGGAATCGTCGCTTGCACCATGCGGTCCTCACCGAGGGTGCTCGCACTCTATCGGGAGATCCGGGAGTGCAGGGCTACAATGGAGAGAGGACCTTGACGGGAACAAAGCCACGGCCACCTCGACGAGCCGGACCTCAGCCCTCACCTTGTTCGAAACGACTCTCTTCCCCGCTGCACGCATACTATCCCTTCCTCTTTCACACCTTCTTCCAGGACGTTCCCGTAGAGATCATCCGGGAACTGGCTCGTGCGGATCGGCTCTACACCGGTCACCTCCTGTCGTACGATCGAATTCTGGACCAGGGATTGTCGATCGACACAACCCAACTGTTTCTTGCACAGCTGGAACACATGCAGAGCCTGAAACGTCTTTACTCATTCTTCCCTGCCGACCACGCCTTTTGGGATTACTTCCACGACTGCTATTCCGAGACGTGGAGGAGTGTCCGCGAAGAGAGGCTTTGTCATGCCTACCGGCTCGGGGCCTTTTCGATGTCACGGTTCTGCGCCCTCGCAAGGGGGAAGACGGCGCTCTTGAGGCCGTTCTCAATGGCCCTCGCCTTTCTTTCGGACAGGACGGAAGACCTCCCTCGCCTGTCCGCTTCCCTGGATCAACATCACATCGCCCTTGTCCTCATCGACGATCTTGAAGACTGGCGGCAGGATTACCGAAACTGCAATTTCACGTACCTCCTGACTCGTCTCATCCGGAAGGCGGGGCTCACAGACCAAATCCTCTCCGGCCATCCTGTCTCCGCTGCGCGGGTCGGCCAACTCCTTTACACGACAGGATTGATGGAGAAACAACTCCGACTGGCAGAAATCTTCTTTCAGAAATCGAACGAAACCGTCGGCGCCCTGCCTCTCCCCCTCTGGAAGCACTTCAACAATGGGTTTCGGAATCGTTGTCGAGCTCTCCGTCACGATCTGGCAGAGATTCGTCGCCGAGAAGAGGGCCGTGCTCGGATGCGGGAGTCCCTCAAGCGAACCCTTTCGATCGATCCCCGGTACAGCCCTCATGGATACCTCGACAGGGCAAATCCGGTCCGGGGCGAAGTTCCTCGCACGTTCCCAAACCGGCGGGGGCGGCTTCCCGCTCTCTCGATCGCCGCACGGGTACATGTGTCCTTCGGAATACGTTGCTCCCTCCAGGTTCGTCACCACCCTCATCCTCCGGTCCCTTCAGCCCGTCGAGCCCCTCGTTTCCTCTGTAAACCCCCTCCTCCTATCTGCATCGGACTGGCTCCGTGACATGCAGGGAACAAGCCTGGACCCTGGATTGCCCACAGCACTCGAACGGGCCTTCGCACCCATCCCTTCTGACCGGGACCACCTGTCTCAGCTTGACCGTTCGTTTGCACCCGCCTACGGACCTCTGCCGGACGGTCTCTTCTGGGCAAATTTTCTCTACACATGTTCTGAAACGTCTTTCATTCCACCCCGGGTCGGCGCCTATGTCACAGACTGTCTCCTCCGGAAGGACTACACGCCCTGGAGCTTCGGAGTCGCCTTCGGGCCCGTCGCATCTCCGTGGACAAGATACGCGTGCAGACCCCTTCTGCCCCTGCTCTTGTTCTGCCAGGCCCTCGGCAAGAACCTCCCACGGGAACCTTTCCAGGACTACCTCCTCGAGCCGTATCGCACCACGGGGTCCTGGATCAACACCACCGAGATCGCCTTGACCCTGCTTTGTTTGCTGCTCACGGCCTATGACGGGCCTGAGCTCGTCCCGGCAATCACCAAGCTCGCCGAGTCTCAAGAGCCTGACGGTTCATGGGCTCCCAACGCCGTCTTCCAGGAGGGAGCCGGCTACTATGGAAGCAGAGAACTGACAACGGCCTGGTGTCTCGAAGCCGTGTATCGCTATCACACCCGGGCGTCGAGCATCGCGAGATGACAGAAGAGAAGAGGCTCCTCCTCATGGGCTTCTGGTGCCGTGCTGAAGACAACCGACACGTCCCCTCGATTCCTGGACGACGAGGCCAAGCGGGTTGCACGAGGGATGGCTTCCTTCCGGAACGAGCGGGTAGACCGGCTCTGCGGCCCTTCCACACCCCTTCGTGATCGAATCACCTCCAGGGAGCCTCGGAAGCCCTCTCAAAACCGTGGACACATAGGGTTCTCGCCTTTCTACTATTACCCTTTTCTCTTCGTCAGTGCGTTTCCGTCGGTGGCTGTTGAAGACCTTCGAACCCTTGCTTTGGCCAACCGTGTCCTTCTGGAGGCCATCCTGCTCTCGGACAAGAAGATCGACGAGACTCGACCCTGGACGCCGGCGGATTTCTATCTCGTCGACAGCTACTTTCACAAGGCCCTGGAGATGCTCATCCCCCTCTTTCCTCTGGAACACGGATTCTGGAAGAAAGACCCAGGAGTGGTTCCTGCAGCACGGACGGGCGATCATCAAGGAACAGATCCGCCACCGGCACCGGCTCTGTCCTTACACCCAAGAGGAATTCTTCGAGATTTCGACCGGCAAGGTCGCTCTCATCAAGACGAACCTGCTGGCCATGGCCTTGCTGTCAGACACCTCTGACGTTCTCGCACCCCTCATGGAATCCCAAGACCGGTTTCTTGCAGGCTTCCAATGCTTCGACGATCTCAGGGACTGGAAAGAGGATCTGCGGCACGGCAATTTCACCTTTCTTCTGACCAGGGTCCTCTTCGCAGGAGGGCTTCACACTCAGGTTCGTCGAGGCGATCCTGTTCCTCGAGACGAAGTAGGACAGGTCCTCTACCACCGGGGGATTGCCGAAGAGCAGCTTCGACTGGCTGAGCACTATTTTCGGCAGGCCCTGGATTCCGTGCAGAATATCCATGTGCCCAATTGGGTGGAGACCGTCACAGGGTTCCTCCGTCACTGTCAGACGATGCGCCACGATCTGGCAGAGATCCGGAGAAGAACAACGAGGGAGACAGCGACCGAAAACGGTCGCGACACGTCTTGCAGAAGCTCTCGATTTCATTGTTCGTTCGGCTCCGTCTCCCGGCGGCTTTCCTCTGGCCCAATCCGAGTATCCGTACATGAACCCCTCAACCCCCCTGGCTTCTTCTCGATTCGCCACCTTTCTGCTACACCTGGCACTTGCCCCCCTTCAGAACATGGAGCTCCCGGTTGCCCGCACTCTTGCTCCGGGCCTCGGATTGGCTCACCCTCTCCCGGAAAGTCCCCTCGAATCCGTCCCTACCGGTGGCCATGGAGGAATCGTTTCTTCCCATCCCCACAGACAGAAACGCGTTGCTCGACCTCGACCAGGGCCTGGACGGCACGCTTCCCCTGCGCCCCCATGGCCTTTTCTGGGCCAACCTCCTCTTTACCGCATCCAGGGAAAACGTCCGCCTGCCGAAACTGAAATCCCTGGTCGAAACCTCCATCCATCAGGCGGACTACTTCCCCTGGACCCATTCTCCACTCGTCCGAATCACCGAACTCTTCTTCGCGACCGGGCCGCGTGTCACCCCCTGCTGCCCCTCCTCCTGTTCTGCCAGGCATTCGGCCCGGATCTGCCTCGGAAGCCGCTGCACGACTACCTGCTCAGGCGAAACCGGAAGACAGGAACCTGGAACAACCCTACAGAAACCGCCTTGACCCTCCTTTGTCTGCTTTCCACAGGCTACCAGGGCCCCGAGTTGTCCCTGGCGGTTGAGAAGCTCATCCGCAGCCAGGAACCGGACGGCTCCTGGCCCCCGAATTCTCTGTACGAGCAGGCGAACCTCTTCTATGGAAGTCGTGAACTCACCACGGCCTGGTGTCTTCTCGCCCTCTTCCTCTACCACCTGGGACCTTGTCTTCCCGCAACCCGGGAGAACCCCCTTGAAGGATCAAAACCAGCCGGCACCAAATCCGGACGATTGTCCTGCACAAGGACCTGCCCCGTCGGCTTGACGGCTTCACCCGGTCCGTCTTGAAGGAGCTTCGGACTGTCCTTTCTCCCCCGTGGCCGCACACGCTCTACGTCGGTCACTGGCCTTCCATGCCCCCACACTTCCTGTTGAACACGGACCAACGCCTCGTCATCGGGGTGAACGTCCTCCCGCACCGGCAAGGTCGTGCCCTGTCAACAGGCCAAAGGCCCTTGAGAGTGGAAATCGTGATGGCCATGATGTTGGCCCATCGCTGCCTCCGGCAGGGCCCCTTGAGAGACCGCCTGGAGAGAATCTTTGTCGGCGGTCTTGCCCTCTCGTCCTGTGGAAGGGTTTGGCCCCGACCACACGCCCTGGGAAAGGCTGGGCATGCGGAAACTCGACTGGACCTGGTGCCGTGAGCACGAGGCCTTCCTTTGGGAGGAACTGAGAAGGTTTCTCCTCCATCCTTCCCCCAAACAACCCGTCTTCCGGTGGCTGCTGCCCGACCCTCCGGAGTCCCCGGACTCCCCTATCCCGAAGGGCGCATCTCTCTTCCTGGGACAGAGTCTTTTTGAGAACCCCATCGATGATCAGGAACCCTGCGAGCAGGTCAACGGCTTGCTGGGCAAGAGCCTTCCCGACATTCTGCGCACCTTCCGCAAGAAGGTCGGGCTCGACAGCGACGAGAATTTCTTTGCATAGGACCCGGCCATGAACCCTATCAAGAATAGTCGTTCGGAAATCGTTCCCCTTTTGCCGTCGGATGGCCTGTTCGTTTCCTTGGAAGAATTGGAGGCCCGCCTCGAAAGCCAGATGGCCGCCCTGCCAACGGCATTGGATGACGCCCATTGTCTCTATTATCTGTGCACCACCCGTTGCAGCGGAACGAAGTGTCCCGTCTTCTGTGCGTGCGACGTCGTGGTGGACCTGGGAGGGATCGCAGATGTCCTCTAAGAAGAAGGAAGAATGCTTGCCCGTCGCTCGACCTCACTATCACGAGATTCCCTTGGACGAACTGGAGAACAGGCTCGAGATGCAGCGGATGGCGCCCCTGGAGCCCGCAGTGGTCTGCTATACGGATTTCTGTCCGAGCGACTGTACGGTTCACTGTGGATCCGGCTATTCAGGCTGCACGGACCTCTGTGCGCTGTGACGGCACCATGTGTGCCGCTGATTGCGGCTCTCTCTGCGCCGTCGACAGTTGTCTCGTAGATGTCGTCTGAGAAGGCGTCCCATGGCTTCCGAGAAGATCCGGTCATTGAGAAAAGGAGGCTTGCAGGGAATCTCCCTGGAAGAACTGGAGCACAGACTCGAGATGCAGCGGCTTCCCTCCACAGAAGAAGAATACTGCAGCCTGAACGTGTGCACAGGAGACTGTGCGGAAGGGGTCTGGTGTGCCGGCGGGTTTTGTGCCTGTGATGGCGAGCTTTGTTTCTGCCACGGGGATTGCTCGAACTACTGTTACGATTACTGCCAGGACGGAGGCGGATGGTGACCGAGAAGGAGTCGCGCACAGAGAATCATCGGTTCCATTCGTGAGGATCTCCGTAAGATCTCCCTGTTTGTCCGTCGAAGAGCTGGAGCAGCGCCTCGAGACCTCGCTCGCACGAATGATTCATGCGGAACCGTGCAATTGCCTGGGAGCATTGTGTCAGTGCGACGGACAGGACTGTGTCGGGGTCTGCGAAACGAACTGTCTGATCCACTACGTGTGATCCGTTCAAGGAACGATGATGGACCAAGAGCACCAGACACTGACGGAAACCGTGGAGGATGCGCTCATCAGCATCGAAGCGATGGAGCAACGCCTTCAGATGCAGGCGATCGAAGGTTGTCTTGCGGATGCGGCCCTCTGCGTCTGGTTTGCCTGTACAGACGTTTGTCCACCCGGAGGTTGATGTGACCCGAGCGCAGACGATTGGACCCACAGGGGCGTGCCCGATCGAAGACCCGCAATCCATGCTCCGGAAGGAGCGCTCTCTTCCGCTCGACCTGGAGGAACTTGACCAACGCCTGGAAGCTGCCTTTCTTTCGATTTCGGGTTTCCATACGAATGAGCCTTGTGTCTGGGCATGTGCTTGTTTTCTCGTGGACGGGAGCCTGCCGTGAGAGAAGATCTGGACGAAATCATCGAAGAATTGGAGAGGCGCCTCGAACAGGCCTGCATAGACGTCGATCCGTGCCTCGGTGCTTTCTGCTGGCAATTTGTCTCAGGGTACCTCTGTCCCGACGCGTGCGGGATGCACTGCCAACCCTTCAACGGATGTCATCCGTACTGTTATGAGTAGTCTTCCTTCCTTCCCCAGACTGCGGTCCGAGGTGTCCATTGTCCCCTTTTTCTCGAGCGCAAAGGAAGAGACCTACCTTGTCCTTCTCCCTGACGGACGATCCCTGCAGACGACCCGAAGACTGTACGAATTGATCACCCACCTCGACGGATCACGGAACGTAGAAGAGATTGCCCGAATCCTCTCGGGCATGTGGAATTGCTCGATCCGACCGACAGACGTTCGAAGACTGGATCGACCGATACATCATACCCCATGATCTCCTGGCACCCGTTCCGGGTCTGCCACCCTCCGTCACCGTCGCGCTCTGCAAAGTCACCCTCCACGAAAGGGATCATGCTGATCCCGGGCAAGCTCGCTCTGCCCCTGACCAGACGCTTGCGTCTGCTTTTCCATCCTCTCTGCTCTCTTCCCCTCTTATGGGCTTCCGCTCTTTGCCACGGCCTCGTCTACCTGGACCTGCTTTCCGGGACGCGAACGGGGCTCTTCTCTTCCATCCCCCCTTCCGTCTACCTGATCGGGTATCTCGTGACCTTTCTTTCCGTTCTGTTCCATGAGTTCGGTCACCTGTCTGCCTGCCAATACTTCGGCTGTCCTCACGGGGAGATACGCTTGGGGCTCTATCTCGTGTTTCCCGTATTCTACGCCAATGTGTCCCCTGCATGGCGCCTGGAGCGTAAGGCAAGGGTCGTCGTGGATCTTGCAGGGATGTATTTTCAGCTGCTCGTGACCATTCCGGTGTCCCTCCTGTTCCACCTTACCCGGGAGCCGGTCTGGCTGCTTCTGTTCCTCGAACTCGACGCGATGATTCTCTTTTCCCTGAATCCTTTCCTGCGTTTCGACGGATACTGGCTCTGTTCTGATTTGCTCGGGGTCCCGAATCTTCGTTCACGATCCCAGCTCCTGATGAAGACTCTCTGGAACCGCCTTCTAAACAGATCCTCCTTGCCGGCGACTCCGCTCCTGGAGATAAGCCCCGGCGCTCGCCTCGGGCTGGCCCTGTACGCTGTCGGAAGCTATCTCTTCGGCGGTCTGGTCTTCCTCTTCTTCTGTCGGGTCCTGCCCGCCCGCGTTCAGACATTGCCGTCTGAAGTTGAGAAGCTCATAGAGGATGGGCTTGGTGATTGGTCACAGGGCAATACGACCGGAATGCTGGCTCAGACTCGTGCAGCTTCTCTTCCTGTGCGTCATGCTGCTGGCGGCCGGCAGGATGCTGGCCCGGATCATTCCGCTCGGCAGCCAAGGCAGCACGGACCCTGCTTGGGAGACTCAAGGGCTGGCGGTCTAGAAGAGGTTTCTTATAGGTTTCGATCTTCGGCAATGAGGCGTGCTTCCTGCACGTCGAATGACGAGGGATGAAGCCGAACGCCGCAGATGGGACTTTTGGGGCAGCCTCCCAGGCTATGGGCACCCGTGAAGCATGTCGACGCCTCTGCCCTCCAACTCAGGTATGTAGACAGTACAAGACCTTTCACTCAAGGGATTGTCATCCAGATTCACGGTATCGCCAGCATCCATACCGGGGTTCAGGACCAGAGGCTCGATGTCTGAAATCCGGTTGCCGCTGAGGTCAAGCCTCTGTAATTCAGTCAGGCCCACCAGAGGAGAGATGTTGAGCATATCGTTTCGTTCCGGGTAAGACTGGGAATCGCCTAGATTCAGAATGGTGAGGTTTGTCAGGCCCGCCAGGGGACTCAGATAGTCGACCACGTCCCTGATATGGTTGTTACTCAGGTCAATCTCAAGCAGATCAACGGCATACTCCAGGCCGTCAAGATTCCAGATCTCCCGATCGTGGATATCCAGGTAGGTCAAACCTTGCAGATCAGAGGCCATGATCTCTACGGTTTGAGGGGTGATCGCATACCAAACAGCACTTGCCAGTTCATAATCGGAAAAGTGCACGACACAATCGTCCACCTTCTGGAAATACTGCAGATCCGTTGGGGCGGAAGCCCATGTTGTGGTGTCAAAGCCAACGACCATCCAGAAACCCCATCCACCTTCCGGAACGGACCCCCACAATTCTTCAGGGCATTTGAAGTATGGGCTCTGGTAAACGGGAACAGGCAACGGTGTATACCAGTAGCCCGGAATCGGGATCGGAAGCCAGAGGAGAAGAACATACAGATCGTAATCCTCCTCCCCTCCATTGAATTCACCCCAAGTAAAGTTGGGTGGGCTGAGCACTTTCGCACCCTGCTTGGGGAAAAGGGGAAAAAGGTCGGAGGGATGCGAGGAGAGCTCGTAAGCGCCCATGTCAAACCCCTTCCCCTGGGGTCTCGGATTTCCGTCGTAATCCTCGTCCACCCTCCAACTCACCGCACGATCGATACAGGGTGAGGAGCGGGAGAGGTGCAAGTCGTCCGGACCCACGAAACGCGGGTTCCCATAGATGTTCCCTTCCCCTCCATAATAGATGAGAATCGGGTGCAATTGGATTAGACTGTAAGCGAAACGATACTTAGGACAAAAATATCCCAAAGGCTCGTCACTTGGCTCGGCACTCCAGACGATGGAGTTCTTGACGACAGCACCGCCGTTATCCAGGGAACAAGCTACGTCTAGCCCATTCCCGGTTATCGTGCAATGGGTGATGCGCACCTCGCAGGGATGTCCCTCATCGCAATATCCGTAGCTTCCCGCGGTTACGCCGATCTGGTTGCCTGTCACGATCGTGTTCTCAATGATGTGATGAGTATTCGAGGCAAATACGTCAATCCCGGCCGCTCCATAGCCCGGGACACCGGACCATCCATTGCCTGAGACATAACAATTTCGAATCTCAACGTATCCGACGGTGTGTGCATCTATCCCGTTCCGGCCATTATCGGATATGCGGCTGCCCTCGATCCTGGCTCCCCCACTAATGTATATCCCATCCCCATCATTTTCCTTTATCAAGCAGTCCCGAATCGTTGCTCCAAAGTGGATCGCCACGCCACGGGATCCGTTGCGAACGGTGAAACCTTCCAAGACCGAGGTCCGGTCAAGGGTCACGACCGGCCCCAGGCCCCATCCATCGATCACGGTGATCTCCGGTCCACCCCAACTCTGAAGTGTCAGGGACTTGCCAGAGATTTCCAGGTTCTCAAAATACACGCCCGGATAGACGAGGCAGGTATCTCCGCCCATCACTCGTGGGTCGTCGATACACCCCTGGATGGTCATGAAATCGGCTCCTAGAAACGGGTGGACGGTCCAGGTGGTCTGTGCGAATGCGCCGGTGCGCCAGATGAGCAATGCCGGGATGATTCCAATCCAAAGCCGAACCGTATTTCGCATAGGCATGCAATGTGCCTCCCTGTCGGACATCAGACTACCTCAGACCGGTCCATTTGCTGCCACCTATGATTACTGTACGCTCTGCAAGATCGTACAGTCAAGCCAATTATGATAGTTGGAAATATATTATATTTAGATCTCTGCCCGTCCCCGATCTCTATTTGATTTAACATGCCATATTTTGTCAGGTAGCAAGAATCAACTTCAGCTTCGGATATTCCGGTCGAAAACCTGATTCCCAGGACCTGACCCCCAAACCTTCGCATCTACTATAGTTGAGGTGAGGGCTTTGAATATGACGAACGAAAAATCGATCTCTATCGGAAACTCCTTTCTGGTCCTGCTTTTGATGTTTGGTTTGGCGTCGGTGACGTCGTGCGGCTCTTCAAGCGCGCCGACCGCCGACGTCGATCTGCCTTGCGGACCAACTGGCCGCAGTTCCGACATGACAACGGCCGCTCCGGGGTAAACCCGAAGGAGACCACACTCTCCCCCTCGAATGTGGCCTGCCTCGAGCTCAAGTGGAGACAGAACGTGTTCTTTGTCGCCTCCTCGCCGGCGGTCGTGAACGGCATCCTTTACATCGGCTCGGGTGACGGCCGTGTGCGCGCGATCGACGCATCCACCGGTGAACTCGTGTGGATCACGGACACTGGATGCTTTATCTTCGGGTCCCCGACGGTCGTGAACGACGTCGTCTACATCGGCACCACCTGTGGGAAGGTCCATGCGTTGAGCGCATCCACGGGTGCCGTCATCTGGATCAATACCATCGGCTCCTACATGGAGTCGGGGCCGGCAGTGGTCAACGACGTCCTCTACGTCGCGGCCGCCGACGGCGAGCTGCACGCTTTGCACGCGGAGACGGGTGCCGTCGAGTGGAGCACCACGATCGGCGGCCCGGCGGTGGGATCGCCGGCTGTGGTGAACGGCGTAGCCTGCATCGGGTCTGCCGACGGCAATCTGTACGCCATTGACGCATCGACCGGGGACATCCTGTGGACCGGGCCGACCGGAGGCTGGGTTTTTTCGTCCGCGGCAGTGGTTGACGGCGTCGTGTACGTCGGGTCACTGGATGGCAGTCTGTACGCCTTCGACACGTTCAGCGGGGTCCCTCTGTGGAAGACCGAGAGCCTCGGCGCGATTGCCTCGTCCCCTGCAGTCGCCAACGGCATCGTCTACGCCGGCTCCTTCGACCACCACTTGTACGCCATCGACGCAGTGACGGGGCACATCCTCTGGTCCGCACCAACCTGCGGCTTCGTTCTGTCGTCTCCGGCGTTTGCCAACGGCGTAGTCTACGTCGGGTCTTTCGACGGCCACCTGTACGCATTCGATGCTGCGAACGGCACCAGGCTGTGGACGGGTACCATCGGCGGATGGGTCACGTCGTCACCCGCAGTGGTCGACGGTGTCGTGTACGTTGGCTCCGACGGAGGCAGCGTCTCCGCCTTTGAACTCCCGAGCGACCTCTCTCCCGCGGAAATGGACAGCTGCCGTTCCGTAGACAATCTAGAGCCGGTGGACTGTTCCGCTGACGGCACTGGAGGCGCTATTGAGGGATGGAGTCCTGCGTCCACGATTGGCAACGAATCTCATTTACCATCTGACGCGCTGAATTTCCTGGTGTTCCTTATCGTGCCCATCGCAGCGGTACTACTCTTGCGGAGATCGAAGAGGGGGCCTGGAACTTCATCCGCTCGATAAACGGACCAGCCCCCGCAGGGGTCCGGGAAAACAGTTGCTTTGCCAGGTCTATAATTGACTTTAGCTTATATTCATAAATATTTAATTTATATAGATTTAAGGATAGAGTGCGATGGACTCCAGACCGGAGGGTTCCGGTAGTTCGAATACCACGTTCATGTTCTGGACGGCCTGGCCGGAGGCGCCCTTCACCAGGTTGTCGATCACCGAGACGACGAGGATCGTGGAGGATCGGGGGTCGTACTGAACCGCGATCTCGCACCGGTTCGTGCCCCACACGTTCTTGGTGCGGGGAAGCTCGCCTTCGGTGAGCACATGAATGAAGGGCTCCTGGTCGTAGAAGGCCTTGTAGATGTCCGTGAGCTCCTTCGTGTCCGTTTCCCGGGTGGGCTTGCAGTAGACCGTGGCGAGCATGCCGCGGACCATCGGGATCAGGTGAGGCACAAAGGTGACCGAGGTCTTCCGGCCGGCCAGGAGGGAGACCTGCTGCTCGATCTCGGGGATGTGGCGGTGCCGGACAGGGTTGTACGCCTGGAGATCCTCGGTGGTCTCGGAGAAGTGGGTGCGCAGGGCGAGGGACCGGCCTGCCCCGGAGACGCCCGACTTGGCGTCGATCACGATCGAATCGAGGTGCGCGAGCCCTTCCTGGAGGACCGGCGCCAGGGCAAGGATCGAGGCGGTGGGGTAACACCCCGGGTTGGCCACGATCCGGGCCCCGGGCAGTTGGGACCGGTTGAGTTCGGTCAGTCCGTAGACCGCCTCCTCAAGAAGATCCGGTGCCGTGTGCGTCATCTGGTACCACTTCTCGTAGGCCTTCGGATCCTTGAGACGGAAGTCTGCGCTCACGTCAATGACCTTGCAGCCGGCCTTGAGGAACTCCGGGACGATCGAGACTGCCACCCCGTGGGGCGTGGCCATGAAGACCAGGTCGGCTGTCCTCCGCGGATGCAGGCTCCAGGGGCTGGAAGACCCGTTCCGGGACCCCGCGCAGGTGAGGAAAGACCTCGTGGAGGCGTTTTCCCTCGTTGGTCTTGCCCGTCATCAACCAGCTGATTTCCGCCCGGGGATGCGTCGCGAGGAGCCGGATCAGCTCACAGCCCGTGTAGCCTGCTGCGCCTGCAATCCCCACCTTGATCTTGTCCATCCCTTTCTCTCCCGTGAATCCCCATCTCCCTTGATTTTTGCCTGCTATCCATTCAATTATAGGGCATCCGGACGAAAGTCATCCCATAGTATCGAAACCCTTTCACCGGGGCAACTCCCCAACACGGCCTGACATGCCCTCCATGATCCGGGAAGCCATTGCACGCGTGGTCGAAGGTCAGCATCTCACCATGGAGGAGATGACGCTCACCATGGAGGAGATCACCTCCGGCCAGGCGACCCCCGCCCAGATCGCCTCCCTGATCACCGCCCTCCGGCTGAAGGGGGAGACCGTCGAGGAAATCACCGCCGCGGCCCGGGTCATGCGGGACAAGGCGGTCCCGATCGAGGTGGCGAGGGGGCCGGACGCACCCGTCCTGGTCGACACCTGCGGAACCGGCGGGGACCAGATCCACACCTTCAACATCTCCACGGCGACGGCCTTCGTGGTCGCCGGCGCCGGGGTCCGCGTGGCCAAGCACGGCAATCGCTCCGTGTCCAGTTCGTGCGGCAGTGCGGATGTCTGCGAGGCCCTCGGGATCAACCTGGACCTCTCCCCGGAAGAGGTGGGCCGTTCCGTCGATGAGCACGGAATCGGATTCCTGTTCGCCCCTGCCCTTCACGGCACGATGAAGCACGCCATCGGGCCTCGAAGAGAGATCGGCATCCGCACGATCTTCAACATCCTGGGGCCCCTGACCAACCCGGCCGGCGCAGAGGTTCAGATCCTCGGGGTCTTCCGGAAAGACCTGCCCGGGGTCATGGCCGAGGTGCTCGGCAAGCTCGGGTGCCGCAGGGCCCTGGTCGTGCACGGTGAAGACGGGATGGATGAGATCACCACGACCGGGAGCAGCCACGTGGCTGAATGGCACGACGGTCGAGTCCGGCAGTACACGGTGCACCCGGAGGATTTCGGGATCCCTGTGGGCACAATCGATGAGATCCGGGGAGGCAACGCAGAAGAGAACGCTCGCATCATCCTCGAACTCTTCGAGGGCAAGAAGGGTGGCAAGCGGGACATCGTCCTGCTGAATGCCGGCGCGGCCCTGCACGCGGCAGGGTCTGCCGACACGATCGAGAAGGGCATCGAGCTTGCCAGGCAGGCGATCGATGATGGAAAGGCCATGGAGAAACTCCAGGCCATGATCCGACACTCGAACCGGCAGTAGTCTAAAGACCTTCCTTTCATGAGGGCGCGGGCATGAAACAACGCACATTTCTCTGGATATTTGTGAGTTTCCTCCTCGGCATGGGTATCGCCTACGGTCTGGTCGCCCTGGACCGGCACGCCACGATCCCAAGGTTGGAGAAGACGGACATCTTCGAGGTGGTTACCTCCGACGGGACCGTCCTCCGACTCAGCCCCGCAGAGATCGAGCGCGAGAGGGAGGAACTTCGCGCCCTCCGGGAGAGGCGCTGGGACAACCCGAGGGCCGTGGAGAAACGCAGGGGGCCGGGGGAAGCCCCCCCGTTCCCGGATTCCCAACCTGCCGACGGCGGAAGCTCTTTCCGAAGAGGCCGCGGCAAAGAAGCCCTCGGACAAGAACCTGAAGGACCTGTTCGCAAAGATCTTCAGCCAGCCGATCATGCAGGACCTGATGCAGGCGCAGATCACAAGGGAGGCAGGGGAACTGGCAGACGTCCTCGACCTCACGGACGAACAGCTGGCGACCGTGGAGAAGGAACTCAAGAAGAGGAAACGAACCTTCCCCCCGGCGTACCGGGCCGCTCGTCAGGAGCCTGGCGAGGAGGAGCAAGAACCCGAGACCACCCTCGAGGAAGAACTTCAGACGATCCTCACGCCGGAGCAATACCAGAGATACCAGGAGTACACCGAGAAGAAGAGCGCCCTCGCAGGGGCCCCCGCGCTGGACAGGCAGGTCTTCGAGCTGGACTGGCGACTCAAGCTCACCGAGGAGCAGCAAGCCCCGGTGCGGGAGATCCTGAAGGAACAAGGGGAGAAGATGGGGCAGATCTCTCCTGCTTCGCCCATGGAGGGGGACGCCTCCCCTGCGGAAAGGCTCGAGAAACATCTGGCGAAGCGAACCGCCTTGAACAAGGAGACCGCGGAGAAGATGAAGGCCGTTCTGGAAGAGGACCAGTACGAGGTCTTCCTGCAGTATCAAGTCGAGAGGGACACGGAAACACAGCTGCTCAAGCGTCTCATCCAGGAAGAGCGGGGAGGCGAGGCGCCTGCTACGCCGTAAGCATCTTCGTCAGTTTTGCCACCCGCTTCCCGAGCTTCTTTGCGTTCTCTTCCGCTTTCTCGTCCGGTTCGCCCACACAGGCCGTACCGTAGTGACCCGTCGCATCGAGGGGGTCCCCGACGACGATCATGCCGTAGATCAACAGGGCCTGGAGAATCGACAGCATCGTGGTCTCTTTCCCGCCCGAGGCATCCCCGGAGGTCGCGAAGGCCGCACCCACCTTGCCCTCCATCTTCTTTCTGCTTCCCACGAACCTGTCCAGGAGATCCTTGAGCGGCGCGGCCATGCCCCCAAAATATACAGGAGAGCCCACGATGACACCGTAGCTCTCTTCGAATTCCTCTCGGGTGACCTCGCCCGTGGACCGGAGCAGGCAATCGACTCCCTCGACCTCTCCCACCCCCTGTACGATCGCCTCGGCAAGTTTCTTCGTGTTGCCCGAACGTGAATAGTAGAGCACCAGAACGTGCATTCGATCCCCCTGATTTGTTTCTTTGCCTGGACCCGGTCTCGTACGCTTCCGGGGTTCCTTCCGCGTCCTTATAGCACACTCCCGGCGTGGAATCGAGAAGTTTTCATCGGGGCTCTCTGGCACATGTCCCTGCATTTTGGTATAGTTTCCCGGCTTCAAACGTCTGTTTATGAATGAATACGATCCCGCAAAGAAGAGGGGATACGTCTTTACTGTATTATTTATTAATTACATATACTTATAATAAATATTTAAAGTATTATATTAATTTTCTTGAAGATTTCCGGAGAGCCGTATGCAGACAAAGCCCCTCCTCGAAGAATCGACCATTGTGGCCACGAGCCGCAATCGGGCGGTACAGCACAGGGACAAGGTGTACCTGAGGTCCAGGTTCGACCGGACGGGCCACAAGACCGAGCAGATGCACACCATGACGTGGGGGGAGCTGGACGAGAAGATCCGGAGCATTTGCCGGGCGCTGGATGCCTTCGGCATCGAGGCCTTTGACCGGATCGCCGTCTTTGGCCCGAACACGCCTCGCTGGATCATGGCCACCTTCGCGGGCATGTTTCTCCGGGGCACATCCGTTCCCATCTATCCTTCGAGCAAAGAAGAAGACGTCTGGTGGATCCTCCATGACTCCGGGGCCCGGGTCGTGTTCTGCCACGGGGAGGAACAGTTGAACAAGGTCCTCCAGGTGAGGGACAGGCTGGAGGACCTGGAGTGGGTCTTTGTGATGGACCCCACGGTCAAGAGCAACGCAGACCGCGTCCTCTCCTTCGACGATCTTCTGGACGAGGGCCGG
Source organism: uncultured Alphaproteobacteria bacterium (assembly GCA_963700485.1). GTDB lineage: Bacteria > Pseudomonadota > Alphaproteobacteria > Rhodobacterales > Rhodobacteraceae > Aliitabrizicola. The sequence continues at coordinate 543,771 of CAVOXQ010000005.1, forward strand.
TCCGAGCCGGACAAGGAGGATAAGATCAGGGCCCGGCTCCGGGAGGTCGAGGAGGGAGACCTGGCTGCTATCATCTATACCTCCGGCACCACGGGAAGACCCAAAGGGGTGATGTTGACCCACAAGAACTTCGTGAGCCAGCGATCCGTATCCTCTTCATTCGACTATTCCCCGGAAGACATCTGGTTCGGCCATCTGCCCATGTGCCACGTGTTCGGTTTCTCCTCGGATCTGTTGAATTCCGGCTTTCAGGCGGGCGAACTTTTCGTGGCCGACACGGTCGAGATCGAGGAACTCCGAAAGAACCTGGCGGACTGCCGCCCCACGGTCATGAGCAGTGTGCCGCGCCTATGGGAAAAGCTCTACGTCCAGATCAACGGCCTGGTGGCACAGAGACCTCCGGCCGTGCAGAGGCTCTTCCAGTGGGCCCTCGCCGTGGGCAAGGAGTGTTTCTTGAAAGAACTCGAGCAGCAGCCCCTTCCCAGCAATAACCTGGTTCGTTTACGTATTGCTGGGTGTGATGCCCTGCTCCCAAGATGACAGCGCCAGGCCGAAAATGTCGTCGCCGGGCTGTCCAACTACTGCGTAGGTTATATCGTACGGGTTTTCTCGGGGGGAAATCGTCGTATAGAATACGCCTTCAGGATCGGCCTGCCCAGACGCCAGTTCTGCGCCGTTCATATCATAGATCGTTACCGGCGCGTTGCCCAACGGCTCCCCGCTTCTCAAATCCACCACCCATACCAGCGCATCCGTTGCACTGACCTTGTAGGTTACCTGCATATTACTGACCGCGACCAATTTCGGACCCGCAGGTAAATTTTCAAGGTTGAGGTCGAAGCGTATGAAGTACAACCCGGGTGGCAGTGGTTTCTGATCCGGGCGCACGAATACCTCAACGGCCTGCATACGGTTCGGCTCCAGATTTAGGGGCTGCGCCCAGGATACCTGGTCTGCGCTCTGGTATGTGCTGCGTACATCATAGCCGTTGAACCCCAGCATGGTAAAGAAATCGCTCAGAGGCACACTCCCCATCGTGATAGGCAGATTGGATAGATTGGCGGCCTGCGCTACCAGGCTGGGATCTTGAGGGGTCAGGAAGATCACATCCGAGTACGGTAAGATCGTTATACCCGGCGGTAAGGGAGCAGAATTGAATGCCAGTTGGTATTCTTGCCCCAGGGCGCCACCCCAGATATCCGGCAAATTGGGCGCGAACGCGCAGCGTGTAGGCTGTGCTGGGGTCGAAATCACCATACAGGTAAAGCGCCCCCTGCCCTTCATCCCACCACTCCTGCAGATCTCTTACAGCAGGATCGATTCGGATATACTGCAAAACATCTTCAGCTTGGATGGGGGCTGAAAAGAACAGCGCCGGGCTGTCATAAGCTTCCAGTTGGCCGCCTTGCGCAGGCAGCGTGTTGTAGATTTCCAACGCTGGTACGGTTGCCACACTGGCGCTCAGATCCTCGCCTAGGGGGGTGCCGCCGTCGCCTGCGCAGCAGCGCTCAAACTAACCACATAGGATGTATTCCGTGTCAGGAGCGCATCGGGCGTGAAGGTGAAGACCGTATCCTCATCGTCCCAGGTGACCGTACCTGGAAGCGCTGCACTTTCAAGGCCAACCAGGTTGAAATTCGCCTCCACACTGGCCGGGTCCATGGGTTGGTTGAAAGTCAACACCACTTCCGGATCAAGGGGCCAGGGAATCTCGGTTACCGGTTCGATCGAGACCAGGCGGGGCATTGCCGTCGTAAAGCTCCAGGACTGCGCGTCATCAAGAGGGCTGCCCTCGACGCTCTTCAGGTCCTTGTCGATCTGGACTGTGTACTGCATCCCGCCTGCCAATGCGGGTTCTGGATAGAAGATGTATGTGCTGGTATTCGTCCATTCGCCGCGGCCTTGCGCAGGTGGATCAGGCTAAACGCCGCTGGGAGTGAAGCCGGATCGCTCCCCAAGGCCACAATTGGGCGATTGAAAGCGGCCACAATTGCTGAGGAGGGGTCCACATCACCAGCATCCGGTTCGGGCAGCGCCTGCACTAGAAGCAAGTAGCCTGCAGTGCGATAATCCAGGCTGATGGGCTGTATCATTCCCATGCCTTGTGAGGAGCGCGTTTCTGTACCCAGGCCCAGCGCAAATTCCACATCTGGGCCCAGGGGCTCACTTGGATAAAGCACCACTGTCGAGTCATTCACCCAGGTAAAATTAATTTCCACCTTCAACTGAGTGACCAGGGCTGATTTAACCGAAGCGCGATCCATGGATTGGTTGAAGTATAAGGTGATCGGACCTTCCAGCGGCACTTCACTGCCCGGCATTGGCTGGCTTTCGACCAGGTCTGGCGGCAGCGCCTGCGGCGTGGGAGTTGGTTCGGGTGGCAAGGTTGGAGATGGCACTGGCGCCGTCTCGTCAGAATCCGGACCACCGAAACTTGGCAACGAACAGGCCAACGTGAGGATAATCAAGAGCAGAGGTATTCACGCGGCACAAAATAATATGTCCTGCGCCCGTCAAACTGTCTTGTGTATTGTGACATAATTTTATCTCCTGTAGGATGAGACGGAGAATCTTAGGAAGGGGTTCCCTGGCAGCTGCACGCCAGTTTTTTTAAT